>NZ_JAACYI010000001.1:8521-452363 GCF_009996735.1 Cellulomonas sp. APG4 | reverse complement strand
CACCCCCGCTGCCCGCCCCCGCGCCGTCGGCCCCGGTGCCCTCGCCGTGGTCCCCGGTGCAGCGCCCGGCCGCCGCCGACCCGACCGAGATGACGGTCGCCCGCGAGCCGCGCAAGGAGGTGCCGACGGCGGGCCCGGGACCGCGCTCCGGGATCGAGGTCCCCGCGCCCGTGCCCGCGCACGACGACGACCACGACGGACTGACGGTGCACAGCTCGGACGTGGTCGCGCTGCGCAGGCAGCTGCCCGAGTGGGCGGGGGACGCCGTGCCGGGGCCGCTCGCCGTGCCTGCCGCCGAGCAGGGCCCACCCGCCAAGATCCTCATGTCGTCGGGTCTCGTCGTCGCGCTCAACCGGCCGGTGCTCATCGGACGCGCACCCCAGGTGTCGCGGGTCACCAACAGCCGGCTGCCGCGTCTCGTGACGGTCTCGAGCCCCAACCAGGACATCTCGCGCACGCACGCCGAGGTGCGCCAGGAGGGTGAGGACGTCGTCGTGACCGACCTCCGCTCGACCAACGGCGTGCTCCTCCTGCGCCAGGGTGCCGGGCCGCAGCGCCTGCACCCGGGTGAGCCGACCGTCGTCGAGCCCGGCGTGGTCGTCGACCTGGGCGAGGGCGTCACCTTCGTCGTGGAGAGGGGGGCATGAGCACGCGCCGCGAGCCGTCGACCCCACCCACGCTGCCCGGGCACGAGTTCGTCCGGCTGCTCGGCATGGGTGGGTTCGCCGACGTCTTCCTCTACGAGCAGCAGATGCCGCGACGCTCGGTCGCGGTCAAGGTGCTGCTCGCGGCGTCCCTCGGGGACGAGGTGCGCGAGCGGTTCCGCGCCGAGGCGGACATGATGGCGCGCCTGTCGCACCACCCGTCGATCGTGACGATCCACCACGCCGACGTCGCCGCCGACGGCCGTCCCTACCTGGTGATGGAGTACTGCTCGCGGCCGGGGCTGGGCCAGCGGTACCGCAACGAACGCATGTCGGTCGCCGAGGTGCTGCGCATCGGCGTGCGGCTCGCGTCCGCGGTCGAGACCGCGCACCGCGCCGGGATCCTGCACCGCGACGTCAAGCCGGCGAACGTGCTGATCACCGACTTCGGCTGGCCCGCGCTGACCGACTTCGGCATCGCCGCGACGACCCTGGCCTCGGGTGCCGCGACCGGGATGTCGATCCCGTGGTCGCCGCCCGAGCTCCTCGCCGAGGACCCGCGGGGTGACGAGCGCTCGGACGTCTACTCGCTCGCCGCGACGGTGTACTCGCTGCTCGCGCGCCGTTCGCCGTTCGAGGTGCCCGGCGGGGCGAACTCGGCGGCCGACCTGATCGCCCGCATCGAGCGCTCGCCGCTGGCCCCCACGGGTCGCGGTGACGTGCCCGAGCAGCTCGACGCGGTCCTCGCGCGCGCGATGGACAAGGACCCGGCACGCAGGCACCCGTCGGCCCTCGGGCTCGCGCGTGCGCTCCAGCAGGTCGAGGCCGAGCTCATGCTGCCGCTCACCGCGCTCGACCTGCCCGAGGACGTGGTCGAGGCGGTCGACGCGCGCACCGACGACCAGGGCGACGACCAGGCGACCCGTCTGCGCCCGGTGCAGACGGTGTCGCCGGAGGGAGCGCCGCCCGCCCCTACGTCGCACCACGGCGGGGTCGAGGTCTCGGCAGCGGCGCTGGCGCTCCACGCCCCGGCCGTCGACGCGCCGGTGCCGACCGCGGTCGGTCCCACGGCCGGCCCCGTCGTCGCTGCGCCCGGGCCGGTGCCGGCCCACGAGGGTGGCGAGGTCGACGGCGTCCCCGCCAGCTGGCACGCCCAGGTGGGCCGGCAACCGCCGCCCGAGGTGCAGCCAGGACCGCGTCGCGGCGCGCGCGTCGCGGCGGTCGTGGCCGGCGTGCTCGTCCTGGGCGCCGGCGCCACGGCGGCCGTCCTCGCGTTCGGCGGCGACCCCGAGCCCACGTCCGACCCGACGCCTACCGCCTCGGTCACGACGCCGACCCTCGTCGCCGTTCCCGCGCCCGCGGACCTCACGGGCGCCTGGGAGGGCGACGCCGTGACGTTCACGTGGCAGAACCCCGACCCGCAGGACGGCGACCGGTACGCGTGGGGCGTGACCGTGGCCGGCGGTGAGCCCGCCCTCGAGCTCGTCGACGAGCCGTCGGTGACCTTCACCCCCGACGCCGAGGCGGGGACGCCCGTGTGCATCGAGGTGTCGCTCGTGCGCGAGGACCGCAGGGCGTCGACCGAGCCCGCCGTGGGGTGCACGTCGTGAGCGCCGGGCGCAGGGTCGCGCCGCCCCCGGCGCGCACCGACCGTCCCCAGGGCAGGCTCCAGCGCGGCACGCGCATGGGCGCCGCCGTCACCGTGCCCCTCGTGGCCGCGACCCTCGCGATCGTCTACCCGGGCACGCCCGTCTCGCAGGTGGACCTGCACGACGGCGCGGTCTGGCTCACCAACGCCTCCGCCCTCAAGCTCGGCCGGTACAACCCCGAGATCGAGGAGCTCAACGCGGGCCTCGTGGCCGAGCAGGCCGAGTTCGACGTGCTCCAGGACGAGGGCGACGTGCTGATGCTCGAGCCGGGCAAGGTCTCGGTGGTGGACCCGGCGAGCGTGACCCTCGCGGGCCAGACGACGGTGCCGTTCGAGGCCGAGGTCTCGATGGCGCAGGGCGTGGTCGCGGTCGTCGAGCCCGGCGAGGGCGACGTGTGGGCACGCACCACGCGCATGGTCGGCACGCTGAGCGTCGACGGGGACGAGCCGGATCTCGAGCTGGGCCCGGGGGGCCTCGCCGTCGTGGCCCGGAGCGGCACGGTGCTGGGAGCCGAGGCCGACGGCACGCTCTGGCGCGCGGTGGTCGACGACGAGGGTGCCCACGTGGCCGAGGCCGGTGAGCTGGCCGGGGACGGCTCGCGCCCGCTCGACCAGGTCACCGCCGTGGGGGACGACCTCGTCACGCTGGCCGGCACCACCGTGCGGACGCCGTCGGGCGAGGTGGACCTGGGGTCCTACGGGACCGAGCTCACGCTCCAGCAGCCCGGGCCGCAGGCCGACGTCGTGCTCGTCGCGACGACGACGGCGCTGCTCGAGGTGCCCCTGGGCGGGGGCACGGTGCGGGAGCACACGACGGGCGGGAGCGGCACGGCCGCGGCGCCCGTGCGGGTCGCCGGGTGCGCGCTCGGTGCGTGGGCCTCGGCGACGGGCAGCTACGTCGAGCTGTGCGACGGCGAGGACGCCCAGGTCGTCGACCTCGCGACGATGGGGACGCGCGAACAGCTGGTCTTCCGCGTCAACCGCGACGTCGTCGTGCTCAACGACACCCTGAGCGGTCGGTTGTGGCTGCCGCGGCAGGACCCGGAGGTGCGCGAGCCGAACTGGCAGGACGTCGAGCGCGAGGAGGAGACCGAGAACACGGCCGAGGAGACCGAGAGCCGCGAGGCGACCACGAACCTCCAGGCCGAGTGCTCCGCGGAGTCCGCGTCGCCCGTGGCGAACGACGACGACTACGGCGTCCGCGCGGGGCGGACGATGATCCTGTCGGTCATCGACAACGACTCGTCGTCCGACTGCGGGATCCTCGCGATCTCGGAGCACGACCCGCTGCCCGCCGAGTTCGGCACCCTCACGCCCGTCTACGGCGGCCGCGCGCTGCAGCTGACGACCGCGGCCGACGCCACGGGCACGGCTGAGCTCACCTACACGATCTCCGACGGGCGCGGGAGCTCGGCGCCGTCGACCGCGACGGTGCGCCTGACGGTCCGGGACCCGGGCGACAACGCCGCGCCCGAGCAGGTGCGCGTGGGCGCGATGCTCGTCGAGCAGGGCGCCTCGGCCACCTACCACGTGCTGCCCGACTTCCAGGACCCCGACGGCGACCACCTCGTGCTCGCGGGCGGGGTCACCGCGGCGGGCGGCACGGTCCGGACGCGACAGGACGGCGAGGTCACGTTCACCTCCGACGGCGCGACCCTCGGGCGCCAGACCGTGACCGTGCTCGTCTCCGACGGCGTCGAGACGGTCGAGGGCACGCTGCACGTGGACGTGCGGCCGGCGGGGTCGCTGCCGCCCGTCGTCGACCCCGTCCACGCGCAGACCTACGTCGACTCACCCGTGACCGTGCGGCCGCTCGACGCGGTGCGCAGCGTCTCGCGCGAACCCGTGCGCCTCGCGGGGGTCGACGAGGTGCCCGGCGCGACCATCGAGACGGACCTGTCCTCGGGCACCTTCAGCTTCAGCGCGCCCAACCCCGGCAGCTACTACGTCACGTTCACGCTCACGGCCTCGCCGCAGCAGGTCGTCGCGATCGCGCGCATCGACGTGCTCGCGCGGCCCGAGACCGTCCCGCCGCCCACGGCCGTGCTCGACGTCGCGCTGCTGCCGCCGGGCGGCGAGGTCACGATCGACCCGCTCGCCAACGACGAGGACCCGGCCGGTGGCGTGCTCGTGGTGCAGTCGGTCGAGGTGCCCGAGGGCACCGGCCTGAGGGTCGCGATCCGCGAGCGCCAGCTGCTCCAGATCCTGTCCGAACGCGTGCTCGCCGAGCCCGTGGTGCTGCGGTACACGATCTCCAACGGCACGGCCTCGGCCACGGGGGACGTGCTGGTGCAGCCCATCCCGGCGTCAGCCACGCAGCAGCCCCCCGTGGTGCCGGACGCGAAGGCGTCGGTGCGCACGGGCGGGGTCGTGACGATCCCCGTCCTCGAGCGCGCCTACGACCCGGACGGCGACCAGCTCACGCTCGTGCCCACGCTCGTCGAGGCACCGTCGAGCGGCCAGGGACTCATGTTCGTCTCGGGCGAGGTGCTGCGCTTCCGGGCGCCCGACAGCCCGATGGACGTGCGCGCGACGTTCGAGGTGCGCGACAGCGCGGGCAACGTCACGGCCGCGAACGTCACCGTGACCGTGCACGCCGCCGATCCCGAGGCCAAGTCGCCGCCGCGGCCCCGTGCGCTGACGGCGCGCGTGTTCTCGGGCGAGACCGTGCGGATCGAGGTGCCCCTCGTGGGCATCGACCCCGACGGCGACGGCGTCACGCTGCTCGGCCAGGCGCAGGCGCCCACCAAGGGACGCATCGTCGACCGGGGCGCGAACTGGCTCGAGTACGAGGCGCTGCCGGGCGAGGTGGGCACCGACACGTTCACCTACGCGGTCGAGGACTGGGTGGGCCAGCGGGCGACGGCCACGGTGCGCGTCGGCATCGCGGAGCGCCCGCCCACGGCCGCGGAGGTCTTCAGCCGCAACGACGACGTCACGGTGCGTCCCGGGCAGACGATCGAGGTGCGCGTGCTCGCCAACGACCGCGCGACCGGCGGGGCGGAGCTGAGCCTCGCGCCCGAGCTCGAGGTGCCCGACGGCGTCGTCGCGCGCGTCCAGGACCGTCGCATCGTGGTCGAGACCCCCGAGCAGGAGGGTGTGCTGCACATCGGCTACACCGCGCTGAACGACCGCGGCGGGCGCGACAGCGCCCTGCTCACGGTCACGGTGGTCGACGACGCGCCCTTCCTGCCCCCGGTCGCGCGGGACGTCGTCGTGCCCGCCGAGGAGACGATCAACCGGACCTCGGTCGAGGTGGACGTGCTCGAGCTCGCCCAGAACCCGAGCGGACCGCTGAGCGACCTCGAGGTCTCGGTGCTCGAGCAGGACGAGGACGTCGCGACGGTGACGGCGTCGGGCACCGTGGTCGTGACGCTCGTCGACACGCCCCAGACGCTGCCCTACCGCCTCACGAACACGCATCCCGACGCCGACGGCGTGCGTAGCTACGCGTTCATCACGGTCCCTGCGCTGGGCGACTTCCCGCCGGTCCCGCGGCCGCGGGCTCCCGAGCTGCGGGTCATCGCGGGTGAGGAGCTGCGCATCCCGCTCGCCGAGCAGGTGCAGGTGGCGCCCGGCAAGCAGGCGCGCGTGGTCGACGCCACGACCGTGACCGCGACCAAGAGCGACGGGAGCCAGCTCTGGGTGGACGGCGAGACCCTGCGCTACGTGGCCCAGCGCAGCTACGCGGGACCCGCGTCGATCTCGTTCGAGGTGACGGACGGCGCAGGGCTGGGCTCGCGCTCGACCTTCATGACGCTGCCCATCACGGTGCTCGCGGCCGAGGACTACCCGCCGACCTTCACGCCGTCGGTGCTCGACGTCGCACCCGACGAGAGCAACCAGGTGGACCTGCGCTCGTTCACCTCGGCACCCGTCGAGACCGCCGAGGGCACCACGCGCTACACGTACCGGCTCACCTCGGCGCCGCCGCCAGGGTTCACGGTGACCCTGGACGGCTCGGTGCTCACCGTCTCGGCGGCGGCGACCGCGCGCAAGGGCACCGTGGGCGGTGTGGGCCTCGAGATCGGCTATGGGACGGACCGCGCGATCCCCGCACAGGTGGACTTCCGGGTCATCGCCAGCACGCGGCAGCTCGCGCGCGTGCTCGACCACCGGGTGCCCGACGGCGTCGAGGGCGGCGCGTCGACCGTCGCGGTGCTCGCCGGTGCCTACAACCCGTTCCCGGACCGTCCGCTCACGGTGGTCGACGCCGTGGTCGAGACCCCCGGCGCGGGCGAGGCGGGCGTGAGCGGGGACCGCGTGACGGTGCGGCCGGTCCAGGGCTTCATCGGGCAGATGGTGACGCGCTACCGGGTGCGCGACGTCACGGGCGACCCCGACCGCGAGGTCGAGGGACGGGTCATCGTGACGGTCCGGGGACGGCCGTCCACGCCCACCGCGCCCCGCGTGAGCGAGGTGCGCGACGGCGCCGTCGTCCTCGCGTGGGACGCGCCGGCGAACAACGGCGCCGAGATCGAGGGCTACACGCTCACACGCTCCCCGGGCGGGGCGACCACCTCGTGCCCGAGCACCACCTGCACCGTGGACGCGCTGACCAACGACGTCGAGTACACGTTCACGGTCACGGCCCGCAACGCCGTCGGCACCTCCGACGCGAGTCCGGCGTCGGCGCCCGCCCGCCCCGACGTGCGCCCGGCGGCACCGGGCGCACCGAGGCTCGAGTGGGGGAACGGCTCGGTCACCGCCACGTGGACCGCACCCGAGAACAACGGTTCGCCGATCGAGCGCTACGACCTCGAGATCAGCCCGGCCCCGCCGGGTGGCTCGGCCTCGGCGCAGACCGCGTCGACGAGCCACACCTTCTCGGGTCTCGCGAACGGCACGGCCTACTCGGTGCGCGTGCGCGCGGTGAACCGAGCTCCGGACCCGGGCGACTGGAGCGCGATGTCCGCCTCGGTGGTCCCGGCCGCGCCGCCGGACGCCCCTGCGTTGAGCGCGCAGCGCTACAACCAGAGCATCTTCGGCGGGGGGTCCCTCGAGGTGACGTGGGCCGACCCGGCGAACAACGGCGACGCGATCTCCGGCTACGAGATCCGCGTCGATGGCGGCAACCCGCAGGCCCCGAGCAGTCGCAACCGGCACGTGGTGGACCCCGCGCGGCCGGGCAGCTACACGTTCCAGGTGCGCGCGCTCAACAAGGCGGGCGCGGGCGCCTGGTCAGCAGTGCTCGACGTCCCGTACGCCACCGTGCCGTCCCAGGTCACCGGCCTGAGCGCGACGTCTCCGAACGCCGGCGCTGTCGAGCTGAGCTTCGGTGACCCCGACTGGGCAGGCGGGCAGAACCGCCGGTTCGAGGTGGCGGTCAACGGCGGCGCGTGGGCGACGCTCGGCTCGCGCACGGTCACCGGGCTCGAGGCCGGCGGCTACAGCTTCGTCGTCCGGGCGTGCAACGAGGTCGGCTGCGGGGCGCAGAGCAACAGCGCGAGCGCCACGGTCACCACGGCTCCCGGCCCCGTGACGCCCGGCTCGGTGACGTTCAGCGGACGGGAGAGCTTCCAGGCGACCTGGTCGGCCGCCGCGACGGGTGGCCTCACCGTGACCTACGAGTACCAGTGGCGCGAGGGCTACTACCGCGACCGCCTGCTGGGTGGCCGCGACATCCGCTGGGACGACTGGACGACCGGGCAGACAGGAGGCACGAGCCTGAGCCACGCGATCGCTGACGACGTCACCACGAACGGAGGCGTGGTCCAGGTCCGGGTCCGTGCGTCCAACGACCGGGGCACGACGGCGTGGACCGACGTCTTCGAGGGTGTCCTGCCAGTCCCCGAGGACCCACCGCCCGGCGGCGGCGAGACCCCGCCGTGACGATGAGCCGCCCCCGAACCCACCGGACCGCCCCACCCCTGACCGAGGAGACCCACCCGTGACGATCACGCCCGAGCAGAGCGCCTGGTACGCCGAGACCTTCGACGCGCTGGTGCACAACGTGGGTCAGGCCGTGCTCGGCAAGGACCACGCGGTGCGGCTCGCCCTGACCTGCATGCTGGCCGAGGGTCACCTGCTGCTCGAGGACGCCCCGGGGACGGGCAAGACCTCTCTCGCCAAGGCGATCGCGGCGACCGTCCAGGGCACCCACAGCCGTATCCAGTTCACGCCCGACCTGCTGCCGTCGGACGTCACGGGCGTGACGATCTACGACCAGGGCGCGCGCCACTTCGAGTTCCACCCGGGCCCGGTGTTCGCCTCGGTCGTGCTCGCGGACGAGATCAACCGTGCCTCGCCCAAGACGCAGTCCGCCCTGCTCGAGGTGATGGAGGAGTCGAAGGTCACGGTCGACAAGGTGTCGCACCCGGTGGGCCGGCCGTTCATGGTCATCGCGACCCAGAACCCCGTCGAGCAGGCCGGCACGTACCGCCTGCCCGAGGCCCAGCTCGACCGCTTCCTCATCAAGACCTCGATCGGCTACCCGGACCACGACGCGATGATCGAGATCCTCGCGGGCTCGGCCGAGCGGGACCGCACCGCGCACCTCACCCCGCGCATCACCACGGAGGCCGTGGGCGAGATGGCGCAGCTCGGCGCGTCGGTGCACATCGACACCGCGGTGCTGGACTACATCGCGCGCCTCACCGAGCAGACCAGGGCCGACGCGCAGACCGCGCTCGGCGTGAGCGTGCGCGGCGCGCTCGCGCTCGTGCGCACCGCGAAGGTCTGGGCGGCGAGCCAGGGACGCACCTACGTCATCCCCGACGACGTGAAGCTGCTCGCCGAGCCCGTGCTCGCGCACCGCATCATGCTCGACACCGAGGCCGAGTTCGCGGGCGTCACGCCCCAGCAGGTGCTGCGCCGCATCCTCGACGAGACCGCACCCCCGGCCACGCGGGTCTGAGGACGCCCGTGAGTGCACTGCGCCGAGCCGGACGGCGTCTCGCCCGTCTGGTCCACCCCGTCTCGCCCCTGGGCTGGGCGGCGCTCGCCCTTGCCCTCGTGCTGGGTGGCGCAGGCTGGTGGCTCGGCTGGGTCGAGCTCACCGTGCCCGCGGTGGGGCTGCTCGGCGCGTTCGCGGTGGGACTCGCGCTGACCTTCGGCCGGTCGACCTACGCCGTCGACCTCGAGCTGTCGGACAACCGCGTCACCGTGGGGGACCGCGCCGTCGGGCGCATCGTGGTGCGCAACACGTCGGGGCGCCGCCTGCTGCCGGCGCAGATCGAGCTCCCCGTCGGGCGCGGGGCCGCGGACTTCCACCTGCCGTCCCTCGGCCCGGGTGGTGTGCACGAGGACGTCTTCGCGATCCCGACCTCACGCCGCGCCGTCGTCGTCGTCGGACCGGTGCGCTCGGTGCGCGGCGACCCCCTCGGACTCCTGGGCCGCCGGGTGCGCTGGACGGACCCCGTGGACCTGTACGTGCACCCGCGGCTCGTGTCCCTCTGGGGCGCGGCGTCGGGCGTGCTGCGCGACCTCGAGGGCCAGGCCACCCGCGTGAAGTCCGACTCGGACATGAGCTTCCACGCGCTGCGCGACTACGTCGCGGGTGACGACCGTCGGCACATCCACTGGCGCACCAGCGCGCGCATCGGCGAGCTCATGGTGCGCCAGTTCGAGGACACCCGGCGCACCCACACGGCGCTCGCGGTGTCGAGCGCGACGGCCGACTACGCCTCGGCCGACGAGTTCGAGCTCGCGGTCGCGGCAGCCGCGTCGATCGGCGTCCAGGCACTGCGGGACGAGCGTGAGCTCACCGTCCTCGCGGGCACGGGTCACCTGCGCACCGACACCCCGCCGCGGCTCCTCGACGACTTCTCGGGCCTCGAGGCCTCGTCCGACGGCGTCGCGACCGACCGTCTCGGCCCGTGGGTCGCGCGCGAGGCCGCGGACGCGTCGGTCGCGATCCTGGTCACGGGATCCGTCGCGAGCTGGACCGAGCTGCGCACCCACGCGACGCACGTACCCGTGGGCGTGCGCGCGCTGGTGCTCGCGTGCGCCGAGGGCGGCGAGATCGAGGTGCGGACGCAGGGCACGTTGTCGCTCGCGCGCATCGGCACGCTCGCCGACCTGCCCCGCGTGCTGCGGCGGGTGGTCGCCGGATGACCAGCGACCTGCGTGAAGCGCGGCGCCGTCCGCTGCTCGACGCCGCGGTGCTCACCGGTGCGGTGGGCCTGGCCGTGCTGCCCCTCGTGCCCGTCTACGGGGCAGCGGCGATCACGGCACCCGCGCTCGGCGGCCTGCTGGTGGGAGGCGGCCTCGCGTGGGTCGCCGCGAGGCGCGGGTGGGGGGTGCTCGTCACGGCCGCCGTCACCCTGAGCGCGTACCTGCTGCTCGGCACGGCCCTCGCCGCGCCGACGCTCGCACTCGCGCGCGTGCTGCCCACACCGGAGGCGTTCGCGCTGCTGCTCACCGGCACCCTCACCGTGTGGAAGCAGGTCCTCACGCTCGATCCCGCGCTGGGCAGCAGCGGCAACCTCCTCGTGGCGCCCTACCTGCTCGCGCTCGTGGGGTCGGCCGTCGGCGTGGGGGTGGCGGTCCGCGTGCGGTCGCCGCGCGCGACCTGGGCCGCGCTCGTGCCCGTCGTCGTGCTCGGGGTCGCGGTGCTGCTCGGGACGAAGGTGACCGTGCTGCCCGCGGCCGCAGGTGTCGCGCTGGTGCTGGGTCTGCTCGTGTGGGCGTCGTGGCGGGCGGGGAGCCTCGCCCGACGCCGTCTGGTGAGCCTCACGGTGCTGCTCGCGGTGACGGCCGCCGCCGGCGGGATCGCCGGGCCGGTGCTCGGTGAGCAGCGGCCGCGGTTCGTGCTGCGCGACGAGATCGTCCCGCCGTTCGACCCGCGGGACCACCCGTCGCCCCTGTCGGTCTTCCGCAAGTTCGTCAAGGACTGGGAGGAGACCGAGCTCGTCACGGTGCGCGGCCTGCCCGAGGACGCGGTGGTGCGACTGGCGACCCTCGACGCGTTCGACGGTGTGGTGTGGAACGTCGCGGGCTCGGAGGCGGCCGAGGGCTCGGGCTCGTTCCGTCGCGTGGGCGAGACCATCGCGACGTCGGTGCGCGGCGAGACCACCACGGTCGAGCTCGAGGTGCACGACCTGCCGATGGTCTGGCTGCCGACGGTCGGCTACGCCGAACGGTTCGACTTCGCAGGTCCCCGCGCGACCGACCTCGCGGCGGACCTGCGCTACAACGACGCGACGGGCACCGCGGTGCTCACCGGGGGTGTGCCCGCGGGCACGCGCTGGACCGTGCGCACCGTGGTGCCCGAGCAGCCCTCCGACGACGCCCTCGGGGGCGCGCGGGCGGGTGCGGTCACGCTGCCCGCGCCCGACGGGGTGCCCGACGCCGTGCCGCTCTTCGCGGGTGAGCTCGCGGGCACCGCAGCGACCCCCGCGCTCATCGCGCGCACCCTCGAGCAGGGCCTGGCCGAGCGCGGCTGGTTCAGCCACGGCATCGAGGCCAACGACGACTACCCGTCCCTGTCGGGTCACGGCGCGGACCGTCTGACGACCCTCCTGACGGGCGAGCTCATGGTCGGCGACGGGGAGCAGTACGCGTCGGCGATGGCCCTGATGGCGCGTGAGATGGGCCTGCCCGCGCGCGTCGTGCTGGCCCTGGCACCCCCCGACCCCGAGGACGGCGAGGACGGCGGGGCCCGCGCGGGCGACGCCGAGATCACGTTCACGGGTGCCGACGTCGAGGCGTACGTCGAGATCGCGTTCGCGGGGCACGGCTGGGTGCTGTTCGACCCGACCCCGCCCGAGAGCAAGACGCCCGACGACGACACGCCCGAGGAGACCTCCGAGCCGCAGCCGCAGGTGATGCAGCCACCGCCGCCGCCCGAGGACCCGGTGACCCCGCCGGACGACGACACCGAGCAGCCGCGTACCGAGGACACCGAGGAGCAGATCGACGCGCCCTGGTTCTGGGCCGAGGTGCTCCGGGCCGTCGCGGTGGTCGGCATCCCGCTGATCCTGCTGGTGCTGCCGTTCATGCTGGTCAACGCCGCCAAGCGGCGGCGGCGCGAGCGTCGACGCACCTCGGGTCCCACCGTGGGCCGGGTCGCCGGGGGCTGGGACGAGGTGCTCGACCACGCGCGCGACCTGCGTCGCCCCCCGCCCGGGACGGCGACCCGCCGGGAGGCGGCCGTGCACCTGGCGCGCGCGTTCGCGTCACCCGATCGCACCCCTGGTGACGAGCGCCTGCGCCGCACCGGTCGGGTGGGGGCCCCGGTGGCGGGGCTCGCCGCCGGGGCGGACGCGCTCATCTTCGGACCGGGTGAACCGACCGATGCGCAGGTCGAGGCCTACTGGCGCGAGGTCGACGCCGCCGTGGGCGCGATGCGCGCGTCGGTGCCGTGGCGTCAACGCGTGCGCGCACAGTTCTCGCTCGCGTCGCTGCGGGCCCGACGGCGTGCGGCGCGGGAGGCGCGCGGCTGAACCGGGGCGGGCCGTCAGTGCGACGCGGGCTCGAACGCGAGCTGGACCACGCGGCGGCCGCGCTCGCGCGTGACGAGCTGCGCGCGCCCCGCGACGCCCTGGACGGGTCGCGCGGAGCCGATCAGCGGGCCCTCGTCGGGGCTGCCCGAGAGCACGAGCCCGGGGGCCGCGAGGTCGCGCAGCGCCTGGAGCACGGGCTCGAACATCGCGCGGCTCGCACCGCCCGAGCGGCGCGTGAGGACCAGGTGCAGGCCCACGTCCCGCGCCTGGGCGAGCAGCGGGACCAGCGGCGTGAGCGGGTTGCCCGTGGACGTCGCGACCAGGTCGTAGTCGTCGACGAGCACGTAGACCTCGGCCCCTGACCACCACGACCGCGTGCGCAGCTGCTCGGGCGTCACGTCCGGCCCGGGCAGACGGCCGCGCAGGTAGTCGGCGAGCGCCGAGATCTCCTGCTGCGCCTGCTCGGCGGTGGTGAGGTAGCCCGCGAGGTACTCCTCGGGGATCTCGCCGAGCAGCGAGCGGCGCAGGTCGACCGCGAACACCTGGGCCTCCTGCGGGGTGTGCAGGCGGCGCACCTCGGCCGCGACGGCGCGCAGCAGCGCGGACTTGCCCGAGCCCGAGTCGCCGAACGCGTACAGGTGCGAGTCCTCGCGCGGGTCGATCCCCACGGGGCCGAGGGCGGCCTCGTCGATGCCCAGCAGCAGGTCCCGGCTCGCGGGGCCGGCCATCGCGCGCACCTGCTCGAGGTCGATGCGCTCGGGCAGCAGGCGCAGCTTGGGCCCCGCGGGGCCGGTCCACGCCTCGCCGATGCGCCGGACCAGGTCGTCGACGCCGGCGCCGAGGCTCGCCTCGTCGGGGTTCGCGTCGACGCGCGGCAGCGCGACCATGACGTGGTGCCGGGTGGCTGTCAGGCCGCGACCGGGGCGACCTGTGGGCACGTTGGCGGCGACCTTGCGGTCGACCTCCGAGTCCATCGGGTCACCCAGCCGCAGCTCGAGCTTGGTGCCGAACACGTCCTTGATCTGGGTGCGGAAGTCCATCCAGCGGTTCGCGGTCGCGACCAGGTGCAGGCCGAACGTGAGCCCGCGACCCGCGAGCGCCTGGATCTCGGGCTCGAGCTCGTCGAACTCGGCGCGGATCGTGCTCCAGCCGTCCACGACGAGGAACACGTCGCCGTAGCCGTCGTCGACCAGGCCCTCCGCGCGCCGCTGACGGTAGGTCTCGATCGAGTCGATGCCGTGCTGGCGGAAGTAGAGCTCGCGGGCGTCGACGATCCCGTCGATCTCGGCGATGATCCGCCGCACCACGTCGGGCTCGGCACGTGACGCGACTCCGGCGACGTGCGCGGCCCGCTGGAACGGCGAGAAGGTGCCGCCGCCGAAGTCGAGCACGTAGACCTGCACCTCCTGCGGGGTGCGGGTGAGGGACAGGGCCGCGACGAGCGACCGTGCCGCCGTCGACTTGCCGCTGCGCGGGCCGCCGACGATCGCGACGTGCCCGGCGGCTCCACCCAGCTCGAGCGTGAGGTTCTCGCGGCGCTGCTCGAGCGGCCGGTCGACCACGCCGAGAGGCACCACGAGGTCGCCCGCCCCGCGCCACGTGGGTGAGACGAGGCCGAGCCGCGGGTCGGCCGTCAGGTCGGGCATGAGCTGGTCGAAGGTCGCGGGCACGACGAGCGGCTCGAGCCACACCTTGTGCGCGGGCAGGCCGTGCCCCTTCATGCGCTGCACCGCGATGTCGAACGTCACGCGCTCGTCCTCGGCCACCACCGGGTCGGGCGTGACGGGTGCGTCGTCCACGGTCGCGGGGGCCAGCACGGGGGTCACGGTGAACGGCTCGATCCGCGCGTGGCCGCGCCGCGTCGCGTCACCCGTGGAGCTGCGCCGACGCGCGGGCGGCGGCCCCGAGACGTACGACGCCCGGAACTGCACGAGCGACGTCGTGTCGGGCTTGAGGTAGCCCATGCCGGGCACGGGCGGGAGGGTGTGGGCGTCGGGCACACCCAGCACCGTGCGGGACTCCGCGGCCGAGAACGTGCGCAGGCCGATGCGGTAGGACAGGTGGGACTCGAGGCCGCGCAGGCGGCCCTCCTCGAGCCGCTGGCTCGAGAGCAGCAGGTGCATCTGCAGCGAGCGGCCCAGCCGGCCGATCGCGACGAACAGCTCGACGAACTCGGGCTTGGCGCTCAGCAGCTCGGAGAACTCGTCGGCCACGATCAGCAGCGCGGGCAGCGGCGGCAGGTCGGTGCGCCCGCCGGCGCGCGCCTTCTCGTAGTCGGTGACGTTGGCGAAGTTGCCCGCGGCGCGCAGCAGCTCCTGCCGCCGCGTCATCTCGCCCTGCAGCGCCTCCTGCATGCGGTCGACGAGGCTGAGCTCCTCGCCCAGGTTCGTGATGATCGCGGACACGTGGGGCATGTCGGCCATGCCTGCGAACGTCGCGCCGCCCTTGAAGTCGATGAGGACGAAGTTGAGGTCCTCCGAGGAGTGCGTCATGGCGAGCGCGAGCACGAGCGTGCGCAGCACCTCGGACTTGCCCGAGCCGGTCGCGCCGATGATCAGCCCGTGCGGGCCCATGCCCTGCTGGGCGGACTCCTTGATGTCGAGCGCGAGCGGCTGGCCCTGGGTCGTGAGGCCGATCGGCACGCGCAGGCGGTCCCGCTGCAGGCGCGGGCGCCAGTGCACGTCCGGGTCGAAGTCGCGCACGTCGCCCACGCCCAGCAGGTCGGTGAGCTCGGCCGAGACCTCGGCGTCCCCGGTGCGCGGCCCCTGCTCGACGTGCAGGGGCGTGAGGCGCCGGGCGGCGGCCTCCGCGTCGGCGACCGACAGCTGGTCGGCGGTCGCGACGATCGTCGGGGAGCCGAGCCGGAGCAGCTCGACGCCCGGGCGGGTGTCGCCCGCGACGGGGCGGACGGTCCGCGCCCCGAGGTTCAGGCGCATGGTGCGCGGGTCGGTCAGGTCGGTCCAGCGCTCGGGCAGGTCGAGGGTCGTGACGCCGAGCACACCCTCCCGGGTGACGACGGCGTTGCCGGCGGGCACCTCGCCGCCGTCGACCACCACGAGCACGTGCGGCGTCGGTGCGGTACCCGTGCCGAACCGGGGCCTGTCGTTCAGGCCCTCGGGCAGCAGGTCCTCGACCTCGGAGAGTGAGGTCGCGATCATCCGTGCGGGCCCGACGGCGTCGCGTGCGGCGGGGCTGTGGGCGTGCGGCAGCCACTTGGCCCAGTCCCACGCGGGCAGCGCGGTGGGCGACGCCAGCACGACGACGCGCAGGTGCTCGGGGGAGTGGAAGGTCGCGAGCTGGAGCACGAGCGCGCGTGCGAGGGCGCGGGCGTGCTCCTCGGTGCCGGTGATCTCGACCCGGGCCGCCTGACGCACGTCGACCGCGAAGGGCACGTCGTGCTGCACCTCGTGGGTCACGAGGAACCGGTGCGCGGCGGAGGCCGCGACGGGGTCGAGCTGCGCGAGCGGTGCGGTCTCGGGCGGCTCGAGCTCGAGGCACAGCGGCTGGTCCGCCTCGCCCACGCGGGCGCGCAGGAAGTCGACGTCGTCGGGCAGGCGCTCCCACACGCGTGAGCGCTCCTCGGCGACCACGGCGAGCGCGCGGGGGTCGGGGCTGTCCCACACGGCGCGGCGCCGCTGCGCGCGGGCCGCCTGCCGCACGGTCGTGCGCAGCTCGGCGAGGTAGGCGAGGTACTCGCGGCGGGCGCCGACCACGGTCGCCTGGTGCTGGGAACGCTGCCGCCAGATGCTCACCACGACGAACCCGAGCGTCGCGACGAGGAACATGCCGCCCGCGATGTAGCCGCGTGGTCCGGGTGAGGCGACCGCGATGAACACGATGCTGCCGAGGCTGCCGAGCATCGGCAGCATCATCGACAGGCTCCCGCTGATCCCGTCCGAGGGCTGGAGCTCGGGCGGCGGCTGGAGGGTGAGGCGACCGGTGGGCACGGTCGGCGGCTCGAGCCGCCGGGTACGCGGAGCGGCTGCGGTCATGGGCGGCACCCTAGTATGAGCGCGCGGTCGCCGGACGGCGTCGACCGGCCATGACCAGGCGTGACACAGGAGGCGGTGTGGTGGCAGCACCCCTGACCCGGGTGGGTCTGCGCCTCGCCGAGCGCACCGTCGACGTCGCCGTCCCGCACGGCGTCCCCGTCTACGAGGCGCTGCGCGCCGCGGGTGTCGCGCTCGACGACCCTGCGCTCGCCGTCGTCGACTCCGCCGCTCGGGTGGTCGACGTGTACGCGGTCACGGGCGATCAGCTGCCCGACGGAGCGGTGCTGCACCTCGTCACGTCGCGTCGCGGTGCGGCGCCCGTGCGCCCCACGGAGCGCCGGGTCGAGGTGCGGCGGGACCCGGCCGCCGCGCGCCCGACGGCGTCGCCCTGGTGGCTCGCCGTCGCGGGTGCGGCCGCCGTCGTGCTCGCGGCCGTCGTCGGGCTCGAGGTGCTCGACCGCGCGCCGCAGCCCTCGGTCCGTCCCCTCCTCGTCGCGGTCGCCCTCGGGGCCGCGCTGCTCCTCGCGGCCGCCCCCGCCAGGCCCGGCGCGTTCGGCTCGACCTGGCCAACGGTCGTCGCGGTGCTGGTCGCGGGTGCGGCGGGCGTGGCGACGGTCCAGCCCGCGGCCTCCGCGTCGGGGCGCCTCGCGGTGGTCGCGGGGCTGTGCGGTGCCACGGCGGCCGCGGCCGTGCGCTGGGCCGTCGCCCGACGGCGTCGCGACGAGGCCGCGGAGCTCGCGGTGGTGCTGCTCGTGGCGCTCGGTGCGGCCGCGGCGGTGACCGCCCTCGTGCTCGCCGCCGAGCTGCCCGGCGTGCTCGCGGCCGGCGCGCTGCTCGGTGCTGTCCCGCTGGCGCTGCGCGTGCTCCCCTCGCTGAGCGTCGACGTGCCCGACGAGCAGCTCCTCGACATCACCCCGGTCGCGCGCACGGTCTCGCTCGTGCGCGCGCCCGAGCCCGTGCCGCTCGGGCGCGTCAACCTGCGCATGGTCACCAAGGCCGTCGACGCGGCCGAACGGCGGCGGGACGCGGGTGCCACGGTGCTCGCGGCGCTCGCGGTCGTGTGCGCGCCCGTGCTGCTCGCGTCCGCTGGGGAGAGTGCGCTCGCGCGCTGGGCGGGTGTCGCGGCGGTGCTGCTCGTCGCCGTGGTGCTCGCGCTCCAGCCCCGCACGGTGCGGCCCGCGGCCGTGCGCTGGACGCAGCGCGGCGCCGCGGTGCTCCTCGTGCTCGAGCTCGCGCTCGCCGGTGGGCTGGCCTCCGCGGCAGGGACGGCCGGTGCGGACGTCGGCACCCTGCTGCTGGTGGCAGCCGGCGTGACGGTGCTCGGGCTGCTGGTCGTCTGGCTGAGCCTGCCCCTGGGCCGCGGGTGGCGGTCCGTCGGGTTCTCGCGCTCGGCCGACGCGCTCGAGGGCCTCGCGACCGTGCTCGCCCTGCCCGTCGCGCTGCTCGGGGCCGGGGCCGTCGAGGCGCTGCGCACCCTCACGTCCTGAGGTCCGCGGCGGCGCGGTGGCGCTAGTCTGCTGCCCGGCCAGGGACGACGAGCCGGGAGCGTGGACGGATGAGCAGCTCGACGTGCCCGGCGTGCCACGCACCGGTCGCTCCCGGGAGCACGTTCTGCACGCGCTGCGGCGCGGTGATCGACCTCACGGTGGTCGATGCCGGGGTCGAGGAGGCTCAGCGGCACTGGGGTGGCTCGCGACGTCCCACGCGTGAGCACGTGCACGGCGCCGACGGCGGCGTGGCCGTGGCCTCGCGTCCGCGTCAGGGCGCCGACGTGCGAGTCCCCCAGCCGCTCGGCCCCGCGTTCGACGGCGTGACGCCCGCGCGGGTGGGCCGGCGCGTGGCCGCGACGGTGCTCGACCTGTTGATCGTGGCCCTGCCGGGCGTCGCGGTGCTGCTCCTGACGGGTTCGGTGGTCGTCACGGCGCTCGTCGTGGTCGAGGCCGCGGTGGCGCTCGTGCTCGCCGAGGCACGGACGGGGGCGACGCCGGGGCAGCTCGCGCTCGGACTGCGAACGGCCCGGCTCGCCACACCGTTCGCCCCCGGGCTCGGCCGCTCCGTTCTCCGCGGTGCGCTCGTCGGTCTGTCCTCGGTCCTCCCGGTGATCGGGCCGCTCGTCCTCGTGGCGACGGCCGGGCTGGACGGCACCGGACGGCGGCGTGCGTGGCACGACCTCGCGTCCGGCTGCGTGGTGGTCGACGTGCGCGCGCTCCGCCTCGACCCGGAGCCGGACGTCGACGTGCTCCCGGTGCCCGGGATGGTGCAGGCGCCCGGTACGGCGACGTCGCCGCCTCTCGAGCGGCCCGCCGCGCCCGCGACGCCCGTGCGCCTCGGGACCCTCGACGGGCCCGTCGCGACCGTCGACGGACCTCCCGCACGCACACCCGCCGCGCAGCCGGTGGCACCGCCTGTGCCCGTCGTGGAGCCTCCGACGACGCCCGGGGCCGTCGCGGAGCCCGTGACGCACGTCGACGGGCCCGAGGCCGTGCCCGCGCCGGTCGGCGAGCCGGAGGCCGTTCCCGCGGGCCCTGCGCTCTACGTCGTGACGCTCGACACGGGTGAGGCGATGAGCGTCTCGGGGCCGGGTGTGGTGGGGCGTCGGCCTGTCCCCATCGAGGGCGAGCCGTGCGACCACGCGATCGCGATCGACGACCCGGGGCGGTCCCTCTCACGCACGCACGCGCGTTTCGGCGTCGGCCCCGAGGGGTTCTGGGTCGAGGACCTCGCGTCGGCCAACGGCACCCGGGTCGAGGCAGCGGGCGCGGTGGTCGACGCGGATCCGGGGCAGCGGCTGACGGTGCCCGACGGCGCGACCGTGCACCTGGGCGACCGGACGTTCACGGTCACCCGCTACGCCTGAGCGCACGCCCGGAGGGCGTCGGGAGATCGCCGGGGTCGCGGTTGCGGGCAGCCGCCCTTCTAGCGGTCGTGCCCGGGTGCCGTGTCCCTGTGCGCGCGCCGGCGGAGCAGCACGGCGGCGACCGTGCCGGTGAGGGTGAGCACGCCCAGGCCGAGCGCGACCGGCAGCAGGGGTGGGCCGTCGACGGGCTCGGCCGTGGTCGGCGGGCCGGGGTCGGGGGTCGGGTCGGCCGTCGGGGTGGGTTCGGTGGTCGGTTCGGGTGCCGGCAGCAGGGCGCTCGCCGGGGGCTGGGCGTCGGGGGCGTCGACGATCAGGGGGTTGACGTCGGGGTAGGTGGTGGGGTCGGTCTCGAGCATGCGTCGCACCGAGACGATGCCGTAGCCCCAGTAGTCGTCGAGCCGGTTGAGCTCGCCCTCCCCGGAGACGGTGTTGCGCAGCAGCGACTGGATCATCTGGTTGCCCGTCGCCTCGGGGTGCGCCGACCAGGCCAGCGCAAGGGCACCGCTCGTCCACGCTGTCGCCAGCGAGGTGCCGCTGACGGTCTTGTACGTACGCCAGTCCTCACCCGAGAGCACGCGGACGTCCTCCGCGGGCGCGGCGACGTCGAGTCCCGGGCCGTGGAGCGCGAAACCGGCCACGAGCTCCTGCGAGCGCGTGACACCCGTGACGGTCACGGCACCGTTGACCAGGGCGGGCCACTCGGACACAGGGCCCGTGCCCTTCCCCGCGGGCGTCACCACGATCACACCGGCACGGATCGCCTCGCGCAGCGCCGCGAGGTCCTCGGCGGTCGCGCCGTTGAACCCGTACGCGAGGTTGAGGATGTGTGCCCCGTCGGCGACTGCCTGGTCGATGGCGGCCGCGGTGCCGGACGGGGTGAGGCCCGCGCAGGTGCCGATGTCCCCGCTCTCCCACGCGTAGTGCAGCACGCGGGCGGCGGGGGCCAAGCCTTGCACGCCCGGCTGCCCGTCGACGCCGTCGCCATCACCAGCGATCAACGCGACCATCGACGTGCCGTGCTGGGCATCGGTGATCGTCGAGGTCGCCGGCTCCGGGATGCCGTCGCCGTCGTCGTCGCAGAAGGACGGTTCGTGGATGGTGAGGTCGGCGTCAGAGAGATCCGGGACGTCGGGGTTGATGGGGGAGTCGATCACGGCGACCGTGATGCCCTCACCGGTGGTGGTTGCGTGGGCCTCGGCCACGCCGGTGTCGCGGTAGTACCACAGGCCGTCGTCGGTCTGGGCCTGCGCGGGCGCGGCGACGAGGATGGTCAGGGCGCCCGCGGCCACCGCGAAGGTGGCACGGCGACGGGGTGTGTCGCGCGGAGGCCGGAGGCGACCGTGCGACGACCGCCGGGGCCTCACCAGGTGTCTTCCTCCGGCTCGGCGGGTGGCGTGACCTGGTCGACGGGTGACGAGGTGCGGTCGCCCGCGCGGCCACCTCGCCCGACCGGTGCGGCAGCATCCGGGTCGTCGAGACCGAGGTCGGGGACCAGCAGGCCGGCCCCTGAGCGCCGCCGGCGCGAGCTGCTCTGACCCGTGCCCGATCCGCTCATGGGCATCCCACCGGCCATCGCCGCCCCCCGTGCGCCACTGCCTGCACCCGCACCTGTGGCGCCCGACCCGCCCTGGGCGAGCGTCGAGGCGCCGGCCGATCCGCTGAGGGCCGAGGCCCGGCTGCCGAGCGTGGCGCCAGTGCCAGTGCCAGTGCCGGAGCCGCCCGCGGCGCCGAGCCCTGTGCCGCCGGAGGCCCCGAGGGCGATCGCCCCCGCACCACCGCCGACCATGCGCCCGCCGGCGCCCGAGCCGGGACCGGCGATGCCCGCCCCCGTCGCCGACGACGCAGCACCCGAGAGGCCCAGGCCGCGTCCCAGCCCCGCCGCGCCGAGAGCCGCACCGCCGACGGCCACACCCCCCGCGAGCGCCCCACCGACGCCTCCCGTCGAGCCGCCGAGGTCGCCTCCGGGGGCCCCCAGCGTCCCTCCGGTGGGTGAACCGGTGCCGGCGCCTGGAGTCGTGCCGCTCACGTCACCGTCGGCCGAGCCGCTCCCGGACGCCTGGCCGCCGCCGGGGCCCCCGCCAGGCGTCGAGGGGTTGGTGCTGGTCCCGGTGGTGTCGCCGGGGTGCCCCGACGAGACGCCTTCACCACCGCCACCGGGGGTGCCCGGGTAGACGATGGGCTCACCGACGGTGGTGCCGACCGGTCGTCCGTCCCCTGCCGTCGGCCCGTTGCGTGTGCCTGTCCACGGGGTGCTCGTGGAGCTGCCCTGGTCCTCGTCCTCGTCCTCGTCCCGCAGGATCTCTTCCTTGGGGCCGGGCGCCGTGCCGCCCGGTGCCGGCGCCGGGACCGGCACACCGGTCGGGTCGATGTTGTTCTTCAGCCGCTGGAGCGCCGCCTGGGCCTGCTCCTCCCGCTCGGCGGCCTTCTGCCGCCCGAGGAACTCCGACGCGGCCGCCCCGGTCAGGGTCCCGGCAGGGCCGAGGATCGACCCGCCGCCGATGAGAAGGGCCTTGGTGCTGCCGTCGATGTCGCCCGGTGGTAGCGCCTGGTACTCCTGTCGAGCGACCCGCAGGGCCTCGTGGGCGTCGCGCGCCGCGCCAGCGACGCGGATGAACGTGTCGGCGCGCGCCGTCACCCCGCGCGCGAGCACGGCGAACTCGTCCCACGCGGCATCGGCGCCGTCACCCGTCATGCCCGTGTCGGAGCCCACGTTCCGCAGCGTCTCGGCCACGGACTCGAGCTCGCGCGCGGTCTCCTCGAGCTGGGTGAAGTCCCGGTCCCCCTGGGCGAACGCTCCTGGTTCGACCTCCTGGGTGCGGGCCAGCTCCTGCTCTGCTGCTCCCATGTCAGCGCTCCTGCTCGTGGGTGTGGTTCGGCGACTTCCTGCGGGCAAGCACCGCGGCCGCGATGCCGGCGAGCACGGCGAGGCCCGCGACCGCGCCGACGATCGGGATGAGAGGGAGTCCGGGGTTGACCTCGACCCCTGTCTCGGCCGTGGGGTCGTCCGAAGCCATGCTCTCGTCCGGCTCGGTCGTCGGTGCGGGCTCTGCCTCGGGTGGAGGCAGGAGCTCGCTCGCCGGGGGCTGGGCGTCGGGGGAGTCGACGATCAGCGGGTTGACGTCGGGGTAGGTGGTGGGATCGGCCTCGACCATGCGCCGTGCCGAGACGATGCCGTAGCCCCAGTAGTCGTCGACCCGCTCGAGCTGCCCCTCGCCGTTCACCGTGTTGCGCAGGAGCGACTGGACGATCTGGTTCGCCGTGGCGTCGGGGTGGGCGGACCAGGCCAGTGCGAGGGCGCCACTGGTCCAGGCCGTCGCGGCCGAGTTGCCGCTGCGGGCCCGGTAGGTGGTCCAGTCCGGCCCTTGCAGCGTGCGGATGCCGACACCGGGCGCCACGACGTCCATCCCCGGTCCGTAGACCTCGTAGCCGGCGTCGAGCTCCTGCAGTGCCGTGACGGCCGCGACCGTGACGACGCCGTTCGCCGACGCGGGCCAGGAGCTCAACGGTCCGGCCTCGTTCTCGGCCCCGGCGACGACGATCGCACCCGAACGCACGGCGTCGGCGATCGCCGCGAGCTCGTCGGGCCCGGTGTCAGGGCCGCCCAGGGACAGGCTGATGATGTCGGCCCCGTCCGCGACGGCCTGGGAGATCGCACCCGTCGAGCCCGGACCTGCGCTCGCGTTGCACGCGTCGAGGTCCTCCGAGGCCCAGGCGTAGTAGCGGATCGTGGCCCCCGGAGCGACGCCCTGGACACCCGGCTGCCCACCGGCGCCGACGCCGTTGCCGACGATGAGCGAGGTCATGCCGGTGCCATGGGTCGCGCGCTCGGTGGTCGCCGTGGCGGCCTCGCGTCTCCCGTCGCCGTCGGCGTCGCAGAAGGAGGGCTCATGGACGATGAGGTCGGCGTCCGCCAGCTCGGGGACGCCGGGGTTGATGGGGGAGTCGATGACCGCGATCGTGATGCCCTCGCCGCTTGCGGTCGCGTGGAGATCGGCGAGACCCGTGTCGCGGTAGTACCACAGGTCGTCGGCTTCTCCCTCCGCCTGCGCAGGGGCCGCGACCGCGACGAGAAGGCATGCGGCAGCCACCGTGCGGACGGCTCGGTACCGCCGCCCGCGGGTCGGGAACGTCGATGCACCGTGCGTGACGAGCCACCGCGACGTCACCACGAGCCGCCCACGGATGACGTGGGGGCAGGCCCGGCCGCGGGTGCGCTCGTCGTCGGTGCACCTGGGACGGTCGTGGCGGTCTCCGGGTCGTCGTAGGGGGTGCAGTAGAGAGGGCCCACCGGTGCGCCGGTCGCGACCCGGTCGGCCAGCGCGACCAGCCGGTCCTCGATCTCCTGGTCCGCGGCACCGAGCGTCCGCCAGGAGACCTCGAGGGCGTCACGTAGACGGCCGACCTCCGTGCGGTCGTGGACGAGCCACCCGTGCAGGTTGCCGACGGACTCGGACAGCCGCCCGGCGAACTGCTGGCACACGGGGACCGAGGACCACATGGCCGCCCCCTGCCTGCGGCGCACACCGCCCACGGCGGTGATCACGGCGTCGAGCTCGTCGAGCAGGTTCTCGAGGTTGCGCAGCCGCTGCCGCACGACCTCGGGAGTGAGCGTGACCTGCTGACCCACGGTGGTGTCCTCCATCGTTCCCCCTGGCTGATGACGTCGCGGAACGTCCCCCACCCGCGGGTGGGGGACGACCGTCACGTCACCAGCGAGCGGCGTTCGCGCGCTCGGTGGCCTGGTAGTCGTCGTTGCTCGAGCCGACGGCGCGACCGATGTCGGCGAGCAGCGCCTTCATGTCGGTGATCGCGGCGGTCCACTTGGCCTTCGAGGCCTCGTAGGAGCTGGCCGCCTCACCGGTCCAGTTCGCACGCAGCGGCTGCAGCGAACGGTCCATCTCGGCCAGGCGGGCCTCGATCTGGTTCGCGCCGGCCGTGATGTCGGCGGACGCGGTGGACAGCGCGGAGAAGTTGACCTTCAGGTCGCTCATGTTCGTGTGCTCCTCAGTCCGGGTCAGCCGAGACGGCTCGTGAGCCGGTTCATCGCCGAGGACTGCGCGTCGTCGGCCGCGGTGTAGGTGCTCTGCGAGCTGTTCAGGTTGCCCTCGAACTCGTTGAGCGCGTTGATGATCTGGTTGGCGTTCTCGCGCCACCGGGTCATGAGCGTCGTGAACGCGACGGCGCCCTGGCCCTGCCAGGCGCTGCCGATCCCGGACAGCTGTCCCTCGAGGACCTTGAGCTGCTGCTGCAGCTCCGACCGCGACTGCGCGACCGCCTGGGCACCTGCCTTGAGCGCGCCATCGGCTGCTGCGACCTCGCCCGCCATAGCCACCTCCCCCTCCTCGGGCCCGTGCGGGCCACACCTGGACGCCGAGCAGGGTGCCCGTCGCCGGCGCAGCGTGCGCCAGGCCAAACCGTAGATCATCCGGCACGGACGGCGCAGGCCGGGCACCGAACTGTGGACGAGACCGTGCGTGTACCGCGGCACGCGCGGCGAAGATCGCCCGTCCGGGTGACCCGCCCCGCCCCGCCGACGGCCGTGCGCCCTGCCGTGCGCCCGTCACTATGCTGACCGCCGACACCCGCCGACCGAAGGACCGTCGATGACCGCAGCGACACCTACCGTGCTCGGCGCGCTCGTGCGCGTCACGGTGCGCGGGGGTGACCGGTCGGTCGACCTCGGCGCCCCCGGGTCCGTCCCCGTGGCCGAGCTCGTCCCCAGCCTCGCCCGGACGCTCGGTCTCCTCGACGCCTCGACCGTCGACGGCGGGTTCCGCCTCGTCCGGAGCGACGGCGGCGTGCTGGACACCGACCGCGGCCTCCAGGCGCAGGGCGTACCGGACGGAGCGGTCCTCCTGCTCGAGCCGGGCGCGGGCGTCGAGCAGGTGCGTGTCTACGACGACGTCGTCGAGGCCGTGGCGGACACGGTCGAGGGGCAGTACGCGCCGTGGACCCCGCGCGACTCGGCGCTCACGGCGGTGCTCGCCTCGGTCGCGTTCCTGCTGACCGGCGCGATCCTCCTGCTCGGCGCCGAGCCCACGTCCGCGTTCCCGCCGGTGGTCGCCGGGGTGGGCGCCCTGCTCGTGCTGGGTGCTGCGGCAGTGGTCGCGCGCGTGGGGTCGCACGACACGGGTGCGGCCGCCCTCGTCGTGACCGCGTCCGCGCTGGGCCTGGTCGCGGGCCTCACGGCCGCCCCGGAGGCGCCCTCGTGGGGCCTCCCGGCGGCCTGGTCCGGCCTCGGGGCGCTCGTCGTCGCCCTCCTGGGAGTCCCCGCCCTGCGGACGGGGCGAGAGATCTGCGTCGCCCCGGGTGCCCTCGGTCTGACGCTCGCCGCGGCCGGCGGGGCGATCGCGGTCTCGGGTGCGGAGCCCGGCGTGGTGCTCGCGGTCGTCGTCGCGCTCGTGGTCACCGCGGGGAACGCCATCCCGTGGCTCGCCCTCGCCAGCACCCCGTTGCGCGTGGTCTCGCCCCGCAGCGAGCAGGAGATCGTGGCCGAGCCGCCACGGGTGGACCCCGACGAGGTCCGCGTCCAGGCGGCTCGGGGGCACCGCCTGCAGATCGCGCTGCGTGGCGCCGTCGCGGTCCTCACGCTCGTCGCGACGCCCGCCGTGGTGGCGACCGGCGTGCCCGGGACCCTGCTCGTCGCCGCGGCCTACCTCGGGATGCTCCTCGGGGTCCGACAGGTCTACTCGCGGCAGGACGTCGCCGTGGTCATGGGCTCGGGCATCCTCGGCCTCACGCTCACGGGCGTGCTCGCCGCCGCGGCCCACCCGGGGTGGCGACCGGCGCTCGCCCTCGTGGCCGGCGTGGCCGCGGCAGCCGTCATCGGCCTGAGCCTGGTGGCCCCGCGCCGACGCGTCGCGCTCGCGCGCACGGCCGACACGATCGAGGTCGTCGCCCTCGCGCTGCTCCTGCCCCTCGGCGTCGCCGCCGCCGGTCTGGTCTGAGCGCGTGGCGACCAAGAAGGACCTCGTCGAGGCCCAGACGTTCAGCCGGCGCCGTCTGCTCACCGCGTTCGTCTCGGGTGCCCCGGGCGGCCGCGAGCTCGAGCCCGGCAAGCCGCTGCGCGCCGTCGTCGGCGGGGTGACCCTCTCCGTGCTGCTCGTCCTCGGCAGCCTCGGCTTCGGCCTGCTGCGCCCCACGCTGCCGCAGGGCTGGGACCACAACTCGCTCGTCGTGACCGACACCGGTGCGCGCTACCTCGCGGTCGAGGGCACGCTCCACCCGGTGCTCAACACCACCAGCGCGCGCCTGCTGATCCCGTCGGGCGAGTTCCAGGTGGTGTCGGTCGACGACGCGCGCATCGCGGACAGTCCCCGCGGGGCACCGCTCGGCATCCCCGGCGCCCCGGACGACCTCGCGCCGCCCGAGCGGCTCGTCGCGACCGGCTGGCTCGCGTGCACCGCGTCGGGCGCGGGCGAGCGGCTCGAGCTGTGGCACGACGGCGTCGGGGGGCGTCTCGCGGCGCAGCTCGCCGCCGACGACGCCGTGGGCGCGGCCGACGACGAGCCCCGTGCCGCCCTCGTCGACGTCGCGGGCGACCTCTTCCTCGTGGTCGGCGGGCGCCACCACCGCCTCCCGCGTGCGGGCAGCGACGCGGTCCTGCGCGCGCTCGGCCTGGAGGCCGTGCCCGCGTGGCCCGTCAGCGCGCGCTGGCTCAACCTGTTCGCACCCGGGACCGAGCTCGGACCGCTCGAGCTCGGCGCGGCGGGTGACCCCCTGCCGGCGGGCTCGGGCGCTCCGCCCGGGGCGACCGTGGGCACCGTCGTCGCGGTCACCGACGGTACGGGCGAGCGTTACGTGATCGACGCGGCGGGCGAGCTCGCCCCGCTCACGACAGTGAGCGAGCGTCTGTACCGCCTCGGCTCGGGCGCCGAGGTGCTCGACGTCACGGCGGCCCAGATCGCCGGCATGGCGACGTCCGAGGAGGCCGTGACGCCGGGCGACTGGCCGGTCACGCTCCCGGCCCCGCTGCCCCAGGAGGACGCCGCCTGCGCACTCCTGCGGACGGGCGCCGACGGCGGGGTGAGGCTCGTGGGCACGCCCGACGTCGAGGTCCCGCAGCAGGGCACCGACGTCTCGGTCCAGCCCGCGACCGGTGCGCTCATCCGCGTCGCCGGGTCCGACGGCGTGCCCGGGTACGTGCAGGTGGTCGACCAGGCCGGCACGGCGTTCGCGGTCCCGGGGGCCGACGACGAGGTGCTCGCCCGGCTCGGCTACACGGCCGACGACGTCACGCGCGTCCCGCCGGCGTGGGCGGCCCTGCTCCCCGTGGGGCCCGAGCTCAGCGAGGCCGCGGCGCTCGGGTCCGACGCGTGAGGCGCACGCACGCCGCAGCGTTGGTGCTCGCGCTCGCGGGTTCGACGGCGGCGCTGGGCCCGACCCCGGCCGTCGTGGCGGCCTCGCACCCGGCGGCGGTCCCGGCGGGCCTTCTCACGGCGGCGGGCGCGCAGTGCGACCCCGAGGTCCCGCTGCTGATCGACGCCCGGCCGGCCGTGCTCGACCGTCTCGACCTCGAGCGTGCCTGGGGTCACGCGACGGGTAGGGGCGTGACGGTCGCCGTCGTCGACTCGGGTGTCGACGTCCGCAACCCCCACCTCACGAGCGTGGTCGTCGACGGCACGGACCTGGTCTCGGTCGACGGGGACCCGCAGGGCCGTACCGACACCGCGGGCCACGGCACGGCGGTCGCCGGCCAGATCGCGGCGCGCCCCGTCGATGGCTCGGGCGTGGTGGGAGTCGCGCCGGAGGCCGACGTGCTCGCGGTGCGCGCCTACGTCGAGGACACCGACAGGGGCCGGTCCGAGGGGACGGCGCCCTCCACGGCACGCATGGCGGCTGGGATCCGGTGGGCCGCCGAGCGCGGCGCGACCGTCATCAACGTCTCACTGAGCTCGCCGGTCGACGACCCCGAGCTGCGCGCCGCCGTCGACGCGGCGGCCCTGCACGGCGCCCTGGTCGTCGCGAGCGCCGGCAACCGCACCACGGCGCAGGACACGAGCGACTCGCCGCGCTACCCGGCGGCCTACCCCGGCGTCCTGGGCGTCGCCGCGGTCGGGCCGGGCGACGCGCCCACCGACGCGTCGATCCACGGACCGCACGTGGACGTCGCCGCCCCGGGCACCGACGTCCTGACCACGTTCCACTCGTCGGGCGACTGCGTGCTGGGCGGCGAGACGCCGTCGGCGAGCTTCGCGACGGCCTACGTCGCGGCATCCGCGGCCCTGGTCGCCGAGGCCTTCCCGGCCGAGACCCCCGAGCAGTGGGCGCACCGCCTCATGGTGACCGCCTCACGTCCGCAGGCCGGGGAGCGCGACGACGCCGTGGGGTGGGGCGTGGTCCGGCCGGCCGACGCCCTGACGTTCGTGGACGACGGCTCGGCACCGGGCCCGGCGAGCCCGCTGCACGGGCCTCCCGCGCCCGCCGAGGAGGCTGCCGAGCCTGTGCGGCTGTCGTCACGCGAGGACGTGCTCGGTGCCGCGCAGGAGGGAGCGTCCTGGTGGCTCCTCGCCGCCGGGGGTGCCGTGGTGGGGGCGGTCCTCGTGGCCCAGCTGCGCCCGGCACGTCGGCGCCGCACGCGCTGATCCGCGGCACCAGGCCGCGAGGGCTCAGACCCTGCACCGGACGTGCCGATAGAGCACATGGGTGACGGCGCGACGTCGTGCCCCACCCCGCCGGCACCCCCACCCGCGACGAGAAGGACCGAGCCATGCCCATCCCCGGAGCCGTCCCCGCGAGCCTGGGCCGCCGCCTGCTCGCCGCCGTCATCGACGGCGTCGCGGCGCTCCTGCTGGGTGGTGGCTTCGCGCTCGCGGGCACGGTCCAGCTGTTCGAGCAGGTCGGCGCCGGTGCGACCGATCGCGTCGCCGCGGCGGCCCCCGGGGTCCCGGTGCTGACCGTCGTCGGAGGCGTCGTCCTCCTCGTGGTCGGTGTGGTCCAGTGGGTGCTGCTGGGGACGCGCGGCTGGACGCTCGGCAAGAAGCTCGTGAGCCTGCGCGTGCTCGACGCCCGCACCGGTCGCCCCCTCGGGCTCGGGCGTGCGTTCGTGCGTCTGCTCGTGCCGGGGGTCAGTGGCGTGGTGCCGCTGGTCGGCCCGGTCCTCGTGGGGCTGTCCCCGCTCTTCGACGACTCCGGCCGTCGCCAGGGCTGGCACGACAAGGCGGCGGGCAGCGTGGTGCTGGACGTCGCCGTGGGCCGCGACCCGATGACCTCGGCCGCGCCCGACGCGAGCGCGCGCATCGACGCGCTGCTGCGGTCGGCGGGCTCCGGGGCGCCCGTGGGCGAGCAGGCCGCCGAGCCGCGCAGGACGCCGCCCCCACCGGCCCCGGCGCCTCCGACCGCACCGCCTCCGGCCGCACTGCCTCCGGCCGCGACGGCCCCGGCTCCGGTAGCGCCGGCACCAGCGACTCCCGGGCCTGCGGCCGCGCCCCCGCCCCCTGCCCCGCGACCCCCGGCGCCCGTGGCCGCCGTCCCGGCTCCGCAGGAAGCCGTCACCCGGGCTCCGCAGGTGGCGCACGCCCCGGCTCCGCAGCCTCCGGCGCCGGTCGCCGCACCTCCCGTCGTGCAGGTGTCCGGACCCGCCCTCTCCTCGGAGGTCTCCGAGATGACGGCTCCCGTGATCTCCTCGGTCCCCGGGCGCCCGTCCCGGCCCGCCGGCGCGGCCGCGGACGAGCGTCACGTCGGCCCCGAGCCCTCGCAGGCCGTCCCGGCACGCACCGCGCAGCCCCTGACGGAGCAGCCCGTCCCAGGTCCGTCGGCACCCTCCTCGCCTGCGCCGCCGCCGAGCGACCGGACCGCGGACGACGTCGAGAGCACCCGCCTGCGTCCGGCACGCGGCCGCGTGCCCGAGCTGCCCGACGAGGCGCCGTCGTCGGCCGTGCTGCACGTGACGGACGGTCGCCGGGTCGCGCTGACCGGCACGGTGCTGGTGGGCCGCAACCCCTCGCCCCGAGCGGGGGAGGACGTCACCGAGCTGGTCCGCGTCGCTGACCCGGGCCGATCCGTCTCCAAGACGCACCTGGCGGTGGGCGTCGACCGCCTGGGCGTGTGGCTGCGCGACCGGAACTCGACGAACGGCACGGTCGTGACCCTTGCCGACGGCCAGCAGATCCTGTGCGGCGCGAACCAGCAGGTGCGTGTGCCGGTGGGGGCGTCGGTCGCGTTCGGCGACTACGGCTTCACGGTCGAGCCTGCGCCCGCGTCCCCCGACGAGGGCTGAGGCACGCGCGAGGCGAGCCGCGCGACCCGGCCGGCGCGAAGACCGTCGACGGTCAGCACGACGAGCGCGACCCACACGAGGCCGAAGCCCCACCACCGCGCGGCGGGCATGTCCTCACCGAACACCACCACGCCCAGCGCGAACTGGAGCGTGGGCGCGACGTACTGGAGCAGTCCGACGACGCTGAGCGGGAGCTGCCGGGCGGCCGACCCGAAGAGCAGGAGCGGGACGGCCGTGACGACGCCCGAGGCCGCGAGCGCGAGGGCGTGGCCGCCGCCGTGCTGGCCCCACGTGAGCGCGCCGGTCGCCCCGATCCAGCCGAGGTAGGCGAGGGCGAACGGGGTCAGGGTCGCCGTCTCCACGGCGAGGCTCGCGAGCGCGGGCACGCGGCGGCCCACCCGGTTCTTCACGAGTCCGTAGAGCCCGAACGTCGCCGCGAGCACGAGTGCGATCCAGGGCAGCCGTCCGACGCCCACCGAGATGACCACGACGGCCGCCGTCCCCACGCCGAGCGCCGCCCACTGCGCGGGTCGCATCCGCTCACCCAGCACGAGCACCGCGAGCGCCACGGTGACCAGTGGGTTGATGTAGTAGCCGAGCGCCGCGTCGACGGTGTGGCCCGTGAGCACGCCCACCACGAACGTGAGCCAGTTGGCCGCGACGAGCACGGATGCGAGGGCGAGGCCCAGCAGGGTGCGCCGGTCGCGCACCGCCGTAAGGGCCGAGCGCCACGTGCGGGTCACGGCGAGCAGCAGCACGCAGAAGACCAGCGACCACACCACGCGGTGGGCGATGATCTCGACGGCCCCCGCGGGCTCGAGCAGCGGGAAGTAGAGGGGCAGGAACCCCCAGAGCAGGTAGGCGCCGAAGCCTGCCGCGAGACCTCGTCGCGGCAGGCCCGGCACGACGGCGGTCAGGGGCGCGGGCGTGGGCGCGGGCGGCGGGACGGGGAGCGTCCCCTCGGTGGCGGGTTCGACGGCGTCGGGCTCGTGCACGAGGTGAACCTACGCCTGCGTCGGTGAGGGTGCCCTCACCCGACCTACACTGGGACCCGGTCATCCGGCGCGCCTGCGCGCCACACCCCCTGACGGAAGGTGCCCCTCCCTGTGAGCGCCCCCCTGCGCGTCGCCGTCGTCGGCGCCGGTCCCGCCGGCATCTACGCCGCGGACATCCTGTCCAAGTCCGACGTCGACGTCTCGATCGACCTGTTCGAGCGCCTGCCCGCGCCCTTCGGTCTCGTGCGCTACGGCGTGGCGCCCGACCACCCGCGGATCAAGCAGATCATCGTGGCGCTGCACAAGATCCTCGACCGCGGTGACATCCGGCTGCTGAGCAACGTCGACTACGGCACGGACCTCGACCTGACCGAGCTGCGCCGCTTCTACGACGCGATCATCTTCTCGACTGGTGCGATCAAGGACGCCGCGCTCGCGATCCCGGGCATCGACCTGCCGGGCTCGTACGGTGCCGCCGACTTCGTCTCCTGGTACGACGGTCACCCCGACGTGCCGCGCACGTGGCCGCTCGAGGCGAAGGAGATCGCGGTGATCGGCGCGGGCAACGTCGCGCTCGACGTGGCCCGCATCCTCGCGAAGCACCCCGAGGACCTGCTGCCCACCGAGATCCCGGACAACGTGCACCGGGGCCTGCTCGAGAGCCCGGTGACCGACGTGCACGTGTTCGCGCGCCGCGGCCCCGCACAGGTCAAGTTCTCCCCGCTCGAGCTGCGCGAGCTCGGCCACGTGCGGGACGTCGACGTGATCGTCTACCCCGAGGACTTCGACTTCGACGAGGGCTCGATGGCCGCGATCCACTCCTCGAACCAGACCAAGCAGGTCGTCAAGACGCTCACGGACTGGACCCTCAAGGAGCCCGAGGAGCTCACCGCGAGCCGTCGCATCCACCTCCACTTCTTGCACCGCCCCGTCGAGGTGCTCGGCGAGGAGCGCGTGACGGGCTTGCGCACCGAGCGCACGGTGCTCACGGGTGACGGCTCGGTGGCCGGCACGGGGCAGATGCACGACTGGCCGGCCCAGGCCGTCTACCGCGCGGTCGGGTACTTCGGCTCGCCGCTGCCGGGCATCCCGTTCGACGAGGTCGCCGGCGTGATCGCGAACCGCGAGGGCCGCGTGGTCGGCGAGGACGGCGCGCCCCTGCCGGGCGTCTACACGACGGGCTGGATCAAGCGCGGGCCGGTGGGGCTCATCGGCCACACCAAGTCGGACGCGACCGAGACCGTGCGCCACCTGGTCGCCGACTCGGGGGAGCTCGAGCGGGCGCCCGAGCGCGACCCCGAGGCCGTCACGGCGTACCTTCGCGAGCGCGGTGTGGACCACGTCGAGTGGACCGGCTGGATGCTCCTCGACGCCTACGAGCAGACCCTGGGCCAGCCGCACGGTCGTGAGCGTGTCAAGGTCGTGCCGCGCGAGGACATGCTGGCCGTCATGCGTGGAGAGCGACGGTAGGGAACGCGCCGCGCCCCGTCGGCGTTCTCCGGATGACACTCGTCAAGGAGGCACACACGTGAGTGGTCGGCGGCACTTCAACGGGCTCAAGACGGCGGCGCTCTTCGGTGTGCTCTGGGCCGTGCTGCTCGGCATGGGCGCACTGATCGACGGCGGCTCGTACATCTTCGTGTTCGCCGCCGTGGGCCTGCTCATGACCGCGTACAGCTACTGGAACTCGGACAAGATCGCCATCAAGGCGATGCGCGCCTACCCGGTGAGCGAGCTCGAGGCACCCGAGATGTACCGCATCGTGCGTGAGCTCTCGACCGCGGCCCGCCAGCCCATGCCGCGGCTGTACATCTCGCCCACGGCGGCCCCGAACGCGTTCGCGACCGGGCGCAACCCCAAGAACGCCGCCGTGTGCTGCACCGAGGGGATCCTGCGGATCCTCGACGAGCGCGAGCTGCGCGGCGTCCTCGGCCACGAGCTGATGCACGTCTACAACCGGGACATCCTGACGTCGTCCATCGCCGCCGCGGTGGCGGGCGTGATCACGTCGGTCGCGCAGTTCCTCATGTTCTTCGGGGGTGGGCGGGACCGCGGCGGCAACCCGCTCGCGATGCTCGCGATGGCGTTCCTCGCCCCGGTCGCCGCGATGCTCATCCAGCTCGCGATCAGCCGCACGCGCGAGTACGACGCCGACGAGGACGGTGCGCGGCTCACGGGCGACCCGATGGCGCTCGCGTCCGCGCTCGCCAAGCTCGAGAAGGGCACGTCCCGCGCCCCGTTGCCCGCGAACCGTGACCTCGTCGACGTCTCGCACCTGATGATCGCCAACCCGTTCAAGGGCAGCGGCATGGCGAAGCTGTTCGCGACGCACCCGCCGATGGCGGAGCGGATCAAGCGCCTCGAGGCCATGGCAGGTCACGGCGGCCCCGCGCAGCGCCCGGGCGACCTGCGGGGCCCGGACGGCTTCCGCCCGTTCCTCTGAGGCCCGACGACGTCCGTCAGCGGTAGTTGACGAACTGGAGCGCGACGTCGAGGTCGGCGCCCTTGAGCAGCGCGATGACGGACTGGAGGTCGTCGCGGCTCTTGGCCGAGACGCGCAGCTCGTCCCCGGTGATCTGCGTCTTGACTCCCTTGGGGCCCTCGTCGCGCACGATCTTGCCGATCTTCTTGGCGTCCTCGCTGCTCAGGCCCTCCTTGATCGTCGCGACCAGGCGGTACTCCTTGCCCGAGGCCACGGGGTCGCCCGTGTCGATCGCCTTGAGCGAGATCCCGCGGCGGATGAGCTTGGTCTGGAACACGTCGAGCACCGCCTTGACCCGTTCCTCCGAGTTCGCGGTCATCACGATCGACTCGCCGCTCCACGCGATCGAGGCGCCGACGTTCTTGAAGTCGTACCGCTGGGCGACCTCCTTCGCCGCCTGGTTGAGGGCGTTGTCGACCTCCTGGCGGTCGACCTTGCTGACGACGTCGAACGAGGACTCCGAGGCCATGTGCTCCTCCTGGGTCGGGCGGATCCGTGCGCGTGTGCGGGAAGGGCCCGCAGACTTGCTATCCTTCCATCCGCACCTGGTCCGGGTCGCGCCGCCCTCGGCGGTCACCCGGTCGGGACCCTGGCAGGTTGCCCGAGCGGCCAAAGGGAGCTGACTGTAAATCAGCCGCGTCATGCTACGGGGGTTCGAATCCCTCACCTGCCACCACGTGAGCGCCTCGCGCCGGCCCCGCCGGAGCGGGGCGCTCCGTCGTCCGGGGCGCATCGTGCGGGAGTGCCCACCGGCCCCGGGACGATTTCGCGGACGGCCAGTGGCGCGTGTAGCCTTGCTCGCGCTGCCCCGATAGCTCAGTCGGCAGAGCGTCTCCATGGTAAGGAGAAGGTCAAGGGTTCGATTCCCTTTCGGGGCTCTGTTGGTGCCTGGACACCGGTCGTGACGTCCGCGTCGCGACCGCCGGGCATCAGTTGTGGCGGGGTAGCTCAGGTGGTTAGAGCACACGACTCATAATCGTGGTGTCGCGGGTTCGAGTCCCGCCCTCGCTACCAATGACGACGCGCGACGGCCGGGCCCGGTCGCGTGCACACGACGAGGACATGCGCCGCCAGCGGCGTGAGAGGTGGCAGGAACCGTGGCCAGCAAGAGTCAGGACGTCCGTCCGAAGATCACGCTCGCGTGCGTCGAGTGCAAGGAGCGGAACTACATCACGAAGAAGAACCGGCGCAACGACCCGGATCGTCTCGAGATGAAGAAGTTCTGCCCGCGCGACGGCCGCCACACGCTGCACCGCGAGACCCGCTGACCGTCGACCCCACGGTCGACGCGCGCCCCTGACGAACGATGGGCCTGAACCCCTCGTACGCCGGACGCACCTATCCCGCCACGGCGCCCTACGCCGTCGGGCGGGAGCACGTGCGCGACTTCGCTCGCGCCGTGCAGGCGACGCACCCGGCCCACCGCGACCCGGAGGCCGCGCGCGCGCTGGGCTACGCCGACGTCGTGGCTCCGCCCACGTTCGCGGTGGTGGTCGCCCAGCGCGCCGAGGCACAGCTGATCGAGGACCCGGAGGCGGGGATCGACTTCAGCCGCGTGGTCCACGCCGACGAGCGCTTCACGCACCACCGGCCCGTGGTGGCCGGTGACGAGCTGGTCACCGAGCTGCACGTGGACCAGGTGGTCGAGCGCGCGGGCCTCGCCATGGTGACGACGCGCTGCGAGATCGCCGACGCCGACGGCGCGCCCGTCGCGACGGTCGTCTCGACGCTCGCCGTCCGCGGGGAGGCGAGCTCATGAGCCGCCCGGACCTCGCGGCGCTCGAGGTCGGCGCCGAGGTCGCGTCGCGCACCGTGCAGGTGACCCGTCAGGATCTTGTTCGCTACGCCGGTGCGAGCGGCGACCTCAACCCGATCCACTGGAACGAGCGGTTCGCGAGGGAGGTCGGCCTCCCGGGCGTGATCGCGCACGGCATGCTCACCATGGGTCTCGCGGTCGACGTCGTGACTGCCTGGGCCGGTGACCCGGGCGCGGTCGTCGACTACGGGGTCCGCTTCACGCGTCCCGTGCCCGTCCCGGACCCGGGCTCCGCCGAGCTCCTGCTGACCGCCACGGTGGGCGTGATCGACACCGAGGCGCGCACCGTCCGGGTCGACCTGACCGTCACGCACGAGGGCGCGCGCGTGCTCGGCCGTGCCCAGGCGGTCGTCCGGCTCTAGGGCGATCCTGCCGGGCTCCTGCCGGGTGTCAGGCGCGGGGCGGGCCCGTCGTGGTCCCTGGCCGCAGCTCAACCGCGAGCATCCGCGGCTCGAGCTCCTCGCCCGCGAGCAGACGACCGACGGCCTCGCCGAGGGCCTGGCCCTTGGCCGCGAGGGGTTGGGCCACCGTGGTGAGGACGTCGGGCGCGAGCCACGGCAGGTCGAGGCCGTCGAAGCCCGCGACCGAGACGTCCTCGGGCACACGGAGGCCGAGCTCGCGCGCGGCGAGCAGCACGCCGGCCGCGAGGAGGTCGGACTGCGCGACCACGGCCGTCGGGGGCTCGTCGACGTCGAGCAGCAGGCGCCCGGCCGCCTTCCCCTCCTCGACGAGGGACGCCGCGGCCTCGACGGTCACGACGGGCTCCACCCCGGCGTCGGCGAAGCCTTCGAGGCGGTTGCGCGTGGGCGTCCAGTCGAGCTCTCGCATCCGTGCCGCGTCGACGACGGCGTTGCGGCGCTCGCCGCCGAAGGGCAGCGTGACGCACGCGAGGCGGGAGTGACCGAGCGACACGAGGTAGCGGACGAGCTCGGCCGAGCCGCGGCGGTCCTCGATCCCCACCACGGGCACCCCGGGCAGCTGCGGTCCCTCGCCGATGACCACGGGCACCCCGCGCCGTTGCAGGGCGCTGAGCGCGGGGTCGCTCTCGCGGGCCCCCCAGATCAGGATCGCCACGTCCATCGGCGCGCTCTCGAGCAGCGGGTCCACGGTCACGGAACCGTCGGGTGACGGCATGCCCGGGACGAGCAGCACGCCGAGGCCCATCTGGCCGAGCGTGCTGACGAGGCCGTCGAGCACCTGGACGGACACCGGGTCCCGGAAGCTGCGTCGGAGCTGGTCGCCGATCACGACGGCGACGATCCCGGAGCGTCCGCTGCGCAGCGAGCGGCCGAGGGGGTTGGGGCCCGAGTACCCGAGGGTCGCGGCCGCGGCGTGGACCTTGGCGCGGGTCTCCTCGGCGATCGGCCCGGCGCCCGAGAATGCGAGCGACGCGGTCGAGACGGACACCCCGGCCGCGCCGGCCACGTCGGCCAGGGTGGGCCGGCTCTGCCCGCTGTGTCCCATGTCACCTGCCCGCTCGGAGAATCGTGTTTGACGGTGCGTCAGCCTATCGGCACACTGGTGGGACCACCCTCGAATCGTTTCGAAGCGCCCGACCGGCCCGCGAGCCCGTCGGCGCGCCCCGGACGCGGCGCGGGTGTCACGGTCGCCGTCGAGCGACCCGGCCCGACGACGTGCCCCACCCCCGGGCCCGCCGTCCCTCCGGCCGGGCCGCCCTGCTCCTGAGAACGGTCGTCATGCCTGCCATCCGCCCCGCGCGCGCCGCCGGGTTCGTCCCCGCCCCCGAGGTGCTGCGCGCGCGTCGTCTGCTCCTCGGCCTCTACGGGCTCCTGGGGGTGACCGTGGCGAGCTGGCTCTCGCGCCTCCCCTCGGTGCGGGACGCCCTCGACCTGTCGACGGGTGCGCTCGGCACGGTGCTGCTCGTGGGTGCCGTGGGCTCGCTGCTCACGGTGCTCGTCGCGGGGCAGCTCGTCGAGCGCTTCGGCAGCCGCCGCGTGCTCCTCGCCGCTGCCGTGCTGTTCTCGGCCGCGAACGTGCTGCTCGGGCTCGGGCCGACGCTCGGGTCGGTCGGTGTCCTGGTGCTCGGCGTCGCCGGCATGAGCGCCTCCTTCGCCCTCGGCAACGTCCCGATGAACGTCGAGACCGCGGTGATCGAGCGCCGCATGCGCCGCACCGTGGTGCCCCAGTTCCACGCGGCGTTCTCGATCGGTTCCGTGGCGGGTTCGGGCCTCGGGGCGCTTGCCGCCTGGGCCGACGTGCCGCTCCTCGTGCACTTCACGGCGATCAGCCTGCTCACCCTCGTCTGGCGGTTCCGGGCCGTCCCGGGCGCGGTCCTGCCCGTCGACGTGCCGGTCGCCGCTGCGCGGACCGACGACGCCGGGCCGCGGCGGCGTGGCGCCCGGATGCGCACCTCGCTCGGGGCCTGGCGCGAGCGCCGCACGCTGCTCGTCGGCGTCGTCGTCATGACGGCCGCGCTCTCGGAGGGCTCGGCCAACAGCTGGCTCGCGATCGGCGTGGTCGACGGCTTCGCGCAGACGGAGGCCGTGGCCGCCGTCTGCTTCGGCGTCTTCGTCGCCTCGATGACGGCGTCGCGCGTGCTCGGCACGCGGCTCATCGACAGGTTCGGCCCGGTGCCGGTGCTCGGCACCTCGGGCGTGGTCTCGCTCGTGGGGCTGCTGCTGTTCGGCCTCGCGCCGTCGCTGCCGCTCGCGGTGCTGGGCGTCGTCGGCTGGGGTCTCGGCGCCGGGCTCGCGGTGCCGATCGGCATGGTCGCGGTGTCGGAGGACCCGCTGCGCGCCGCCGGGCGCGTCGCGGTCGTCTCGGCGTTCGCGTCGGTGTCCTCGATCGCCGCCCCGCCGCTCCTGGGTCTCGCGGCCGAGGCGATGGGTGTGCGCCACGCCCTGCTGCTGATCGGCGTGGGCATGGTCGTCATGACCCTGCTCGCCGGTCAGGTGCGCCCGACGGGCGAACGTGCGTCCGCGGTCGCCGTCGTCGGGCCCGCGCCCGACGACGCTCCTGCCGGCGACGGCGCGCACACCCCCGCCGTCGTCGTGCCGTCGGCCGACGAGCTGCTCGACGTCGCCGAGCTCACCGCGCCGGCTGTCGCGCCGGTCGCCGTGCCCGAGACCGTCGGCGATCTCGCCCCTGTGGGTGCCGAGAGCGGGCGTTCCCGCGTGACGAGCGGAGTGGCATGACCACCGTGCGCAACCGCGCGGCCGAGCAGGCGTCCGTCGCCGTCTTCGTCGTGTTCCTGCTCGCCGGCTTCAACTTCTCGGGGTGGGCCGCGCGCCTGCCCGCGGTGCGTGACGCGCTGGGCTTCAGCCCCAACCAGATGGGTCTGATGCTGCTGGTCGCGGCCATGGGTTCGCTGGTCGCCCTCCCGCTCTCGGGTCTCGTGGTGCAGCGCCTCGGCGCCCGGCGCACGGTCGAGACCGCCGGCGCGCTCAACGTCGTGGGCCTCCTCGTCGCCTCGATCGGCGTGGCGACGGGTTCGGTGGTGCTCGTGGGTGGGGGGCTCATCGCCTACGGCGTCGGCACCGGGGTGTGGGACGCCGCGATGAACCTCGAGGGCGCCGCCGTCGAGCAGGTCCTCAACCGGTCGATCATGCCGAGGTACCACGCGGGCTTCTCGTTCGGCACCATGGCCGGTGCCGGCGTGGGTGCGGTCGCGGCCGCCCTCGAGGTGCCCGTCCTGACCCATCTGGGCGTGGTGCTGGCCCTGAGCATCACCGCGCTGCTGTGGTTCACACGCCGGTTCCTGCCCGAGGGCACGCACGCGGTCGAGGACCCCGACGACGGCGCGCCCCGGACCAGCGTGTTCCGTGCATGGGGCGAGCGTCGCACCCTGCTCATCGGGCTCGTCGTGCTCGCCGCTGCGCTGACCGAGGGCGCGGCCAACGACTGGGTGAGTCTCGCGGTCGTCGACGGCTTCCGCACCTCCGACGCCCTCGGCGCGGTCTCCTTCGCCGTGTTCGTCACGGCGATGACAGGCATGCGGCTGCTCGGCACCGCGCTGCTCGACCGCTGGGGCCGGGTGCCCGTGCTGCGGGCCGCCGGCGCGCTGTCGCTGGTCGGCCTGCTCGTCTTCGGCCTCGGCCCGAACCTGCCCGTCGCGCTCGTCGGTGTGGTCGCGTGGGGCCTCGGCGCCGCGCTGGGCTTCCCCGTGGGCATGAGTGCCGCGGCCGACGACCCACGCCGTGCGCCCGCGCGGGTCGCCGTCGTCTCGACCATCGGGTACAGCGCCTTCCTCGCCGGCCCTCCGCTGCTCGGCCTGCTCGCCGAGCACGTCGGCTACCGCGAGGCCCTGCTCGCGATCACCGTGCCCGTCGTCGCGGGACTCGTCGTCGCGGGGGCCGCGCGGCCCCTCGCGGGCACGGTCGCGCTCGGCACGGCTCGCGACGAGGTGCATGCGAACTAGCCTGGGCGGGTGACCACCGCGACCGAGCCGACCGCTCCCGCCCTCGCCACGTTGACGACCCTGCGCACGGGCGGCCCCGCGGGCCGCTACGTCGAGGTCGGCACGGCCGACGAGCTCGTGGCCGTCGTCCGCGCTGCGGACGAGGCCGGCGAGCCGTTGCTCGTGCTGGGCGGCGGCTCCAACCTCGTCGTCGCCGACGACGGCTTCCCGGGCGTCGTCGTGCGTGACGTGCGCCGCGCGATCGCCGTCGACGAGGCCGACGCGTGCGGCGGCGCGAGCGTGACGGTCGCGGCAGGTACCCCGTGGGGCGACGTCGTCGACCGGGCGGTCGCCGAGGGCTGGGTGGGCGTGGAGGCGCTCGCGGGCATCCCGGGGTCGACGGGTGCGACGCCCGTGCAGAACGTCGGCGCGTACGGCCAGGAGGTGTCGGGTGTCGTCGCGACGGTCCGCGTCTGGGACCGCGCGGAGTCGCGTCACCGTGTGCTCGCGCTCGGCGAGCTCGGGTTCGGGTACCGGACGTCCGTGCTCAAGCACTCGCTCCGCGACCCCGACGGCAGGCCCTCGCGGTGGGCCCCGAGCCCGCGCTACGTGGTCCTCGAGGTGGGCTTCCAGCTGCGGCTCGGGACGCTGTCCGCGCCGGTCGGGTACGGCGAGCTCGCGCGCCGGCTCGACGTCGAGATCGGCGCGCGGGCACCGCTCGCGGACGTGCGTGCCGCGGTGCTCGAGCTCCGCGCGGCCAAGGGCATGGTGCTCGACGAGCGCGACCCGGACACGTGGAGCGCCGGCTCGTTCTTCACCAACCCGGTGCTCCCGGCCGACGTCGCCGACGCGCTGCCCGCCGAGGCCCCCCGCTACCCCGTGCGGTCCGCCCGGCCCGAACGGACGACCGGTCCGAGCCTCGGCGAGGTCGATCCGACGCTGGTGAAGACGAGCGCGGCGTGGCTGATCGACCGTGCGGGCTTCGGCAAGGGCTTCGGGCTTCCGGGGCCGGTCTCGCTGTCGACCAAGCACAGCCTCGCGCTCACCAACCGCGGCCAGGGCACCACGGCGGACCTGCTCACGCTGGCGCGCACGGTGCGGGACGGCGTGCGCGAGACCTTCGGTGTCGAGCTCGAGCCCGAGCCCGTGCTGGTGGGCGTGCGGCTGTAGGGCCTGGTCGGCGAGGCCGGACTCAGCGGCGTTCGCCCAGCAGTGCCCCCCGCACCAGGTCCAGAACGCCGTCGTCGTCGAGGCCGGCCGCGCGTGCCGTCGCCACGAGGGCGGCCGCGGCGTCCCGCAGGGGGTCGGCTGCTCCCGTCGCGCCCACGGCGACCACCGTCCCCGTCCGGCGACGGGTCGTCACCACACCGGCGTGCTCGAGCTCGCGGTAGGCGCGGGCCACCGTGCCGGCGGCCACACCCAGGTCGCTCGCGAGCGTGCGGATGGTCGGCAGCCGGTCGCCCGGGTGCAGGCGTCCGGCACTCACGTGCGCCACGACCTGAAGGCGGATCTGCTCGTACGGCGGCACCCCGGACGACAGGTCGACCTCGACCTGCAGGCTCATCTCGCGGGGCCGACCGCGCGGTCGGGCGCGCCGTGGGGTGGGGGAGCACCGGGTGGCAGGGCGGTGCGCGGTCCGGCCGCGGCGTCCGGGCCCGGCGCGGGCAGTGCCGCGAGCACGAGGGTCGCGAGCAGCGCTCCGACGGCGAGTGTCATGAGGCCCGTCCCGAGCGCGACGTGCACCGGGCTGCTGCTCCCCGGGGCGCCCGCGCTCGACCCGACGTTGCGCAGGGCGGTCCCCGCGACGAGCGTGACGCCGGCCGTCGTCAGGCCGAGCACGAGCTGGGCGCCCCGCAGCAGCCGGTGCGCTGAGAGGCGGCGGAGGGCGAGGTCCCAGGTGGGTTCCGCGTCACTCACGGAGGCGCGGCGGGTGACGAGACGCAGGGTCCCCTCGGCCGAGAGCAGCACGACGGCGGTCGCCACGAGCAGCGGGAGCGCGTAGAACCAGCCCGGGAACGGTCCCGCCGCGCTGCTGCCGTCCTCGAACGAGCGCGCGACGCTGCGGCCGTCGTCGGCGGCCGTGAGGCCGCAGGCGAGCAGCAGGGTGCCGAGCAGGGCGCCCCATGACCAGAGCGCTCGGCGCAGCGCCGCCGGCGCGACGTCGGCGGCGCTCCGGGGTACGAGGCCGGCGCGGCGCACGGTCCCTGTGGGGCGCGGCCACGTCAGCTCACCGATCGCCTGCACGGCGGCGAGCGAGAGGCCGGCGGCGGCGGGGACCAGGCCGAACGCGAGTCCCTGACCGAGGCTGAGCGGCGTATGTGCGACGACGGCCGCGCCGCCGAGCAGGGTGATCGCCAGGGCGACCCAGGCGAGCGTGCTGACCGCGGTCGCGTGCCGGTGTGCCGCGCGGGCCGCCGCGGTGGGCGCGGGGGCGACCGGGCCGCGCACGAGCCGCACGACCACCCAGACGACCGCCGCGAGGGGCAGCACCAGGACGGGAAGCACGACGAGGGTCCACAGCACGTCGTACCACGCGGGGACGAGCAGACCCACGGACATCGCGACTCCTTCATTGTGTCGGTTCATTGACACAATGACAGCCCCGAGGGTCGTGGGTCAACCGGCCGGCGTCTCCAGCCACGCGTCGATGCCCGCGAGCAGCCGCGCCCGGGTGCCGGGTGTTGCCCGTGAGGCGCGCACCGAGCCGCGCGCGAGCTCGGCGAGGGCGTGGTCGTCGAGGCCGTGGACCTCGCGCGCGGTGCGGTACTGGGCCCCGAGGCGGCTGCCGAACAGCAGCGGGTCGTCGGCACCCAGCGCGACCGTGGCCCCTGCGTCGAGCAGCCGCGCGAGGGGCACGTGCGCGTGCTCGCGGAACACGCCGAGCGACACGTTCGAGGCGGGGCAGAGCTCGAGCGCGACGCCGCGGTCGACCACCGTCCGGAGCACGTCGGGGTCCTCGACCGCGCGCACGCCGTGGCCCAGCCGGTCGGGGGCGAGGTGATCGAGCACCACGCGCACGTGGTCCGCCCCGAGCAGCTCCCCGCCGTGCGGCACGGACGCCAGTCCGGCGCGCCGTGCGATCCGGAACGCGTGCGCCCACTCCTCGGTGCGGCCGCGGCGCTCGTCGTTGCTCAGGCCGAAGCCGGCCACCTCTCCGGCACCATCGCCGGCGTACCGCGCGGCCAGGCGCGCGAGGGTGCGGGCCTCGAGCGGATGACGCACGCGCGACGACGCGACGACGACGGCGACCTCGACCCCCGTGCGGGCGCTCGCCCCACGGGCCTCGTCGAGCACGATCTCGAGCGCGGGCGTGAGACCACCCACGAACGGCGCGTACGAGGTGGGGTCCACCTGGATCTCGAGCCGGCCTGAGCCCTCGGTCGCGTCGTCCTCGGCTGCCTCGGCGACGATGCGCCGCATCGCGGCCTCCGAACGCACGCACGCGCGTGCCGCGTCGTACAGCCGCTGGAAGCGGAACCAGCCGCGGTCCCCGGCGGGCAGGTCGAGCGGATCGCCGTCGAGCAGCGCCGCCGGTAGACGCACACCCCGCTCCTCGGCCATCTCCGCCAGGGTCTGCACCCGCATCGAGCCCGTGAAGTGCAGGTGGAGGTGGGCCTTGGGCAGGCTCGCCAGGTCGCGCACGCCGAGAGTCTGCCAGCCCGTCGCGTACCGCGCTCCCGTCGGGCGCCCTCGGCCGTGGGTGACACTGGTGCGATGGCGGCACCGTGCTCCCGTCACGCGCGTGACGACCTCGAGCTCCTGGGCGGTGACGGCGCTGCGGGGAGGGTTGCCGCTGCGCTCGCCGGTACGGCGGCCGTCGCCCGGTGCCGACTGCACGAGACGCACCTGCGCCCCGGCGTCGGTGCGACGGCGGGCTACGTCGTCACGTGGTCCGCGCGCGGTCGGGAGTGGGACGACTACGTCCTGGCCACGACCTGCCCCGTGGCCGAGGGTGCGGTGGCCGAGCGGGTGCGGCTCGGCGACCGCGAGGTGCGGGCGTGGCGGCACCCGGCGGACCCTGCGCTGCCCGGTCTCGTGCGTGCGTGCGACGTCGGCGTGGCGGGGCGGATGGCGGCGGTCGCCGAGCCCGGTCTCGAGCTGGTGACCTACCGTCCGCTGCGGCGCGCGGTGGTCCGGGTGACCGGGCGTCCGGCCGGTGGCAAGGTCTCCGTCGCCGGCCGTTCGACCACCTACCTGAAGGTGGTGCGCCCCGAGATCGCCGCAGGCGTCCTCGCCCGTCACGCGCTGCTGGCCTCCGGGGGCGTACCCGTCGCACCGGCGCGCCTGCTGCCCGACGGCGTACTCGCCCTGGCCGAGCTACCGGGCGTGCGGCTCACCGACGCCCTCGTGGGGCAGGGCACGCGTGCCCTGCCCCCGGCGGCGGTCCTCGACGTCCTCGACGCGCTTCCTCGGAGCCTGCTCGACCTGCCACCGCGCGGCATCGCGGTCGAGGACACGACGGTTCATGCGGTGGCGGCCGCGGCGATGCTCCCCGAGCACGCCCCACGGCTCGTGCGACTCGCGCATGACGTCACGGCGCTCGTCGCGGGCACCGACCCGGGCCCCGTGGTCCCCGTGCACGGCGACCTGCACGACGCCAACCTGCTCGTCGACGGCGGACGCGTGGTCGGCGTCCTCGACGTCGACGCCGCCGGGCCGGGTCACCGCGTCGACGACCTGGCCCGGCTGCTCGCGCACCTGAGCGTCCTGGCCAACCTCGACCCGGTCGCGCACCGCTGGGCCCCCGAGGTCGTCCGACGGTGGGCCCGTGCCTTCGCCGAGGTCGTGGACGCTGCGGCGCTCGCAGCCCGTGCGGCGGCGGTCGCGCTGAGCCTGGTCGCGGGTGCCCCGGGGCGCGGACCTGGCGGCGGCGCCACCGCCAGGATCGACGTCGTCGACGCGTGGCGCCGCTGTGCCCTCGCCCGCCTCGGGCGGAGCTGAGGTCGCGTGCGCTCAGCCGCCGTGGTCGGCCCGCAGCAGGCCTCGGCGCACCGCGACCATCACCGCGTGCGCGCGGTCGTCGACGCCGAGCTTGGCGAAGACCCGCAGCAGGTGGGTCTTGACGGTCGCCTCCGTGATGAACAGCTCGGCACCCACCTGCGCGTTGCTCAGCCCGCGCGCGACGGCGCCCAGCACCTCGAGCTCGCGTTCGGTGAGCCGGTCGTGCGGCCCGCGCACCTGCGAGACGAGTCGTCGCGCGACGGACGGCGCCAGGACGGTCTCCCCGCGTGCGGCGGCACGCACGCCGTCGAGCAGGGCCTCACGGGTCGTGTCCTTGAGCAGGTACCCGGTCGCCCCGGCCTCCACGGCGCGCAGGATGTCCGCGTCGGTCTCGTACGTGGTCAGCACGACCACGTGGGCCGTCGGGACGGCCGCCAGTACCTCGCCCGTCGCCGCGACCCCGTCCGTCCCGGGCATGCGCAGGTCCATCAGCACCACGTCCGGGCGCAGCTCGCGCGCGAGCGCTGTCGCGGCCGCGCCGTCGGCCGCCTCGCCCACGACGTCGAGGTCGTCGGCGTCGGCGAGCAGCCCGACGATGCCTGCGCGCACCACGGGGTGGTCGTCGACCACGAGCAGCCGGATCATGCGGCGCCTCCTGGCGGCGCGGTGGCGCCGTCCGGGGGTGCGGTGGACGGCCTGGTCGGCACCAGGACCCGCACCCGGGTGCCGTCGGGGGAGCTCGTGACGTCGAGCTCGCCGCCCCCGGAGGTCACGCGTTCACGCATGCCCTGAAGCCCCAGGCCCGCGGTGGTCGACGGGTCGAAGCCACGACCGTCGTCGACCACCTCGAGCGCGACGGCGTGCGTGGGTGACGTCGAGACGTCGTCGCCCTCGGTGCCCTGGCCCCGTGTCTGGTCGCCACCGTCGAGGACGAGGCGCACGTGTGCCGCTGCCGCGTGGCGCCGCACGTTCGACAGCGCCTCCTGCGCGGCCCGGAGCAGGATCACCTCGGCGTCGCGGTCCAGGCCGGGCAGCTCGGCCGCGAGGACGACGTCGACCTCGACCCCCGTCTCGCGCTCGAACCGCCCGGCGAGACGCCCGAGCGCCTCGGTCAGACCGCCGGACTGCAGCTCCACGGGTGAGAAGGCCGCGACCAGCGCCCGCGCCTCGGCGAGGTTGTCGCGTGCGGTGCGCTCGATGAGGGCGAGCCTCTCCTCGGCCCGCTCCGCCGCACCCCTGCGCACGTCGGCGGCGGTCGCCTGCGCGAGCATCACCACGCTGGTGAACCCCTGGGCGAGCGTGTCGTGGATCTCGCGCGCCAGGCGCTCACGCTCGGCCGCGACCCCCGCGGCGTGGTGCGATCGTCCCAGCTCGGCCTGCGTGGCCTCGAGCTCCTCCAGCAGCTGGGCGCGCAGCTCGCCCTGCTCGGCGACCTGGGTGACCCACAGGCCGAGCAGCACCGCGAACGCGAGCGCGATCGACACCTGGGCCATCGCCGCGGGCGCCTCGGCCCACCCCAGACCCTCCCGGACCACGGTCGCCACGACGACGCCGGCCGAGAGCACCACCGACCACAGCACCCCCCGAGTCCGGCTCTGGGCGAAGTACCAGACCTGGCTGTACGCGATGAACAGCACGAGCGTGCCGGTCGCGCTCGACCAGACGACGAGGCCGACGGCGACCACGAGGAGGGCGAGGTAGGCGGTGATCAGGTCGTCGCGCGCCGTCCTGGCAGCGCGCCGCCCGACGGCGACGTACGCGGCCGTGAGCGCACCGAGCGTCGCGAGGCCCACGACGAGGCGGCCGTGGCGTAGGCCGGTGTCCGTGAGCAGCGCCACGGCGCCGATCGCGGTCAGCAGGTAGAACGCGACGTCCCAGCCCCGCAGGGTGCGGGCGCGGAACTCCGCACGCCCGTCGAGGGGTGGGCCGTCAGCCGTCGTCACGTCGCCGCCAGCGGAACGTGCGCACACCCACGACAAGTCCGACGACGAGGTACGCCACGAGCACCGCGGCCGTCGCCCCGTGCTGCCACGACCCGGACGGCTCGAGGGCCGCGGCGGCGTCGGGCAGGAACACCGAGCGCATGCCCTGCGCCATCCACTTGAGCGGGAACAGCGACGCCACCTGCTGCATCCATGCCGGGAGGTCGCCGAACGTGAAGAACACCCCCGAGATGAACTGCAGGACGATCGCGACCGGGATCACCACGGCCGAGGCGCTGCGGCCGCTGCGGGGGATCGAGGAGAACGCGACGCCGCAGATGGCGCCCGAACCCGTGCCGAGCGCGAAGACCCACGCGAACGTCCACCAGCGTCCCGGGTCGTCGGGCAGGGTCACGTCGAACAGCACCGCCCCCACCGCGAGGAGGAGCGCGGTCTGGACCACGCAGGTCACGAGCATCGAGCCGACCTTGCCGAGGAAGTAGGCCGAGGCCGGCATGGGGGTCGCCCGCAGGCGCTTGAGGCGCCCCTCGTCTCGCTCGACGGAGATCGAGATCGCGAGGTTCTGGAAGCTCGACAGGAGCACGCCGGTGGCGACCATGCCGGGCAGGAAGTACTGCGCGAACGGCACGCCCTCACCCGGGCCGACCCGAGCCCCGTCCTGGCCGAACACCGTCGCGAAGATCGCGAGCATGATGATCGGGTAGGCGAACACGAACACGACGGCGTCGCGCTCGCGGAAGAACTCGCGGATCTCGAGGGAGGTGCGCGCGAGCCCCAGCCGCAGCGCGGACGGCAGGGTGGCTGTGGCGGGTCGCCGGGTGGTCGCGGCGGCCGGGCGGGTGGCGGTGCTCATCGGGAGACCTCCTCGAGGTCGATGTCGGCGCCCTGCTCGCCGATCAGGGAGAGGTACACGTCCTCGAGCGTGGGTCGGCGGACCTCGAGCCCGGGGACCTCGCCGCCGTCGGGCGCCAGTGCGGCGGCGAGGCGGGCGACGAGAGCGGTCGGCGCCTCGGTGACCTCCTCGCGGGGGCCTTCCGGGGTCTGCCAGCGCACGAGCGCGTGCCGCGAGGCGCGGCCCCCGAGCCGCGCCGGCGCGTCCATGGCCACGACGCGACCGTCGCGCACCACCGCGCAGCGGTCGGCCAGGTGCTCGGCCTCGTCGAGGTAGTGCGTGGTCAGGAGGATCGTGGTGCCCTCGTCGCGCAGCCCGGCCACGAGGTCCCAGAACGAGCGTCTCGCCTCGGGGTCGAACCCCGTGGTCGGCTCGTCGAGGAAGAGGAGCTCGGGGCGCCCCACGATGCCGAGCGCGACGTCGAGCCGGCGTCGCTGCCCGCCCGAGAGCTGGCGGGTGCGGGTGCGGGCCTTCTCGGTCAGGCCGACGGCGGCGATGACCTCGTCCGCGTCGCGGGCCCCCGGGTAGTACCGCGCGAAGTGGTGCACGAGCTCGTGCACGCTGAGCTCCGCGTGGTCGTCGACGTCCTGGAGGACCACGCCGATCCGGCTCCGCCATGCGCGACCGGCCCGCTGCGGGTCCTCGCCGAGCACGCTCACCTCGCCGGCGTCGCGCCGCCGGAACCCCTCGAGGATCTCCACGGTGGTCGTCTTCCCCGCCCCGTTGGGGCCGAGGACCGCGAAGATCTCGCCCTGTTCGACCTCGAGGTCGAGGCCGTCGACGGCGCGCTTGGGACCGTAGTGCTTGTGCAGGCCCGTCACCCGGACCGCGAGTGTGCTCATGACCAGAGCCTCCCGCGGATCGCCGTCCGGGCGCGAGGACCTCCCGGAGGGTTCAGGCGTCCACCGGACGGTGGACCCCCGAGCGCTACTCGGCCTCGCCGAGCAGGTCCTGGATGCGGCGCACGCCCTCGACGAGGTCGTCGTCGCCCAGGGCGTAGGAGAGTCGCAGGAACCCGCTGGGACCGAAGGCCTCACCCGGCACGACGGCGACCTCGACCTCGTCGAGGATCAGCGCGGCGAGCTCGGCCGACGTCGTCGGGGTGCGCCCACGGATCGAGCGGCCGAGGAGCCCCTCCACGCTCGGGTAGGCGTAGAACGCACCGGTGGGTGTGGGGACGTGCACCCCCGGGATCGCTGACAGCATCTCGACCATGCGCCGACGTCGTCGGTCGAACGCGGTACGCATCTCGTGGACGGCCGAGAGGTCGCCCGTGAGGGCCGCGATCGCGGCGCGCTGGGAGACGTTCGCGACGTTCGAGGTGAGGTGGGACTGCAGGTTCGTCGCCGCCTTGGTGACGTCGGCCGGCGAGATCATCCAGCCCACGCGCCACCCGGTCATCGCGTAGGTCTTGGCCACACCGTTGAGCACGATCGTCGTGTCCGCGAGCTCGGGCACCGCACGCACGACCGGCGTGAACTCGGCGTCGTCGTAGAGCAGGTGCTCGTAGATCTCGTCGGTGATCACCCAGATGCCGTGCTCGAGCGCCCAACGTCCGATCTCCTCGGTCTGCGCGGCCGAGTACACCGCGCCCGTGGGGTTCGACGGCGAGCAGAAGAGCAGCACCTTGGTGCGGTCCGTCCGTGCGGCCTCGAGCTGGTCGACGGTCACGAGGTAGCCCTGCTCGGCGCCGGCGAACACCTCGACAGGCGTGCCGCCCGCGAGCCGGATCGCCTCGGGGTAGGTGGTCCAGTACGGAGCCGGCAGGAGGACCTCGTCGCCCGGGTCCACGATCGTCGCGAACGCCTGGTACACGGCCTGCTTGCCACCGTTGGTCACGAGCACCTGGCCCGGCGCGACCTCGTACCCCGAGTCGCGCAGCGTCTTGGCGGCGATCGCCTCGCGCAGCGCGGGCAGGCCCGCGGCGGGGGTGTACCGGTGGTTGGCCGGCTCGCGGCACGCGGCGACGGCGGCCTCGACCACGTAGCCCGGCGTGGGGAAGTCGGGCTCGCCCGCGCCGAAGCCGATGACGGGGCGGCCGGCGGCCTTGAGGGCCTTGGCGCGCGCGTCGACGGCGAGCGTCGCGGACTCGGCGATGGAACCCACGCGGGCGGAGACCCGGCGGCGCGCGGGACGGGCGGCTGCGGAGGAGGGCGTCTCGGTCACCCGTTCATACTGGCAGAGGGCGGGCCGCCGGGTCGGGGCGGAACCGTCCCGCGGACGCCCTGTTCGACCCGGCGCCCGTGACCACGTACACTCGACCGCTGGTGGTTGACGTCCGCCATGATGTGCCGTGCCCGCGCCCGCACCTGACCGGGTTCGCGTGGAGCGGTACCGGAAGTGGACGTCGGCCCCGGTGAAGGGCAGTGGCGCAATTGGTAGCGCACCGGTCTCCAAAACCGGCGGTTGCGAGTTCGAGTCTCGCCTGCCCTGCGTGCACCGACCCGGGTCCTGGACCCGGGGGCGGCTCGCGGCCTCTCCGGGCGCGGACGCCTGACCGAGGCCGCGAGGGCGGCCGGCACGGACGAGACGTAGGGACGAACTTGTGAGCGAATCCGCACGGGCTGCGGCCTCCGGCGCCGAGGGCGCCGGCAGCGCGCGACCGGGCCGGGACGACGATGCGCGTCGCGGCGTCTTCGCGCGCATCGCGCTCTTCGTCCGCCAGGTCGTCGCGGAGCTCAAGAAGGTCGTGCGGCCCACCCGCTCCGAGCTCATGACCTACACCACGGTCGTGCTCGTCTTCGTCGCGGTGGTCATGGCCTTCGTCACCGTGCTCGACCTGGGCATCGGCACGCTCGTGGGCTGGGTGTTCGGGGGCTGAGCCCCGACACGCGTCCCTCGCCCGCACCGCAGTCCGCACAGTCATCAGAAAGCAGGTTCACCCCGTGTCGCAGGACTCCCTGGAGCCGACCGAGCAGGAGCCGACGGACGTCATCGACGCCGACGAGGCCACGCAGAGCGGCGGTGCCGACGAGGTCGCGCCCGCAGGCGCGGACCCCGCCGGGGAGGACGTCGCGCCCGAGGGCGACGCGACGTCGGCCCCGGCGACCGAGCAGCCCGTCGACGACGAGGACGAGGACGTCGACCCGGTCGACGCCTTCAAGGCGGAGCTCCGCCGGCAGCCTGGCGACTGGTACGTCATCCACTCCTACGCGGGCTACGAGAACCGCGTGAAGGCCAACCTCGAGAACCGGACGCAGAGCCTCAACATGGAGGACTACATCTTCCAGGTCGAGGTGCCGATGGAGGAGGTCACCGAGATCAAGAACGCGCAGCGCAAGGTCGTGCGGCGCGTGCGTGTCCCGGGATACGTCCTGGTGCGGATGGACCTGACGGACGAGTCGTGGGGCGCGGTCCGCCACACGCCGGGCGTCACGGGCTTCGTGGGCCACACCCACCAGCCTGTGCCCCTCACGCTCGACGAGGTCTTCTCGATGCTCGCGCCGACCCTCGCCCCGGCGGCGGAGAAGGCGACGACCAAGGCGGCCGCGCCGCAGATCGCCGTCGACTTCACCGTCGGCGAGTCGGTCACCGTGACCGACGGGCCCTTCGACACGCTGCCGGCGACGATCTCCGAGATCAACGCCGAGGCGCAGAAGCTCAAGGTGCTCGTCTCGATCTTCGGCCGGGAGACCCCGGTCGAGCTGTCGTTCAACCAGGTCGCCAAGATCTGACGAACCCGCGAGGACGGCCGCCGCGGCGGCCGTGGCAGCACTGCAACCGGGTCATCGCCCACGGCGTCGGCCCACGACACGAACGGAAGGCATCATGCCCCCCAAGAAGAAGGTCGCCGGCCTCATCAAGCTCCAGATCAACGCTGGTGCCGCGACCCCGGCGCCGCCGATCGGCCCCGCGCTCGGTCAGCACGGCGTCAACATCATGGAGTTCTGCAAGGCGTACAACGCCGCGACCGAGTCGCAGCGCGGCAACGTCATCCCGGTCGAGATCACGGTCTACGAGGACCGCTCGTTCACGTTCATCACGAAGACGCCGCCGGCCGCCGAGCTCATCAAGAAGGCCGCGGGCGTCGCCAAGGGCTCGCCCACGCCGCACACCACCAAGGTCGCGTCCCTGACGCAGGACCAGGTGCGCGAGATCGCGCAGACGAAGCTCGAGGACCTGAACGCCAACGACATCGACGCGGCGATGAAGATCGTCGCCGGCACGGCCCGCTCGATGGGTATCACCGTCCAGGGCTGAGGAGTGAGCCGCCGGTAGGACGAGCGCAGCGAGTCCTGCCGGGCGGTGAGCCCCGCAGGCCCTGGACAGGAGATGTACCGTCCAGGGCTGAGGAGTGAGCCGCCGGTAGGACGAGCGCAGCGAGTCCTGCCGGGCGGTGAGCCCCGCACCACCCCACCCCAGTGGAAGGGCCAGGCGCTGGCCCGCACCACGACTGCAAGGAGAGAAGCAGATGGCACAGCGCAGCAAGGCGTACCGCGAGGCCGCCGAGAAGATCGACCGGACCAAGGTCTACGCCCCGCTCGAGGCGATCCGCCTCGCGCAGGCGACCTCGTCCACGAAGTACGACGCGACGGTCGAGGTGGCCTTCCGCCTCGGCGTCGACCCGCGCAAGGCGGACCAGATGGTCCGTGGCACGGTCAACCTCCCGCACGGCACCGGCAAGACGGCCCGCGTGATCGTCTTCGCGACCGGTGAGCGTGCCGAGCAGGCGCGTGCGGCGGGTGCCGACGAGGTCGGCGGCGACGAACTGATCGAGAAGGTCGCGGCCGGGTACACGGACTTCGACTCCGCGGTGGCGACCCCGGACCTCATGGGCAAGGTCGGCCGCCTCGGCAAGGTCCTGGGCCCGCGCGGTCTGATGCCGAACCCGAAGACGGGCACGGTGACCATGGACGTCGCCAAGGCTGTCTCGGACATCAAGGGCGGCAAGATCGAGTTCCGTGTCGACAAGCACGCGAACCTGCACTTCATCATCGGCAAGGTCTCGTTCTCCGACGTGCAGCTCGTCGAGAACTACGCGGCCGCGCTCGAGGAGGTGCTGCGTCTCAAGCCCTCGTCGTCCAAGGGGCGCTACATCACCAAGGCCGTCGTGACCACCACGATGGGCCCGAGCATCGCGCTCGACCAGAACAAGACGCGCAACCTCACCGAGGAGGAGGCCGACGTCGCCTGACGTCGTCTCCGGCACGCACCTCGAGGGCCCGGCAGCACGTGCTGCCGGGCCCTCGTCGCGTCCGCACCCGGGCAGGTCTCCTGACCACCGCGCCGAGCTCGTCGTCGTCGGCATGTCACGGAGCGCGTCCAGGGGCCTCCTGAACGGTGAGAGGCCCCGACCGGGGGCCGAGGTCGGGAGGCAGGCGCGTGACTGTTGTGGCCCACCCGCGCGGAGCCCTAGGCTCGGGCGCACGCTCGCACACGGGAGGCCTCGCGTCGGTGAACCGCGCACCTGAGGGTTCGACCGACGGCGACGTCACCCGGATGACCCTGGGTGACCGTGCTGCCCTCGCCCTCGAGGCGTACCGCATGGGGCTCACGGATCCCCTTGCCGACGTGGTGCGCGAGCTCACCCCGCTGCTCTGGAACGTCGTGCGGTCGCAGGGCGTCGACCGCGACACCGCGGACGACGTGGTCCAGGGCGTCTGGCTCGCCTTCGTGCGCAGCGCCGAGACCATCCGCGACCCGCACGCCGTGCTCAAGTGGCTCGTGGTGAGCGCGCGCCGGGCGGCCTGGCAGGCGAGCGGGAAGGGCCGCGACGAGGCGCGCCGTACGGCCGCCCTGGGCGACGACGACGAACCGGCCCGGCAGGTGCCCGACGCGGACCCGCAGCCCGACGAGGCGGTCGTGGTCGCCGAGCGTGACCGGCTCCTGTGGGACGCGTTCAGCGGTCTGCCCGAGCGGTGCCGCCAGATCCTTCGCTTCGTCGCCTTCGCGGACCGCCCCGACTACAAGGCGATCGCCGAGGTCACGGGCATGGGGGTGACATCGGTCGGGGTCACCCGCGGCCGGTGCCTGGCGAAGCTGCGCAGCGCGCTCGACGCCGACGAGAGGTGGGGCTGGTCATGACCGACGCCGACGACGACCGCACGGGCCACGACGCCGCGGAGCCGAGCGACACCGACGGAGCGGCGGGTGAGCTGCTCGACGCGCGCGACGAGGAGGTGCTCGCCGACCTCGCACGCGTGCTCACGACCGTCGACCCGGTCCCGGAGGGCCTGGCGGACCGCGCCCTGTTCGCGCTCACCCTCGAGCGCCTGCGCGCCGACGTGCTCGAGCTCGAGCAGGTGCTGACGCCCGAGCTCGTCGCACGGAGCCACGACGCGGAGCGCGAGATGGTGCGGGTCTCCACGATCACGTTCGCGAGCGAGCCCGTGACGGTGATGGTGAACCTGTCCCAGAGCGCGTCCGGAGGCCTGTGCATCGACGGCTGGGTCGCGCCGGCCGACAGCTACCGGGTCGAGCTGTACCGACCGGGCGGTCACGTCGCGACGGACTCGGACGAGGACGGTGCCTTCGTCCTTCTCGACGTACCCCGGGGCGCGGCCTGCCTCGCGCTGCGTCGTTCCGACGGCACCGGCCCGACGGTCTGCACACCTGTCATCGAGCTCTGACCCACGTCACCACCGACGCACGGCCACGGAAGGAGAGCGATGAGCCAGGACGCGAGCCATGGCGGCGACCGCAAGGGTGAGCAGGGCGACGGAGGTGACCAGCCGCCGCTCGCACCGCTGCGGTGGCGAGTGCGGACGCTCGACCCCGCGACGGCGGTCCGCCGAGGGGGCCTCCCCGCGCCACAGCAGACGGCGTACATCGCGGACCGCATCCTGGTCCAGGGTGTGCCGGCCGACGACAAGGCCGCGGTGGGCTCGGTGATCGCCGAGCTCGAGCGAGCGGCCGCGGAGCACAACTGGGCCGTGCGGCTCGAGGCCGGGGACCTCGCGGACGCCCGTCTGCTCCGCAGGGCCGGGCTCGACGCCGAGGCACTCGCGACCGCCGAGCCGGCCTTCGGCTTCGGCCTGCGGGTGGAGCCAGCGCCGGGGCGGCCCGCCGGTCCTCCCGACGCGTGGGACCTCCTCGAGGAGGTCGGCGAGGGCCTGACCGCCGTGGCGGGGGAGGGCATCGTCCTGAGCCTCGACCATGTGCTGGTCGCGGCGCCGTACACCGACCCCCACCCCTACACGGACCCGCACCCGTACACGGACCCCCACCCGTACACGGACCCGCACCCCTACACGGACCCGCACCCCTACACCGACCCGCACCCGGCGCCGGGACTTGCCGAGTACGGACGCGCCGGTTCGGGCGGTCGGTCGCCGGTCACCTGGGTCGGGCCCGCGCCGCGCCGCCGGCACAAGGACGGACGCACGGTCGACCGCACCGCCGACGGGATCGAACGCCCCGTCGTCGCCGTGCTCGACACCGGAACCGGTCGCCACCCGTGGCTCACCGACGACGTCGTGGTCCGCGACCCCCAGGTGCTCGGGGAACCGATCGGGACGTACCCGCGCCCGACGAACCCGCTCCAGGACTGCGAGGACGGCGGGATGGCGATCGCGCCGCTCACCGGCGGTCTCGACCCGGTAGCCGGCCACGGCACGTTCATCTCGGGCCTCGTGCACCAGCTCTGCCCGGACGCCGTGGTCCTCGCCTGCCGGCTGTACGGCGGCGAGGGCTTCATCGCGGAGTGGGACCTGCTCCGCTCGCTGCGCAGGCTCCTGGTGTTCCACCTGCGGGGCCTCGCGGGGCACGCCGACTGCTACCCCGTCGACGTGCTCAGCCTCTCGATTGGCTACCGGCACGAGCGCCCGCAGGACGCGGCGTTCGACACGCCGTTCCGTCACCTCCTCGACACCCTGCGGCGGACGGGCGTGGCCGTCGTGGTCTCGGCGGGCAACGACGGCGACCCGCGTCCGCTGTACCCGGCAGCCTTCGCGCCACGGCTCGACCGGGCCGTGACACCGCCCACGCCGATCCCGCCGTCGACCCTCAGCAAGGACGACCCGCCCGTGCTGACCGTCGGCGCGCTCAACCCCGACGGCACCACGGCGCTGTTCAGCAACGACGGACCGTGGGTCACCTGTCGACGTGCGGGTGCCTCGCTCGTCAGCACGTTCCCCGTGACGCTCGCCGGGTCGCGCACGCCGTCCACGTCGCTGGTGGGGACCGACCCGGGCGAGCGCCGAGGCACCGTCGACCCCGACGACTTCTCGGGCGGGTTCGGTGTCTGGAGCGGCACGTCGTTCGCGGCGCCGGTGCTTGCCGGGGAGATCGCGGCTGTCCTGCTGCGCGAGCGTGAGCGCATCGGACCCCGCGGCGTCGCGGGCGCTACGGTGCACTCGCGGTGCGAGGAGACCTGGACGGCCATCACCGAGACGACGGGGCTCGAGCCGACGTCCTGACCCGGGGTCACCCCTCCGCCGCACCCGGCGAAGGGGTGACCATGGCTCAGCAGCTCGACGCGGCACGTGCCGCGCTCGACCGCGGCCTCGAGCACAACTCCGCCGGGCGCCCCGCGCGCGCCTCGGCGGCGTTCCGGTCGGCGCTACGGCGCCTCGGGCCCGCACCCGGGGCCGCGGCCCCGGCACGGGACGTCGCCTACGTCCGGAGCCGGAGCCTGCTGGGCCTCGTCGTGAGCGAGTTCGAGCTCCGGGCCGACGCCGGGCGCGCCGAGGAGCTGCTCGACGAGGCCCTCGGGTGGGCCCGGGTCGCGACGGCCCCAGCGCTCGAGGTCGCCATCGCCGGGCAGCGCGGCCTCGTCCGCCTGCGCGGCGGTGACATCCCCGGCGCACTCGAGGCGCTGGACAACGCGGTGGCCGGGATCGAGCACGCCGAGCCGCTCGACGCGTGCCGCGTCCTGCTCAACCGCGGCTCCCTCCTGCTCGGCGAGGGACGGCTCGCGCAGGCGCGCGCCGACCTCACTGCGGTCGCCGAGCGCGCCGAGCGCCTCGGCGACCGCACGCGGCTGTTCAAGGCGCGCCACAACCTCGGCTACCTCGAGTTCCTCGCGGGAGACCTCCCCGCGGCGCTCGCTGCGATGGCCGACGCCGCTGACCTCGACCACGACGTCTCGCCGGCGATCGCGCTGCTCGACCGCGCCCAGGTGCTGGTCGAGGCGGGACTGGTGACGGAGGCCGACCAGATCCTGGGGGAGGCCGCGTCGCTGCTGGCCGCGCAGCGTCTCGCGTTCGACCTCGCCCAGGCCGAGCTCGCGCGGGCCGACTGCGCGCTGCTGGCCCGGCGTCCGCACGAGGCCCGTCGCTGGGCTCGTGCTGCGCACCGGCGGCTCCTGCGGCGGGGGAACCGGCCCTGGGCCCAGCGCGCCGAGCTCGCGGTGTGCCAGGCGGAGCTGGCGGTGCTGCGCGACGAGGTCGGGACGCCTGGCGCGACGACCGCGCAGGCAGGGGGACGCCCCCGCCCCCGCGGTACGTCGGCGCTCGTGCGTCTGGCGGAGCGCGCCCGCGAGCTCGCCGACGAGAGCCTCGACGCGGGCCTCGCACGAGCGGCCCGCGTCACCGCCGCCGAGGCCTTCGCGGCGGCCGGCAGGACGCAGGAGGCGCGTGTCCTCCTCGCCGCCGCGGGCCGTCTCACGGGCGACCAGCCGCTCGCCCTCACGGTGCAGACACGCCTGGTCCGGGCGCGTCTCGCGCTCGCCGAGGGCCGTACCGACCGGCTGCGGAGCGAGGTGCGGGGCGGGCAGGAGGTGCTCGCGGAGCACCGCCGTCGGCTCGGCTCGGTCGAGGCGGTTGCCGCGGCTGCGGTGCACGGCAGCCGGCTGGTCGAGCTCGAGGTCGGGGTGGCCCTCGCGCGCGGTCGTGCCGACGCCGTGCTCGACGCCGTGGAGCGCGGGCGGGCCACGTTCGCCGGGGCGGCGAGGGTTCAGCCGCCACGTGACGAGCGTCTCGCCGAGCTGCTCAGCGAGCTGCGGCAGGCCGCGGAGCGCCGTCGTGCGCTGCCACCCGAGGCACGTGGCCCGGCCGCCGAGGAGCTCGCCGAGGTGCGCAGGCTCATGAGCGGGCTCCAGCGCCGGATCAGGGAGCGCGCGTGGCAGGTGGGCGAGGGGGTCGCGCCCCCGCGCCCACCCCGGGCCGCGGAGGTGCGCCGGACGCTCCGCGACGCCGCCACCGAGGTGACCGTCCTCGACCTCGTCGTGCATCAGGGCGCGGTGCACGCCGTCGTCCTCGACGCTGCGGGGAGCCGCCTCGCGCGGGTGGCCGACCTCGACGAGCTGCGTCCCGTGCTCCGCCGCGTCCGGGCGGACCTCGACGTGCTCGCGCGATCGCTGCCCGCGGCGCTCGCGGACGTCGCGGAGCGCTCGTTGCGTCGGGGTCTCGCGGCGCTCGACGACATCGTGCTGCGACGGGTCCTCGGTGACGTGCGCGGGCCGCTCCACGTGGTGGCCGGCGGCCTCCTGCTCACGGTCCCCTGGGGCGCCCTCCCGTCGCGTGCGGGCCGAGCCACGAGCGTCGCGTCGCGGCTCGCGACGCGCGAGGGCCACCCGGACCGCGTCCGACCGCCCGTGGAGCGGCGTGACGACGTGCGTGTGCTGACCGGCCCTGGCCTCGCTGCGTCCGCGGCCGAGGCCCGCGCGGTGGCGGAGTGCTGGCGGCCGCCCCACCGCGTCGAGATCCGCACGGGTGACGCCGCGACGAGCGGGGCGGCGCGCGCGGCGCTCGCGACGGCATCGGTGGTGCACCTGGCCGCACACGGCCGGCACGAGGTCGACAACCCCCTGTTCTCGTCCCTCCGTCTCGCGGACGGCCCGTTGTTCGCCCACGAGCTCGAGGGTCTCCGGCTGCCCCGCTCGGTCGTCGTCCTGTCGGCGTGCGAGGTGGGGAGGTCCTCCGAACGGCCCGGGGGTGAGGTGCTCGGGCTCGCGAGCGTGCTCCTGCGGCTGGGCGCGCGCGCCGTGGTCGCGGCCCTGGCGCCGTTGCGGGACGACACCGCGGCCGCCCTCATGCCGGCCCTGCATGCGGGCCTCGCCGATGGTCTCGCCCCCGCGAGCGCGCTCGCCCACGCAACCGCCCAGGTGGTGCCGCCGGTGCCCGTCTCCTGCTTCGTCGACGGGCTCGACTGAGACCTCGCGACCCCGCGCGGCTCAGCCGGCCCCGTGGGTCGTCCACCCCTGCGGGAGCGGCGGATCGCCGTGCAGGGACCCGAACAGCTCGAGGGCGAGGGCCGAGCGTGCCGCGGCGGCCGCGCCGGCCGCGAGCACCGTCGCGGGGGCGGACCCGCTGAGCGGGGTCGTGCCCGCGGGGCCGGCACCTGGAACGTCCTGACCCGGTGCGGCGACGTCGGCGAGCTCGCTCGCGCCCGGGAGCAGGTGCTCGCCGTCGTGCGCGGCCACCGCCACGACGCCCGTGACGGAGGCGGGGAAGGCGACGTCGTGCGGCCCACGGTCACCCGCGGGGGCGAGCACGGTCACACCTGCCGCGGTCGCCCGGCGCAGGGTGACCGACAGGCGTCGCCCGAGGCGGCGTCGGGCGATCGGCAGCGCCACCACGTGAGCTCCCTCGGCGACGGCCCAGCGCACCGCGCGGGCCACGAGCTCGTCGGCGTGCTGCCTGCCGGCGGCGAGCACGGGTGCCACGAGCAGGTGCGCGGCGGGGACGAGGCCACGGACCTGCGCCCGACCCTGGCCGACGAGCAGCGCGGCGTAGGCGGTGCTCAACGGGTCGGGCGTGCCGGGGTGGAGGCCCCGCACGCCCGGCCACGTCGTCGTGCGGGCCCCGGCGAGGTCGGGGTGCTCCGTGTCGACGGGGCCGTGCAGGAGGGCCACCCGCACGCGCCACCCGGCGTCGGGGTGCCCCTCGCCGAACCTCGCGACGGGGAGCCCCACGCCGTGGGGCACGTGCGTGCGGGCCCACCGTGCGCAGTCGGTCACCCCTCCGCCGCCGTCGACGTGGGCGGGGACGGCAGCCTCGGTGCTCATGCGTGCTCCTCCCTGCAGGTCCTCACCGGGAAGGAGGGCGCGACACCCCGGGTTGTGACGTGCACGACGGCGGTTTGTGCGTCCGGCGCCGCGTCGCGTACGCTGGCTGGGCCCAAGACCGCAGGTCGTCGGCTCCCGCACGTCGCCAGGCTCGCTCGCGAGCAGCAGGCGCGCGGGGGTGGACCGAAGTCCCGCACGTGAGCGGGGGCCGGCGCAGGTGAGTGACTCGACATGACGACGGAGACCATCCGTCGAGACCCCGAGCCCCGCGCCTGCGCGGGGCTCTTCTCATGTCCGGGGTCGGCCGACGCGCTGCGGCACCACCACCGGAAGGAATGCCATGGCGAGGCCGGACAAGGCAGCCGCGGTCGCCGAGCTCACGGAGAAGTTCCGCAGCTCGGACGCCGTCGTGCTGACCGAGTACCGCGGGCTCTCCGTCGCTCAGCTCAAGGAGCTGCGGCGCGCGCTCAGCGGCAACGCAACCTACGCCGTGGTGAAGAACACGCTGACCGCGATCGCGGCCAGGCAGGCCGGCGTCGAGGGACTCGACGACCACCTCAAGGGCCCCTCGGCCGTCGCCTTCGTGACCGGTGACCCGGTCGAGGCGGCCAAGGGCCTGCGTGACTTCGCCAAGGCCAACCCCCAGCTCGTCATCAAGGGCGGTGTCCTCGACGGACGTCCGCTCGACGCGGCCGGGATCACCAAGCTCGCGGACCTCGAGTCCCGCGAGGTGCTGCTGGCCAAGCTGGCCGGCGCGTTCAAGGCGTCGCTCTACCAGGCGGCGTACATGTTCACGGCGCCCACGGCCCAGGCCGTGCGCACCATCGATGCCCTGCGCGAGAAGCGGGCGACCGAGGACCAGGCGGCCTGACCCCAGGGTCGCCGTCCCTCGACACACCACCCCACCTGCTCCCGGCCGTGCGCCGGGCAGGGCAACCAGGAAGGAACGCCACCATGGCGAAGCTCACCACCGACGAGCTGATCGACGCTTTCAAGGAGCTCACCCTCATCGAGCTCTCCGAGTTCGTGAAGGCCTTCGAGGAGACCTTCGAGGTCACCGCTGCCGCTCCGGTCGCCGCTGCCGCGGCCCCGGCCGCCGGCGGTGGCGCCGCCGCCGCCGAGGCCGAGGAGGAGAAGGACGAGTTCGACGTCATCCTCGAGTCGGCCGGCGACAAGAAGATCCAGGTCATCAAGGAGGTGCGTGCCCTCACGAGCCTCGGCCTCAAGGAGGCCAAGGACCTCGTCGACGGTGCTCCCAAGCCCGTGCTCGAGGGCGCGAACAAGGAGACCGCCGAGAAGGCGAAGGCTGCCCTCGAGGGCGCCGGCGCGACCGTCACCCTCAAGTGACCTCTCGCTCCTAGCGAGCGACCGGCCCCGGCCGGTCAGCACGTCGAAGGCCCGTGCCCAGGGGGTGCGGGCCTTCGACGTGCCCGGGCGTGGTGGCTCGGCACGTCACGACACCGGGACACAGTCGTCCCATGACCCGGGTTGACCCGCCTGGATCGACCGGCTACGCTAGCGCTTTGCGCTGGCTTGTGCCTGCAACCCTCAACCCGCCCCTCGGTCCCGAGCTCTGCCCGGTGCCCGATCGGCCGCCATGGGCTGGTATGGAGGGTAAGGCCTCGACCCGCGCGCGTGCACTCGATCCGCAGGGAAGGACCCCTCTTGGCTGCCTCGCGCACCCCTTCTGCTCCGACCAACGACGCCGTCGCGAACCGCACCGCATCGCGACGCGTCTCCTTCGCCAAGATCCACGAGCCGCTCGAGGTACCGGACCTTCTGGGTCTGCAGACCGAGAACTTCGACTGGCTCCTCGGCAACGACGCATGGAAGGAGCGGGTGGCCAAGGCCCTCGAGGCCGGCCGTCAGGACGTGCCCGAGACCTCGGGGCTCGAGGAGATCTTCGAGGAGATCTCGCCGATCGAGGACTTCGGCGGCTCCATGTCGCTCTCCTTCCGCGACCACCGCTTCGAGCCGCCCAAGTACACGGCGGAGGAGTGCAAGGAGAAGGACTTCACCTACGCGGCCCCGCTGTTCGTCACCGCGGAGTTCGTGAACTACACCACGGGTGAGATCAAGAGCCAGACGGTCTTCATGGGCGAGTTCCCGCTCATGACCGAGCGCGGCACCTTCATCATCAACGGCACCGAGCGCGTGGTCGTCTCGCAGCTCGTCCGTTCGCCCGGTGTGTACTTCGAGCGCACGCCCGACAAGACGTCGGACAAGGACGTCTTCACGGCGAAGATCATCCCCAGCCGCGGTGCCTGGCTCGAGTTCGAGATCGACAAGCGTGACGCCGTCGGCGTCCGTGTCGACCGCAAGCGCAAGCAGTCCGTGACCGTGCTGCTCAAGGCCCTCGGCCTCACCGAGTCGCAGATCCGCGAGGAGTTCGCGCAGTTCCCGGCCGTCCTCGAGACGCTCGAGAAGGACCACGTGAACACCGAGGAGGAGGCCCTCCTCGACATCTACCGCAAGATCCGCCCGGGCGAGCCGCCCACGGTCGAGGCCGGACGCGCTCTCCTCGAGAACTTCTACTTCAACCCCAAGCGCTACGACCTGGCGAAGGTCGGTCGCTACAAGGTCAACAAGAAGCTCGGGATCGACGCGCCCCTCAGCGACTCGGTGCTCACCGTCGCCGACGTCGTCGCGACGATCAAGTACCTCGCCGCCCTCCACGCCGACGTCGCGACGCTCACGGGCGCGCGTGCCGGCGAGACCGTCGACGTGCGCGTCGAGGTCGACGACATCGACCACTTCGGCAACCGCCGCATCCGCGCGGTGGGCGAGCTCATCCAGAACCAGGTGCGCACCGGCCTGTCGCGCATGGAGCGCGTCGTGCGCGAGCGCATGACGACGCAGGACGTCGAGGCGATCACGCCGCAGACCCTGATCAACATCCGCCCAGTCGTGGCGTCGATCAAGGAGTTCTTCGGCACCTCGCAGCTGTCGCAGTTCATGGACCAGAACAACCCGCTCGCGGGCCTGACGCACAAGCGGCGTCTGTCGGCCCTCGGTCCGGGTGGTCTCTCGCGCGACCGCGCGGGCATGGAGGTCCGTGACGTCCACCCGTCGCACTACGGCCGCATGTGCCCGATCGAGACCCCTGAGGGCCCGAACATCGGCCTCATCGGCTCGCTCGCGACCTACGGGCGCATCAACGCCTTCGGGTTCGTCGAGACCCCGTACCGCAAGGTCAAGGGCGGCAAGGTCACCGACGAGGTCCACTACCTCACGGCCGACGACGAGGACCGCTACGTCATCGCCCAGGCCAACGCCCCGCTCGAGGACGACGGCGCCTTCTCGGAGGACCGGGTGCTCGTGCGCGTCAAGGGTGGCGAGGTCGAGATCGTCCCGCCGGACATGGTCGACTACATGGACGTCTCGCCGCGGCAGATGGTCTCCGTCGCGACCGCGATGATCCCGTTCCTCGAGCACGACGACGCCAACCGCGCGCTCATGGGCGCGAACATGCAGCGCCAGGCCGTGCCGCTCGTGCGCTCGGAGGCCCCGCTCGTCGGCACGGGCATGGAGCGCCGCGCCGCGATCGACGCGGGTGACGTGATCGTCGCGTCCAAGCCGGGCGTCGTCACCGAGGTCTCGGCCGACCTGATCACCGTCGCCAACGACGACGCCACGACGAGCACCTACCGCGTGGCGAAGTTCCGCCGCTCGAACCAGGGCACGTCCTACAACCAGCGTGTGCTGGTCGACGAGGGTGCGCGCGTCGAGGTGGGTTCCGTCCTCGCGGACGGCCCGGCGACCGACGAGGGCGAGCTCGCGCTCGGCCGCAACCTTCTCGTGGCGTTCATGTCGTGGGAGGGCTACAACTACGAGGACGCCATCATCCTGAGCCAGCGGCTCGTGCAGGACGACGTCCTCTCCTCCATTCACATCGAGGAGCACGAGGTCGACGCCCGGGACACCAAGCTCGGGCCCGAGGAGATCACGCGGGACATCCCGAACGTCTCCGAGGAGGTCCTCGCGGACCTCGACGAGCGCGGCATCATCCGCATCGGCGCAGAGGTCAACGCGGGCGACATCCTCGTCGGCAAGGTCACGCCGAAGGGCGAGACCGAGCTCACCCCGGAGGAGCGTCTGCTCCGCGCGATCTTCGGCGAGAAGGCGCGCGAGGTGCGCGACACCTCGCTCAAGGTCCCGCACGGCGAGTCGGGCACGGTCATCGAGGTGCGCACGTTCAACCGTGAGGACGGCGACGAGCTGCCGGCCGGTGTGAACGAGCTCGTCCGCGTGTACATCGCGCAGCGACGCAAGATCACCGACGGCGACAAGCTCGCCGGGCGTCACGGCAACAAGGGCGTCATCTCGAAGATCCTCCCCGTCGAGGACATGCCGTTCCTCCCCGACGGCACGCCGGTCGACATCGTGCTCAACCCGCTCGGTGTGCCCGGCCGCATGAACGTGGGCCAGGTCCTCGAGGTCCACCTCGGGTGGATCGCCAAGCAGGGATGGGACCTCGAGCTCGTCGACGGCACGCCGGAGTGGCTCGGGCAGGTGCCGGCCGCCGCCAAGAGCAGCGAGCCCGGGACACCCGTGGCCACGCCGGTCTTCGACGGCGTGCCGGAGGAGGTACTCACGGGACTGCTCGACGCGACGCACCCCAACCGCGACGGCGACCGCATGGTCGGCCCGAACGGCAAGGCGCGGCTCTTCGACGGGCGGTCGGGTGAGCCGTTCCCGGACCCGATCTCGGTCGGCTACATGTACATCCTGAAGCTCCACCACCTGGTCGACGACAAGATCCACGCGCGGTCGACCGGCCCCTACTCGATGATCACGCAGCAGCCGCTGGGCGGTAAGGCCCAGTTCGGCGGTCAGCGGTTCGGCGAGATGGAGGTGTGGGCCCTCGAGGCGTACGGCGCGGCGTACACGCTCCAGGAGCTCCTGACGATCAAGTCCGACGACGTCCCCGGGCGCGTCAAGGTCTACGAGGCGATCGTCAAGGGCGAGAACATCCCGGACTCGGGCATCCCCGAGTCGTTCAAGGTCCTGCTGAAGGAGATGCAGTCGCTCTGCCTGAACGTCGAGGTGCTGTCGTCGGACGGCGTCACCATCGACATGAAGGAGAACGACGACGAGGTGTACCGCGCCGCGGAGGAGCTGGGCATCGACCTGTCCCGGCGCCCCAACGCCTCCAGCATCGAAGAGATCTGATCTCGCCGAGGGCCCGCCGCGTGCGGCGGGCCCCGGCTCCCGGCTCTCACCGGCCACACACGGTGAACACGGACTGACGAAGGAAGTAGGACACCTTGCTCGACGTCAACGTCTTCGACGAGCTGCGCATCGGCCTGGCGACCGCGGAGGACATCCGCACCTGGTCGCACGGCGAGGTCAAGAAGCCCGAGACCATCAACTACCGCACGCTCAAGCCCGAGAAGGACGGTCTCTTCTGCGAGAAGATCTTCGGTCCGACCCGGGACTGGGAGTGCTACTGCGGCAAGTACAAGCGCGTGCGCTTCAAGGGCATCATCTGCGAGCGCTGCGGCGTCGAGGTGACGCGCTCGAAGGTGCGCCGTGAGCGCATGGGCCACATCGAGCTCGCGGCGCCCGTCACGCACATCTGGTTCTTCAAGGGTGTGCCGTCGCGTCTCGGCTACCTGCTCGACCTGGCGCCCAAGGACCTCGAGAAGGTCATCTACTTCGCGGCCTACATGATCACCGAGGTCGACGAGGAGGGGCGTCAGGAGGACCTGCCGAACCTCCAGAACGAGATCGACCTCGAGAAGAAGGAGATCACGAACCGGCGCGACGTCGAGATCGACAAGCGTGCCGCCAAGCTCGAGGCCGATCTCGCCGAGCTCGAGGCCGAGGGCGCCAAGGCCGACGCGCGCCGCAAGGTGCGCGACTCCGCCGAGCGGGAGATGGCTCAGCTGCGCAAGCGCGCGGACGCCGAGCTCGACCGCCTCGAGCAGGTCTGGGACCGCTTCAAGAACCTCAAGGTCGCGGACCTCGAGGGCGACGAGCTGCTCTACCGTCAGCTCCAGGACCGCTACGGCAACTACTTCAAGGGCGCGATGGGCGCCGCGGCCATCCAGAAGCGTCTCCAGGACTTCGACCTGGAGGCGGAGGCCGAGTCGCTCCGCGAGACGATCAAGAACGGCAAGGGCCAGCGCAAGACGCGTGCGCTCAAGCGGCTCAAGGTCGTCAACGCGTTCCTGACCACGACCAACACGCCGCAGGGCATGGTCCTGGACGCCGTCCCGGTCATCCCGCCGGACCTGCGCCCCATGGTGCAGCTCGACGGTGGCCGTTTCGCGACGTCGGACCTGAACGACCTGTACCGCCGCGTGATCAACCGCAACAACCGCCTCAAGCGTCTGCTGGACCTGGGCGCACCCGAGATCATCGTCAACAACGAGAAGCGGATGCTCCAGGAGGCGGTCGACGCGCTGTTCGACAACGGCCGCCGCGGACGTCCGGTGACGGGACCGGGCAACCGCCCGCTCAAGTCGATCTCGGACATGCTCAAGGGCAAGCAGGGGCGCTTCCGCCAGAACCTCCTCGGCAAGCGCGTCGACTACTCGGGCCGCTCGGTGATCGTCGTCGGGCCCGAGCTGAAGCTGCACCAGTGCGGTCTGCCCAAGCAGATGGCTCTCGAGCTCTTCAAGCCGTTCGTCATGAAGCGGCTCGTGGACCTCAACCACGCGCAGAACATCAAGAGCGCCAAGCGCATGGTCGAGCGCGCCCGCCCGCAGGTCTGGGACGTGCTCGAGGAGGTCATCACCGAGCACCCGGTGCTGCTGAACCGCGCACCGACCCTGCACCGTCTGGGCATCCAGGCGTTCGAGCCGAAGCTCGTCGAGGGCAAGGCCATCCACCTGCACCCGCTCGTGTGCGGCGCGTTCAACGCCGACTTCGACGGTGACCAGATGGCCGTTCACCTGCCCCTGAGCACCGAGGCGCAGGCCGAGGCCCGCATCCTCATGCTCTCGAGCAACAACATCCTCAAGCCGTCGGACGGTCGTCCGGTGACCATGCCCTCGCAGGACATGATCATCGGCCTGTTCCACCTGACGGCGGAGCGCGACGACGCCGAGGGCGACGGACGTGCGTTCACCTCGGTCGCCGAGGCGATCATGGCCTTCGACCAGGGGACGCTCGACCTCAACGCGAAGATCGACCTCCGGTTCACGGACCTGATCACGGCCGAGGGTCTCGACCTGCCCGAGGACTGGGAGCCCGGTCAGCCGGTGGTCGCCCGCACGACGCTGGGCCGTGCCCTGTTCAACGAGCTGCTGCCGCCCGACTACCCGTACGTCAACACGGTGGTCGACAAGAAGGCGCTCTCGAACATCGTCAACGACCTCGCCGAGCGGTACCCCAAGGTCGACGTCGCAGCGAGCCTCGACGCGCTCAAGGACGCCGGCTACCACTGGGCCACCCGGTCAGGCGTCACGATCGCGATCTCCGACGTGCCGATCCCCTCGGTCAAGCAGGAGATCCTCGACCAGTACGAGGCGCGGGCCGCGAAGATCCAGGGCCAGTACGACAAGGGCCTGATCACCGACGACGAGCGTCGTCAGGAGCTCGTGGAGATCTGGACGCAGGCGACCGACGAGGTCGCCAAGGCGATGCAGAAGAACTTCCCGGCACGCAACACGCTCAACCGCATGGTGGGCTCGGGCGCCCGAGGCAACTGGATGCAGGTCCGGCAGATCGCCGGTATGCGTGGCCTCGTGGCGAACCCGAAGGGCGAGATCATCCCGCGCCCGATCAAGTCCAACTACCGTGAGGGGCTGTCCGTCCTCGAGTACTTCATCGCCTCGCACGGTGCCCGCAAGGGCCTGGCGGACACGGCGCTGCGTACCGCTGACTCGGGCTACCTCACGCGACGCCTCGTGGACGTCTCGCAGGACGTCATCATCCGCGAGGAGGACTGCGGCACGGAGCGCGGCCTCACCCTGCCGATCGCGACGACCCTGCCCGACGGCACGGTCGTGCGGCACGAGAAGGTCGAGACCAGCATCTACGCCCGCACGCTCGCGACCGACGTCGTCGGCACGGACGGCACCGTCGTCGGCTCGGCCGGCGAGGACGTGGGCGACGTGATGATCAGCCGGTTCCTCGACGCGGGCGTCGCCGAGGTCAAGGTCCGCTCGGTCCTGACCTGCGAGTCGCGCGTGGGCACGTGTGCCCTGTGCTACGGCCGTTCGCTGGCGACGGGCAAGCTCGTCGACATCGGTGAGGCCATCGGCATCATCTCGGCGCAGTCCATCGGTGAGCCCGGTACGCAGCTGACCATGCGGACGTTCCACACGGGTGGCGTGGCCTCGGCCGACGACATCACCCAGGGTCTGCCGCGTGTGCAGGAGCTCTTCGAGGCCCGCACCCCGAAGGGCGAGGGCACGATCGCGGAGTACTCGGGCCGGGTCACGATCGACGAGACCGACCGCACGCGCCGGATCCTCCTCACGCCGGACGACGGCTCGGAGGAGATCGCGTACCCGCTCACCAAGCGGTCGCGGCTGCTGGTGGAGGACGGCGACCACGTCGAGGTCGGGCAGCAGCTCGTCCAGGGCGCGATCGACCCGAAGAAGGTGCTCCGCATCCTCGGCCCGCGTGCCACGCAGAAGCACCTGGTGGACGAGGTCCAGGAGACCTACCGGTCGCAGGGCGTCGACATCCACGACAAGCACATCGAGGTCATCGTGCGGCAGATGCTGCGGCGCGTGACCGTGCTCGACTCGGGTGACACCGACCTGCTGCCGGGCGAGCTCGCCGAGCGCGGGCGCTTCGAGGACGCGAACCGCCGTGCGGTTGCGGAGGGCAAGCAGCCCGCGTCGGGGCGTCCTGAGCTCATGGGCATCACGAAGGCGTCGCTCGCGACCGACTCGTGGCTCTCGGCGGCCTCCTTCCAGGAGACGACGCGCGTCCTCACCGAGGCCGCGATGAGCGGGCGCAGCGACCCGCTGCTGGGCCTCAAGGAGAACGTCATCATCGGAAAGCTCATCCCGGCAGGTACTGGACTTCCCCGGTACCGCAACGTCGCGGTCGAGCCCACCGAGGAGGCCAAGGCCGAGCTCTACCCGAGTTTCGGCTACGACGAGATCGACTTCCCGCCGCTCGGCATGGGCTCCGGCGAGGCGATCCCGCTCGAGGACATCGACTTCGGCGACCTTCGCTGACATCCGTCCTCGCACGACCGCACGATGGGGCCCGTCCGCTGGACGGGCCCCATCGGCGTCGCAGGATCGAGCCGCTCCCGAGCGAGCCGATGCGGACCGGTGACCCTCCTGGCGTCGCTTTGACGCTCGCGGGGGCGCCGGGTAACGTAAGACCCTGTGCCCGCGCCGTCGGGCCCTCGTGCGTGCACCGCGAACGACGCCTCCTTCCCGGGGCCGTCGCAGCGGGGCCGGGTGACGACTCACCGCGCACGGCCCTCCGTCCAGATGATGTTGCTGGCGGTCGGTGCCGCGCTCAGGGTGGTCGACACGCCCGGACGCGGGGGTCGGAGTCGGCGCCGCGGGACGAAAGGCCTCAGGGTCGGCGACGTCGGCCCTTCTGACCACCCGGTCGACCAGAGTGCAGTACCGAGAAGACACGGAGATGTAGTGCCCACGATCCAGCAGCTCGTGCGCAAGGGGCGGACGTCCAAGACGTCGGCCTCGAAGACGCCCGCCCTCAAGGGCAGCCCGCAGCGGCGCGGTGTGTGCACCCGCGTCTACACCACCACCCCGAAGAAGCCGAACTCCGCGCTGCGCAAGGTCGCGCGCGTGAAGCTCTCGAGCCAGATCGAGGTCACCGCGTACATCCCCGGCGTCGGCCACAACCTGCAGGAGCACTCGATCGTGCTCGTGCGCGGTGGGCGTGTGAAGGACCTGCCCGGCGTGCGCTACAAGATCGTCCGTGGTGCGCTGGACACGCAGGGCGTCAAGGGCCGCAAGCAGGCCCGCAGCCGTTACGGCGCGAAGAAGGAGAAGAGCTGATGCCTCGTAAGGGCCCGGCCCCGAAGCGGCCGCTCATCGCCGACCCTGTCTACGGGTCGCCCGTCGTCACGCAGCTGATCAACAAGGTGCTGCTCGACGGCAAGAAGACCACCGCCGAGTCGATCGTCTACGGCGCGCTCGAGGGCGCGCGTGAGAAGACGGGAACCGACCCGGTCGTCATCCTCAAGCGCGCACTCGACAACGTGCGCCCCGCGCTCGAGGTCAAGTCCCGCCGCGTCGGCGGTGCGACGTACCAGGTGCCGATCGAGGTTCGCCCTGTGCGTGCCACGACCCTGGCCCTGCGCTGGCTCGTCGACTTCTCGCGCGCCCGTCGCGAGAAGACCATGACCGAGCGGCTCATGAACGAGATCCTTGACGCCAGCAACGGCCTGGGTGCCGCGGTCAAGCGCCGCGAGGACATGCACAAGATGGCCGAGTCGAACCGGGCGTTCGCGCACTACCGCTGGTGATCCCGGCGCTCCGACGCCGATTCCGACCGCAGACCTAAGAAGGGCTTCACACCGTGGCACTCGACGTGCTGACCGACCTCACGAAGGTCCGCAACATCGGCATCATGGCGCACATCGACGCCGGCAAGACGACCACGACCGAGCGGATCCTCTTCTACACGGGGGTCAACTACAAGATGGGCGAGACGCACGACGGCGCCTCGACCATGGACTGGATGGAGCAGGAGCAGGAGCGCGGCATCACGATCACGTCCGCCGCGACGACCTGCTACTGGAAGAACAACCAGATCAACATCATCGACACCCCCGGCCACGTCGACTTCACGGTCGAGGTCGAGCGCTCGCTCCGCGTGCTCGACGGCGCGGTCGCCGTCTTCGACGGCAAGGAGGGTGTCGAGCCCCAGTCCGAGACCGTGTGGCGTCAGGCGGACAAGTACAACGTGCCGCGCATCTGCTTCGTCAACAAGATGGACAAGCTGGGTGCGGACTTCTACTTCACCGTCAAGACCATCGTCGAGCGCCTCAAGGCCAAGCCGCTGGTCATGCAGCTTCCGATCGGTGCCGAGAGCGACTTCGTCGGTGTCGTCGACCTCCTCGAGATGAACGCGAAGACCTGGCGCGGGGAGACCCCGCTCGGGGAGGCGTGGACCACCGAGGAGATCCCGGCCGACATGCGCGAGCGGGCCGAGGAGTACCGGAGCCAGCTCGTCGAGGCTGTGGCCGAGGCCGACGAGGAGCTCCTCGAGAAGTACCTCGGCGGCGAGGAGCTCACGATCGACGAGCTCAAGGCGGGCATCCGCAAGCTCACGGTCGCGAGCGAGGCGTACCCCGTCTTCTGCGGTTCGGCCTTCAAGAACAAGGGCGTGCAGCCCATGCTGGACGCCGTCGTCGACTACCTGCCGACCCCGCTCGACGTCCCGTCGGTCGAGGGCCACCCGGTGGGCGACGAGGAGACCGTCATCACGCGGTCGCCGTCCGCGGACGAGCCTTTCTCCGCGCTCGCGTTCAAGGTCGCCACGCACCCGTTCTTCGGGAAGCTGACCTACGTCCGCGTCTACTCGGGCAAGGTTCCCTCGGGTGCCCAGGTCATCAACTCGACGAAGGGCAAGAAGGAGCGCATCGGGAAGCTCTTCCAGATGCACTCCAACAAGGAGAACCCGGTCGAGGAGGCCACGGCGGGGCACATCTACGCGTTCATCGGGCTCAAGGACGTCACGACCGGTGACACCCTGTGCGACCCGCAGAACCAGATCGTGCTCGAGTCGATGACCTTCCCCGAGCCCGTCATCGACGTGGCGATCGAGCCCAAGACCAAGGGCGACCAGGAGAAGCTCTCGACGGCCATCCAGAAGCTCGCCGAGGAGGACCCGACGTTCCGGGTGCGCCTCGACGAGGAGACGGGGCAGACCGTCATCGGCGGCATGGGCGAGCTCCACCTCGACATCCTCGTCGACCGCATGCGGCGCGAGTTCAAGGTCGAGGCGAACGTCGGCAAGCCCCAGGTCGCGTACCGCGAGACGATCCGACGCACGGTCGAGAAGATCGACTACACGCACAAGAAGCAGACCGGTGGTTCGGGTCAGTACGCCAAGGTGCAGATGACCTTCGAGCCCCTCGACGCGGCCGAGGGCGAGCTCTACGAGTTCGTCAACGCCGTGACCGGTGGTCGTGTGCCGCGCGAGTACATCCCGAGCGTCGACGCGGGCATCCAGTCGGCGATGGAGCTCGGCGTGCTCGCCGGCTTCCCGCTGGTCGGCATCAAGGCGACGCTGCTCGATGGCGCCGCGCACGACGTCGACTCCTCGGAGATGGCGTTCAAGATCGCGGGCTCGATGATCCTCAAGGAGGCGGTCCGCAAGGCGGACCCCGTGCTCCTCGAGCCGGTCATGGCCGTGGAGGTCCGTACGCCCGAGGAGTACATGGGCGACGTCATCGGTGACATCAACTCGCGTCGCGGGATGATCCAGTCGATGGAGGACGCGACCGGCGTCAAGGTGGTGCGCGCCCAGGTGCCGCTCTCCGAGATGTTCGGGTACGTCGGCGACCTGCGGTCGAAGACCCAGGGTCGCGCGGTGTACTCGATGCAGTTCGACAGCTATGCCGAGGTTCCTCGGAACGTCGCCGAGGAGATCATCAAGAAGACCCGGGGCGAGTAGTCCCACAGGTCGTCCGTCAGTAAGTTCCACACACAACCTGTAGCGACCCGCACGCCCCGCAGGAGTCAGCCGGCACCTGCATCGTTCGGCACAACTACCCAAGTCCGAGGAGGACCCCAGTGGCGAAGGCCAAGTTCGAGCGGACCAAGCCGCACGTCAACATCGGGACCATCGGTCACGTCGACCACGGCAAGACGACGCTGACCGCTGCCATCTCGAAGGTGCTGCACGACAAGTACCCCGACCTGAACCCCTTCACGCCGTTCGACGAGATCGACAAGGCGCCGGAGGAGAAGCAGCGCGGTATCACGATCAACATCGCGCACGTCGAGTACCAGACGGAGAAGCGCCACTACGCGCACGTCGACGCGCCCGGTCACGCCGACTACATCAAGAACATGATCACGGGTGCCGCGCAGATGGACGGCGCGATCCTCGTGGTCGCCGCGACCGACGGCCCGATGGCCCAGACGCGTGAGCACGTGCTGCTCGCCCGCCAGGTCGGCGTGCCGTACCTGCTGGTCGCGCTCAACAAGGCCGACATGGTCGACGACGAGGAGATCCTCGAGCTCGTCGAGATGGAGGTCCGCGAGCTGCTGTCGTCGCAGGGCTTCGACGGCGACGACGCCCCCGTGGTGCGCGTCTCCGGCCTCAAGGCCCTCGAGGGCGACCCCGAGTGGGTCAAGTCGGTCGAGGCGCTCATGGAGGCCGTCGACGAGAACATTCCCGAGCCGGTCCGTGACATGGACAAGCCGTTCCTCATGCCGATCGAGGACGTCTTCACGATCACCGGTCGTGGCACCGTCGTCACCGGCGCCGTGGACCGCGGCAAGCTGCAGATCAACTCGGAGGTCGAGATCGTCGGCATCCGTGAGCCGCAGAAGACCACGGTCACCGGCATCGAGATGTTCCACAAGCAGATGGACGAGGCGTGGGCCGGCGAGAACTGCGGCCTCCTGCTCCGTGGCATCAAGCGTGAGGACGTCGAGCGTGGCCAGGTCGTCGTGAAGCCGGGTTCGATCACCCCGCACACCGACTTCGAGGCCCAGGTCTACATCCTCAACAAGGACGAGGGTGGGCGGCACAACCCGTTCTACTCGAACTACCGTCCGCAGTTCTACTTCCGTACCACGGACGTCACCGGCGTCATCACGCTGCCCGAGGGCACCGAGATGGTCATGCCCGGGGACAACACCGAGATGACGGTCAACCTGATCCAGCCGATCGCGATGGAGGAGGGCCTCGGCTTCGCCATCCGTGAGGGTGGCCGGACCGTCGGCTCGGGCCGCGTGACGAAGATCCTGAAGTGACCTGTGCGAGGGCCCGGGCATCGCGCCCGGGCCCTCGCCATGTCCCGCTCCGGCGGGACCCCTGGGACAGATCGGCCGGCCACGGCGGCGATTGGTAATCGCTCGTGGCGTCTGGCACACTGTTCAGGTTGCCCGGCGCCGTTGCGTCCGTGTGCAGGTGGTTCGCGGCCTTCGGCCGCCGCCGCCCGCGGGACCGGCGTGAGAGCGGCAGCCACGTAACGACAGACGTTGAGGGTCTGGTCGCCCGTCCTCGGACGGGCAGGTCCGGCTCACACAGCACCCAACGACCTCGCACCGAACGGTGCGCAGCGCGAAGGCATGGCGCAAGACGCGACACGCCCGAGTGCGGGGGTCGGACACACAGCGGTTCGAGAGAGAGAGTCAGACGACGCCATGGCGGGACAGAAGATCCGCATCCGGCTCAAGTCCTACGACCACGAGGTCATCGACAGCTCGGCGCGCAGGATCGTCGACACGGTGACGCGCGCTGGTGCAACGGTCGTGGGCCCGGTGCCGCTGCCGACGGAGAAGAACGTCTTCTGCGTCATCAGGTCGCCTCACAAGTACAAGGACAGCCGCGAGCACTTCGAGATGCGCACGCACAAGCGCCTCATCGACATCATCGATCCCACGCCCAAGGCCGTCGACTCGCTCATGCGGCTCGACCTGCCGGCGGACGTGAACATCGAGATCAAGCTCTGAGGCCGGTCAGGAGATCACGATGACCACGCTTCCCCAGAACGCAAGGCCCGTCTCGGCCGTGCTGGGCACCAAGCTCGGCATGACCCAGGTGTGGGACGACGCAGGGCGCCTCGTGCCCGTCACCGTCGTGCAGGTCGGCACCAACGTGGTGACCCAGGTCCGCACGGCAGACGTCGACGGCTACGCCGCGGTCCAGCTCGCCTACGGGCAGATCGACCCGCGCAAGGTCACCCAGCCGCTCAAGGGCCACTTCGAGAAGGCCGGCGTGACCCCGCGTCGCCACGTCGCCGAGATCCGTACGCCGGACTCGGGCGAGTACGCCCTCGGCCAGGAGATCACCGCGGAGGCCTTCACGGCCGGACAGACGGTCGACGTCGTGGGCACCACCAAGGGCAAGGGCACCGCTGGCGTCATGAAGCGCCACGGCTTCTCCGGCGTCGGCGCCTCCCACGGTGCGCACCGCAACCACCGCAAGCCCGGCTCGATCGGCGGCGCCTCGACGCCGTCGCGTGTCTTCAAGGGCCTGCGGATGGCCGGCCGCATGGGCCACGTCCGTCAGACCACCCAGAACCTCACCGTGCACGCGGTCGACGCCGAGAGGGGTCTGCTGCTCGTCAAGGGCGCCGTCCCCGGCCCCAAGGGCGGCGTCGTGCTGGTGCGCTCTGCCGCGAAGGGGGCGTGAGCATGACTGCGCTGACCGTCGACGTCGTGGACGCGACCGGCAAGAAGTCCGGCACCGCCGAGCTTCCCGCCGACGTGTTCGACGTCCAGACCAACGTCCCGCTGATCCACCAGGTCGTGGTGGCCCAGCTCGCGGCGGCCCGTCAGGGCACGCACGCCACCAAGACCCGCGGCGACGTCCGCGGCGGTGGCAAGAAGCCTTACAAGCAGAAGGGCACCGGCCGGGCTCGTCAGGGCTCGACGCGCGCCCCGCAGTTCGCCGGTGGTGGCACGGTCCACGGCCCTCAGCCGCGTGACTACAGCCAGCGGACGCCCAAGAAGATGAAGGCCGCCGCCCTGCGCGGTGCGCTCTCGGACCGGGCCCGCGCAGGTCGCGTGCACGTGATCGACGGCTTCGGCGTCGACGGTGTGCCGTCGACGAGCACCGCGGTCGCGACGCTGCGTGCGCTGTCACCGCGTCGCCACGTGCTCGTGGTTCTCGAGCGCGGCGACGAGCTCACGTGGAAGTCGCTGCGCAACGTGGAGCAGGTCCACCTGCTGCTCGCCGACCAGCTCAACACCTACGACGTGATGATCTCGGACGACGTGGTCTTCACGCGCGGTGCGCTCGAGGCGTTCCTCGCCCGGCCCACCGGCCGTGGGGCCAAGGCCGTCGCCACCTCGTCGGAGGCCTCGGCTCTCGAGGCGGAGGAGACCAAGTGACCAGCCTGAACAAGGACCCGCGCGACATCCTCATCTCGCCCGTGGTCTCCGAGAAGAGCTACGGCCTGCTCGACGAGGGCAAGTACACCTTCCTGGTGGACCCCCGCGCGAACAAGACCGAGATCAAGATCGCCGTGGAGCAGGTCTTCGGCGTCAAGGTCGAGGCGGTGAACACCGCGAACCGCAAGGGCAAGAGCCGGCGCACGCGGTTCGGCCTCGGCAAGCGCAAGGACACCAAGCGCGCGATCGTCACGCTGCGTGAGGGCACCATCGACATCTTCGGCGGACCGGTCGGCTGACGCCGGACCGACGAGACACAAGGGACTGACCTCCATGGGAATCCGTAAGTACAAGCCGACGACGCCCGGCCGTCGTGGCTCGAGCGTCGCCGACTTCGTCGAGATCACGCGTTCCGAGCCCGAGAAGTCGCTCGTCCGGCCGCTCCACAAGACCGGTGGCCGCAACAGCACGGGCCGCGTCACGATGCGCCACCAGGGTGGCGGCCACAAGCGTGCCTACCGCGTGATCGACTTCCGTCGCCACGACAAGGACGGCGTGCCGGCCAAGGTCGCTCACATCGAGTACGACCCGAACCGCACGGCGCGCATCGCCCTGCTGCACTACGCGGACGGCGAGAAGCGCTACATCATCGCGCCCAACAAGCTCGCGCAGGGTGACGTCGTCGAGAACGGCGCCTCGGCCGACATCAAGCCCGGCAACAACCTCCCGCTGCGGAACATCCCCACGGGTACGGTCATCCACGCGATCGAGCTCCGCCCTGGTGGCGGTGCCAAGATCGCGCGGTCGGCGGGTGCCTCGGTGCAGCTCGTCGCGAAGGACGGTCCGTACGCGCAGCTGCGCATGCCGTCGGGTGAGATCCGCAACGTCGACCTGCGCTGCCGCGCGACGGTCGGCGAGGTCGGCAACGCCGAACAGTCGAACATCAACTGGGGCAAGGCCGGTCGGATGCGCTGGAAGGGCAAGCGCCCCTCGGTCCGCGGTGTCGCGATGAACCCGATCGACCACCCGCACGGTGGTGGCGAGGGCAAGACCTCGGGTGGCCGCCACCCGGTCAGCCCGTGGGGTCAGCCCGAGGGCCGGACACGCCGTCCGAACAAGCCGAGCGACAAGCTCATCGTCCGTCGTCGCCGCACCGGCAAGAAGCGCTGAGAAGGAGCCTGACCGATGCCACGCAGCCTCAAGAAGGGCCCCTTCGTGGACGGCCACCTGCAGAAGAAGGTGGACGTCCAGAACGAGAAGGGCACCAAGGCGGTCATCAAGACCTGGTCCCGCCGGTCGATGATCACGCCCGACTTCCTCGGCCACACCTTCGCCGTCCACGACGGTCGCAAGCACGTCCCGGTCTTCGTGACCGAGTCGATGGTCGGCCACAAGCTCGGCGAGTTCGCCCCGACGCGGACGTTCCGCGGCCACGAGAAGGACGACCGCAAGGGCCGTCGCCGCTGACCCGTCGGGGTCCAGCAGCGGCAGGTCGTAGGTAGTCCGATGACGACAGAAGAAGGCAGGACAGCAATGGAAGCCAAGGCGCAGGCGCGGTTCGTCCGCGTCACGCCCCAGAAGGCCCGGCGCGTCGTGGACCTCATCCGTGGCAAGCAGGCCGACGAGGCCGTCGCGACGCTGAAGTTCGCGCCGCAGGCCGCGGGGGAGACCGTCCGCAAGGTCGTCGAGAGCGCGATCGCCAACGCCCGCGTCAAGGCGGACCGCGCGAACGAGGCCTTCGACGCCTCGTCGCTCGTGGTCTCGGCCGCGTACGTGGACGAGGGTCCGACGCTCAAGCGGTTCCGCCCGCGCGCGCAGGGTCGCGCCTCGCGGATCCTCAAGCGCACGAGCCACATCACCGTGGTCGTCGCGCCCGCCCCGCAGCGGGCCGGCGCCGCCTCCGCCTCGAGCACGAAGGGAAGGACCCGATAGTGGGACAGAAGGTCAACCCGCACGGGTACCGCCTCGGGATCACCACCGACCACCGGTCGCGCTGGTTCGCCGACAGCACCAAGCCCGGGCAGCGCTACCGTGACTACGTCCGCGAGGACGTGCAGATCCGCAAGCTCATGTCGACGGGTCTCGAGCGTGCCGGCATCGCGAAGGTCGAGATCGAGCGCACGCGTGACCGCGTGCGGGTCGACATCCACACCGCGCGCCCCGGCATCGTCATCGGCCGCCGCGGCGCCGAGGCCGACCGCATCCGCGGTGAGCTCGAGAAGCTCACGGGCAAGCAGGTGCAGCTCAACATCCTCGAGGTCAAGAACGCCGAGATCGAGGCGCAGCTGGTGGCGCAGGGCATTGCCGAGCAGCTGGCGAGCCGTGTCTCGTTCCGTCGCGCGATGCGCAAGGGCATGCAGTCGGCCCAGCGCGCCGGCGCGAAGGGCATCCGGGTGCAGTGCTCGGGACGCCTCGGCGGCGCCGAGATGAGCCGGTCGGAGTTCTACCGCGAGGGACGAGTGCCGCTGCACACGCTCCGCGCCAACATCGACTTCGGCACGTTCGAGGCACGCACCACGTTCGGCCAGATCGGCGTCAAGGTCTGGATCTACAAGGGCGACATGACCGAGAAGGAGTTCGCGCGCGAGCAGGCCAGCGCGGCTCCGCGCGGTCGCGGCCCGCGTGGTGACCGTCCCCGTGGCGGCGCTCGTCGCGAGCGCACCGACGCTCCTGCCGCCGCCGAGCAGCAGCCCGCCGCCGAGGCCCCGGCCCCGGCCGCGACCGAGTCCGGAACGGAGGCCTGAGCATGCTGATCCCGCGCAGGCTCAAGCACCGCAAGCAGCACCACCCGTCGCGCTCGGGCGCGGCGAAGGGTGGCACGACGATCGCGTTCGGCGACTTCGGCATCCAGGCCCTCGAGCCCGCCTACGTCACCAACCGGCAGATCGAGGCTGCTCGTATCGCCATGACCCGTCACATCAAGCGTGGTGGCAAGGTCTGGATCAACATCTACCCCGACCGGCCTCTGACGAAGAAGCCGGCCGAGACCCGCATGGGCTCGGGCAAGGGGTCCCCCGAGTGGTGGGTCGCCAACGTCAAGCCCGGCCGCGTGCTCTTCGAGCTCGCGGGTGTGCCGGAGCCGCTCGCCCGTGAGGCGATGCGTCGTGCGATGCACAAGCTTCCGATGAAGTGCCGCTTCGTGGCACGCGAGGGTGGTGGCAACTGATGGCCATTGGGTCGAAGGAGCTGGCTCCGGCCGAGCTCGACGGCATGGACGACGAGACCCTCGTCGCCGAGCTGAAGAAGGCCAAGGAGGAGCTGTTCAACCTCCGCTTCCAGTCCGCCACGGGTCAGCTCGAGAGCCACGGGCGTCTGAAGGCCGTGCGCCGCGACATCGCCCGGATCTACACGATCCTGCGTGAGCGCGAGCTCGGCATCCGTACCGCACCCAGCCCCAGCGCTGAGTGAGCGAGAGGCAAACGATGAGCACAGCAAGCACCGGCGCCGACGCGCAGGCCGCCACGGAGAGCCACCGCCCGTACCGCAAGACGCGGCGCGGCTACGTCGTGAGCGACAAGATGGACAAGACCGTCGTGGTCGAGGTCGAGGACCGGGTCAAGCACCCGCTCTACGGCAAGGTCATGCGACGCACGAGCAAGGTCAAGGCGCACGACGAGGCCAACGCGGCCGGTGCGGGCGACCTGGTTCTGATCATGGAGACCCGCCCGCTCTCGGCCACCAAGCGGTGGCGCGTGGTGGAGATCCTGGAGAAGGCGAAGTAACCGGACCGGCGCGCGGCCTCGGCCGCGGTCCGCAGCCCGACCACAGACATCCGTTCCGGCAAGGCTCGGCCAGCACACGTCGAGAACCGGCCAGACGACAGGAGTAGGTAGATGATCCAGCAGGAGTCGCGACTCAAGGTCGCCGACAACACGGGAGCGAAGCAGATCCTCTGCATCCGTGTTCTCGGCGGTTCCGGCCGTCGCTACGCCGGTATCGGCGACGTCATCGTCGCCACCGTGAAGGACGCGATCCCGGGCGGCAACGTCAAGAAGGGCGACGTCGTCAAGGCCGTGGTCGTGCGCACCACCAAGGAGCGCCGCCGGCCCGACGGCTCGTACATCAAGTTCGACGAGAACGCCGCCGTGATCCTCAAGGGCGACGGCGAGCCGCGTGGTACGCGCATCTTCGGCCCGGTGGGCCGCGAGCTGCGCGACAAGAAGTTCATGAAGATCATCTCGCTGGCACCGGAGGTGCTCTGACATGGCCAAGATCAAGAAGGGCGACCTCGTGGTCGTCATCGCGGGCCGCGACAAGGGTAAGCAGGGTCGCGTGCTCGAGGTCGTCAAGGATGCGGACCGTGTGGTCGTCGAGGGCGTGCAGCGTGTGACCAAGCACGTCAAGGCCGGCCAGACGAACCGCGGCAGCCGCACCGGTGGCATCGAGACCGTCGAGGCCCCGATCCACGTCAGCAACGTGATGCTGGTCGACCCGGAGACCAAGAAGGGCACCCGGGTCGGGTACCGCACCGAGGAGATCGAGCGTGACGGGCGGACGCGTACCGTCCGGGTCCGCGTGGCCAAGCGCTCCGGTAAGGACATCTGATGAGCGAGACCACCGTCGCCGCACCGCGGCTCAAGACCCGCTACGCCGAGGAGATCATCCCCGCGCTCCGCGAGGAGTTCGGCCACGCGAACGTCAACCAGGTCGCCCGGCTCACCAAGATCGTGGTGAACATGGGTGTCGGGGAGGCCGCGCGTGACTCGAAGCTGATCGAGGGTGCGATCCGCGACCTCACGCTGATCACCGGGCAGAAGCCGCAGGTGACCAAGGCGCGCAAGTCCATCGCGCAGTTCAAGCTCCGCGAGGGCATGCCCATCGGCGCCCACGTCACGCTGCGGGGTGACCGCATGTGGGAGTTCACCGACCGGCTCGTCAACCTCGCCCTGCCGCGCATCCGCGACTTCCGCGGCCTGTCGCCGAAGCAGTTCGACGGCCACGGCAACTACACCTTCGGCCTGACCGAGCAGGTGATGTTCCACGAGATCGACCCGGACAAGACGGACCGGCAGCGTGGCATGGACATCACGATCGTGACGACCGCGACCACCGACGACGAGGGCCGTTCGCTGCTCCGCCGTCTGGGCTTCCCGTTCAAGGAGAACTGACATGGCGAAGACTGCCCTGATCCAGAAGGCGGCGCGGAAGCCCAAGTTCGCTGTCCGCGCCTATACCCGGTGCCAGCGGTGCGGTCGTCCGCACTCCGTGTACCGCAAGTTCGGCCTCTGCCGCATCTGCCTGCGCGAGATGGCGCACCGCGGCGAGCTCCCCGGCGTCACCAAGAGCAGCTGGTAACCACTACGTCGCAGGTCCCCTTGCGCTGCGGCGCGGGGATACCCCGGCGAGGAAGGGCACAAGCCCGATGACGATGACCGATCCGATCGCAGACATGCTGACGCGTCTGCGTAACGCGAACTCCGCGTACCACGACTCCGTGACGATGCCCTACAGCAAGCTGAAGGCGAACATCGCGGAGATCCTCCAGGCCGAGGGCTACATCGCCGGCTGGGGTGTCGAGGACGCGACCGTGGGCAAGAACCTGACGATCCAGCTCAAGTTCGGCCCGAACCGTGAGCGCTCGCTCGCGGGCGTCCGCCGCGTGTCCAAGCCGGGCCTGCGCGTGTACGCGAAGTCGACCAACCTGCCCCGCGTGCTGGGCGGCCTGGGCGTGGCGATCCTGTCCACGTCCTCCGGCCTCCTCACCGACAAGCAGGCCGCCACGAAGGGCGTGGGTGGGGAAGTCCTCGCCTACGTCTGGTAACCCCGAGACCGAGAGGAGAGCGCCATGTCTCGAATCGGCAAGGTCCCCGTCCCGGTCCCGACCGGCGTGGACGTGACGATCGCTGACGCGATCGTGACCGTGAAGGGCCCCAAGGGGACCCTGACGCACACCGTTCCCAGCCCCATCACGGTGGCGCAGGAGGACGGCACCCTGGTGGTGAACCGTCCGGACGACGAGCGCGCGTCGCGTTCGCTGCACGGGCTCACCCGCACCCTCCTGGCCAACCTGGTCACGGGCGTGACGGAGGGCTACACCAAGAAGCTCGAGATCGTCGGTACCGGTTACCGCGTGACGGCCAAGGGCTCGGACCTCGAGTTCGCGCTCGGCTTCAGCCACCCGGTCGTCGTGTCGGCCCCCGAGGGCATCAGCTTCGCCGTCGAGTCGCCGACGAAGTTCTCGGTCAGCGGCATCGACAAGCAGCAGGTCGGCGAGGTCGCCGCGAACATCCGCAAGATCCGCAAGCCCGAGCCGTACAAGGGCAAGGGCGTGCGTTACGCGGGCGAGGTCGTCCGCCGCAAGGCCGGAAAGGCTGGTAAGTGATGGCACTCACGATCCGCGGCAAGGGCAAGGCCGTCGCGCGTGCCCGCCGCCACCTCCGCCTGCGCAAGAAGGTCGTCGGCAGCGCGGCGCGCCCGCGCCTCGTCGTCAGCCGCTCGAGCCGCCACATGGTCGCCCAGGTCGTCGACGACGCCCTGGGTCGCACCCTGGCCTCCGCGTCGACCCTCGAGGCCGACCTGCGTGGGATGGAGGGCGACAAGACCGCCAAGGCCCGCCGGGTGGGCGAGCTCGTGGCGGAGCGCGCCAAGGCCGCCGGTGTCGAGGCCGTGGTCTTCGACCGTGGCGGCAACAAGTACCACGGTCGGGTGGCTGCGGTCGCCGAGGGCGCTCGCGAGGGCGGGCTGAACCTGTGACCGCGACCCGAACCATGACCGTACGGAAGCAGAGGAACCACTGATGGCTGCACCTCAGCGCAGCAACACCGGCGCCCAGGGCGGTGCCGGCGGAGACCGTCGTGACGGTGGCCGCCGCGACGGCGGACGCCGTGGCGACGCCGCCGAGAAGAGCGCCTTCGTCGAGCGCGTGGTGACCATCAACCGCGTCTCGAAGGTCGTCAAGGGTGGCCGCCGCTTCAGCTTCACCGCGCTCGTCGTGGTCGGCGACGGCGACGGCACCGTGGGCGTCGGCTACGGGAAGGCCAAGGAGGTGCCCGCCGCGATCGCGAAGGGTGTCGAGGAGGCCAAGAAGAGCTTCTTCCGCGTCCCCCGCATCCAGGGCACCATCCCGCACCCGATCACGGGCGAGGCCGCGGCCGGCGTCGTGTTCCTTCGTCCCGCGTCGCCGGGTACCGGTGTGATCGCCGGCGGTCCGGTGCGCGCCGTCCTCGAGTGCGCCGGCATCCACGACGTGCTGTCGAAGTCGATGGGCTCGAGCAACGCGATCAACATCGTGCACGCCACGGTGGCCGCGCTGCGCGGGCTCGAGGAGCCGGAGGCCGTGGCCGCGCGCCGTGGGCTCTCGGTCGAGCACGTCGCCCCGGCCCCGATGCTGCGCGCCCGCGCGCAGGGTCTGGCCGAGAAGGCAGGTGCCTGATGGCCCGGCTCAAGGTGACCCAGACCAAGTCCGCCATCGGCGGCAAGCAGAACCAGCGCGACACGCTGCGGACCCTCGGCCTCAAGCGCATCGGCGACGTCGTCGTCAAGGAGGACCGTCCGGAGATCCGCGGCATGGTCGTGACGGTGGCGCACCTCGTCGCCGTGGAGGAGGTGGACTGACCATGGCAGAGTCCAAGAAGAAGGACGAGGCTGCGGCCTCGACCGAGAAGAAGGCACCCGCGACGTCGGGCGCCAAGGCCACGGCCGCGGAGAAGAAGCCCGCGACCAAGACGGCTGCCGCCAAGAAGCCCGCCGCCAAGGCCGCGGCGGAGAAGCCCGCGACGACCAAGGCCGCTGCCGAGAAGAAGCCCGCCTCGAAGGCGAGCTCGTCGGCCGCGGAGAAGCCGGCGTCCGCCAAGGCCACCTCGGCCGCGGCGGCGGCCCGCGCAGCGGCGAAGGCCGAGGGCGCCGGTGGCACCCTCAAGCTGCACCACCTGCGTCCGGCCCCGGGCGCGCACACCGCCAAGACCCGCGTGGGTCGTGGTGAGGCGTCGAAGGGCAAGACGGCCGGTCGCGGCACCAAGGGCACCAAGGCCCGCTACCAGGTGCCTGAGCGGTTCGAGGGCGGCCAGATGCCGATGCACATGCGGCTGCCGAAGCTGCGTGGCTTCAAGAACCCGTTCCGCACCGAGTACCAGGTCGTGAACCTCGACACCCTCGCGGCGCTCTACCCGCAGGGTGGCGACGTGACGGTCGAGGACCTCGTCTCCAAGGGCGCGGTCCGCAAGGGCTCGCCGGTGAAGGTGCTCGGCAACGGCGACGTGGGCGTGAAGCTCACGGTCGCCGTGCAGAAGGTGTCGGCCTCGGCGCGCGAGAAGATCCTCGCGGCCGGCGGCACGATCCAGGACTGAGCGGCCGGCAGGGGCCGGGGAGACATCCCCGGCCCCTGCGCCGTCCGGTCCGCGGTCTCGGCTAGGGTGCCAGGGGCCGTGCGCGGGACCGGGCGGGGAACACCCTGCCCGCCGGTCGGCGGCATGACGACACCCCGCCCTCGGGCGGAGCAGGAGGACTAGTGCTCAGCGCATTCGTGCGGGCGTTCCGGACGCCCGACCTGCGGCGCAAGCTGCTGTTCACGATCTCGATCATGGCGATCTTCCGTGTCGGGTCGTTCATCCCGACGCCGGGCGTCGACTACACCAACGTGCAGCAGTGCGTGGCACAGTCGCAGGACAACACGCTGCTCGGGCTCGTCAACCTCTTCAGCGGCGGTGCGCTGCTGCAGCTGTCGATCTTCGCGCTCGGGATCATGCCCTACATCACCGCGAGCATCATCACGCAGCTGTTGCGCGTCGTGATCCCACGGTTCGAGGCCCTCCACAAGGAGGGCCAGCAGGGGCAGACCCAGCTCACGCAGTACACGCGCTACATGACGATCGGCCTGGCGATCCTCCAGTCGACGACCGTCATCACCGTGGCGCGCAACGACCTCCTCTTCCCGGGCTGCACGGTCCCGATCATCCCCAACGACGGGATCATGACGATCGTGCTGATGGTCATCACGATGACCGCGGGCACGACGCTGATCATGTGGCTGGGCGAGCTCATCACCGAGCGGGGCATCGGCAACGGCATGTCGCTGCTCATCTTCACCTCGATCGCCGCGACCTTCCCGGCCGCGATGTGGTCGATCGCCGGCTCGGACGACGGCATCACCAAGTTCGCCATCGTCATGGTGATCATCGTGCTCGTCATCGGCCTCGTGGTCTTCGTCGAGCAGTCCCAGCGCCGCATCCCGGTCCAGTACGCGAAGCGCATGGTGGGGCGCAAGATGTACGGCGGCTCGAGCACCTACATCCCGATCAAGATCAACATGGCGGGGATCATCCCGGTGATCTTCGCGTCCTCGCTGCTCGCGATCCCGGGGCTGATCGCGCAGTTCGGGGACCAGACCGCCGACTGGGTGGTCTGGGTGAGCGAGAACGTCGCCGACCCTGGGGCGCCGCTCAACATCGGCCTGTACCTCGTCCTGATCATCTTCTTCGCGTACTTCTACACGGCGATCACGTTCAACCCGGACGAGGTCGCGGACAACATGAAGAAGTACGGTGGGTTCATCCCCGGCATCCGCGCGGGGCGCCCGACGGCGGAGTACCTCGACTACGTCCTGACGCGGGTGCTCGCGGCGGGCTCCCTCTACCTGGCGTTCGTGGCGCTGATCCCGCTGATCGCCTTCATCGTGCTCGGCGTCGGCACCAACATCCCGTTCGGCGGCGCGTCGATCCTCATCGTCGTCGGCGTCGGCCTCGAGACCGTCAAGCAGATCGAGTCGCAGCTCCAGCAGCGGCACTACGAAGGGTTCCTCCGGTGAGCGCACGTCTGGTGATCATGGGCCCGCAGGGAGCGGGCAAGGGCACCCAGGCCGCGCGGCTCGCCGAGCGGCTCGGCGTCCCAGCCATCTCGACCGGTGACATCTTCCGGGCCAACATCTCGGCCGGGACCCCGTTGGGGCGGCTGGTCCAGGAGATCACGGCCAAGGGGGATCTCGTCCCCGACGAGGTGACCAACGACATGGTGCGCGACCGGCTCGCGCAGGCGGACGCGGCCTCCGGGTTCATCCTCGACGGGTACCCCCGCAACGCCGCCCAGGTGGTCGAGCTGGACGGCATCCTCGCCGACACCGGTGCGAGCCTCGACGCCGTGATCGAGCTCACGGCGCACCGTGAGGAGCTGCTCGCACGGCTCCAGAAGCGGGCGCAGGTCGAGGGACGGGCCGACGACACCGACGAGGCGATCGCGCGACGTCTCGACATCTACGCCGAGCAGACGGCGCCGCTGACCGCCGCCTACGCGGAGCGTGGGCTCCTCGTCCAGGTCGACGGCATCGGCGAGCTCGACGACGTCACTGCGCGTCTGCTCGCCGCCCTCGAGTCCCTCGACGCGCAGGTCTGAGGTCGGCACGGCGGTGTTCGGACGCGAGCGGATCGAGATCAAGACCGGCGCGCAGGTGCGCGCGATGAGGCGCGCGGGCCTCGTGGTCGCCGAGGCGCACGCCGCAGTCCTCGAGGCGTTGCGTCCGGGTGCGACGACGGCGGATCTCGACGCGGTCGCGGCCGCGGTCATCGCCGAGGCGGGCGCGACGCCCTCCTTCCTCGGCTACCACGGGTACCCCGCGACGCTGTGCGTGTCGGTCAACGACGAGATCGTCCACGGCATCCCGGGATCGCGCGTGCTCGAGCCGGGCGACGTCGTGTCGGTCGACTGCGGGGCGATCGTGGACGGCTGGCACGGTGACGCGGCCTTCACGGCGGTGCTGCCCGAGGCGGACCCGGCCGACGTCGCACTGAGCGAGACCACCGAGGACGCGATGTGGGCCGCGATCGCGGCGCTCGCGACGGGGGAGAGGCTCGGTGTGGTGGGCGAGGCCGTCGAGGGCGTGGTGGCTGAGGCCCCGACGACGTACGGCATCGTCCAGGAGTACGTGGGCCACGGCATCGGTACCGCGATGCACCAGCCGCCGGAGGTGCTCAACTACCGAACCCGGGAGCGCGGTCCACGGCTTCGGCCCGGGCTGTGCATCGCGATCGAGCCGATGCTCACGCGTGGCTCGCGGATGACCCAGGTGCTCGAGGACGACTGGACCGTCGTGACCGTCGACGGCTCGCGCGCAGCGCACTGGGAGCACACGGTCGCGATCGGCCCCGACGGTCTGTGGGTGCTGACCGCTGCCGATGGTGGTGCCGAACGCCTCGCTCGTCACGGCGTGACGGTCGCGCCCTGGGACGTCGACTGACGCGTTTCTCGTCCTCGGCGCTATGCCGTAGGATGATCCGTCGGGTGCGTGTGCCCTGCCATCCACATCCGATGCCTCGAGAGGCTCGGTGGCCGGACCACGGCGCGCGACCCGATCCTCGCAAGACACGCGTGGCCGACGGCTGCGACGCGCCGGGCGAGGTGCTCCACCCCACAGGTAGTCACACAGTTAGCGGAGGACATGGCGAAGAAGGACGGTGTCATCGAGATCGAGGGCAGCGTGGTCGAGGCCCTGCCGAACGCGATGTTCCGCGTGGAGCTGGCCAACGGTCACAAGGTTCTGGCTCACATCTCGGGCAAGATGCGACAGCACTACATCCGGATCCTCCCCGAGGACCGGGTCGTGGTCGAGCTGAGCCCGTACGACCTGTCCCGCGGTCGGATCGTCTACCGCTACAAGTAAGTCCGCCGGTGATCAGCTGATCATCCCGAATCGACACTGCCGCCCGTCGCACTCGTGCGCGCGTGCGGCGGCGGAGGAACGAGCATGAAGGTCAAGCCCAGCGTCAAGAAGATCTGCGACAAGTGCAAGGTGATCCGCCGGCACGGTCGCGTGATGGTCATCTGCGACAACCTGCGCCACAAGCAGCGCCAGGGCTGAGCCCCGGCGCCGGGGCCCAGCCCTGGCAGGTCGAGCAGTGACACCCGGACCCGCGTCGCGGGGCCGGACCAGCGCACGGTCAGCGTCCTCGTGACGCAACCCCCGGTCGGAGGCCGGGGCCCGCGGACAGCGGGGAGGCCGTGCGGAAGACCTCCGACGCAGTACAGGAGCACTGGCACATGGCACGTCTCGTCGGCGTCGACCTCCCCCGCGACAAGCGGCTCGAGGTTGCGCTCACCTACATCTACGGCGTCGGCCGTACCCGCGCCCAGCAGACGCTGGCCGCCACCGGGATCAGCCCGGACCTGCGCGTCAAGGACCTCGGCGACGCCGAGCTCGTGGCGCTGCGTGACCACCTCGAGGGCAGCTACAAGCTCGAGGGTGACCTGCGCCGCGAGGTCGCCGCGGACATCCGTCGCAAGGTCGAGATCGGCAGCTACGAGGGCATTCGCCACCGCCGCGGTCTTCCCGTGCGCGGGCAGCGCACCAAGACCAACGCGCGTACCCGCAAGGGCCCGAAGCGCACCGTGGCCGGCAAGAAGAAGGCCGGGCGCAAGTAGCCAGCAGTCCGCCGCGGGTGCACGGGCACGCTCCCGACCGCGGCGGTCCGACGACCTCAGACCAGACAAAGGACTCCCATGCCTCCCAAGACCCGCACCTCGGCGGCACGCAAGCCGCGTCGCAAGGAGAAGAAGAACGTCGCCGTGGGCCAGGCCCACATCAAGAGCACGTTCAACAACACGATCGTCTCGATCACCGACCCGTCCGGGGCCGTGATCGCCTGGGCCTCCTCGGGCCAGGTCGGCTTCAAGGGTTCGCGCAAGTCGACCCCGTTCGCCGCCCAGCTCGCTGCCGAGGCCGCCGCCCGCCGTGCGCAGGAGCACGGCATGAAGAAGGTCGACGTCTTCGTCAAGGGCCCGGGTTCGGGTCGCGAGACGGCGATCCGCTCGCTCCAGGCGACCGGCCTCGAGGTCGGCTCGATCCAGGACGTCACGCCCCAGGCGCACAACGGCTGCCGGCCGCCGAAGCGTCGGCGCGTCTGACCACCCGTGCCGGGGCACCTCCGGGTGCCCCGGCGCGGCAGGCCCTTCGCGGGCCGCCTGCAGGACCCCCGCGGGTGGACAGAGACCCACGGGACCCGTGATGCGTCATATGGCGGACGCACACTGAGAGGACACCCACCGTGCTGATCGCACAGCGCCCCACCCTGACCGAAGAGGTCATCTCCGAGCACCGCTCGCGGTTCGTCATCGAGCCGCTCGAGCCCGGCTTCGGCTACACCCTCGGCAACTCCCTGCGCCGCACCCTGCTCTCGTCGATCCCCGGCGCCGCCGTGACGAGCATCCGCATCGACGGCGTGCTCCACGAGTTCAGCACGGTGACGGGTGCCAAGGAGGACGTCACCGAGATCATCCTGAACATCAAGGAGCTCGTGGTCTCGTCCGAGAACGACGAGCCCGTGGTGATGTACCTGCGCAAGCAGGGCCCCGGGACGGTCACGGCCGCCGACATCACGCCGCCCGCGGGTGTCGAGGTGCACAACCCCGACCTGCACATCGCCACGCTCAACGGCAAGGGCAAGCTCGAGATCGAGCTCACGGTCGAGCGCGGCCGCGGTTACGTCTCCGCCCAGCAGAACAAGTCGTACGAGACCGAGATCGGTCGCGTCCCCGTGGACTCGATCTACTCCCCGGTCCTCAAGGTGACCTACAAGGTCGAGGCCACGCGTGTCGAGCAGCGGACGGACTTCGACAAGCTCGTCGTCGACGTCGAGACCAAGGCGGCGATCAGCCCGCGCGACGCGCTCGCCTCGGCGGGCAAGACCCTCGTCGAGCTGTTCGGCCTCGCCCGCGAGCTGAACGTCGAGGCGGAGGGCATCGAGATCGGCCCGTCGCCGACCGACGCCGCGCTCGCCGCAGACCTCGCGCTCCCGGTCGAGGAGCTCCAGCTCACGATCCGCTCGTACAACTGCCTCAAGCGCGAGGGCATCCACACCGTGGGTGAGCTCGTGGCGCGCAGCGAGGCCGACCTGCTCGACATCCGCAACTTCGGTGCGAAGTCCATCACCGAGGTCAAGGAGAAGCTCGCCGGCCTCGGTCTGTCCCTCAAGGACAGCCCGATCGACTTCGACCCGTCGTCGGCGGCCTACTACGACGAGGCCGAGTACACCGAGGACGAGCTGTCCTGATGCCGTGGAGGACCGCCGGGCGAGGCCCGGACGGTCCCAGGATCTTCGAGAACTGAGGAGAACAGACCATGCCCACGCCCACCAAGGGTCCGCGGCTCGGAGGTGGCCCGGCGCACGAGCGGCGCATCCTCGCCAACCTGGCGACGAGCCTGTTCGAGCACCGCCGGATCACCACGACCGAGACCAAGGCGAAGCGCCTGCGGCCGCTCGCGGAGCGGATGATCACGTTCGCCAAGCGCGGTGACCTGCACTCGCGCCGTCGCGTGCTGACCGTCGTCCGTGACAAGAGCGTCGTGCACGAGCTCTTCACCGAGATCGCTCCCGCGATGGCCGAGCGTCAGGGTGGCTACACGCGCATCACCAAGGTCGGCAACCGCAAGGGTGACAACGCCCCCATGGCGGTCATCGAGCTCGTCCTCGAGCCGGTCAGCCCGAAGCAGGCGACGGTGCGCGAGGCCGAGAAGGCCACCAAGCGCGCGGTGAAGCCGACGGAGGCCGAGGCAGCCGCCGAGACGACGGCCGCCGAGCCGACCGCCGAGGAGTCGACCGTCGTCGAGCCCGAGGCGACCGGCGACGCCGAGACGTCGACGGACGACGCCAAGGCCTGACAACGCGTCGCACGCAGGGCCCGGACCGCGCGGTCCGGGCCCTGCGTCGTCCCCGGCCTCGGTAGCGTGGTCGAGTGCTACCCGAGAGCCCGCCCGTGCTGCTGCTCCACGGGGCGCGCGCGTCGCGGACCATGTGGTCGCCGCAGCTCGACGCGCTCCGGCGAGCCGGTCACCGGGCACACGCGATCGACCTCCCGGGCCACGGTCGCCGCCGTGGCGAGCGGTTCGCCGTCGACACCGCGCTCGCGACGATCGAGGCGGAGCTCGAACGGCTCGGTACGCCCGCCCTGGTCGTCGGCCTCAGCCTGGGGGGTTACCTGGGCATCGCGGCCGCGGCGCGCACCCCGCAGCGCGTCGCGGGTCTCGTCGCGGCGGGCTGCAGCACACGTCCCGACCAGGCCGTGACGACCGCGTGGCGGACGGCTGCGCGCCTCATCGCCCGGCTGCCGGACAGGGGTGCGTGGCTCAACCAGGCGCTCGTCGACCGTGCGTTGCCCCCCGACGGGGCAGCCGCGCTGGCCGAGGGCGGGTTCGCGCTGGACGTCATGGTCGACCTCCTGGGTGAGGTCCCACGCCTGGACGTCCTCGGCGACCTCGCCCGGCTGCGGTGCCCGGTGTGGCTCGTCAGCGGGCGCTGGGACCACTTCCGGGCGGGGGAGGGCGCCTACCTTCGCGCGCGCCCCGAGGCGCGCCGCGTCCTTGTGCCCGGTGCCACCCACCTGGTCAACCTCGTCAGGCCGGTGGCGTTCACCCGCGTGGTGCTCGAGGCGCTCGACGAGCTGTCGACCGGTTCAGTCGGCCCCGCCCCGGGGGAGCTGCCACGCGCGGACGCCGCCCACGATCCCGGCTGAGTTGGGCACGACGACGACGTCGTCCCCCAGGGCCTCGACCGTGGTCGGACGGATGCGGCGGGCGTTGCCGCCACCGATGTACAGCCTGTCCCAGTGGACGACGGGGCGTAGCCCCTCGACGGCACGTCGCACGCGCCGTGACCACGCGGCGTCGCCCAGCCTGCGACGTTCGTGCTCGCCGAGGTAGGCGTCGTAGGTGACGCCCCAGCGCACCGGGGCGTGCGAGAGCTCGAGGTGGGGGGCGAGCACTCCTCCGTCGAACAGCGCGGAGCCGAGGCCGGTGCCGAGGGTGAGGACCAGCTCGAGCCCGGAGCCCGCGACGACCCCCGCGCCGTGGACCTCGGCGTCGTTGAGCACGAGCGTCGGCATACCGAGCGCTTCACCGAACGCGGCCGCCATGTCGCGTCCCGCCCACACGGCCACGAGGTCGGGGTCGACGCGGCTCCGGGGTCCGCTACGGGTCACGTAGTGCGGGGTAGCGATGACCACCCCGTGGCGGATCATGCCGGGCATGCCCACCGTGGCGCGGTCTGCCGCGGGAAGACCGCCTGCGAGCTCCACGACGGTGGCGACGAGTCGCTCGGGTGGGAGCGGGTAGGGCGTGGGGACGCGCACGGGCGGCACGTGGAGGGTGCCCGCCGCGTCGAGCACCGAGGCCTTGATGCCGCCACCGCCGCAGTCGACCGCGAGGGTGCGACCCTCGTCGACGCCACCGTTCACGGCCCGACGATAGGCGCGGGCGCACACCACCCGCCAGCGGCGTGCGACGCGGGGTCGGTACCGTGGCCCGGTGACCGGCCCCGCCCCCTCCGCTCCGTCCGTGCCGCCGGACGACGCGTCGCTGCGCATCCGGCTCGACCTTGCCTACGACGGCACCCACTTCGCGGGCTGGGCGACTCAGCCCGGGCTGCGGACGGTCCAGGGGACGCTCGAGACCGCACTCGGCACCGTGCTGCGGACACCGCCGCCCCGGCTCACGGTCGCGGGACGCACCGACGCGGGGGTGCACGCCCGCGGCCAGGTCGCCCACGTCGACGTCGGCCCGGACACGTGGGCCGCGGTCCGGGGGCGCCTCGAGCTCGAGCCCGGCCCCGCCCTCGTCCGTCGGCTCACGGGGGTGCTGCCGCCGGACGTCGTCGTGCACCGGGCGGCCCCCGCGCCTGCGGGGTTCGACGCACGGTTCTCGGCCCTCGCCAGGCGCTACGACTACCGGCTCGCCGACCGACCCGAGTGCGTCGACCCCCTTCGCCGGGCGTCCGTCGTCCAGCACCGCCGCCCGCTCGACGTGGCCGCCATGGCCTCCGCGGCGCGCCGGCTCGTCGGGCGCCACGACTTCGCGGCCTTCTGCCGTCCTCGGCCCGGCGCCACCACCATCCGGACGCTCGAGCGGCTCGACGTCGAGCGGCCGTCCGAAGGGCCGGACGTCGGCCTGGTGGTCGCGACCGTGGCGGCCGACGCGTTCTGCCACTCGATGGTCCGCGCGCTGATGGGCGCGTTGCTCGCCGTCGGCGAGGGCCGTCGCGAGAGCTCCTGGGTCGCGGGGCTGCTCGAGCTGCGCAGGCGCGAGGCCGCGGCTCCGACGGCACCCGCGCACGGGCTGACCCTCGAGGAGGTCACCTACCCCGAGGACGGCCGGCTCGCCGAGCGCGCCCGGGTGACTCGTGCGCGCCGCGAGGCGCACGAGGTCGTCACGCGCTGACGCTCAGCGGTCCTCGTCGAGCACGTGCACGGCGGCCTCCTCGGCGCTCGCGGCACCGCCCGAGATGCCCTCGTCGACGGCCATGAGGCTCGTCGCGGTGTCGCCGCTGGCCTCGGTCGAGTCGGCGGCGAGGCGCCCCGCGCGGTCGGGCTCGCGCGCGCCAGCCGCCGGTCCCTCGGCCTCCCAGACCTCCGGCTCCTCCTGCGCGAGCCGCTCGTCGAGGTTCTCGCCCTCGAGCTGCTCGACCTCGGTCTCGAGCCGGTGGGGGTTCGGCGGGCGGTCGGGCGGCACGTAGCCCTCGTCGAGCACGTCCTCGGTCCCGCGGTCGACCAGGGTCTCCTGGGCGTCGAGCTGGTTGGTGTCGCCCTCGGCCACCTGCTCGGGGGCCGGGCTCGTGGCCGGGGTGTCGCCGTCGTCGGTGCTCATGCCGTCCACGGTGGCACCCGACGGTGGCGTGCGCATCCGCAGGAGCCCGCAATCCGTTCGCCGCACAGGGGCGCGCACGGGGAGACTGGACCCATGGGCCACCTCGACATCTCCGGCGTCGGCTACGTGCTGCCCGACGGGCGTCCGCTGCTCTCCGACGTGGACCTGCGGGTGGCCGACGGGGCGAAGGTGGCGCTGGTCGGTCCCAACGGTGCCGGCAAGACGACGCTGCTGCGCATCGTCGCGGGCGACGAGCAGCCACATTCCGGTGGAGTCGTGCGCAGCGGCGGTCTCGGCGTGATGCGCCAGATGGTCGGAAGGATCGACGACGACCGCTCGGTGCGCGATCTCCTCGCGGCCCTGGCGCCGCCGGCGGTCGCCTCCGCCGCGACCGAGCTGACGGCCGCCGAGCTCGCGATGATGGAGGTCGACGACGAGCCGACCCAGATGCGCTACGCCCAGGCGCTCGCGGACTGGGCCGACGTCGGGGGCTACGAGTCCGAGGTGGGCTGGGACAAGGCGACCGACGCCGTCCTCTCGACGCCCTTCGAGCGTGCCCAGCACCGCGAGGTGCGCAGCCTGTCCGGCGGTGAGCAGAAGCGTCTCGTGCTCGAGGCCCTGCTCCGCGGTCCCGACGAGGTGCTCCTGCTCGACGAGCCGGACAACTACCTGGACGTGCCGACGAAGCGCTGGCTCGAGGAGCAGCTCGCGGCCTCGCCCAAGACCGTCCTCTTCGTGAGCCACGACCGTGAGCTCCTGGCGCGCTCCGCGACCCAGGTCGCGAGCCTGGAGCCCACGCCGGCGGGCTCCACGCTGTGGGTGCACGGCGCGGGGTTCGCGACCTTCGGCCGGGCGCGCGCCGACCGGGTCGCGCGGTCCGCCGAGCTGACGCGGCGCTGGGAGGAGGAGCGGTCCAAGCTCCGCGACCTCGTGCACACCCTGCGGACGAAGGCGGCGTTCAACGACGGGCTCGCCTCGCGCTACCAGGCGGCCCAGACCCGCCTGCGCAAGTTCGAGGAGGCCGGTCCGCCGCCGGTGATGGCGCGCGAGCAGGACGTCCGCGTCAGGCTCGTGGGTGGGCGCACGGCCAAGCGTGCCGTCGTGGCGGAGGGCCTCGAGCTCACCGATCTGATGCGGCCCTTCGACCTCGAGGTCTGGTTCGGTGAGCGGGTCGCGGTGCTCGGCTCGAACGGGTCGGGCAAGTCCCACTTCCTCCGGCTGCTCGCGGCCGGCGGGAGCGACCCCGACCCGGCCCAGGGTCCGGTCGGCGCCGGCACGCGTGGCGCGGAGCCCGTGCGGCACACCGGTCGCGTCACGCTCGGCTCTCGCGTGCGTCCCGGGTGGTTCGCACAGGACGACGTCCACCCCGAGCTCGCAGACCGTACTCTGCTCGAGATCCTGCACCGGGGAGAGGGGGCCAGGGCGGGAATGGGGCGGGAGCAGGCGAGCAAGGCGCTCGACCGCTACGAGCTCGTGGCGGCGGCCGAGCAGACGTACGGGACGCTCTCGGGTGGCCAGCAGGCACGGTTCGAGATCCTGCTGCTCGAGCTCGGCGGCGCGACCCTGCTGCTGCTGGACGAGCCGACCGACAACCTCGACCTGCACTCCGCGGAGGCCCTCGAGCGCGGCCTCGAGGCCTTCGAGGGCACGGTCGTCGCAGTGACGCACGACAGGTGGTTCGCGCGGGGCTTCGACAGGTTCCTGGTGTTCGGCGCCGACGGCGAGGTGGTCGAGACGCCCGAGGCGGTGTGGGACGTCGCGCGCGTGCGGCGGGCCCGCTGACCGGGCGCCCGAGCACGTTTTGACCCCCCGGCGAGGCGGCGGGTACTCTGGCGTGTCGTTGTGCGTCCTAGGCGTGCCCTCGCGGTATGCGCATGGATGTCACGACCCCATCGGGTCCCACCTGAGCGGTGCGTGCGAACGCGCGGCGCGGTCGGCCCGGTGCCACTCATTCAGCACCACCGAAACGAAGGCTACGACCCGTGCGCACGTACACCCCGAAGCCCGGCGACGTCGAGCGGACCTGGCACGTCATCGACGCGACCGACGTCGTCCTCGGCCGCCTCGCCTCCCAGGTCGCGACGCTGCTGCGCGGCAAGCACAAGGCGACCTTCGCGCCCCACGTGGACAACGGTGACTTCGTCATCGTCGTCAACGCGGACAAGGTGGCGCTGACCGGCAACAAGCGCGAGCAGAAGCTCGCCTACCGCCACTCGGGCTACCCGGGCGGTCTGCGCGCGGTGCCCTACTCGGAGCTGCTCGCGAAGAAGCCCGAGCGTGCGGTGGAGAAGGCCGTGCGCGGCATGCTCCCCAAGACCTCGCTCGGCCGCAACCAGATCGGCAAGCTCAAGGTCTACGCCGGACCGGAGCACCCGCACGCGGCGCAGAAGCCCCAGCCCTTCGAGATCACCCAGGTCGCCCAGGCCAAGGCCTGAGGCACCACCCACCCAGGACGCGAGGACACCACCAGTGGCCGACACCACCGCAGACACCGAGGTCGAGGAGACCCCCTCGAGCTACACCTCCGAGACCGTGGCCCCCACGGGCCGGGGCCAGAGCCTCACCGCCCCCGGGCAGGCGCTCGGCCGGCGCAAGGAGGCCGTGGCGCGTGTGCGCCTCGTCCCCGGTTCGGGCCAGTGGAAGATCAACGGGCGCACGCTCGAGGAGTACTTCCCGAACAAGGTCCACCAGCAGCTGGTGAACAGCCCGCTGAAGCTCGTCGACGTCGAGGGCCGCTTCGACGTGATCGCGCGCATCGACGGCGGCGGGGTGTCCGGCCAGGCCGGTGCGCTGCGCCTCGGCATCGCCCGTGCGCTGAACGCGATCGACGCGGAGAGCAACCGCCCGGCGCTCAAGAAGGCGGGCTTCCTCACGCGTGACGCGCGCGTCGTCGAGCGCAAGAAGGCCGGTCTCAAGAAGGCCCGCAAGGCGCCCCAGTACTCCAAGCGCTGATCCACGCAGCGTCGATCTCGACCGACGGCCCCGATGGTCACCATCGGGGCCGTTCGGCCGTCCGGAGCAGGCAGGCCTCCTCGGAGCGTGCGGCGCCAGCCGACGTCCCGCACGGGGGCGAGACGAGGAGGACCCATGGGTCGGCTTTTCGGAACCGACGGAGTGCGCGGCGTCGCCAACCGTGACGTCACGGCCGAGCTCGCGCTGGACGTCGCCGTCGCGGCGGCCCACGTGCTCGGCGCGTCAGGCGCGTTCGAGGGACACCGTCCGCGCGCGGTGATCGGTCGCGACCCGCGGGCGTCGGGCGAGTTCCTCTCGGCCGCGGTCGCCGCAGGCCTCGCGAGCGCCGGTGTCGACGTCGTGAACGTCGGTGTGCTGCCCACCCCCGGTGTCGCGCACCTGACGGGCGCGCTCGAGGTGGATCTGGGCGTCATGCTCTCGGCGTCGCACAACCCGATGCCGGACAACGGCATCAAGTTCTTCACGCGTGGCGGCCACAAGCTCCCCGACGACGTCGAGGACGCGATCGAGGCCCGCATGCGTGAGCCCTGGGACCGTCCCACGGGCGCCGCCGTCGGCCGCATCACCCAGGACGTCGGCATGGCGGGCTCGACGTACGTCGAGCACCTCGTGGGGACGCTCCCCGCGCAGCTCGACGGGCTGCGCATCGCGATCGACTGCGCCAATGGCGCGGCCAGCGAGGTCGCACCGGCCGCCCTGCGCGCCGCGGGGGCGGACGTCGTGGTCATCAACGCGTCGCCCGACGGTCGCAACATCAACGAGAAGTGCGGGTCGACCCACCCCGAGCAGCTCCAGGCCGCCGTCGTCGCGGCCGGCGCGCACCTCGGCGTCGCGCTCGACGGCGACGCCGACAGGTGCCTCGCGGTCGACGCGGCCGGCGCGCTCGTCGACGGCGACCAGATCATGGGGATCCTCGCGGTCGCGCTCAAGGAGCGCGGTGAGCTGGCCCAGGACACCCTCGTCACCACGGTGATGAGCAACCTCGGCCTCCAGCTGGCGATGGCCGACGCGGGTGTGCGCACCGTGCAGACGGGGGTCGGGGACCGCTACGTGCTCGAGGAGATGCGCGCGCACGGCTACAGCCTGGGTGGTGAGCAGTCCGGGCACCTGATCCTGGCCGAGCACGCGACGACCGGGGACGGCACGCTGACCGCGCTCCAGCTCGCGGCGCGCGTCGCGCAGACCTCGCGCAGCCTGGCCGACCTCGCCGGGGCCGTGCGCAGGCTCCCGCAGGTGCTCGTCAACGTGTCGGGGGTCGACCGCACGCGCGCCACCAGCGACGACGCCGTGCTGAGCGCTGTCGCCGACGCCGAGGCCGAGCTGGGCCGCGAGGGGCGGGTGCTGCTGCGTCCTTCGGGCACCGAGCCCGTCGTCCGCGTCATGGTCGAGGCCGCGCAGCAGGACCGCGCGGAGCAGGTCGCCGACCGCCTCGCCGGGGTGGTCAAGACCCACCTCGCGCTGTGACGGGTCCCGCCGAGGTCCGGGCCCGGGTCGAGCAGCTCCTGGCCGGCCCGCGTCCGTTGCCGATCGTCCAGGCCGGCGACCCGGTGCTGCGCGCACCCGCGACGCCCTACGACGGGGAGCTCGACGACGCGCTCCTCGCGGAGCTGCTCCGCACCATGCGGGAGACGATGCTCGCCGCGCCCGGCGTGGGGCTCGCCGCTCCCCAGGTGGGCCTGGGCCTCGCGCTCGCCGTGGTCGAGGACACCTGGCCCGCGGACGACGAGTACGCGACCGCGCGCGAGCGCACCCCCGTCCCGTTCCGCGTGCTCGTGAACCCCCACTACGAGCCGGTGGGTGACGAGCGGGTGGGTTTCTACGAGGGCTGCCTCAGCGTCGAGGGGTGGCAGGCCGTGACCCCGCGCTGGCGGCGGGTGCGGCTCACGGGCCAGGACGAGACGGGCGCCGCGCTCGACGAGGAGCTCGTGGGCTGGCCGGCGCGGATCGTCCAGCACGAGACCGACCACCTGCGCGGGACCCTCTACGTCGACCGCGCCCACATGCGCTCCCTCGTGGGGCCGACCAATGCCCAGCGCTGGGCCGACGTCACGGCCGAGCGCGCGGCACGCACCCTCGGGTTCCCGCTCCCGTAGGGCACCCCCTCCCATGGGTGGACGTGCGTCACGAGATGTTCATCCGTCCGACGGACGTCGCGTGCCCGGCGGTGCGCGAGGATCGAGCTCGAACCCGGTCGGGGTGGTCCCAGGGTACGGATGGGGGGAAATCCCCATGTCGCCCGGCCACCGCGGTCCCCTAGCGTGGTTCTCGGCCGACCGGCCGCAGCCGATCGCCGTCACCGCGGCGCCGACGAGCAGGAGATCTGGTGGAGGAGCTGCTGACGGCGCTCACCTCGTGGGTGATCGCGCTCGCGGGCTCACCCTGGGTGTTCGTGGCGCTGTACGCGTTCGCGACGATCGACGGGTTCTTCCCGCCGATCCCGAGCGAGAGCGTCATCATCGCGCTCGCCGCGCTCTCGGTCTCGAGCGGGGAGCCCAACTTCTGGGTGCTCGGTGCGGTCGCCGCCGCGGGCGCGTTCACGGGCGACCAGATCGCCTACTCGATCGGGCAGCGGATCCCGGTGCGCAGCCTGCGCTTCATGCAGGGCCGTCGAGCGCAGGCCGCGCTCGGCTGGGCCGAGCGCGCGCTCGCCGACAGGGGAGCCGCCTTCATCATCGCTGCGCGGTACGTGCCGATCGGTCGTGTCGCGGTGAACATGACGGCAGGCGCCGTCGGCTTCAGCCGCACGCGGTTCACCGTGCTCGCGGCGATCGCGGCCGTCACCTGGTCCGTGTACTCGGTGCTCCTGGGCATCGGTGCGGGGGTGTGGCTCAAGGAGCACCCGCTGCTCGCGGTCGTCGTGGGTGTCGCGGGTGGTCTGCTGCTCGGGACGCTGATCGACCCGGTGGTCAAGCGGGTGCTGCGGGGCCGCCGGGGGCGACGAGGAGTGGTCCCGGACGCCCCGGCCGGAGGCCTGACCGAGGGGCCCGACGACGGCGTGCCGCTGCTCGCCCCGGGTGTCGTCACCGACGTCGACCCGGCCCCCGCCGAGGCCGGCGCACCGCCGCGCTGAGACCGGCTCTCAGAGCTTGCGCAGGCGCACGCGCTCGACCGCGTGGTCACGGCCCTTGCGCAGCACGAGCGTGGCGCGGCCCCGCGTGGGCAGGATGTTCTGCTCGAGGTTGGGCGCGTTGATCGTGTCCCAGATGCGCTCGGCCGTGGTGATGGCCTCGTCGTCGTCGAGCGACGCGTACCGGTGGAAGTACGAGCCCGGGTCGGCGAACGCCGAGTGCCGCAGGGACAGGAAGCGGTCGACGTACCACTGGCGCACGTCGTCCGTGCGCGCGTCGACGTAGATCGAGAAGTCGAAGAAGTCGCTGACGGCGAGGCTCGAGCCGCCCACGGCGGTGGGGCGCGCCGGCTGGAGGACGTTGAGACCCTCGACCACCAGCACGTCCGGCCGTCGCACGACGACGTGCTCACCCGGCACGATGTCGTAGGAGAGGTGCGAGTAGACGGGTGCGCGCACCTCGGGACGGCCGGCCTTGACGGCGGCCAGGAAGCGCAGGAGCGCGCGCCGGTCGTAGGACTCCGGGAAGCCCTTGCGCTCCATGAGCCCGCGCCGGGCGAGCTCTGCGTTCGGCAGCAGGAACCCGTCGGTCGTGACCAGCTCGACCCGGGGCGTCTCCGGCCAGCGGGCGAGCAGCTCGCGGAGCACGCGAGCGGTCGTCGACTTGCCGACGGCGACAGAGCCGGCGATGCCGATCACGTACGGCGTGCGGGCGGCGGCCTCGCCGAGGAAGGTCGACGACGCCTCGTGGAGCGCGCCGGTCGCGGTCACGTAGAGGTTGAGCAGCCGCGACAGCGGTCGGTACACGGCGTCGACCTCGGCCAGGTCCACCGGGTCGCCGAGCCCGCGCAGGTGCTCGACGTCCGCATCCGTCAGGGGGAGAGGGGTCGAGGCCGAGAGCCGGCTCCATGCCTCGCGGTCGAGGTCGACGTACGGCGTCGACGGCACGAGGTCGGCGGAGGGCACGCGAGCATTCTGCCCGACGAGGCCCGGGCCCGTGGCCGCCCGCCCGAGCAACTAGACTCGCCGCCATGTGTGGAATCGTCGGGTACGTCGGTGCCCAGCAGGCCAACGGTCGTCCGCTCGAGGTCGTCATGGGGGGACTCAAGCGCCTCGAGTACCGCGGGTACGACTCCGCCGGCGTCGCGCTGGTGCCCCAGGAGGGACGGGCCCTCGCGACGGCGAAGAAGGCGGGCAAGCTCGCGAACCTCGCGGCCGAGCTCGAGGCCACCCCGCTCCCCGCCGCCACCGCGGCGATCGGGCACACGCGGTGGGCGACCCACGGGGCGCCCACCGACGTCAACGCCCACCCGCACCTCTCGGAGGACGGCGCGCTCGCCGTCATCCACAACGGCATCATCGAGAACTTCGCCGAGCTGCGAGCCGAGCTCGAGGCCGCGGGTGTCACGCTGACCTCGGAGACGGACACCGAGGTCGTCGCCCACCTGGTCGCGGCCGCCTACGCGACGACGCCCGACCTGACCGAGGCCCTGCGCTCGGTCGCGCGTCGCCTCCATGGGACGTTCACCCTGCTCGCGGTGCACGTCGACGCGCCCGACGTCGTCGTGGGTGCCCGGCACGACTCTCCCCTCGTCGTCGGTCTCGGTGACGGCGAGAACTACCTGGGCTCGGACGTCGCGGCGTTCATCGCCCACACGCGCGAGGCGCTCGAGCTCGGGCAGGACCAGGTGGTCACGATCACCCCCACCACGGTCTCGGTGACCGACTTCGACGGGAACCCGGTCGAGGCCCGTCGGTTCACCGTGGACTGGGACGCCGCGGCCGCCGAGAAGGGCGGCTTCGGCTCGTTCATGGACAAGGAGATCCACGACCAGCCGCACGCGGTCGCGGACACCCTGCTGGGGCGCACGGACACCACGGGCCGGCTGGTGCTCGACGACCTGCGCGTCGACGAGGCCGTGCTGCGTCAGGTCGACAAGATCATCGTCATCGCGTGCGGCACCGCCGCCTACGCGGGCCAGGTCGCCAAGTACGCGATCGAGCACTGGTGCCGCATCCCCGTCGAGGTCGAGCTCGCCCACGAGTTCCGCTACCGGGACCCGATCGTCAACTCCAAGACGCTCGTCGTGGCCGTGTCGCAGTCGGGCGAGACCATGGACACGCTCATGGCCGTCCGGCACGCGCGTGAGCAGGGCGCGACCGTCCTCGCGATCGTCAACACCCATGGCTCGACCATCCCGCGCGAGTCCGACGCGGTGCTCTACACGCACGCCGGCCCCGAGGTCGCGGTCGCCTCGACCAAGGCGTTCCTCGCGCAGATCACGGCGGCCTACCTGCTCGGCCTGTACCTCGCGCAGCTGCGCGGCACGAAGTTCCCGGACGAGATCGCCGAGATGCTCGACGCGCTGCGCGAGCTGCCCGAGAAGATCCAGGCCGTGATCGACGGCGCGGGTCACGTGCGCGAGGTCGCACGGTCGATGGCGGATGTCGCCTCGGTGCTGTTCCTGGGCCGGCACGTGGGCTACCCCGTCGCGATGGAGGGCGCCCTCAAGCTCAAGGAGCTCGCGTACATCCACGCGGAGGGCTTCGCCGCGGGTGAGCTCAAGCACGGCCCGATCGCCCTGATCGAGGAGGGGCAGGCGGTCTTCATCATCGTGCCGTCCCCGCGCGGCCGTGACTCGCTGCACAGCAAGGTCATCTCGAACATCCAGGAGATCCGGGCCCGCGGTGCGCGCACGCTCGTCATCGCGGAGGAGGGCGACAGCGACGTGCTGCCGTTCGCCGACGAGGTGTTCTACGTGCCGCAGACGCCCGTGCTGCTGGCCCCGCTGGTCTCGGTGGTCCCGCTGCAGATCTTCGCGATGGAGCTCGCGACGGCCAAGGGGCTCGACGTCGACCAGCCGCGCAACCTGGCCAAGTCCGTCACGGTCGAGTGACCCGGTGCGCCGCGGGAGCCTGATCGGGGAGTGTCCGGCGTGATCGTCGGGGTGGGGATCGACGTCGTCGACGTGGCCCGGTTCCTGGCGACACTCGAACGCGCCCCGCGCCTGGTGGAGAAGCTCTTCACCCCCCAGGAGCGTGACGTGCCCCCGACGTCCCTCGCCGCGCGGTTCGCCGCCAAGGAGGCGATCGCCAAGGCCCTCGGTGCCCCCGGCGACCTCGAGTGGCACGACGCGACCGTCCGCCGGGTCGTCGGTGGGCCACCCGAGGTCGAGATCCGGGGGACCGTCGCGGCGCGCGCGAGCGCGCTCGGCATCGACCGGTTCCACCTGTCCCTGTCGCACGACGCCGGTATCGCCTCGGCCGTGGCGGTGGCCGAGCGGGACGTCCGGTGACGCCGGTCGGACGGTCGCGGGCGATCTCGTGACCCGTGCGTGAGGCACCGCCGGACAATGGCTGACGAGGACGCACGGTCGGTGGCACGGCGCGCGCCTGCCGAGCGGCCTGGCCCGGGCCTGGCCACCGCGGGCGCCGTCGGTGGCGCCGCGACGCTGGTCGCGGTGCCGTGGCCGACGCTCGGCGGCCCGGTGCTCGCGCTGGTGCTGGGTGTGGTGCTGCGCGAGGTGCTGGTGCGCCGGGGCGGTGGCGTGACGCACGTCGTCCCGGGAGCGCGCGTCGCGTCCAAGGTGGTGCTCCAGGCCGCCGTCGTCCTGCTCGGGCTCGGGCTGTCTCTCGCGCAGGTCGCCGCCACGGGGCGGGAGTCCTTCCCGGTGCTCGTCGGAACCCTCGCGGTGGCGCTCGTCGGCGGTGCGGTCCTGGGCCGGGCGCTCGGCCTCGACCACCAGGTGCGCACCCTCGTCGGCGTCGGCACGGGCATCTGCGGGGCGTCGGCGATCGCGACGACGAGTGCGGTGATCGGTGCGTCCGAGATAGCCGTCGCGACCGCCCTGACGACGATCTTCGTGTTCAACGCCCTCGGGGCGCTGCTCTTCCCCGTGATCGGCTCGTGGCTCGGTCTCTCGCAGGAGGCCTTCGGGCTGTGGGCGGGCACGGCCATCAACGACACCTCGTCGGTCGTGGCCGCCGGCACGGCCTACGGAGCGACGGCGCTGGGCGTGGCCGTGGTGGTCAAGCTCACCCGGACGCTCGCGATCGTGCCGATCGCGATCGGGCTCGCCGTCGGGGAGCGGCGCAGGATGCGGGCCGTGGACGACGAGGGGACGCGAGAGGTGCGCTGGTGGCGGCTCGTGCCGCCGTTCCTCGTGCTCTTCCTCGTCGCGACCGCGGTGAACAGCACGGGTGTGGTGCCCGGGTCCTGGCAGTCGCCGATCGCCTGGCTCGCGCGTCTGCTCACCGCCGTCGCGATGGCGGGCGTGGGGCTGCTCACCCCGGTCGAGGGCCTGCGTCGCGCGGGCTGGCGTCCGCTCGCGCTCGGCGGTCTCCTGGCCCTGGCCGTCGCGGGCAGCAGCCTCGCCCTCCAGGCCGCCACCGGTCTGCTCTGATCCGGCGGCGGACCGGGAGGGGCTGCGCTCAGCCCTTGAGCGCGGGGATCACCTCACGCTCGAAGAGCTCGATGCTCGAGCGGTCGTACGCGGCGTCGACGAAGTACGTGATCGCGTAGGTCATGCCGAGACCCTCGAGGTGGCGCAGCTTCTCGACCACCTGCTCGGGCGTGCCGACCAGCGGGCCCTCGCGGAACTGCCGCGCCGTCTCCTCGGCCTTGGCCGGGCTCACGACCCCGCGGTAGTGCTCGGCGATCCACGCGAGCTTCGCGTCGACGTCCGCCTGCGTGCTCCCGATCACCACGTTGTAGTTGGCCGAGCGTGTGATCTCGCCGAAGTCGCGCCCGAGGTCACGGCAGTGCCCCTCGAGCACCGAGGACTTGTGCGCGAAGCCCTCGGGGCTGCCGTCGAAGTTCGTGTACCGGGCGTACTGCGCTGCGATGCGCAGGGTCTTCTTCTCGCCGCCGCCGGCGATCCAGAACGGGATGCCGCCCGGCTGCAGCGGCCGGGGGTGCACGCGCGCGCCGTCGACCTGGTAGAACCGGCCGTCGAGCGTCGCCTCGCCGGTCTCCCAGGCCTGCTTCATGATCTGCACACCCTCGTCGAGCGCCCGCAGGCGGTCACCGGCGCTCGGGAAGCCGTAGCCGTACGCGAGCCACTCGTGCTCGTACCAGCCCGCCCCGATGCCCATCTCGACCCGGCCGCCGCTGATGAGGTCCGTGGTCGCGGCGACCTTCGCGAGGTAGGCCGGGTTGCGGTACGCCATGCACGTGCACATCTGGCCGAGCCGGACGCGCGAGGTCGAGGCGGCGAAGGCGGCCATGAGGGTCCACGCCTCGTGGGTCGCGTCGTCGGTGGGCTCGGGCACGGTGTGGAAGTGGTCGTAGACCCACACCGACTCCCACGCGTCGCCGGTGTCGGCGTGCTCCGCGAGCGAACGCATGGTCGCCCAGTGCTGCGAGGGGTCGATGCCGGCGAGGTCCATCCGCCAGCCCTGCGGGATGAAGAGTCCGAAGCGCATGGCCGCCAACCTAGTGCGTCGTGCGCGGGTCGGCCCGCGCGGGACGTGACGGGCTGCGACGTGCCGTGACGGGCCCCGCGTGCCCCGCCGCGGCAGGATGGTCCCGTGATCGAGAGCTACGACGCCGCCGCCGTCCGCGCCGCCGAGGAGCCGCTGCTCGCCCGCGAGCGCGGGTTCACGGGCGGCCTCATGCACACCGCGGCGACCGCGCTCGCCCGCGCCGCTGCCGAGGAGGTGCGCACCGTGCGGGGCCGCGTCGTCGGAGGCGCCGTGGTGGGGCTGGTGGGCCCGGGCAGCAACGGGGGGGACGCGCTGCACGCCCTCGCCCTCCTCGCGCGGCGCGGCGTGCGCCCCACGGCGGTGCTGACGTCGGCCGCGGTGCACCACGGTGGCCTGGCGGCCCTGCGCGCGGCGGGGGGCCGGGTGCTCACGGTCGACGACGGCGCGCCGGGGGAGCCGGTGTGGCTGGGCCACGCGGTCGCGGAGGCCTTCGCGGCGGACGTGGTGCTCGACGGGCTGCTGGGGATCGGAGGGCGCGGCGGTCTGCGAGGACCCGCGGCGGAGATCGTCGCGCTGCTCGAGGACCTCTGCCGGACAGCCGACGACGCGGGCGCGCGCGGCCGCCCCGCGCGCGGGCTCAGGCCCGCCGTGCTGGCCGTGGACCTGCCGAGCGGGGTCGGTGTGGACGACGGCACGGTCGCCGGCCCCGTGCTGACGGCCGACCGCACGGTGACGTTCGGCGTGCGGAAGTCGGCGCTCCTGCTGCCGCCCGCGGCGCACCGGACCGGCCGCGTCGAGGTGGTGGACCTCGGCCTGACCGAGGTGCTGGCCGACCTCGACGTCGCGCCGGCGGTGCGCCGGCTCGCCGGCCCCGACGTCGCCACCCTGTGGCCACGACCCGGTGCGACGTCGCACAAGTACGCCCGCGGCGTCGTCGGCGTGGTCGCGGGTTCGGCGGCCTACCCGGGGGCCGCGGTGCTCGCCGTCGCGGGGGCGCAGCGTGCGGGCTGCGGCATGGTGCGCTACGTCGGGCCGCAGACGGTCGCAGGCGCGGTCGTCGCGGCCCACCCCGAGGTGGTCGCCGGCCAGGACACGGACGTGCACGTGCAGGCGTGGGTGGTGGGCCCCGGTGTCGCCGAGGACGACGACACGCAGCGCGAGAGGGTTGCGCACGTGCTCGCCGCGGCGCGGGCGACCGCCACACCCGTGGTGGTCGACGCGGGTGCGCTCGCCCTGCTCCCCGAACGGGTGGGCCCCGAGGTGGTGCTCACGCCGCACGCCGGTGAGCTCGCGGCACTGCTCACGCGCGCGGGCCTCGACGTGGCGCGCGAGCAGGTCGAGGCCGAGCCGCTGCGCTGGGCGACCGAGGCGCACCGCCGGACCGGCGCGACCGTCCTGCTCAAGGGGGCGGTGACGCTCGTCGTCGGCGCCGAGGTGCTGAGCCAGGCCGACGCGTCGCCCTGGCTCGCGACCGCGGGGGCGGGCGACGTGCTCGCGGGGGTGCTCGGGGCGGTGCTCGCGGGCACGGCGGCGCAGGCGGGATGGTCCGACGACGGGACGACGGACGCGCACGAGCGCGCCGTCCTGGTCGCACGGTGCGCGGCGGCCGCGGCACTCGTCCACGGGCGTGCGGCGGCCACGGACCGCCCGGTCACGGCGGGCGACGTCGCCCTTGCGCTGCCCGGTGTGCTCGCGGAGCTGCTCGGATGAGCCCTGCCGACGCGCAGGGCCCGCGCGACCGGTCCCTCCCCGTCGGCGCCCCGACGGTGACCGTGCCCGACGACGTCCTCGCCCGGGCGCGTGCGCTCGCGGGCGGGCCCCGTCGGCTGCTCGGCGTCGCCGGACCGCCCGGCGCAGGCAAGTCGACGTTCGCCGCCGCGCTGGTGGCCGCGCTCGGCGGTCGGGCCGTCACGGTGCCGATGGACGGCTTCCACCTCCCGGGCGCCGAGCTCGAGCGGTGCGGCCTCGCCGACCGCAAGGGTGCGCCAGAGACCTTCGACGCCGAGGGCCTCCTCGCGCTGCTGGGCCGCCTGCGGGAGCCCCGCGGCGCGACCGTGCGCGCGCCGGCCTTCGACCGCGAGGCCGAGGAGCCCGTCCCGGACGCCGTCGTGGTCGAGCCCGACGTACCGCTCGTCGTGCTCGAGGGGAACTACCTGCTCCACGACGACGGGGCGTGGGCGCGCGTGCGGCCGCTGCTCGACGAGTGCTGGTACGTGGCCGCCGACGACGACACACGGGTCGAGCGGCTCGTGGCGCGGCACGTCGCCTTCGGGCGCACCCCGGCCGCGGCCCGCGCCTGGGTGCTGCGCTCCGACGAGGCGAACGCGCGCCTGGTCGCGCGGGGCCGGGCCCGCGCCGACCTCGTCGTCCGGGCGTGACGCGGGCCACGACCGCGGGTCGGGTGCCCCGGCGCCCCGCCGGTTTGGGAGACTCGACCCCGTGAGCAGCTACCCCGCGCGTGCCGTCGTCGACCTGGCGGCGATCCGCGCCAACACCGCAGCCCTGCTCGACCACGCGGGCGGTGCGGACGTGATGGCGGTCGTCAAGGCCGACGGCTACGGGCACGGCCTGGTGCCGGTGGCGCACGCCGCGCTCGCGGGTGGCGCCCGCTGGCTCGGCGTCGCCCAGGCCGACGAGGCCCTCGCGCTGCGGGCGGCCGGGGTCGACGCCCGGGTGCTCAGCTGGCTGCACACGCCCTCGACCCCGTTCGCGGCCCTCGTCGACGCCGACGTGGACGTCTCCGTCGCCGCCGACTGGGCGCTGCGCGGTGTGCTCGAGGGTGCGCGCGCGAGCGGCCGCACGGCGCGCGTGCACGTCAAGGTCGACACGGGGCTCGGGCGCAACGGGGTGGTGCCGGAGGGCCTCGAGCCGCTGCTGCGCGACGCGCTCGCGGCCGAGGCCGAGGGCGCGTGCCGCGTGGTCGGTCTGTGGTCGCACCTCGCGTGGGCCGACGCGCCCGACCACCCGACCGTGCGGCGCCAGGCCGAGGTGTTCGACGACGCCGTCCGCCTCGCCGAGCGGCTCGGGGCGCGCCTCGAGGTGCGCCACCTGGCCAACTCGGCCGCGACGCTCACCGACGCGGCGATGCGCTACGACCTGGTGCGCCCGGGCATCGCCGTCTACGGGCTCTCACCCGTGCCGCAGGTGGGCGGCCCCGCGGACTTCGGCCTGACGCCCGCGATGCGCCTCGAGGCCGACCTCGCGCTGACCAAGGAGGTGCCCGCGGGTCACGGCGTCTCGTACGCGCACGCCTACACGACGCCGACCCGCACCGTGCTGGGCCTGGTGCCGGTGGGCTACGCCGACGGCATCCCGCGGCACGCGTCGGGCTCCGAGGGACGCACGGGCGCGCCCGTGCAGGTGGCCGGGCGCAGGCTCGGCATCGCCGGACGCGTCTGCATGGACCAGTTCGTCGTGGACCTCGGCCCGGGTGCGCGCGAGGTCGCGGGCGACGCCGTCGTGCTGTTCGGCTCGGGCGCCGACGGCAGCCCCACCGCGCAGGACTGGGCGGACGCGGCGGGGACGATCTCGTACGAGATCGTGACGCGGCTCGGGGCGCGCGTGCCCCGCACGTACGTGGGAGGTGAGCGGTGAACGACGTCGTCGTGCAGGTCGCGGATGCCGAGGCGGCCCGCGCCCTGGGACGGGCGCTCGCGGGCGTGCTGTGCGCGGGAGACCTCGTGGTGCTCACGGGTCCGCTGGGCGCCGGGAAGACCACGCTCACCCAGGGGCTGGGGGAGGGGCTCGGCGTGCGCGGCCAGGTCGCGTCGCCCACCTTCATCATCGCGCGCGTGCACCCGTCGCTGGTGGGCGGACCCGCGCTCGTGCACGTCGACGCGTACCGGCTGGGCTCGCTCGAGGAGCTCGACGCCCTGGACCTCGACGAGTCCCTCGAGGACTCGGTGACCGTGGTCGAGTGGGGAGAGGGGCTCGCCGAGGTGCTGTCGGAGGACAGGCTCGAGGTCACGATCGCGCGTCCGCACGGTGCGCAGGGCGGCGACGTGGACCCGCTCGAGGCCGACGCCGGTCCGCGCGACGTCACGGTGCGGGCCGTCGGCGCGCGGTGGGCCGGCCTGGACCTCGCCAGCGCGCTCGCCCCGGTGCTGGGAGGATGACCGCGTGCCCGTCCTGAGCATCGACACGTCCGGAGAGATCGCCGTCGCCGTCGTGGACCCTCGGGGCCCGAGGGTGCTCGCGGAACGACGCTCGCCCGAGCGTCGCCACGCCGAGCTCCTCGCCCCGCTGGTGGTCGAGGTGCTCGGCGAGGCCGCGGTGGCGCGCAGCGACCTCGAGGCCGTGGTGGTCGGCACCGGCCCGGCCCCGTTCACCGGCCTGCGGGCCGGCCTGGTGACGGCGCGCACGCTCGCGCTCGCGCTCGCGGTGCCCGTGCACGGGGTGCCGAGCCTCGACGCGCTCGGCGCGGCGGCGCTGGCCGCGCACCCCGACGCGAGAGAGGTCCTCGTCCTCTCCGACGCGCGCCGCCGTGAGCTCTACGCCGCGCGCTACCGGCGGGTCGACGGCGCCACGCGTGACGCGATCACCGTCGTCGCCGGACCCCTGGTCGACCGTCCGGACGCCCTCGTGCAGGCGGGGCTCGCGGACGGCGCCGTCGTCGTAGGCCCGGGAGCGCCCCTCTACGCGGACGTCCTCGGTGTCGAGCCCCGCGAGCCGGCGCACGTGGACCTGGGTGTGCTCGCGGCGCTCGCCCGGGCGCGCACCGAGCGTGGCGAGGCGACCCCCACCGAGCCCCTGTACCTGCGGCGCCCCGACGTCGCGCCGTCGGCCGCGCGCAAGCGCGTCACGGGGTGAGCGCACCGCGCGTGCGCGAGCTCGGGCCCGGCGACGCGACCAGGCTCGCGGCGCTCGAGCGCGAGCTGTTCGGCCCCTCGGCGTGGTCGGCCGCGATGGTGCGCGAGGAGATCGGCGGCCCAGGACGCTGGTACGTCGGGATCGACGCGGAGCCGGACGCGCGGGCCCCGGCGGGTCTCGTGCCCTCGTCGGACGTCGTCGCGTACGCGGGCTCGTGGTTCGACGGGGAGGTCACGCAGGTGATGACGCTCGCCGTCGCGGGCGCGGCGCAGCGCCGTGGGTACGGCCGTGTGCTGCTCGCGGCGCTCGTCGACCGTGCCCGCGCCGACGGGGCGAGCGCGGTGCTGCTCGAGGTGCGCGTCGACAACGAGCCGGCCATCGCGCTCTACCGCGAGGCCGGGTTCGAGGTGCTCGGCCGGCGGCGACGCTACTACCAGCCCGAGGACGTCGACGCCTTCACCATGCGCCTGGAGCTCGACGGCCGGACCCCGCCGACGCCCTAGGCTGGGCCCATGCGTGACGCCGCCCTGGTCCTGGGCATCGAGACCTCGTGCGACGAGACGGGGGTGGCACTCGCTCGCGTCCACGACGACCGCACCGAGCTGCTGGTCGACGCCGTCGCCTCGTCGGTCGACGAGCACGCGAGGTTCGGCGGGATCATCCCCGAGATCGCCTCGCGCGCCCACCTCGAGGCGATGGTGCCCACCGTCCAGCGGGCGCTCGCCGAGGCCGACGTCGACCTGGGGCAGGTCGGGACCGTCGCGGTGACGGCCGGCCCGGGCCTCGTCGGCCCGCTCACGGTCGGGACCTCGGCCGCCAAGGCTCTCGCGCTCGCGCTCGACGTGCCGCTGCTCGGCGTCAACCACGTGATCGGCCACGCCGTGGTCGACGAGGTGGTGCACGGGCTCTTCCCCGAGCGGGTCATGGCGCTCGTCGTCTCGGGCGGGCACTCGTCGCTGCTGCTGGTCGACGACGCCGTGCACGGCGTGACCGAGCTCGGGTCGACCCTCGACGACGCGGCCGGTGAGGCGTTCGACAAGGTGGGGCGGCTGCTCGGCCTGCCGTACCCCGGGGGTCCGCACATCGACCGGCTCGCGCGTGCCGGCGACCCGCGTGCCATCCGGTTCCCGCGCGGCCTCACGGCGCCCAAGGACCAGGAGAAGCACGCCTACGACTTCTCGTTCTCCGGGCTCAAGACGGCGGTGGCCCGCTGGGTCGAGGCGCGTCAGGACGCGGGCGAGGAGATCCCCCTCGAGGACGTCGCGGCCTCGTTCGCGGACGCCGTCGCCGACGTGCTGACGGCGAAGACCATCGCGGCGTGCCGGAGGCACGACGTCGGCACGCTCGTGATCGGTGGCGGGTTCAGCGCGAACTCCCAGCTGCGCGAGATGGCGACGCAGCGGTGCGCCGAGGCCGGGATCGACGTGCGCATCCCGCCGATCCGCTACTGCACGGACAACGGCGCGATGATCGCCGCCCTTGGCGCCGCCGCTGTGCGGCGTGGTGTGCCGGCGTCCCCCCTCGACCTCGCGGTCGACTCGTCCATGCCGCTCACCCAGGTGGTGCTCTGACGGCTCAGAACGCGCGCCACAGGCGTGAGCCGAGCGCGAAGGACACCACGGCGACTCCCGCGTAGAGCGTGAGCCACCCCCACGAGCCGCTGCTCTGCACCGAGATCTCGTCGTCGGTGTGGGTGAGCACGACCTCGCCGCCGAGCGGGTGGAGCGTCACCGAGCCGCCGCCGAGGGCCTCGAGGGTGTCGAGGCTGCCGAACGCGTAGGCGAACGTGAGATAGGCGACGACGCCGACGGCGACGCCCGCGACCACCGTTCCCGCGGTCCACCGGGGGAGCTTGCGGCCGAGCTCCGCCGTGTAGCGCTCGGCGAGCGTGCGCGGGTGACCGAGATCGGCGAGGGCCTGCCGCATGCCGACCTCGGCCGCGGCGGGGGCGAGCTCCGCACGAAGGTCCGCGCGGATGCGGCGGAACTCGCGGCGCGGGTAGTCCTGCATCGCCCAGTCGAGGCGCGCGAGGTACCACTCGCGGCGCAGCCGGTCCGCCAGGGCCGGGGCGGCCGTGGGTGCGTCGTCGACGGGGGTGCGGGTCATGACTGCTCCTGGGTGGTGGTGGACGACGTGTCGGGCGCCGCGGCGGGACCCGTGGGTAGGCGGTCGAGCACGCCGGCGACGGTCGCGGCGAGCTCGGACCAGGCGCGGCGGGACCGGTCGAGGCGCGCGCCGCCCGCCGTCGTCGGTAGGTAGTACTTGCGCGCCGGGCCGGTGGTGGAGGCGACGAGGCGGGACGTGATCTGCCCCTCGCGCTCGAGGCGCGTGAGGACGGGGTAGACGCTGCCCGCCGAGATGTCGACCAGCCCGGCCGACTCCAGCCGCGTCACGAGCTCGTACCCGTACGACTCGCGCTCGGTCAGCAGCGCGAGGACGAGCATGGGGAGCACGCCCTTGAGCAGCTGCGGGTCGCGCGGGTCGTCGGTCACGCGATCAGGCTAGGCCCACTACTTGGCTATGGCAAGTACCGGGTGATGCCAGGTCGGGTGCTCCGGGTTCTCGTTCATCCACCCGCCGGTGGATGTGGAGCGTTCCCGGGTGCGACACGCCGGTGGAGCCCCCGCGATCGCTCCACACGGGTCGGGAACGCTCCACTCGGGTCGGGAACGCTCCACACGGGTCGGGAACGCTCCACTCGGGTCGGGAACGCTCCACACGGGTCGGGAACGCTCCACTCGGGTCGGGAATGCTCCCGGGCAGCGTGGGTCGACGGCGACCGGAGGGGTCAGAGGGGCTTCCCCGCGCGCATCTCGGCGACGAGGGAGGCGACGACGGCGTCGAGCTCGCCGCCGTTGCGGCGGGCCACGGCGCGCTGCCGCTGGTAGGAGGCGCCCTTGCGCAGGATCGTGCGCACGCCGTCGAGCTCGGCCGCGCAGCCGAGGCGCTCGGCCGTGGGCTCGAGCTCGGCCAGCAGCTTCTCGGTCGAGTCCGTCACGAGCTCCTCGTTGCCGGCCGCGTCGAGGATGACGATCGCGTCCATGCCGTAGCGGGCCGAGCGCCACTTGTTCTCCTGCGCGAACCACGGCTGCAGGCGCGGTAGCTCCTTGCCCTCGTCGAGCATCGTCGAGAAGTGCTCGACCAGGCAGTGGATCAGTGCCGCGAAGGCCGACACCTCGGCGAGGTTCGACGCGCCGTCGCAGATGCGCATCTCGAGGGTGCCCAGCCGCGGGGACGGCCGCAGGTCCCACCGGATCTCGTCGAACTGGTCGATCACGCCGGTGTGGATCATGTCCGCCGTGTACGCCTCGAGCTGCGACCAGCTGTCGAACTGGAACGGCAGCCCCGCGGTCGGCAGCTGCTGGAACATGAGTGCGCGGTTGGACGCGTACCCCGTGTCCTTGCCGCCCCAGAACGGCGACGAGGCCGAGAGCGACTGCAGGTGCGGGAAGTAGGTGAGCACCGCCTGGAGGATGGGCAGCACCTTCGCGCGGTCCTCGATCCCCACGTGCACGTGCACGCCGTAGATCAGCATCTGCCGTCCCCACCACTGGGTGCGGTCGATGAGCGTCGCGTACCGCTGCTTGTCGGTGACCTTCTGGTGGGTCCACCGCGCGAACGGGTGGGTCCCGGCGCACATGAGCTCGACCCGCAGCGGGTCGGTGACGGCCCGCAGCTCGGCGATGCTGCGCTCGAGGTCGGCCGCCGCCTCGCCCACGCTGCGGCACACGCCCGTGACGATCTCGACCGTGTTGAGCAGCAGCTCCTGCTTGATGCTCGGGTGCTCGCCGCCGTCGGCCGGCGCGACCGCGTCGAGGACCGTCTGGGCGACCTGGCGCAGGTCGCCGCTGTCCGCGTCGACCAGCGCGAGCTCCCACTCGATGCCGATCGTGGACCGCTCGGACGCCGCGAACGGGATCTGCATCAGACCGGCTCCGCGACGATCACGTGCTGGGCGCCGGAGATGCGGGTGAGCACGATCGTCGCCTCCTGGTCACCGCGCAGGTCGAGCTGCTTGCGCAGCTGCTCGGGCGCGACGGCGGTGCCGCGCTTCTTGATCGTGAGACGCCCGACCTCGCGCTCACGCAACGCGGTGCGCAGTCGCTTGAGCCCGAAGGGCAGCACGTCGAGCACGCGATAGGTGGTGGCGAGGTCGGTGTCGACCAGGGTGTCCGCGGTCACGTACGCAATCGTGCGGTCCAGCAGGCGTCCGCGCACCTCCTGCGCGACTAGGCCCACGAGACCCGCGCGGATCACGGCGCCGTCGGGCTCGTGCAGGTACGCCCCGACGGGGCCCACCTCGGGTGCGGGGACCTCGCCGTCGGGTGCGCGTACCGCGGTCGCCGCCGAGCCCCTCAGCACCAGGGCGCTGCGGCCCGGTCCCTCGGGTGCGAGCGGTCCGAACCACAGACCGGCCTCGACGACCGAGCCGTCGACGCTCACCCACTGCGCCTCGGCGTCCGCGGGCACGGCGGTGTGCGGGATCGCGGGGCCCACCTTGACGCCCAGGGCCGGCACGGACGATCGCAGCCCGAGCACGTCGTCGAGCGGGGGTGCGTACGCGGCCGGGTCGTGGCGCCGCCGTCCCGAGGCGGTGCGGCGTGCCGGGTCCGCGAAGACCCCGTCGACGCCCTCGGCGGCGAGGTCGAGAGCGAGCCCGTCGCCGTGCCGCACCTCGCTCTCCGGGAAGTGGCGCAGGTTGACGGTCGCGACCGCGGCCGTGAGCTCGTCGACGTCGGTCGCGAGCACGCGCAGACCGAGAGCCGACATCGCCATGGCGTCACCGCCGATCCCGCACGTGAGGTCGGCCACGCGGGTGCAGCCCGCCTGGGCGTACCGCCGAGCGTGGCGGGCGCCGACCGTGAGCCGCGTGGCCTGCTCGAGCCCTGCCTGGGTGAACAGCATGCCGTCGGCGAAGTCGTCGGACTTCTCGCGTCCTCGAGCGCGGAGCCGCGACTGCGTGAGAGCCGCGGCCACGAGCACCGGGTCCACCCCCTCGCGGTGGAGACGCTCCGACAGCGTCATCGCCATGCGCTCGTCGTAGGGCGGGAGGGCGTTGAGCAGGGCCCACCCCTGAGGGCTCAAGAGCTGGGTCAGGGCTTCCGGGTCCACCCCGTGATCCTTCCACGCGCGCGGCCGCCACGACGAGGCGACCGGTCGCGCCCGGGCGGTGGCGGCGCTGCTGCTCCCGGTGTGCGCGCCTGGCGCGGACGCGTTGGCACTCATGTTGACCGAGTGCTAACCGCGGCCTAGATTCAGTCCTGGCACTCCTCCCCGGAGGGTGCCAGCACGGCCGCACGGCAGGATCGACCGGCACCCGCGACGACGGGCGGTCCGGGCCCGTGGCCGCTCATCGTCCGTTCCCACGACTGCGAAGGGGAGGTCCGCTGTGTCGGTCTCCATCAAGCCGCTCGAGGACCGGGTCGTCGTCCGCACGCTCGAGGCGGAGCAGACGACGGCCTCCGGTCTGGTCATCCCGGACACCGCGAAGGAGAAGCCCCAGGAGGGCGAGGTCCTCGCGGTGGGTCCCGGCCGCGTCGACGACAAGGGCAACCGCGTCCCGATCGACGTCGCCGTGGGTGACAAGGTCATCTACAGCAAGTACGGCGGCACCGAGGTCAAGTACGCCGGCGAGGAGTACCTCATCCTCTCGGCGCGCGACATCCTGGCGGTCGTCCAGGGCTGAACCTCAGCGCCGACCGACGCCCCGCTCCTCCGCACCGGAGGGCGGGGCGTCGTCGTGCACGGGGGCGGGCTCGTGCGCGAGGGCCTTGCGCAGCTCGGCGACCTCCCGGGCGAGCTCGGCCACCTGGGCGCGGGTCGCGGTCTGCTCCGCCTCGCCCTCCTCGGCGACCCTGTCCACGAGCCAGGACGCCAGGGTCGCGGTGACCGTGCCCAGGAGGGCGATGCCCGCGAGCATGAGCGCGACGGCGACGGCTCTGCCGGTCGTGGTGACGGGGTAGGTGTCGCCGTACCCGACCGTCGTCATCGTCGTCACGGCCCACCAGAAGCCGTCGCCCAAGTTCTGGATGGGGCTGCCGACGGCGGCGCGCTCGGCGTCGGTGACGGCGAGGGCGGCGGCCGTGAGCAGGAGGGCGGTACCGACGGTCACGTAGAGCACCACCCGACCGCGAAGGCCGTGGACGCCCGCCCGGTTGAGGACGGACAGGACGGCGAGGACGCGCAGCAGCCGGAGCGGCCGCAGGAGCGGCAGGACGAGCACCGCGAGATCCACCAGGTTCCGCCTGGCGAAGGCCCGGCGGTCGGGGGCCAGCGCCAGCCGGACGGCGTAGTCGACCCAGAAGGCGGCCCAGGTCACGCCGACGACGGCCTGCGCCGTGCGCTGCACGGCGTCCGGGGCGTCGGGAGCCGCGATGGGTACGGCATAGGCGACGAGGAAGGCGAGGGCGGCGCCGACGAGCGGGAGCTCCGTCCGCTGCTGCCACCGGTCGAGTCGGCTCATCAGGTCGTCCCCCTCGTGGGCCAGGGACGCGACGAGGCCCCCGCCCTCGGGCGGGGGCCTCGTGCGGTGCGTGGGTGGGCCGGGTCAGCTCGCCTTGCGCAGGCGCTGGGCGAGGGTGGCGGCGCGCTCCTCCTCGGACATGCCGCCCCAGACCCCGTAGGGCTCACGGACGGCGAGGGAGTGCTCACGGCACTGCTGGAGGACCGGGCAGGTGGCGCACACGGCCTTGGCGGCCTCGGCGCGGCGACGGCGGGCCGAGCCGCGCTCGCCCTCGGGGTGGAAGAAGAGCGTGGGGTCGGCCTCGCGGCACTTGCCCTCGTACTGCCACTCCCACAGGTCCATCACCGGTCCGGGCAGGCGCGAGATCTCCGTCATGGGTCCTCCTTGGTCGAGCTGGCGGATCCGGCGGGATCCGGCGGTGGCCGGTGGCCGGTGCAATGCGACCAACCTAGAAGCGCGCCAGAAGTTGGTCAAGCCCCTTCTTCAAACTTCTTCGAGATGCGGGATCGAACGGTGCAGGGGCGCGCCAGAGTTGTCCGGATTGTGCAACGATCACGACGCAGGGGCGCTGAGCATGGTGTGGCGCGCTGGCGGAGCGCGCCAAGGCCTGGGCACAATCGCTTCATGGCCACGCCCCCACACCCCCGGGCGCGCGGACGACGTCCGGCAGCCCCGGAGCGCGCTGCGCCCGACGAGCGCGGCACCCCCGCGGACCAGGACGGCACGGAGATGACGAGCCAGGCGCACGAACCGGAGCCCACGGCGACGCAGACCGCGGGCCCCTCGCTGACCGTCGCGGCCGTCGCACGCCGGCTCGGGGTCGCGCCGGCGACGCTGCGCACGTGGGACCGGCGGTACGGACTCGGCCCGTCGGAGCACCTGGCGGGCTCCCACCGTCGCTACTCGGCGGCGGACGTGTCGCGCCTGCTCGTGATGCGCAGGCTCACGCTCGAGGGCGTCGCACCGGCCGAGGCGGCGCGGAGCGCACTGAGCGCCGCCGAGCCGAGCGCCGACGTGCTCGGCGCTCCCGCGGCAGGTGCCGAGGTCATCGACGCGTTCGCGGACGCCGTGCCGATGGCGGCGGACCCGCCCGCGCTGGTCGCGGCCGCGGCGCAGTTCGACAACGCCGCCGTGCGGTGGATGCTCGCTCGCGTCCATCCCCGTGACGTGCTGGCCTGGTGGACGGACCTGGTCCAGCCCGCGCTCGAGGCGCTCGACAAGCGCGCCGCTCTCGAGTCACCCGGTGAGCACGCGGCGCCGGCCCTCGTCGCCGCGGCGTTCTCGGAGCTGCGCAGCCGTGCCGCGGTGTCCGCTGCACGGGGCGGTGGCGCGGAGCGCGGCGAGGCCGGTCAGGCCGATCAGCGCCCCGTCGTGCTCGCGGTGCCGACCGGGCGCTCGTCCGACCTCCTCGTGCACGTCCTCGCGACCGCGATGCAGGAGAACGGCGTGCGGGCCAAGGTCCTCTCCGGGCCGCGCACGCGTGCGGTCGCGACGGCCGTGGACCGCGTGCGGCCTGCGGCGGTCCTCGTGCACGTCGCGGCCGACGGCGGCGCCGCTGATCTCGAGGCGGGGCAGACCGTCCAGGCCGTGGTCGACACCGCTCCTGAGATCCCGGTGTTCCTGCACCGCGAGGGCGTCGGGCAGGTGGAGCTCCCGGCGAACGTCCACCGCGTGCGCACGCTCACGGGCGCGCTCCACGAGATCGTGGCCGTCGTCGGCTGAGGCGGCGTGCGGGGTGCGCTCCGCGCCGTGATCGACGCCGGTGGCGGACCGTCCGCAGGTTCTCACCCGACCGCAGCGCTAACGTCCGGGGCCCAGGTGGCCGATGAGGAACGTGCACGGCAGGGAGCGCGTGCAGGCGCGGGCTTCGGTCCGCCCCGGACCGAAGGAGACCGATGACCGGCGTCGTCGTGTGCCATGGCACCTCGTCGGTGCGCGAGCGCATCGTCGCGGCCGCGCACGGTGTGCCGGCGCTGCTGCCGGCGCGCGGCGCGGCCACGGCCGAGGAGCTCGTGGCCCTCGCCCGGCGCTCGGCCCCCGGGATCGTGCTGCTCGACGCTCACCTGCCCGGGGCGGGGCCGATCGAGGCCATCCGCCGCATGCGCATGCTCGGCGTCAACCCCGTGGTGATCATGCTCGCCGTGCCCGGTGACGAGATCACGCTCGACCGTGCCGTGGCGCTCGGCGCCCGCGGGTACCTCGCGCCCGACGTCGACCGCAGCGAGCTCGCGGCCGTCGCGGCCCACGCGCTCGTCGCCACGGGAGTGCCCCAGCAGAACGGCTCACCCGCCGGGGAGCGCCCGCGCACACCCGTCGCCGTGCCACCGCGCCCCGACCAGCCCACGGTCGAGCTCACCAAGCGTGAGCTCGAGGTGCTGGCCGGGATGAGCCACGGGCGTTCCAACGCCCAGATCGGCGCCGAGCTGTTCCTGTCGGAGGACACCGTCAAGACCCACGCCCGGCGGCTGTTCCGCAAGCTCGGGGCGGCCGACCGCGCGCAGGCCGTCGCGATCGGGCTGCGCCGCGGCCTGATCACCTGACCCGACCGGCGGACGCGAGGCACGCTCGCCGTCGGGCCCTGCGTACTATCGCGGGGTGAGCGAGCTCGAGCCCAGTGCCCCTGCGACGGACCCGTTCGGCCTCATCGGCCTGACCTACGACGACGTCCTGCTCCTTCCGGGAGAGACCGACGTGGTCCCGAGCGAGGTCGACACGACCTCGCGACTCACGCGCGAGATCTCGGTCGCGATCCCGCTCGTGTCCGCGGCGATGGACACCGTGACCGAGGCGCGCATGGCGGTGGCGATGGCGCGCCAGGGCGGTGTCGGCGTGCTGCACCGCAACCTCTCGATCGAGGACCAGGCCCACCAGGTGGACCTCGTCAAGCGGTCCGAGAGCGGCATGGTGTCGGACCCGGTGACGATCAGCCCGGACGCGACCCTCGCCGAGCTCGACGAGCAGTGCGGCCGCTACCGGGTGTCGGGCCTGCCGGTCGTGGACGGCGAGCGACGCCTGCTCGGGATCGTCACCAACCGCGACCTGCGGTTCGTCGCCCCCGCGGACTACCCGACGCTGCGCGTGCACGAGGTCATGACCCCGCAGCCCCTCGTGACGGGGCCGGTGGGCATCGCGCGCGAGGACGCGGCGGCGCTGCTCGCCAAGCACAAGGTCGAGAAGCTCCCGCTGGTCGACGAGCGCGGCGTGCTCCAGGGCCTCATCACGGTCAAGGACTTCGTCAAGAGCGAGCAGTACCCGTCGGCCACCAAGGACGGGGAGGGACGCCTGCTCGTGGGAGCCGCGGTGGGCTTCTTCGGCGACGCGTGGGACCGCGTGGGTGCGCTGGTCGACGCGGGCGTCGACGTGCTGGTGGTCGACACCGCGAACGGCCACGCACGCCTCATGCTCGACATGGTGCGCCGGATCAAGGGCGACCCCGCGATGCGGCACGTCCAGGTGATCGGCGGGAACATCGCGACGCGCGAGGGCGCCCAGGCCCTCGTCGACGCCGGTGTCGACGCCGTCAAGGTGGGTGTGGGACCGGGCTCGATCTGCACCACGCGCGTGGTCGCCGGGGTGGGCGTGCCGCAGGTCACCGCGATCCACGAGGCCGCCAAGGCGTGCCGTCCCGCGGGCGTGCCCGTCATCGGGGACGGCGGCCTGCAGTACTCGGGTGACATCGCGAAGGCGTTGGTCGCGGGCGCCGACACCGTGATGCTGGGCGGCCTGCTCGCCGGCTGCGACGAGAGCCCGGGGGACCTGGTGTTCGTCAACGGCAAGCAGTTCAAGCGCTACCGCGGCATGGCCTCGCTGGGCGCGATGCAGTCGCGGGGCGACCGGCGGTCGTACTCCAAGGACCGCTACTTCCAGGGCGACCTTGGCGACGACGAGATCATCACCGAGGGCATCGAGGGCCAGGTGCCGTACCGCGGTCCGCTCGGCGCCGTCGCGCACCAGCTGGTCGGCGGCCTGCACCAGTCGATGTTCTACGTGGGCGCTCGCACCGTTCCGCAGCTCCAGGAGCGGGGCCGGTTCGTGCGGATCACCTCGGCGGGCCTCAAGGAGTCCCACCCGCACGACGTGCAGATGGTCTCCGAGGCACCCAACTACAGCGGGCGGTGAGCGCGCCGGTGCAGCTGCCCCCGGCGCCCGCGGTCGACGACGTCACGGCACTGGTCGAACGCGTCGCGCACCAGGTCGTCGCACCGCGGTTCCGGGCGCTCGCAGCCGGCGACGTGAGCGAGAAGGGGCCCGGCGACCTCGTGACGGTGGTCGACACCGAGGCCGAACGGGCCCTCGCGGCAGGGCTCGCGGAGCTCGCCCCCGGTGTGCCCGTGGTGGGCGAGGAGGCGGCGTCGCTCGACGCGCGCGTCCTCGACGCCCTCGACGCCCCGCGCACGTGGGTGGTGGACCCGATCGACGGGACGCGCGCCTTCGTCGAGGGCGAGCCCGACTACGCCGTCATGGTCGCGCTCGTCGAGCACGGGAGCGCGGTCGCGGGCTGGATCTGCCTGCCGGAGCCGGGGGAGACCTACGTCGCCGAGCGTGGTGCGGGGGCCTGGGTCTCGGGCCGCCGGCTGCAGCCGGCCGCGGCGCACGAGCCGCTGGTCGGCGGGGTCGCGACCTCCTACCTGCCGCCTGCGGTGCGCGCGCACCTCGACGCGCGTGCGCCCGCGCTGGGCCCACGCATCACGACGAGCGAGCGGCTGTGGGCGGGGAAGGCGTACGCCGACCTCGCGGCCGGACGCCGGGACGTGTGCCTGTGGTGGCGCACCCAGCCGTGGGACCACGCGGCGGGAGCGGTGCTCGTCCGCGAGTCGGGTGGTGTGAGCCGACGGCTCGACGGCTCCGACTACCTGCCCGGGACGGCCGGGACGGGGCTCCTGGTGAGCCGCACGGCCGAGGTGGACACCCGTGTGCGTGCCGTTCTCGAGCCCGACGCCCTCGCGCGAGACGTCGTCGACCGCGACGCGACGGCCTGACGCGTCAGACCCCCTCCAGCAGGGGCCGGGCGACCGGCCACGCCTCGTCGGTGCCGGGCGGCGCGAGATCGTGGCGTCGCCGGTAGGCGCGGGCCCTGCGACGGTGGGTCGCCGCCTGCAGCCGGTGCAGCGAGCCGAGCGGGCGCCGCGCGACGGTCGGGAAGCGGCCGACGACGGCGTCGAGCAGCCCGAGGGCCGCGAGGGCGTCGCCCTCGGCGGTGTGCAGGCCGTGCGTCGGCACCCCGTAGTGGGCGCACAGGTCCGCGAGCCTGCGCGTGCCCGGCCGGTGCCGGTCGAACGAGCGGTCGAGCACCCACGGGTCGAGGACCAGGTGGCTGCTGCCGGGCGCACGTGCCTCGAGCGTCGGCAGCCCGTGACGGTGCAGCTCGGCCTCGAGGAGCGAGAGGTCGAACGCGGCGTTGAACGCGACCACGGGCTCGCCGTGGACGAGAGCCTCGGCGAGGGCCGTCGCGAGCTCGTCGAGGGCCGCACGGGCGTCACGACCGTGCGTCCGGGCGTGCTCGGTGGTGATCCCGTGCACGGCCGTCGCGAGCGCCGGGATCGACCGACCGGGGTCGACCAGCCAGGTGCGGACCACGGTGCCGCGGGCGTCGCGCCGCACGACCGCCGCCGAGACGATGCGGTCGTGGCGGACGTCGACCCCCGTGGTCTCGGTGTCGAACGCGACGACGGGTCCTCCGTGCCATGCGGCACGGTCCCGACGCCACCACCTGCGCGCCCGACGGAGCAGGGCTGCCCAGGGCGACCGCTGTCGTCCGGCCGCTCCGGCCCTGGGCCTCGTCACCTGCGTCACCTCCGCGCTCCCGGTGTGCTCCCGGCCTGCTCTCGGCCTGCTCTCGGGTACGCCCCCCGTGTGCTTCCCAGCCTGCCAGCGGGTACCCACACGGCAGGGCCCACCACGCCGGGATGCGCACCCGCGCGGTGTGGCGCAGGCTCGAGGGACCACCGGAGGAAGGAGCAGGATGAGTCACCTCACCGGACGCACCGTCGCCTTCCTGACCAGCAGCAAGGGGATCGAGGAGCCCGAGCTGACCGAGCCGTGGCGCGTCGTCGAGGAGCACGGCGGGACCCCGCTGCTCGTGGCGCCCGAGCGCGGTGAGGTCTCGACGGTCAACAACGACCTCGACCCGGGCGGCAGCTACCCGGTCGACCGCGCCTACGGCGAGATCTCCGTGAGCGACCTGGACCTGCTCGTGGTGCCGGGCGGCACCGTCAACGCCGACTCCCTGCGCCTCGAGGAGCAGGCGGTCGCGCTCGTCCGCGACGTGGTCGCGGCGGGCAAGCCGGTCGCGGCGATCTGTCACGGACCGTGGGCGCTCGTCGAGGCGGACGCGGTGCGCGGCAAGCAGCTCACGTCGTACCCGAGCCTCGCGACGGACATCCGCAACGCCGGCGGCTCGTGGGAGGACCGTGAGGTGGTCGTGGACCACGAGGGGTTCCCGCTCGTGACCTCGCGCAACCCGGACGACCTGAAGGCGTTCACCTCGGCGATCGTCGAGCTGTTCGGCTGAACGCGCTTCCGTCCGCCCGGCGCCCGCCGTCCGTGCCCGTCCCGCCGTCGGCGGCGCGGACGGACGGCAGGCGCGGCGCGCGCCGGTAGCCTGGGCGCGTGAGCAACGAGATCGAGATCGGCCGCGGCAAGCGCGGTCGCCGGGCCTTCTCCTTCGACGACGTCGCCGTGGTGCCCTCGCGCCGCACGCGTGACCCGGAGGAGGTCTCGGTCGGCTGGCAGATCGACGCGTACCACTTCGAGCTGCCCGTGGTGGCTGCCCCGATGGACTCGGTGATGAGCCCCGAGACCGCGGTGGCGCTCGGTCGTCACGGTGGGCTCGGTGTGCTGGACCTCGAGGGGCTGTGGACGCGCTACGAGAACCCGACCTCGCTGCTCGAGGAGATCGCGGCGCTGGCGCCCGACGAGGCGACCGGTCGGATGCAGCAGATCTACGCCGCGCCGATCATCCCCGAGCTCATCACCCAGCGGCTGCAGGAGGTGCGGGCGTCGGGCGTGACCGTGGCGGGTGCGCTCTCGCCGCAGCGCACCCAGCAGTACTGGAAGAACGTCGTCGACGCGGGGGTCGACCTGTTCGTCATCCGCGGCACCACCGTGTCGGCCGAGCACGTCTCGGGCCGCGCCGAGCCGCTCAACCTCAAGCGCTTCATCTACGAGCTCGACGTGCCGGTGATCGTGGGCGGCGCGTCGACGTACACCGCGGCCCTGCACCTCATGCGCACGGGTGCCGCGGGCGTGCTCGTCGGCTTCGGCGGGGGAGCGGCGCACACCACGCGCGTCTCGCTCGGCATCCACGCGCCCATGGCCACGGCGGTGGCCGACGTCGCCGCGGCGCGTCGTGACTACCTCGACGAGTCCGGCGGCAGGTACGTGCACGTGATCGCCGACGGTGGCGTGGGCCGCTCGGGCGACCTGGTGAAGGCCGTGGCCTGCGGCGCCGACGCCGTGATGCTCGGCGCGGCGCTCGCGCGCTCGGCCGAGGCGCCCGGCCGCGGCTGGCACTGGGGCCCCGAGGCGCACCACCCGCAGCTGCCGCGCGGCGAGCGCGTCGAGGTGGGCACCGCGGGCACGCTCGAGGAGATCCTCTTCGGCCCGGGCCGGCAGGCCGACGGCACGCTCAACCTGGTGGGTGCGCTGCGCCGGGCGCTCGCGACCACGGGCTACTCGGACCTCAAGGAGTTCCAGCGGGTCGAGGTCGTCGTCTCGCCCTACCAGCCCCACTGACCCGCACGACAAGGCCCCGGTGAGCCCTGCTCGCCGGGGCCTTCGTCGTGCCCGCTCCCGGACGGGCTCGCCCGTCGCAGCGCCGTCGTCCGGGTGGGGGCTTTGGTCCCGGGTCGGATCCGGTTCTGTCCCTCACCCTTGACAAGCGGACACAAACGGAAATAGACAAAGGCATTGCAACATCTGGTCGGGCGCCGACGACGGCGTCCAGGGCGGCGAGGGAGCCATGTACGCGACGGAGCGGCAGCAGGAGATCCTGGGTCGCGCGCGCCGTGACGGCCGCGTCGAGGTCAAGGAGCTCGCCGAGGCCCTCGACGTCACGCCCGAGACCGTGCGCCGCGACCTCACGGCCCTCGAGCGCCGTGCGCTACTGCGCCGGGTGCACGGCGGTGCCATCCCCGTCGAGCGGCTGGGCATCGAGCCCGCGGTCTCGGACCGCGAGGGTCGCATGGCCGGGCAGAAGGAGCGCATCGCCAAGGCCGCGCTCGACGAGGTGCCCGAGGGCGGCGCGATCATCCTCGACGCCGGCACCACGACCATCCGCCTCGCGGAGATGCTGCCCACCGACCGTGAGCTGACCGTCGTGACGCACGGCCTGCCGGTCGCGATGGTGCTCGCCACGCGCAGCAACATCACGCTGCACCTCCTGGGTGGCACGGTGCGCGGCCGCACGCTCGCCGCCGTGGGCCCGTGGGCCGAGCGGTCGATGCAGGACGTGTTCGCCGACGTCGCGTTCCTCGGCACCAACGGCATCACGGCCGAGCGCGGGCTCACCACGCCGGACCTCGCTGAAGCGGGCGTCAAGCGCGCCCTGGTCGCCGCGGCCCGCCGCACCGTGGTGCTCACCGACCACACGAAGTTCGGCCGGGCCGACTTCGCCCAGGTGGCGCCGCTCAGCGCGGTCGACACCGTGATCACCGACCTCGACCTCGACCCGGACCTCGCGGACGAGGTCGAGGCCGCCGGACCCAGGGTGGTGCGCGCATGATCCTCACCGTCACGCTCAACCCGAGCCTCGACCGCACGGTCGAGGTGGACCGCCTGGTGCGCGGTGCCGTGCAGCGAGCCACGGCCACGCACCTGCACCCGGGTGGCAAGGGCGTCAACGTGAGCCGCGCGCTGCTCGCCAACGGCGTGCCGAGCCGGGCCGTGCTGCCCGTCGCGGGCCCCGAGGGTGCCGAGATCGTCGAGCTGCTCGAGGCCGAGCGCGTGGGTGCCACCGTGGTCCCCGTCTCGGGCCGCACCCGCTCGAACATCACGGTCGCCGAGGCCGACGGCACCGTCACCAAGATCAACGAGCCTGGCGCCGAGCTGACGCCCGACGAGCTCGACGTGGTGCTCACCCGCGCGATGGAGGACGCCGTCCCGGGCGGCTGGCTCGTGCTGTGCGGGAGCCTGCCCCCCGGGGCCCCCGTCGACGCGTACGCCCGGATGACGCGCCGCGCGAGCGACGCGGGCCTGCGGGTCGCGGTCGACACGAGCGGACCGGCGTTCGCGCTCGCCGTGGCCGCGGGACCGGACCTGGTCAAGCCGAACGCCGAGGAGCTCGCCGAGGCCGTGGGTCGTCCGCTGACGTCGCGCGCCGAGGTCGCCGAGGCCGCCCGCGAGCTCCAGGCCGCGGGTGCGCGCACGGTGCTCGTGAGCCTCGGTGGGGCGGGCGCGATGCTCGTGACCGCCGACGGCGAGGTGCGCGTGGGCGAGTCCGTCGCCGCGGAGCCGCGCAGCACCGTGGGCGCCGGCGACGCGTTCCTCGCGGGCTTCCTGGCCCACGACGAGCTCTCCGGGACGCGCGGCGCGGGCCGCCCCGGCGACGACGTCGCCGACCCCGACGGGGCGCTCCTGCGTGCGCTCTCGTGGGGCGCGGCGGCCGTGCAGCTCCCGGGGAGCCAGATGCCCTGCCCGGCCGACGTGGACCCGGGCGCCGCGCGCCTGCTCCCGGCCGACTCCCTCGATCTCCGTCTCGCCGAGCCGCTCGTCGGCACGGGGTGAACGGGCACGACCCTCGCGCTCCCCGGGGCGCCCCGCAGCACCGAGCACGGACAGCATCCCCAACTGGCACGAAGGAGTTCCAGAGATGAGCGAGTACACACCCACGGTCACCGGGACGGGGGCCAAGGCCACCGTCCAACGGTTCGGCGGCTACCTGGCCGGCATGGTCATGCCCAACATCGGCGCGTTCATCGCGTGGGGCCTGATCACGGCCCTCTTCATCGAGAAGGGCTGGACCCCGGTCGGCCAGATCGGTGGCTGGGGCGAGAACGCGGACGGCGAGCCGTGGACCGGCCTCGTGGGCCCGATGATCACCTACCTGCTCCCGCTGCTCATCGGCTTCACGGGCGGCCGCATGGTGCACGGCAACCGCGGCGGCGTGGTCGGTGCGATCGCGACCGTCGGCGTGATCGTCGGCACCGGCTCGCCCATGTTCCTCGGCGCGATGGCGATGGGCCCGCTCGCCGCCTGGATCATCAAGAAGATCGACGAGGCCGTGCAGCACCGCACCAAGGCCGGCTTCGAGATGCTCGTCGACAACTTCACGGCGGGCATCGTGGGGGCGGGCATGGCGATCGCGGGCCTGCTCGCGATCGGTCCGGTGGTCGACACGATCATGGGCTGGGCCGAGAGCGCCGTCGGCTTCCTCGTCGACAACAGCCTGCTGCCCCTCGCCTCGCTGATCATCGAGCCCGGCAAGGTGCTCTTCCTCAACAACGCGATCAACCACGGCGTCCTCACCCCGCTCGGCGCGGCCGAGTCGACCGAGGCGGGCAAGTCGATCCTGTTCATGCTCGAGACCAACCCCGGCCCCGGCCTGGGCATCCTGCTGGCCTTCATGTTCTTCGGCCCGCGCATGCTGCGGCCCTCGACCCCGGCCGCGATCGTCATCCACTTCTTCGGCGGCATCCACGAGATCTACTTCCCGTACATCCTCATGAAGCCGCAGCTCATCGCGGCCGCGATCCTCGGCGGTGCGTCGGGCATCCTGACGAACATCATCACCGGGTCGGGACTCGTCGCGTCGCCAGCACCGGGGTCGATCTTCGCCTACATGGCGATGACGCCGCGCGGTGGTCACCTGGCGGTGCTGCTCGGCATCGCCGTCGCCGCGATCGTGAGCTTCGTGGTCGCCGCCCTGCTCCTCGGCCTCGGCCGCAAGGAGCCGCAGGAGGACGAGGAGGGCGACGACGCGCTGGCCGAGGCACGTGCCGAGGTCGCCGAGCGCAAGGCGGCGTCCAAGGCGGGCACCACGACCACCGCGACCGCCCGCAACGAGGCGACCGCGCACAACGAGGCCGTGACGGGTGACGCGAGCCCGGCCTGAGCTGTACGCATGACCCAGGGGCACGCGTGACCTACGGGTACGCATGACCCGCGGGTCGCACGACACGGGAGCACGACCCGGTGCGGGGCCACGGCACGTGGCCCCGCACCCCGACCACAGGAGGAACCATGGGCACCATCGACGGCAGTGCGGTCAAGAAGCTCGTCGTCGCGTGCGACGCCGGGATGGGCAGCAGCGTCATGCTCGCCTCGACCGTGCGCAAGCAGCTCGCGAAGAACGGCGTCACGGTCGAGCACACCTCGGTCCAGGAGATCCCGGCGGACGCCGACGTCGTGCTCACCCACGCAGGGCTCGCCGAGCGGGCTCGGGGCGTGGCCGGGAGCACCCCGGTGGTCCCGTTCAACCTGTTCCTGGGCGACCCGGCCGTGACCAAGGTCGTCAGCGCGATCCAGAAGGGTCAGACGATCGATGTCTGACGTCGACCCGGCCGCACTCCTCGCGCCGGACGCGATCCGCCTGGCCGAGACCGCCGCCGACCGCGACGAGGCGATCCGCCGGTGCGGGCAGGCCCTCGTGGACAGCGGCGCCGTCGAGCCCGCCTACGTCCCGGCGATGCTCGAGCGCGAGGAGTCGGTCTCGACGTACATCGGTGAGGGCGTGGCGATCCCGCACGCGACCCTCGCCGGCAAGGCCGCCGTCGTGCGGGACGCCCTGAGCTTCCTGCGCTTCCCGGACGGGGTGGACTGGGACGGCGCGACCGTGCACGTGGCGATCGGCATCGCGGCGAAGGGCGACGGTCACGTCGCGATCCTCGCGGAGCTCGCCCAGGTGCTGCTGGACCCCGAGCGGGCCGAGGCTCTGCGATCGGCCGAGACCGCCGACGCCGTGCTCGCCCTGCTCACCCCGGCGCCGGAGACACCGGAGCCCACCCGAGAAGGAGAACCATGAGAGTCGCACGCTTCCACGCCCCCGGCGACGTCCGCCTCGAGGACGCCCCCGAGCCCACGGCCGGGGCCACGGAGGTCAAGATCCGGGTCCGGGCCTGCTCGACCTGCGGCACCGACGTCAAGATCTCGAAGTTCGGCCACCACCACATCCACCCGCCGCGCGTCATGGGCCACGAGATCGCCGGCGAGGTGGTCCAGGTCGGCGCGGGCGTCGAGGGCTGGGCCGAGGGCGACCGCGTGCAGGTGATCGCCGCGATCCCGTGCGGCGAGTGCGCGTTCTGCGCCAAGGGGCAGATGAACATCTGCCCGAACCAGGTGTCGATGGGCTACCACTTCGACGGCGGCTTCGCCGAGTACATGGTGGTGCCCGAGAACGTGCTCAAGGTCGACGGCCTCAACCGCATCCCCGAGGGCCTGAGCTTCGCCGAGGCGAGCGTGGCCGAGCCGCTGGCCTGCGCGCTCAACGCGCAGGAGCTTGTGCGGATCAACCCGGGCGACGACGTCGTGGTGGTGGGCTCGGGCCCGATCGGCTGCCTGCACGAGCGCCTCGCGCGCTCGTACGGTGCGGCGCGCGTGTTCCTCGTCGAGCTGAGCCGCGAGCGCCTCGACATGGCGGCCGAGCTGGTCAGCCCCGACGCCGCGATCTGCAGCGCCGACGAGGACGCCGTCGAGCGGATCCGTGAGCTCACCGACGGGCGCGGCGTGGACGTCGCGATCACCGCCGCGGCCTCGGGTGCGGCGCAGGAGCAGGCGCTCCAGATGCTCGCGCGCGGCGGGCGGATCAGCTTCTTCGGCGGCCTGCCCAAGGACAACCCGACGATCACGCTCGACTCGAACCTCGTGCACTACAGCGAGCTCACGATCGTGGGCGCCAACGGATCGAGCCCCGAGCACAACAAGCGTGCGCTCCAACTCATCGCCGACGGCAAGGTCCCGGTCAAGGACCTCATCACCCACCTGCTGCCGCTCGACCAGGTGCTCGAGGGCATCGGCATCGTCCAGCGCGGCGAGGCCATCAAGGTCACGATCGAGCCCTGAACCCCCGGGCACCGGGGCGCCCCCACCGCGCCCCGGTGCCCCGGCCCCGGCGCACGCCGGGACCCCGCAACCCATCCCGCGGGACCAGCCCGCACCCGCACACCGCACGAAGGAGTGGACATGGCTCAGCGCAGCGCCGTCGTGGCGTCGAAGGTCGGTCTGCACGCCCGTCCCGCCAAGCTCTTCACGCAGGCCGTCGGCGCCTCTGGCCTCGGCGTCCGCATCGCCAAGGGCGACGCGCCCCCCGTCGACGCGGCGAGCATCCTGCGGGTCATGGCCCTCGGGGTGAAGAACGGCGAGGAGGTCACGCTGAGCGCCGAGGGCGAGGGCGCCGACGACGTGCTCGCCGAGCTCGTCGAGCTGCTCGAGACCGACCTCGACGCGGAGGCGTGATGGCCACCTCGCAGACCACGCTGCACGGCTCGGGCGTCGGACGCGGCGCCGTCGTCGGGCCCGTGGCCCGTGCCCACCCGGCGCCCGCGCTGCACACCGAGGCGCCACCGCCCGACGACGTCGCTGCCGCGGTCGCCGAGGTCACGGAGGCGTTCGCCCAGGTCGCACGGACGCTCGAGAAGCGCGCCGAGGAGGCCGGCGGCACGATCGCCGACGTGCTGGGCGCGACCGCGATGATGGCGGCCGACCCCGAGCTGGTGGGCCAGGTGCGCTCGCGGATCGAGGGCGGGCAGGCCGCCGTGCCGGCGGTCGACCGCTCGGTCGCGGAGTTCGCCGACCTGTTCACCGCCGCGGGTGGGTACCTCGCCGAGCGGGTGACCGACCTGCGCAGCGTGCGTGACCGCGTGGTCGCGCGGCTGCTGGGCCTGCCCGAGCCCGGCGTGCCGGCGCTCGCACGCCCCTCCGTCGTGGTCGCGGACGACCTCTCACCCGCGGACACGGCCGCCCTCGAGCTCGACAAGGTGCTCGGCATCGTGATCGAGCAGGGCGGGCCCACGGGCCACACGGCGATCATCGCGGGTCAGCTCGGCATCCCGTGCGTGGTGCGGGTCGTCGGGGCGTCGGCGCTCGAGGACGGCACCGAGGTGGCGGTCGACGCCGCTGCGGGGACCGTGGTCGTAGACCCCGACGACGAGCTGCGGGGACGCGTCGAGACGCGCCGCGAGGCGCTCGCGACCCTCGCGGGACGGACCGACCCGGGTACGACGGCCGACGGTCACGCGGTCGCCCTGCTCGCCAACATCGGCACCGCGGAGGACGCCGAGCGGCTCACCGACGCGGCGGTCGAGGGCGTGGGCCTGTTCCGCACCGAGGTGCTCTACCTGGGCCGCACGTCCGCCCCCACCGAGGACGAGCAGGCCGAGGTCTACGCCCGCGCCCTGGGTGCGCTCGGCGGGCGCAAGGTGGTGGTGCGGACGCTCGACGCCGGCGCCGACAAGCCGCTCGCGTTCGTGACCCGCTCGGGCGAGGAGAACCCCGCGCTGGGCGTGCGCGGCTTCCGGCTCGTGCGCACCGACGAGGAGCTGCTGCGGACCCAGCTGCGCGCGATCGCGCGTGCGGCCGAGCGCACGGGCGGCGACCCGTGGGTCATGGCCCCGATGATCGCCTCGGTCGAGGAGGCCGAGCAGTTCGCGACCCTCGCGCGTGCCGAGGGCGTGCGCACCGTCGGCGTGATGGTCGAGGTGCCGGCTGCCGCTCTTCGCGCGCGCGACCTGCTCGCCGTCGTGGACTTCGTCTCGCTCGGCACGAACGACCTCGCGCAGTACACGATGGCGACCGACCGTCTGCTGGGGGAGCTCGTCGACCTGCTCGACCCCTGGCAGCCCGCGGTGCTCGACCTGGTGGCCGCGACGGCCGAGGCCGGCCTCGACGTGGGCAAGCCCGTGGGTGTGTGCGGGGAGTCGGCGGCCGACCCGGCGATGGCCCTGGTGCTGACGGGACTGGGGGTCACGAGCCTGTCGATGTCCCCGGCCGCCGTGCCGGGGGTGCGCTTCGCGCTCAGCCGGCACAGCCTCGAGCGCTGCCGCGAGATTGCCGCGGCCGCGCGGTCCGCGCGCACCGCCGTCGACGCCCGGCGAGCGTGCCTCGGGCTCGTCGACGCCCAGGTCCGGGAGGTGCTCGCGCTCGGCTGACCGGCGTGGGTGGGGCGGCGTACCCTGCCCGCATGGCCGAGCCGCAGCCCTTCCGCGCCGACGTCGTCGACCCCGACCAGGACCCGACGGCCACCTGGGCCCTCGAGCCCGACGACGTCGCGCCCCTGCTCGCGCGCGTCGCGGCGCGCCCCGGGGCGCCGCGGGTCACCACGCGCACGCCCTTGACCGGCGCCCCGCTGGCCGACGTGCCGACGTCGACGCCGCAGGACGTGGTGGAGGCCGTCGAGCGCGCGCGTGCCGTCCAGCGCGGCTGGGCCCACCGTCCCGTGGCCGAGCGTGCTGCGGTGCTGCTGCGCCTGCACGACCTGCTGCTCGACCGGGCGTCAGAGGTGCTCAACCTCGTCCAGCTCGAGAACGGCAAGGCGCGCGTCCACGCCTACGAGGAGGTCGCCGACGTCGCGCTCGTCGCACGCCACTACGCGCGGCGCGCCGGGGCGCTGCTGGCCCCGCGCCGGGTCCAGGGGCTCATCCCCGGGCTGACCTCGACGCGTGTGGTGCGCCACCCCGTGGGCGTCGTGGGCGTCGTCGGGCCCTTCAACTACCCGTTCAACCTCACGATCGGTGACGCGCTCGCCGCCCTCGTCGCCGGGAACGGCGTGGTGATCAAACCTGATGCGCAGACGCCGCTGACCACTCTGTGGGGTGCCGCGCTGCTCGAGGAGGCGGGGCTGCCGCCGGGCCTGCTCGCGGTCGTCCACGGGGACGGGCGAGCCCTCGGCGAGGCTCTGGTGGACGCCGTCGACCACGTCGTGCTGACGGGCTCGACGCCTACGGGACGGACCGTGGCGGCACGTGCGGGGGAGCGGCTCGTCGGGACGACGCTCGAGCTGGGCGGCAAGAACGTCCTCTACGTCGCGCCGGACGCCGACCCGCAGGTCGCGGCCGAGGGCGCCGTGCGGGCGTGCTTCTCGAACTCGGGTCAGCTGTGCGTCTCGGTCGAGCGGCTGCTGCTGCACGAGGACGTCGCCGACGCGTTCCTCGCGGCGTTCGTGCCGCGGGTGCGTGCGCTGCGCCTGGGTGCCGGGCTCGACTACGCGGTCGACATCGGCTCGCTGACCTCGCACGCCCAGCTCGAGCGCGTGCGCACGCACGTCGAGGACGCGATCTCGCGCGGGGCGACCGTGCTCGCCGGCGGGGTGCACCGCACCGACGTCGGGCCGCTGTTCTACGAGCCGACCGTGCTCACGGACGTGCCCGAGGACGCGCTCGCGAGCCGTGAGGAGACCTTCGGCCCCGTGGTCTCGGTCGCGACCGTGCGCCACGAGGACGAGGTGGTGCGGCTGGTCAACGCAGGGGACGTGGGCCTGGCCGCGAGCATCTGGACGCGCGACACGACGCACGGGCGCCGGCTCGCGCAGCGCCTCGAGGTCGGCATGGTCAACGTCAACGAGGGCTATGCGGCCGCGTGGGGGAGCACCGCCGCACCGCTCGGCGGCGTCAAGGGCTCGGGGTCGGGGCGCCGGCACGGCCCGGAGGGTCTGTGGGCGACGACGTGGACGCAGACGGTCGCGGTGCAGCGCGGTGCGCACCACGGGCTCGGGCTCGGGCGGCTCTACGCGATGCCCGCCGAGCGGTGGACCGCGCTGTTCACGCGTGGGCTGCGCGCGATGCGCAGGCTCGGCATGTCCTGACGCGAGCCGGGCACCGGGCTCAGAGCGCCCACTGGATGTCGGTGTCGAGCGAGATGCGGTCGCGGCCCGCGGCCTTGGCGGCGTACATGTGGGCGTCGGCGCGGCCGTGCAGCTCCTCCGCGGTCTCTCCCGGGAGGCGCGTCGCGGCGCCGATGCTGATCGTGACGTGCATGTCCTCGGCGATCGTGGCCCAGTCGTGGTCGCGGACCCCACGACGGATCCGGTCGCAGATCGCCACGACGTTCTCGGGGCCACGGTCCTCGTCGAGGAGCACGGCGATCTCCTCGCCGCCGATGCGCGCCACCACGTCCGTCCCGCGCACCGCGCCGGCCACGATCCGCGCGACCCGACGCAGCACCTCGTCGCCGACCATGTGCGAGTACGTGTCGTTGAGCTCCTTGAAGTGGTCCAGGTCGCCGATGAGGCACGCGACGTACGCCCGCTCGTCCGCGAGCCGTACGGCGAGGGCGGCGTCGAAGCCGCGACGGTTGAGCAGGCCCGTCAGGGCGTCGTGCGTCGCCTCGTACGCGAGCCGCTTGTTGTCGATCTCGAGCCGCTCGGCCCGCAGTCGCTCGACCTCGGTGGCCGCGCGGGCGCGCTCGAGGTCGAGGCGGGCGTTGACCGCACGCGCCCGGGTCTCGGCGACCTCGTCGCGCAGCTCGAGGGTCGAGGAGAACAGCCGCCGGTGCGCCTGCAGCGCCTCGGCGTACGCGCCCCGCTGCTCGTGCAGCGCGACGAGCTCGTTGAGGAGGTCGATGCGCTCGAACGGGCGCAGGTCGGCAGCCGCGGCGGCAAGACCGGTCTCGAGCGAGCGCGCGGCCGCCTCGAGGTCCCCGCGCAGGCGGTGCACCCGGCCCTGGGTCGCGGTCAGGCCCAGCCGGAAGTGCGTGGTGTCGACCAGGCTCGTGAGGCCGCGTGCCTCGTCGATGACCTCCTGCGCCCCGTCCGCGTCGCCCGTCGCGAGGCGTGCGCGGGCGAGCTTGATGAGCGTCTCGCCGAGCAGCCGGAGGTTGTCGCCGAGGCGTCGTGCGTGCTCGACGGCGCGCTGCTCGGTCTCGAGGGCTCGCACCGCCACCTCGGCTGCGGCCCCGGGGTCGGTCGCGAGGAGCTCCTCGCTCAGCGCGACGTCGAGCGCGCCCAGGTGGGACAGGCTCGCGCACTGCCCGTGCTCGCTGCCGAGCTCGACGAAGATCGCGTGCGCCTCGTGCAGCAGGTCGCGTGCGCGATCGGGCATCAGGCCCATCTCCTCGTACGTCACGCCGAGGTTGTTGAGGGCGGCCGCGATGCCGAACCTGTCACCCAGCTCGCGACGCAGCACGAGCGACTCCTCGAGCAGCTCGATCGCGGTCGCGTGGTCGCCGAAGCCGCTGTGCACCGCCCCCAGGCCGCCCAGCACGCGGGCCTCCCAGCCGCGGTCGCCGAGGGTGACGGCGAGCTCGAGCGCGCGTTCCATCGCGTCGAGGGCGGCGTGGTCCTCGGAGAGCAGGTGCAGGGCGAACCCCAGGTGGTACGAGGCCTGCATCTCGGCGGCCTCGTCTCCGAGGTGGCGGGCGAGCTCGAGCGCGCGCTCCGCGACCTCACGGCAGCGCGACGGCTCCGAGTTCGAGGTGCGCTCGACCTCCGTGACGAGCGCGGCGAGCTCGTCGACCTCGCGTCGGACCCCGTTCACCGTGCGCTCATCCGTCCGTGCCGCCCCCTGGTCCGCTTCCCGCGGTACAGCCTGCCCTGCGGGACCGCGCGGCGGAAGGCCGCGCGCGGGTGATGTGGACGACGCCCGTCCATGTCAGGTGCCCGAGCAGCACATGGCACGGTTGCGTCCGGCGTGCTTCGCGGCGTACAGCAGCTCGTCGGCGCGGGCGTGCAGCTCGTACGGCGACTCGCCGCCCGTGCGTGTCGCGACACCCAGGCTGATCGTGATCGCGAGGTCGGGGGCGACGGTCGACCAGTCGTACGAGGCGATGGCGGCACGGACACGCTCGGCGAGCGCCGCTGCGGCCGCCGTGTCGCCACCCGGCACCAGCACGGCGAGCTCCTCGCCACCGATGCGCGCCACGAGGTCCGTCGAGCGCACGGTCGCGGTGACGATCCGCGCGACCCGGCGCAGCACCTCGTCGCCCACGAGGTGGCTGTAGGTGTCGTTGACCGCCTTGAACGCATCGAGGTCGCCGACGATGCACGTCAGCCGTCCCTCCGGGTCGTGCGTCAGCTCGGCGAGCGCGGCGTCGAAGCCGCGCCGGTTGACCAGACCCGTGAGCGGGTCGTGCGAGGCGTGGTGCTCGAGCTCGCGGTTGGCGCGCTCGAGCTGTTCCGAGCGCAGGCGCTCGATCTCGGTCTCGACGCGGGCGCGCTCGACGTCGAGCCTCGCGTTGATCGTCCGGGCGCGGCGCTCGGCGAGCTCGTCGCGCTGACGCAGCGTCGCCTCGTGCAGGCGGCGGTGGGCGGCGAGGGCCCGCACGTGGTCGCCCTGCTCCTCGTGCACCGTGACGAGCGCCGCGAGCAGGCCCACGCGCTCGTAGTCGCGCAGCATGGCCTCGCCCAGGTCCAGCCCGCGCTCGAGCTCGACGACGGCGCCCGCGAGGTCGCCCTGCGCCCGGCGGAGGCGTCCGCGGGTGTGGGCGATCTCGAGCCGGAACTGGGTGCTGTCGACGACCTCACCCGGACCGGCCGCGGCCTCGATCGCCTCGGCGGCCTCCGCGAGCTCACCCGCGGCGATGAGTGCACGTGCGAGCGTCAGCAGCGCATCGGCCTGCAGGCGGTGGTTGTCCGCGAGCTCGGGGTGACCCACGAGCTCCGCGGCTGTCCGGGCCGTCGAGAGCGCCATGATCGCGGCCGCCTCGGCCCCGGGCGGGTCCGTGCCCGCGAGCTCGTCGTGCGTCGACAGGTCGAGCGCCGCGAGGTGGAGCAGGCTCGCGCAGCGTCCTTGGTGGTCGTCGAGGCCGGCGAACATGGCCTGGGCCTCGTGCAGCACCTCGCGCGCCCGCTCGGGGAACAGCCCCATCTCCTGGAACGTGACCCCGAGGTTGTGCAGCGAGGCGGCCACGCCGCGCTGGTCACCGATCTCGCGCCGCACCTCGAGGGACTCCTCGACGTACTCGATCCCGGTCGCGTTGTCGCCGAACCCGCTGTGCACGGCGCCGAGCCCGCTGAGGACGCGCCCCTCCCAGGCGCGGTCTCCCGTGGCGCGCGCGAGCTCGATCGCCTCCTCCATCGCCTCGAGGGCGGCGTGGTCCTGCGAGAGCAGGTGGTGGGACCACCCCATGAAGTACCGCACCCGCAGGCGCGCCGCGACGTCACCGGCCGCGTCCGCGACCTCCAGGGCGCGCACCCCGGCCTCGAGCGCACGCGCGGGCGCGGCGTTGACCAGGCGGTCGACGGCGTCGACGAGCTCGGCGAGGCCCGCCTCCGTCGAGGGGGCGTCGGCGGACGTGGCGAGGGGCGCCACGACGTCGTCGTCCGTCCTCGGGACGGCGTCGTCGGGCGGTGCGACGGTGTCGAGTGTCGGCTGACCCACGTCCGCACCATCGGCACGTCTCGACCGGTCCTGAGGGGTCCACGCGCCGGATCGACGCGCGGACGGGTGATCTTGCTCGCTCAGCCCTCGACGAGCGCGACGGCCTGCCGCGCGATGGCGAGCTCCTCGTTGGTCGGGACCACCATGACGAGGGTCGGCGCCCAGTCCGGCGAGATGATCGTGGGCTGCTTCTTGCGTCCCTCGTTGCGCGCGGGGTCGATCGCGATGCCGAGGTTCTGCAGCCCCTCGCACGCGAGGGCCCGCACGATGTCGTCGTTCTCGCCGACCCCCGCCGTGAACGTCACGACGTCGACGCGCCCGAGCACCGCGTAGTAGGCGCCGATGTACTTGCGCAGGCGGTGCACGTACACGTCGAGCGCCCCGCGCGCGTCGTCGTCGCCCTCGGCCACGAGGCGGTGGATCTCGCGCAGGTCGTTCTCGCCCGACAGCCCCTTGAGGCCCGACCTGCGGTTGAGGAGCTCGTCGATCTCGTCGACGGACATGCCCGCGTTGCGGTGCAGGTGGAAGATCACGGCCGGGTCGATGTCACCCGTGCGGGTGCCCATGACCAGCCCCTCGAGCGGGGTGAGGCCCATCGAGGTCTCGACGGCCACGCCACCGCGCACGGCCGAGGCCGACGCGCCGTTGCCGAGGTGGAGCACGATCTGGTTGAGGTCGCCCAGGCGCCGGCCCAGCACGCGTGCCACCTTGCCCGAGACGTACTGGTGCGACGTCCCGTGGAAGCCGTACCGGCGGACCCCGTGCTCGGCGGCGACGACGCGGTCCAGCGCGTAGGTCGAGGCGGCCGTGGGCAGGGTCGAGAAGAACGCGGTGTCGAACACGGCCACGTGCGGCACGTCCGGCAGCAGCTCCCGGGCCACCTGGATGCCCCGCAGGTTCGCGGGGTTGTGCAGCGGTGCGAGCGGTGAGATCTCCTCGATCGCGTGCTCGACGGCCTCGTCCACCAGGGCGGGCTCGGAGAACACGGCGCCCCCGTGCACCACGCGGTGCCCGACGGCGACCACGTGGGCCTCCTCGAGGTCGGGTCCCACCTCGTCGAACAGGCCGAGCACGAGGCGCAGGGCCGCGCCGTGGTCGCTCACCGCACCCGTGCGGCGCGTCGTATTCCCCGCGAACGTGTGGCTCACGATCCCGTCGTCCTCGCCGATCCGCTCCACGAGGCCTGATGCGATCGCCTCCCCGCCGACGGGGTTGACCAGCTGGTACTTGACCGACGACGAGCCCGAGTTGATCACCAGGACGCTGCCGTGGGCCCCGAAGGCGCTGTGCTCGCTGGGGCGCTCGCCGACGCCGGTGACGGGGTTCATGCGGGACCTTCCGTGGGGGTGGGATGGGCCAGGCCCTGGGCCTGGATCGCGGTGATCGCGACGGTGTTGACGATGTCCTGGACCAGGGCGCCACGCGAGAGGTCGTTGACGGGCTTGCGCAGCCCCTGGAGCACGGGGCCGATCGCCACGGCGCCGGCTGAGCGCTGCACGGCCTTGTAGGTGTTGTTGCCCGTGTTGAGGTCCGGGAAGATGAAGACGGTCGCGCGACCGGCCACGGTCGAGTCGGGCATCTTCGTCTTGGCGACCGAGGCGTCGACGGCGGCGTCGTACTGGATGGGGCCCTCGACGTCGAGGTCGGGGCGACGCTCGCGCACCAGCGCGGTCGCGGTGCGCACCTTCTCGACGTCGGGCCCGGTCCCGGACTCGCCGGTCGAGTACGAGAGCATCGCGATGCGTGGCTCGATGCCGAACTGCGCCGCGGTCTGGGCCGACGAGATCGCGATGTCCGCGAGCTGCTCGGCCGTCGGGTCGGGGTTGACCGCCGCGTCGCCGTAGACGAGCACGCGGTCCTCGAGGCACATGAGGAACACGCTCGACACGATCGACACGCCCGGCGTCGTCTTGATGATCTCGAACGCCGGCTTGATGGTGTGCGCGGTCGTGTGCACCGCCCCCGAGACCATGCCGTCGGCGAGGCCGAGCTGGACCATCATCGTGCCGAAGTAGCTCACCGAGCCGACGATCTCCCGCGCGCGGTCCACGGTCATGCCCTTGTGCTTGCGCAGCTCGGCGTACTCGTGCGCGAACCTGTCGTGCAGCTCGCCGTCCTTCGGGTCGATCACCTCGGCCGCGGCGATGTCCAGGCCCAGCTCGGTCGCCCGCGCGCGGATCGACGCCTCGTTGCCGAGGATCGTCAGGTCCGCGACCTCGCGCTGCAGCAGCGTGCTGGCGGCGCGCAGGATGCGGTCGTCGGTCCCCTCGGGCAGCACGATGTGCTTGCGGTCGCCGCGCGCGCGGTCGAGCAACGTGTACTCGAACATCAGCGGCGTCACGACCGCGGGGCGCGCCACGTCGAGCAGCTCGAGCAGGCGCTCGCCGTCGACGTGCTTCTCGAACAGCGCCAGCGCGGTGTCGACCTTGCGCTGCGAGTCGGCGGTCAGCCGGCCGCGCGTGGCGGCGGCCGCGCTCGCCGACCGGAACGTGCCCAGGTCCGTGCGGATGATCGGCAGGCGCTGGCCCAGCCCGTTGACCAGGCGTGCGACGGGCGGCGGCGGGTAGAAGCCGCCGTTGAGGATGATGCCCGCGAGCGACGGGAAGCCGTCGGCCGCGTGCGCCATGAGCAGACCGAGCAGCACGTCCGACCGGTCTCCGGGCGTGATGATCACCGCGCCGTCGGTGAGCTTGTCGAGCAGGTGCTCGATCGACATGGCACCCACCAGCAGGTCGAGCGCCTCGCGCTGGAGCAGCTCGGCGTCGCCCGCCGCGAGCTTGCCGCCCACGGCCTCCATGAGCGCGCCGACCGTCGGCGCGTTGAGGAGCTGGTCCTCGGGCAGGGTCCAGACGGGCAGCTCCGCCCCGAGCGCCTTGCGGACCGTCACGAGCTCCTCGGGCCGGCAGCGGTTCGCGACCACGGCCACGGGCTCGGCGTGGTGCTGACGCAGCTCCCCGAGCGAGACGTCGACGATCTGCCGGATCTCGTCCGGCCGCCGGTCCGCCCCCCGCACCACGAGCAGCACGGGCGCCCCGAGGTTCGCCGCGATGCGGGCGTTGTACGACAGCTCCGTGGGGCCCGCGACGTCCGTGTAGTCGGTGCCGACCACGACGACGGCGTCGCACTGCCGCTCGACCTCGTGGTAGCGCGACACGATGCGCGAGAGCGCCTCCTCGGGGTTCTCGTGCACCGCCTCGTACGTGACCCCGACGCAGTCCTCGTAGGTGAGGTCGACGCCGTCGTGCGCGAGCAGCAGCTCGAGCACGTAGTCGCGCTGGTCCGTCGAGCGCGCGACAGGTCGGAAGACGCCGACGCGCGTGACGCTGCGGACCAGGAGGTCCAGCACCCCGAGCGCCACCGTCGACTTGCCGGTGTCGCCCTCGGGCGAGGTGATGTAGATGCTGCGGGCCACGGTGGTGCTCTCTTCGGTGCGGGGGGCTGGGCTGCGAGGTCGCGCTCGGGCGCAGCGCCTCGCCTACTCGTTGTCTCCTGCGGTCGCGGCGGTCGCGGAGACGGCGTCGCGCTGGGGGCCGCCCCGCTCGGTGCCGGTCTCGCCCGCGTCGGGCCACACCCAGTCACGCACCTCGGGGATGTCCTCACCGTGCGCGCGGGTCCAGTCCCGGGCCCGCAGCCGCGCGTCGACCATCTCCTGACGCAGCTCGGCCGCCCGCGTGCCCAGGCTCGGCACCCGGTCGATCACGTCGATGACCAGGTGGTAGCGGTCGAGGTCGTTGAGCATGACCATGTCGAACGGCGTCGTCGTGGTGCCCTCCTCCTTGTACCCGCGCACGTGCAGGTTGCCGTGGCCCGCGCGCCGGTAGGTGAGGCGGTGGATCAGCCACGGGTAGCCGTGGTAGGCGAAGATGATCGGCTTGTCCGTGGTGAAGATCGTGTCGAACTCGCGGTCCGAGAGCCCGTGCGGGTGCTCGGTGTGGTCCTGCAGGCGCATGAGGTCCACCACGTTGACCACGCGCACGTTGAGGTCGGGCAGGTGACGGCGCAGCAGGTCCGCGGCCGCGAGCACCTCGAGGGTCGGCACGTCGCCCGCGCACCCGAGCACCACGTCCGGGTCCTCACCTCGGGCCTCGGTGCCCGCCCACTCCCAGATGCCGAGCCCGCGTGCGCAGTGCGCGACCGCGTCGTCCATCGACAGGAACGTGGGGGCGGGCTGCTTCCCGGCGACGACGACGTTGACGTAGTCCCGCGAGCGCAGCACGTGGTCGTACGTCGCGAGCAGGGTGTTCGCGTCCGGCGGCAGGTACACCCGCACGATCTCGGCCTTCTTGTTGACCACGTGGTCGATGAAGCCCGGGTCCTGGTGCGAGAACCCGTTGTGGTCCTGGCGCCACACGTGCGAGGTGAGCAGGTAGTTGAGCGACGCGATCGGCCTGCGCCACGGGATCTCCTGCGTGACCTTGAGCCACTTGGCGTGCTGGTTGAACATCGAGTCGATGATGTGGATGAACGCCTCGTAGCAGCTGAACACCCCGTGGCGTCCCGTGAGCAGGTAGCCCTCGAGCCAGCCCTGGCACTGGTGCTCCGACAGCACCTCCATCACGCGCCCGGCGCGGGCGAGGTTCTCGTCCTCGGGCAGCAGCTGTGCGCCCCACTGCTTGTCGGTGACCTCGAACACCGAGCCGAGGCGGTTCGAGGCCGTCTCGTCCGGGCCGAAGATCCGGAACGTGTCGGGGTTCGCCTCGACCACGGCGGCGAGCCACTGACCCAGCACGCGCGTCGCCTCGGCGATCGAGCCGCCGGGCGAGGTGACCTCGACCGCGAAGTCGCGGAAGTCGGGCAGGCGCAGGTCGCGCAGCAGCAGACCGCCGTTGGCCTGGGGCACGGCGCTCATCCGCAGGTCGCCCTCGGGTGCGAGCGCGGCGACCTCGGGGACCAGGCGCCCGGTCGCGTCGAACAGCTCCTCGGGCCGGTACGAGCGCAGCCAGCCCTCGAGCACCTGCAGGTGCTCGTCGGTGTCCCGGGCGCTCGCGAGCGGCACCTGGTGCGAGCGCCACGAGTCCTCGACCTGCTTGCCGTCGATCACGGGCGGGCAGGTCCAGCCCTTGGGGGTGCGCAGCACGATCATCGGCCAGCGCGGCCGCTCGGTGAGCTCACCGGCGCGGGCCGCGGCCTTGATCTCGGCGATCTGGTTGAGGCACTCGTCCAGCACGTGCGCCATGCGGCGGTGGACCTCGGTGGCCGGCTCGCCGTCGAACCCGCCCGAGACCACGTAGGGGGTGTGCCCGTAGCCACGCATCAGCTCGAGCAGCTCGTCCTCGGGGATGCGCGCGAGCACGGTGGGGTTGGCGATCTTGTACCCGTTGAGGTGCAGGATCGGCAGCACGACGCCGTCGCGCAGGGGGTCGACGAACTTGTTCGAGTGCCAGCTCGTCGCGAGTGGGCCGGTCTCCGCCTCGCCGTCGCCCACGACGGCGGCCACGAGCAGGTCGGGGTTGTCGAACGCGGCGCCGTAGGCGTGCGAGAGCGCGTAGCCCAGCTCGCCGCCCTCGTGGATGGACCCGGGGGTCTCGGGGGCGACGTGGCTCGGGATGCCGCCCGGGAAGGAGAACTGGCGGAACAGGTGCCGCATGCCGTCGAGGTCGGTGCTGACGTCGGTGTAGACCTCGGAGTAGGTGCCCTCGAGGTAGGTGTTCGCCACCAGGCCCGGGCCGCCGTGGCCGGGACCCGTGATGTAGAGGGTGTGCTGGTCCCGCTCCTGGATCACCCGGTTGAGGTGGGCGTAGAGGAAGTTCAGCCCCGGCGTGGTGCCCCAGTGGCCGAGCAGGCGCGGCTTGACGTGGTCGCGGGTGAGCGGCTCCGTCAGCAGCGGGTTGTCGAGCAGGTAGATCTGCCCCACCGAGAGGTAGTTCGCGGCGCGCCACCACGCGTCGATCCGCTCGAGGGTCGCGTCGTCGAGGGGTGCGACGTCGCGCGTCGCCCACCCGGTGGCACCGTCCAGGACCGAGGTCATCGTTCCTCCTGCGCAGCGTCGTGCGGCGGGCCCGCCCCGCCGCAGCCCTTAGGGTTCCCTATCGGCCCGCCAAGACATGGGACGTTTGACCCCACGGGCCGTGGTCCGGCCGTCCGGTCGGCCCACGGACCCATGCCACCACACCTGGGCGGTCGGCGCAGCACCCGCTCGGAGTGCTCCGCGGGCCGGGTAGCGTGACCGTCGTGGAGCGCCGCCCCGACTACCTGCGCACCGCGACCAGCCCGCGGATGCTGCTCGTGCTCGCGCTGCTCCTCGGCGCCGCCGCTGTCTGCGTGCGGCTGGGGGTCTGGCAGCTCGACCGGGCGGAGATCCGCGGCGACCTCGACGCCGAGCGACGCGCGGCCGAGGTGCTCGAGGCGCCGGCCGAGCCGCTCGCGGAGGTGCTGCGCCCGGGCGACCCGTTCGCGGGTGAGGACGTGGGTCGCAAGGTCGTCACGTCGGGGCGCTTCGGCGACGACGCCGTCCTGGTGCCGGGGCGGGCGCACGACGGCACGACGGGCTACCTCGTGGTGAGCCCGCTCGAGGTCGAGCGGGCCGGGGCGAGCATCGCGGTGGTGCGCGGATGGGCGCCCGACGCCGAGGCCGCGGCGGCCGCCGCACCGGCGCCCGACGGGGTCGTCGAGGTCACCGGCTACCTCGCGGCGGGTGAGGCCGCGGGCGCCGTGGCGCTGCCCCGCGAGGCGGGCCTGGACGTGGTCGAGGCCGTGAGCCCCGCGCAGCTCGTCAACCGCTGGGGCGGCCGCACGCACGCCGGGTACCTCGTGCTCCTCGCGCCAGCGCAGCCCGGGCTCGAGCCGCTCGACCCACCGACGCTGGGCGAGGGCGGCCTCAACGTGCAGAACCTCGCCTACGCGCTGCAGTGGTGGATCTTCGGCGGTTTCGCCGTGCTGCTGTGGGGCCGGATGGTGCGCGACGCCGCCCGCGACGAGATCGAGGACGACGACGGGCCCGACGGCGAGGGTCTCAGTCCTGCGGACGGCTCGAGGGCCGCCGCCGCAGCCCCTTGACCTCGCGGCGCTGAAGCTCGGCCGCGGCGCGTCGCGCGCGGGACGCACGGCTGGCGCGGGTGGGCCGGCGCGGCGGAGGCGGCGGCCGCAGGGCCCCGTCGAGCAGGGTCGTGAGCCGTGCGAGCGCCGCCTCGCGGTTGCGCAGCTGCGACCGGTGCTCGCTCGCGCGCACCGTGACCACGCCGTCGGTGAGCCGCCCGGCGAGGTGCTCGACCAGCACGGAGCGCACGTCCTCGGGCAGCGAGCGGCTGCGCGCGACGTCCCACGACAGCTCGACGCGTGAGTCGGTCGTGTTGACCCCCTGCCCGCCGGATCCGCCCGCGCGCGAGAACCGCCAGCGCAGCTCCGCCGGGTCGACCACCGCGCCGTCGGGCAGACGCAGCTCGCTCATCGCACCAGGATCCCACCTGTGCCTGCGCGCGCCCCCTGGGCGTCGGGGCCCCGTCGCGGGAGAGTGACGGGATGACGAGCCGACGACCCCACATCCGTGCCTACCGGCCGAGCGACCGTGACGACGTCTACGACGTGTGCGTCCGCACGGCCGCGGCCGGCGGGGACGCACGCGGGCACTACTCGAGCGACGACCTGATGCCGGACATCTTCGCGGGGCCCTACCTCGACCTCGAGCCCGAGCTTGCGTTCGTCGTCGACGACGGCGACCGGGTGGTGGGCTACGTGCTCGGCACGGCGGACACCGCGAGGTGGGCCGCCGAGCACCGCAGCCGGTGGCTGCCGCAGGTGGCCGCCCGGTACCCGGCGGTCGCCGCGCCGACGACCGCCGAGGAGCGGCTCGTGGACCTGCTGCACCACCCGGAGCGGAACATCCACCCCGAGCTCGCGGACTACCCCGCCCACCTGCACATCGACCTGCTGCCGTCGCACCAGGGCGCGGGCCACGGCCGGGCGCTCATCCGCGCGTTCCTCGCGGCGTTGCGGCGCCAGGGCGTCGCGAAGGTGCATCTGGGCATGTCCCCGTCGAACACCGGCGCGCGGGCGTTCTACGAGCGCCTCGGCTTCCACGAGCTGCCCCACGGCGACGACGTCGTGCTCCTCGGCCTCAGCACCGACCACCCGGTCTGACGCCGGACCTCGCGCGGCCGCGGTCAATCGCGCTGCCAGGAGCGCCACAGGTCGGCGTAGTCGCCGCCGGCGGCCACGAGCTCGTCGTGCGGACCGATCTCGGTGATGCGCCCGGCGTCGACCACCGCGACGCGGTCGGCGTCGTGCGCGGTGTGCAGACGGTGCGCGATCGCGACCACCGTGCGCCCCTCGAGCACGGCCGAGAGCGAGCGCTCGAGGTGCCGGGCGGCCCGCGGGTCGAGCAGCGAGGTCGCCTCGTCGAGCACGAGCGTGTGCGGGTCGAGCAGCACGAGCCGGGCGAGCGCGACCTGCTGCGCCTGGGCCGGTGAGAGGGCCCACCCGCCCGAGCCGACCGTGGTAGCGAGCCCCTCGGGCAGCTCCTCGACCCACTCGGCGTCGACCGCGCGCAGGGCGCGGCGCAGCTCGTCGTCGTCCGCTCCGGGCTTGGCGAGCCGCAGGTTCTGCTCGAGCGTGCCCACGAAGACGTGGTGCTCCTGGGTCACGAGCGCGACGTGGCCGCGCAGGTCCTCGAGCGGCAGGTCGACCAGCGGCACGTCCCCCACGGCGACCGTCCCGCCGGTGGGCGGGTGGATCCCTGCGAGCATGCGGCCGAGGGTCGACTTGCCGGCCCCCGAGGGCCCGACCACCGCGAGGCGCTCTCCGACGCGGAGGTCGAGGTCCACGCCGTGCAGCACGTCGTGGCCCTCGCGGTACGCGTAGCGCACCCCCTGCGCGACGACGTGCTCGTCGCGCGGGCGCGCATCGGCACGCGTCTCGCGGTCCGGCTGCACGGCGTCCACGCCGATGATCCGCGCGAGCGACGTCGCGCCCACCTGGATCTCGTCGAGCCAGAAGATGAGCTCGCCGATGGGGTGCATCACCTGCAGCGCGTACAGCGCGATCGTCGTCACCGCGCCGACGGTCGCGGTGCCGGTCGAGACGAGGTAAGCGCCCCACACGACGGTGCCGATCACGGGGAGCACGAACGACAGGTCGACGCCGGGGAAGAGCACCGAGCGCAGCCACAGCGTGTACCGCTCGGCGGCGAAGGCCTCGCGCAGGTCGGCGTCGACGCGCTCCCGACGGCGCGGGCCCAGGCCGAGCGCGTCGACCGTGCGCGAGCCCTCGACCGACTCGGTGATCGTGCCGTTGAGGCGCGCGTACGCGGCCGACTCGCGCAGGTAGCCCGCAGCGGCCCGGCGCAGGTACCACCGCGTGGTCGCGAGCAGCAGCGGGACGCCCACGAGCAGACCGAGCGCGACCTGCCAGCTGATCACGAACGCCGCGACGAGCGTCAGGGTGATCGTCGCCGTCGTGACGAGCACCCGCGGCACGCCGAAGCGCACCGTGTGCGCGACGCGGTCGATGTCGTTCGTCGTGCGTGCGACGAGGTCGCCCGTGCCGGCACGCTCGACGACCGACAGGGGGAGCCGGGTGACGGTCGCGAGGAAGGCCTCGCGGAGCTCGGCGAACACGGTCTCGCCGAGCACCATCGCGCCGCGCTGCGCGTAGCGGATCAGCACGGTCTGCGTCAGGACCGCGAGCACGAGCACGCCGACGGCGCGGTCGACGAACCCCGCCGTGGTGCCGTCCGCGACGGCGTCGACCATCCGGCCGAGCAGCCACGGGCCGGCGAGGCCCGCGGCGGCCGCGAGGGTGTGCAGCACGAGCACGCGCCCGAGGGCGGACCGGTGCCGCCTCAGCAGGAGTCCGGTGTGCGCGCGCAGCGCGGTGCTGTCAGCGACGGGCAGTCGCACGGCTGGCCTCCTCGTCGATCGTGCTCTCGGTGGTGTCGGCGCGATCGGTGCTGCCGGGACCCTCGTCGACCGCGTGGCCGGACCCGAGCGGGGCGCGCGCGGCAGGGACGTCGTCCGCCGCGGCGCGGCTCACGACGGCGCGGTACGCGAGCGCCTCGGTGGTGGCGCCGTCGAGAAGGCCGCGGTGCGTCCCCCGGGCGACCACCCTGCCGTCGTGGACGAGGACGACCTCGTCCACGCGGTCCAGCACGAGCGGGCTCGCGGTGACCACGACCGTCGTCCGGCCCTTGCGCAGACGCACGAGGCGCTCGGCGATCCGCGCCTCGGTGTGCGCGTCGACGGCCGACGTGGGCTCGACGAGCACGAGCACCTCGGGCTCGGTGAGCAGCGCACGTGCGAGCGCGACCCGCTGCCGCTGACCACCCGAGAGGGAGCGCCCCTTCTCGGCGACCTCGCCGTCGAGCCCGCCGGGGAGCGAGTCGAGCACGTCGGCCGCGTCGGCGGTCTCGAGCGCTCGCGCGAGGGCGTCGGCGACCGCCGAACCCCGCACGTCGAGCTCGTCGCGCAGCACGCCCGTGAACAGCTGGGGCGTCGACTCGGCGACCACCACGCGGCGGCGCACCTGGGCCAGGCCGAGCGTCGAGAGCGGCACCCCACCCAGACGGATGTCGTCGGCGTGCTCGAGGTTCTCGGCGCCGAGCAGGCCCAGCCGCGTGGCGAGGCGGGCCGTCTCGTCCGGCTCCGCGCTCACGAGCGCGACGACGCTTCCGGCGGCAACCACGAGGCCGCTGCGCGTGTCGACGAGGTCGCCCCCGCCCGTGGGGGGAGCGGCGTCCAGGAGGAGCTCCGGGTCCGCCCCCGTCACGGGGACGCGCAGCACGCGCAGGATCTTGCGGACGCCGATGAGCGCGCGCGACATGCTCTGCACGAACTGCGTGGCCGCCTGGAGCGGTTCGGTCAGGAACGCGGCGTAGCCGTAGAAGGTCACGAGCTGACCGGGCGTGATCTCGCCGTCGAGCGCGAGCCTCGCGCCGAACCACACGACCGCCGCGAGGAAGAGGCCCGGGAGGAGCGCCTGCATCGCGTCGAGGAGCGACTGGGTCTGCGCGACGCGCACGCCCTGGGCGCGCACCTGCTGGGACTGCGCGCGGTACCGCGTCGCGAACGCGTCCTCGCCGCCGATCCCGCGCAGGATGCGCAGGCCCGAGACCGTGTCCGCACCGAGGGTCGTCAGGCGTCCCGAGGCCTCGCGCTGGGCCCGCTGACGGCGCTGCAGCGGCCGCACGATGAGGGCGAGCACGGCTGCGACCGCGGGCAGGCCCACGAGCACCGCGACCCCGAGCGTGACCGAGCTGTCGAGCAGAAGGAAGGCGACGACGACGTACGCGACCAACCCGCCCACGAAGCGTGCGGTGATGAAGTAGACCTCGCCCACGCGCAGGGAGTCCGAGGCGACCGTCGCGACGACCTCGCCCGTCGGGAGCTCGGCCGTCACCGCGTCGCCCGTGCGGCTCACGTGGTGGCCGACGAGCTGCGACGTGCGGAACGAGGCCCCGATCCAGTTCTGCACCTCGAGGCGGTGGCCGACGACGTTGCAGACCACCAGGACGACGCCCACGGCCAGCAGCGCGAGGCTGCCGAGCCAGAGCTCGCGCGAGAGGCCGTCGTCGAGCCCGCCGTCGACCAGGCGGCCGAGCACGTAGGGGAGGGCGGCCATCGCGACGGCCGAGCCGATGCCCGTCACGGCGTTGGCCAGCAGAAGGCCGGCCTGGCCGCGGGCGACCCACCAGAGGTAGGCCGGCGCGGAGGTCAGCGGAGGGGTGCCGGGATCGGCATAGGGCAGTCGGCGCACGAGGGTCAAGGCTAGGTCCGACCTGTGACACCCGACGACGCCTTTTCTCGCGGCCCGCGCGGTCCGCGCACGCGCGTGGGGGAGGATGGGCGGCAGGACGAGACGAGGAGCGAGATGGCCGGCAAGGACTGGGTGGCGAAGGCGACGGGTGCCCTCGGGCGCTACCGCGTGATGGCGTGGGTCACGGGCGTGATGCTGCTCGTGCTCGTGGTCGAGATGCTGCTGAAGTACGTGGTCGGTGCACCGGACGACGTGATGCGCTGGATCGAGTGGGTGCCGTTCGCCCACGGCTGGATCTACGTCGTCTACCTCGTGACGGTCGTGGACCTCTGGTCGACCATGCGCTGGTCGTTCGGCCGGCTGACGGCACTCGTGCTCGCCGGCGTGGTGCCGGTGCTCTCGTTCGTCGTCGAGCGCCGTGTGCACGCGGACGGTTCCGCGCGGGTCGCGACGGGCCGGCCCACGGCCACCGTGGTGACCAGGTGAGTCCGCTGCGCGGCCGCGACGTGCTGGTCGCGACGCTCGCCGGGCTGGGCGTCGTGACCGTCGTCGACGCCCTGGCCGTGCCGTTCCTCGCGCTCGCGGTCCATGCGGGCGCCTACGGCGTCAACGCCCTGGTCTCGTCCCTCGTGGGCATCGTGGCCGCCGGCGCGGGAGCGGCGACCGCCGTGGTCGTGCACGAGCTGCGGCTCGCCCCGGGCGCGGGCAGCGGGCCCGCCCAGTGGCTCCTCGTCGGGCTGCCCACGGTGCTGGTGCTCGCCGTCGTGGCGGTGGTCGGCACGCTGGCGTGGGGACCGCTGGGCTCCTTCGGGCGCGGGTCGTTCACCGCGCCGGCGGCGGAGTGGCTCGGGGCGGTCCTTCCGGTCCTCGGCACCCAGGTGGTCGCCGTGCTGGTGGGCGCCGGCGCGGCACTCGGTGCCGGTGCGCTCTGCCGGTCCCGCTCCGCGGCGCGGACGGCGCCCGGGCCGTCGGTCGCCCCTCACTAGACTCCGCAGGGTGAGCGACTCCCACGCACGCCCCGAGCCGGCCGAGACCCCGGCGCACCCCGACGGCCCGGTCGTCGTCGTCGACCTGGGCGCCCAGTACGCCCAGCTCATCGCGCGCCGCGTGCGCGAGGCGAACGTGTACTCCGAGCTCGTGCCGCACACGGCCTCGGTCGAGGACATCCTCGCCCGGCGCCCCGCGGCCGTGATCCTGTCCGGAGGGCCCGCCAGCGTGTACGAGGAGGGTGCCCCCGCCGTCGACCGTCGGCTGTTCGAGGCGGGGGTGCCCGTGCTCGGGATCTGCTACGGCTTCCAGGCGATGGCCCAGCAGCTGGGCGGAACGGTCGCACGCACCGGGACGCGCGAGTACGGCGGCACGCACGTGGACGTCGCGGACACGGGCGTGCTGCTCGCCGGGTCACCCACGGAGCAGTCGGTCTGGATGAGCCACGGCGACGCCGTGCACGCGGCGCCCGAGGGCTTCGACGTGCTCGCCTCGTCCACGGGTGCGCCCGTCGCGGCGTTCGAGGACCGTGGCCGTCGCCTCTACGGCGTCCAGTGGCACCCCGAGGTCAAGCACTCGCCGCTGGGGCAGCACGTGCTCGAGAACTTCCTCTACCGCGGTGCAGGCCTGCGCCCCACGTGGTCGGCCGGCAACATCGTCGCCGAGCAGGTCGACCGCATCCGCGCGCAGGTGGGCGACGCGCGGGTGATCTGCGGCCTCTCGGGCGGCGTGGACTCCGCGGTCGCGGCCGCGCTGGTGCAGCGCGCCGTCGGCGACCAGCTCACGTGCGTGTTCGTGGACCACGGGCTGCTACGTGCGGGCGAGGCCGAGCAGGTCGAGACGGACTTCGTGGCGGCGACGGGCGTCCAGCTCAAGGTCGTCGACGCGCGCGAGCAGTTCCTCACGGCGCTCGCGGGCGTCACCGACCCCGAGACCAAGCGCAAGATCATCGGTCGCGAGTTCATCCGCACGTTCGAGGCGGCGGCGCGCGAGGTCGTCGCCGAGAGCGGCGCGCACGGCGAGGAGGTGCGGTTCCTCGTCCAGGGCACCCTCTACCCGGACGTCGTCGAGTCGGGTGGTGGCGAGGGCGCCGCCAACATCAAGTCGCACCACAACGTGGGCGGCCTGCCCGACGACCTGCAGTTCGAGTTGGTCGAGCCGTTGCGCACCCTGTTCAAGGACGAGGTGCGCGCCGTGGGCCTCGAGCTCGGCCTGCCCGACGCGATCGTGTGGCGCCAGCCGTTCCCCGGGCCGGGCCTGGGCATCCGCATCATCGGCGAGGTCACGGCCGAGCGCCTCGACGTGCTGCGCGCGGCCGACGCGATCGCGCGCGCCGAGCTCACCAGCGCGGGTCTCGACCGGACGATCTGGCAGTGCCCGGTCGTGCTGCTCGCCGACGTGCGCTCGGTGGGCGTCCAGGGCGACGGGCGCACCTACGGCCACCCCGTGGTGCTGCGCCCGGTGAGCTCCGAGGACGCGATGACGGCGGACTGGACGCGCGTGCCCTACGAGGTGCTCGCGACGATCTCGACCCGCATCACGAACGAGGTGCCCGAGGTCAACCGCGTGGTGCTCGACGTGACCAGCAAGCCTCCGGGCACCATCGAGTGGGAGTGAGCCCGCGCGCCTGAGTCACGGCTCCGCCGGCACCCCGTCGACCGAGGCCCTCGACGGGGCGTCCTCGCCGCGTCGCGCCCGGACCTCGCGCTTGCGGTCGTACATGCTCGCGTCGGCCGCCGAGAGGAGCTGGGCGGCCGTGACCGGCTCGCCCGACCGCGCGGCCACCGTGCCGATGCTCGCTCGGGCGGAGGCCGTGACGGGCCCGAGGCGCACGGGGGCGTCGAGCGCCTCCACGACCCGTGCGACGGCGCTCGCGCGCAGGTCGTCGGGGTCGCCCTCGGCCACCACCACGAACTCGTCGCCCCCGAACCGGCCGACGACGTCGTGCTCACGCACCGCGGCCCGCAGCCGCCGCGCCACCGTCACGAGGAGCTCGTCCCCCGTCCCGTGGCCGTGCGCGTCGTTGACGGCCTTGAAGTCGTCGAGGTCGAGGAAGAGCACGAGGACCCCCGCAGAGAGGCCGGCCCGCACGCGGTCGACCGACTCCTCGAGGTGCAGGTCGATCGCACGACGGTTGGGGAGCCCGGTGAGCTCGTCGCGCGTCGCGAGGCGCGCGAGCTCGGCCTCGGTCGCCGTCTGGAGCCGCACCAGGCCCGCGACCCGGGCGAGGGCGAGCGGCACCACGAGCACCGAGGCGACCAGCAGCAGCGACGCGTCGATCTCGTACCCGCGCATGTGCTGCAGCGCGGCGAGAGCCGGGTTGAGCGCGAGCGTGGCACCGAGGAACACGAGCCGTCGGTCGGTCAGGCGTGAGACGAGCGGCCGCCCGGGTGTGGCCAGGTGCACCAGGGACGGGTGCAGGGCCGCGGCTGCGAGGCCGAGGTAGCCGAGCACCCAGACCGCGCCCACCCACCGCGCGGCGACCTGGGTCTGCGGGTCTGCCGTCAGGACCGCACCCGCGTTGCCGACGAGGATCGACGCCACGGCCACGAGCAGGTAGCCGAGGGTCCCGCGGGCCTCGCGCGAGACCAGGGCCGCGCGCACCACGGCCCCCGCGATGCCCGTGATCAGGAGCACGACCACGAGCACGTAGACGCGACGTCCCGCAGGCGCGTCCGCGCGGGTGAGGGCGGGCTCGAGCAGCAGCGCCCACATGAGGCTCGCGGCGCCCACGGCGACGAGGACGGCCTCGATCACGCCGCCCGCGTCGCGGCGCGCGTACCGGAAGACCACCACCATGGCGGCGACCAGCAGGGCCGCGTACCCCAGGGGAAGGCTCAGGTCGAACACAGGGCCCGAGCCGCGCGGGTGCCCGAGCAGGGCGACGTGTCGCAGCGACTCGACGTTGTGCACGGTGAGCGCGCCGAGGGCGAGCGTGACGAGCCACCAGGGTGCGGGGTCGGGCACGGGACGGCCGCGCAGCACGGCGACGAGGGCCACGACCGCGAGTGCGCTGGCGAGTGCGATCACAGCACCGGTCCAGGGACGCGGGGCGGCCCAGAAGGCGGCGACCAGCACGACCGCGGTCAGCGCGGACGTGACGTGCACGCGCGCGGCAGACCAGGGACCCATGTCCAGGTCATCGGCCGGTCAGGGCTGCTTCTGCACGATCGGCACCGGGTGACCTGGTGCGAGCCCGCTCACAGTGGGCCGGCGCGCGCGGGCTAGCCTGGTCGCGTGCGGATCGTCCACGTCTCCGACTGCTACGCGCCCCGCACCGGGGGGATCGAGTCCCAGGTGCGCGACCTCGCGCGGGCCCAGGTCGCCGCGGGGCACGAGGTCCACGTGCTGACGGCCACCCCGGGCGCCGCGGGGCAGCGCAGGGGAGAGATCGACGACGACGACGGCGTGCGCGTCCACCGCCTGGGCACGCACGTGCCGTTCGACCTGCCGATCAACCCGGCCGCGCCGCCCCGGATGCGCAGCCTGCTGCGCGAGCTCGCCCCCGACGCCGTGCACGTGCACGCCGGCGTCGTCTCGCCGTTCGCGTTCGACGGTGCGCGGGTGGCCGTCGAGGCGGGGGCGCCCACCGCGATCACGTGGCACTGCATGCTCGACGGGATCGCACCCGTGCTGCGCCAGGGGGTCGCGCGCACGCGGTGGCGCGCGGCGCCCGTCGCGCTGAGCGCCGTCTCGCGGCCCGCAGCGGACAGGGTCGCGCAGGTGTTCGGCCGTGACGTCGCGGTCGTGCCCAACGGGATGGACCTCGAGCGGTGGGCACCGCCGCCCGCGAGCCGGGTCGAGCGCCCCGCCGACGCGCCCCTGCGTTGCGTCGCGACCATGCGGCTCGCGCCCCGCAAGCGTGGGCGCGCCCTGGTGGACGTGGTCGAGGACGCGATGACCCAGCTCGAGCCGGGCGCCCTGCGCCTCGACGTCCTCGGTGACGGACCCCTGCGGGCCGGCCTCGAGCGCCGTGTCCGGCGACGCGGTCTCGCGGACGTCGTGCACCTGCGCGGCCGGGTCGCGCGGGACGCGGTTCGCGCCGCGTACACCGACGCCGACGTGTTCGTGGCGCCGGCGACGCTCGAGGCCTTCGGGATCGCGGCGCTCGAGGCGCGCGCGGCGGGGCTCGTGGTGCTCGCGCGCCGGGGCACGGGGATCGAGGGATTCGTGACGCACGGGGTCGACGGCGTGCTCGTGGACGACGACGCGTGCATGGCGCGCTGGCTCGTGCGGCTCGCCACCGAGCCCGGGCTCCTCGCCGGCCTCGCTGCCCGTGCGCGCGGTGACCGTCCGGTCTTCGACTGGGACCACGCGCTCGCGGCCGCGGAGGCCGAGTACCGACGAGCACGCGACCTCGGCTTCCAGAAACTGCTCTGACCTGCGTCGACGCGTCCTGTCGTGCATGTGGCGGCCTCCGCCCGGGGGACCAACGGCCCACGGACCATCGGCCCAGGTGCCCCCGGATTCTCCCTGCCAGTCTCGTGTCATGAGCTCGACGACGGGCTCACCGGGTGAGGCGCTACCGATCCCGGAAGAGCAAGATCCTGGGAAGGAAGAACCCCCATGTCCTCCACCAAGTCGGTCCGGGTCGTCGGCCTCGTCGCCATCATCGCGGGCCTCGTCCTCGTCCTCGGCGGCGGCGCCACCTGGCTCGTCGTGCGCAGCCAGCTCGTGGCCGAGAACATCACCATCCCCGACGACGCCATGGCCTTCCAGGGCAACGTCGTCAACGGCCCGCTGGACGCCTACGTCCAGGCCGACATCATCAACCACCACGCCCTCGACGGCTCGGGCGGCAAGACCTACGCCGAGCTCGACCGCGAGGACCCGGCCCGCGCCACGGTCATGAACGCCTCGTTCCTGCGCGCCTCGCTGTTCACCTCCGTGATCGCCTTCGGCATCGCCGCCTTCGCCGCCGGCATGGGCGTGCTGTTCATCCTCATCGGCTGGGCCCTGCGCAAGCTCGTCCCGGCGGACGCCGTGATCGGCGCGACCCCCTCGGCGGTCCCCGCCACGGCGTGAGAGCCGCGTCGCCGCACCGCCCACCCCACCGCGGCGACGCACCCGACGGCCGTACCAGCACCCGCTGGTACGGCCGTCGTCGTGTGGGGTCGGCCCCTCCTGCCGGCCCCGGTGCGTCAGCGCCGACGCAGGCTCTTGGCGACCGAGCCCACGAGCAGCGCGACACCTGCGGCAGCCACGAGGGCGATGACCGCGAGCTCGACGTCGAACCTCGCGCCGGCGACCGTGGCGATCAGCCCGACCCCGATCGCGGCGATCACCAGACCCCAGACGACGGTCCCGACGCGTACGCCCCGCTCGTCGGGCTCCGGGGCGTCGCCCGCCGCACCGGCGGGAACCCCGGACGCGGTGGCGGAGGCGTCGACCGGGACGTCCGGGTGCTGCTCGGCGTCGGGCCGTGCCCCGGCCGATGGCTCGTCGAGGCGTGCGGTGGGGGCGTCGTCGGCGTCCGACGCGCTCGTGCGTGCGTCCATGGTGGTCTCCGTCCTGGTCTGGTCCGGGGGCGCGGAGGCGTCCGTCGGGCTCGTGGTGGCGTCGGGCTCGTGCCCGCGCTCGGGCTGGGCGCTCATCGCTCCTCCACCGTCACGGTGCCGGCGCCCACACTGATGTCGAGCACGATCTCGGGCTCGGCGCCGCGCTCGACCGCGGGCGACTCGAGCTCGAGCGTGTCGCCCGCACCCGCGCGCGAGAACGAGTCGTCGAGCCAGCGGATCTCACCCGCGAAGATGCGCACGTCGGCGGCGTAGTCGCTGCCCTCGGGGACGAGGACGGTGACGTCACCCGCCCCGACGCTGATGGGGACCTCGACCGGGGTGTCGTCGAGCGGGATCTCGGTCAGGTCGACACGGGCCTCGCCCGCGCCGATCGAGTAGCCGCGCTCGGCCTGGGCGACCGTGGTCGGGGTGTGGTCGAGGTCGCCCACACCGGTGCTCGAGCCGTACCAGCCCCACTCGTGGTCGGCGATCGCCAGGCCGGGCCCGACGATCAGCACACCGACGACGGCGAGCCACCCCAGCGCACCGCTGGTGCGACCACGCAGACCCGACACGACGACGGCGAGGCCTGCGAGCACGATGCCGACGGCACCGGCCGTGAGCAGCACCGGGCCGTCGAAGCTGCCCTCGCGCTCGAGGTACATGAGCACCGCCAGCGCGAGCAGGGTGAGCGCCGTGACGACGCCGGTGGTGGTCGCCCCGGGTCCGCTCGGCCGGCGTCGCGGGAGCGCCACGGGCGGGGGTACGGGGCCCCGTGGGGGAGGCGGGCCGTAGCCGCCGGGCTGGCCCGGGGCCGGCGGGCCGTACGAGGTGTACGCGCCCGGCCGCGGCGGGAGCGCCGTCGTCGGCCCGCCTCCCACGGACGTGCGGGCCGTGGGACCGGTCGCGGCGGCCGCGGAGGTCCCCGCGGCGGGCCCGGGGGGCGGGGGTGCGGGCTGGGTCATCTGAGGTCCTCGGTTCGGGTCGGCGTCGGCCGGCGTGACGGGCGTGGCGCCCCCGGGCGGGGGCGGGGGAGCTGTGGGCGGCAGGGCCGTCGTGGGGCCCGCGCCGCCGCGGTCGCGGCTCGCGGTGACGGCCACGACCACGACGACGGCGATCGCGGCGATCCACAGCAGCGTCGACCAGCCTCCGCCGTCCCCGCCCCACCACCAGCCGCCGGGGGCGAGACGTCCGGGGGTCGACAGACCTGCGGCGGTCACGAGGAACGCGCCCAGGACGGCGATGTCGAAGTCACCACGGAACAGCTGCTGGAGGTGGATGCGACCGTCGCGCTGCTCGGGCAGGAGGGCCCAGCCGATCCCGTAGAGGACGAGGCCGAGGCCGCCGAGCAGCACCGAGACCGCGAGGAGGCCGCGCGTCACGAGCGGGTCGATGTTCAGGCGCTGCGCGAGTCCTCCCGCGACACCGCCGATCCAGCGCTCGTCCGAGCGCACGAGGCCTGTGCGGCGCACGCCGTCGAAGAACCCGTCCACTCCTGTGGAGCGGGGGGCCTGGGGGCCGGCCGTGGTGGGGCCGGCGGGGTCGGTGGGGCCGCCGGGAGGCGGTGTGCTCGTGCTCATGGCTCGATCGTGCTCGCGGCGGTGGTCCCCGGGGTATCGGGTGCTCCCCTGATCGCACCCTGATCCGAGGGGTGCGGTCCCTGACGCCGGCCCGGGGGACCCCCGGGTCGCGACCCTGGCTCGACCCCCGACGGTGCCACGTGGGCGCCGTGACGTGTGACGATGCTGCCGTGAGCACCGACCAGAGCCCGCCGCGCGCGGTCCGGCTGCCGTTGCGCAGGCCCTCGCGCGGTCGCTGGGTGGGCGGCGTGTGCGCCGGCCTCGCCCTGCACCTGGGGGTGTCGGTCGTCGTCGTCCGGGCGGTGCTCGTGCTGCTGCTGCCGTTCGCGGGCGCCGGCGCACTGCTCTACGTCTGGTTCTGGGTCACGGTCCCGGCCGGGGACCCGATGCAGGCCGCGGCGGCCGAGCGCCCGGCCGCGCTGAGCCGCCTCGCGCCGCGGCTCACCGATCCCGGGCGCCGGATCCCGCTGACCGACATCGGCCTCGGGCTGGTGCTGCTGGGGGGCGCCGCGCTGCTCGTCGCCGTGCGCGCGGGCGTCCAGGTCGACTACACGTGGGTGATCCCGACGCTGATCCTGGTGGTGGGCGCCGCGCTCGCGTGGAGCCAGCTCGACAGCGTGCAGCGCGGCCGCTTCCTCTCCCACGCCGGTGGCCGTACCCCCGTGAGCGTGCTGCGGCTCGCGGGCGGCATCGCGCTCGTGGGGGTGGGTCTGCTGCTGCTGCTGGGGCAGGACGCGCCGCTCGAGTCGCTGGTGCGCTCGGCGTCCGCGGCGCTCGCCGTCCTGGTGGGCGCGGCCCTCGTGCTCGCGCCCTGGTGGCTCCGTCTGGTCAACGAGCTGGGCGACGAGCGTGCGGCCCGCGCGCGCGAGTCGGAGCGCGCGGACATCGCGGCCCACCTGCACGACTCGGTGCTGCAGACGCTCGCGCTGGTGCGTGCCCGGGCGGACCAGCCCGACGAGGTGGCCCGGCTCGCCCGCGCGCAGGAGCGCGAGCTGAGGGCCTGGCTCTACGACGACCGACCCACGCCGGGGACCTCGCTCGCGGCCGAGCTGCGCGAGGTGGTCGCCGAGGTCGAGGACGCGCACGCGGTGCCGGTCGAGACCGTCGTCGTGGGCGACACCGTGCCCGACGCCGCCACGTCGGCGCTGCTGCAGGCCACCCGGGAGGCTCTGCTGAACGCGGTGCGCCACGGCAGGCCGCCCGTGTCGCTCTACCTGGAGGTGGGCGACGGCACGGCCGAGGTCTTCGTGCGCGACCGTGGCGAGGGCTTCGACCTCGACGCCGTCCCTGACGACAGGTTCGGCGTGCGCGAGTCCATCCTCGGCCGCGTGCGCCGCCGGGGCGGGACGGCGAGCGTGACGAGCAGGCCGGACCGCGGCACCGAGGTGCACCTGTGCCTCCCGGTCGCGAGCGGCGCGGAGGCAGCCGCAGGAACCGCCGGCGAGCACGTCGGCACGGACGTGGAGGAGGAGGCCCCGAGGTGAGCGAGAGCCCGATCGACGTCGTCCTGGTGGACGACCACCTGATGTTCCGCGCGGGGGTGCGGGCGTCCCTCGACGACGGGGTACGGGTGGTGGGTGAGGCCGACGACGTCGACGCGGCCGTGACCCTCGTGCGCGCCCTGCAGCCGCCCGTCGTCGTGCTCGACGTCCACCTGCCCGGCGGCATGGGCGGTGGCGGGGCCGAGGTGATCTCGGCCTGCGCCGACCTGCTGCAGGGCACGCGCTTCCTCGCGCTGTCGGTGTCCGACGCGGCGGAGGACGTGGTCGCCGTCATCCGGGCGGGCGCGCGCGGCTACGTGACCAAGGCCATCACGGGCCCGGACCTGTCCGACGCCGTCCGCCGGGTCGCGGGTGGCGACGCGGTGTTCTCGCCGCGCCTCGCCGGGTTCGTGCTCGACGCGTTCGGCGCGGCCGCGGGGGACGTCGCGATCGCCGACGACGAGCTGGACCGCCTCTCGGCGCGCGAGCGCGAGGTGATGCGGCTGATCGCGCGCGGGTACAGCTACCGCGAGGTCGCGTCGGAGCTGTTCATCTCGATCAAGACGGTCGAGACCCACGTGTCCGCCGTGCTGCGCAAGCTCCAGCTCTCCTCGCGGCACGAGCTCACGCGCTGGGCGGCGGCCCGCCGTCTGCTCTGAGCCGATTCGCCAGGGCTCACGTCTTTTCACCCGCCGGCGCCGCATACATCTCCTCATCGGGCACGCGCCCGGGCCGATGGTCCCACCAGAACGCCCCCCCAGCGTCCCGACCAATGGAGGTTGCCATGCGGCGCCTGACGTCCTCGTCCATCACGGTCCGCCTGGGCGCCATCGTCGCGCTCCTGGCCGTCGGACTGCTCACGCTCGTCGTGCTCGCGTCGGCCCAGGTCGAGCAGCGGATCATGGCCGAGCGCCAGTCGGCGACGCGCACGGTCGTCGAGACCGCCCTGGGCGTGCTGACGCACTACGGCGACCTCGCCGCCGCGGGTGAGCTCACCGAGGAGGAGGCGCAGGCGGCCGCCGTCGCCGCGGTCAAGCAGCTGAGGTACTCCGGCGAGGAGTACTTCTGGATCAACGACACGAACCCGACGATGGTCATGCACCCGTTCAAGCCCGAGCTCGACGGCACCGACCTGAGCGCCAACGAGGACCCGGACGGCAAGCGCCTGTTCGTCGAGATGGTCGAGGTCGTCGAGGCCGACGGCGCGGGCTTCGTGAACTACCAGTGGCCCAAGCCGGGCCTCGAGGAGCCCCAGCCCAAGGTGTCCTACGTCGCGGGCTACGAGCCGTGGGGCTGGATCATCGGCTCGGGCGTGTACGTCGACGACGTGCGGGCCGCGGCCCTGGCCGAGGGTGGTCGGCTGCTCGTGACCGGTCTGGTCATCCTCGTGGTCGTGGGCGGCGTGAGCGCGCTCGTGGCGCGCGGCATCGTGCGGCCCATCAACGAGGCGACCGACCTGCTCGCGAGTGGCGACGTCGCGACCCGTCTGCCCGAGGGCTCGGGCCGCACCGAGCTCGAGCGGCTCGCCGTCGCGCTCAACGGGACCCTCGAGCGCTCCGCGACGGTCACCACGGGCGTCACGGCCGCGATCGAGCACCTCGACGAGGCGAGCCGTCGGCTGGTCGCGACGAGCGAGGGGATCGCGGCGGAGGCCGAGGAGACCGCGCGCCGTACCGCTGGTGTCACCGGGACGGCGCAGGAGGTGAGCACGGGGATCGACACCGTCGCGTCGGGGACCCACCAGATGGGTGCGTCGATCGGCGAGATCGCCCAGAACGCGCACGCGGTCGCGAAGATCGCGAACCAGGCCGTCGAGGCCGCCGCGAGCACCAACCGCACCGTCGCGGCCCTCGGCGAGTCGTCGGCCGAGATCGGCAGCGTGGTCAAGGTCATCACGACGATCGCGGAGCAGACCAACCTGCTCGCGCTCAACGCGACCATCGAGGCCGCGCGTGCGGGTGAGGCGGGCCGCGGCTTCGCCGTCGTCGCCGGCGAGGTCAAGGAGCTCGCGCAGGAGACCGCGCGCGCCACGGGCGACATCGCGGCGCGGGTCGAGTCCATCCAGGCGGCGGTCGCGAGCGCGGCCGAGGAGATCGGGCAGATCAGCCAGATCATCGAGCAGGTCAACGACTACCAGGCGACCATCGCGGGCGCGGTCGAGGAGCAGACGGCGACCACCTCGGCCATGGCGGCGAGCGTCGCGCAGGCGGCCGAGGGCGGACGCGAGATCGCGGCGAGCCTCGACGAGGTCGACGCGTCCTCGAAGCGCACCACGGCCGAGATCGAGCACATCCGCTCGGCCGCGCTCGACCTCGCCGAGACCTCGCGGCGCCTGCGCGCCTCGGTGGGCGCCGACTCCTGAGCAGTACGCCCCGCACGCCGTCGGCCGCCTCGGACGGCCGGCGGCGTGCGTCGCGTGTGGGCGGTCGCGCCTAGGCTGAGGGGGACATGGACACGCTCTTCTCCGACCTCCCCCTGCCCGGCCTCGAGCGCGCCCCCGGCGCACGCCTGCCCGGCGTCGTGCCGCCGCGCGAGGCGTCCGCCGACGCCGCCCGTGAGGGGGACGAGGGTGCGCGGCGGCAGGACGCCCGCGCGGCCGCGCTGCTCGAGGGCCTGAACACCCAGCAGCGCGAGGCCGTGCTCCACCACGGCTCGCCGTTGCTGATCGTCGCGGGTGCCGGCTCGGGCAAGACGCGCGTCCTGACGCACCGCATCGCCCATCAGCTCGCCACGCACCTCGTGCGCCCGTCCGAGGTGCTCGCGATCACCTTCACCAACAAGGCGGCGGCAGAGATGCGCGAGCGGGTCGAGGCGCTCGTGGGGCCGCCCGCCCGGGCGATGTGGGTCTCGACGTTCCACTCGGCGTGCGTGCGCATCCTCCGGCGCGAGCACGCGTCCCTCGGCCTGCGCTCGTCGTTCTCGATCTACGACGCCGCGGACTCCCAGCGGCTGCTGACGCTCGTGACCCGCGAGCTCGACCTCGACCCCAAGAAGTTCCCGGCGAAGGCGCTCGCGGCGAAGATCTCGAACCTCAAGGACGAGCTGGTCGACCCGGAGACGTACGCGTCGACCTCGGGTGCCGCGTCGGGGGCGGCCAACGAGTTCGACGAGACCCTCGCCGCGGTCTACAGCCGCTACCAGGCTCGGCTGCGCCAGGCCCACGCGCTCGACTTCGACGACCTGATCATGTCCACGGTGCACCTGCTCCAGGGATTCCCGGCGGTCGCCGAGCACTACCGTCGACGGTTCCGGCAGATCCTCGTCGACGAGTACCAGGACACCAACCACGCGCAGTACGTGCTCGTGCGCGAGCTCGCTGGCTGGCACGGCGAGGCCGGTCGCGAGGGGGCCGCGGACGTCCCGCCCGCGGAGCTCACCGTGGTGGGCGACGCGGACCAGTCGATCTACGCGTTCCGCGGGGCGACCATCCGCAACATCCTCGAGTTCGAGGCGGACTACCCGCAGGCACGGACCATCCTCCTCGAGCAGAACTACCGCTCGACGCAGACCATCCTCTCGGCCGCGAACGCCGTGATCTCGCGCAACCCGGGGCGCAAGCCGAAGCGTCTGTGGACGGACTCGGGCACGGGACCGCAGATCGTCGGCTACGTCGCGGACAACGAGCACGAGGAGGCGCGGTTCGTCGCCGAGGAGATCGACCGCCTGGGCGACTCCGACGCGGTGCGGCCGGGTGACGTCGCGGTGTTCTACCGGACCAACGCGCAGTCGCGCGCCCTCGAGGAGGTGCTGATCCGCGTCGGGCTGCCGTACAAGGTGGTGGGCGGCACGCGCTTCTACGAGCGCCGCGAGATCAAGGACGCCGTCGCGTACCTGCGCGCGATCGCCAACCCGGACGACGACGTGAACCTGCGTCGCGTCCTCAACGTGCCCAAGCGCGGCCTCGGCGACAGGTCGGAGGCGATGCTCGCGGGCTTCGCCGAGCACCAGCGCATCTCGTTCGGCGCGGCGCTCGAGCGTGCGGACGAGGCCCCTGGGCTCGGGACCCGTGCTCTCACGAACCTGCGGGCGTTCGCCGAGCTCATGGCAGGCCTGCGTGAGCTCGCGGCCTCGGGTGCGGGCCCGGCCGAGGTGCTCGGTGCCGTGCTCGACCGTTCGGGCTACCTCGCGGAGCTGCGCGCGAGCGAGGACCCGCAGGACGCGACCCGCGTCGAGAACCTGGCCGAGCTGCACGCCGTTGCGACCGAGTTCGAGCAGGCGGACCCTGACGGGGACCTCGCAGACTTCCTCGAGCGTGTGTCGCTCGTCGCGGACGCCGACCAGATCCCCGACGAGGACCCTGCCGCAGCAGGGGAGGGGGAGCGCACCGACCAGGGCGTGGTCACGCTCATGACGCTGCACACGGCCAAGGGGCTCGAGTTCCCGGTCGTGTTCGTCACGGGCTGGGAGGACGGCACCTTCCCGCACATGCGCTCGCTCGCGGACCCGGACCAGCTCGCCGAGGAACGCCGCCTGGCCTACGTGGGTCTCACCCGCGCCCGGCAGCGGCTCTACATCTCGCGCGCGGCGGTGCGCAGCGCATGGGGCGTCCCGAACGAGTTCCCGGCGAGCCGGTTCCTCGACGACGTGCCGGAGGAGCTCGTCGACTGGCGCCGGCGTGAGTCGAGCATGGCTGCGCTGCGCGCGGGCGGGAGCGGCTGGGGCGGCGGCGCGTCGGCATGGGGTGGGCGCTCCGGTCGTCGAGGGGACGACGACGGCGGCACCGTCCACGGCAGCGGCAAGGTCTCGACCCGGCGGGTGCCCCCGTCGCCCCCGTCGTCGCCGAGCTTCGGCAAGGGCGCAGCCCGCGGTGAGACGCCGAGCCTCGCGATCGGCGACAAGGTGACGCACGACAGCTACGGCCTGGGCACGGTGGTCGCGGTCGAGGGCGCCGGGACGAACGCCGTCGCGAAGATCGACTTCGGTGGCGACGGCGTCAAGCGGCTGCTGCTGCGCTACTCACCGGTCACCAAGCTCTGAGCTGGCGCCCAGGGCCCCACCGGAGGCGGCTCACCAGAGGGAGCCGAGTCTCACCCTGAACGGTCCACCGACCACCGTCCGGGTCTCCACGGTCCCGTCGGCGCCGAGGGAGACCGGTGCGAGCCTGGCCACCTCGACCTGCCGGTCCATGCCGAGCTCCCTCGTGTCGTCCGCAACCTCTCACGGCCGAGGACGGACCGGTGCCCGAGAACGTTGCTGGCCGCCGCTCCCGGGTAGGGTCGCAGCGGCCCGCCCGGGCCCGGACGACGAGCTCACGGCCCCACCCGGTGGTCGACGACCCCAGGAGGACCCACGCATGGTGACGACGGCGGGTGGGGCAGCGCGCGGAGGGGCGCGGACGGCGCGGCGCTGGACGCCGGCCCTGGTCGTGCTGGTCGCGTCGGTCGCCGCCGGGTGCTCGCCGGCGGCCGAGCCGTCCGCCCCGAGCCCGTCAGCCTCCCCGCGTACCCCGGACGAGGCGCCGTCCCGGGCCGAGCCGGTCGAGGTCAGCACCGTCCTGGACGGCCAGGACGTCGACCTCGAGGTCGGGCCGCTCGCGGTCCACGACGACGTCGCGGTGCTCCGGGTCGCGGCCACCACCGACGACCCCACGCTCCTGCTCTTCTCGCTGTGGGAGGTCTACGAGAGCCCCTCCAGCCCGGGCCCCAACGGCGTGCGTCTCGTCGACCGTGCCGCCGAGGCCGTGCTCCCCGTCGCGCGCACTGCCGACGGCATCACCGTCAGCACGCGCAACGGCACTCCTGGCGGTCCGGCCACGGAGGCGGATCGAGAGGCCGCGGGCGACGGGGTCGCGATCGTGCACGCGACGTTCGCCGTCCCGTCGGGCGATGCCGTCGACGTCCTCCTGCCGCAGGGTGGTCTGGTCGCCGACGTGCCCGTGGTCGCCGCGGCCGATGCCGGCCGCCTCACCGTCCCGCCCGCGGAGATCGTCGAGGACCCGGTCGCGCACGCCCCGACGATCCCGCTGGAGAGCTTCACCGAGCTCGTGGGAGGGCAGGTCACCGCGCGCCGGTCCGACGAGGCGCTCACCGTCGCGATCGCGTCCGACGTGCTCTTCGCGACCGACTCCGACCAGCTCGGACCGGACGCGGAGACGGCGCTCGCCGCGGTCGGGGCGCAGGTCTCCGCCCACGAGGCCGGCGTCCTGACCGTCGTCGGCCACACCGACGACGTCGCGGACGAGGCCTACAACCTGGACCTGTCGCAGCGGCGCGCCCGGAACGTGGCCGACCGCCTGGCCGCACTGGTGGACCTGAGCGGCTTCGACGTGACCGTCACCGGGGTGGGCGAGAGCGAGCCCGTCGCCGCGGGGACCACCCCGCAGGCGCGGGCCGCGAACCGTCGCGTCGAGCTGGTGCTCCGGCCTGACGAGAGGCAGTCCGGACCTGTCCCGGCCGCCTCGGACGACGCGCCGCTCGCGGCCCCCGAGGGTCCGAGCGCGCCCGGTCCGACGGGCGTCTCGGTCGAGGACGGCGACAGGAGCTTCGACGTCCGGCTCGACGAGGTCCGGCGTCTCGGGCCGTATGTCGTCGGCGAGCTCGAGGTGACGAACACGGGCCCCGAGGACCTGGCGGTCGGCTCGTTCGCCTCCGGGGCGTGGGACACCCGCGGGGCGTTCGACGCATCGCTCCAGTTCGCCGCGACGAACGTGACCGTGCCGGTGGGCTCGACGCGGCTGTACCCGCTCGACTACGTGCGTGACGCAGAGAAGGAGCTCCGTGAGCCGATGGCCGACCGGGTCATCAACGGGATCGAGCCGGGCGCCACGCGCGTCGTGACGGTGATGTGGCCGAACCCGGGCACGGACACGATCACGGTCGAGGTCGCGCGACGGCACCTCGAGGCCATGGGCGGCGTCGACGTCGGGGTCCCGTTCCGTCTCACCGACGTCCCTGTCGTCGACGGCTGACCTGTGTGCGTCGCCCCGCCTCGGTGCTCTGGGGTCAGTGTCGAGGCGTGAGCTCGAGCTGGACCCCGGCGAGCTCGAGCGTGCGGTCCCAGACCTGTGCGGCCAGCGTCGCGTCGCGGGCCGCGGTCGACGACCCCACGATCACGGGGGCGCCCCGCATGCCCGCGCGACCACCGGGTCCGTAGAACTCACCTCCGGTGGCCGCGGGGTCGGTGGCCGCGCGGAGCTGCGGCAGGGCGCCGTCGGCGGTCGAGTGCCCGATCAGGGCGCCCATCACGTGGCCCACGGCGCGTGAGACCGGGCCCATGTGGTCGCGCAGGCCCGACTCGGCGTGGCCGGGGTGCGCCGCGAGCGAGGCGACCGTGGCCCCGGCTGCCCGGAGTCGGCGGTCGAGCTCGAACGCGAAGAGGAGGTTCGCGAGCTTCGAGCGGCCGTAGGCGCGGAACGGTGAGTAGCGACGTTCGCTCGCCGGGTCGTCGAAGTCGGTGCGGGCGACGCGGTGCAGCCCCGAGGAGACGGTCACGACGCGTCCGCCCGGACGGAGGTGTGCCAGCAGTCGGGCCGTGAGGGCCACGTGCCCGAGGTGGTTCACCGCGAGCTGGGACTCGAAGCCCTGCGGGCTGAGCCGTCGCGGCGTGGCCATGATGCCGGCGTTGTTGATCAGGAGGTCCAGCGGGCCGCCCGCGAGGACCGCGTCGGCGGCGTGGCCCACGCTGTCCAGGTCGCCGAGGTCGAGGCTCAGCCCGTCGACCTTCGCGCCGGTGATCCGGGTGAGCTCGGCCGCGGCGGCCTCGGCCCGAGCCGCGCCGCGTGAGGTCACCACGACGTCGGCGCCGTGTGCCGCCAGCACGCGGGCGGTCTCGTACCCGAGACCCGAGGTCGCCCCGGTCACGACGGCCCTGCGTCCGGTCTGGTCGGGGATGTCTGCGTTGCTCCATGCCATGCGCACACGGTGTCGCGAATGGCACGCAGTGTCAAGCGTGTCTTCTGATGCCTTCGTGTGCGGGTAGCGTGGCCCCCATGCACGGCAGGCTCGCGGCGCGCAAGCGCGAGGTGGTCCGCGACGAGCTCGCGGAGGCGGCCCTGCACCTGCTCGCGGCGCGCGGCTACGAGGCCGTCACCGTGGACGAGATCGCGACCGCCGCGGGCGTCTCGCGTCGCACGTTCTTCCGGTACTTCGCCTCCAAGGAGGACGTCGTCGTCGAGTTCCTCCGCGACCTGGGCCTCGAGGTCGCCGGGGAGATCGAGGCGCGCCCGGCGGGTGAGGCGTCACGCGCCGCTCTCGAGGAGTCGTGCGCCGTCGTGGTGTCCCGCGCGGCCGAGGAGCACCCGGTCAAGTCGCGCAGGCTCGCGGCTCTGGTGCTCGGCACACCGGACCTGCGCGCGCGCTACCTCGCGCGGCAGGACGAGTGGCGCGAGGCGTGGGGCCGAGCGCTCGCCACCCGCGGCTCGGCCGAGGACGCCGCCCGTGTGGCGTCCGTCGCCGGTGTCGCGGCCTTCGACCTGGCCCTGCGGCGGTGGGCCGCGGCCGACGGTGCGTCGCAGCCGCGCGACGAGATCGCGCGGGCGTTCGCGGACCTGAGCCACCCGTGGGGGCGGTCGTCCTCGAGGTGACCGAGGTCGATCCGGCGTGCGCGCTCCGGTCCTAGGTCTCTCGATGTGAAGATACCTTCACGGCGCGGCTACCATCGAGCGAGCAGCGCAGCCCGACGACGGCGTCGGGGCCGGTGCGACGGCAGCGACGAGGCGACGACGAGAGCGAGCTCAGGGTGGACCTGTTCGAGTACCAGGCACGGGATGTCTTCGAGAAGCACGGGGTGCCCGTCCTGGGCGGCGTCGTGGCCCGCACACCCGAGGAGGCCCGCGCAGCGGCCGAGCAGCTCGGCGGCGGCACCGTGGTCGTGAAGGCCCAGGTCAAGACCGGCGGCCGCGGCAAGGCCGGGGGCGTGAAGCTCGCGCACTCGCCCGACGAGGCGGCGCAGCGCGCCGAGGAGATCCTCGGCCTCGACATCAAGGGCCACGTCGTGAAGACCCTCATGGTGGCCCAGGGCGCGAAGATCGCCGAGGAGTACTACTTCTCGGTGCTGCTCGACCGGGCCGAGCGTCGCTACCTCGCGATGGCCAGTGTCGAGGGCGGCGTCGAGATCGAGCAGCTCGCGGTCGAGCGACCCGAGGCGCTGGCCAAGGTCGCCGTGGACCCGCAGGTCGGGATCGACGCCGCGAAGGCGCAGGAGATCGTGGCCGCGGCAGGCTTCGCCGACGACGTCGCACCCAAGGTCGCGGACGTCATCCAGAAGCTCTGGACCGTCTACGCGGAGGAGGACGCCACCCTCGTCGAGGTCAACCCGCTCGTCCGCACCGAGGACGGCGACGTGATCGCCCTCGACGGCAAGGTCACGCTCGACGCGAACGCGGACTTCCGCCACCCCGAGCACGCCGAGCTCGAGGACGCCGACGCAGCCGACCCGCTCGAGGCCCGCGCCAAGGAGTCCGACCTCAACTACGTCAAGCTCGACGGTGAGGTCGGCATCATCGGCAACGGCGCCGGGCTGGTGATGAGCACGCTCGACGTCGTCGCCTACGCCGGCGAGGCGCACGGCGGGGTCAAGCCCGCGAACTTCCTCGACATCGGCGGCGGCGCCTCGGCCCAGGTCATGGCCGCCGGCCTGGACATCATCCTGTCCGACCCGCAGGTCAAGGCGGTCTTCGTGAACGTCTTCGGCGGCATCACGGCGTGCGACGCCGTCGCCGACGGGATCGTCCACGCCCTCGAGATCCTGGGCGACCACGCGACCAAGCCGCTCGTGGTGCGCCTCGACGGCAACAACGTCGTCGAGGGCCGGCGGATCCTCGCCGAGGCGAACCACCCGCTCGTGACCCTCGCCGAGACGATGGACGGCGGCGCGGACAAGGCCGCGGCCCTCGCCCACGCGGCCTCCTGACCCGACGACGACACGAGAGACGAGAGAACACCGATGGCAATCTTCCTGACCGAGTCGTCCAAGGTCATCGTCCAGGGCATGACCGGCTCCGAGGGCCAGAAGCACACCACGCGCATGCTCGCCTCGGGCACCCAGGTGGTCGGAGGTGTGAACCCGCGCAAGGCCGGCACCTCGGTGACCTTCCCCGCGGGCGAGGGCACCGTCGACATCCCGGTGTTCGGCACGGTGGCCGAGGCGATGGCGGCGACGGGCGCCGACGTCTCGGTGATCTTCGTGCCGCCGGCCTTCACCAAGGCCGCGGTGCTCGAGGCCGTGGACGCGGGCATGCCCGTCACGGTCATCATCACCGAGGGCGTGCCGGTGGCCGACACCGCCGAGTTCTTCACCGCGGCGCAGGCCAAGGGCGTCCGCCTGATCGGCCCGAACTGCCCCGGGATCATCAGCCCCGGGAAGTCCAACGTGGGCATCATCCCGGCCGACATCACCGGGCCCGGCAAGGTGGGCCTCGTCTCGAAGTCCGGGACGCTGACCTACCAGATGATGTACGAGCTGCGGGACTTCGGGTTCTCGACCGCGATCGGCATCGGCGGGGACCCGATCATCGGGACCACCCACATCGACGCGCTCGCCGCGTTCGAGGCCGACCCGGAGACCGAGGCCATCGTCATGATCGGCGAGATCGGCGGCGACGCCGAGGAGCGGGCGGCGGCGTTCATCAAGGACAACGTCACCAAGCCCGTGGTCGGCTACGTCGCCGGCTTCACCGCGCCCGAGGGCAAGACGATGGGCCACGCCGGCGCGATCGTCTCGGGCTTCTCCGGCACGGCGCAGGCGAAGAAGGAGGCCCTCGAGGCCGCCGGCGTCAAGGTCGGCAAGACGCCGAGCGAGACCGCCGAGCTCATGCGCCGGATCCTGTCGGCCTGAGCACCCGTGTCCGGCGCGGGCGACACGCCCGCGCCGGACTCCCGGCGTGGGCGCCGCGACCAGGGACGATGAACGGGTGAGCCGTCCTCCCGTCCGTCCGCGTGCGCGCCCCACCGCGCCCCGGCGCACGCCGGAGGTGCCCGCACCGCGCATCCCCGCAGGCTCGCGCTCGCCGGGTGTCCGGGCGCCGTCGTCGTCGGCGCGGCCCGTCGCGCGGCTGCGCGACGCCGGCAGCAGCGCGCTGCGCTCGCTCACGGGCGACGGGGCCCCGCACTGGTTCTCCGGGCTGCTCGCCGGTCTGCAAGGGGCGTTGCTGTCGCTGCTCGCGGTCGCGGTCCCGGCCCTCGCCGCCTACGTCGCGACGTCCGCGGACCCCTCGAACGCCGAGGTCGGCTGGGTGCGCGCGGTCGCGGTGGGCGCCTCGTTCTGGCTCATGGGGCACGGCGCACCGGTCACGGTCGGTGGCGCCACCCTGACGATCGTGCCGCTCGGCGTCACGGCCCTCGCGCTGTTCGCGGCGTACGCCTCCGCGCGGCGCTCCGCGCACCCGACCCCCTCGGCGTGGGCGGCGGGGACGGTGGGCCACGTGCTGCTCGTGGTCGTCTCGGCGGTCCTCCTGGGTCAGGTCGAGGCGTCGGCGGGCGGCGCCCTCACGCTCCTGAGGCTCGTGGTGGGGGGTGCGCTCGTCGGCGGGGTCGGCCTCGGGCTCGGCACGGTCCGCCTCCGCCGCATCCGCGACATGACGCGACCGTGGTGGGAGCGGATCGACCCGCACGTGCGTACGGGTGCGGTCGCGGGCACCCTCGTCCTCGCGCTGCTCGTGGCCCTCGCGTCGGTCGTGACGGCCGGGTGGGTGGTCGCGCACCGCGCCGCGGCCGGCGACGTGATCGAGGGCCTGGGCGTCGACCTCTTCGGCGGGTTCCTCATGGCCGTCGCGCAGCTCGCGCTCGCACCCAACCTCGTGCTGTGGGTGCTGGCCTGGCTCACGGGTCCGGGGTTCGCCGTCGGCGCCGGTACGACCTTCTCGCCGACCGAGGTGGCGAGCGGTCCGCTGCCCGCGCTCCCGATGCTGAGCGCGCTGCCCACCGACCTCGACCACCCCGACCTGCTGCGCTGGGTGCCCGTGACCGTGGTGCTCGCGGGCGCCCTGGCCGGGATGTGGCTCGAGGCGCGCACGCGCGCGGGTCGCGGCCGCCACGTACTCCTGACCTGTGTGTGGGGCGGCCTCGCCGCGGGAGTGCTGAGCGCCGTCGCCACGCTCGCGGCCTCGGGTGCCGCGGGTCCGGGGCGCCTCGCGGTGGTGGGCGCCTCCCCGCTCGCCGTCGGGCTGCACGTCGTGGCGCTGAGCTGGCTCGGCATGCTGCTCGCCGCGCTCCCGCGCAGCGCCGCGGTCCGGGTGGCCGTCGCACGCACGGCGCAGGGCGCATGGGCGAGGCTGCGCGGCCGGGCCGACGTCGACCTGACGGCCCCGCCGAGCACGGCGTCCCGGGAACCCGCGGACGCTTAGCGGGCCCGTCGCACCGGGTGGCGGTCAGCCGCCGGCCGGGGCCAGGCCGCCGCGGGCACGCTCGAGCAGAGCGTCGAGCGCGTCGCGGTAGTCGCTCTCGCACTTCTCGGTCGCCGAGATCGTCAGGGCGTCCTGGAGGCACTCCTGACGCTCCATCTGCACGGGCCACAGCGCGATCAGGCCGGCAGTGGACGCCGCGAGCAGGGCGGCGAACGCCAGCCCCACGGCGAGGACGCTCACGAGGGCTCCGCGCAGGCCGCTGCGCCACACCTGGACGAGGGCGCGCACCCCCACCACGAAGGCCAGCACCGCGAACACCAGCGTCGCGACCTGCCACGGCAGGGGCAGGGTGCTGGTCAGCAGGGTCGCGAGCATGAGCAGCCCGAAGTGCAGCACGCGTCGGCTGGCCGCGCGCGCGGCCTCGGGGTCCACGGGCGGCCGGGGCTGGGGCCCGGGGCCGCGTGGTCCGGGCCCGCCCTCGACCGGTGCCGGGTGGCGCCGGCCGTCCGGGCGCTCCGCGCCGTCGGGTGCCGGTTCGCCGTGCGGGGCACCCGTGCCGGCTCCGTGCGGGGCCGACGACGTCCGGCCACCGTCGCGCCCGGAGCCGGGACGCTCCTGCGTCCCGGTGCGCCCGGGCGGGGGCGGGGCGTAGGGGTTGCTCACGTGGCTCCTGCTGTGGCGGCTGCGGTCCCGGCGGGCCCGCCGGCACCACAGTGTCCCATCCCCTCCGCGAGCCCGGCAGCCCGGTGCCGGGCTCGTCAGCCAGGTCCCACGAGCTGGGCGGCGGGCTCACGATGTCGCCGGGGGGGGGGGGCGGCGAGGCACGGCGGTGGCGGGATTGGCTAGGTTGCGTGCGGGGCCGATGCACCCCCGCCGTTCCCCAGCCGTGACCGCCCCAGCGGTGCGACGCGCGTCGTCGTGCTCGTGTCGGGGGGCGGGACCAACCTCGGCGCGCTGCTGGCCGCGCACGACGACCCCGCGTACGGGGCGCGCGTCGTCGGCGTGGTGAGCAGCCGCGGCGACGCGGGCGGGCTCGAGCGCGCGCGGGCCGCGGGGGTCCCGACGGCGGTCGTGGACCCTGCCGACTTCCCCGACCGCACCGCGTGGGACGAGGCGGTGGGTCGCGCGGTGGAGGTGTTCGACCCGCAGCTCGTGGTCCTCGCGGGCTTCATGCGTCTGCTCGGGGAGCCGTTCCTGCGCAGGTTCGGCGGCCGCACGCTCAACACGCACCCGGCGCTGCTCCCGTCGTTCCCGGGCCTGGGCGGGGCGGCCGTGCGTGGCGCGCTCGAGCACGGCGTCAAGCTCACGGGAAGCACGTTGCACCTCATCGACGAGGGCACCGACACGGGCCCGATCGTCGCGCAGGTCGCGGTGCCGGTGGAGCCGGGGGACACCCCGGAGGTGCTGCTCGAGCGCATCAAGGTGGCCGAGCGCGCCCAGCTCGTCGAGTGGGTCGGCCGCATCGCACGCGAGGGCATGCGGGTCGAGGGCCGCACCGTCGTCGTGGGCGGTCCGGCGGCGTAGACTCGCCTGCGGTCGTGACTGGCGAGGGTGGACAACCACCGGGGAGCGGCTGAGGGTCCCTGCAGTGCACCGCCCGCCTGGGTGCCTGGGTCAGCACACACGCACGCCGACCCATGGAGCACCGATGGCCGCGCCCACCCCGCCCACCCGCACCCTCGCCGACGACGAGCGCCGTCCCGTGCGTCGCGCGCTGCTGAGCGTCTACGACAAGACCGGGCTCGTCGAGCTCGCGACCGCCCTGCACGCCGCGGGCGTCGAGCTCGTGTCGACCGGTTCGACCGCCGCGACCATCGCCTCCGCGGGAGTGCCGGTGACCGCGGTCGAGGAGCTCACGGGCTTCCCCGAGTGCCTCGAGGGCCGGGTCAAGACGCTGCACCCGCGGGTGCACGCCGGGATCCTCGCGGACTCGCGCAAGGACGAGCACCTGGCGCAGCTCGACGAGCTCGGGATCGCCCCCTTCGAGCTCGTCGTGGTCAACCTGTACCCGTTCACGGCCACGGTCGCCTCGGGTGCCGGCCCCGACGCGTGCGTCGAGCAGATCGACATCGGCGGGCCCTCCATGGTGCGCGCCGCCGCGAAGAACCACCCGAGCGTCGCGGTCGTCGTCGACCCTGCCCGGTACGACGACGTCGTCGCGGCCGTGCAGGCGGGCGGCTTCACCTACGCGGCGCGCAAGGCGCTCGCGGCCCAGGCGTTCGTGCACACCGCGACCTACGACGTGGCCGTCGCGTCGTGGATGGGCAACGTCCTCACGTCCACCGACGCGGCCGAGGGCCCGGACGGGACGACGACGGCGACCGGGTTCCCGGCGTGGGTGGGCGCCACCTGGGAGCGGGCCGAGGTGCTGCGCTACGGGGAGAACCCCCACCAGCGGGCCGCGCTCTACACGGCCGGCCACGGCGAGCCGGGCCTCGCCCAGGCGCGACAGCTGCACGGCAAGGCGATGAGCTACAACAACTACGTCGACGCCGACGCCGCGTGGCGTGCGGCGCACGACCACGCCGAGCCCGCGGTCGCGATCATCAAGCACGCGAACCCGTGCGGCATCGCGGTGGGCGCGGACGTGGCCGAGGCCCACGCACGGGCGCACGCGTGCGACCCGGTGTCCGCGTTCGGTGGCGTCATCGCCGCCAACCGCGTGCTCACGCGCGCGGCGGCCGAGCAGATCGCCCCGGTCTTCACCGAGGTGGTCGTGGCCCCGGGCTTCGACGACGACGCGCTCGAGGTCCTCACCGCGAAGAAGAACGTCCGGCTGCTCGTGGTCGACGGGGCCCCGGGCGCCGTCGTCGAGACGCGCCCCATCTCCGGCGGCCTGCTGATGCAGGCGGTCGACCGCGTCGACGCGGTGGTCGACGGCGGCGGTGACGCACCCGAGGCATGGCGCCTGGTCTCGGGCGAGCCCGCCGACGAGCGCACCCTCGCCGACCTCGCGTTCGCGTGGCGGGCGGTGCGCGCGGTCAAGAGCAACGCGATCCTGCTCGCGCACGACGGCGCGTCGGTGGGCGTCGGCATGGGCCAGGTCAACCGCGTCGACTCGTGCCGTCTCGCCGTGGAGCGCGCCGACGCGCAGGGCGGGCGCGCGCGTGGCGCGGTCGCGGCGTCCGACGCGTTCTTCCCGTTCGCCGACGGGCTCCAGGTGCTGCTCGACGCGGGCGTGCGCGCCGTCGTGCAGCCGGGTGGATCGGTGCGCGACGACGAGGTCGTGGCGGCGGCACGTGCGGCCGGGGTCACCATGTACCTCACGGGGACGCGTCACTTCGCCCACTGACGGGGCGCGGCCCGACGCGGAGGCGCTCGTGGCGCAGCCTTCCGCGTCGGGTGCGTGCTCAGCTGCTGGCGGGCCCGACGGCGTCGCGCAGCCGCACCCGGGGATCGGCGGCCGCCGCACGGTCGACCACCGGCAGCTCGCGCGCCGCGAGCAGGCGCCGGGCGGCCGCGACGTCGGCGGGCCGGTCGACGGCCAGCACCGCGGTCAGGCGGTCGGTCCCGGGCGCGCACCACAGGGCCGTGAAAGCGCCTCGCGGGTCGCCACGCAGCACGACCTCGTCGGTCGGACCGGGCTGCCCGTACATGCCGAGCTCGTGGCCGAGCTGGGTCGAGAACACGTACGGGGCAGGGTCCGCGGGCTCACCGGCGAAACCGGTCACGAGTCCCTGGGCCGCGGTGTCGGGACCGCGGAGCGCGGCGTCCCAGTGGCCCCCCGGCACCCAGCCGTGGCGGACCGAGCGCCGCGTCGCGACGTCGCCCACCGCGAGCACGCGTGGCTGCGCCCCGTCGGGGCCCAGCACGCGGTACCAGCCGTCGACGGCGAGCGCGTCCGACGCGGTGCGCGGCAGCGTGTCCCCGATCCAGGACGTCGTGGGGCGCGCGCCGACGGCCGCGAGCACGACGTCGGCCCCGAGCGTCCCGCCGTCGTCGAGCTCGACCACCGCACCCGTAGGGCCGGGGCGGACGGCGCGCACCCCGGTCCCGGTGCGGAGCGCGACCCCCGCCGCCGCGTACCAGGGCCGCAGCAGGTGGCCCACCTGGGCGCCCACGGCTCCGCTCAACGGTGCCGCGCCGGCCTCGACGACCGTCACCTCGACGTCGGCCGCAGACGCGACCCCTGCGACCTCGGCGCCGATCCACCCCGCGCCGACGACGACGAGCCGGGCGCCAGGGCGCAGACGCTCGCGCAGCACGGCGGCGTCGTCGGCGGTGTGCAGGGTGAGCGCGCCGCGCAGGGACGCGGGCAGCACGGCGTGCGCCCCGGTCGCGAGCACCGCGGCGTCGGCGGTGACGTCCCCGGCGGCGGTGCGGATGGTCACGGCGTCGTCCGTGAGGGTGAGGCCCGTCGCGGGCCGGCCGAGGTGCACGTCTGCTCCGTGCGCCTCGGCCAGGTCGCCGCCCAGCTCGTCGAGCAGCCAGGCCGGTTCGGGACGGCTCAGCAGCTCCTTGGACAGCGGCGGCCGGTCGTACGGGGCGTGGTGCTCCGCCGCGACCACCGTGATCGTGCCCTCGAAGCCGTGCGTGCGCAGCGCGGCGACCGTGCGCCCGGCCGCGAGGCCCCCGCCGACGACGACCACCGAGCCGGGTGCGGACGGCGGGGCGACGTCGGACGCGCGGGAACCGGCCGGGTCCACCGGCGAGTCGTCGGGCATGGCCCTCACGGTAGTCTCCGGGCGTGACGTCCGCCCCGCCGACCCCAGCGCCGCCGGTCGGCGCCCCGGAGCCCGAGCGCCACACGGCCCCGGCCCTGTGGGTCGTGGTGCTCGGCCTCGTCACGGCCGTGGTCGTCGCGGTCACCGTCGACGCCGGCGCCGCCGCGGGCGTGCTCGTGGCCGTCCTGGTGGGTGCTGCGGTGGCGCGGCTGATCGGGCGCGGCCGCCGGCCCGAGGGCATCGCGGTGCGGGCGACCTGGGTCGACGTGCTGATCCTGCTGGGCCTCGCCATCGGCGTCGGGGCGCTCGCCCTCGCGCCGGGCGTGCGTTGACCGCTCGCCCCGCGGCGCCGGCTCAGCGGTAGGGGTCGACCAGCACGACCTCCTCGAGCACGTCCTCGTGCGGTGCGAACGCCCGGTGCAGCAGCCCCGCGACGGCGGCGCCCACGAGGGGGGCGACCCAGAAGAGCCAGAGCTGCTCGAGCGCCGCGCCGTCCGCGAAGATCGCGGCCGCGGTCGACCGTGCGGGGTTGAGCGAGGCTCCGGTGACCGGTGCGGCGAGCATCGTCAGCACGGCGAACGCGGCACCGGCGGCGAGCGGGCCGGTGCCGCGGGACCGCAGGCCGGCCGTGAGCGCGACGCCCGCGAGCACGGCGGCACCGACGATCTCGACGAGCAGCGCGGAGCGCAGGTCGAACGCGGTCGCCTCGCCGCTCGCCGCCCAGAGCGTAGACTCCTGCCCCCACTGGTTGGCGACGGTCGCGAGGAACGCGCGCGCGTCGGCGTGCTGGAGCAGTCCCGGCAGCTCGGGCGGGACGGTGAGGAACACGACTGCTGCCGCGGTCACGGCCCCGATGAGCTGGGCGAGCCAGTAGGGCACGACGTCGGCCCAGCGCAGGCGGCCTGCGATCGCGGCGGCGAGGGTCACCGCGGGGATCGCGTGCCCACCCGAGACGGGGCCGAAGGTCGCGACGACGGCCGTCAGGGCCAGGCCGCCCGCGAGGGCGGCGCCGAGCGAGCCCACGCCCGAGATCCCGCTGTAGAGCGCGACACCGAGGACCGCGAGGACGAGGACGAAGCTCGCGGCGGCCTCGGCGCCGACGCGCACGACCAGGCCGGAGCCCTCGTCGTGCGCGGCCGCGGCGGCGTCCGTCGTGGCGGCCGTGACGTCGTCGCGCTCCGGGTCGTCGGTGCGCGCGACCTCGTCGTCGGATCCGGTGGCCGCGAGGGTCGCGTCGTCGTCGTGAGGCTCGGGGGAGGCGGTGGGAGGCATCGAGGTCCCTCTCGGTGGGTGCGGCGTCGGCGGTCGCATCCTCCCACCGGGGCGCGGGCGTCCGCCGGGGATCGGGTGACGGACGCGTGACCGGGTGCACGCGGGCCCCCGGTGCGAGGATGGGCAGGCGGCAGGGTTCGGCCAGGTCTCTCGATGTCGAGTAATCTGGCCGCGCAGCACGGGCCCGAGCGCCCGTCTCGCGCCGGCACCTGGCCCAGGGCCGACGTCGTCGTCGACCGCGGCCCGCCGGGCGCGTGGCACGACGCGTTCCCGCCGCACGGCAGGCACGCCGTCCGCACGCAGTCCGACCAGAAGTCCGACAAGCAACAGGAGTCCCGCATGGCGAAGATCAAGGTCGTGGGTCCGGTCGTCGAGCTCGACGGCGACGAGATGACCCGGATCATCTGGCAGTTCATCAAGGACCGCCTGATCCACCCCTACCTCGACGTCGACCTGCGCTACTACGACCTGTCGATCGAGAACCGCGACGCGACCGACGACCAGGTCACGATCGACGCGGCGCACGCGATCCGCGAGCACGGGGTGGGCGTCAAGTGCGCGACCATCACGCCGGACGAGGCGCGCGTCGAGGAGTTCGGCCTCAAGAAGATGTGGGTGTCGCCCAACGGCACCATCCGCAACATCCTCGGCGGCGTCGTCTTCCGTGAGCCGATCATCATCAGCAACATCCCGCGCCTGGTCCCGGGCTGGAACAAGCCGATCATCATCGGCCGCCACGCCCACGGCGACCAGTACAAGGCGACCAACTTCAAGGTGCCCGGCGCCGGCACCCTGACGATCACCTACACCCCGGCGGACGGCTCGGAGCCCATCCACCAGGAGGTCGTGACGTACCCCGAGGGCGGCGGCGTCGCGATGGGCATGTACAACTTCAACGAGTCGATCCGCGACTTCGCGCGCGCGTCGTTCGCGTACGGCCTGCAGCGCGGCTACCCCGTGTACCTGTCGACCAAGAACACGATCCTCAAGGCGTACGACGGCGCCTTCAAGGACATCTTCGCCGAGGTCTTCGAGAGCGAGTTCAAGGCCCAGTTCGACGAGGCCGGCCTCACCTACGAGCACCGCCTGATCGACGACATGGTCGCGGCCGCGATGAAGTGGGAGGGCGGCTACGTCTGGGCCTGCAAGAACTACGACGGCGACGTGCAGTCGGACACCGTCGCGCAGGGCTTCGGCTCGCTCGGCCTCATGACGTCGGTGCTCATGACGCCGGACGGCAAGACCGTCGAGGCCGAGGCCGCGCACGGCACGGTCACGCGCCACTACCGCCAGCACCAGCAGGGCAAGCCCACCTCGACCAACCCGATCGCCTCCATCTTCGCCTGGACGCGGGGCCTCGCGCACCGCGGCAAGCTCGACAACACCCCCGAGGTCACGCAGTTCGCGCAGACCCTCGAGGACGTCGTCGTGACGACCGTCGAGAGCGGCAAGATGACCAAGGACCTCGCCCTGCTCATCGGCAAGGACCAGCCCTGGCTGACCACCGAGGAGTTCCTCGCGGCCCTCGACGAGAACCTCGCCGCGCGGCTCGCCTGAGCGCCACCGAGAAGGAGACCGACATGACCACTCCCGTCACCGTCACCGTCACGGGCGCCGCCGGGCAGATCGGCTACGCGCTGCTGTTCCGCATCGCGTCGGGTCAGATGCTGGGCGCCGACACCCCGGTGCGCCTGCGCCTGCTCGAGATCCCGCAGGGGGTCAAGGCGGCCGAGGGCACCGCGATGGAGCTCGACGACTGCGCCTTCCCGCTGCTCGAGTCGATCGACATCACCGACGACGCGCGCGTGGGCTTCGAGGGTGCGAACGTCGCGCTGCTCGTGGGCGCCCGCCCGCGCACCAAGGGCATGGAGCGGGGCGACCTGCTCGAGGCCAACGGCGGCATCTTCAAGCCGCAGGGCGAGGCGATCAACGCGGTCGCGGCCGACGACGTGCGCGTGCTCGTCGTCGGGAACCCGGCCAACACCAACGCGCTGATCGCGGCGTCGCACGCGCCCGACGTCCCGACCGAGCGGTTCACGGCCATGACCCGCCTGGACCACAACCGCGCGCTGTCCCAGCTCGCGCAGAAGACGGGTGCGAGCGTCAAGGACATCGCGGGCCTGACGATCTGGGGCAACCACTCGGCCACCCAGTACCCCGACGTCTTCCACGCGACCGTGGGCGGGCGTCCCGCGACCGAGCTGGTCGACGAGGCATGGCTCGCGGACACGTTCATCCCGACCGTCGCCAAGCGCGGCGCGGCGATCATCGAGGCCCGGGGGGCGTCGTCGGCGGCCTCGGCCGCGAATGCCGCCGTCGACCACGTGCGGGACTGGGTGCTCGGCACCGAGGGTGACGCGTGGACGTCGGCCGCGATCGTGTCGGACGGCTCGTACGGCGTGCCCGAGGGGCTCATCTCCTCCTTCCCGGTCCGCTCGCGTGGCGGGGCGTGGGAGATCGTCCAGGGCCTGGAGGTCAACGAGTTCTCCCAGCAGCGCATTGACGCCTCGGTCGCCGAGCTCGTCGAGGAGCGCGACGCGGTCCGGGGCCTCGGCCTGGTCTGACCCGCACGCCCGACGGCGCCGCACCTCCCCGGTGCGGCGCCGTCGTCGTTCCCGGAGTGCTCCTCAGCGGGGGGTCTGCTGGTGGAAGGTCAGCCGCCATCCGTCGGTGCGCCGGACGTACAGGCTGCTGACGAGCGCCGCGTACGGGCTGTCCCCGCGGCGCGCCGTGACCGCGTACGTGACGAGCGCGGTGTCCGGCGTCGGGTGCACCTCACGCAGGTCGGCGAGCGCGTGCTCGTCCCACGGCGCACCGCTCATCGCCCGGAGTGCCTCCGAGCGGTCGGTGAGGACCAGCCCGCCCGGCAGGAGCATCGTGACGTCGTCGTCCAGCAGGCCGTCGTAGAACGCGTGCGCGGCCGCGCCGTCCGTGCTCAGCGCCTGCCAACCCGCCCGCTCCAGCTCAGTGACCTCACCCATGCGTCCACGATCGCCGTCGCCCGTCCCACCGGCAAGCGGTGCCGAGCGCATGCGGCCCCGCGCAGCCCTGTCGGCCACGAACGGGGAGGTTCCGTGCCGCCACCCGCGACGAACCTTCCCCGTTGCCGGCGGAGCGGACGACGGCGAGCCGCGCGACGGGGCGGGGCCGGATGGGGGACGGGGCGGGTGGGACGGATCAGCCGGGCGGGGCGGGCCCGGGCGTGGCGGGGCCGGACGTGGCGCACGAGTGGTGGCGTGGACTGGGATGCTCGGCACATGCGTGTGGCGATCCGGGTGCGACCAGGTGCCTCGCGGACGGCGGTCGGCGGGGCGTACGGCGAGCGGCTCGTCGTCGCGGTCGCCGCACGCGCCGTGGACGGCGCCGCGACCGAGGCCGCGCTGCGCGCCGTCGCCGACGCGTTCGGGGTGCGCCGTCGGCACGTCGAGCTGGTGGCGGGGGCGACGAGCCGCGACAAGGTGGTCGAGGTGGACCTGCCCGACGACGTGGCCGCCGTGCGCGTACGCGAGCTGCGGGGCTCCTGAGCCCGGCGTGCCCGCGCGACGACGGCGCCGCACGTGTGAGGTGCGACGCCGCCGTCGTCCGTGGCGCCCTCTGCGGGCGCTCGGCCCGCGGGCGCGGTGCTAGGACGCCGTGCTAGGACGCGGCGTCACGACGCCGTGCAGCTGACCGCCGGCCACGTCCAGGTGCCACCGTGCTGGACGGTGAACCCGAACGTCGTGGTCTGTCCGGCCGCGAGGCCGCCGCCGCTCACCACCATGGTCCGCTGGGCGGGCCAGGACGGGGTGCCCGAACCCCACACCGCGGTGATGAGCTGCGGGTTCGTCAGCTGGACGGTCGACGACCAGCCGCTCATGGCGGAGTTCGCCCGGATGGTCACCGTGCCGTTGAAGCGGTCGTTCCACTTCTGACCCTCGGAGTACGTCGCCGTGCAGGTCGCCGATCCCGGGTCACCCGGGTCACCCGGGTCACCCGGGTCACCTGGGTCGCCCGGGTCCGTGGGATCGCCCGGGTCGGCCGGTGTGCCGCCGCCGTTGAGGCGGTTGAGCACGGCGGTGTAGGCCTGCTTCTTGTTGCCGTTGCCGTCGAACAGCAGCGGGGTCCCGCTCGCGCGCAACGAGTCGGTGTCGCGCACGCCCCACACCGTGATCCCGGTGCAGCGCTCGACCGCGAGGCACGCCTGCGTCACGCCGTCGAACTGCTGGGCCTGCGAGGAGCCCGAGCCCTCGATGTCCAGCTCGGTGATCTGCACGTCGACGCCCAGGTCGGCGAAGTTCTGCAGGGTCTCGTGGTAGTTGCTCGGCACCGGGTTGCCGCTGTTGAAGTGCGCCTGGAAGCCGACGCAGTCGATGGGCACGCCGCGCGCCTTGAAGTCCTGGACCATGCGGTACACGGCCTGGGTCTTCGCGTGCTGCCAGTTGTCGGTGTTGTAGTCGTTGTAGCAGAGCTTGGCGTTCGGGTCGGCGGCGCGTGCGGCGCGGAACGCCGCCTCGATCCAGTCGTTCCCGGTGCGCTGCAGGTTCGAGTCACGCCGGGCACCCGAGCTGCCGTCGGCGAACGCCTCGTTGACCACGTCCCACGAGTGGATCTTGCCGCGGTAGTAGGTCGCGACCTGGGTGACGTGGTCGAGCATCGCCTGCCGCAGCTGCGAGCCGGACATGTTCTGCATCCAGCCCGGCTGCTGCGAGTGCCATGCGAGGGCGTGACCGCGCACCTGCTTGCCGTTCTGCCGGGCCCCGTTGACGATCCGGTCGCCGCTCGACCAGTTGAACTGGCCGCGCTGCGGCTGCATCGCGTCCATCTTCATCTCGTTCTCGGCCGTGATCATGTTGAACTCACGGTTCGCGATGGTCGTGTAGGTCGAGTCATCGTTCCTCCTCGGTTCGCGGCCGGCGTCGTCGCCAGCCGTGCGGCCCAGAGTCCGGAACGATTCGATCGCTTCAACGTTGAAGGAGCCAGGCGCTCAATCGCGCAACTTTTGACGCCGCGACCCGTCGACAAGTCGTGGGCGGTCGCGCTCAGCCGGCGACGACGACCCGGTCGCGTCCCTCACGCTTGGCGCGGTAGAGCGCGGCGTCGGCGGCGGCGTAGAGGTGGCCCGGGCCGGTGCGGCCGAGGTCGATCGTGCAGGCGTCGGCGTGCGCGACGCCCACCGACACCGTGAGCGCGACCTCGTCGCCCTCCCAGTGCAGGGGGGTGGCCGCGACGGCGCTGCGCAGGGCCTCCGCGCGGGCCTCGAGGTCCTCGATCCGCGCGACCGGCATCAGCACGGCGAGCTCGTCACCGCCCAGGCGCGCGACCGTGTCGCTCGAGCGGACGCCGGAGCGCAGCAGGCGGGCCACGTGGACGAGCGCGGCGTCCCCGCCGGGGTGCCCGTGCGCGTCGTTGACCGCCTTGAACCTGTCGACGTCCATGACCAGGATGCCGACGCCCGGACGCCCGCGAACGGCGGGGTGCGCGTCGCCGACGCGGGGCGCCCCGGGCATGAGCGCGGCCGCCAGCCGCTCCTCGAAGACGCGCCGCGTCGCGACCCCGGTCACGCTGTCGAGGGAGGCGAGCGTCCGCAGCCGGCCGACGAGCGCACGCTGCCGCCGTCCGGCGGTGGACAGCACGGCCGTGACCGCGACGAGGGCGACCACGACGAGGCTCGAGTCCGTGACGGCCTGGTCCGTGGGGAGCAGCGTGAGGGTGAGCGCGAGCTCGGCCACCACGGCCGCGCCGGTCGTGAGCCACGCGGCCCACGGGCGCAGGAACGCCGCGGCGTAGACTGTCGGGAGCAGCAGGGCGACCTGTGCGCCTCCGCCGGCGTCCTGCGTCAGCAGGTCCGTGCCGAGCACGGTCGCGACCATGGCGAGAGCGGTGGCGACGAGCACGCCGTGGGGGAGCCTGTCGTGGGTGAACCAGAGCACCCCGGCCAGGGTCGCGAGCCCGAGGGCGATGCCCAGCGTCGCGGCCTGGGCGCCGGAGCCCATCGCGAGCGCGGCCTGGCCGCTCGCCAGGGCGAGCGCGCCCGCGAGCACCAGACCCGCTGCGGTGCGCGCGGCGACGCGCGCCTCGCCGTCGGCGTGCACCCAGGGCTCCATGGTCCTCTCATCGGCCGGTGCGGGGTGCCGGTGAGCGGACGTGACGGGAAGCACCCGGCGCGTCGCGCAAGCGCGCCCACGGGTGCGGCACCGTCCGTCCCGTGCGTGACCTGCATCACGTCGGGGCTTGCTGAAAGTTGCTGCACCTCGTTACAGTCGGCGCCGAACCCGCTTTCACCCGGGTGAAGTCTGTGGACAAGGGAGTCCCGATGCCGTCGTCGACCCGGCCGCGTGCGGCCACCGCCCTGCTGACCGGACTGGCCGTCGCCCTGGGCGGCGCGCTGACCGTCCTGCCGCCGGCCGCGGCACCTGCCCAGGCGGCCGCGACGAGCGTCGCGCTGGTCGGGGACCTGCAGTCCGAGCTCGGTTGCCCCGGTGACTGGCAGCCCGACTGCGCCACGACCGAGCTCACCCCGCTCGGGGAGGGCCTCTTCAGCGCCGAGCTCGAGGTTCCCGCCGGGACGTGGGAGTACAAGGTCGCGCTCGACGACGCGTGGGACGAGTCCTACGGGGCCGAGGGCGGCGTGGACAACGCGCCCCTGCACCTGGCCGGCCCCACGACGCTGCGGTTCACCTACGACGACGCGACCCACCGCACCGCGGTCGTGCCGGTGCACCTGGGCGGGGCGTACAGCGACGACGACGCCGCCCTGGTGGCCGCGCCCGCGCGGCAGCCGGGCTCGGACGAGAGCTTCTACTTCGTGATGACCGACCGGTTCGCCAACGGCGACCCGGACAACGACACCGCCGGGATCCCGGGCGACCGGCTGGCCCACGGCTTCGACCCGGCGGACAAGGGCTTCTACCACGGCGGCGACCTCGCGGGCCTGATCGAGCGGCTCGACTACGTCGAGGGGCTCGGGACCACGGCGATCTGGCTCACGCCGTCGTTCAAGAACCGGCCCGTCCAGGGCACGGGTGCGGACGCCTCGGCCGGCTACCACGGCTACTGGATCACCGACTTCACGCAGATCGACCCGCACCTGGGCACCAACGCCGAGCTCGAGGAGCTGATCGACCAGGCGCACGCGCGCGGCATCAAGGTCTACTTCGACATCATCACCAACCACACGGCCGACGTGATCGACTACGCCGAGGGTGAGTACTCCTACGTCGAGCAGTCGGACGAGCCGTACCGGACGGCCGCGGGTGACCCGTTCGACCCGGCCGAGTACGCCGGGACCGGCGACTTCCCCGAGCTCGACCCCGCGACCTCGTTCCCCTACACGCCCGTGGTCGCGCCCGAGGACGCCGACGTCAAGGTGCCCGCCTGGCTCAACGACGTGACGCTCTACCACAACCGCGGCGACAGCACGTGGACGGGGGAGTCCGTCACCTACGGCGACTTCGTCGGTCTCGACGACCTGATGACCGAGCACCCGACCGTCGTCGACGGGTTCGTCGACGTCTACCAGGACTGGGTGGACCTCGGCATCGACGGCTTCCGCATCGACACGGCCAAGCACGTCAACATCGAGTTCTGGGAGCAGTGGGCCACCGAGGTGCTCGACTACGCCCACGCACAGGGCAAGGACGAGTTCTTCATGTTCGGCGAGGTGTTCGACGCCGACGCGACCAAGCTCGCGCCCTACGTCCGCGACACCGACATGAGCTCGGTGCTCGACTTCCTCTTCCAGGCCAAGGCGTCGTCGTTCGCGCAGGGCTTCTCGCCCGACGCGCTGCGCGACCTGTTCGCGGCCGACGACCACTACACGACCCCGACGACGAGCGCGTCCGCCCTGCCGACGTTCCTCGGCAACCACGACATGGGCCGCATCGGTCACTTCGTCGCCCCGCGCGGCGACGGGCTCGAGCGCTCGCAGCTCGCGCACTCGCTCATGTACCTCACGCGCGGCCAGCCGGTCGTCTACTACGGCGACGAGCAGGGCTTCGCGGGCACGGGCGGCGACAAGGACGCCCGGCAGTCGCTCTTCGCGTCCGAGGTCGCCGAGTACGTCGACCAGCCGCTGCTCACGGGCGAGACCGCGGGCAGCACCGACAGGTACGCGACGGACGCACCCCTGTACGCGCACATCGCGGCGCTCGCGGGGCTGCGCGACGCCCACCCGGCGCTCGACACGGGCGCCCAGGTCGAGCGTCCCGTCGACGGTGCCGACTCGGTCTACGCGTTCTCGCGCGTGCACCGCGACGAGAAGGTCGAGCACCTGGTCGCGCTCAACAACGCGACGTCGGCCGCAACCGTGACGGTCGACACGCTCACCCCTGGCGCGTCCTTCACCTCGCTGCACGGCGACCACGCGGCCGTCACGGCCGGGGCCGACGGCGTCGTCGAGCTCACCGTGCCGCCGCTCTCGGCCGTCGTCCTCGTGGCCGACGCCCAGGTCGCCGCGGGTGCCCCCGAGCTCACGCTCACGGCACCGGCGCCCGGCGCGAAGGCGCAGGCGCTCCAGCCGGTGACCGCCGACGTGGTCGACGACCTGTGGGCGGAGACCTCGTTCGCGTGGCGCGTCATCGGGGACGACGCGTGGACCGCCCTCGGCACGGCCGAGGACACCTCGCCGCGCGTCTTCCACGACACGAGCGACCTCGCGCCGGGCACGCTCGTCGAGTACCGCGCCGTCACGACCACCGCCGACGGCGCGCGCGCGGCCGCGTCGACCTACGCCTCGGTCGGCCTCGCGGTCGACGGCGCCGAGCCCGTGGACCCGGGCCCCGAGCCCGAGGAGGTGCTGGTCAGCGTGCCCGGCTCGTTCAACTCCGAGGTGGGCTGCGCGGGGGACTGGGCGCCCGACTGCACCGAGATCGTGCTGGCCCACCAGGGCGGAGGCCTCTACGCGGGCACCGTCGCCGACGTCCCGGCGGGGGAGTGGGAGTACAAGGTCGCGATCGGCGGCACGTGGGACGAGAACTACGGCGCGGGCGGCGTGCCCGGCGGGGCGAACGTGGCGTTCTCGCTCACGGCGCCGACCGACGTCACGTTCGTCTACGACCGCGCGAGCCACGCGTTCACCTCGAGCGCGCAGGGTCCGCTGCTGACCCTGCCGGGCAGCTTCCAGAGCGAGGTGGGTTGCGCGGGCGACTGGGACCCGGCCTGCCTCGCGGCCGTGCTGCTCGACGGCGACGGCGACGGCGTCGCGACCTGGACCACCTCGGCCGTCCCGGCCGGCTCCTACGAGGTCAAGGTCGCCCACGGGCTGAGCTGGGCCGAGAACTACGGGGTCGACGGCGTGCGCGACGGCGCGAACATCCCGTTCAGCGTGCCGGGCGGCAAGCCCGTGACCTTCGCCTACGACCTCGCGACCCACGTGCTCACCATCGAGGTCGCCGACCCGCCGCTCGCGGGTGTCGGTCAGTGGCAGGCGCACTGGGTCGACGCGTCGACCCTCGCGTGGCCGCCGTCCCTCGTGCCCGACGGCGTGGACCCGGCGGACCTCACGTGGCGCCTGCACCACGCGCCGGACGCCTCGCTCGAGGTGAGCGAGAACGCCGTCGTCGGCGGCGAGGAGGTGCCCCTCACCCTGGGCGACGGGCTGAGCGACGCACAGCTCGCGCGGTTCCCGGCGCTCGAGGGGTACCTGGCGCTCGAGCTCGACGCCGAGCGCGCCGACGTCGAGGCGTGGCTCACGGGTGAGCTCATGGTGGGTCAGTACGACGCGGCGGGCGGGGCCTCGGCGATCACGGGCGTCCAGGTGCCGGGCGTGATCGACGACCTCTTCGCCGAGGAGGCCACGGACCGCGCGCTCGGGGCGACGTGGACCGGCAGGCGAGGGCACGGCGGGGTCCCGGGGGTCTCCCTCGCGCTGTGGGCACCGACGGCCCAGGACGTGGACCTGCTCCTGTGGCCCGCGGGCACCTCGACGGACGCCGAGCCGGTGCGCGTCGAGGCGACGCGCCACGACGACGGGACCTGGACCGCCACGCCGCCGTCGGGCACGACGAAGCACGGCAAGGGCAAGGGCAAGCCGCGCACGACGGACTGGCGCGGTGCCGCGTACCTCTACGAGGTCACGGTCTACGCGCCGACCACGGACGCCGTCGAGGTCAACCGGGTGACGGACCCGTCGTCGGTCGCACTGACGCTCAACTCGACGCACTCGGTTCTCGTGGACCTCGACGACAAGGCCTTCCGGCCGCGCGTCTGGGAGCGGTCGAAGCAGCCCGTGGTCGAGCCCGTCGACCAGACGATCTACGAGCTGCACGTGCGCGACTTCTCGATCTCCGACGAGACCGTGCCGGTCGAGCTGCGCGGGACGTACCTCGCGTTCGCCCAGGACGGCACGGCGGGACGCGAGCACCTGCGCGGGCTGGCCGAGGCCGGCCTGACGACGGTGCACCTGCTGCCGACGTTCGACATCGCCACGATCGAGGAGGACAGGTCCGCCCAGGCCGAGCCGCCGTGCGACCTCGGCTCGTTCGCGCCGGACTCGCCCGAGCAGCAGGCGTGCCTCGACCCGATCCGCGACCAGGACGGCTTCAACTGGGGCTACGACCCGCTGCACTGGACCGCACCCGAGGGCTCGTACGCGGTCGACGCGCACGGCGGCGCACGCGTCGCCGAGTTCCGGACCATGGTGGGTGCGCTGCACGACGACGGGCTCCAGGTGGTGCTCGACCAGGTGTTCAACCACACCGCGGCGAGCGGGCAGGACCCGAGGAGCGTGCTCGACCGTGTGGTGCCCGGCTACTACCACCGCCTGAACGCCGTCGGGCAGGTCGAGACCTCGACGTGCTGCCAGAACGTCGCGACCGAGCACGCCATGGCCGGCAAGCTCATGGTCGACTCCGTGGTCACCTGGGCGCGCGACTACAAGATCGACGGCTTCCGGTTCGACCTCATGGGCCACCACAGCGTCGAGAACATGCAGGCGGTGCGCGACGCGCTCGACGCCCTGACGCCGAGGAAGGACGGCGTCGACGGCTCGAAGGTCTACCTCTACGGCGAGGGCTGGAACTTCGGCGAGGTCGCCGACGACAGGCTGTTCACCCAGGCGCGTCAGGGGAACCTGGGCGGCACCGGGATCGGCACCTTCAGCGACCGCCTCCGCGACGCCGTGCGTGGCGGGGGGCCGTTCGACGAGGACCCGCGCCTGCAGGGCTTCGGCTCGGGTGCCTTCACGGACCCGAACGGGGCCCCGGTCAACGGCGACGAGGCCGAGCAGCTCGCGCGGCTGCGGCACCAGACCGACCTGGTGCGCTTGGGCATGGCCGGCAACCTGCGCGACTACGAGCTCCTGACCGCCGACGGCGAGGTGCGCCGGGGTGACGAGATCGACTACAACGGCCAGCCCGCGGGCTACGCCGACTCCCCGGAGGAGATCGTCACGTACGTCGACAAGCACGACAACGAGACGCTCTTCGACGTGCTGACGCTCAAGCTGCCGCAGGACACCCCGATGGACGAGCGCGTGCGGATGAACACGGTCTCGCTCGCCACGACGGCGTTCGCGCAGACGCCGGTGTTCTGGCACGCGGGCTCGGACATGCTGCGCAGCAAGTCCCTCGACCGGAACAGCTACAACTCGGGCGACTGGTTCAACCTGCTCGACTGGTCGGGGCAGCAGAACGGGTTCGCGCGCGGGCTGCCGCCGGCCGGGGACAACGAGGCCAAGTGGCCGTTCCACCAGCCGCTGCTCGCGGACCCTGCCCTGGTGCCGGCGCCCGAGCACATCGCGACCGCGCAGACGGCGGCGCGCGAGCTGCTCGAGCTGCGCTCGTCCACCGAGCTCTTCCGGCTCGGAGACGCCGAGCTGATCCGCGAGAAGGTCACGTTCCCGGGCAGCGGGCCCGACGCCGTGCCGGGCGTGGTCGCGATGCACGTCGACGACACCGTGGGCCCCGACGTGGACCGCGAGCTCGACGGGCTGCTCGCCGTGGTCAACGCCTCGGACGAGGAGGTCGTGCTGACGCTCGACGAGCTCGCGGGCCGGGCGTTCGAGCTGTCCGAGGTGCAGCGTGAGGGCGCCGACGACGTGGTGCGGTCCACGACCTGGGACGAGGGGACGGGCACGGTGACGGTGCCGGCGCGCACGGCCGCGGTGCTCGTCGACGACCAGGCGGGTGGCGGCCACGGCGGCGGCGGTGGCTGGTGGGGCGGCTGGTGGGGCTGGTGGCTCGGGTGGTGGCACCACCTGTGGGGCTGGCTGGGCCGTTGAGCCGAGGGGTCCGTGCACGTGAGCGGTGACGACGGCGCCGGGACGCGTGTCCCGGCGCCGTCGGGCCGCTACCCTCGGGGGATGGCCAGAGAACGGCTGACCCCGGGGTCGCAGACGTCCCTGCGGGAGGCGAACCGCGAGCGCATCGTGCGCGCGGTCCAGCAGCGCGGCTCGCTCACCCAGGTCGAGCTCGCCGCGGTCACCGGGCTCTCGGCCGCCTCGGTCTCGAACATCGTCAAGGAGCTCAGCGCCGCGGGCGTCGTGACGACCACGCCGACGTCGCGCAGCGGGCGCCGTGCGCAGCAGGTGAGCCTCGCGCGCAACCTCGGTCTGGTCGCGGGCGTGCACTTCGGCGACCGCACGCTCCGGGTCGCGCTCGCCGACGTCACGCACCGCGTGGTCGCCGACCAGCGACTGCCGCTCGCGCCCGACCACCGGCCCGACGTCGGCCTCGACCGCACCGCCTTGCTCCTCGAGGAGATGCTCGACGCGCTCGACACGTCGCGCTCGGAGCTGCTCGGGGTGGGCGTCGGCCTGCCGGCCCCGGTGGACCAGCGCACCGGTGGGGTCTCGGGCTTCGGCCTGCTGCGCGGCTGGGACGGCGTCGACGTGCCTGCCGTGCTCGCCGACCGGCTGGGCGTCGAGGTCCACGTCGACAACGACGCGAACCTCGGGGCGCTCGCCGAGGCGCGCCTGGGTGCGGGACAGGGGCACCGCCACGTCGCGTACGTGACCGTGGCCCGCGGCATCGGCCTCGGGCTCGTCGTCGACGGTGGGGTCGTGCACGGCCGGGGCGGCGCGGCAGGCGAGATCGGTCACATCCGTGTGGTCGAGGGTGGCCCGCTGTGCCGGTGCGGCAACCGTGGCTGCCTCGAGACCGTCGCGGGCACGGGCGCCGTCGTCGACCGCCTGCGGCGCACGCACGGTCACCTCGCGGTGCGCGACGTGCTCTTCCGTGCCCAGCAGGGTGACGTCGAGTGCCGAGCGGCCGTCGCGGAGGCCGGTGAGGCGCTCGCCCGCGGGCTCGCCGCGGTGGTCGCCGTCGCGGCCCCGGACGTGATCGTGGTGGGCGGCGAGCTCGCGGCCGCGGGCGACGCGCTGCTCGGTCCCGTGCGCGCGACCCTGCCCGAGCACGTGCTGCCCACCGCCGCCGGGCCGGTCGAGGTGGTCCCCGCTGTGCTCGGCAGCCAGGCCGAGGTCAGGGGAGCGGTCGCGCTCGCCCTGGACGCGTACCGGGTGGGGAGCCCGGCGGGGCTGGGAGCGGGGCTCGAGGTCACTCGGTGATCCGACGCGCGGCCCTGGGGTGCGCGGCGGGTCTCGCCGTGCTGGCGCTCGCGGCGTGCGCGGGCGAGCTCCCGCGACCCACGGGTGAGGGCCCCGTGATCGCGTTCCTGCTGCCCGAGTCGAAGACGAGCCGCTACGAGGGCGTCGACCGTCCGGTGTTCGTCGACGCCGTCGCACAGGCGTGCCCGGCGTGTCAGGTGCTCTACGCCAACGCGGGCGGTGTCGCGGCCCGTCAGCAGGAGCAGGCCGAGGCGGTGCTGGTCCAAGGGGTCGACGTGCTGGTCCTCGATGCGGTCGATGCGGCCGCGGCGCGCTCGATCGTGGTCTCGGCCGACGAGCGCGGGGTCCAGGTGGTGGCCTACGACAGGTTCGTCGAGGACGCACCCGTCGACTACTACGTCGCCTACGACGGTACCGAGGTGGGGCGGCTCCAGGGCGAGGCGCTCGTCGCCGCGCTCGGCGACGTGCCCGAGGGCAGCGGCGTGCTCGCGGTCCACGGCGCCGCGGCGGACCCGAACGCCGCGGGCCTCAAGGCAGGGGTGCTCGAGGTTCTGCAGGACGCGGGCCTCACCGTGCTCGCCCAGTACGACACGCCCGACTGGTCGCCCGACAAGGCGCAGGAGTGGGTCGAGGCCCAGCTCACCGAGTACGGCGACCGGGTGGTCGGCGTGTACGCCGCGAACGACGGCACCGCGGGCGGCGCGATCTCGGCGCTGCGGGCGGCGGGCCGGCTGCCCGTGCCGCCCGTGACCGGGCACGACGCCGAGCTCGCGGCGATCCAGCGCATCGTGACCGGCGACCAGACCATGACCGTGCACAAGCAGATCGCCGAGCAGGCGCGCACGGCCGCGGGCGTCGCCGTGGACCTCGCCGAGGGGCGCGAGGCGCCGGCCCCCGGGATGCGCGACGGCGTGCGCACCGTGCTGCTCGAGCCCGAGGCCGTCACACGGGAGGACGTCGTCGGCCTCGTCGAGCGTGGCGTGTTCTCGGTCGAGGACGTCTGCCCGCCCGTGTACCGGGACGCCTGCGCGACGCTCGGCCTGGAGGTGGGCGCATGAGCGAGCCCGTGCTGTCGCTGCGCGGCATCACCCAGGCCTTCGGCGCGGTGCGCGCGCTCGTGGACGTCGACCTCGACGTCCACCCGCGCGAGGTGGTCGCCGTCGTCGGCGAGAACGGCGCGGGCAAGACGACGCTCGTGCGCGTCATGGCGGGGGACCTCGTGCCCGACGCGGGTGAGGTCGTCGTCGACGGCGTCGAGGTCGCGCTCACCTCGCCGGGGGTGGCGCGCCAGCTCGGCATCGCGACGGTCTACCAGGACCTCGCGCTGTGCCAGGACCTCGACGTCGTCGAGAACATCTTCCTGGGCCGTGAGCCCCAGCGCGGGCTCGTGCTCGACGAGGTCGCGATGGAGGCCGAGGCGCAGCGCCTGCTCGCCCAGCTCGCGGCACGCGTGCCGTCGGTGCGGGTCCCGCTCACGCAGCTCTCGGGCGGGCAGCGGCAGGCGGTCGCGATCGCGCGCGCCCTGCTCGGCGAGCCGCGCGCGCTCGTGCTCGACGAGCCGACCGCGTCGCTGGGGATCACGCAGACCGCTGAGGTGCTCTCCCTGATCGAGCGCATCCGCGACCGGGGGCACGGCGTGGTGCTCGTGAGCCACAACATGGCCGACGTCCAGGCGGTCGCGGACCGGGTGGTGGTGCTGCGCCGAGGCCGCCTCGCGGGCCAGTTCGACGCCGACAGGGTCAGCTACGAGGAGATCATCGCGGCCATCACGGGCGCCTCGGCCGGGCCCACGCCCACGCGTCGGAGCGGCCGATGAGCGCGGCGACCGAGGCCCCGGTGGGCTCGTGGCGGCACGGCGGGCCGGCCCTCGGCTCGTGGCGCCGCGGCGAGCTGGGCTCGCGGCCCGTGATCGGTGGCCTGCTCGTGCTGTGGCTCGTGTTCCAGGCGATCAACCCGACCTTCCTGTCGCCCGACAACCTCGTGAACCTGTCGATGCAGCTGGTCGCGCTCGGCGTGACGACCCTCGGTGTGGTGCTCGTGCTGGTCGCGGGCGAGATCGACCTGTCGGTCGGCGCGGTCAACGGCCTGGCCTCGGCGGTGCTCGCGGTCACGTTCGTCCAGCAGGGCTGGCCGCTGTGGGTCGCGGTGCTGGTCGCGGTGCTCGTCGGCTGCGCGATCGGCCTGGTGCACGGCGCGCTCAGCGCGCGGCTCGGACTCCCGAGCTTCGTCGTGACGCTCGCGGGACTCCTCGTGGCGTTGGGGCTGCAGATCCAGGTGCTCGGCTCGACGGGCACGGTCAACCTCGCCTACGAGTCCTGGCTCGTGCGGTTCGCGCAGCAGACCTTCCTCGACCCGCTCGTGGCCTACCTGGTCGTCGTCGTGGTGGTCGCGGTGCACGTGGGGGGCCGGCTCGTCGAGCGCAGGCGGCGGCTCGCCGCCGAGCTCCCCGCGGCCGCCCTCTCGACCGTGCTGCTGCGCTCGCTCGGCCTGGGCGTGCTGCTCGCCGCGCCCGTCTGGTACCTCAGCCTCGACCGCGGCGTGGCGGCGACGTTCGTCCTCCTGCTGGTGCTCGTGACCGTCGCGCACCTGCTGCTGCGCCGCACGCGCTGGGGCCGCGGGGTGCACGCCGTCGGGAGCAGCGCGTACTCGGCGCGGCGCGCGGGCCTGCCCGTCGGGATCCTCCGGCTGTCCTGCTTCGTCGCGGGGTCGGGCCTCGCGGCGCTCGGCGGCGTGCTCGCGACGGCGCGCCTGGCCGCGGCCAACCAGGGCAGCGGCGGGTCGGAGCTCATGCTCACGGCGATCGCCGCCGCGGTGATCGGTGGGACCAGCCTCTTCGGCGGGCGCGGCACGGCGTGGTCGGCCGTGCTCGGCGCGCTCGTCATCCAGTCGATCTCGAGCGGGCTGATCCTGCTCGACGTCGGCACCTCGGCCCGGTACGTGGTCACCGGCGTCGTCCTGGTGCTCGCGATCGCCGTCGACGCCGTCGGACGCCGGTCCGCGACGCCCGTGCGCTGAGGCTGCCGAGCGAGCGACCCGCCGGCGGGACCGCGGGGCGGTGGGCCGTCAGCGGAAGACGATGGTGCGGTGCCCGTCCAGGAGCACGCGGTGCTCGGCGTGCCAGCGGACGGCGCGCGCCAGGGCCCGCCGCTCGACGTCCTGACCCAGCGCCACCAGGTCCTCGACCGTCTTGGAGTGGTCCACGCGCTCGACGTCCTGCTCGATGATCGGCCCCTCGTCCAGGTCGCCCGTGACGTAGTGCGCGGTCGCGCCGATGAGCTTGACCCCGCGGTCGTGGGCCTGCGCGTAGGGGCGTGCGCCCTTGAAGCTCGGGAGGAACGAGTGGTGGATGTTGATGATGCGACCGGGCAGCGCACGGCACAGGTCGTCCGAGAGGATCTGCATGTAGCGCGCGAGCACCACGAGCTCGACGTCCAGCTCGTCCACGAGGGCGAGCAGGCGGGCCTCGGCCTCGGGCTTGGTCGCGGCCGTGACGGGCACGTGGTGGAACGGGATGCCGTAGAACTCGGCGACCCCGGCCAGGTCCGTGTGGTTGGAGACGACACCGACGATGTCGAGCGGCAGGCCCTCGGACTGCCGGCGGAAGAGCAGGTCGTGCAGGCAGTGCGCAGCCTTCGAGACCATGACGAGCGTGCGCACCGGGCGTCCCGCGACGTCGAGGTCCCAGGTCATCGAGAAGTCGTCGGCGAGCCCCGCGAGCGCGGCGCGGAGCTCGTCGGCCGGCACCGAGGCCTCGACCTGCACGCGCATGAAGAACAGGCCGCTCTGCGGGTCCCCGAACTGCTGGGACTCGGTGATGTTGCCGCCGTGGGCCGCCAGCAGGCCGGCCACGGCCGCGACGATCCCCGGACGGTCGGGGCAGGACAGGCTCAGCACCCAGTGGGTCGGGGCGGTCTCGGCGGTCGCGAACGGCGTGGTCACGGGGTCCGAGGGTACTCGCGAGGCCCGTGCGGCGTGGTGCCGGTCCGCCCGGTGGGGCGTCCGAGGTGTGGGACGACCCGTCCGGCGTGGTGCGCGGCACGGGTGAAGACCGTGGGCGTCGGTCGCCTCACCCGTGCGGGTGATGCGACGATGCCGTCATGAGGACGATGCCGCTATGAGCGAGGCCCCCCAGGACGTCCAGGTGCCCGACGACGCGCCGCAGGTGCGGATCGACCTCGTCGGCGACGAGGCCGCGGGCGAGCTGCTGACCGTGCGCCGCGCGGCCTTCGTGAGCGAGGCCCAGGCGTACGGCGACCCGAACATCCCTCCGCTCACGCAGACGCTCGACGAGCTGCGTGCCGACCTCGCCGACCCGGACGTCGTGACGCTCGGCGCGTGGCTCGGCCACCGTCTGGTGGGCTCGATCCGGGTCGCGCTCGAGCCCGGCAAGGCGACCCTCGGGCGGCTCGCGGTCGCCCCCGACCTGCAGGGCCGGGGCGTCGGCACCCAGCTGCTGCTCGCCGTGCCGCCCCACCTGCGCCAGGACACCTCCGAGGTCTGGGTGTTCACGGGCCGCGACTCGGTGCAGAACATCGCGATGTACTCCAAGCACGGGTACGAGCACGAGCACGACGAGACGGTGGGCGACCTCACGTATGCCTACCTGCGCAAGATCCTCGGCGACGGCGAACCCGCCGCCGGCTGAAGCTGACGCGACGAGGGGCTCCGCACCGTCGGGTGCGGAGCCCCTCGTCGCGCTCAGCGACCGTTCACCGGAGGGTGAGCCCCTTGAGGGCGAACTTCCGCATGATCTCGTTGTAGTAGTCGACCCCGGCCCTGATGATGTACTTGCTCGCGAGCGCGTGGTGCGTGCGGTAGTTCTGCAGCGCGCTGATCTCCTGGTTCGCGGTGATGTCGGTCCGCTGTGACAGCGCGTAGTAGCACCGGGTGAAGCCGGTCTCGTGGATGGCCTGGGCGATGTTGTCCCGGCTCTTGATCCCGGGTGCCTTGTAGGCCTTCTGCATCCCGGCCGTGTAGGGCGCCATGCAGTTGCTGAAGGCGGTCGCTGCGGCCGAGGCCGCCGACGCCGGCGTGGCGAGCGTGGTGAGCCCGAGAGCAAGGACGGCGCCGAGCGTCGCGGCCGTGAGCCGTCGTCGTGCGTGCAGCATGAGATCCCCCTGTGTCCGGCGCGACCCCGATGCCGCGCTCGACGGCACGCTAGCGCTCGCGCCAGGGCTCCGGGGGGTCTTCGAGAGGACGTCACCCGGTCGCCGCAGCGGGCTGGTCCGGTGGGCGCGCCGGCCGAGTGGCGCGCCCACCGGCGTCTCATCCGCCGCTGACGACGGCGATCTCGTTCGGCACGGCCGGGAGCTCGCCCGTCAGGTAGACCTCGCCGGTCGGGATGTCGACGGCGTGGATGCGCTGGTTGGCCGGGTCGGTCACGTACGCCGTCTCGCCGAGCACCTTGAGGGTCGGGTGCGCGGTCTGCCACTCCGCGGGCACCTCCCACGCGTCGATCACCGGGTGGCTCGCGACGACCTCACCGGTCACCTCGTCGAGCACGTGCAGCGCGCCGTCGGTCCCGAGGACGAGGGCCTCACCCTCCGGCCCGCGTCCGAGGTCGCGGTAGGTGTACTCGACGCCCTCGGGCAGGTGGACGACCTCGAGGGTCGTGGCGGCGGTGTCGATCAGCGAGATCTCGTGCAGGCCGAGGCCGCCGTCGGGGTCGTGCTTGTAGTCGCCGAGCGCGACCGGGGAGTCGTGCGTCGTGAACTGGTTGCCGATGCGTCCGTAGGCGTCGGGGCTCGCGACCTTGGTGATCTCGCCCTCGGCGTAGATCAGCACGCCGTCCTCGCAGCCCGCGATGACCACCTCGTCGGCGGCGACGGCCTCGCCGTGCACGCCCGGGCAGTCCTCGCTGCGGGCGACCTCGGTGCCCGCGGCGTCCGTCACGACGATGCCGGTGCGCGAATCGTCGTCGCCCACGGTGGTGACGAGGCCGCCGTCGTCGAGCCGGAACGCGAAGCCGTGGTGCGCCTCGGGCGTGCTCGCGGTCTCGACCTCGGGCATCCCGTCACCCAGCTCGGTCGGGTCGACGAACGTGATCTCACCCGTCGCGTCGTCGAAGAGCGTCGTGACGCCGCCGTGCGGGATCGCGTGGCCCGGGGTGGCCGCGGGGAACACGACGTCGGTGAGCTCGGGCTCGGCGGTGAAGTAGTGCGAGTGGTCGCCGTGCGCCTCGGCCCACGTGCCCAGGTCGAGCACCTGGAAGCCGGGCTCGTCGCCCGCGGTCGTCGAGACGAGCACGTGCCGGCCGTCGCCCGCGGGGTTGAGCCGGTTGAAGCCGGGCAGCTCGAGGTCGGCCACGAGCTCGAGGGTCAGGCCGTCGAGCACCAGCAGGCCGCCGTCGTAGGCGGCCGCGAGACGCGGTGTGCGCTCGGCGGCCTCCTCGCCGTGGCCGCCGTCGTCCTCGTGCTCGTCGACGGTCGCGGCGCCGCCGGCCTCCTCGGTCTCGGCGGGTGTTGAGCACGCGGCGAGGGCGAGCACCGGCACGGCGAGCGCGGCGAGCAGGGGCAGGGGTGGTCGGGTGCGGAGTCTTTGGGTCATGGCAGGACCATAAACGATAATCATTCCCGTTATCTACCTCGAAGGAGCGGCGCGCGGTGGTCGGCGGCGGGTTGCTACGCTGGCCCGGTCGCGACTGGCGAACAGGTGGGGCACCACCAGGGAGCGACGCAGCAGCAGACTTCGGGTCGTACGCCTGGGCCCTTCGGTCACCACACACGTGTGTGTGCCCGGACAGACCCCGGGGTGAGCGCACGCACTGCTGATGCGAGGAGAAGCCATGAGCTCCGACGTCATGAACCAGTCCCTGGCCGAGGTCGACCCCGAGATCGCGGCCGTCCTCGACGGCGAGCTGACGCGCCAGCGCGAGACGCTCGAGATGATCGCGAGCGAGAACTTCGTGCCGCGCTCGGTCCTCGAGGCCCAGGGCTCCGTGCTGACCAACAAGTACGCCGAGGGCTACCCGGGCAAGCGGTACTACGGCGGCTGCGAGCAGGTCGACATCGCCGAGGAGCTCGCCCGCGGGCGGGCCCGCGAGCTGTTCGGCGCCGAGCACGCCAACGTCCAGCCGCACTCGGGTGCCCAGGCCAACGCCGCCGTCCTGCACGCGCTCGCGAGCCCCGGGGACACGATCCTCGGCCTCGAGCTCGCGCACGGCGGTCACCTGACGCACGGCATGAAGCTCAACTTCTCGGGCAAGCTCTACGACGTCGCGGCCTACGGGGTGGACCCCGAGACCTACCTGGTCGACATGGACGTGGTGCGCGCGAAGGCCCTCGAGGCCCGGCCGCGCGTGATCATCGCGGGGTGGTCGGCCTACCCGCGGCAGCTGGACTTCGCCGCGTTCCGCGCGATCGCCGACGAGGTGGGCGCCGCCCTCTGGGTCGACATGGCGCACTTCGCCGGTCTGGTCGCCGCGGGCCTGCACCCCAGCCCCGTGCCCCACGCCGACGTCGTCTCGTCCACCGTGCACAAGACGATCGGCGGCCCTCGCTCGGGCTTCATCCTGACCCGCGAGGAGCACGCGAAGAAGATCGACTCGGCCGTCTTCCCGGGCCAGCAGGGTGGGCCCCTCATGCACGTGGTCGCCGCCAAGGCGGTCGCGTTCCGCATCGCCGCGAGCGAAGGCTTCCGCGAGCGTCAGCAGCGCACGCTCGACGGTGCGCGCATCCTGGCCGAGCGGCTCTCCGCCCCCGACGTCGCGGCCGCCGGGGCCTCGGTGCTCACGGGCGGCACCGACGTGCACCTGGCACTGGTCGACCTGCGCCGGTCCGAGCTCGACGGCCAGCAGGCCGAGGACCTGCTGCACGAGGCCGGCATCACCGTGAACCGCAACGCCGTGCCCTTCGACCCGCGCCCGCCGCGTGTCACCTCGGGCCTGCGCATCGGCACCCCCGCGCTCGCGACCCGCGGTTTCGGCGAGACCGAGTTCCGCGAGGTCGCCGACGTCATCGCGACCGCCCTGGTCGACGGTCGGGGTGCCGACGTCGCCGCGCTGCGCGCGCGCGTCAAGGTCCTCACCGACGCGTTCCCGCTCTACCCGGGCCTGGACGCGTGAGCGGCGCCACGGGCAACGAGGGCGCGGGCCTGGCCGACGGCGACGTGCGGGTCGCGACGGACGAGGCGCTCCCCGAGGGTGCCGTCGGCGCGGCCGAGACCGCGAGCCCGTCGGGCGAGGCGCGCCTGCTCGACGGCAAGGCCACGGCCGCCGCGATCAAGGCCGAGCTCGCCGAGCGCGTCGCCGCGCTCAAGGCACGGGGTGTGGCACCCGGCCTCGGGACGGTGCTCGTGGGTGACGACCCCGGGTCGCACGCGTACGTCGCGGGCAAGCACCGCGACTGCGCCGAGGTGGGGATCGCCTCGATCCGCGAGGACCTGCCGGCCGACGCGAGCGAGGCCGACGTCGTGGCCGCGATCGACCGGCTCAACGCCGACCCGGCCTGCACGGGCTACATCGTCCAGCTCCCCCTGCCGCGGGGGGTCGACGTCAACGCCGTGCTCGAGCGCATCGACCCCGCGAAGGACGCCGACGGCCTGCACCCGACCAACCTCGGTCGGCTCGTGCTTCGCGTGAACGAGCCCGTGACCTCGCCGCTGCCGTGCACGCCGCGCGGGATCCTCGAGCTGCTCGCCCGGTACGGCATCGGCGTCAACGGGGCGCACGTCGTCGTCCTGGGCCGTGGCACGACGGTCGGTCGCTCGATCGGGCTGCTGCTCACGCGGCGCGAGCACAACGCGACCGTGACCCTGACGCACACCGGGACCCGTGACCTCGTCGCGCACCTGCGCACGGCCGACGTCGTGGTCGCGGCGGCCGGTGTGCCCGGGATCGTGCGCGCCGAGGACGTCAAGCCCGGTGCCGTCGTGCTCGACGTGGGCGTCTCGCGTGCGGTCGACGAGGCCACGGGCCGCTCGCGGCTCGTGGGGGACGTGGACCCGGGCGTGCGCGCCGTGGCGGGGTGGGTCTCGCCCAACCCCGGCGGCGTGGGCCCCATGACCCGGGCGATGCTGCTGGCGAACGTGGTCGAGGCCGCCGAGCGCGCCCTCGCCTGAGTGCCGACGACCGGCCGGGCGCACCGCACGAGGTGGGCCCGGCCGTGACGTAGGTCTCGCGCCTCGCGGGCGGTGCCCCGGCGTGTCGGAGGGGTGCTGTTGAATCGTCCGGTGCTCACCATCGCGACCGCCAACGTCAACGGGATCAGGGCGGCCTTCCGCCGCGGCATGGGGGAGTGGCTCACGGCGCGCCGCCCGGACGTGCTGCTGCTCCAGGAGGTGCGCGCACCCGACGAGATGCTCGGGGAGTTCCTGCCGGTCGGCGAGTGGGACCTCGCGCACCACGAGTGCATGACGAAGGGGCGCGCGGGCGTCGCGATCGCATCGCGGCTGCCCATGCGCGCGGTCCGCATCGGCCTGGACCACGACGTGGTCACGAACAGCGGCCGCTGGGTCGAGGCGGACCTCGAGCTGCCCGGCGGCGGCGAGCTCACCGTGGTCTCCACGTACATCCACTCGGGAACGGTCGGCACCCCGTCGATGGACGAGAAGTACGCCTTCCTCGACCTCGTGACGGCACGCCTCGCCGAGCTGCGTGCCGACGGGCGGCTCGCGGTGGTCGCGGGTGACGTGAACATCGCCCACCGGAACGTGGACCTCAAGAACTGGAAGGGCAACCTCAAGGCCGCGGGGTTCCTCCCGGAGGAGCGTGCCTACCTCGACCGGTGGTTCGAGGCGGGCTGGGTGGACCTGGGCCGCCGGCTCGGTGGCGACGGCCCGGGTCCCTACACCTGGTGGTCGTGGCGCGGGAAGTCCTTCGACAACGACGCCGGCTGGCGCATCGACTACCAGATCGCGACCGAGGCCCTCGCCGAGCGCGCGGTGAAGGCCGAGGTCGACCGGGCGCCGAGCTACGACACCCGCTGGAGCGACCACGCTCCGCTCGTCGTGGACTACGAGCTCCCCGGCGCCTGAGCGTCCGGGCCCGGTGTCGAGCACGCCCGTGACGGAGGGGCTCCCCGCGCGGGACGACGGCGAGGCGCTCGTGCTCGTCATGGAGGCCGGCATCGGCGCACCGGAGCACGACGACGAGCGCGCCGTCGTGCTCGTGGAGACGGGTCCGGACGGAGCGCAACGGATGCGACGGGTGGTGACGCGCGCGGAGCTCGCAGCCGAGGTCGGTCGCCGTGAGCGGACGGGCGCGGAGGAAGGTCGTCCTCCGCGCTGGGTCTGGGCGGACACGTCCCGCTGGGCGCCGGACCTGATCGCCGCCGGTGTCCGGGTCGAGCGCTGCCACGACCTGCGGCTGTGCCACCGGATCCTGCGTGCGAGCGTGCTCAGCGCGACGTCGGAGCTGGCGCGCGCCCCACGCGGACCGTGGGACGAGTCGCCCGGCACGCCCGCGGTCACGCAGGGCGTCGTGCCGCTCGACCTCGGGATCGACCCGGATCCGCACGGTGGCGCGTGGGCGGGGGACGCCCCGGGGGCGGCCGGCGACGCGCTCAGCGAGCTGCGCCGCCAGCTCGCCGCTGTCGACGGGTCCGCGGAGCCCGGGCGCCTCAGGCTGCTGCTCGCGGCCGAGTCCGCCGGCGCCCTGATCGCCGCGGAGATGCACCACGACGGCTTGCCGTGGGACGTCGAGGAGCACGACCGCCTGCTGACCGAGGCGCTGGGGCCACGACCCTCGGGTGGTCGCCGCCCGGCCCGCCTCGAGGAGCTCGCGGCGCAGGTGCGTACCGTCCTCGACCGGCCGGACCTCAACCCGGACTCCCAGCCCGAGCTGCTGCGCGCGCTGCGCGCCGCGGGCGTCCCCGTCACGAGCACCCGCACGGCCGAGATCCGCGCGGCCGGCCACCCCGTGAGCGCACCCCTGCTCGCGTACAAGAAGCTCGCCCGCCTGTACTCGGCCAACGGCTGGCACTGGGCGCAGGCCTGGGTGCGCGAGGGTCGCTTCCGGCCCGAGTACGTGCCCGGCAGAGTGGTCACGGGCCGGTGGGCGAGCAGCGGGGGAGGCGCGCTCCAGCTTCCCGCGGCGGTGCGGGCCGCGGTGCGCGCGGAGCCCGGTCACAGGCTCGTGGTGGCCGACGCGGCCCAGCTCGAGCCGCGGGTGCTCGCCGCCATGTCGGGTGACGCCGCGATGGCCGCGGCGGGCCGCAGCGCAGACCTCTACCAGGGGCTGGTCGACGCGGGCGTCGTCGCGACCCGCACGGAGGCCAAGTACGCGATGCTCGGTGCCATCTATGGCGCCACCACGGGTGCGGGTGGGGCCCTCCTCCCGCGTCTGCGCCAGGCGTTCCCGGCCGCCATGGACGTCGTCGAGCGGGCCGCGCGTGCCGGCGAGCGTGGCGAGGTCGTGGCGACGTGGCTGGGGCGCACCTCGCCCGCGGACGAGGTGACCGCGGCGCTGCGCCACGCCGCGCGGGCCGAGGGGGCGGACGCCGAGCAGGTGCGGCTCGCGCGGCGCCGCGCGCAGGACCACGGGCGATTCACCCGCAACTTCGTGGTCCAGGGCACGGCCGCGGAGTGGGCGTTGTGCTGGATGGCCGCGCTGCGGCGACGGCTGCGCGCCCTGCCCGGCGAGCCACGCCTCGTCTTCTTCCTCCACGACGAGGTGCTCGTGCACACGCCCACCGGGATCGCGTCGCGGGTGGCCGAGGCCGTGGTCGAGGCGGCCACCGAGGCCGGTCGGCTCCTGTTCGGCAGCTCGCCGGTCGAGTTCCCCCTGGACGTCGCGGTGGTCGAGTCGTACGACGAGGCCGCCTGAGCCGCGTCACTCGATCGGGTGGACCTCCGGGCGTCAGGTCGTGGCGGGTGCCTCACCGCCACGCAAGTTCCACAGCTGCCAGCCCGCCACGAGGCTGAGCACCCCGCCCGCGAACGTCATGACCAGGCCGGGACCGGGCGCCCAGCCCTGGGTCCCGACGAGCTGGAGCAGGTGGACGACCTGCCACACCGGCAGGCCGATCGCGACGAGCCCGACGACGGCGCCCTGCACCGCTGCGAGCACGCGCCACCGCGGCGGGGTCAGCCCTCCGGCCAGCGCGAGCATCGCCGCGTAGAACGTCCACAGCCCGGGCCCCCGCATGCCCGTGACGGGGCCCGCCGGGGAGTACACCCAGGGCAGGAGAGCGCCGACGACGACCAGGGCGGCGGCACCCAGGAGGCGGCCCTGACCGGGCATCCGCCGCCGCCGGACGCGCCCACCGCGTGCGGGAGGAGGGGTCATGGTGGGCCACTGTAGACCCCGGTCCGGGCGGGTCCGCCAGGGGTGCAAACGATCGCCGTCCGGCCGCGTGGTGGGCCGGTATGTCCGCGAGATGAGACCTTGACCACATCCTGGCTGGCTGCTTGCATGAGCCACCAACGGGCCGGGCGCAACGGGGCGATCGGCCGAAAACGATCCAGAGGTGGGCTTGTGGATCCGACTCAACGGCGTGCGTACTGGCGACGCAACCTCCGGCTGATGGCCGTCCTCCTGACCATCTGGGCCCTCGTGTCCTTCGGTGCAGGGATCATCTTCGTCGACGCACTGAACAACTTCAGCATCTTCAGCGTGCCCCTGGGCTTCTGGTTCGCCCAGCAGGGCTCGATCGTCGTCTTCGTCCTCCTCATCGCGGTCTACGTGTGGCGGATGGACAGGCTCGACAAGGAGTTCGGGATCACCGAGTACGAGCAGGAGGTGCACCACTCATGAGTGACCTCCAGCTGTGGACCCTCGTCTTCGTCGCGATCACCTTCTCGCTCTACATCTACATCGCCTACCGCAGCCGCGTGAGCACGACGTCGGGCTTCTACGTGGCGGGTGGTGGCATCCCAGCGCCGGCCAACGGCGCGGCCGTCGCGGCCGACTGGATGAGCGCTGCGTCGTTCATCTCGATGGCCGGCATCGTGGCGTTCTCGCAGAACGGCTACGCGGGGTCGGTCTACCTGATGGGATGGACCGGCGGCTACGTGCTGCTCGCCCTGCTCCTCGCGCCGTACCTGCGCAAGTTCGGCAAGTACACGGTCCCGGACTTCGTGGGTGACCGGTACTCGGAGTCGGCACGCATGGTCGCCGTCGTCTGCGCGATCGTCGTGTCGTTCGTGTACGTCGCGGGCCAGATGTCCGGCGTCGGCGTCGTCTTCCAGCGCTTTTTGGGCGTCGACACGACGGTCGGCGTGATCATCGGCATGGTGATCGTCTTCTTCTACGCCGTGCTCGGCGGCATGAAGGGCATCACCTGGACCCAGGTGGCCCAGTACACCGTGCTGATCATCGCCTACCTGATCCCGGCGGTCGCGATCTCGGTGCAGCTCACGGGGATCCCGGTGCCGCAGATCGGGTTCGGCCAGATCCTCGAGGAGCTCAACGGGCTGCAGGAGGACCTGGGCATCGCCGCGTACACCGAGGCGTTCACCCAGACGAACATGCTCAACATGATCCTCATCACCGGGGCGCTCATGTTCGGCACCGCCGGTCTTCCCCACGTGATCGTGCGGTTCTACACCGCCAGGTCGGTGCGTGCCGCGCGCTACTCGGCGCTGTGGGCGCTGTTCTTCATCTCGCTGCTCTACACCACGGCCCCGGCGATCGGTGCGTTCAGCAAGTTCAACGTGATCGAGCAGCTCAACGGCACCCCCGTCGCTGACGCACCGAGCTGGTTCGAGTCGTGGAGCAGCGTCGGCCTGATCACGCACACCGACACCAACGGCGACGGCGTGATCAACATGGGCGCGGCCGACGTGACCGAGCTCGCGATCAACAACGACATCGTGGTGCTCGCCACGCCGGAGATCGCGGGCCTCCCGGCGCCGATCGTCGGCCTGGTCGCGGCGGGCGGTCTTGCAGCCGCCCTCTCGACGGCGTCGGGTCTGCTGCTGGTCATCAGCTCGTCGGTGGCCAACGACGTCTACTACAAGAAGATCAACCCGCGGGCGGACGAGAAGCGTCAGCTGCTCGTCGGTCGTATCGCGATGGCGGGTGCGATCGTCGTCGCCGGCTACCTCGGCATCAACCCGCCAGGGTTCGTGGCGCAGGTGGTCGCGCTGGCCTTCGGGCTCGCGGCCGCGAGCTTCTTCCCGATCCTCGTCCTCGGGATCTTCTGGAAGAAGTGCACGGCCAAGGGCGCGACCGCGGGCATGGCGGCCGGCCTCGCCACGACCCTCGCCTACCAGCTGTGGACGATCGACATCTACGGCAACAGCGACGGGATCTTCGGCATCCAGGAGACCGGGTTCGGCACGATCGGCATGCTGATCAACTTCGCCGTCACGATCGTCGTCTCGCAGTTCACGGAGAAGCCGACGCCGGTGATGCAGCAGCTGGTCGAGGACGTGCGCTACCCCGGCAAGACCGAGCTGGTCGCGGCGCACGCGTCGGGCGAGCTCGCCGAGGAGGAGCTCCACGGCGAGACGCACCACGGGGAGCACGAGGCCCGGTAGCACGACCTCGTGCCAGGTGACCCCGGGCGCCCGGCACGACGCACGACGACCCCGGCGGGGTGGTGGAGGTTCGAGCTCCCCACCCCGCCGGTGGCGCGTGCGGGCAGCCGCGCGACGGTGTGACCGCCGCGACGGACGTCAGGTGCGTGCGGCGGGGGCGGCGGGTGTCGCGACGAGCACGCCCGGGCGGCGCCAGCCCTTCGCGTCGAACGCCGAGGTGACGGCGCGGGCGACGTCGCCGACGTCGTCGACGCGCACGAGCGCGACCGCGGAGCCGCCGAAGCCGCCGCCGACCATCCGCGCGCCCAGCGCGCCGGCCTCGAGCGCGGCCTCGACGGCGACGTCGAGCTCGGCGCAGCTCACCTCGTAGTCGTCGCGCAGCGACGCGTGCGCGGCCGAGAGCACGGGTCCCACCTGTGCCACGTGACCCGCGTCGAGCAGCGCCACGACCTCCTCGACCCTCGCGATCTCGGTCACGACGTGACGCACGCGGCGCCGCGACACGTCGTCGGGCAGGGCGTCGAGGGCTGCGCCCAGGTCACGTACCTCGCGCAGCGTCGTGAGGCCCAGCGTGCGGCACGCGGCCTCGCACGTCGCGCGGCGCGCGCCGTACTGCCCGTCCACGAGCTGGTGCTCGGCGCGCGTGTCGACCACGAGCAGGGCCAGCCCGTGGGCCGCGAGGTCGAACGGGATCTGGCGCACGCTGCCGTCGCGCGCGTCGAGCAGCAGGGCGTGCCCCGCGGTGCAGCGCAACGACGCGGCCTGGTCCATCCCACCCGTCGGGGCCCCGGCGATGTCGTTCTCGGCCCGCTCGCACGCGGCCGCGAGCCTCGCGCGACCCGGGTCGTCGCCGCCGAGGCCGAGGGCGAACAGCTCGTCGAGGGCCACGGCGAAGGCGCACTCGAGCGACGCCGACGACGACAGGCCCGCCCCGTAGGGCACGCACGCGTCGACCACGGCGTCGAAACCCCGCACGTCGTGGCCGGCCTCGCGCAGCGCCCACGCGACGCCGACGGCGTACCCGGCCCAGCCCTCGACGCGTCCCGGGCCCACGTCCGCGAGCTGTCCGTGCCACGTCCCGCCGGCCGGCTCCTGCGCCGACGTGAGCCGCACCTCGTCGTCGGCCCGGGCGCGCACGGCCACGTAGGTGCGGTGCGGGAGCGCCATCGGCAGGCAGAGCCCGCCGTTGTAGTCCGTGTGCTCCCCGATGACGTTGACGCGCCCCGGAGCCGACCACACGCCGTCGGGCTCGCCGTCGAACGTCGAGCGGAACGCCGCGACGACGCGCGCGGCCCCCTCCTCGGGCGCCCACGCCGTCAGCACGTCCAGGCCGTCGTGCGCGGCGAGCGCGGCCTGCGGGTCCGTCACGGCGCCACCTCCTGGAGGCGTGCGGCGATGCGCTCGGGCGTGGTGTCGCTGATCCAGGCGGCCATGCCGGACTCGACGCCCGCGAGGTACTTGAGCCGCCCGGGGGCCCGCAGCACCGAGAACACCTGCAGGTGCAGGCGGCCCAGCTCGCGCCCCTCGCCCACCACGGCCTGGTGCCAGCCCGCGATGTAGGGCAGCGGGATGGGTGTGCCCGCGTCCTCGGTGCCCTCGGGCTCGACGAAGAACCGGTCCAGGCGGCGCAGCAGCTCGAGGTAGGTCCGCGCCAGGTCGTCGCGCTCGGGTCCCGTGAGCGCGGGCAGGTCGAGCACGTCCCGCTTGGGTGCGAGGTGCACCTCGACCGGCCAGCGCGCGGCGGCCGGGACGTAGGCGACCCAGTGCTCGGAGTCGAGCACCACGCGGGTGCCGGCCCGTCGCTCGGCGGCGACGACGTCGCTCAGCAGGTGCCGACCGGTGCGCTCGCCGTAGTCGCGCGCCTCGCGCAGCATCGCCTGCGTGCGCGGCGTCACGAACGGGAAGGCGTAGATCTGGCCGTGCGGGTGGGGGAGGGTCACGCCGATCTCGCGTCCGCGGTTCTCGAAGCAGAACACCTGCTCGACACCCGGCAGGGCCGAGAGCCGCGTGGTGCGGTCGGCCCACGCCTCGACGATCGTGCGGACCCGGTGGGGTGTCAGGTCGGCGAACGAGCTCGTGTGGTCGGAGCTGAAGCACACCACCTCGCACCGGCCTGCCGCGGGACGAGCGACGTGCAACGGCTCGTCGTCCACCTGCCACGGCTCGTCGGTGACCCCGGGCACCGCCATCAGGGCGGGGAACCGGTTCTCGAACACCACGACGTCGTAGTCGGTCGCGGGGACCTCGCCGTCGGAGTAGCGGGTGCCGGTGGTCTCGGGACGGGCCGGGCACAGCGGGCACGCGTCCGCGGCCGGGAGGTGGGTCCGGTGCATGCGGTGCGAGGCCATCGGGATCCACTCGCCGGTCAGCGGGTCGCGACGCATCTCGGGGCCCGTGACGGGGGTCGTCGTGCCGTCGGGCCCGGGCAGGGGTGCGAAGCGGTCGGCGAGGGGCCGGGGGTCCTCGAGCCTGCGGGTCGCGCCGCCCGAGACGTACGGCTCGGAGTCGTCGAAGTAGATGAGCTCGCGACCGTCGGCGAGCCGGGTCGCGGTGCGGCGCGCATGCGCCTGCGGGAGGGCGTTCACAGGTCTCCTCGGGTGGGCTGCGGGGTGCGGTCGGCGGTGCCGGGGCGGGTCAGCACGAGGTCCAGGGTGTCGACCGCGCCGAGGCGCTCGACCGCCTCGGCCGGCAACGCGCCGTCGGTGACCAGCACGTCGACCTCGGCGAGCGGGACGATGCGGCTGAGTCCCACCCGGCCCCACTTGGTGTGGTCGGCGACGACGACGGTGCGGCTCGCGCACGCGACCAGGGCCCGGTCGGTCTCGGCCTCGAGCAGGTTCGGCGTGGTGAGCCCGGCGTCGACGTCGAACCCGTGGACGCCGAGGAACGCGACGTCGACCCGGAGGGCCTCGAGGCCGCGGGTCGCGACCGGTCCCACGAGGGCGTCCGACGGGGTGCGCGTGCCGCCCGTGAGCACGACGGACAGGGCGTGGTCGCCCGGGTCGTGCAGCGCGGCGGCGGCCGGCAGCGAGTTGGTCACCACGGTGAGGGGTCGCAGCGCCGGGTCGGCGGCGACGAGGGCCGCGAGCAGGTGGGTCGTGGTGCCGGCCGAGAGCGCGATCGCACTGCCGGGTTCGACGAGATCGAGCGCGGTGCGCGCGATCGCGCGCTTCTCGGCCTCCGCGAGGGACGACTTGGCGGCGAAGCCCGGCTCGTGCGCGGCGTGGCGTGCGTCGACGGCGCCCCCGTGCACGCGCTCCACCAGGCCGCGACGTGCGAGCTCGGCGATGTCGCGGCGCACCGTCATGTCGGAGACGTCGAGGCTCGTGACGAGGTCCGCGACGCGCACGGCGCCACGGCTCCGGACCTGGGCCAGGATCAGCTCCTGGCGTTGCTGTGCGAGCACTCGCACAGTATCCCCCATGAACCGACCGTGATCCACCACGATCGAACACGAGCGCACATGGGTGTGCGGTGCGGGAGATGGATCGAATGGGGCGCCGCGGGCGCCCCGCCGTCAGCCCGAGACGGGCGAGAGGTTGAGGCGCCTGCCGGCGAGCCCGCGCGACCGGTGCGCGAGCGAGCGCGCGACCTCGAGCAGGGCGACAGCGGCGGGGGAGTCCGGGCGTGCGAGCGTCACGGGGGTCCCGCCGTCGCCCGCCTCGCGCAGCGCGACGTCGAGCGGGACCTGACCCAGCAGGGGCACCGGTGCGCCCGAGGCGGTCGCGAGGTTGTCGGCGACCTGCTGGCCGCCGCCGCTGCCGAAGATCTCGAGCCGGCTGCCGTCGGGCTGCTCGAGCCACGACATGTTCTCGACCACGCCGACCAGCTGCTGACGCGTCTGGAGCGCGATCGAACCCGCGCGCTCGGCCACCTCGGCCGCCGCGACCTGCGGGGTCGTCACCACCACGAGCTCGCTCGAGGGCAGCAGCTGCGCGACCGAGATCGCGATGTCGCCCGTCCCGGGCGGAAGGTCGAGCAGCAGCACGTCGAGGTCGCCCCAGAAGACGTCGGCGAGGAACTGCTGGAGCGCGCGGTGGAGCATCGGTCCGCGCCACACGACCGGGCGCCCGGCGGGCACGAACATGCCGATCGAGATCACCTTCACGCCGTGCGCGACGGGCGGCAGGATCATGTCGTCGACCTTGGTGGGCTGGTGAGTCACGCCCAGCATGCGCGGGATCGAGAAGCCGTAGACGTCGGCGTCGACCACCCCCACCTTGAGGCCCTCGGCCGCCATGGCCACCGCGAGGTTCGCCGTGACCGACGACTTGCCGACGCCGCCCTTGCCCGAGGCGATCGCGTACACGCGCGTGAGGTTGTCGGGCTGGGCGAACGGGATCACCGGCTCGGCCGCACCGCCGCGCAGCTGGGTGCGCAGCTCGGTGCGCTGCTCGTCGCTCATGACGCCCAGCTCGACGCGCACCGAGGCCACGCCGTCGAGTGCCTGCACGGTGGACGTGACGTCCTTGGTGATCGTGTCCTTGAGCGGGCAGCCCGCCGTCGTCAGGTCGACGCCCACGACCACCTGCGCGCCGTCGGCCCCGGGCGTCACGTCGACCGAGCGCACCATCTTGAGCTCGGTGATGGGGCGGCGGATCTCCGGGTCGATCACGCCCGCGAGGGCGGCGGTCACGGACTCGACGGTGGGGGAGGACATGCAGCCATCGTAGGTCGCCCCGCGCGGGCCTCTCGACCCACCCCCTCCGATGCGTAGGCTCGGCCCATGACGCTCCGGCACGAGGTCTACCTGGCAGCCCTGCGCGAGGAGTCCGAGCGCTTCCTCGAGGCCCTCGCGGGTGTCGATCCCACCACGCCGGTGCCCACGTGCGACGGGTGGACCGCTGCCGACCTGCTCTGGCACCTGGGCGAGGTGCAGCAGTCCTGGGCCGAGGTGGCCGCGCGCGGACCCGAGGGTGGCGAGCCGCCCGCGGTCGCGCGTCCCGACGAGGCCGACCTCGCGACGTTCGCCGCGACCGCGGGCACCGCGCTGCTCGCGGCGCTGAGCCGCCGCGAGCCGGGCGAGCCCTGCTGGTCGTGGCACGAGGACGGCGGCTCGGTGGGCTGGGTCGCGCGCAGGCAGGCGCACGAGGCCCTGGTGCACCGCGTGGACGCCCAGCTGACGGCGGGCCACGAGGTGACCCCGCCTGCGGTCGACCTCGCGGCCGACGGCGTCGACGAGGTGCTGCGGGTCATGGTCGACGGGGTCCCGGCCTGGGGTGCGTTCACCCCCGACGGCGTGACCGTGCGCCTCGTCGCGGAGAACGCGGGCGCGTCCTGGGTGCTGGGCCTGGGCCGCTTCACCGGCACGAGCCCTGCCTCGGGCACCGCGTACGACCTCGATGCGGCGGCCGTGCTCGTCGAGGACGACGGCGGGACCGACGACCTCGTGGTCACCGGTCACGCGTGGGACCTCGACCTGTGGCTGTGGGGTCGCGGGGGCTCGACGGCCCTCACCGTCGAGGGGGACGGCGCCGTGCTCGAGCGTCTCCGGAGCCTGCTGGCCGAGGCGACTCAGTAGCACGTCGCCGACGTGGGTCGGCAGCGGAGAGAGGCGTCAGGCGCGGTCGTCGCGCGTCGGGGTGTCGTCGTCGGCCGCCTGCATCTCCTCGAGCAGGTTGCGCAGCTCGGAGCGCACGAAGTCGCGCGTCGCGACCTCGCTCAGCGCGATGCGCAGCGCCGCGATCTCGCGCGCGAGGAACTCGGTGTCCGCGAGCGAGCGCTCGGCCCGCTGCCTGTCCTGCTCGGCGGCCACGCGGTCCCGGTCCGTCTGCCTGTTCTGGGCGAGCAGGATCAGCGGCGCGGAGTAGCTGGCCTGGAGCGACAGCATGAGCGTGAGCGCGGTGAAGTAGTACTCGGCGCTGTCGAACCTCAGGTGCTCGGGCCCCCAGCTGTTCCACGCGAGCCAGGCGGCGCAGAACACCGTGAGGTACACGAGGAACCGTGGGGTGCCCAGGAACCGCGCGATCGACTCCGACAGCTTGCCGAACGTGTCCGGCCCGAAGTGCGGGCGCGGCAGCGACCGGCGGGACTCGCGCGGCTGGTCGAGGCGGTCAGCCACGCGGCACCTCCTGCTCGGTCATCGCCCGGTCGGTCTCCTCGGTGTCGGCCTCGCGCCAGTCGTCCGGGAGCAGGTGGTCGAGCACGTCGTCGACGCTCACCGCGCCGAGCAGACGGCGCTCCTCGTCGACCACCGGCAGAGCCAGCAGGTTGTACGTCGCGAGCAGCCGCGTGACCATCCCGAGCGGGGCGTCAGGGGTGACGCGCTCGATCTCGGCGTCGATGAGCCCGCCGATCGGCTCGTGCGGGGGCTCGCGCAGCAGGCGCTGGAGGTGGACCACGCCGAGGAACCGCCCCGTCGGGGTCTCGAGCGGTGGCCGGCAGACGAACACCATCGACGCGAGCGCGGGCGTCAGGTCCTGGCGGCGCACGTGCGCGAGCGCGGCGGCGATCGGCGTCTCGGGCCCGAGCACCACCGGCTCGGTGGTCATGAGACCGCCGGCGGTGTCGTCCTCGTACGCGAGCAGGCGGCGCACGTCGCGCGCCTCCTCGGGCTCCATGAGCTCGAGGAGCTCGCTCGCCTGCTCGACGGGCAGCTCGCTCAGCAGATCTGCGGCGTCGTCGGGCTGCATGGCCTCGAGCACGTCGGCCGCCCGGTTGACGCTCAGGCCCGAGAGGATCGCCACCTGGTCGTCCTCGGGCAGCTCCTCGAGCACGTCGGCCAAGCGGTCGTTGTTGAGGGCGGCCGCGACCTCGAGGCGGCGGATGGTGCCCAGGTCGTGCAGCACGTCGGCCAGGTCGGCCGGCTTGAGGTCGTCGTAGGACGCCAGCAGCAGCTCGGCGCCCTGCAGGTCCGCCCCCGCCGCGAGGCTGCGCACCTGGTCCACCTCGACGAGCAGCGTCTCGCCGCGCCGGCGCAGGCCGAGCCCCTTGCCCGCTTGACGGCGTACGTAGAGCTGGGTGAGCAGCCAGTCGCGCGTGCGCTGCTGCTCGATCGCGACGTCGACGATCGTGGCACCGCCCGAGCCGTCCACCAGGTCGACGCGACGGTCCAGCAGCTCGCCCACCACGAGGGTCTCGGAGGCCCGCTGCTCGAAGCGCCGCATGTTGACCAGGCCCGTCGAGATGACCTGGCCCGCGTCGATGCTCGTGACGCGCGTGAGCGGCAGGAACACGCGCCGCCGCCCGGGCACCTCGACCACGAGCCCGACGGCGCGCGGCGCGGCCTTGACGCGCAGCAGCACGACGACGTCGCGCACACGGCCGACCTGGTCCCCGATCGGGTCGAAGACCGCGGTCCCGGCCAGGCGCGCGGCGAAGACGCGGGTCCCGGGGCTGCTCACGCCGTCAGCGTAGTGGCGGGACGCGTCGGCGGCGGGGTGGCGGGCCCGGTCGCGACGAGAAGGTGGTGCCCGCCGGCCCACGCGGGCATCCGCGCCGGCACCCCCGTGGCCCTCACGGCCCGTGTGGGCAAGAATCGGACACATGACGATGAACCGCTCGACCCGCGTCCCCGCCGTGCCCACCCTGCCGCGGGGTGAGCAGATCGCGGCCTACGAGACGTACCTCGAGGCGCAGAAGGCGGTCGACCACCTCTCGGACAAGGCGTTCCCGGTGCAGCACGTCACGATCGTGGGTGCCGACCTGCGCATGGTCGAGCGCGTCACGGGGCGACTCACCTACTCGCGCGTCGCCCTTGCGGGCCTCGCGACCGGTGCGTGGTTCGGTCTGTTCGTGGGGCTGCTGCTCTCGCTGTTCGCGGACGCCGACGGCGCGCTGCTGCCGATCTTCCCGGCGATCGCGATCGGTGCGGCGTTCGGGATCCTCTTCTCGGTGATCTCGTACGCGCTCACGGGCGGCAAGCGCGACTTCACCTCGTCGAGCCAGATCGTCGCGTCGTCCTACGCGGTGCTGTGCGCGAGCGAGCACGCCCACGCCGCGCGCAACCTCCTGCTCGAGCCGGGCGCGCCGGGACTCGGGCGCGGGGCGCAGACGCCCGCCCAGCCCGCCGCTCCCACCCAGCCCGCCGCTCCCACCCAGCCCACCCAGGGGCCGTCGTCGGGCACGGACCCGTCCTCCGGCACGCGCCCGGACGCGGGCGGGCCCGACGGTCCCACCCCTCCCGCGCCCTGACGCGCGAGGTCAGCCGCGCAGGCCGCGCATCCACGCCTCGACGTCGTCCGGACGGCGCGGGAGCGCGGCCGAGAGGTTCTCGTAGCCGTCGGCCGTGACGAGCACGTCGTCCTCGATGCGCACGCCGATGCCCCGGTACTCCTCGGGGACCGTCAGGTCGTCGGCCTTGAAGTACAGGCCGGGCTCGATCGTGAAGACCATGCCGGGCTCGAGCTCGGCGTCGAGGTACAGCTCGCGGCGCGCCTGGGCGCAGTCGTGCACGTCGAGGCCCAGGTGGTGGCTCGTGCCGTGCACCATCCAGCGCCGGTGGAACTGCCCCTCCGGGGCGAGCGACTCGGCCGCGCTGCACGGCAGCAGGCCCCACTCCTCGAGACGTGCCGCGACCACCTCCATCGCGGCCGCGTGCACGTCGCGGAAGCGGGTCCCGGGGCGCACCACGGCGAACGCGGCGTCGGCGGCCTCGAGCACCGCGGTGTAGACACGGCGCTGGACCTCGGTGAAGGTCCCGTCGACCGGGAGCGTGCGGGTGATGTCAGCCGTGTACAGGGTCTCGACCTCGACCCCGGCGTCGATCAGCACGAGGTCGCCGCGCCGCACCACGCCGTCGTTGCGGATCCAGTGGAGCGTCGTCGCGTGGTCGCCCGAGGCCGCGATGGTCTCGTAGCCCACCGTGTTGCCCTCCTCGCGCGCGACGCCGTCGAAGCTCGCCTCGATCACGCGCTCGCCGCGCGGGTGGGCCACGGCCCGGCCCAGGTTCGTCACGACCCGCTCGAAGCCGGTGATCGTGGCGGCGACGGCGGCACGCATCTGGGCGACCTCGTGCTCGTCCTTGACGAGCCGCAGCTCGCTCAGCGCCTCGGCGAGCTCGGCGTCGTCGTCGGCGAGCTCGTCCTCGGAGCGTCCTGAGGCGGCGCGCGCCCGGTCCACGAGGTCCGCGACGTCGTCGTCGGCCGCGGGCACCACGCGCACACGCACGCCGTCCGGGCCCACGTCCTTCGCGAGCGCGTCCGCGAGGCCGTCGAGGGGCGCCGTCGGGATGCCGGTGACGGCGGCGAGGTCGTCGAGCGACGGCCGCGCACCCACCCAGAACTCGCCGTAGCGCGCGTCGGCGAAGAACTCCTCGCTGTCGCGGCCGGCGAGGGGCCGGAAGTAGAGCACGGCGTCATGGCCGTCGTCTGCGGGGTGCAGCACCAGCACGGCGTCGGGCTCCTGGTCCGTGCCGAGGCCCGTGAGGTGCGCGAACGCCGAGTGCGGGCGGAACCGGTAGTCGGTGTCGTTGGACCGGGTCACGAGCGGGCCCGCGGGCACCACGAGGCGCTCGCCCGGGAACAGTGCCGACAGGCGCGCGCGCCGCACGGCGGTGTAGGGCGCCGCCGGACCGGCACCGGGGGCGGTACTCGTGCGCTCGGCCCAGCCCTCCGAGATGAACCGCCGGAACGCGGCCGACGACGGTCGTTGCGAGCGGTTCGAGCCGCGCTCGGTCAGGGCCTGCGCGGACGGCGTCGTGCCGGGTGCGTCGGGGGCGGTCGCGGTGGGCGGCGTGGGCGCGTTCGCCCCGGTGCTCTGCTCGCTCATGGCGTCCATCGTCGCACCCCTGCCGGCGTGCGAGGTCCCAGGTCGTGCAGCCCTACCCTGTGCACGTGCGCATCGACCTCCACACCCACAGCCACGCGTCGGACGGGACCGACGCACCCGCGGAGCTCATGGCCGCGGCGGCACGGGCGGGGCTCGACGTCGTCGCGCTCACCGACCACGACACGACCCGTGGCTGGGACGAGGCGACGGCGGCCGTCCCCACGACGGGCGTCGCGCTGGTGCGGGGCCTCGAGCTGTCGTGCCGCTGGGGGCCGATGAGCGTCCACCTGCTCTCCTACCTGCACGACCCGCACGAGCCCGCGCTGCGCGCCGAGACCGACGCGATCCGGGAGGCGCGCCTCTCCCGCGCGCGCCACATGGTGGATCTGATCGCTGCCGACCACCCGCTCACCTGGGACGACGTGCTCGCGCAGACCGAGCCGGGCACCACCGTGGGGCGACCGCACGTGGCCGATGCGCTCGTCGCGAAGGGCGTGGTGGCCGATCGCTCCGCGGCGTTCACCAGCATCCTGTCGGCGCGGTCCCCCTACTACGTGCCCCACCACGCACCCGACGTCCTGCGCGCCGTCGGGCTGGTCCGCGCGGCTGGCGGCGTGCCCGTGCTCGCGCACCCGGGCGCGCTCACGCGCGGTCGGATCCTGCCCGACGACGTGGTGCGCGAGCTCGCGGCCGCGGGCCTCGCGGGGATCGAGGTGGACCACCGCGACCACGACGCCGAGCAGCGCGCGCGGCTCGGTGCGCTCGCCGCCGAGCTGGGGCTCCTCGTGACGGGCGCGAGCGACTACCACGGCGAGGGCAAGCCCAACCTGCTGGGTGAGGGCACGACCAGCCGCGAGGCGCTCGCGGCCATCGAGGACGCGGGAGCGATCGAGGTGGTGCGGCCGTGGAGGGCGTGATCGACGGGCGGATGCTCGCGGAGGTCTTCGTGACCCTCTTCGTGATCATGGACCCGCCGGGGACGGTCCCGATCTTCCTCGGCCTCACGGGCGCGATGACCGGGCGTCAGCGCGCGCGAGCGGCGCGGCAGGCGATCCTGGTGGCGTTCGGCGTGATCGTGACGTTCGCGCTGTTCGGTCAGCAGCTGCTCGCCTACATGCACGTCTCGCTGCCCGCGCTCCAGGCCTCGGGTGGTCTGCTCCTGCTGCTCGTCGCGATGGAGCTGCTCACGGGCAAGATGGAGGAGCCTGACATGGGCGGCTCGCGTGGCGTCAACGTCGCGCTCGTGCCGCTCGGCACGCCGCTGCTCGCGGGGCCCGGCGCGATCGTCGCGACGATGGTCTTCGTGCAGCGCGCCGAGGAGCCCGCGCACTGGGTGTCGATCGCCGTCGGCGTGCTCGCGGTGCACGTGTGCCTGTTCCTGTCGATGCGCTTCGCCAACGTCATCCACCGCGTGCTCAAGGAGTCCGGGACCATCCTGGTGTCGCGGATCGCGGGTCTGCTGCTCGCCGCGATCGCGGTGCAGCTCGTGGCGGATGCCGTACGCGCGTTCGTCGAGGGCGGCTGAGGCGCCGCGACGCGCGCACCGAGCGACGGACGCGCCGCGAGATGCGCACCGCACCATGGGTCGGCGACGCTCGTCAGACGGTCCGTGCCGGACGCGCGTCGACCCCGACCCGCCGGAGCTCGAGGGCGGCGAGCGCGGGCACCACGTCGGGATCACGGCGTCGCCATGCGCCCGCGGGGTCGTCGGTCACCCGCAGCAGCACCGGCAGCGGTGCGCGGGCGAGGGCGCGCAGCGCGAAGAGCTCCTCGGCCGTGCCCGCGGCGACGAGCGCGCTCGCGACGCCCGCGCGACGCGCGAAGCGCACGCGGACCACGAGCCACACCGCGAGCACCGCGAGCACGGGCCACGCCGCGACCGTCAGCGCGACCACGTCGGCCAGCTGCGCGACGCCGTCCTGCAGGCCCTGACCGGCGCGGGTGATCGTGCCGGCGGCGCCGCCTGCGGCATCGAGCGGGCTGCGGAGGCGTTCGCCCACCAGGGGGACGTCGGCCACGCCGCCGGCGGCGTCGCCGAGGCCCGCCTCGAGCGACGCCCCCGCGTCCTCGAGCGTGCGACCCGGTGCCGCGAGCCGGCTGATGGCGGCGTGGACGGCCCGACCCACGAGGACCCAGGCCACGACCCACGCGACCACCCCCAGGTCTCCGACGAGCTGGCGTGCACGGCGGGCGGGGTGGTCCGCGTAGAGCTTCATCCCGGCATCCTGCCGTGCCGCCGTCTGCGCGCGGAACGGGTCAGGCGCCCGCGTCCGCCCCGCCGGCGCTGCTGTTCTGCCCGGCACTGCTGTTCTGACCAGCGTTGCCGTTCTGACCAGCGCTGCCGTCCTGGCCCGCACCACCGCGGCGCGTGCGACGACGGTTGCGGCGGCGTCGCGGCGTCGCCTCCCCGCCCTGCTCGCCGGACGCGCCGCCGTCGGCGGGACCGGTGCGACCCTCGGGCTGGTCCGAGGCACCCTGGCCTGCCCCGCCCCTGGTGCGGCGGCGGGACCGACCGCCCTCGCCGGCCTCGCGGCCCTCGTCACGTCGGCTGCCGCGTCCACCCCGGTCGTCGCGGCGGGCCCCGCCCTGCCCGCGACCGCGGCCCTGGCCGCCCGCGGGCGTGTGGCGCTTGCCCGTCTCACCCAGGTCCTCGAGCTCCTCGGCCTCGAGGCCGGCGCGCGTGCGCGCCTCACGCGGCAGGCGGCCCTTGGTGCCCTCGGGGATGTCGAGCTCGGTGTACAGGTGCGGCGAGCTCGAGTAGGTCTCCACCGGGTCCGGGAAGCCGAGGTCCAGCGCGCGGTCGATCAGACCCCAGCGCGGCAGGTCGTCCCAGTCGACGAACGTGACCGCGGTGCCCGTACGACCGGCACGGCCCGTCCGGCCCGTGCGGTGCAGGTAGGTCTTCTCGTCCTCGGGGCACTGGTAGTTGACCACGTGCGTCACGTCGTCGACGTCGATGCCTCGCGCCGCGACGTCCGTCGCGACGAGCACGTCGATCTTGCCCGAGCGGAACGCGCGGAGCGCCTGCTCGCGGGCGCCCTGGCCCAGGTCTCCGTGGATCGCACCCGCGGCGAACCCGCGGTCGGTGAGCTCGTCGGCGACCTTGGCGGCCGTGCGCTTGGTGCGTGCGAAGACGATCGTGAGGCCGCGGCCGCGAGCCTGGAGCAGACGCGCGAGGACCTCGACCTTGTCGAGTGCGTGGGCGCGGTAGACGACCTGCTTGATCGCCTTGAGCGTGTGGCCCTCGTCGTTCGGGTCGCTCGCGCGGATGTGCGTGGGCTGGGTCATGTAGCGGCGTGCCATCGCGACGACGGCGCCGGGCATGGTGGCCGAGAAGAGCATGGTGTGCCGCGAGGCCGGTGTGCGGGAGAGCAGCTTCTCGACGTCCGGAAGGAACCCGAGGTCGAGCATCTCGTCGGCCTCGTCGAGCACCACCGTGCGTGCGCGTGACAGGTCCAGGTGACCCTGGTTCATCAGGTCGATCATGCGCCCGGGCGTGCCCACGACCACCTCGACGCCACGGCCGAGGGTCTCGATCTGGGGCTCGTAGGCCCGACCGCCGTAGACCTGGACGATGCGCACCGAGCGTCGCCGCGACGCGGTCTCGAGGTCACCCGCCACCTGGACGGCGAGCTCACGCGTCGGCACGACGACGAGCGCCTGCGGCTTGCCCGGTGCGGGCAGTGCGTCGAACCCGTCCTCGTCCGGTGCGACGACCCGCTGCAGCAGCGGGATGCCGAAGCCGAGGGTCTTGCCGGTGCCCGTCTTCGCCTGGCCGATGATGTCGTGGCCCGAGAGCGCGACGGGCAGGGTCATCGCCTGGATGGGGAACGGATGGGTGATGCCGGCGTCGGCGAGCGCGCCGACGATCTCGGGGCGCACGTCGAAGTCGGCGAACGACGCGTCGGTGAGCTGGACGCTCGTCGCGCGGGGGTCGCCCGCCGCGTGCGCGGCGTCGTCGGTGATGGTCGGCAGGCCGGAGGCGGTCTCGGGCGCGGGGCTGGAACCGGTGGTGGTGCTCATGTCGTCCTCGGTGGTCGGTGCGCGGGGCCACACGCCGGGCCGGCCTCAGGACCGGGGACGGGCCGCGCCGCGCGCGGGGCCGGCAGCCGATCGTGGAGGGTGCCGTGCTCCGGGCCCCGCTGCGCGCAGCGGGTCGGACGGCGGATGTCGGGACGACCGGTCAACCGATGTACGTGCCCAGGGTAGCGGACGGGTCCCCGCCCACCGGCGTTAGCCTGGCCGGATGGCGACGACCGAACCGCTCCGGCCCACCACCGACGGCACGTCCGCGGACCAGCCGGGGGAGCACGATGTCGACAACGCCCTCGCGGTCCTCGGGATGATCGCCTACAGCGAGCTCGGTGCCTTCTCGCGCCTGGCGGCCGACGCCGCGCTCGCCCCGGGCCTGCCGGAGCGGCTCGAGCTCAGCCGGACCGCGGGCGTCGCCCTCGCGCGCCTCGACCGCGTCGCGGGCCGGGTCGCCGAGCTGCGGGGCGACGCGGGCGACGCTGCCCTCGCCGAGGTCATGGACCCGTTCGCGGGCGTGCTCAAGGAGTTCGACCTGCGCACGGAGCCGAGCACGTGGTGGGAGCGCATGCTCAAGGCCTACGTGGGGTACGGCGTCGCGGACGACTTCTGCCGGCTGCTGGCCCAGCCCCTGGACGCGACCACGCGCGCCCTCGTCGAGGAGGTCCTCAGCGACGAGGGCCAGGCGGGGCACGTGATCGGCACGCTCGCTGCGGCCGGTGCCGAGGACGCGACGCTGGACTCGCGGCTCGCGCTGTGGGGGCGCCGCCTCGTCGGCGAGGCCCTGTCGGTGGTCCAGCAGGTGCTGGCCGACAACCCGCGCATGCGTGACCTGCTGGTGCAGGCCCTCGGCGACGACGCCGCGGGGGAGGCCCAGCAGCGCCTGTTCGCGCTCCTGACGGCCGAGCACACGCGGCGCATGGAGCGCCTGGGCCTCACGCCCTGAGCGCGCCCGCCCTCCCCGGCCCCGGGTTTGTCGTGCGCCGGGACTCAGATGTTGTGGAAGCCCACCCGGCGCGTCTCGTCGCCGCCGAACTCGACGTAGCCGAGCGTCCCCGCCGGCACGATGACGCGCCGTCCGCGTGCGTCGGTCAGGTCGAGCGGTGCGCCCTTCTCGACGGCCGCGAGGACGTCCTTGGCGACCTTGTCGGCGGGCTGGTCGGTCTCGACGACCAGCTCCCGTGCGACGTTCTGCACGCCGATCGTGATCTCCACGTCCATCCCCTCCGTCTGCGGTGCTTGCGCCGTCATCCTAGGCAGGCCGCGCGGGGCTGGGCGCACGCGCGGCGGCCGACGGGGCCCGATTCCGCTCAGGGCGTCATGGCTGGGCGGGGACGAGGCCCGCGACGCCGCGCCACGCGAGGCCTGTGACCAGCTCGACGGCGTCCTCGACCGAGACCTCGCGCGACCGGTAGCGCGACGTCGCGGCGGTCGTGGCCATCCCGACGAGAGCGGTGCTCAGCAGCCGGGCGTGCTCCGTCGCGAGGCCCGTGAGCTCGTGCAGGCCCCGGCAGATCGCGGCGGCGGCGTCGGCCGAGGCCTGCTCGACGTGGGCGCGCACCTCCTGGTCGCGCGTCACGTCCGACTCGAAGAGCAGCGAGAACGAGTCGCCCGCGTCCTCGACGAACTCGACGTAGGCCCGCACGATCGCGCGCACCACGGCCTTGCCGTGCGGGGCGTCCTTGCCCTGCGCGCCCGCGTCCCGCTCGGCCACGGCTGCGAGCGCCTCGTCGACCGCCTCGACGAGCGCACGCCCCCGGTGGTCGACGACGGCGAGGTAGAGGTCGAGCTTCGACGGGAAGTGGCGGTAGAGGACGGGCTTGCTGACCTGTGCCCGGTCGGCGATGTCGTCCATGGAGACGTGGTGGAAGCCTTCTCGCGCGAACAGCTCCTGGGCGATCTGCAGCACCTGGGCCCGGCGCGCGTCGCGGGGCATCCGCGCCGCGCGTGCCCTGGGCGAAGGAGGCGTCACGCCGTCGATGCTAGCCACGTGGGCCGGGCGTGGGCTGCGGTGACCCCCGCGGGGATGACACCATGGCTCGGTGCCCGAGCCCCGGAGCGCGCGCCGCAGCGCCGCCGTCGTCCCGCGTCACGGCCGCCCCGTGCGCCGCGGCGGGCTCGCTGCCCTGCGCTTCGGGCCCTTCGCGCTCGTGCTGGCCTCGGTGGTGGGGACAGGGGCCGGGATGGGCACCGCGGTCGCGCTCGGGCCCGGAGGGCTGCCCGCTGCGGGACCGGTCGCCGCGGTGCGCACGAGCGAGACGGTCGAGTCGCCGGTCTCGGCGGCCGCCGACCCTCGTCCCACCTCGTCGTCGTCCCCCGACGTCGTGGACGGCGCAGGGCTGAGCCCGTCGAGCGACACGGCGTCGACCGCTCCCGGCGCGCTGCGGCTGCCCGAGGGGGAGGACCTGCCCCGGTTGCCGGCGCCGCTCGAGCCGGTCACACCCCCGGTGGACGACGGCCTGATGGCCTCGGACAGGGCTGCCGGTCTGCTCTCGGCCGAGGTCCCCGCGTCCGCGACGGGGACGCTCGTGGTCGTCCCGGGCGCGAGTGAGGCCCCCGTGCCCGAACGCCCCGTGCAGACCGTCCGCGTCGAGGTCGAGGAAGGGCTGCCCGTCGACGGTGAGGTGTTCGCCCGGACCGTCCTGGAGATCCTCAACGACCCGCGCGGCTGGGGTGCGGACGGTTCCGTGAGCTTCGCCCGGACCGACGCCGAGGACGCCGACCTGCGCGTCGCGCTCGCGAGCCCCGCGCTCACGGACCAGATGTGCGCCCCGCTCGAGACCGTGGGCCTGTACTCGTGCGGGGCGTACGGGTACGCGGTGCTCAACTTCCTGCGGTGGTCGACCGCGACCGAGGAGTTCGCCGACCGCACGCAGTACCGCGAGTACCTCGTGAACCACGAGGTGGGTCACCTGCTGGGCCACGGTCACGAGGACTGTCCGGGCGAGGGCGAGGTCGCGCCGCTCATGCAGCAGCAGACCGTCGTCGTCGCCCCGTGCGTCCCGAACGGGTGGCCGTTCCCCGACGCGGGCTGAGTCGGGCCGCGCGGCCGCACGGGGACGGTGCGTGTCGGTCCGGTGTGATGGGGTGTGCGCGTGCTGCCTGCTCCCGCCCTCACGACCGCACGCCCGACGGCGTCGTCGTCCGTCCTGGGGGCCGACCAGCGCGAGGTGCTGACGCTGCGCACTCCCACGCTGCTCGTCCGCGGTGCGCCCGGGAGCGGCAAGACGACCGTCGCGCTCGCGCTCGTCCGCGACCACCTCGATGCGGGCCGCGACCCGGGCCGGGTCCTCCTGCTCGCGCCGACCCGACGCGCGGCGGCCCGCCTGCGCGACGAGCTCGCGACGGGCGTGGTCCGTACGACGGGCGGCCCGCTCGTGCGGACGGCGTCCTCGCTCGCGTTCTCCGTGCTGCGCGCCCGGGCGGCACAGCTCGGCGAGCCCGCACCGGTGCTCATCACCGGCCCGGAGCAGGACCACGTGCTCGCCGAGCTCCTCGCGGGGCACGCGGAGGGTGACGGCGCTCACGTGGCCTGGCCGGCCGACGTGGTGCCGGCCCTCCGGCTCCGCGCGTTCCGGGACGAGCTGCGCGACCTGCTCATGCGGGCCGCGGAGCGCGGGCTGGGGCCGGACGAGCTCGCCGCGCTGGGCGCGCGTCACCACCGTCCGGTCTGGGCGGCGGCCGCGGCGGTCTACCGCGAGTACCTCGACGTCACCCGGCTGCGCAGCGCCACGCCCGACGCGGGCCGGCGGTTCGACCCTGCCGCGGTGGTGGACGAGGCCGCTGAGGCCCTCGCGGCGTGGCGGACGGAGCTCCCGGGCACGCAGGAGCCTGCGTGGGACCTGGTGGTGGTCGACGACTACCAGGAGGCGACGGCCGCGACTGCACGCCTGCTGCACGTGCTCGCCGGTGCGGGCACGCGCCTGGTGCTGCTCGCGGACCCGGACGCCGCCGTGCAGACCTTTCGCGGTGCGAGCCCGGCACTGGTCGAGCGGGCGACCGCCCCCGCGGGCAGCGAGCTCGGTGCGTTCGGCGCCGACGAACGCACGCTCGCGGCGGTGCGGCGGCACGGTGCGGGGCTGCGCCGTGTGGTGCGCGCGGTCACGGCCGAGATCCGCGGTCCGGTGCGCGGACACCGCACCGCCGAGGCCGAGGCGGCGGGCGCGGGCGCCGATGTGCCAGGGCGTGCACGGGCGGGCGCACCGGCCGAGGTCGCGCTGCTCCGCTCGAGCGCGCAGGAGGCCGCCTACGTGGCGTACCGGCTGCGCTCGGCGCACCTGCGCGACGGCGTCCCGTGGGGACGCATGGCGGTCGTGGTGCGCTCCGGCTCGCGCCTGGTCGAGCTGCGCCGCGCCCTGCTGGGCGCGCAGGTGCCGGTCGAGGTCGTCGGGCGCGACCTGCCGTTGCGGGCCGAGCCGGCGGTGCGTCCGATGCTCGTCGCGCTGCGCTGCTCCGTCGAGCCCACCGCGCTCGACGCCGAGGCCGCGGCTGCGCTCCTGACCTCGCCGCTCGGGGGTCTCGACGCGGTCGGGCTGCGGCGTCTGCGCAGGGCGCTGCGCGCCGAGGAGCTCGCGGGCGGCGGCGGGCGGGCCAGCGACGACCTCCTGGCCGAGGTGCTGGCCGCGCCCGAGCGTGCGCAGACGCTCCCGGCAGCCGTACGTGGGCCGGTGGCCCGCGTGGCCCGTGTGCTCGAGTCGGGGCGCGCCGCCCTCGAGCGGCCCGGCGCCACGACGCTCGACGCGCTGTGGGCGCTCTGGTCGACGGCAGGGCTCGCCGAGACGTGGCGTCGCTCGGCCCTCGCCGGAGGCCCCGGCGGCGCGCGCGCGGACAGGGACCTCGACGCGGTGCTCGCGCTGTTCACGGCCGCCGAGCAGTTCGTCGACCGGCTTCCCCAGGCCTCGGTGCTCGCCTTCGCCGATCACCTCGACGCGCAGGACCTTCCCGGGGACTCGCTGGCGGCGCACGGGCACGGCGAGGCCGTGACGCTCGTGACGGCCGCAGGCGCCGCCGGGGGCGAGTGGGACGTCGTCGTGGTCGCCGGCGTGCAGGAGGGTACGTGGCCCGACCTGCGGCTCCGCGACTCGGTGCTGGGCGCCCAGGCGCTCGTGGACGCGCTCGCGGGGCGTCCCGTCCCGCGCGCGGGCCGGGACGCCGCCGACGTGGTGGAGGCCCGCGTCGCCGTGCTCGACGACGAGCTCCGCGCGTTCGCGGTCGCCGTCTCTCGTGCCCGGCGATCGCTCGTGGTGACCGCGGTGAGCGACACCGAGCAGCGTCCGTCGCCCTTCGTCGACCTCGTCGAGCCCGGCCCGGCCGACGACGGCCCCGACCCCCGGGTGCTGCACGTACCCGCGAGCCTCGACCTGCGCGGCGTGGTCGCGCGGTGCCGCGCCGAGCTCGAGCGGGACGGCGGAGGCGCCGACCACCCGGCGGCCCGGCTCCTCGCGCGGCTCGCCGCGGAGGGCGTGTCCGGGGCGTCCCCGGACGAGTGGTACGGCATGCGACCCACCTCGACGGACGCCCCGCTGTGGGCGCCGGACGAGGTGGTCCCGCTCTCGCCGTCGAAGCTCGAGCTCGCCTCCACCTGCGCGCTGAGGTGGGCGCTCGAGGCCGCCGGCGGCACGCCCGCCGACACGGGGGAGCAGAGCCTCGGCACGCTCGTGCACGAGATCGCGGCGGCCCTGCCCGACGGCACCCGTGACGAGCTCGCCGCGGCCCTCGAGGAGCGCTGGCCCCGGCTCGGGCTCGGCACGGGCTGGGTCGCCGAGTCCCGGCGCCGTCGCGCGGACGCGATGATCGACCTGCTCGCGGCCTATCTCCGCCGCGCGGACGGCGCCGTCGCGGTCGAGGCGCCGTTCACGGTCGACGTGGGCCGCGTGCGCCTGCGGGGGACCGTCGACCGGCTCGAGGCGACGACCGACCCCGAGGGGCGCACGCTCCTGCGTGTGGTCGACCTCAAGACGGGTCGTTCAGCCGTGAGCAAGGTGCAGGCCGAGCGCCACCCGCAGCTCGGCGCGTACCAGCTCGCGGTCGAGGCGGGCGCGTTCGCCCCGGACGCCCCCGAAGGCGCGTCATCTGTGGCGTCCGCGGGGGCGGCCCTCGTCTACGTGGGGACGGGCACCCGCACACCGACCACGCGCGACCAGCCCGCGCTGAGCTCCGACGCCGACCCGCGCTGGGCCGAGGACCTGGTCGACGGTGTCGCACGCACCGTGAGCGACGCGGTCCTGCGTGCGACCCGCAACGACCTGTGCCGACGTTGCCCGGTGCGCAGGTCGTGCCCCGCGCAGCCCGAGGGCGGGGTGGTCGGGGCGTGGGAGAACCGATCCGGCGACGACGCCGGGGCACGTGCGGACGGTGAGGCATGAGGTTCAGCGCCGTCGAGATCGCCGAGCTCCTCGGACGTCCCCGGCCCACGGCCGAGCAGGTCGCCGTGATCGAGGCGCCCCTCGAACCTCTCCTCGTGGTCGCCGGAGCAGGGTCGGGGAAGACCGAGACCATGTCCGCCCGCGTGGTCCACCTGATCGCGAACGGGCTCGTGGAGCCGGACGCCGTGCTGGGCCTCACGTTCACCCGCAAGGCGGCCGGTGAGCTGTCCGACCGGGTGCGCCAGCGGCTCCGGACCCTCCGGCGCGTGCTGCCCCCCGACACGCGCGCGGGCGCCGGTGGCGTTGCCGGACCAGCCCGCACCGATGCGTTGGTCGCGCCGACCGTCGCGACGTACAACTCCTACGCGGCCGGGCTGGTGGGCGAGCACGCCCTGCGACTGGGCGTCGAGCCCACGTCGCGCCTGCTGGGCGAGGCCGCGCGGTGGCAGCTCGCGAACGACGTGGTGGAGCACTGGGCGGCGGACCTGGGCACCGACCTCGCGTCGAGCACGGTGACCGAGGCCGTCCTCGATCTCGCGGGGGAGCTCGCCGAGCACCTGCGGGACGTCGCGGACCTGCGCAGCGAGGCCGAGCGGCTCGCCGAGGCCGTCGAGCGGCACGAGGAGACGCTCGGGGCGTTGCCCGCAGCCCGACGCACGCTGCTGCGGGACGTGGCGCGCTCGCTGCGTCTGCGGTCGGTCCTCGCGGACCTCGTCGCGGAGCTGACCGAGCGTAAGCGCGCCGCCGACGTGATCGACTTCGCCGATCAGGTCGCCCTCGCGGCGAGGCTCGCACGCGAGGTCCCCGAGGTCGGTGCGGGCGAGCGGGCGCGCTTCCGCGTGGTGCTGCTCGACGAGTACCAGGACACCTCCGTGGCGCAGATGGAGCTGCTCCGGCACCTCTTCGGCGCGGGAGAGCGCGAGGGACCCGGCGCAGGTCACCCGGTGACCGCCGTCGGCGACCCGCACCAGTCCATCTACGGCTGGCGGGGTGCGAGCGCGGGCGGGCTCGCCAGGTTCCCGACGCAGTTCCCGCGCACCGACGGCCGCCCGGCGCACCAGGCCGCGCTCGCGACCTCGTGGCGCAACGACCACAGGGTGCTCGACGTCGCGAACCTCCTCGCCGCGCCGCTGCGTGAGACCGCGGCCGTCGAGCTGCCGGTGCTCGGTGCTCGGCCGGATGCGGGCGAGGGGTGCGTCGAGGCCGAGATGCTCGAGACCGCCGAGGCCGAGGCCACGCGTGTCGCGGAGTGGATCGCCCGGGCATGGACCGACGGTCGCACGGCCGGCGTGACCGCCGCGGTGCTGTGCCGCAAGCGCGCGCAGTTCCCGCTGCTCCAGGCCGCGCTCGTGGCCCGCGGGCTCCCGGTCGAGGTGGTCGGTCTCGGGGGCCTGCTGGGGACACCCGAGGTGGTCGACCTGGTCGCGGCCCTCCAGGCCGCCCACGACCCCTCGCGCGGCGACGCTCTCATGCGCCTGCTCACGGGGCCGCGCGCCCGGCTCGGCCTGGCCGACCTGCACGCGCTCGCCGACTGGTCGGGCGAGCTCGCCGGACCGCGCGGCGCACGCGGTGCCGACCAGGTGGCCGATGTGGTGGACGAGCGCAGCATCGTCGACGCGATCGACGCCCTTCCCGCCCCCGGCTGGACGAGCCGGAACGGCCGCGGCCTGTCGTCCGCCGGTCACGGGCGTCTCACCGAGCTCGGGGAGGTGCTCCGAGCCCTGCGCGCGCACACGCACCTGCCGGTGGTCGAGGTGGTCGCGGAGGCAGAGCGCCTCCTGGGCCTCGACATCGAGGTCGCGGCCGTCGCCGGCACGTCACCCGGGGCCGCCCGGGCCAACCTGGACGCGTTCCGTTCCGTGGCCGCCGCGTTCGACGCGGCCGAGCAGGCCACCCTCGGCGCCTTCCTCGCCTGGCTCGAGGCGGCCGAGCGCGAGGAGCGGGGCCTCGAGGCACCGGTGGCCGACGTCGACCCGGAGGCGGTCCAGCTGCTCACGGTGCACGCGGCCAAGGGGCTCGAATGGGACGTCGTCGCCGTGCCCGGGCTCGTGGACGGGGGCTTCCCGTCGCTGCGCACGCCGGCGGACGGGGTGGTCGTCGACCAGGGCTGGCTCACCGACCGCGGCAAGCTCCCGGCGTCCTTGCGGGGCGACCGCGAGAGCCTGCCCGCGCTCGACCTGACCGGGGCGCGCGACGCGACCGAGCTCTCCGACCGGGTCGGTGCCTACCGGCGCGCCGCGGGGGCCCACCAGATCGCCGAGGAGCGAAGGCTCGCCTACGTCGCCGTCACGCGTGCGCGCCGCGACCTGCTCCTCACGGGTTCGTGGTGGCGCGAGGGCACGCGCCCGCGCTCGCCCTCGCTCTTCCTCACCGAGGTCGCGACGAGCGACCTCGTCCGCACCGGTGACGTGCACGTCCTCGGGTGGAGCCCCGACCCGGCGGTCGAGGCAGAGGCGGCCGGGACCACGCCGCGGCGGCCCGAGGGTCCGGAGCGTCCGGACCCGTCATGGCCACCGGCTGCGCCGCTGGGTGAGCGGCAGCGCGTGGTGACGGCCGCCGCCGAGGCCGTCCGCGCCGCGGTGCCCGTCGAGCTCGACCGGGTCGCCGGGCAAGGCTCCCTCCCGGTGCGCGAACCGGGTCAGGAGCACGTCGGGCCCGACGTCGACGGGTCGTCGGCCCGTGAGGCCGACCACGAGGACCTCCTGGCGGTCACCGCGCTCCTGCTCGACGAACGCGAGCGGCGCTCGGGCACGTACGGCCGTGAGCTCCCCGCGCACGTGTCGGCCTCGGGTCTGGTGCGGCTCGGCCAGGACGCGGAGGGGTTCGCCCGTCAGCTCCGCCGGCCCGTCCCGCTCGAGCCCTCGGCGCACGCGCGGCGCGGCACCGCCTTCCACACCTGGGTCGAGCAGTGGTACGGCAGGGCCGCCCTGCTCGACGTCGACCTGCTGCCGGGTGCGGACGACGACTCGGTCGAGGCGGACGGCGACCTCGACGAGCTCAGGGCCCGGTTCCTCGCCTCGCCGTGGGCCCACCGCACCCCGGTGGCCGTCGAGGTCGACGTGGAGACGCCGATCGGTGGCGTGGTCGTGCGCTCGCGCATCGACGCGGTCTTCCCCGACCCGGAGCGCCCGGCCGACCCGCGCGCCGTCGTGGTCGTCGACTGGAAGACGGGGCGGCGGCCGGTCGACGACGAGACCGAGCGGTCGCGTGAGCTCCAGCTCGCGGTCTACCGCATCGCGTGGTCACGCTGGGCCGGCGTCGACCTCGACGACGTCGCCGCAGCCTTCGTCTACGTGGCCGACGACGTCACGGTCCGCCCGCGCTCCCTTCCCGGCGTGGCCGAGCTCGAGGAGCTGCTCAGCCCCTGACGGCCGAGGAGCCGTGGTCCTCCCTCGGCGTGCCCTGGTCCCGCTCGTCGTCGAGCGCCGCGTCCTCGCCCGGCTCGACGACCTGGTCGGTCGTCGAGCCCTCGTCAGGCGTCGTGGCCTCGTCGGGCGCCGTGCCCTCTGCGCCGTCCTCGCGCACCGGCACGTCCTGCGTCACGGCGTCGTCGTCCACGTCGTCCTCGTGCCAGCGGTCGTCGTCGTACCGGGTGGTGCCCGCGGGCTCGTACCCGCCCACGTACGCGGGTGGCGGCTCGTCGTCGGCGGTGTGCTCGTCGAGCTCGACCAGCATCGCGGTCGCGTCGTCGACCACCTCGGCGTCGTCGTTGCGGACTCCGTGCAGCAGCCAGCGGGCCAGTGCGAGCTCCCCCGCCAGCAGGGCGCGCTCGGCGAGGTGGTGGTCGGTGAGCTCGGTGCGACGCAGCGCGTAGGCCTCGAGGATCGGGTCCACGGCCTCCTGCGGCGCCGCGACGAGCAGCCACGCGAGGTCGTCGGCGGGATCGGCGACCTTGGCCTCGGTCCACTCGAGCAGGGCCGTCGGCTCGTCGCCGGTGCACAGCACGTGGTCCGCCGACAGGTCTCCGTGCACCACGGTGGGACGGAAGCGCCACATCGCGACGTCCTCGAGCGCGCGCTCCCACCGCCGCAGCAGGGCGGCCGGGACCTTGCCGGTGCGCGCGGCCTCGTCGACCTCCGCCAGGCGGCGGCGCCGGTAGGCGTCCGCCTCGTAGACCGGGAAGCCCGCGTCCTCGACGGTCGACGGCGGCAGCTCGTGCAGCGCGGCGATCGCGCGCCCGAGGCCTGCGGCCAGGCCGGGGCCCGGGCCGAGCAGCTCGAGCTGGAGCGGGTGGCCGGCGAGATCGGGGTGCACCACGGCGCGCCCGCCCTCGGGCAACGGGGCGAACCCCGCGGGTCGAGGCACCTCGAACGGCAGTCGACCGCCATCCACGTGCTCGGCGAGGCGCGCCAGCAGGGCGACCTCGGCCTCGAGCGCCGCGCCGGCGGCGGCCGTCCGGGGCGCACGCACCACCCAGCGGTGGTGCTGCGCGTCGATCACGACGGCGGTGTCGAGGCTGCCGCCCGACGACGGTCCCCGGTGCACGTCGTACGCGTCGAGACCCGGCACCGCGACGGTCGCGAGTGCGGCGAGGGCCAGGGGGGAACGTGCCACTCGCTCACCGTAGGCGCACAAGGGCGTCGCGGCACCCGAGCGGACGGGCGTGTTGCGTCCGCGGCCGGCCGCGCGGGAGCGCCGGCGCGCGGCCGGCCGTAGCGTGGGGCCGCGCCCCGACCCGCGCGTCCCTGGAGGCCCCGTGCACACCGAGCAGCTCCCGCTCGCCCGCGCAGCCGTCGACCGTGCCGCGCACCGTCGCGCCGAGCACGACGTGCTGGACCCGGCCGCAGGCCCGGCCCGCGTGGTGCTGGTGCGCGGCTCCGAGCTCGCGGTGCTCCGGGACGACGACGAGGTCCGGCTCGACCTGCGCCCGGCCGTCGAGCTCGCGGACGTCGACGGTCTGCGGCTGTTCCTCGGGGAGGACGGCGAGCGCCTCCTCGCCCTGGTGCTCGACGACGCGGCGGTCGAGGTCGACATCGAGGGTGTCGCGGCCGGTCCGCTCGACCCGGCCGCACTCGACTGGGCCACGCTGCGCGAGGTGGGTCACCGGCTCGGGGACCGGGACGCCGGGCTCGCCACGGCTGCCGTCGGCCTGGCGGCGTGGCACGAGCGCCATCCGCGCTGCCCACGCTGCGGCGGCCCCACCGAGCCGACCCAGGGCGGGTGGGTGCGACGCTGCACGCTCGACGGGTCCGACCACTACCCGCGGACGGACCCGGCCGTGATCATGGCCGTGACCGACGACGAGGACCGCCTGCTGCTCGGCCACGCCGCCCACTGGCCCGAGCGCCGCTTCTCGACGCTCGCGGGCTACGTCGAGCCGGGGGAGTCGCTCGAGGCGGCGGTGCGCCGCGAGGTGGTCGAGGAGACCGCCGTCGTCGTGGGTGAGGTGGTCTACCGCGGCAGCCAGCCGTGGCCGTTCCCGGCCTCGCTCATGCTCGCCTTCACCGCACGCGCGCTCACCACGGCCGTGCGCGTGGACGGAGTCGAGGTGACCGATGCGCGCTGGTTCACGCGCGCCGGGCTCGAGCGGGCGGTCGCCGACGGCGAGGTGCTCCTGCCGATGCGCTCCTCGGTCGCCCGCGCCCTGATCGAGGACTGGTTCGGAGGCTCGCTGCCGGGGGCGTGACCGGCGTCAGGCGCCGAGGCGCCGCTGGACCTCGGCGAGGGAGGGGTTGGTCGCCGCGCTGCCGTCCGGGAAGAGCAGCGTGGGCACCGTGCGGTTGCCGCCGTTGACCTGCTCGACGAGGGCCGCGGCCTCGGGCACCTGCTCGACGTCGACCTCGGTGTACGACACGCCGGCCGACTCCATCTGCGACTTGAGGCGACGGCAGTACCCGCACCACGTGGTGGTGAACATGGTCACGGTTCCGGCGGCGGGCAGTGTCGGCGTGGTCATGCGGTCCTCCGGGTCGTCGGCAGCTGCGCCCGGGCTCGTCGTGCGCGGGGCGTGTCGAGCACGGTAACCACGCACGTGCCCGATCGCTTCCCGGACCGGCCCTGGGACGGTCGCGATGGCTCGGCTGTCGCCGACCGGTGCGAGACTTCCGGGTGATGTCCGCCGACCAGCTCCTCGAGGCCCTCGACCCCGACCAGCGTGAGGTCGCCCGCGCGCTCACAGGCCCCGTCTGCGTCCTCGCGGGCGCGGGCACGGGCAAGACGCGCGCGATCACGCACCGCATCGCCTACGGCGTGAGCACCGGGACGTACGCGCCCACGAACGTCCTCGCGGTGACGTTCACGGCGCGTGCCGCGGGGGAGATGCGCACCCGTCTGCGCGAGCTCGGCGTGACGGGGGTGCAGGCACGCACCTTCCACGCTGCGGCCCTGCGTCAGCTGAGCTTCTTCTGGCCGAAGGTGGTGGGTGGCCCGCCGCCGCGCGTGCTCGGCCACAAGGCACCCGTCGTCGCCGAGGCGGCCCACCGGCTCGGCCTCGAGGTCGACCGCCTGGGCATCCGGGACCTCGCCTCCGAGATCGAGTGGTCGAAGGTGAGCCTGGTGACGGCCGACGACTACGTGCGTGCGGCGACGGCGACCGACCGCCCCCCGCCCGCGGGGTACGACCGCGCCGGCGTCGCGCGGCTCATCACGGCCTACGAGGAGGCCAAGGACGCGCGTGGCGTCGTCGACTTCGAGGACGTGCTGGTGATGCTCGGCCACATGCTCGAGAGCCGGTCCGACGTCGCCGAGACCGTGCGACGCCAGTACCGCCACCTCGTCGTCGACGAGTACCAGGACGTCTCCCCGGCGCAGCAGTTCCTGCTCGACCAGTGGCTCGGCGGTCGCCACGAGCTGTGCGTCGTGGGCGACCCGAGCCAGACGATCTACTCGTTCACCGGCGCCACGCCGTACCACCTGCTCTCGTTCGCGCAGAAGCACCCGGGCGCCCAGGTGATCCGGCTCGTGCGTGACTACCGCTCGACACCCCAGGTGGTCGACCTCGCGAACCGCCTGCTCACCACCGCGCCGCGGCAGGGTCGCACCCCCGCGCTCGAGCTCGTCGCGCAGCGCCCTTCGGGGCCCGCCGTCCGCTGGTCCGTGCACGACGACGACGAGTCCGAGGCGGCGGCCGTCGCCGTGCGCGCCGCACGGCTCGTGGCCGGGGGGACCCCGGCGCGCGAGATCGCGGTGCTCTACCGGACCAACGCGCAGTCCGAGGCTTTCGAGCAGGCGTTCGCCGAGGCCGGCGTCGGCTACCAGGTGCGCGGCGGCGAGCGCTTCTTCGCGCGTGCAGAGGTGCGCGACGCCCTCGTGCTGCTGCGCGGCGCGGCGCGCGCGGTCGCCGACGCCCCGATGCCCGAGGCGGTGCGGGGGGTGCTCTCGTCGGTGGGCTGGAGCGAGGAACCGCCCGCGGCGCGCGGCGCGACCCGTGAGCGCTGGGACTCGCTGCGGGCGCTCGTCGGCCTCGCCGACGACCTGGCAGCGGTGAGCCCGTCCGCGACGCTGGTGGACCTCGTGGCCGAGCTCGACGAGCGTGCCGCCGCGCAGCACGCCCCGGCGGTCGACGGCGTGACCCTGGCCTCGCTCCACGCGGCCAAGGGCCTCGAGTGGGACGCCGTCTTCCTCGTCGGGCTGAGCGAGGGACTCATGCCGATCTCCCTCGCCGAGACGGACGCCGCGGTGGCCGAGGAGCGGCGCCTGCTCTACGTCGGCATCACCCGTGCGCGCGAGCACCTCGAGCTGAGCTGGGCACGCTCGCGCAACCCCGGGGGCCGTGCGAGCCGACGCCGCAGCCGGTTCCTCGAGCGCCTGTGGCCCACCGACGTCGTGGAGCGGCGGGGTGCCGCGCCCGGTGGTGACGCCGACCCGGAGCTCCTCGAGCGGCTGCGGACCTGGCGCGAGGGCGTCGCGGCCGAGGTGGACCGGCCGGTCTGGACCGTGCTGAGCGACGCTGCCCTCACCGGGATCGCGACGCAGCGGCCGCGTACGGTGGCCGAGCTCGCGCGGGTGCGCGGCATGGGGCCCGCGAAGATCGACCGCTACGCCGCGTCGGTCCTCGCCGTCGTCGCCGGCCGGGTCTGAGCGTCCGGGCCGAGCCCCTCACGACGGAACGCGCGACGGCGGCGGAGGGCGCCCGGAACGCCCTGGCGAGGAGACCCCGAAGAAAAGTTCGAAGAACTTCGCTAATTCCGTTGTGCCGCCTCCGCGGGCCGTCCTAGGGTTCTTCCCGTCCTTGTAGGAGGTCGTGCCGAAGAGGCAGGGCCTGAACGGAGAGGGGGTGCGAGCTCGATGAAGAAGAACCTCACGGCACTCGTCGCCGGCTTCGCGCTGCGCCCCGTCGCGCCCATCGGCGCCCCGTCCCAGGGGACCGGTGTGTCCGTCGCCACCGGGATCGCCGTCCGCGATCGGCGTGGACGCGCACTCCCCTTCGAGCTCGACTCCGTACCAAGGACTCCTCGGGTCTGACCGACCCTGATCCTCAGGCCGCGGAGTCCACCTCGGGACCCGCGGCCTTCGTCTTCTCGTCCTCCCGGACGTCCAGCGAAGGTCTGCCGATCCCGGCACAGAACGACCAGCTGATCATCCGGACACCAGGAGGACATCGTGCGGCTCACGACGCTGCTCGACACGCTGAACCAGGGCGGATCCGGCCCCTGGCCCACGCCGTCCGCACCCACCCACCCCACCACCGAGGCGGAGACCTTCGACCAGCTGGTCGCGACGCTCATCCCGTGCCGCGAGCACGACTCGGAGCTGTGGTTCGCCGAACGCACCGCCGAGGTCGAACGCGCCAAGTCGTTGTGCCGCGAGTGCCCGATCCGCGAGGGCTGCCTCGCCGGGGCGGTCGCACGCAACGAGCCATGGGGCGTGTGGGGCGGAGAAGTGTTCGTGGACGGTGTCGTGGTCCCGCGCAAGCGGGGCCGCGGCCGTCCGCGCAAGGACGAGACGGCCGCCTGAGGTGGCCGGGCGGCCGCGGTGGCCGCACGACGTCCTGACCCGTCCGAGGGCGGGGGTGTGCCGTGCCTGAGGGCACCGGCGCACCCCCGCCCTCAGTCGTGCCCGGACGGGTCCGCCGCGGTCGGGTCGCGCAGGTCCAGGCAGCCGCACTCCGGGTGGGGCGGCAGCCGCACGAGCCGCGGGACGGCGTCGGGAAGGCGGACCTCGAGCGCTGCGTCCTCGGTCGATGCGGCCCGTCCGTCGAGGTGCGCGAGCGCCTGAGCGGTCGCGAGCCCACCAGCGACGGCCGCGAGCGTGCTCTCGACGGCGTCACCCGTACGCGCGCCCCGGGCGACCAGCTGGGCCGCGACGGCGGGCCATGCCGGGTCCTCGTCGCTCCGGTGGAGGTCGGCGCAGCCCAGGCACGCCGTCCGCCCCGGCACCACGAGCGGACCCACGAGCACCGACGCCTCGCGGAGCACGACCGACAGGTGGGGAACCCCGTCGGTGAGCAGGGTGCGGTAGAGGACCGGGTCCGGGGTCCCGGCCTCGACCAGCACGACGAGGTCTGCGCGGCCGTCACCCAGCGGCGAGGTGCGCACGCCCGGGGCGGCGTCGTGCAGCAGGCGCGCGACGGCGCCGCTGCGGTCCGTGCCGACGTCGCGAGCCGTGAGCCCACCCACCCCTGTGTCGTGCGCAGCGACGAGGGCGTCGTCCTCGAGCGCGATGCGGCGCACGCCTGCCGACGCGAGCGTGGTCGCGACCACCGCGCCGGTCCTGCCCAGGCCGCGGACGACGACGGCGTGGCGTCGGCGGTCCAGCACCACACGTGGCGTGGAGGCCAGGCCCCACGCCGTCGCGTCGGCGACGAGGGCCCCCGTGACCGACGTCGTCGGCGGGTCCGTCAGGAGGCCTGCACGGCCGAACCCGGTGACCAGCTCCTCGGCCTCGTCGGCTGCGACGCGCTCGGCCGCGAGGGCGGCACGCACCGTCCGCACGTCGGCGCCGGGGGACAGGGAGTGCAACGCGCGGGTCGCCGAGGGGGACAGGTCGGTGAACGCGGTCGCCCACCGCGGGTCCGTCCCGATCTGCACCTCCGTGAGGGACCGCCAGAGCACCGCGAGGCCCGGACGCAGCCGCCGTGCGTCGTCGCGCGTGCGGGATCGTCCCGCCGTCCGCGCCCGCGACCGGCTCGTCGTGCCCGGCTCGGTGGCCGGTGTGGCTCGCATCCGTCCTGCACCGCCCCTCCGCGGATGTGGTCATCGCGGAGCCAGCCTGCCGCACCGGCGTCACGTGAAGGGGGTTGTGCACAGGCCGGACGACGCGAGAGGGCGGTCCCCACCGGGGACCGCCCTCTCGTGGTCGAGCAGGGGGAGACTCAGGCCTTGCCGAGGATCCGGTTCAGCTTGGTACCGCAGACGGGGCAGGTGCCCTTCGCCATCTTGCGACCGTTGGCGACGACGACGTCACCCTCGGCCTCGCGCTTCTCCTTGCACTTCACGCAGTAGAACTCACCCTTGTAGGTCTCGGCCATGAGGTATCTCCGTTCAGAAGGCTTGCGCACCGGACGCGTTCGACCCGGCCGGCTTCGTGCGCCCGGGCCGTGGGGCCAGGCGTCACCGTGCACCCACACAGTAGTGGTGCGTGCGCGTGGGCGCCGCACGGGCGCGCCACGGCGCGCCGTGACCGCGGCCGGAGCTCGCGTGCAGCACCGACCCGTGCGCGTCGCCCTCACCGGGTGGGGAGGGCGGGCTACGGTGCTCACGTGTCCCCGCAGGGAGCCGAGCACGTCGACGCCGCGGTCGCGCGCGCTCTCGACGAGGTCGTCGTGCGGCGCAGCCGTCGACGGGTCCGCACCGTGACGGCGTTCCGCGAGGACGGCCGCACGGTGGTCGCGATCCCGGCCCGGTTCACGCGCACGCAGGAGCGCGAGTGGGTGGTGCGCATGGTCACCAAGCTCGTGGCCCAGGAGCGCCGTCGTCGGCCCTCGGACGAGAAGCTCGCCGCCCGGGCGCAGACCCTGTCCGAGCGCTACCTGGACGGGCGCGCCAGGCCCACGTCCGTCGCCTGGGTCTCCAACCAGGGTCGTCGTTGGGGCTCGTGCACCCCTGCGGACGGGACGATCCGCATCTCCACCCGTGTGCAGGGCATGCCGACGTGGGTGCTCGACTACGTGCTGCTGCACGAGCTCACGCACCTGCTCCACGCGGGCCACGGCCCTGAGTTCTGGGCCGCGCTGGGCGCCTACCCCCGTACCGAGCGGGCGCGCGGCTTCCTCGAGGGCGTCGCGCACGCGACGGACGCGCCCGCGCCGGACGAGGACGACGAGGACGACGTCGGGCCGCGTACCGAGGACGCCGGGGGAGGGTCGCGCGGCGTCGAGGCCGCCACCCCGGTCACGTCGACGACCGACGCGGACGCCTGAGCGCGCGGGATCAGCCCTGGGGGCCCGGCGCCTCGTCCTCCGGTCCGTCCGCGAAGAGCTCGGCGAGGGCGCGGTCCACGTCGGCGTGCTCGGCGCCCGCCGCGGCGCGCCGGGCCGCGTAGCCGGCCGGGTCGTCGAGGTCCTCGGCGGTCGGCATGAGGTCGGGGTGGTCCCACACCGCGTCACGCGCCGCGGTGCCGGACTCCTGCGCGATGAGGGCCCACAGCCGCGCGGCCTCGCGGGAGCGGCGCGGCCGCAGCTCGAGGCCCACGAGGGTCTTGAAGGTGTCCTCGGCCGGGCCGCCCGCGGCGCGGCGTCGGCGCAGCATCTCCCGCAGGGCCACCGTGTGCGGCAGGTGCGCGAGCGCGGCGGCCGCGGTGACCTCGTCGACCCATCCCTCGACGAGCGCGAGGGCGGTCTCGAGCCGCATCAGCGCGGCCTCCTGCGCGGGCGTGGTGCCGAGTGCGAAGACCCCGCCCGACAGCGCCTGCTGGAGGGCCTGCGGATCGGTCGGGTCGACCGAGCGCACGGCCTCCTCGAGGCTGTCGGTGTCGATCGCGATGCCGCGGGCGTAGGCGTCGACCGCCGCGAGCAGGTGCCCGCGCAACCAGGTGACGTGCGTGAACAGCCGGGCGTGCGCCGCCTCGCGCAGCGCGAGGAAGATGCGCACCTCCTCGGCGGGCACGTCGAGGCCCTCGGCGAAGCCGGCCACGTTCCGCGGGACGAGGGCCACGCCCGGGCCGTCGAGCAGGGGGATGCCGATGTCGGTCGCGCCGAAGACCTCGCGCGAGAGCGTGCCCGCGGCCTGGCCCACCTGCATGCCGAACACCGCGCCGCCGAGCTGGCGCAGCATCGGGGCGACGCCGCCGGCGAGGTCGGCGGCCGGCAGCCCGGGGATGGCCTCGGCCGGGTCGAACGACTCGGGCAGCTGGCTGGACAGCGCCTGGGCGAGCGCGTCGGCCACCGAGCCCGCCACGGGCTCGGCGAGCGCACGCCACGTGCCGAGGGTGCTCTCGACCCACTCCGAACGGCTCCACACCCGCACCGGCCCCGAGGAGGGCGGCAGGTCCGTCGCGGTGTCGAGCCACAGCTCGGCCACCGAGAACGCCTCGGTGCTCTCGCGGCGCTGCACCGCGTTGACCGACGGGTCGCCCTCCGCGACGGCGACCTGGCGTGCGAGGTCGTGCGCGAGATCCCAGTTCACGGGCCCGTCGCCCGTGGCCGTCAGCATGCGTCGCACCTGGTCGAGGACCTGGCCGAGCGCCGCGGGGTCGGACGGCAGCCCGGCGGCGGCCGCCATCGCCTGGAGGTCCACGGGGCGCCCCTCGGCGTCGGTCAGCCCGAGGCTGCCCAGCTCGCCGCGCTCACGGAGCTCGCGCAGCACGGCGTCGGCGTCGTCGCCCAGCACCGAGCGCAGCAGCTGCTCCCACTCGGGCGGCAGGTCGGGTCGGTCGTCACCGGTGGTCATGGGTGCTCCTCGCTGGTGCCGGGTTCCTCACGGTAACGGCGGGACCCGTCACGACGTGCCCGGGGGCGGACGCGTGCGCGCTCTCGTTCGCTGTGGGCGCAGAATGGCCCGGTGACGTCAGCGGACCCTCAGCCCCCGACCGCCCCGTCGGCCCCCGGGCCGGGTGCGCACGAGCCGGTGGGCGGCGGTGCCGCCCCGGGCGTGCCCGGAGGGATCGGTGCGCCCGATCCTCAGGAGCCGGACGCCCCGCCCGTGACCGCACGTGCCGTGACGCTCTCGGTCGCGACCGTCGCCACGGCCCTCCTCGTCGCGGTCGCGGGTGTGCTTCCCGTGCCGTACGCGGTGCACTCGCCCGGTCCCACCTGGGACACGCTCGGCGAGGACGACGGCGTCCCGCTGATCCGCGTCGAGGGTGCCCCGACCTTCGAGCCGACCGGTGAGCTGCGGCTGACCACCGTGGAGGTGGGCGGCGGCCCCGGCTACCCGGTGAGCCTGGCCTCGGCGATCGCGGCCTGGGTGGACCCGCAGCGGTCGGTCGCGCCGGTCGAGACGGTGTTCTCGCCCGACGAGGACCGTGAGGTGATCGAGGAGCGCAACCAGGCGGCGATGATCTCGTCGCAGGAGCACGCGACCGTCGCCGCGCTCGAGGAGCTCGGCTACGAGGTCCCCACCACGCTGCTGGTCGAGAGCGCGATCGAGGGCACGGGCTCCGCCGGGGTGGTCGAGGAGGGTGATGTGATCACCGCGGTCGACGGCGAGGACGTGACGAGCTTCTCGGACCTCAGCGCCGTGCTCGACGAGGTGAGCCCCGGGGCAGAGGTCGAGCTCGCGGTCGAGCGCGAAGGCGAGCCCGTCGAGCTCGAGGTCACGACGACCGAGCAGGACGGCAAGGCGCTGCTCGGGGTGTTCATCGACCCCGAGTTCGAGCTCCCGGTGGACGTGCGGATCCAGATCGAGAACGTGGGCGGGCCGAGCGCCGGCCTGATGTTCGCGCTCGGCATCGTCGACGTGCTGACCGAGGCGGACGAGACCGGCGGCGTCACGATCGCAGGCACCGGGACCATGGACCTCACGGGTGCGGTGGGGCCGATCGGTGGGATCCGGCAGAAGCTCTACGGCGCGCGCGAGGACGGCGCGACGTGGTTCCTCGCGCCCGAGGACAACTGCGGGGAGGTCGTGGGTCACGTGCCGGACGGCCTGAGCGTGACGTCGGTCGGGACGCTCGCGCAGGCGCGCGCGGCCGTCGAGGCGATCGGTCGCGGCGAGACCGAGGGCCTGCCCACCTGCTGACGTGCCGCGGCGCCGACGAGGCGGGGCGCGGTGGTCAGGCGAGGGTCGCGCGCACGGCCTCCACGAGGCCCGGCACGACGTCGGGCCCGCCGGCGACGGCCGCGTCGTCGTCGGCCGCGCGCGTGCGCACCGCGCACCACGCATGCCCCGAGCGCAGGACGCCGACGGCGAGCCGGACGTCCTGCCGGTCCGGGTGGGCCATGAGGTAGGCCATCGCCTCGTCGGGCTCGGCCGGCATCGCGTCCTCGGCCTCGGGCGGGAGTACCACGCGCTCGACGACCACCGCCGCGCCGTCCACGGTGTCGGGCCACGAGAGCACCGCGAGGAGCTCCTCGAGCGACTCCGCCGGTGGGAGGTCCTCCTGCTCGATCGAGGTGAGGTGCGTCGGGTCCTGCCCCGCCGCGGCGACGACGGCGGGCGGCAGCTGGCGCTCGAGCCCGGGCTCGGTGGCGAGCGCACGCGCCGTCGCGACGAGCGCGAAGACGCGGACGGGTCCGTCCCAGCCGCCCGTCGCGACGTGCCGCTCGACCTCCTGGACCGCCGTCGCGAGGGAGACCTCGGCCGGGGTGAGGGCGGGGCGGGCGGGCTCGGCGGGCTTGTCGTCCATGCGCCCATCGTGTCAGGTGACCCCGACGGGCACGCGCGTCGATCGGGTGTGGGAACCTGGGGCCCCGCGCGGGCGTTGCCACGGTGACCGGGCAACCCCTGCGGGCACCCGGACCACCGCATGCCGATTCCGACGAGGGACAACCTGTGACGTTCGCCTCCACCCCCCGCCCCGGGCCCCGGCCCCCGGCCCGACGACGCCGCGGAGCCCTGGGCCCCACGGTCGTCGTCCTCGTGGTCCTGGGCGTGCTGCTCATGATCTTCGCGAACGTCTGGACCGAGGTGCTGTGGTTCCAGCAGGTCGGGTTCATCGAGGTGCTGCGCACCGAGTGGCTCGCCCGCGGGCTGCTCTTCGTGCTCGGGTTCCTCGTCATGGCCGGCGCCGTGTTCGCGAGCCTGTCGATCGGGTACCGGACGAGGCCCGTCTACGCGCCGTCGACCCCGGAGCAGGCGTCGCTCGACCAGTACCGCGAGATGATCGAGCCCCTGCGGCGCCTGGTCATGTACGCGGCACCCGCGGTGCTCGGCTTCTTCGCGGGGGCCGCCGCCTCGGCGCAGTGGGAGACCGTGCTGCTGTTCTTCAACCGGACGCCGTTCGGCGAGGTCGACCCGCAGTACGGGCTCGACCTGTCGTTCTTCATCTTCACGCTGCCCGCCATCCGGTTCCTCGTGAGCTTCCTCATGGCCGTCGTCGTGATCGCGGGGATCGCGGGCGTGGCGACGCAGTACCTCTACGGCGGGCTGCGCATCGGCGGGCAGGGCGAGCGCACCACGCGTGCCGCACGCGTGCAGCTGGGCGTGGTCGCCGCGCTCGTGATGCTGCTCATCGCGGCCAACTACTGGCTCGACAGGTACTCGCTCCTGATGAAGTCGGGTGACCGGTTCCAGGGCGCGTCGTTCTCCGACGTCAACGCGGTGCTGCCGTCCAAGGCCATCCTCACGGGCGTCGCGGTGCTCGTCGCGATCCTGTTCCTCGTGGCCGCGTGGCGCGGCACGTGGCGGCTTCCCGCGATCGGCGTCGGGCTCATGGTGCTCTCGGCCGTCGCGATCGGCGGCATCTACCCGGCCGTCGTGCAGCGCTTCCAGGTGGCGCCGAACGAGCAGACGGCCGAGGCCGAGTACATCCAGCGCAACATCGACGCGACCAAGAGGGCGTTCGACCTCGAGGACGTCGAGGTCACGCCGTACAACGCGCGCCTGGTCGCCGAGGAGGGCGGGCTGCGCGAGGACGCCGAGACCGCCGCGAGCATCCGCCTGCTCGACCCGGCGATCGTGAGCCCTTCGTTCCGCCAGCTCCAGCAGAACAAGCAGTACTACAACTTCCCGAACACCCTCGCGGTGGACCGCTACAACATCGACGGCGAGAGCCGCGACACCGTCATCGCGGTACGCGAGCTCAACCTCCAGGGTCTGGGCGCCGACCAGCGCACCTGGGTCAACGACCACACCGTGTTCACGCACGGCTTCGGGGTGGTGGCCGCGTACGGCAACACGACGCAGCCCGACGGCCGACCCGCGTTCTACCAGGGCGGGATCCCGTCGGAGGGGTCGCTCGGCGACTACGAGCCGCGCATCTACTTCGGCCAGAGCCTGCCGGCCTACTCGATCGTCGGCGCGCCCGAGGGCACCGACCCGTGGGAGCTCGACTACCCGGACGACTCGGCGGGCGGCCAGGTCAACACGACCTTCCCGACCGACGAGGTCTCGGCGGGCGTGCCGATCGACAGCCTGCTCAACAAGACGCTGTACGCACTCAAGTTCGGTTCCGAGCAGATCCTGTTCTCCGACCGCGTGACCTCGGAGTCGCAGATCCTCTACGACCGCGACCCGCACGTGCGGATCGGCAAGGTCGCGCCGTACCTGACCCTCGACTCCAAGGCCTACCCGGCCGTCGTCGACGAGAAGGTCGTGTGGATCGTCGACGGGTACACCACGTCCGACCAGTACCCGTACTCGGCGTCGCGTCCGCTCGAGGACGTCACGCAGGACACGCTCACGCTGCGCTCGGACACGATCGCGGCCGTGCCGCCGCAGGAGGTCAACTACCTGCGCAACTCGGTCAAGGCGACCGTGGACGCGTACTCGGGTGAGGTCACCCTCTACGCGTGGGACGACGAGGACCCGGTGCTCAAGGCCTGGAGCGGGATCTTCCCGACGTCGCTCGAGCCGATGTCCGAGATCAGCGGTGACCTGATGAGCCACCTGCGCTACCCCGAGGACATGTTCAAGGTGCAGCGCGACCTGCTCGCGACGTACCACGTGGACACGGCGTCGGAGTTCTACTCGGGTCAGGACTTCTGGGCCAACCCGAACGACCCGGTCGGTGACAACGGCAACGTCAAGCAGCCGCCGTACTACCTGACGCTGCAGATGCCGACGCAGGACGAGCCCACGTTCTCGCTCACGTCGACGTTCATCCCGGGCGGAAACACGGACCGCAACGTGCTCACCGGGTTCCTCGCGGTCGACGCCGAGCCCGGGGACCAGGCAGGGCAACCGCGGGAGGGCTACGGACAGCTGAGGCTGCTCGAGCTGCCACGCAACACGACCGTGCCCGGCCCCGGGCAGGTGCAGAACAACTTCCGCTCGAACCCCGAGGTGTCGCAGAGCCTCAACGTGCTCCAGCTCGGCAACTCGACCGTGCGCAGCGGCAACCTGCTGACCCTGCCCGTGGCCGGCGGTCTGCTGTACGTGCAGCCGGTCTACGTGCAGTCGTCGTCGGGCACGCAGTTCCCGCTGCTCCAGCGCGTGCTCGTGTCCTTCGGTGAGGAGATCGGCTTCGCCGAGACCCTCGACGAGGCCCTGGACCAGGTGTTCGAGGGCGATGCGGGGGTCGAGGGCGTCCAGCCGGGCGAGGACGTCGAGGACGTGCCCGATGCCCCGGTCGACGGCGAGCCCGTGGACCCGGGGACCGAGGAGCCCACCACCGAACCCACGACCGAGCCGACCACCGAGCCCACGACGGAGCCGACCACGCCGGCGGCTCCCACGGGCGACGCGCAGGCCCGGCTCGACGCGGCCCTGACCGAGGCGCGTGACGCGCTCCTGGACGGTCAGGCGGCGCTCGCGGAGAACGACTTCGCGGCGTACGGCGAGGCGCAGGCGAGGCTCGAGGCAGCCATCGAGGACGCCATCGCAGCCGAGGCCGAGCTGGGCGGCTGACCCGCCGCCGGAGGTGGTGCCCCGGCGGCCACGAGCGAACGGGGAAGGTCCGTGCCCCCCACCGGCACGGACCTTCCCCGTTCTCGTGCGTCGGGGCGCCGTCGGCGCCGGAAGCGCGGGAGCCGGCGGCGCGGGAGCCGGTGGACGGGCGCGGGTCCCCGTCGGAACGGATTTGCCCCGCGTTCACCGGGCACGTATGGTTGCAGAGCCGACGCGGGGTGGAGCAGCTCGGTAGCTCGCTGGGCTCATAACCCAGAGGTCGCAGGTTCAAATCCTGCCCCCGCTACTTGTGAAGTGGCACGTCAGAGGCCTTCTCGATCTCAGGATCGAGAAGGCCTCTGGCGTTCTGGTAAGCACTTGGTCAGCGGCGGACGCCCCCGGATACTCGCGGACGTGTGCGCCCGCAGCGGGACTCAAGTCCTTGCTCGCCGACTCTGGACCCCCCGCGCGATGCCCCCGAGGCCCACGCCACGGCTTCGTTAGCGGGCAAAGCAGCGCGGAAGTCCGTTGCCGTCCCGCGATCTTCAACACGCCGGGTCCGCACGCGCGTGCAGCGGCATGACCGGGCGATCAGCTCACGCCACCAGCGCGACCTCGCGCAGCCACCGCTCGACGTCCGGGCCGGCATCGGTGACTTCCTCGCCCTGGATGGCGAGGCCGGCGCCGATCGTGGCGCCTGCGGCGAGCTCGGTGTACACGGCGACGGAGCGCCCGAGACCGCTCATCGCGTGAGTCGTGACGGGCAGCACGCGCTTGCCTTCGAAGGAGACGGACTCGACGAAGGTGGACATGATCATCGGGGGCCGCACGTTCCAGATCGGACTGGCGAGGATCACCGTGTCGTACCCGGTGAGGTCGGGAAGGGGTGAGGCGATTGCGGGCCTGGCGTCCTGGTCCTGCTCGCGGACGTTGCGCGCGACGGTCTCCTCGTAGTCGGCCGGGTAGGGCTCGGCTGCCTCGATCCGGTAGGTGTCGAGCTCGACGCGGTCAGCGATCATGGCCGCCAGGACCTCGGTGTTGCCCACCTCGAGGGTCCGCCGTTCGCCGTACCAGTAGTTCTCCCCGGGCCGGGAGAAGTACACGAGCAGCGTGCTGGTTCCCGGTGAGGGCGAGGCTGTCGGCGGCATCGACGTGGGCTCCTGGCTCTGGGTGGGGCCCTGTGCGGTGTCGGGGGCGGCGCAGCCGGCCATGGCGAGCAGGGTTGCCCCGCCGCTGCCGGCGAGGACCGCGCGCAGGAAGGTTCGCCGGGTGATCTGCGGTGTCACGCGTCCGGCGCGGTCAGCGCGTCGGTGCGGCTCGCGGCCAGGGACGCGAGGAGGGCCAGTCCGTCGGCGGCGGGTGTGCCGGGGGCGGAGCTGTAGGCGATGAAGACGAGCCCGGGCTGCTGCGTGAGGTCCATGACGTCGTACTCGAGCGCGAGGACGCCGACCTCAGGGTGGCGCAGTCGCTTGATGCCGGTCCGGTGCAGACGGACGTCGTGGGTGGCCCACAGGGTGCGGAAGGTCTCCGAGCGGGTGGACAGCTCGCCGACGAGGTCGGAGAGCGGCTTGTCGTAGGGGTTGTGGCCGGCGGCGCCGTGCAGAGCGGCGACGCAGTCGTGGGTGACCTGCTCCCAGTCGGGGTAGTAGTCGCGGGCCGAGGAGTCGAGGAAGGCGTACCGCGCGCTGTTCGGTGGGGTGCCGGTGTGCTGTGCGAAGCGGTAGACGGGGCTGAGCAGTTCACGGGCCATCGCGTTGTCCGCGACGACGTCCATGCGGGAGTCGCGGACGTAGGCCGGGACGGTGGCCATCGCGTCCAGGACCCGCTGCAGCGAGGGCTGGACCTGGTTGCGCGGCGTCGGGGTGCGGCGCCGACGCGCGGGCTGGTTGGCGGCGTGGGCAAGGTTGCGCAGGTGCAGCAGCTCGGCCTCATCCAGTCGCAGCGCGGCAGCGATCGCGTCCAGGACGGCGTCGGAGGCGCCGGCGAGGTTTCCCCGCTCCAGGCGGGCGTAGTACTCGGAGGAGACACCTGCCAGGACGGCGACCTCGTCACGGCGCAGGCCCGCAACGCGCCGTCGCCCGGTGCCGGCGGGCAGGCCGACGTCGGTCGGGTTCAGCCGGGCGCGACGGGAGCTGAGGAAGTCGCGCACCTCATCACGTTGGTCCATGCCCTCGACGGTACGAGCGCGCGTGCCGGCTAGCCATGCACTGCCAGTGCACCCATAGCCAGGACGTTCCTCGCGGTGGTCCTAGGTGATCTGGTGGGAGCACACCACCCGACAGCCTCACGAGCCCACGAAGGACACCGCCCATGCAGACAGTGACCCTGAACAACGGCGTCGAGATGCCGATCCTCGGCTTCGGCGTCTTCCAGGTCCCCGAGGACGAGACCGAGCGCGTCGTCACCGACGCCCTCGCCGCCGGCTACCGGCACCTGGACACCGCCGCCTCCTACGGCAACGAGGCCGCCGTGGGCCGGGCCATCAGGGCCAGCGGGATCGCCCGCGACGAGCTGTTCGTCACCACCAAGCTGTGGATCCACTCCGGCGGCGAGGACGGCACCAAGCGCGCGTTCGACGCCTCCCTGCAGGCCCTCGGCCTGGATCACCTGGACCTGTATCTGATCCACCAGCCGTTCGGGGACTACTACAGCTCCTGGCGCGCGATGCAGGACCTGCACCGTCAGGGCGCGATCCGTGCGATCGGGGTCTCCAACTTCCACCCTGACCGGCTGGTGGACCTTCTCGAGCACAACGAGATCACCCCGGCGGTGAACCAGATCGAGACCCACCCGTACCACCAGCGCACGACCGACCAGCGGGTCATGACCGAGCACGGGGTGCAGATCGAGTCCTGGGGCCCGCTCGCCGAGGGCAAGAACGGCATCTTCAGCGACCCGGTCCTTACCGCCATCGGCCAGGCCCACGGCAAGTCAGTCGCCCAGGTGACCCTGCGCTGGCTCGTCCAGCGCGGCGTGGTTGTCATTCCCAAGTCCTCCCGCCCTGAGCGGATGGCGGAGAACTTCGACGTCTTCGACTTCGAGCTCACCGGGGACGAGATGGCGGCTATCGCCGCCCTGGAGACCGGTGTCAGCGTCGCCTTCGACCACCGCGACCCCGCGATGGTCAGCTGGCTCAACAGCCGCCGGGCCGGCTGATGATCACGCGCAACCTCGGCCGCAGCGGCCTGCAGGTCTCCGCGCTCGGGCTGGGATGCATGGGCCTGAGCCACGGCTACGGGGCCGCCGTCGACGACCAGGACGGCATCGCGCTCATCCGTGCCGCCGTGGACCAGGGCGTCACCTTGTTCGACACCGCCCAGGTCTACGGGCCCTTCACGAATGAGCAGCTGGTCGGGGAGGCCCTGGCACCCGTGCGGGACCAGGTGGTCATTGCCACCAAGTTCGGGTTCTCCTTCGACGGCTCGACGTCCACCGGGCTCGACAGTCGCCCCGAGCACATCCGCGCCACCGTGGAGGACTCCCTGCGCCGCTTGGGCATTGAGTCCATCGACCTGCTCTACCAGCACCGCGTCGATCCCGTGGTCCCGATCGAGGAAGTGGCGGGCACGGTGAAGGACCTGATCGCCGAGGGCAAGGTCAAGCACTTCGGCCTCTCCGAGGCCGGCGTCTCCACCATCCGCCGCGCGCACGCCGTTCAGCCGGTCACCGCCCTGCAGAGCGAGTACTCCCTGTTCTGGCGTGAGCCGGAGGCCGAGATTCTGCCCACGCTCGTCGAGCTGGGCATCGGCTTCGTCCCGTTCAGCCCACTCGGCAAGGGCTTCCTCACCGGCTCGATCACCACGACCACGACGTTCGCCGACGGTGACCTGCGCAACTCCCTGCCGCGCTTCACGGAGGACGCCCGCGCCGCGAACCAGGCACTGGTCGACGTCGTCGCGAGCGTCGCCGCACGGCGCGGCGCCACTCCCGGCCAGGTCGCCCTGGCCTGGCTGCTCGCCCAGCACCCGTCCATCGTGCCCATCCCGGGCACCACGAAGCAGCACCGCCTCACGGAGAACAACGGAGCTGTCGAGCTCGAGCTGAAGGCAGAGGGCATCGCCGAACTCACCGACGCGTCCGACCGGGCGGACATCCAGGGGGCCCGATACCCCGAGCACATGCAGAAGTGGATCGACCGCTGACGGGCGCCGCTCGGCCCGTCTGGTCATCGGCTATGTCCGTGCGTTCAGGACCGCGTTGCCTACGCCATTGAGATCGCGCGTGCCTCTGTCGAAGCGGTGGCAGAGCGGCGGGCCGGGGCTGCGGTCGAGACGCCGATCGGGTGAGCAGCGACTTCGGCGTACAGCCGAGCGGTGATCCCGGTGACGGTCTCGGGGGCGTGGACGATGCGGCGTTCCAGGTGCGCTGTGGCCAGGTCGGGCCGTTCGCTCACCAGATCGCGAGGCAACGACCGAGCCGGCATGAACAGGAGGCCGGTCCGTGCGAGCCGATCGAACGTCGTTCCCTCGTGGACGGCGATATCGGCAATGACCTGTACGGCCCCGTTGAGAACGGCGGCGACGTGCCGCTCGGTCGGGGCGAACGGCGCGGGTGTCGGTGGGTGTTGCATCGGAGCGAGCTCCTGCAGCAGGCGGACAGCCGCCGTGGCGTCATCACGAATGCTGGTCATGGGCGGGGCGAGGATCGCGAAATCTGAGAGGGCGTGGTGGAGGCGCTGCCACGCACGCGCGTGCCGGACGAGTGCGCCGACGCCCCGATCTGCTGCCACTGGGTCGGGTGCGGAGAGGTCCGCCCCGTGGAAGGCGGCGGCGTAGGCATGGATGGCGATGCCGAGGCCGGCCATCGTCCGCAATGAGGCCAGCGCGTCGGACTGGTCGCCCATGAGCTCCCAGGTGGCCTGCCGGAGCCGGACCATCCGGTCCGTCAACTCGGTCGCAGGGTCGTCCGTGCGGGGCTGCGTCCGGACCTGACCGAGAGCGTCGAGTGGAGCCTCGCGTCGTTGAGGCATCTCGGCCATGAGCTCGCGGGCGACGTCGGCGAGGTGCTCAAGCCCGGGCAGCTGTCGCGCGACGACGCCGCGAGGCACGCCGGCTTGGATCGCGCGAAGAGCCAAGGGGATCTCGTGAGCGAGAACGGCCTGGGCAAGATAGCCGAGGTCGGCGAGACCGGCGTCGAAGGTCGCCGTCGTGGTGTGGGCGGCGTCTGGTGTTCGAGGTCGTCCTTCGCCTGTGTAGTGCGTCGCGACGAGGTCGGCGGCCGCGCGCAGCGACAGCGAAGCGCGCGCCCACGGTGTTCCTGCCCCGCCGATCTGCGACGGGTGAGGCCTCGCCTCGCCGGTGAGGGCCTCGATACCGGCGGCCAGCTTGATAGCGGCTCGCTCGACCGGTGGTATGCCGTCGCGGCGGCGGGCCAGGCCTATCCGTCCGAGTTGCGCCGGCCACAGCAGGCGTCGGGTGTGGGAAGCGACGGCGTCGAGGAGTCCGTGGTAGTCGCCGATCGCATCGAGGGCCTCCCGCGGGGTCCAGAAGCGGTCCGCACGGAGGGCGGTGGCGGCGTCGCGCACGTGTGCCGACGTCTGGGCCAGGAGGTCGGCGTAGGTGGTCATGACCAACGTCCGGTGACCTTGGCCCGCCCGGTGATCAGCCGCGCCATCACGCGGGAGAGCGCTGCCTGCGAGAGGAGGTCGGTCTCGACTTCCGCCAGGGCGGCTGCGCGGTCGAGGGCTGCCGCGGCGAGGCGATCGAGGATCGCCCGGGCTTCGTTGGCATCCTCGGGGCGGACGGTGCCGAGCCGCACCGGGGTGGCGGTGGTTCGGACATCGGGGCGAGCCCACTCGAGCTCGTCCTGGGCCTCACGGAAGTCCATGGCGGCGTAGGAGACCGAGACCCCGACGCCGAGCGGCACGGTCATGGCCAGGTTCAAGGCCCCCATCGCCGCGGTGTGCGTGAGCGCCCAGATGCCCGACCACCCGGTGTCGGCGTCGCGCAGCAGGACCTCGGCGGGGTCGCCCCACGTCGTCGTCATCGGGTCCTCCTCGTCGCGGGCGACGTCGTCCTGCCGCCTTCGCTCTCAGGTGTGCACGGCGGGCGCCGAAGATGACCGTCCCCCGGCCGGGCTGTGAGACCAGGGGACAAGGGCACCGGGGGTGGAGAAGCGCACCGTGCCATCGACGCGCTCGAGCACGGTCGCGGTGTGCGACCCGCCGGCGTGGGCGAAGGCCGCCAGGACCAGGTGGAGGTTCTCTCTGTCGAGGCCGGTGACGACGTCGACGACGCCGAGTGGGCGCTCGTCGAGCAGCGACGCCACCACGAACAGCAGGCGGCGTTCACCGCCCGACAGGACGGCGGCGTGCTCGCGCAGGGCGTCGGGGTCCAGCCAGGTGACATCGCCGTCCACCCGAACCCATGGGAGCGCCGGGTCCGCGAACCGGCCGCCGAAGGCGCGCAGCAGCAGCTCGACCGCCGCCTCAAGGGGAAGCAGGCCTGCCGCCCACTGCCGAAGGCGCGTGCTCGTCCTCGTGTCGACGTTGTGCATGACCGTCTCCTGTGCAAGCCATCGCACTCCGACGATCTGCGCGTCGCGGTCACGAGGCCACTCGGACCTCGGTGACCGGGCGAACTGCGCTTGCGTCCTTCGGCATCGGCGAGCGCAGCCGCCTTCTCCGCGTCGCCTGGAGAGCACGCCGGGTCTCGGTGTCATCGATGACGGACGGGCCGTCGGCGAGCAGCCGGGCGAGGAGGCCCGCGGTGCCGCCCGAACCGCGGAGGACCAGGACCAGCCGGCGAGCCTGCCAGGGTGGGAGCTCCAGACGGATGGCCAGCGGGCGCCAGCCGACGGCGGTCGTGCCTGCACCAACGGGGCCGTCCATCTCGGCTGTCTCCTGCACGATCCGCGCCGCGAGCTCTGCGGGCCATCCAGCCTCGCCGAGTGCCTGGGCGGCGAGGTGGACGGCCGTGGTGAGTGGGCCGTCGTGCATCCCAGCCGAGCCCTCGGCAGGGGGTTCCCAGCCGTTCGTGAGGAGCGGCTCGAGGGACAGCGGTCGTCGGATGCCGCCGGCCCGTTCGGCGGCGTCGAGCTCCCAGGCCCGCCGCGGCGACACGCCCCAGCGGTCGGCGAGGATCTCACCGAGCATCGCCCGGCGCGCCGTCTGCCACAGGACGCCCCAGGGCGAGTGGGCACTGCGCAGCGACGGCTCGAGGAGCTGTAGCCAGACCGCCTCCCAGGCCGTCGCCTCGGCGTGAGCGGCGCAGGCTCCCCTGAGTCCGACGTCCACGGCGAGCGGACGGACGACGTGGCTGCGCAGGTAGGTCAGGAGGGCCGTCGCGGAAGGGCTGTCCCACCCTTCGACGTCGATGACGGCGAGGTGGCCGAGGAGGCCGTCGCGGTCCCGCCGGATCTCAGCCGGCGCCGTTCCCCGAGCGAGTGCGGTGGTACGCGTGCGGCGGTCGTCCATCGTTGCCTCCTCCGTGTGCCGGTCGGAGACGACGCTGCTCAGGGCCTATGCACGTGGCGATGACGCGGAGGCCGGGTTGTGGACGTCATCGATGACGCGCGAGCTGTGGACGGGGCGTCATCGATCGCGACGCCTGGGACCTCGGCCCCGTCATCGGTGCGACTAGTGGATGCCCGGAGAGTGGTGCCCAACATCCACTCGGAGGTGGCCATGTCCGCGACAGCTCAGGTGCACATCACCACCGACCGCGGCGTCCGTGAGGACCGCGTCCTCAACGTCGTGGTCGAGAACGACGACAGGCTGCTCTTGACCGTCGTCGAGGCTGCACGGCGGCTCGGCATCGGCCGCACCCTCATGTACGACCTGCTGGCCACCGGCGAGATTACGTCGGTCCACGTCGGACGGCTGCACAAGATTCCGGTAGGGGCGCTCGACGCCTACGTCGCTCGGCTCACAGGTGCGGATCACCCGTGACGCCGGCCCGGCGGGGACCAGGCGTACGCGGCCGAGAGCCCGTTCGCCGGCCGCTTGAGCGGGTTGTCGTGGATTAGCTCAGCTACGTGGGGCGTACATGATCACGGCAACGCCGAACAGGCAGATGATCGCGCCCGTGATGTCCCACCGGTCGGGTCGAAACCTGTCCACCACAACGCCCCAGGCGAGCGAGCCGGCCACGAAGATGCCGCCGTAGGCGGCGAGGATGCGGCCGAAGTTGGCGTCGGGCTGCAGCGTCGCGACCAATCCGTAGAGGCCGAGCGCGATGACGCCGGCGCCGATCCACAGCACGCCGCGGTGCTCGCGTACCCCCTGCCAGACCAGCCAGGCGCCGCCGATCTCGGCTACCGCAGCGACGGCGAACAGGAGCAGAGAGCGCAGCGTCGTCATGGGCGCCAGTGTGCCGGTCGTCCGCCCGCTGCTTGGGAACGCTCAAGAGGCAGGCCGGCGGCGAACCAGTCGGCCTTGCCGCCGGTGTACACGCGGACGTCGGTGTAGCCCAGAGCCGAGAACGCGGTGGCGGTGCTCGTGGAGCGGCCGCAGGCAGGGCCCGAGCAGTACACGACCACGGTGCGGCCGCGGTCGGGCGCGACGCGGGCCGCGTACGCAGCGGTCAGGGCACCGGGGATGTTGACGCCCCGGGTAGGTGGTCGGCGGTGTAGTGCGCCACTGGCAACGCCTCGATGAGGATGACCTCGTCGTGCTCTAGCAGGGCGACGAGTTCGTCGCGGCTGATCGGCGTCGGCATGGGTTCTCCTAGCGTCAGGTACCGGGAAATGCGGCATGGCCGGGCCGCTCAGCAGCCGCCGCCGCAGCCGCACGCGGAGGTCCCTGCTGCCGCGGCAGCAGCGGCGGCGCGCCGTCGGCGCACCCAGATCGCGGTGGTCACGAGCGCGCCGACGACGGCCACCACGCCGAGGCCGACGACCTCACCGCCGGCCAGGAACGCTCCGACGCCAGCGGCCAGACCGCCCGCCGCGATCAGCGGCACGGAGCACGCGATGGCGCACGCGAGCACGACGCCGATCCCGGCGATCGCGCCCTTCTTGGTCACCGTGCTCCCGGTGGTCGTGTGGTCCTGGTGGTGCTCCGTCGTGGGGGTGGTCATCGGTTCTCCCGGAAGTAGGCAGGCGTGATGGCGCCCCAAGGCAGGGTGCCTGGGGAGCGAGCTGCGTGGGTTCAGGCGGCAGTGCCGAACATCGCGGCGACCACGTCGGCCGCGTCGGCAGGTGCCTGGACCTCCAGGCGGATCTCGCCGGTGGTCAGGCGAACGGTGAAGGTGAAGAAGGAGCAGCAGTCCTGCTCTGCGGCGGCGAGAAGGGTGATCTCCGCGGCCAGGCCTGCAGAGACGGCGAAGGTCAGGGCCATGCCGCCTGAGATGGGCTCGCGAGAGGATGCCCGCTGGACGAGCGACTGCCATTCCGAGACCCGGTCGGTGACGGCGCCGGCGTCGAGCGAGCACGCTATCGGTGTGGCCGACTGGTCCTGCAGCGCCGGGGACCGGGTGAGGGGCACGAACGTTCGGCGGTCGGCCAGGGGGGCCGGAGCCGCAGTGGCGCACGGGCAGTCAGCGCCACACGCTCCTGCGGTCGGCGCTCCGGCCAGCCGGGCGGAGACCGTCTGCAGCTGCGCGGCGAGGGCGACCAGCTCGCCGATGCGGGCCTGTGTCTCGGTCAGGCGCTCGGCGACCATCTCGACGACCTGGTGCGCGACGCTCGAGCAGTCCTCGACGTCGTATGCCCGTGCCGGCTCGGCGACGTCGGACAACGGGATGCCGAGGTTCTTGGTGGCGTTGATGAACCTCAGCCGGGCGATGTCGGCGTCGTCGTAGGTCCGGTACCCGCTCCTGCCGCGCGCCGGCGCTTCGACCAGACCGATGTCCTCGTAGTACCGCAGCGTCGTGGTCGGCACCCCGACCAGCTTCGCGGCTTCGGCGATCCGGTAGCTCATGTCCACGACCGTAGACCTTCGAGTCGGGTCGAAGGTCAAGCGCGGTGGGTGTCTACACCCCGATGACGGTCAGCCACGCGACGAGGGCGAGGAGCGTCACGGCGAGCACCGGGATCGTCAGGACGATGCCGATCTTGAAGTAGGTGCCCCATCCGATGTGCATTCCCTTGCGGTCCAGGACGTGGAGCCACAGGAGGGTGGCGAGGCTGCCGATCGGGGTGATCTTCGGGCCGAGGTCGGCGCCGATGACGTTGGCGTAGACCATGAGCTCGTGGGTGAGGCCGGTGGCGCCGGCGGCATCGATGCCGAGGGCGGCGACGAGCACGGTGGGCATGTTGTTCATCACGGAGGACATGCCGGCGACGAGGAAGCCGGTGCCGCCCGCTGCTGCCATGGGGCCCTGCTCGCCGAACCAGGCGAAGACCTCGCCGAGGGAGTCGGTGAGGCCCTGGTTCCGCAGGCCGTAGACCACCAGGTACATCCCGAGGCTGAACAGCACGACCTGCCACGGCGCTGACCGGAGCACGGGTGCGATGGGGATCCGGCCGCCGGAGGTCGGTCGCGGCGGGGTGCTGTCCTCGTCGAGGACCGCGGTGCCCAGCGCGTGGTTGTGGATGTCGTCGTGCACGACCCCGCTGCGGCTGTGGTCGTGCACCGCGGGGACGGCGCCGACCGTTTCGACTGCCGGCAGGCGGGCGTCCAGCCGCGTGAAGGCCCACGCCGGCTTTCGTGCGGCGGTCAGGACGATGGCGATCGCGCCGAGGCCGGCGACGGCGGCGATGGGCACGCCGAGCGGGTCGGCGACGAAGTAGCCGACCAGCAGCAGGCTCAGGACGACCCAGCCGGCACGGAACGTCACGTGGTCGTGCACGACGTCGGCGGGTCGGGCGAGGTCGGCGACGTGGTACCGGGCGGGGATGGCCTTGCGGAAGAACAGGCGCAGCACGAGGAGGCTGGCTGCGAGCGAGGCGAGGCTCACGGGGATCATCACGAGGGCGTAGCGGCCGAAGCCGATGCCGAAGAAGTCGGCCGAGACGATGTTGACGAGGTTGGACACGACCAGCGGCAGGCTGGTGGTGTCCGCGACGAATCCGGTGGCCATGACGAACGCGAACGCGGCCTTGGGGTCGAACCGCAGGGCCAGGAGCATCTGGTAGACGATCGGGGTGAGGATCAGCGCTGCGCCGTCGTTGGCGAAGACGGCGGCGATCGCGGCGCCCAGCACGACGATGAGGTTGAAGAGCATGCGGCCGTTCCCGCGGCCCCAGCGGGCGACGTGGAGTGCTGCCCACTCGAAGGTCCCGGCCTCGTCCAGCACCAGCGAGATGATGATCACCGCGACGAAGGTCAGCGTCGCGTTCCAGACGATCACCCAGACGTCCGGGACGTCGCCGAGCTGGACGACGCCCGTGACGAGAGCGAGCGCCGCGCCGCCCAAAGCGCTCCACCCGATGCCGAGCCCGCGAGGTTGCCAGATCACCAGCGTCAGGGTGAGCACGAAGATGACGACGGCGAGCAGCACGGAAGGGCCTCCAGGCGTGGGGGTGAGCCGCGGCGCGGTGCCGCGGACCGGAACGGTCGTGCGGGTGGGGTCAGCTGGTCAGGCGGCGCAGCGCTCGGGCCCCGGCAGGGACGTCGGGCAGCCACGGCACGACAGCGGCACGCCGCGGGCTGGCCGCAGCGATCTCCTCGAGCCAGCGGGTCTCGTCAGCCGCGCGGGCGCGCAGGACGGGGTCGGTCGTGCCCGTCGCGGCGAGGGACGCGTTGGCTACCCAGACCCACGGGCGCAGACCTGCGCGAGCAAGGTCGCTCTGCAGTGCGGCCGCCTCGTGCACGGGCGTTGCTTCGGGCAGCGCCACCAGGACGATGCGGGTGCGCTCGAGGTCGGCGAGCGACGCGAAGAGCGACGTCGCCGCGTCGTCGGCGCGGCCCTCGCGCGCAGCGGCCTGGCGGGCGAAGCTCTGCGAGGACTCCAGCAGCAGGAGCGTGTGGCCGGTCGGTGCGGTGTCGATGACGACGAAGCGGTCCGCCGCGTCGGCCACGGTGCGCGCGAACGCCTGGAAGACGGCGACCTCCTCGGTGCACGGGGAGCGCAGGTCCTCAGTCAGCAGGTCGCGTGCCGAGGCGCCCATGCCGGCGCCTGCCGTGGCCAGCACGTGCTCGGTCCACGCCGCTGTCTCCGCGACCGGGTCGATACGCGTGACCTCGAGGTTGGCCGGCGGGTCGGGCAGGACGTCGTCGACGTGGGCGGCGGGGTCCGTGGTCGTCAGGGTGACCGGCAGGCCGCGATCGGCTAGGGCGAGGGCGAGGGCAGCGGCGATGGTCGTCTTGCCGACGCCACCCTTACCCATCGTCATGACGATGCACGGCTCGCGGGCCGCGAGCTCCGCGACGAGGTCGCCGAGCGTGTCCAGCTCGGGCGGCTCGACGCCTTCGTCCGCGCTGGGCGCCGGCTCGCCGGACAGGGCCGCGCGCAGCGCGTCGACGCCGATCGGCGCGCGGGCGAAGAGCGGCACGGTGTCCATCGTCGTGGCCTGGGAGAGGAGCGCCGGAGCGGAGCCGAGCGCGGCGGTCTCGCGATCGCGGCGAGCGACGGCGACGGCGTCGTCGGCTGCCGGGTCGACGAGCACGCCGTTGATGACGACGTGCTGGGCCGTCATCCCGAGGTCGGCGAGCTCGGCGCTGGCGCGCCCCGCCTCCGCGAGCGAGGAGGACTCGGCCCGGGCCACGAGCACGACGGTGGTTCGGTCGCCGTCGCGCAGGGCGTCGAGGCTGTCGGCGTAGGCCTCCTGGGCGTGACCCAGGGCCGAGACCGGGCCGACGCAGGTGACGCCCGCGGTGTTCGTCTCGAGGAAGCCGGTCCACGCGCCGGGCAGCCCGAGCAGACGCAGCGTGTGCCCGGTCGGGGCGGTGTCGAAGACGACGTGGTCGTAGGTGTCGGCGATCTCGTGGTCGGTCAGCAGGGTGACGAACTCGTTGAACGCCGCGACCTCCACGGTGCAGGACCCGGAGAGCTCCTCCTCGATCGAGGCGACCGCGTCCGCGGGCAGGAGGGAGCGGTAGGGCCCGACGACGCGCTCGCGGTACGCCGCGGCGGCGGCGGACGGGTCGATGTTGACCACGTCGAGGCCGGGCACGCCGGGCACCGGGACGGCGCCCGAGGTCCCGGGGTCGGGCATGCCGAACACCTCGGCGAGGTTGCTCGCGGGGTCGGTCGAGACGATGAGGACGCGGCGGCCGGCGTCGGCGAGGGCGACGGCGGTCGCCGCTGCGCAGGACGTCTTGCCGACCCCGCCCTTGCCCGTGAAGAAGAGGAACGGGGTGGGGGAGCTGAGCACCCCGGGCAGGAAGGTGGTCCCGCTGAGCGCCGGCGCGGACACGTCAGCAGCTTCCGGATCCGCCGCAGCAGGACTGCGTGCTCGCGGTCGCGGCCTGGACCGCGGCGCTGAGCGGGAGCGCCGGGCGCGGCACGTCGGCCCACGTCGCCAGCTCGGTCCGGCTGGGGTAGTGCCCCTTCGCCTTCACCGCGCCGTCGACGAGCACCATGGGCAGCGCGGACGTGCCGTCCGCCTCGAGCGCCTGGCGCACGGCGTCGCTCGCGATGAACTTCGCCGGCTCCTGGGAGAGCGTGGCGCGGTCCACCTGCACGCCCCGGTCGGCGAGCCACGCGACGTCGGCCGCGAACCGCGACAGCGTCGGGTCGACGTCCGTCCCGCACACGCCGGTCGAGCAGCACATCGCCGGGTCGAAGATCTCCACGCGGGACATCGGTCCTCCTCCGCAGTCGTCCGCTGATTCATCAGCGCTTGCTGACATCACACCACACTGATGGGTAGTACCGTGGGGACATGAGTCCCGTCAGCGTCCCGACGCCCACCGTTCCGGTGCGCGCGGAGGTGGCGAGCCAGTTCGCGCTCCTGGCCGACCCGCTGCGCCTGAAGATCGTGGAGTCGCTGTCCCGCGAGCAGCTGTGCACCTGCCACTTGGTTGACATCACCGGCGCGCGCCAGACCACCATCAGCAACCACCTGAGGCTGCTCCGCGAGGCGGGCGTGGTGGTGAGCGAGCCCGAGGGGCGCTACACCTGGTACCGCCTCGCTCCGGGCGCGTTCACGCAGGCGCTGCGCGCGCTCGCCGGCTTCGCGCACGACGGCCCCGACGCCGCGCGTCTGCGGCCTGCGTGCGCCACGCCGGTCGGCTGACCCTCTCGTCAGCTCACCGCCGACGGTCGTCACGGGGCTGTTGCGCCGAGCAGCTCATGCACCCGGCGCCGGACGTCCTCGCGCACCAGCCGCATGCGCTCGGTCCCTTCGATGCCCCGTGAGGAGGGCTCGTCGACGTCCCAACGGACGACGGGCGTGCCGTCGGCGGTGGCGACCTGGGCCTCGGTGCCGAGGACCACGACCAGGTCCGCGTCGGTAATCAGCTCGTCGGTGATCGGCTTGGGCTGCTCGCCGGTGATGTCGATGCCCACCTCGGCCAGGGTGTCGGCCGAGCCGGGGTGCACCGTCGGGCTGGGTGCGGTGCCGGCGGAGGTGACGCGCACGTCGGGGAAGTCGTGGCGCGCGATGGCGGCGGCGATCTGCGACTTGCCGGAGTTGTGGACGCACACGAACAGCACGGACTCGGGCGGGGTGGTCACTCAGTTCTCCTCGAGGTCAGGGCCGCGCGCTGGCGGTCCAGGTCGTGCTCCCGTACCCAGGCCATGGTCGCCGTCTGGACGACGTCCCAGGGGGAGCCGAGCGGTGGGGTGTAGGACAGGTCCAGTCCGTCGACGTCGGCGACGCGCATCTCGTGGGTGAGGGCGGTGGCGTAGACGTCCACCCGCTTGGCGATCTCCGCGCCGAGCGTGCCGACCAGCTGGGCGCCGAGCAGGCGGCCGGTCGCGGTGTCCCCGATGACGCGGATCGTGACCGGCTTGGCGCCCGGGTAGTAGGCCTTGTGGTCGTCTCCGGTGGACTGGACGGTGGCAGGGGCGAACCCGGCCTCGGCCGCCTCGCTGTCGCGCAGGCCGGTCCGGGCGATGACCAGGTCGAAGACCTTGACCACCTGGGTGCCGAGGCTGCCGGGGTAGACGGCCGATCCGCCGAGTGCGTTCTCGCCCGCGACTCGGCCCTGCTTGTGCGCGGTCGTGCCCAGCGGCAGATACGTCAGCCCGAGCAGGCGATGGTGCGTCGTCACGCAGTCCCCGGCCGCCCACACGCCCGGCAGCCCGGTGGACATGTCGCGCTCCACGCTGACAGCCCCGCGCGGACCGGTGGTCGCCCCGGCAGCGACGAGCAGCTCGGTGTCCGGCCGCACACCGACCACCACGAGCACCAGGTCCACGTCCCAGCGCGCCTGCCCGTTCGCCCCCGTGGCGTGCACGCTCAGCCGGGTCGGACCGTCGGAGGCGGTCACCTCGGTGACGGTCGTGGCGGTGTGCACCTCGACGCCGTGCCGGGTGAGCTCCTCGCGCACCACCGCTCCCAGCGTCGGGTCGACGGTGGGGAGCACCTCGGGCAGGGCCTCGACCTGGACGACGTCGATGCCGCGGGCGGTCAGCCCTTCGGCCATCTCCAGGCCGACGTAGCCGGCGCCGACAATGAGCGCGCGGGACGGGCGGTGGGAGTCCAGGTCCGCGGTCAGGGCGAGCGTGTCGCCGATCGTGTGCAGCAGGTGCACCCCGTCGGTGGGCCCAAGGGCGTCCAACCCGGTGACGGGCGGGCGGACGGGGACTGCGCCTGTCCCCACCACCAGGGCGTCGTACGGCAGCTCGCTTCTACCGTCCGGTGCGTCGACGAGCAGGCGCCGTCCCGAGACGTCGATGCCGACGGCCCGCGTGTTGACCCGGACGTCCAGACCGGCGTCACAGAGGTCGTCCAGGGTGCGGTGGGCGAGGTTGCGCCAGTGACCGACCTCGCCGGACACGTAGTACGGGATCCCGCAGATGGAGAAGTTCGGGTACTCGTCGGCGAGCACGACCGTCACCTCGGCGGTGGGGTCGAGCTCGCGGGCGCGCAGAGCGGCGCTGATGCCGGCGTCGCTCCCGCCGACGGCGATCAGGCGCATGTCAGGCGGTCGCCGCGGCGGGCTCGACGCCGAGCTCGTCGAGGAGGGTGAGCACACGGGTGCGGATCTCGTCCCGGATCGGACGGACGGACTCGATGCCCTGGCCCGCCGGGTCGTCGAGCTGCCAGTCCTCGTAGCGCTTGCCGGGGAAGATCGGGCAGACGTCGCCGCAGCCCATCGTGATGACGACGTCGGACGCCCGGACCGCGTCGGTGGTCAGGACCTTGGGCTGCTGGTCGCGGATGTCGACGCCGACCTCGAGCATCGCCTCGACGGCGACCGGGTTGATCTGGTCCGCCGGCATCGACCCGGCGGAGCGGACCTCGACGGCGCCGCCGGACAGGTGCTGCAGGAACCCGGCCGCCATCTGCGAGCGGCCGGCGTTGTGCACGCACACGAACAGGGCAGACGGGCGGGTGGTCTCGGTCATGGCTCTCCTCGGATGTGGGTGGGGGCGGGTCAGCTGAGGGTTGCCGCGAGCGCCCCGACGCGCGCAGCGAGATCGTCGTAGATCGCTCGCACGCCTTCGGGAGAGGCCATGGCGGGGTCGCCGATCGGCCAGTCCTCGTACCGCTTGCCCGGCAGTACCGGGCACGAGTCGCCGCAGCCCATGGTGACGACCACGTCGGCGGCGCGGACGGCGTCGTCGGTCAGCGGCTTGGGGAACGGGTCCTCGGCGTCCGGCTGGTCGGCGAGGAGCTCGCTCAGCAGCGGGGCGACGGTGGCGTGGACGTGCGCGGCGGGCAGCGAGCCGGCCGAGCGGACCACGACCCGGTCACCGGCGATCTTGCGCAGCAGTGCGGCGGCGAGCTGGGAGCGGCCCGCGTTCGCCGTGCAGACGAACAGCACCTGGGGTCGGCTGTCCGCGCCCGTGGCGGTGCGAACCTGGTCCTCGAGCCGCTGCCGAGCGAAGCGCTCGGCGAGGACGGACAGGTGCGTCGTCACCGTGGCGGTCCGTGCCAGCGCGGCGTAGGACTCGCGTACAACCAGCCACACCACGTCTCCTGAGATCTGCGGGAAGCGGTCGCCAAGCCGCGCCACCGCGCGCTCCAGGACTGCCTCGGCGTCCGGGCGCGGCCCCTCCTCGAGGTCCTCGTCCTGCCGGGGACCGGTGGCCGCCTGTGCGAGGCCGTCGAGCAGCGCGGAGGCGACTCGCCCCATCCCCGGCGCGAGCGTGTAGAAGATCCATGTGCCGCGCCGCTCGGCCCGCACTACGCCTGCTTCGCGCAGGGACTTGAGGTGGTGCGAGACCGTCGGACCGGCGAGCTCGGTGAACGAGGCGATCTCGCCTGCGGCGAGCCGACCACCCGGCGCGGCGGCGAGCGCGGAGACGATCTGCAGCCGCAGCGGGTCCGCGAGCGCGCGGACGACCGGCACCACCGAGTCCGCGACGTCACGCGGCATCGCGTGCACAGCGGTGTTCTGTGCGACTGTCATCGTCACCCATCTCCTTGTTTTGACCATCATCTAGGTAGACGAGGCTTGAAACAAGGTTCCGGCGAGTGGCGGGAAGGTGAACGTCAGTCACACCGCGAGTCGCATCGATCTGTGGGGCAACCACGAAAGCGCCGTTACCTGGACGCGACCCGGCACCGAGGTTCAGTGCTCGCTGAACAACGCCATGCTCGCGAGGCTCGCGCAGAGTGAGTCCGTTCCGTCGACCGGCTTCGGCACCGTCCGCCCGGCAGGAGCCGTAGGCACGGGAGCAAGTCACGCCGGCCGCACCTCCTCACCGGTCGCCACCAGAACCGCGACGGACGGACCCCGCGGCGGCTGCGACGCACCGCTGCGCGACGCTAGTTTCGGTCCCATCACCCCGCCGCCGGAGGAGCACCTGTGCGCGTTCTCGATAACCGGTCGGCACGTGCGCGTGCCGCGGGGGCTCACGCGTCGCGACGGTCCGGGGGCACGTGGGTGCTGCTCGGGCCCGCGTTCGTGGCCGCGGTTGCCTACGTCGACCCCGGCAACTTCGCGACGAACTTCGCGGGTGGCGCCGGCTACGAGTACCGGCTGCTGTGGGTGATCGTCGCCGCCAATCTCATGGCCATGCTGATCCAGGCGCTCACGGCCAAGCTCGGCCTGGCCACCGGCCAGGACCTCGCCTCGCTGTGCCGGGCGCACCTACCTCGCCCGGTCACGAGGTTGCTGTGGGTGCAGGCCGAGGCCGTGGCGATCGCGACCGATCTTGCGGAGGTGGTCGGTGGTGCGGTTGCCCTGTACCTGCTGTTCGGTGTCCCGCTGCCCGTCGGCGGACTCATCACCGCTGTCGTCGCGTTCGGCCTCCTCGCTGCGCAGTCGCGTGGCCACCGGCCCTTCGAGCTGGTGATCACCGGTCTGCTGGCTGTGATCGCGCTCGGATTCGCCTACACGTTGGTGGTCGCGGGCGCGGAGCCGGCGGCCCTGGCCGGCGGGCTCGTGCCCGGGTTCGTCGACTCCGACAGCGTCCTGCTGGCCACCGGCATCCTCGGGGCGACCGTCATGCCGCACGTGATCTACGTGCACTCGGCGCTGATGCCTGGCCGGTACGGGCTCGCCGGTCCGGCCGGGGCCACGGTCGCGCCGGCGGCGCTGCGCCGTGTCCTGCGCAGCCAGCGGTTGGACGTCCTGCTGGCGATGGGAGGGGCGGGCCTGATCAACGCCACGATGCTGATCGTCGCCGCCCAGCTCTTCGCTGGCGACCCGGGCGCCGCCACCCTGGAGGGTGCCCACGCCAGCCTCGCTGCAGCTGCGGGCGAGGGCGCGGCGTTGGCCTTCGCGCTCGCCCTGCTGGCCTCGGGTTTCGCGGCGTCGTCTGTGGGGACCTACGCAGGCCAGGTGGTCATGGCGGGGTTCCTGCAGCGCCAGATCCCGTTGTGGCTGCGCCGGGCGCTGACCCTTGCGCCGGCCCTGGTGGTCCTCTCCCTGGGTATCGACCCGACAGCGGCCCTGGTCTGGTCCCAGGTGGTGCTGAGCTTCGGTATCCCCTTCGCCCTTGTGCCGCTGCTGATCTTCACGGCGCGGCGCTCCCTGATGGGCTCGCTGGTCAACCGCCCGGTCACGACCGCGGCTGCCGGGGTCGTGGCGGCGCTCATCGTCGCCCTCAACGTCTTCCTCCTGTGGGACCTGGCCACCTGAGAGGCGCCCCCTCCTCAGGGCAGGGGCGTGATCCAATACGTCCCAGAACCGCTGCGCCGCCGACGCGGTGATGACCAGGTACCAGGCGACCACGATCGGCAGCTGGTACTCCTGCACGACGTCGACCGCCTTCTGCGCTCCCGGGAGCCGTGGCGACGGGATCGCGCGGAGGTTGCGCGCGGTCATGACCACGAACAGCGGGATGGTCACGATCACACGACGAGGCAGTCCGGGCACAGGGCGCCGATGCGGTACAGGCTCTGGAAGACGAGCCAGTGCACGAAGACGGACGCGGCCGTCGCCCCGACCTGCAGCCCTGCCCAGTACCAGCGGGCGAGCCGGGCGCCGGCGAGGATCGCCACGCCCGTCGTCAGGACCACGGTGAAGCCGACGACGCCGATGACCGGGTTGGGGAAGCCGAACACCGACGCCTGCGGAGACGTCATCACCGAGCCGCAGGAGAGCACCGGGTTGAGCGTGCAGCTGGGGAATGTGGTCCAGTCGAGCAGGATCGCGATCCGCTCCAGCAGGAGGGCGACCGCGCGGCGAGCCCCATCCCGCCCATGATGACCAGACCGGCCGAGCCTGCGCGATGCCGCCACAGCTGCGCGCCACCCCGTCGCCGTGCGCGCGGGCGCGGCCTCGGCCGGGCGGCCCGTGGGCGTTCCGGCCGTGCCGGTGGCGGCCTGCCTAGCCATCGAGGGCCGCGGTCAGCGCCCGCTCGAGGTCATCGATGCTGTCCACGGGCAACGGCGCGCCGTCGAGGAAGAACGTCGGCGTCCCGGTGACTCCAGCGGCCTGCCCGTCCACCTGATCGCGCTCGATGCGCGCCAGTGTCGCCGGGTCGTCGAAGTCCTCCTCGAACTGAGCTGCGTCCAGGCCCAGCTCTTCCGCGTAGTCGAAGAACAGGTCACGCTCAGCGGTCTGCTGGTGTCCGCACTCCGCCTGTCTGGTGAAGAGCAGGTCGGATATCTCCTCGTGCCGCCCCTGCTCGCCTGCGGCCTCGGCCGCCAGGGCCGCGTTCACCGAGCTGGCGTGCAGCGGCATGTAGCGGACGACCACCGCGACGCGCCGTACCGCTCCTTGAGGTCCTCGACCACCGCGTAGATCGCGCCGCACGCCTCGCACTCGAAGTCGAGGAACTCCACGAGCTCGACCTCCGCGCCGGTCGTCAGCCGCGGCGAGTCCGGGCGGTTGATGACGGCACCGGTACCGATCATGACGCCGTCGCTGAACAAGTCCATGGAGACCCCGGAGAAGATCCCCACGGCGCGTGTCCTGCTGCCGGTGGCGTCCTCGTCGGGTCGGCCGAGCCTGGCCTGGACGAAGACGGCCACCCGGTCGAGTCCGATGAACGCCGCACCGCCGGCGACGAAGGCCAGCATGGGGACCCACGCGGGGCTACCCGCCAGCGCCTCAGGCATCAGCTCCAGCCCCACCACCGCGAGCACGATGCCAGCGGCCAGGTGCAGCGCCAGGCTCAGCGTGCGGTCCGAGACCCGGAAGAACTCGGCAAGTGCCCCACCGGCGAAGTTGCCCAGCGCGGGCAGCGCCGCCAGACCGAGCACGAGCCAGTACGACGTCATCACCCCACCCTCCGCCGGGACCCGAGCCCGCGCCAGCGGCGCTGCTGCGACCGCGTGGCTCGGCGACGTCAGAGAGCGGCCGGACCGCCACTCGGCTTCGGCAGACTCCCGCCACCTTCCGCTGGAAGACCCGCGTCGGCTGACTTGTGGCGGGTGTAGCGGAAACGTTCGTTTACGCCTCTCGCAGCCGACATCGGTGTGGCGATCGGCGCCGGCACGGACGTGGCGATCGCGCCGGCGGGGTCGTCTTGGCCTCGGGCGACCCTCGCTCGGTCCTGTCGGTCATCCAGTTCTCGCGCGAGGGTTTAGGCGTGGGCAGGTGCAGGTGCTCGTGTGCTGTCATGACCTGTGAGTGCCAAGCCCGCTGGGCCCCAGCCTCTGCGCCCACTGCACGGGCAGTGCGTCGATGGCGACCGGAGCGGCCGAGGCCGGCCCGGAGGGGCGGTGGATCAGGTGAGCTGGAGGGTGGTCACACAGGTCGGGCTGCCCTCGGTCGTGCTGAACGGAACGCTGCCGCTCAGGTCGCCCTGGGTGATCTCGATCGTGCCCTCGACGCCTTCGGGAAGCCAGTAACCGACGAAGCCGTTGGAGTGCGTCGTGGCGCTCTCGTCGACGAGGACCGCACCGTCGGAGTCGGTGATTGTCACCTCCACCGGCTCGTCGACAAGTTCGCCCTGGCAGGTGGCGAGGCTGTGGAAGAAGCACTCGTGCGTGGTCTGGATGTAGGGCGCGATCGACACGTAGAACTGACCCTTGGCGAAGGGGAGGCCGATCTCTGTGGAGCCGTCGCCGAGGAGCACCTCGCCCTCGCGCACGGAAGCCGTGAAGTCCAGTGGCCGGTTCTCGGTGGAGGCGTCGAGCTGCGCGACGATCTCCTGACCGGTCAGGCCGTCGAGACCGAGATCGGCGAGCACGTCATCCTCTGACGTGGTGGCGGAGCAGCCGGCAAGCAGAGCGGCGCTGGCGAGGACAACGGTCGCGACGTGGAACCGAGAACGCATGTGCACATCCTCGCTCACAGTCGTGCATCGTGGACAGGGACACGAGCATCTCGCCGATCTCCATTGGCAGGACGAAGCCCAACTGAGCGAGAACACCGGCGACGAGGGGGACGGCGGCGGTGTTGTAGTCGGGCGGCTCACCACAGGTTCTGCGGTCATCTTCCGGTCACCCGAGGCACATGATGCGGCCTCTCCACCTTCGGGAGCCAGTAGCCCGATGGCCCGGAACAGTGGCCGTGGCCGCCGAGTGCGCCGTCAGCCGCCGCGCTGCCCGAGTGCGCCAGCTCTGCGTCAGCGGCTGAGGCCCTGAACCGGCTCATCAGCAAGCGGCGGGCTGCCCAGAGCGCGCATCCGACGCAGATGTAGACGCTGGGGGTGCTGCCCAGCTCCGCGGCATGGGGCCGAGGTCGGCCGCAACAACCACAGGTCCGAGTCGCGGGCGACACTGCGCGGCGCGGTCATGATCCATGATGGCCGATTCGGCGCCGATGGCGCAGCCGGGCACTGCGATCAGGCGCAGCACGACGTCGGCATCTGGTTGCGGAACAGGCCTGCGGCGATCCGCAGGCTCTCGGCCATGGTCAGGTAGGGCGCCCAGGTGTCTGCGATGTCGTCGACCGTCATGCCGGCTCTGATGGCGTAGGTCGCGGCGAGCATGATCTCGCCGGCGCTGTCGGCGAGGGCGTGCACCCCCAGGACCTTGCCTGTTGCGGCGTCGGCGACGATCTTCACGGTCCCTCGGGTGTCGCGGTTGACCAAGGCGCGCGGGACCTCTGAGAGGTTCAGCACTCGGGACGTGCAGTCGTGGCCGCGCTCGAGGGCCTCCTTCTCGCTCAGCCCGGCCGAGGCGAGCTGGGGGTTGGTGAAGACCACGGTGGGCAGGCCGGTGTAGTCGACCCGCGCCCCAGGACCGTCCGGGCCGGCCAGTGCGTTGGCGGCGGCAGCGCGGCCTGCGGCGGCGGCGACGTAGACGTACTGCGGGGCACCGGACACGTCGCCTGCGGCGTAGACGCGCGGGTTGGTCGTGCGCTGGAACTCATCCGTGACGACGAAACCCCGCTCGTCGACGTCGACGCCTGCTGCGGCGAGTCCCAGCCCGTCGGTGCGGGCCGCGCGACCGGTGGCGATCAGCAGCCGCTCTCCGCGGACCACAACACCGGACGCAGTCCTTACGACGACCTCGCCTCCGTCGACCGAGACGGCGACGGCGTGCTCTTCGAGGACGCCGATGCCGTCGTCGGCGAAGACCGCGCGCAGGCGTTCGGCCAGCTCCGGCTCGGCCCGTGGAGCCACGCGCCCGACCAGGGACACCCTCGCACCGAGGTGGGCGAAGAGCTGTGCCTGTTCGAGTCCGACGTAGCCGCCACCGATCAGCACCAGAGACCTCGGCACCTGATCGAGCTCCATGGCCGTCGTCGACGTCAACCAGTCCACGCCGTCCAGACCCGCCAGCTCGGGCACCGCCGGCTCGGCCCCGGTGGCCACCACGTACGCCTGGGCGCGCAGAGGCGTGCCCTCGACCGCGAGCGTGTCGCGATCAAGGAACCCGGCGTGCCCAGGCACGACCTCGAACCCATTGGCGGCAGCGACGTCGGCGTACTTCGCACCGCGCAGCTGCTCGATCAGCTCGTCCTTCTGCTGAACCAACGCCCGTAGGTCCACTCCACCTGCGGAGGTGGGAGCGCCGTCGAAGGGATTGGTCAGAGCGGAGTGACGGGCGCCGGCGGCCGCCAGGAGCGTCTTGGACGGCACGCAGCCGATGTTCACGCAGGTCCCACCGAGAACGCCGCGTTCGATCAGCACGACACTGTGCCCAGCCTGCCGCGCGGTGATCGCAGCCGCCATCGCCGCACCACCGGAGCCGACCACCGCCAGGTCCACGTCATGGCCCGCGCTCATGCCAGATCCCTTCGTCGCCGGTCCTTGCTCCAGGCATCAGCCTTGACCTTCCACCGCACTGGAAGGTCAAGGCCGGTAGGCTCGGCAGCTGGAGGCGATGTGCGTATCGGAGAGCTGGCCCAGGCGAGCGGCACCACGACCAAGACGCTGCGCTACTACGAACAGGCGGGGCTCCTCCCGGCGCCCGAGCGCACCATCACCGGCTACCGCGACTACGAGCCCGCGACCCTCCAGCGACTGAACTTCATCCGCCGTGGTCAGGCCGCCGGCCTGACCCTGGCGCAGATCCGAGAGGTCCTGCACGTACGAGACGCCGGCGGGGCGCCCTGCCACCACGTCCGCGAGCTGCTCGACAGCCGCGTCCACCAGCTCGACCGCCAGATCGCGCACCTTCAGGCGTTGCGCGAGACCGTCACCGAGCTGCGGGACGCCGCCGCCGAACCTGACCCAGGGGCCTGCGACCCGACCGCGGTGTGTCGGTACCTCTGAGCCGCGACCGTCATTCGCGCATCGGCGGCAGGTCAGGGGGCGGCGGAGAACCGTGACCGGCAATCGCCCGCCGACGACGACCTTCTCGCCGCTACCGGCAACGGACAACGGCTCTACAGCCCGAAGGCGCCGCCCTCGATGAGGATGACGATGCCCAGGCCGATCAGGACGAGGGGGAACAGGACGTGTTCCCAGCGTTCGAGGACTTCGGCGATGGGTCGTCGGGTGGCGACGTACCTGGCGGCCAGGACAAGCACGGCGACCAGGGCGAGGAACACGACGGCGTACGCGGCGGTCGCGGCGGGGCCGACGGTGAGGAAGACCGGCACGTAGACGCCGATGTTGTCGCCGCCGTTGGCGAAGGTGACCGCTGCGACGGTCCAGACGGCGGCGGCCTTGCCCGGGTCGTCATCGTCGTCGTCGCGGCCACGCCAGCCCCGCAAGGCGGCGTAGAGGCCGAGGAGCAGGGGGATGAGTCCGAAGTAGGCGATGGCGTCTTCGGGCAGGAAGGCGTTGGCGCCGAGTGCGACCAGGACGGAGGCGATGAGGATGGCGCCAAAGCCGAGGTACTGCCCGGCGATGATCTTGGCGGTGGCGCCTGGGGCGCCGGCGCCGCGGGCGAAGAACAGTGAGAGCACGATGATGTCGTCGATGTTGGTCACCAGGAACAGGCCGACGGCTTGCAGGGCGGCTACGGCCAGGTCCATCGAGGGGGCCCTTTCGGTTGGTTGCGGTGCGAGGCGCCGGCGCGCTACTTCGCGGCTGTGGCGGGGGCGGCCGATAGAGAGGACGACCGGGGTCGAATCCACACCCGAGGGGCGCTAGCATCGATCCATGCCGATGATTATCGCAAGTCCTGATGTGAGTGGCCGGGTCGAGCTGGCGCCTGCGGGGGCGTTGTTCCGAGGGCTGGGCGATCCGACGCGCCTGGCGCTGGTGCGCCGCCTGGCGACAGGCGAGGCGCGGGTCGTGGACCTGTGCACCGAGCTGGGCCTGAGCCAGTCCACCGTGTCCTCACACCTGGCCTGTCTGCGGGAGTGCGGGTTGGTCGACTACCGCGCGCAGGGACGCGCGTCGGTCTACCACCTGACCCGCCCGGAGCTGCTGGACCTGCTGGCTGTGGCCGAGGGCCTGCTGGCCGCGACCGGCAACGCGGTGGCCTTGTGCCCCACCTACGCACGTCCCACCACCTCTGACCCGATCACCAAGGAGAGCGCACGATGAGCGACGCCTGCGGCTGCAGCGACGACGAGACCACCCCCAGCGGCAAGGAAGCCGAGGAGCACGAGGCCGAGCGGCTGTGGGAGGTCAGCGAGCTCCGCTTCGCCGCCGTCGCCGGCGTGCTGCTCCTGGCGGGCCTGGTCGCAGGGTCCAGGGATCAGTCCGCAGTTGGGACGGTGCTGAACTGGGTGGCGCTGCTGGTCGGTGCGTGGACGTTCGTCCCCAGCACGATCCGGCGACTGGTCAAGGGCAAGATCGGCGTCGGGACACTGATGACGATCGCCGCGATCGGCGCGGTGCTGCTGGGTGAGGTCGCTGAGGCGGCCGCGCTGGCGTTCTTGTTCTCCATCAGCGAGGGCCTGGAGGAGTACTCCCTTGCCCGCACCCGCCGCGGCTTGCGTGCACTGCTGAGCCTCGTGCCCGCTACCGCGACGGTTCTGCGCGACGGTGCAGAGACCACGGTGGCTCCCGCTGAGCTGCGCGTCGGGGACTTGATGGTGGTCAAGCCCGGGGAGCGGGTCGCCACGGACGGGATCATCCGCACCGGTCGCACCGCCCTGGACGTCTCGGCCATCACCGGTGAGTCGGTGCCCGTGGAGGCCGGAGCCGGGCAGGACGTCTACGCGGGGTCGATCAACGGATCCGGGGTCCTCGAGGTAGAGGTGACCACCACCGCGCAGGACAACTCCCTGGCGCGGATCGTGCGGATCGTCGAGGCCGAGCAGTCCCGCAAGGGCGAAGCGCAGCGCCTGGCCGACCGCATCGCCAAGCCGCTGGTGCCCGGTGTGATGATCGCCGCCGCGCTCATCGCCGTCGCCGGGAGCCTCCTGGGCGACCCGGGCACGTGGATCGAGCGGGCCCTGGTCGTGCTCGTCGCAGCGTCCCCGTGCGCCCTGGCGATCTCCGTCCCGGTGTCCGTGGTCGCCGCCGTCGGGGCCGCCTCCAAGCAGGGTGTGCTCATCAAGGGCGGCGCGGCCGTGGAGGCCCTCGGCGCGATCCGCGGGGTCGCCCTGGACAAGACCGGGACGTTGACCCGCAACGCCCCGGCCGTCGTGGCCGTCGTCGCCGCGCCCGGCCGGACCGAGGCGCGCGTCCTGCAGGTCGCGGCCGCCCTCGAAGCGCGCAGCGAGCACCCCCTGGCGCGCGCCATCCTGGCCGCCGTACCCGCACTCAGCCCCGCGAGCGACGTGGAGGCCGTACCGGGGGCGGGTCTCATCGGGACGTTCGAGGGTCGGCCGGTCCGTCTCGGGCGACCGGGCTGGGTCCACGCCAGGTCCCTGGCCGGTGAGGTGGAGCGGATGCAGCAGGCCGGCGCGACCGCCGTCCTGATCGAGGAGGACGGCACGCTGCTCGGTGCCGTCGCGGTGCGCGACGAGCTGCGGCCCGAGGCCGCGCAGGTCGTGGCCCAGCTGCGCCGCGACGGATACCACGTCACCATGCTCACCGGCGACAACACACTGACCGCGACCGCCCTGGCCCGCGAGGTCGGCATCCAGGACGTCTACGCAGATCTGCGACCCGAGGACAAGGCCGCACTGGTCGCCCAGCTGCGCACCCAGCGCCGCACCGCGATGGTCGGCGACGGCGTCAACGACGCCCCCGCCCTCGCGACCGCCGACCTCGGCATCGCGATGGGCGCGATGGGCACCGACGTCGCGATCGAGACCGCCGACGTCGCGCTCATGGGCGAGGACCTGCGTCACCTGCCCCAGGCGTTCGCCCACGCCCGCAGGGCCAGGCGCATCATGCTCCAGAACGTCGGCCTGTCCCTGGCGATCATCATCGTGCTCATGCCCCTGGCCCTGACCGGTGTCCTCGGCTTGGCCGCCGTGGTCCTCGTTCACGAGGTCGCCGAGGTCTTCGTCATCGCCAACGGCGTCCGCGCCGGCCGGACGCGGCCCCTTCCCCACGACACGATCCCAGACACGACCGCGAAGGCCGAGCGTGCAGCGATGGCCGAGCGTTGACCGCCCCGACCACTGACAGGCCGGTCCGGCCGGCGGTCTCACCGGTGAGGCGACGCCTGGCGGCAGGCGTGGGTGTCGTCCTGGTCGCGGCCACCGACCTCGGTGTGAAGGCGTGGGCGGTGAACGGGCTGCAGGATCGGGTGATCAGCCTGGGCGTGGTCGACCTGCGCCTGGCGTACAATCCCGGGGTCGCCTTCTCCGTCGGTGCCGGTGCACCGGCATGGCTGGTGCTGACCGTGACCGCGATCGTCACCGCTGCGGTCGGCGTGGTCGCCTGGCGCACCGCCGCTGCCAGCACCAACGTGCGGCTGGCTGCCTTGGCCCTGGTCCTCGGCGGCGCCACCGCCAACCTCGCCGACCGCGCCGCAGACGGCGTCGTCACCGACTACCTGCACAGCGGGTGGTTCCCGACCTTCAACCTCGCCGACACCGCCATCGTCACCGGCGCCGCCCTGCTGGTGCTGTCCACCCTGCAACAGCCCGCACCCGCAACACCGAGCGAGAACGGCACGATCGGTGCCCGGTGAGGGAACCCGAGCAGGCCTCGCGTTGAGCACCGCCACGAGTGCGATCGGCGGCCGATGCTCACATCAACGTTCGTTACGATGACCGTATGGCGACCGAGGGGTGCGACCTGCTGTGCCTGGACGTGTCGCGCGCCGAGGCAGTCCGTGCAGCACTGCCAAAGGCGCACCGCTCCCAGGCGATGGCGATCACCGCCAAGGCACTGGCGGACCCGGTGCGCCTTCGCACGGCGATGGCCCTGGCCCTGGGGGCCGAGTTGTGTGTCTGCGATTTGGCGTGGGTCGTCGGGGCCGCGCCGAACCTGGTCTCGCACCACCTGCGCGTCTTGCGCCGCGCTGGCCTGGTGACCTCCCGCCGACAAGGCAAGCTGGTCATGTGCCGGCTGACATCCCTGGGCGCGGCGCTACTGGACGCCCTGGGCGTCGCCGCACCGGATGAGAGTCTGTGGGCGGCAGAGTCTGAGCTGATGAAGGCGTCCGTCAGTGGATGAGCCGACCGCAGCCGGCGGACCTCCGGCTCAAGGCTCGGCCGCCCCGGCACGGTCGGGCCGGCCACTGACCGGCCCGCGGGCAATCCTCCTGGCCCTGGTCGTCGTCACCGGAGCTGTGGTGGCGGTCCAGCTGGCCGGCTTCCTGTCGGCAGGCCAAGGCCCGGCGGCAGAACGGTCCCCGGTGGCTGCGGGCAACAGGACGGTGACGGAATACGCACCCGAGGACCGAGGCGAACCGGTGGCCCTGTCGGGAACCGGGCTGACTGGTGAGGCGATCGACATCGCCGCATGGCGCGGCGATGTCGTGGTGATCAACGTGTGGGGTTCGTGGTGTGCGCCGTGCCGTGAGGAGGCACCGATCCTGGCCGCCACGTCGGCTGCGTACGCGGACCAGGGGGTGCGGTTCGTCGGAATCAACGTGCGCGACAATTCGGCCGCGGCGATCGCGTTCGAGGAGAGCTACGGGATCAACTACCCGAGCATCGACGACAGCAATGGAAAGGCCCTGCTGAGCCTGGCCGAGCACCTCCCCGGAGCCGGGGTCCCGGTGACCCTGCTCCTGGACCGTGACGGGAGGCCGGCGGCGCGCGTCCTGGGCGCGGTGCAGGAGTCGACCCTGACCGCGCTGGTGGACACGGTCCTGGCCGCGCCGATCGCTGGGTCGTCGTGAGCGCGGTCCAGGATCTGGTCGCGACCGGCCCGTTGCTTGCGGCCGCGGTCGTCGCGGCCGTGGCGGGGCTGGTCTCCTTCGTGTCCCCCTGCGTGTTGCCCGTGGTGCCCGGGTACGTGTCCTACGTCGCTGGCGGCCCCTTGCTCGATGAGGGTGTCGCGACGCGGCGACGTCCGGTGGTGGCGGGTACGGCCTTGTTCATCCTGGGGTTCGCCTCGGTCTTCGTCGCCTACGGGGCCCTCTTCGGCGGTCTGGGCGCGACGCTGCAGTCCTCGCAAGCGGTGCTCACCCGTGTCCTGGGCGTCGTGGTCGTGGTCATGGGTCTGGTCTTCGCCGGCTGGCTGCCCCGGTCCCAGCGCCAGCTGCTGCCCCGGCTGCGCCCGACGTCCGGTCTGGTGGGCGCCCCGCTGATGGGAGTCACCTTCGGGCTGGGCTGGACCCCGTGCCTGGGACCGACCCTGGCGACCGTGCAGACCTTGGCGTTCACCGAGGCCAGCGCCGGGCGCGGCGCGGCGCTGGCCGGCGTCTACGCCGCCGGTCTGGGCCTTCCGTTCATCGCGGTCGGGCTGGGCATGCGGCGGGCACTGACCGCGACCACATGGGCGCGTCGGCACACCGTCGGGATCAAGCGCGCTGGCGCGGTCATGCTCATGACCACCGGTCTGCTGCTGGCCACCGGGGTGTGGGACCACCTCATGCGCGCCATGCAGTCCACGATCTCTGGCTACACCACTGTCCTGTGAACGACGTCGACGAGCGAAAGGCCCCTACTGATGGCGAACCGTAAGCACGAAGCGGCCGAACGCGCCGCCCGTCTGGCCGAGATCCGCGAGCAGCAGCGGCGCGCCGAGCGTCGCCGCACCGCGGTCATCACCGGCACGAGCGTCTTCGTGGCGGGGGCCCTCATCGCGGCGACGGCTATCGTGCTCGTCGGCGAGCAGCGGCGCACCGCCGAAGTCGCTGAGGCAGCCGCCGGAGACATCGACGGTGTTGCGACCTTCAGCGACCTGACGGCCGGCCACGTCCAGCAGCCGGTGCAGTACGAGCAGACACCGCCGGTCGGTGGCGACCACGCGGGCGTGTGGGCCAACTGCGGCACGTACACCGAGCCGATCACCAGCGAGCTGGCGGTGCACTCCCTGGAGCACGGTGCCGTGTGGCTCACCTACAGCCCGGACCTGCCGGCTGCCCAGGTGCAGCAGCTGGCCGACCTGGCCGAGGGCAACGCGTACGTGCTGCTCAGCCCCTTCGATGGGCTGCCCGAGGAGCCCGTGGTGGCCAGCGCCTGGGGTACCCAGCTGGCGCTGGAGACGGCGGATGACCCGCGCCTGGAGCAGTTCGTGGTCAAGTACCAGCAGGGTGAGCAGACCCCGGAGCCGGGTGCGCCGTGCACCGGTGGGGTGGACGCCTGATGAGCAAGATCGCTGCCGCGCCGCGCAGGGTGCCGACCGCTGCGGTGGTGATCCTGGTGGCCGCCGCGGTCGGGGTCGCCGGCCTGGTCGCGGGCTCTGCCCTGACGAACGGTGGCGACCCTGTCTCACGGCCGGTGGAGGGGTCAGCCGAGGCTGGGTTCGCCCGCGACATGCAAGCCCATCACGCCCAGGCGGTGCAGATGTCCACGATGGTCCGTGACGCCACGGAGGATCCCGAGGTCCGGTCCCTGGCGCTGGACATCATGCTGACCCAGCAGCAGCAGGCTGGGCAGATGTACGGCTGGCTGGAGCAGTGGGACCTGCCGCAGGCCAGCCTGGCCGCGCCGATGCAGTGGATGACCGACCCCGGCGCGGGCACCATGGACCACGGCGACGACACCACGACGAGGCCCGCCTCCGATGCGGTGATGCCCGGCATGGCAACCCAAGAGGACCTGGAACAGCTGGACGAGGCCGTCGACGTGGACGCGGAGATCCGCTACCTGCGGCTCATGGTGGCCCACCACCAAGGCGGCGTCGCGATGGCGCAGGCCGCCCTGGACCTGGTCCAGGACGACGATGTGCGCCGCCTGGCGCAGGCGATCGTCAGCTCCCAGACCGCAGAGCTCACCGTCCTCAACGACATGCTCGACGAGCGGGAATCCGCGTCGGCGGGCCAATGACGAAACCGACCGGTGCCCTGCGACCCGACGCCGCCCCCGGGGCCGCTGCACCCTCGCCAAGCGAAGACGCACTGGAGGGCGCAGCGGTCACGGAGCGCCTCGGGGAGAGGGACGCGCGACCTGGGCTGATGGCCATTCCGCCGCGCCCGGCGGGGCAGGGGCTGCTGGCATGGGCCCGGTGGGCGTGGCGGACGCTGACGTCCATGCGGACCGCGGTGCTGCTGCTGCTGGCGTTGGCCCTGGCTGCCGTGCCGGGGTCGCTGCTACCCCAACGAGGTGTCGCGTTCGACCCCGGCGCCGTGACCCGGTTCGTGGCTGACAACCCGGTGGTAGGCCCGTGGCTGGACCGGCTGGGGTTCTTCGAGGTGTACTCCTCACCCTGGTTCGCCGCGATCTACCTGCTGCTCATGGTGTCCATGACGGGCTGCGTGCTACCACGCGTGGCACGCCTGTGGCGGTCGGTGCGCGCCGAACCACCTCGCGCCCCGACCAACCTGGCACGCCTGGACGAATACCGCCGCACCACGACGACCGCTGAACCGGCTCAGGTCCTTCAGGCCGCAGCGGCGCACCTGCGCGCCAGGAGGTTCCGGGTCGTGGTCGACGCCGACTCGGTCCGCGCGGAGAAGGGATACCTGCGCGAGGTCGGCAACCTGGTATTCCACCTGTCCCTGCTGGTCCTGCTCGTCGGAGTCGCCATCGGGTCACTGCTCGGCTTCGAGGGACGGGTCATCGTCGTGGAAGGGGGTACCTTCACCAACACCCGCCTGCAGTACGACGAGTTCACCCCCGGGCCGCTGACCGACACCGAGGCCCTGACCCCGTTCTCGATCACGCTGAACGACTTCACCGCCAGATTCGAGACGTCCGGCCCCCAACGCGGCAGCGCCCGGGACTTCCAGGCCGACCTGGCCGTGCTGCGCACACCCAGCGGCGTCCCTGAGGACGTCACAGTTGAGGTCAACCACCCGCTGCAGGTCGACGGGACCAAGGTGTTCCTCACCGGCCACGGTTACGCTCCGGTGGTCAGCGTCACCGATGGCCGCGGGCGACCGGTGTTCACCGGACCGGTGGTGTTCGTGCCCTTCGACGGCAACCTGTCCTCCGAAGGGGTGATCAAGGTCCCGGACGGGCAACCAACCCAGCTCGGTTTCGAAGGGTTCTTCCTCCCCACCGCATCCGTCGATCCCGAGGCCGGGCCTCGATCGCTCTACCCGGACCTGGGCGACCCCCAGCTGCTGCTGACCGCCTACACCGGAGATCTCGGCCTGGGCGACGGCGCACCGCAGTCGGTGTTCCGCCTGGACAAGAGCGACCTCACCCAGGTGATGGACGGGGACCAGCCGTTCGCCCAGGCCCTGCGTCCGGGAGAGTCCATGACCCTGCCCGACGGCCAAGGCACCTTGACGTTCGAATCAGTGTCGCGGTTCGCGAACTTCCAGATCGCCCACGACCCGGGCAAGGAGATCTCCCTCGCGGCAGCCGTCGCCCTCCTGCTCGGCCTGACGGTGTCGCTGTACGTCCGCCGGCGCCGGATCTGGGTCCGCGTCACCCCCGCGCCCGACGGTGGCGCGGCCACGGTCGAGGCCGCCACCTACACCCTGACCCGCCGCGGACCGGTCCCCGACGAGCTCACATCGCTGCTTCGGGACCTGCCGGGCGCCGAGCTGACCCGCCCCGATGCTTCCCCGCACGACCGAGAGGACTGACCGTGCCCGACCCCACCCTCCTGGCCGAGCTCAGCGACCGACTGATCTACAGCGCCATCGCCGTCTACGCCCTGGCGATGCTCACCTACGCCTACCACGCCGCCAGACGCGCCCAGCACCTGGACAGCGAGGCGCAGCCGGCCCAACCGGTAGCCGTGGGCGCTCGGACGACACCAACCCCTTCCTCGACCGCTGTAGCGCCCGTGAGCCCACCCACCAGCGTCGGCGCGCTGACTGGTCGCCTGGAACGGATCGCTGCGTCCCTGACCACGCTCGCGTTCGTGCTGCACCTGGCCGGGGTCGTGGCCCGGGGTCTGGCGACGGGCCGCGCACCGTGGGGCAACATGTACGAGTTCACGGCCGCCGCCACACTGGCCGCCACGGCCGCCTACCTGGTGTTCCTGCGCCGCCAGCCGGTACGGGACCTGGGTGTGTGGATCCTCGCGCTGGTCACCTTGTGCCTGGGGCTGGCCGTGACGGTGCTGTACACCCCCGCGGGGGACCTGGTCCCGGCGCTGAACTCCTACTGGTTGGTCATCCACGTCGCGGCGGCCATCATCGCCGGTGGCGTCTTCACCGTCGGCGCCGCCGCAACCGGCCTGTACCTCCTGCGCCGCCGCGCCGACGCGCGCGACCCTGGCGGCCAGGCGACCCGCGGCTACGCCGGCCGGCTGCCGGCCGCCACCACCCTGGAACGCGTCGCCCACACCGCCCACCTGTTCGCCTTCCCAGTCTGGACCTTCGCCGTCCTGGCCGGCGCGATCTGGGCCGAGGACTCCTGGGGCCGGTACTGGGGCTGGGACCCCAAGGAGACCTGGGCCTTCATCACCTGGGTGCTGTACGCCGCCTACCTGCACGCCCAGTCCACCGCCGGATGGCGGGGCAGGAAGGCCGGGTGGCTCGCCCTGGCCGGATACGCCGCGTTCCTGTTCAACTTCGTCGGCGTCAACCTGTTCATCACCGGCCTGCACTCCTATGCCGGCGTCTGACCCGCCGATGCCGCTGCGCACCCGAAGGGTGCGGGACGACCCAACGGGGACGCGCCGGGTGAGTACGCGATCCGACGGCCCCCCCCTCGTCGGCCACGCGGCCTGGTCCAGCCGCTGCGGCCGGTGGGGATCCTCGTGTCCACGCCACCCCCGCCCAGGAGGTCGAGCGCGGCGACGCGCGACGCCGCACCGGTGGCGCCTCATCGCGTGGCCCAATGCCGCCCGGGCTGGCGCTCGTCGGAGCAGGGGTGGGTGGCTGGGCGACGAGCCTGGCGTTTCCTGACCGGGGATGGTGGCCGCTGGCCTACGCCGGCATGGCGTGCCTGCTGCTGGCGATGCGCGGCGCGTCACCGGTCCGCGCCGCCGGTATCGGCCTGGTCTGGGGCCTGACCTTCTTCCTGCCGCTGGTGCACTGGGCGCTGCAGGCCACCGGATCGGTGCTGCCGTGGGTCGCGCTCAGCGCGTTCCAGGCGCTGTACGTCGCCGGCTTCGGCGCGCTGTGGGCCCACGCGCGCAGAGCCGTCTGGATCACCGGCCGCCCGCTGGCCCAGGCGGTCACCGCAGCCGTGCTGTGGGTCGCCATCGAGCAGGTCCGCGGCTCCTGGCCGTTCGGGGGCTTCCCGTGGGGCTTCCTGGCCTTCTCCCAGACCGAGGCGCCCCTGCTGCGACTCGCGCCCTACGGTGGGGAGGTCCTGGTCTCCGCGTTCGTCGCCGCGACTGGGGCGCTGATGGCACTGGCACTGCAGTACCTGCGCCGCACAGCGGTGACGGCCGCGGCTCGGACCCTGCTCGCCGGAGTGCTCCTGGCCGGCGCCCCGGGCCTGCTTCCCCTGAACACCGGCCAGGAGAGCGGCTCACTCCTGGTAGGAGCGGTCCAGGGCAACGTCCCGCAGCAGGGCGCCGACTGGGCCGAGCAGGCCCGCGACGTCACGGCCAACCACGCCGAAGGTACCGAGCGGCTCGCGGCGACCGCCGGAAGACGCCAGCTGGACCTGGTGGTGTGGCCGGAGAGTGCCGCCGACATCGACCCCCGAACCGACCCGGCACAGGCGTCGACCGTGGATCGCGCCGCCGCAGCGGTCGGCGCCCCACTGCTGCTCGGCACCCAGCGGTTCCCCCAAGGGCAGGACATCCGCTACAACGAGATCATCACCTGGACCGCCGGTGCGGGGGCCGGCGACACGTACGCCAAGCAGCACCCGGTGCCCTTCGGAGAGTATGTCCCCTTCCGCGCCTTCTTCCGGCAGCTGACTCCGCTCGTCGACCGGGTCGCCACGGACATGGCCGCCGGCGGCGCCCCCGCGGTCATCGATGTGCGGATCGCCGCGCTCGGACGTGACGTGCGCCTCGCCACCGGGATCTGCTTCGAGGTCGCCTACGCGGGCCTCATCCGCGAGGGAGTCCTCGACGGGGCGGAGCTGATTCTCATCCCGACCAACAACGCCTCGTTCGGGCGCACCCCGGAGTCGACCCAGCAGCTGGCGATGTCCCGCTTCCGCGCGGTGGAGCACGGCAGGTCGACCGTCCAGGTCTCCACCGTGGGCGTCAGCGCCATGATCACGCCGGACGGAACGGTCCTCGCGCGCACCGGTCTGTTCACCGACCAGGAGCTCATCGCCTCGCTGCCGCTGCGCACCGCGCTTACCCCGGCGGCGCGACTGGGCAGCACGCCGCAGACCGCCGTCTACCTTGTGGCGGCGGCCGCCATCGTCAGCGGTGCGCTGGCAGGCAGCCGACGACGCGGCCGCGACCGCAGCCGGGGTCCCTTCCGGCGGCGGCTCCGCGTGCTGGGCGACCGGGCCCCGACGCTTCGCGTGCGGGCCCTGCGGGTGCCGGGCCGGGAATGGGTCACCCGCGTGTGGCCCCCGTGGCTGGAGTGGCGCCTGATCGTCGGGCTCCTCGTGCTGATGGCCCTCGCGGTCTACACCGGGGTGCGGCTCGGCCAGGACATCGTCGAGAAGACCACCACCACGGTGTCGACAACGTCCGATGCCGCGGCCCCGTGAAGCTCGACCATCACGGTTGCCCCGGTGGCGCCCCCGAGGGCCCCGAGGCGTTCAAGCGCGCGAGGTAGGCGTTGTACTCCTCGAGCTCGGCGTCGGCGCCGCCGTCGCGGTCGATCTGCCGGTCCCGCGCCCTGGACCGCTGGGTGTCGTTGCGCTGCCACCTGCTGGCGATCAGCAGGAGCATCAGCAGTCCCGGTGCCTCCCCGTAGGACCAGGCCAGCCCGCCGGCCAGCTGCTGGTCCCGCACGGGATCGATCTCCCAGCCGACCGGCGGCGCAGCGAACAAGGGGACCATCGGCGCGGTGGCCATCATCACGATCACCCCGAAGAACGCGTGCAGGGGCATCTCCAGCACCAGGTCCAGTGCCCGCCCATGATGCGTCTGCCGGATCGGCAAGGGGTCGGTGGACAGCACCGGCACCGTGAACAGCAACCCGGCCACCAAGAACCCCACCTCCAGACCCAGGTGCCCGGTCCACGTCCGCAGCAACGGGTCGGCGAGCTCGGCCAGGTACAACCCGTAGAACGCCAGCAAGAACAACGGCACCATCACCGCCGGGTGCAGCACCACCCGACTGACCCGGCTGCGCAGGGCCCGCCGCGCCGTGACCAGCACCAACAGGCCCACCCCCCGGTGCGGGGTCGCGCGCAGCAGCAACGTGCCGGGGCGCCCCAGCACCAGCAGCGGCGGGACGAGCATCATCAACGTCAGCTGCTGGAACATGAACGCCGAGAACAGCCGCAGCCCGTACCCCTCGATGCCCGCGCCCGTCACGACCGCCAGCACCACACAACCCACCGTGAACGAGATGGTCGCGCCGATCGACCAGCGCCGCCCTCGCAGCCACAGCCGGCACGCGCCCGCCAGGTACAGCACCAGCAGCACCACGGCCAGCACCGGAAGGACCGGCACCGGCTGCAGCGTCGGGGCCAGCATCGTCTCCAGGGACGGTGGTGCGGTCGGCAGCCACACCGGCCCCGTGACGCCCGGGTCGTCCTGCACCCCGCTCCTCCTCCGTGTCTGCGCGCTGCCCTTCCGACGGCCACACGGGTTTGCAGGCCATCGTCCGGGCCGCGAGGGCTGGGTCACCACAGCGCGCTAGGGTGACGTTATCTGAAGATCCGCGCAGATGAGGAGATGACCATGGGTCGGGTCTTGCCGCTGGACGGCTGCATCGGTGGTGATCCGCAGTCCCAACGCGTGGCACTGGTCCGCGCCAGCGTCCCGGACGACGCCGAGGCAGGGACGCTGGCCGCGCTGTTCCGACTGCTCGGTGACGTACGGCGTACCAAGATCCTCTACGCGCTGCTGGAGGCCGGTGAGCTGTGCGTCTGCGACATCTCCGCGGCGGTGCAGGTCCCCGAGGCGTCGGTGTCCCAGACGATGCGTCTGCTGCGGGCCTCGGGGGTGGTGGACAACCGGCGTGAGGGCCGCCGGGTGTACTACCGGTTGGCCGATGCCCACGTGCGGATGCTGCTGGACGTGTGCCGGGAGCACACCGGACACGAGGGCAGCCGCTGATGGGCGCCGGGCACGGTCACGGCCCCGTCGCTGAACACGCGGGTGGGCGCTACCGCCGCCGCCTAGCCGGAGCGTTCCTCCTGACCGCGACGTTCTTCGCGGTCGAGCTGGCAGCGGGGTTGGTCTCCGGCTCGCTCGCACTGATCTCCGACGCCGGGCACATGGCCGCCGACGTCGTGGCCCTCGGCGCATCCCTGCTCGCCACCCGGATCGCAACCCGCCCTGATCCGACGGGGCGGCGAACCTACGGCTCGTACCGCGCGGAAGTGTTCGCTTCCGGCCTGACGGTGCTGATCATGCTCGGTGTCGGGGTGTACGTGGTGGTCGAGGCGATCAGTCGGATCGGCGAGGACCCGTCCCTGCCCTCGGGCGTGATGCTCGTGGTCGGTTTCGTGGGCCTGGTGATCAACGTTGTCTCCATGCTGCTGCTGCGCAGCGGGTCCAAGGACAGCCTCAATGTCCGGGGCGCCTACTTCGAGGTGGTGGCCGACGCTGCCGGTTCGGTCGGCGTCATGGTCGCCGGTGTTCTGATCATCGCCACCGGGCGGCCGGTCTGGGACCTCGTCGTCGCGCTGGCGATCGCCGTCTTCGTCATCGTCCGTGCCGTCACGCTGGGGCGGCAGGTCCTCGCGGTACTGGGCCAGCACGCACCCGTCGGCATCGACCCGGAGGCCGTCAGCCGAGAGCTGGGCGCCGTGCCGGGCGTGAGCGCCATCCACGACCTTCACCTGTGGGTGCTGACCTCCGGGATGAACGTCGCCACCGCTCACCTCGTCGCGAGCAGCGGCGCCGATCACGCCGCGGTCCTGGCCGGTGCCCGGGACGTCCTGCGCGATGGCTTCGGCATCGCCCATGCCACGCTCCAGGTGGAAACGGCTCAGCAGCAGCACGAGTGCTCGGACCTGACCTGGTAGCCGCTCAATCGACCGGCGTCCCCGCCGAGCGCTTGGGGGACCCAGGTTGCTCCGTGCCCCCGGGGTCATTGGCGTCGGCGCGCTCGGCCATGCGAGTGAGCATCGCGTTGTAGGCGGCCAGATCGGCGTGGCCGCTGCGGTCCGCGGCGCGGTCCAGACGTTTCGCGGTGCGCTCGTCGTCCTTGGTCCACGCCAGGGCGATACCGATGGCCAGGGCGAGCATCGGCACCTCGCTGATGCCCCACGCGATCGCGCCACCGTCCCGCTGGTCCTCCAGCGCGGACGGCCCCCACGGTCGACCCAGCATCCCGAACCACTCAGGGACAAGGAGGGTCTCCTGCATGACCAAGGCGACGCCGAAGAACGCGTGGAACACCATGGTCGCGAAGAGCAGCAGGAGTCGGATCGGGAACGCGGGCCGCCGTGGGCCCGGGTCGATGCCGACCAGGGCGTTGACGAACAGGTAACCGGCGAGCGTGAAGTGCGCCACCATCAGCACGGTTCCGATCTGCCACCGAAGGGCGTACTCGAACGCCGGCGTGTAGTAGAAGATCACCAGCGACCCGGCGAAGTTCACCGCAGCCACGACCGGGTGCGACCAGAACCGCGCCCAGCGCGAGTGGACGAGTCCCAGCAGCCACTCCCGTGGCCCCCAGGAGGCGTCGTGCCGCACCGGCAGAGCACGTGCGGCGAGCGTCACCGGCGCCGACAGGGCCAGGAAGATCGGCACGACCATGATCAGGACCATGTGCTGGATCATGTGCGCGCTGAACAGCACGTGCCCGTACACCGCCGGGCCACCGGAGGTCACCCATCCCAGCAGCACGAGCCCCGTGACGGCACACGCCGTCCGGGTGAGCGGCCACCGGTCCCCGCGAGCACGTAGGCGGCGCACCCACCGCAGGTAGACGACCAGGGCGCTGGCGCAGCCGGCCGCGATGATCAGGTCCCACCGGAAGGACGTCAGCCACAGCTCGACGGTCGGGGCCGGCGGCAGCGGATGGCCGGTGATGACCTCGGCCGGGGTGAGGTCACCGCTGGCCGTCACGGCGCCGGGTGGTTCGGTGCTGCCGAGCCCGACCGCGACACCGGACACAGCGCCCATGACCGCGAGCTCGACGGCCACGAGGCGCCAGAACAGCGCGGGTGCTCGGCCCGACGCTGTCGGCCCGAGGCGGGGTATCACGGACCGGCGATGCACCAGGCCCAGGAGCGCCAGGCCTCCGGTCAGCAGCACCTTGGCGACGATCAGCGTTCCGTAGGGCGTCGTCAGATCCTCGGGCCCGTCGGTGCGCAGGACTACGTTGACCAGCCCTGAGACCACGACAGCGGCCAGCGACCACGCCGCTACCGGCGACCAGCGCGCGACGGTGGTGCCCAGGGCGCCGCCGAGATGACGAGCCACGAGCGCGATCGCCGCGAGCCCCCCGATCCACAGCGCGGCACCGACCAGGTGCAAGAACATCGCGCCCACTGCGAGCTCATGGTTTGCGTCACCCGACGCGTGCCCCGTCTGGGACCACAGCGCGAACGCCGTCAACGCAGGCACGGCCGCGACAACCGCACTGCGTGGTCCTGTGACCAGCAGCGCGAGGACCGTGGTGATCGCCGCCAGCACGGTAACGCCCAGCAGGGTGCGCCCACCGGAGACCGACCCCACGTACAGCGCGAGCTGGCTGCCGAACCCTTCGGCCTGCGGCGACGTCCCGGTGATCCTGGCGTACGTCAGTACCGCGTCAACGATGCTCAGCACCGTCCACATACCGGCGCCCGCCCCGGCCACCACCCCCGCGGCAGGCCAGGCCTTGGCCCCCACGGCTTCGCGGGAAGATCCACTGGGAAGGATCGCCACCACAAGGAACAACGCCCCTACAGTCACCGCCGCTGCCAGCTCCGACAGCACGGTGACGATCGGCGAGGACCAGCGGACCAGTGCACCGGGGTCGGCCAGCGCCGTCGCCTGCCATGCACCAGACCACCCGCCGCTGGCCAGCACCACGACCACTGCAACCACGGCACCCACGATCACGCCGAGGCGACGGCGCCGAGCGCGTGCCTCTCCCGGGTCCGCGTCGGGCGCTGCCCCGGCTCGAGGTGGAAGCACCCTGCTCACGGCTCAGTGCGCCGCTCACCGCCGCTGCGCCGCCGCAGGAAGACCGCTCCACCAACCGCCACGATCGCGGCGGCGGCGATCGCAAGCCCCACAGCCGTCGGCGCACCAATGCCGCGGCCGCTCCTGTCCTCCGGCTCACCCTGATCCGGTTGCGGCTCCCCGGCGCCGGGGCCGGCCTGCTCCGACGCCGCCGAGGGCTCCGGCGGAGGCGACGTCGCAGGCCCGCTCGGTGACGGCTCAGGTGCGCTCAGGCTTTCCGGCGCCTCGGCGGTGAAGCGGAAGGTCCCGTCAACAGGATGTCCGTCACCGGACACGGAGCGCCAGTTCACTTGGTACTCCCCGGACGGGAGGCCTTCGCGAAGCGGCTGGGCCACGGTGACGCCGGACACCGTCGCGGCACCGTCGCCCCACTCCTGCCCATCGGGTCCGGTCACCGCGACGACGGCCCCCACGGCGAGCTGGTCAGCGGAGAACGTCAGCACCACCGCGTCGGGTTCCTCGACCGTCGTCCCGTCACCAGGCGCGGTGCTCACCAGGGCGTCGTGGGCCACCGCCTGGCCCGGGGCCCAGCCCAGGAGCAGCAGCGAGGCAACCAACACCGCGCCGGCACGGGCAAGGCACACTCCCGCCCGGGCGTGGGGCAACACTTGCGGATGGGCTGTCGAGGCCATGGGTTCGAACCCTCTTTCGTCGTCTTCTGGTACCCGTCCGGCGCGCGAAGTCCTGAGCGCGAACTTCCCGCCATCCTGCCCGACGCCGACTGTGCACCGACCGCGTGTAGGCACTTCCCCCCGGCTCGCCCGACGTCAAGGCCCGAGTCGGGCCTGGCACCACCGGCGCCGAGCAGCGCACACCGAGCGGCGTCCCAGTCGGATGGACCGGCGCGCCGCTCGACCTGACGTCACCACCGTCGGTGAGCGATGAGACCCTCACATGAAGGACTCGACTTCGCGCAGGGCTGAGCGCGCTCGTCGTCGGTTCGGTGCTCACGGTTGGGGCGCCTCTCGAGCCGGCTCATGCCGATGAGTACGACGACCGCCGCAGCGAGGACGAGTCGACATCGCCTCGTCCACGGGATCCTGGCGCAGTCCACGCTGAGGAGGAGTTCGCCCACACCGACGCCGCACCTGGTGCGGGCCTACCCCGAGCGCCAGGCCCTGGACGCGGCGATCCCGGTTGCCGAGGCGGAAACCGTCGCCGCTGAGGCAGAGCTCACACGGCTCCAGCGTGAGGCCGACCTCATCGCCCAATGGCTCGAGGCCGCACGGGCGGAGGAGGAGAACATCACCGCGCAGGTCGATGCAGACACCGACCGCGCCGAGGACATCCGCGCGGCCGTCGGGCAGATAGCGCGCGACACGTGCAAGGGAGACATGGCTGAGTCGGCTCTGTCCGCCGCCCTCGATGCACAGCGTTCCGACGACTTCCTCCGGCAGTCAGCCCTGGCAGACACAGCGCTGAGGACCCAGGCGCACGGCAAGCGTTCTGCCACTACTGCGTCACGAAGGTCGTGATGAACACGCCCATCACCTCGCCGTGGTAGTCCTTCGCCAGCACAGCAGCGAGCTCCGCCTTCAGCGCCGCGCGCCCGTCCGCACTGCTGACCTCCTCGATGGTCCGCCCCGAGAACAGGGCGATCGTGCGGTCCAGCGCGATTGATGGTTCGACTTCCTCCTCGACCTCTGCCGTGAGCTGCAGCCCCAAGCCGATCAGGAGGTACCGGCCGCCGGCCAGGTTGAGGCTGATCGGCTCGAGCTCCTGCACCACACCAGCCTCCGGCGCTTCCTGCACCACGCCCTCCTCAGCGTCTGCCCCTGGACCCATGAGGAACCAGTAGCCCGCCGCCGCGCCGAGGAGGGCGAGGACCGCCAGGATGACGACCATCTTCATGCTGCGCCGCGTCCGCGGGGCCTCCGCATCCGACGGCTTGGCTGGCGCGGCGCCGCTCTGGGCGCCGATCTTCGGCTTGTTGGCGATAACGCGCTGCTCAGTCACATCGTGGCCACATCTCTCGTTGGACGGCCCCGCGGAGCATCGTGAGCCACCGAAGAGATCGGCCGGTCACCGCACGAAAGAAGCATGAGCAACGGGCGAGATGCCATCTGTCCCCGTCCGACCGGTGGGCGGACCGCGAGACGTGGCGGGATCGTCGGACGGGAACTCGCCGTGGCGGGCGCCCCGGGGGGCTAGGTCAGCTCGATGACGAGGGAGACCGCGTAAACCGCGATGACCAGCCCGAATGCGACCAGCGGCAGCACCAATCCGAGCCGGGAAGGCCGCTTGCGCGGCTTAGTCATCTTCCCCTCCTGCACGTGCCACATCGGACGATTCGGGAGTCTGCCATTCAGACGACGTTGACACGTGTTCGGCACGCGCAGGCCTACCGCCTGGCCACTCCTCCGCATCCGGTGCCCCAACTCGTTGGGTATCGCCGGCAAGGACGCTCGCTTGACGTCCCGCATCTAGCTCCCGCTCGGACTGGAGCAGGTGCTGTCGATCGAGCGCCGCCAGGGCTGCCCGCTCGTTGCGGTCCGCATGAACGATCTTGCGCATCGCGAGCCAGAAGATCAGGCCGACGCCTGCACTCGGGGCGAGGGCACCGAGGATCTCCAGCACGTGCATCCCTCCCTGATTAAGGACCGCCTGCCCCGTCCTTCGGCCGGCGCTTCTCTTCAATCGGTATGACGAGCCGGCGCTGGGCACCCACGGAGAGAGCGGGCCGCGCAGGTGACCGCGTGCAGGGAGACTACCGGGTAGATCCGGTCGAGCGGTCTGGCGTGCCGCGAGTGAGTGCCGTGGCCGCTCTGGCCCGCATGGATCGAGGATCTCTCGTCGGTGTCATTCGGACGGCGCACCGGTAAGGGCGCTCACCGCCGCGCGGAGCCAGGGCGTGACGAGGGCAACGGTGGGGACCGCGAGCACGGCGGCGCCGGCGAGGTAGGCGCCGGCGGCAACTGCCCGGGCGTGCCCCCGAGGCCCGTCGTCGGGGTAGACGTCTTCCAGGCGCGCGCGGCGCAGCGCGACCTCGTGCCCTGCGGCCTTCGGCTCAAGGGCACAGAGGGCACGGCGCAGGGGCCCGGGCCCGGTGCGCTGTGCCGCGACGTCGTCGGCGAGCATCTCCAGCAGGGTGCTGACGGCGTCCAGGGCGAGGCGACTGCGGACCACGCGGGGGAAGGCGACGTGCAGGGCGGTGAACGCCTCCAGGACGAGGTCGTGGCGGGCGCGCAGATGGGCCCGCTCGTGCTCGACGACGGCGCGCGTCTCGGCCTCGTCGAGCACCTGGAGCACCCTCTCGGTCACGACGACGCGCGCGGGCCGACCGGGGACGCAGTACGCCAGCGGGACGGTGCCGCTCAGAACGTGGAGCCGGGCGGCGTCGTCGTCGAACGCGCCCAGGAGATCAAGGGCGTCCCGCTGCCGACGGCGACGGCGTCGCAGTACGACGCCGAGCCGCAGGGTGGTGACGGTCAGCCGCAGGACGATGGTGCCCGCGGTGAGCGCGGCGACGGAGGCCGCGACCAGCAGCCAGGCGTCGCGCGCGCCCTGCTCGCTCCGCACCGCCCGCCAGATCTCCTCCGGCGCGGCGAGGGCGGCGCCGACGGCGGCGAGCACCGCGGCAAGCGCCCCAGCCTGCCAGAGCACCACGGCCGCCCGGGGCGCCCGGTGCAGCGGTCGGAGCCGCGCGAGCGCGACAGGCGCAGCGACCGACAGCAGGACGGCGAGGGCTGCGAGGGACAGTGCCGTCACGGTGCTCCGCGCGGGGCGGTCACGGTCGCGGGCTGCCGGTCAGAGCGCGGGACGCCCGAGGGCGGCGCGGAGCGCATCGGCCTCGGCGGAGCTGACCCGCCCGATGAAGTGCTGGAGGGCGGCGACGCGGGCGTCGGTCCCGTCGCTCAGGCCGAGGGCATCCAGCATGAGCTCGGCCGTGGTCTGCTCGCGGCTGCGCAGCGGGGCATAGCGATAGGCGCGGCCCTCCCGGAGCTGCGTGACCGCGCCCTTCTTGGCGAGGCGGTCCATGACGGTCATCACAGTGGTGTAGGCGAGCGGCCGGTCCGCCTGGAGCGCCTCGTGCACCTCGCGGACGGTGCACGGCTGCTCGGCGTCCCACAGATGCGCCATGACGGCGCTCTCGAGCTCACCCATCGCCATGGCGCAGATCCTACCGGGACCTTTGGACCTTGTCGTACTACTTGACACGTACTAGGCCGTGTAACATCTACGACGTTCTGTAGTAGACAACACGAACGTCAGGAGATCGCCCCGGTGGACACCCTGGAGCTCGCACGCCTGCAGTTCGCGGTCGTGACGATCTACCACTACTTCTTCGTCCCCCTGTCGATCTCCCTGGCGGCCCTGACTGCGGGCCTCCAGACGGCGTGGCACCGCACGGGGCGCCCGCACTACAGAGAGCTCACGTTGCTTGTGGGCAAGCTTCTCATGGTCACCTTCGCCGTGGGCGTCGTGACCGGCCTGGTGCAGGAGTTCCAGTTCGGCCTGTCCTGGAGCGACTTCGCCCGCTTCTACGGGGACGTCTTCGGCCCCACCCTCGCGATCGAGGGCATGCTTGCCTTCTTCCTGGAGGCCACATTCCTGGGCCTGTGGTTCTTCGGCTGGGACCGCCTGCCCCGGCTCGCGCACCTCGCGACCATCTGGGTGGTCGCCATCGGGACGCTGCTGTCCGCCTTCATCATCCTCGCCGCCAATTCGTTCATGCAGAACCCCGTCGCGTACCAGGTCGACCCGCGGACGGGCCGGGCGCAGCTGGACAGCTTCTGGGCCCTCATGGTCAACGAGGTCAACCTCGTGGCGTACCCGCACACCATCGCCGGCGCCGCCATGACCGGCGGCGCGCTGCTCATGGCCGTCGGCGCCTGGCGTGCATGGGGCCGCGGTCCCACCGCGCGGGGGGAGCAAGACCACCTGGCATGGCGCACCCTCGCCCGCCTCGGCGGATGGGTCACGGCGGTCGCCGGGCTTGCCGTCGCGATCACGGGGGACCTGCTCGGCAAGGTCATGACGGCCGTCCAGCCGATGAAGATGGCCGCGGCGGAGGCCCTGTACGTCACGCAGGCCGGCGCGCCGTTCTCCGTCTTCGCGATCGGGGACCCACGTAGCGGCGGAGAGCCCTTGCTCTCCCTCGACGTCCCGTACTTGCTCTCGCTCCTCGCGCACGGCGACCCCGGCGCGACCGTCCAGGGCATCGACGACCTCCAGGCGCAGTACGTGCAGGAGCACGGCCCCGGCGACTACGTGCCGTGGGTCCCCGTCGCCTACTGGACCTTCCGGCTGATGATCGGCACCGGCATGCTGGCGGCCACCCTCGCCGTCCTGTTCTTGTGGGTCACGCGTCGCGGCCAGGGCCTCGTGCGGCACGGAGGCGGCCTCGCGGGCGCCACCCGGGGCGTGCTCGCCGGCCGGGGCAGCCTGCGGACCCTCCTCGGCACCGGCGTGCTCGCCTGCCTGCCGCTGCTGCCCGCGCTGCCGGTGCTCGCCAACACCTTCGGGTGGGTCTTCACCGAGACCGCCCGTCAGCCGTGGCTCGTCTTCGGGCTGTTCCGCACGGAGGACGGCGTGGGCTCGGGCCTCACCAGCGCCGAGGTGCTCACTTCCCTCGTCGGCTTCGGACTGGTCTACGGCGTCCTCGCGCTCGTCTGGTACCGGGCTGTCCGGCACCTCGTCGCAGAGGACCTCACCTCGCGCCCCGTCCGCACCAACGGGGCCGACGCCGACGACGGCGACCGCGCGCCCGTCCCCACCTACTGAGGAGTCCCGTGGATCTTGCCCTGCTGTGGTTCGGCCTCGTGGTCCTGTGCTGGGCGCTCTTCCTGGTGCTCGAGGGCTTCGACTTCGGTGTCGGGATGCTCGCCCCCGTCCTCGGCCGCGGCGGCGCGCAGCGCGGCGCAGCGCTGCGGACCATCGCGCCGGTGTGGGACGGCAACGAGGTGTGGCTCGTCGCGGCGATCGGGGCGATGTTCGCCGCGTTCCCCGACTGGTACGCCTCCGCGCTGTCCGGTCTCTACCTGCCCATGGCGGCCCTGCTGCTGTGCCTCGCAGTGCGGGGTGTGGCCCTGGAGTTCCGGGGCAAGCGCGACGACGAGCGGTGGCGCGCGCGCTGCGACGCGGCCCTCGCCGTCAGCTCGGCCGCCACGGCCTCGCTGCTCGGCGCGGTGGTCGGCGTGCTCGCGGGCGGGCTCGCGCTCGGCCCGGACGGGGAGGTCGCGGCGGACGGCGGCGCGCTCGCCCGGACCGCAGGGACGCTCGCCCAGCCCGGTGCCCTCCTGGGCGCCCTCGGCGGCCTTGCCGCCGCGACCCTGCTCGGCGCGACGTACCTCGGCCTCCGCACGACGGGTGGCGTCCGGGACCGGGCCCGGGCGTGGGTCGGCCCGTCCGCCGGTGTCCTCGCCGCCGTGGTGCTGGTCGCCGGCATCGGGGGAGGGCTCCCGGGCACCGTCGTCGGCGCGTGCGTCGCCGTCCTCGGCGCTGCGGCCCTCGCGGCCCGTGCCGGCAGGGAGGGCTGGGCGTTTGCCCTCTCCGTAGCCGTCCAGGCTGTCGTCGTCGTCGCCCTGCTTGTGCAGGACGCCCCGGTGCTGCTGTCCAGCACGCTCGACCCGGCGTGGTCGGTGACGATCGAGTCTGCGCGGGCGAGCGCGTACGCGCTCAGCACCATCAGCTGGGCGGCTCTGGTCCTCCTGCCCGGCGTCCTCGCGTACCAGGGGCTGGCGTACTGGGTGTTCCGGCGGCGCGTGGCGAGCGACCCCGTGCCCACATGAGCGCGGCCCCGTCTCGCGGTAGTGGTCCCGGCCCGGTGGACCTGCGGCTGCTCCGCCTCGCCGCGCCCGTCCGCGGTGCCCTCGCGGCGCTCGTCGCGGTGGCCGTCGCGCAGGCCCTGACGACGGTCGCGGTGGCGCTCACGCTGACGTGGCTGGTGGTGGCTCTGGTCGAGGGTGCGCGGTGGGAGCAGGCCCTGCTCGTCCTGTCCGCGGCGCTCGTCGTGCGCACGGGGCTCGCCCACGCGCAGCCGACGGTCGCCCAACGCGTCAGCGGCGCTGCGGTCGCGGGCGCACGCGCGGTCGGCCTCAAGTCGCTCACGCGCGATCCTGGCGCCGCGGTCCGGGCGGGCGGTGACCCGGCCGCGGTCCTGTCCACGGGACTCGACCCACTCCGGCCCTGGTTCGCGGCCTACCTGCCCGCGCTCGTGGTCGCTGGCGTGCTGCCTCCGGTCGTGCTCGCGCTGCTCGTGCTGGTCGACTGGCCGTCCGCCATGACCGTGCTGCTCACCCTGCCGCTGGTGCCCCTATTCGCGGCGCTCGTCGGGTGGGCCACCCGACGCGGCGCCGACCAGCAGTACGCGCACGGCGGCCGGCTCGCCGGGCACTTCCTCGACGTGGTCCGCGGGCTGGTGACGCTGAGGCTCTACGACCGCGCCGAGCGCCAGGTCGAGCAGGTCAGGCGGTCCAGTCGGGCGTACGCCCGAGCCACGACCCGGGTGCTGGGCGTGGCCTTCCTGTCCTCGACCGCGCTCGACCTCGTGGCGACCGTGTCCGTCGGGATCGTCGCCGTGGGCGCCGGGGTGCGGCTGGCGGGCGGCGAGATGGCTCTCTGGCCGGCCCTCGCGGCGATCATGCTCGCGCCCGAGGCATACCGCCCGCTGCGGGAAGCCGGGGCGCAGTTCCACGAGTCCGCGCAGGCGAGCGCCGTGATGGACCGCCTCGACGCGATGGCAGGGGCAGGCGGGGGCACCGCACGTGAGGACGGCGAGGGGGAGGAGGGGTCGGCCGCGGGGGCACAGGGCGCCTCCGTTCGGTTCGCGGGGCGCCGGCGGCCGGTGGTCCTCCCGGACGTGACGGTGCGAGCCGGGGAACTGGTCGCCATCGTCGGGCGGTCCGGCAGCGGCAAGACGACGCTCCTGCGGCTGATGGCCGGGCACGGCACGCCCGACCGCGGCCGGGTCTGGGCGCGTGGCGCCCTGCACGTGCCCCAACGGCCCCAGCTGCCGCCGGCTCGTACGGTCCGTGAGGCGCTCGACACCGGCGACGAGCGTGCTGCGGAGGTGCTCGCGGCGCTCGGGCTGGGCGAGGTGGCCCTCGGCACGCCGCTCGGGGACGACGGCGGCGGTCTCTCGACCGGGCAGAGGCACCGCCTCGCGCTCGCACGGGCGCTCGTGCTGGCCGAGGACGCCGGGGCGGCGGGGGAGGACGTCGCGCTGCTGCTGGACGAGCCCACTGCGCACCTCGACGCGGGCGCTGAGCAGGCCGTCCTCCGGCGCCTGCGCGATGCGGCGGCGCGCGGGGTCGCGGTGCTGGTCGCCACCCACCGCGAACCGGTGTCCCGGGCCGCGGACCGGGTGGTTCGCGTCGAGCAGGCCCGTCTGACCGAGCGGGCGCCCGGTGCGACGCCCGAGCGCGCAGGGTCGGGTGGGGCCGCGGCGCCGCACGACGACGTGACGGGCCGTGAGCTGCCGGTCGCCTCCGACGGCACCACGGAGGACACCGGCCTCCTCGTGGGGGTCCGGCGGCAGTGGTCCGCGATGGACGCGCGCGCCCGGTTCGCGGTCGCGGCCGTCGCGGGGGCAGCGTCCCTGCTCTCAGGGATCGGCCTGACGGTGGCCGCCAGCTGGATGATCGTGCGCGCCTCCGCCCAGCCGCCGATCCTCACCCTGTCGCTCGCGGTGGTCGCCGTGCGCAGCTTCGCCATCGCGCGGCCCCTCTTCCGCTACCTCGAGCGACTCGCCTCCCACGACGCCGGGTTGTCCCTTCTGGCGGGGTGGCGCGGGGACGTGGTCGCGGCGCTGATCCCGCAGGTGCCCGGTCGTCTCACCGCCCGCCGGGGGACGCTCCTGCTCCGCGTCGTGGAGGACGTCGACACCAGGCTCGACGGGCGCGTCCGCGGGGCTGTGCCGATCGCGGCCGCACTGACAGCGCTCGCCGTCGCGACGGCGGGCCTCGCGTGGCTGCATCCAGCGACCCTCCTGCCGTGGGCGCTCGCGGTGGTGACCGCGGGTATCCTCGCACCCTGGACCGTCCTCCGTGCCGACCGGCAGCACGGTCCGGTCCTGGAGTCGACCGGCGAGGCGCTGCACGACGCCGTCGTGGCCGCGGTCGAGGGCGCTGACGGGCTCGACCGGGCGGTACGCCGCGAGCTCGCCGCCCGCGAGCAGGCGGCGGAGGCGGCCCGCGCGCAGGACGCGCGGACCGACGGCCTCGGGCGCGCGGTCGCAGAGGTCGGTGGCGCGGTGGCGGTCGTGGGCGCGGCACTCGCCGCCGCGCTCGCCCCGCGCAGCGACCTCGGACCGGAGGAGGTAGCGGTGCTCCTGCTCGGTGCGGTCGCGACCGGGGAGGTGCTCCTGGAGCTCCTGCCAGCGGCCCGGGCCCGTCATCGCGGCGCCTCCGCCGCGAACCGGCTCGCCGCACTCGGTGCGGTAGCCGGCGCCCCCGCCGTCGCCTCCGATGCCGGCGCCCGCCGGACCCAGCAGAGCGACGCCTGCGAGGGCGTCGTCGTCGCGGGCCTGCACGCGGGGTGGGGCGGCCGACCTGTCCTGGATGGCGTCGACCTCACTGTCGCACCTGCCCAGGTGCGCGAGATCACCTGGCCCTCCGGCGGCGGCAAGTCGACCCTGGCCGCGGTGCTCGTGGGGCTGAGGGCTCCCGCAGCCGGCCGGGTCGTGGTGTGCGGACGGGAGCCGGCGGACGCCCGTCGGGAGGGCCTCGTGGCGCTCGCCGGCGACGCCGACCACGTCTTCGCGACGACTCTGCGCGAGAACCTTCGCCTCGCGTGCCCGGACGCCCCAGACGACGCCCTGGTGCGGGCGCTGCACGACGCCCATCTGGGCGGGTGGTTCGCCGGCCTGGAGGACGGGCTCGACACGTGGCTGAGCGGGGCGACGATCTCCGGGGGGGAGCGGCGACGGCTCGTCCTTGCGCGCGCGCTGCTGCGTGACCCGGCCGTACTGGTCCTGGACGAACCGACCGCCGGGCTCGCTGCCGCTGACGCCGACGCACTCCTTGAGGCACTGCGGGACCGTGCGCACGATCGACGACCGCCGCGTGCCCTTCTGGTGATGCACCACGCGGTCGCGCCCCGCCCGGCGGCCCACGACTGACCGGTCGCCCCGCGCCTTGAGCGGCCGCCTCGGGATCCGAGCAAGGAAAGGGAACGGAGTTGGGCCATGTGGATGAGGCCACCGGTATGCGCATGCGGCAAGTGCGGTTGGCCGCAGGGGGACGCCGTTGGCGGCATTCACCGTCAACGACAGCAGACTCAGATCGCCCTCGGCCCGAGTGACGTCGGGGACCGGAAGACGTCTCGCGGCGGCCGGGGATTCGCCGGCTGGCGAGCTACCGGGTCCGAATCCTCTCGAATGCGGCGAGCGCCTCGTCCTGCGCCTCCGGAAGGGTGTGAAGGTACCGCTGCGTCGTCATGATCTGCGAGTGCCCCATGCGCTCCATGACCGTCTTCAGGTCTGCGCCACCTGCGAGCAGCCACGAGGCGTGCGCGTGCCGAAGGTCGTGCATGCGCACCGTGAAGTCCACCTCGGAGCGCTCGACTGCGGGCCTCCAGTGCCGTGTGTTGAACGTCGCACGCGACAGCGGCTGTCCTCCGGCGGTCTCGCGCGACGGGAAGAGTAGATCGTCACGAGTCAGGCCGAGCTCGGCAATGCGGCCAGCAAGGACGTCGAGCAGGCCCTGCGACACGCGGAGTGTTCGGGGCTCGTCGTCTTTCGGGTAGGGCTTGACGATGAGGCGCTCGCCGGTCGGGGAGTCCTTGCGCGAGACCTCGACGATCGTCTCCTCGACGGTGATCGTGCGGCGCAGGAAGTCGACGTGCCGCGGTCGCAGCGCGACGAGCTCGCCCCACCGCAGCCCGGTCTCGATCGCCGTCATCACCATCGGCTTGAACCTCGGCGGGATCTCGGCCAGGACGGCGGAGTACTCCTCAGGTGTCAAGGTCCGAGCCTTCTTGGTGACCACCTTGGGCAACTCCGTGCTCTCGCAGGGGTTGAAGGCGATGAGCCGGTCCCGGACCGCCCGGGCGAAGACCGAGTGCAGCATCACGTGGTATTTGGCGATCGACCGAGGGGACAAGCCCTGGTCGAGGGCAGACCGGACCCAGGTCTGCACGTTCGACGCGGTGATCTGCGCCAGCCGCATCTCGCCGAAGAACGGGATGAAGTGCCGGCGCAGATAGGAGCGGTACGCAGCGAGCGTCGAGACCTCAAGGTGGCGGGACGGCAGCCAGACGTCCTCTGCATACGCCCGGAACGTCACCCGGCCTGCGCGTCGATCGACCCACGTGCCGTCTGTGATCCTTTCCTCCGCGCGCATCGCTGCCCGCTCCGCCTCTCGGCGGGAGTCGAACGTGCCGGCGGAGCGAAGGCGCCCGTGGGTGTCGCGGTAGACCCCGGTGTACCGCCGTCCGCGTTGCCTCGGCCGCTCGACCACCCAGCCCATCGAACCTCCTCTGGTGAGCAGATGGTCAGCAGCCGTACCCGTACGGGCACGTACGTGGCCGGACACCGGCGGACAGTGATGTGCCTCCTGACCTGTGAAGATGCTGGTATCGACGCTAGCTGTGGCCACGGTTTCGGGCAAGGTTGCGTCGCTCATAACCCAGAGGTCGCAGGTTCAAATCCTGCCCCCGCTACAAGAAGACGAAGGCCCGGACCTGATGGTCCGGGCCTTCGTCGTGTGTGGTGTCCCTCGACCTCAAGGCGCTCACCTCGGGTCGCGGCGGGCGCCGGCTGCCCGGACTCCTTTGCCCAGGCGGGTGTCCCACGACGCACATCCTCGAACCGATGCGCGAACCGGCGTGTCCTCGGGTGATGCAGCGCGCGCCGTGGGGTCTACGCTCGCCGCAGGACCGGAGAAGGGTTTCGCGTGGTGCGCGTGTCCAGCCGGACCGGGGCTCCCCGGCGCAGCCGTGACGGTCTCGGCCGTCGGCGGATGAGCACGACGCGCCCGCCGGCGGTGCACGTCGTCGACGTGTTCGTCTACGTGACGGTGCTGAACCTCGCCGTCGAGTACGTGCCGGCGGTGCTCAGCGAGACGTTCAGCCTGTCCCTCCTCACCGCCGTCCTGCTCAAGGCGGTCCTCGAGGTGGTGGTGCGCGTCAAGGCCGCCGTCGTCGGGCACCTGCGTGCAGCGGGTTCGGCCGCAGGACGCCTCGTTGCCGGCGGGATGCTCGTGCTCGTCCTGCCGGGATCGAAGCTCCTGGTGCTCTGGGTGGTGGACCTCGTCTTCGGCGACGCGGTGCGCCTCGGCGGGTTCTGGGCGGTCACCGCGCTGATCGCGGTGCTCCTGCTCGCGCGTCTCGGGGTGCGACGGCTGGTCACGTGATCGACGGACGGGACGCCGCCGCCACACCGCCGAGGTCGCCGCGGCGCCTTCGGCCCACGAGATCGAGCGCGGCACGCTCCCACGCGGGGTGCTCGAACGCGAAGCCGGCGTCGAGCAGGCGACCCGGCACCACGCGCCGGCTCTTGAGCAGCAGCTCGGTGTCGGTGCGCAGCACGAGCGCGCCGAGCTCGGCCATCAACCGGGTCGCAGGCAGGCCGACCGGCACACCCCAGGCGCGGCGGAGGGATCGCATGAACACCCGCTGGGGGAGGGGCTCGGGAGCCGCCACGATCACGGGGCCGTCGAGGTCCTCGCGTGCGAGCAGGAACGTCACGGTCCGCACCAGGTCGTCACCGTGGACCCAGGACACGTACTGGCCTCCGCCCGCGACCGGCCCGCCGAGCCCCAGGCGGGCCATCCAGGACAGGTAGTCGAACACGCCGCCGCGATCGGGCGTCATCACCATCGCGGTGCGCAGGGCGACGCGCCGGGTGGCCGGGAGGTCCGCCTCGGCGAGCGCGGCCTCCCACCGCCGCGCGATCCGCACGCTGTACTCCCAGGACAGGGGGACGTCGGGCTCGTCGCCGCCGATCACACCGGTTGCCTCGTTGTGCGGACGGTCGTCGCCGCGGCTGCGGGAGTCGGCGTAGATCGTGGCCGTGCTCATCTGGAGCCAGACGGACGGCGGCCGCTCGGCGCGGGCGATCGCCTCGCCCACCACGCGCGTCGAGTCGACCCGGGACGACATCATCGCCCGCAGGTTCGCGTCCGTGTACCGACAGCTCACGCTGCGTCCCGCGAGGTTGATCACGGCGTCTGCGCCGTCGATCTCGGCAGCCCACGGGCCGAGGGTGCGGCCGTCCCAGACCGCGTGCCGCACGCCGTCCTCGAGCTGCTCGCGGCGCCGGCTCAGCACGGTGACCTCGTGTCCCTGCGCGCTGAGCGCACGGCGCAGCTGCCCACCGACCTGTCCCGTGCCGCCGGGGATGACGATCTTCATCGCCCCACCCTAGGGCGGCGTCTGCCGCGGGCGGATCCGCCGACGGCAGACGTCGCACCCCGGGCGTGGGAGCCGGTGGTCGCATGGGCTCGTGCCACCGGACGCGCCGGTCGCACGCACCGACCACCGGAGGACGACCATGACCGCCGCCACCCTGGCGACCGCCCCACCCGCCGTCGGCGGCTTCGACGACCAGCTCGCGACCCGCCTGCTCCACCAGCGCATCCTGGTGCTGGGGCAGCAGGTGGACGACGCGGTCGCGAACCGGCTGTGCGCGGGCCTGCTGCTGCTCTCCGCCGAGGACCCGAGGCGCGACATCGCGCTGTACGTGAACTCGCCCGGGGGCTCGATCAGTGCGGCGCTCGCGATCTACGACACGATGCGCCTGGTGCCCAACGACGTCGCGACCCTCGCGATGGGGCTCGCGGCGAGCGCGGGGCAGTTCCTGCTGAGCGCCGGCACCCCGGGCAAACGCTTCGCCCTCCCGCACGCCCGGGTGCTCATGCACCAGCCCTCGGGTGGCTTCCAGGGCACCGCAGTCGACATCGCGATCCAGGCCGAGAACCTCAGCCACACCAAGCGCACGATGCTCGGGCTCATCGCCGAGCACACGGGCCACCCCGTCGAGCGGATCGAGGCGGATGCCGACCGGGACCGGTGGTTCACGGCCGACGAGGCCCGCGACTACGGGTTCGTCGACCGCGTGGTCGCGAGCCTCGACGACATCCGGCCCGAGGGCGACGCGCGGACGGTGGGGCTCTGATGGCCGGCCAGTACACGATCCCCACGGTCGTCGAGCGCCTGCCGCGCGGGGAGCGCGCGGCCGACGTCTTCAGTCGCCTGCTCTCCGACCGCATCATCGTGCTCGGGACCGAGATCGACGACGGCGTCGCGAACGTGGTGGTGGCGCAGCTGCTGCACCTGCAGTCCGAGAACCCGGACGCGGACATCCACCTGTACCTGAACTCCCCGGGCGGCTCGCTCACGGCGCTCATGGCGATCTACGACACGATGCAGTACGTGCGTCCCGACGTCGCGACCTTCTGCCTGGGGCAGGCGGCGTCGGCGGCGGCCGTGCTGCTCGCGGCCGGGGCGCCGGGCAAGCGGTTCGCGCTCGAGCACGCGCGCGTGCTCCTGCACCAGCCCTCGGGCGGTGCCCAGGGCACCGCGGCGGCCCTCGAGATCCAGGCCCGTGAGGTGCTGCGGATGCGCGCCGAGGTCGAGGAGGTCCTCGCGCGTCACACGGGTCAGCCGGTCGAGCGCCTGCGCGCCGACACCGACAGGGACCTCGTGCTCACCGCTCCGCGCGCGGTCGAGTACGGGGTGGTGGACGCCGTCGTGACCTCCCTCAAGCGGCCAGCGCCATGACGCGCGCCCCGACCTGCACGGTCCCAGCGGACGGTGCGGACGGGGCACCGGCGGTCGCGGGTCCGGCGGCGCGGGAGGTGAGGCTCAGGACGCGTGCGCCGGGCCCGACGAGCTGGTCGTGGGCGCGTGCGAGCAGGTCCGCGAGCGACAGGCCGAGCGCTCCGCATACGGCGACGAGCACCTCCGACGACGCCTCCTTGCGGCCTCGTTCGATCTCGGACAGGTAGGCGACCGACACGCGTGCCTCGTGCGCGACGTCGCGCAGCGTGCGGTCGGCGTCGGTCCGCCGGTCTCGCAGGATCCGCCCGACGACGTGGCGCAGCAGCGGGGGCGGCGCGGGGCGGGTGAGTGCGAGCGGCCTCGCGGCGGTGCGGCTCATGACGTCTCCTGTGGGCCCGGGTGGGTCGTGGCCCGTCGGTGCCCCGAGGGCCCGGCGGCTCCTTCGGACGCTAGCCGCGCACGCGGCGCGGCACGCCGTCGGGGTGTCTGCCCTGGGCGTACAGGGGGCGGGACCGTCGGCCGACACCTTGGACGACGGGGAGGCTGCGTGCCGGGCGACGGCACGCACCCTCCCCGGTCCCGTGGCGGCGGGCTCTCGACGGCGCTACGGTGGTCCAGACCACTTGTCGTCCCCGTCCGTCCGGAGGCCCCCGTGCCCGAACGTCGCGTCACCGTCGCCTTCGCCGAGGGGCTGCACGCCCGCCCCGCGGCGCTCTTCGTCAAGCTCGCGGGCTCCCAGCCGGTCCCGGTGACGATCGCCAAGGACGGCGCCGCGGCGCAGCCCGCGTCGAGCATCCTGTCCGTCATGGCGTTGGGCGCGAAGCAGGGCGACGAGGTGGTGCTCGCGGCCGAGGGCGCCGAGGCCGGTGCGGCGCTCGACGCCCTCGAGGCGTTCCTCACGACGTCCGAGCCGTAGCCCGCGCGCCGCGCGTCGTCAGCCCGACGTCCGGCCGGGCGCGGGCTCGTCGCCCGTCCGCACCGTGCCGGCGCCGGCGGTCGCGCTCGCCCCCGCCGCGGAGGCGTCGACCGGCTGGTCCACGAGCACGTTGTTGTCGGCGACGGTGTCGTCGTCCTCGCGGCCCGGCGTCCGCAGGTTCCAGCGCGTGATGACGAACCGGAACAGCACGTAGTACAGCGCGCCGTAGGCGAGCCCGATCGGGATGAGCAGCAGCGGCTGCTCGGCGATCCGGAAGTTGAGCAGGTAGTCGATCGCGCCCGCGCTGAAGCCGAACCCGCTGCGGATGTCGAGTGCGTTGACCAGGGCGAGCGACGTCCCGGTGAGCACGGCGTGGATCGCGTAGAGCGGGTAGGCCACGTAGACGAACGCGAACTCGAGGGGCTCGGTGACGCCGGTGACGAACGAGACGAGCGCCGCCGATCCCATGATGCCCGCGACGATCTTGCGCTTGGCGGGCTTGGCCGTGTGGACGATCGCGAGCGCCGCGGCCGGCAGCGCGAACATCATGATCGGGAAGAAGCCCGTCATGAACGTGCCCGCCGTCGGGTCGCCGTGCAGGAACCGGTTGATGTCGCCCTGCCAGATCTCGCCGTCGGCCTCGAACTCGCCGAACTGGAACCACGGGAGCGAGTTGAGCAGGTGGTGCAGGCCGATGGGCACGAGCAGGCGGTTGGCCGTGCCGTAGACGAACCCGCCGAGGATCGTGCTGCCGGTCACGAACTGCCCGACCGCGGTGAGGCCCGCGTCGAACACGGGGTAGACGAGCGTCCCGATGACGGCGATGAGCACGGCCGAGCCCGCGGTGACGATCGGCACGAACCGGCGCCCGCCGAAGAACGCGAGGTACGGGGGCAGCTTGATCCGGTAGAAGCGCTGGTACAGCAGCGCGGTGACCACGCCGATGACGATGCCGCCCAGCACGCCGTAGTTGATGAGCTCCTGCGTCTCGCCCTCGGCCGCCTCGCCCAGCGCGAACGGGGACAGCGCGTCGGTGACGCCCTTGAACACGAGGTAGCCGATGACGGCGGCCAGGCCGGTCGAGCCGTCCGACTTGCGTGCGTATCCGACCGCGATGCCGACGGCGAACAGCAGCGGCAGGTTGGCGAAGAGCGCGTTGCCGGCCGATCCGAGCACCGACGCCACGGGCAGCAGCCAGTCGCCCCAGGCGCCCGCGAGGCCGTCGGCACCCAGCATGTCCGGCTGCCCGAGCCGGAGGAGCAGGGCCGCCGCGGGCAGCGACGCGATCGGGAGCATGAGGGAACGCCCCATGCGTTGCAGCTGGGCGAAGCCGGGGATCGGTCGCTTCTCGCGGACCTCGGGGGCTGTCGTGGCGGTCATGCGCGTGCACTCCTCGTCGTGTGCGGTGCGCGACGGCGGGCGCCGGCGCGCTGCGCGTCCTGGGGCGGGCGTCACTGCCCGCAGGACCGTGCTGGGGACATGCTGTGCTAGATGTCTGGACCAGTCGGCCCCACCATGATGGGATGGCCCCGCAGTGTCAAGGGGTCGGTGCCGAGGGTGCGACGAAGGGGTTGCGACGGACGTGGGTCACTCGCTCAAGTACGTGCGTGTGCGCGACTACCTGCGCTCGCTCGTGACCCACGAGCTCGAGCCCGGGGACGTGATCCCCTCGGAGCGCGTGCTGTGCGAGCGCTTCGGGATCTCGCGCATGACGGTGCGCCAGGCGGTCGACGCGTTGGTGGTCGAGGGGCTGCTGGTGCGTGAGCAGGGACGTGGCACGTTCGTCGCCCCGACGAAGATGGACATGGAGGTGCGCCTCACCTCGTTCGGCGAGGAGATGCGCCGCCGCGGCATGGAGCCCTCGTCGCACGTGCTCGTCGCCGAGCAGGCGCCGGCGGCCCCCGACGTCGCCGACGCGCTCGACCTGCAGCCCGGTGAGCCCGTGCACCACCTGCACCGCGTGCGCTACGCCGACGGCACCCCCATGGCGATCGAGCAGGCCTGGCTCCCGGTGGCGCTGGTGCCCAACCTCCTGGCCGACGGCGTGCCCGAGAGCGTCTACGGCGACCTGCGCCGCCGCGGCCTCGAGCCCGACTGGGGCGAGGACACCGTCGCTGCCTCGGAGGCGGACGCCGAGGACGCCGAGCACCTGGGCCTGCGTCCCGGCGCGGCCGTGCTGCGTGTCGAGCGACGGACCTTCACGGGCGACGTCGCCCTCGTGTACTCCCGGTCCGCCTACCGGGCGGACCGGTACGTGCTCTGGGTCCCGCTGCGCCAGCCCAGACCGGCGCTCACACCCCGCGGGGGCGCCGTCGCCGCCGCCTCCGCCGCGGGACCCCTCGGGAAGGTGGACGGATGACGTACCAGGACCAGGCGACCCGGATCCTCGCCGGGCTCGGCGGGGTCACCAACATCGTCGAGATCGAGCCGTGCACCACGCGGCTGCGCTCAGAGGTGCGCGATCCGGCACTGGTCGACGCCGCCGCGCTGCGTGCCGCCGGCGCGCACGGCGTGATGATCGCCGGCCACGTGGTGCAGGTGGTCGTCGGTCCGACGGTCGACGTGCTCGCCTCCGACCTCGAGGAGCTGATGTGACACCTGGACCCCACGACGGAGGAACCGTGAGCGAGACCCGACCCGAGGCGGCTGCGCCCACCACACCGCTCGTCGTGCATGCGCCCGTGGACGGGACGGTCCTCGCGCTCGCCGACGTGCCCGACCCGGTGTTCGCCGGCGCGATGGTGGGTCCGGGGCTCGCGATCGCCCCGCGGGTCGACGGCGGTGCGGTGGCGGCGGTCGCCCCCGTGGCCGGCACGATCGCCAAGCTCCACCCGCACGCCTTCGTCGTCGCGGCGGACGGCCGTGCGGTGCTGGTCCACCTCGGCCTCGACACCGTGCAGCTCGCCGGTGAGGGCTTCGAGCTCGTCGTCGCCGAGGGGGACCGCGTGGACGTGGGCGACGTCGTCGTGCGGTGGGACCCCGCCGCGGTCGAGGCGGGCGGACGCTCGCCGGTGTGCCCGGTGGTCGCACTCGACGGGCCCACCGAGGTCGCGGGCCGAGTGGCGCCCGGGGCTGCCGTGACCGCGGGCGACCCGCTGTTCGCGTGGGAGTGAGCGGCCGCGTCACCGAGCTCGTGCGCGCGGGCGGTGCCCTGCTGCTCGACCTCGACGGGACCCTGGTCGACAGCGAGCCGATGCACCGCGCGGCCTTTGCGGCCTACTTCGCGCTGCGCGGCTGGGACGTGCCCGACGACGTCGTGCGGCAGTTCGCGGGCAGGCGCGGCCACGAGGCGTTCGCCCAGGTGGACGGGCCGTGGGCAGGCGAGGACCCGGCAGAGCTGACCCAGGGCGTGGTCGACGCGCTGCTGCGCACCACGACGCGCCCGCTCCCGGTCCCGGGGGCCGCGTCGCTGCTGACCGCGTGCCGCGAGCTCGCGGTGCCGACCGCCGTGGTCACGTCCGCCCGGCGCTCGTGGGCCGAGCAGGTGCTGCGCGGGCTCGGCGGGTGGCCCGTCGCGACGGTGACGGCCGAGGACTGCACGCGAGGGAAGCCGCATCCCGAGCCGTACCTGCGCGGTGCGCAGGTGCTCGACGTGACGGTCGCGGCCGCCGTCGTCGCCGAGGACACGCCCGCGGGCATCGACGCGGCGCGGGCCGCGGGGGTGGCGCACGTGATCGGCATGGCCACGACCTACCCGGGAGAGGCGCTGCTCGAGGCGGGCGCCGACGACGTGGCCACCGACCTGCGGGATCTCTCGGCGGCTGTGCGGGCGGCCGCAGGGGGCACCGGCATGACACCGCGTGCGGGGCTCACCTAGCATCTGCGCGACACGCCGGGCCCGGGTGGTGGGGGCCACGCGGGAGCCAGCCCGGCCGTACGCGCACCCGTGCGCGCGAGCCCCGAGGAACCGTGACAGTGATCAGGATCGGCATCGCCGAGGACGACCCGGCCAGCGCCGCGCTCCTCGTCGACTACCTGCGCCGCTATGAGCGCGAGCACGACGAGCAGTTCGCCGTGACGACCTTCCCCGACGGCGAGGACGTCGTGGCGGGCTACCGACCCGACTTCGACATCCTGCTGCTCGACATCGAGATGCCGCGGCTCGACGGCTTCAGCGCGGCCGAGCGCATCCGCCTCGTGGACCCGACGGTGGTGATCATCTTCATCACCAACATGACGCAGTACGCGATCAAGGGCTACGAGGTGGACGCGCTCAGCTACGTGGTCAAGCCCGTGCCGTACTTCGCGTTCGCGCAGGAGATCAAGCGCTCGGTGGCGCGGCTGCGGCGCCAGTCGGCCGACTACCTGCTGCTCCAGGTCGAGGGCGGCCTGGTGCGGGTGCCCACCGACGACATCGTGTTCCTCGAGTCCGCCAAGCACCGCACCACGGTCCACACGGTCGACGGCAGGCACTCGGTGGTGGCGCCGCTCAAGGCGCTCGAGGCGCAGCTCGAGGGCAAGCACTTCTTCCGCAGCAACAGCGGCTACCTCGTCAACCTGCGGCACGTGCTCGGCGTGCACGGGAACAGCTCGCTGCTCGTCGGCGGGCACGACCTGCTCGTCAGCCGCTCGCGCAAGAAGGCGTTCCTCGCCGCGCTCACCGACTACCTCGGGGCGCGGCACACATGATCGGCGACGTGCTGCCCGACGCGTCGATCCTCGCGACGCTCCCCGACATCCCGCGCCCGCTCACGGGGCTCGCGGAGTGGCTGGCGTGCGTGGTCTACGTGCTGCTGCGGCGTCCCCGGCTGCCGCGGGCGCGGCTCGCGCTGCTCGCCGTCGGCGCGCTCGGCGTGCAGGTGGGGGTCCAGCAGCTCGCGGGTCAGCTGCCGCTCCAGCTGTGGACCCTCGGGATGGCGGCCGCGGTCGCCTCGATGTACGGCTTCATCATCGCGGCGGCCAGGGTGTCGGTGCGCGACGCCGGGTACTTCGCGGCCCGCGCCCTGGTGCTCGCGGAGCTGGTCGCGGCCCTGCACTGGCAGATGCACTGCTTCTTCTTCCTGCCCGACGGGCGCCCCGGGCTGAGCTGGCAGGTCGCCTTCTTCGTCCTGGTCTACGCGGCCTCGTTCGTCGGTGCGTTCGTCGTCGAGGCGCGCCACTTCCGGCCCACGCAGGCCCTCGACGTGACCCACGTCGAGCTCGCCTCGGCCGTCGCCATCGCGCTCGTGACCTTCTTCATGAGCAACATCAGCTTCCTCAACGCGAACACCCCCTTCAGCGGGCGGCTCGGCCTCGAGATCTTCTACATCCGCACGCTCGTGGACCTCTGCGGGTTCGTCGCGCTCTACGCCCAGCAGGGGCAGCGCCTCCAGCACCGGGCGCGTGCGGAGGTGCGCGCGATCGACGAGATGCTGCGCCGTCAGCACGAGCAGTACCTGCAGTCCAAGCGCAGCATCGAGATCGTCAACCGCAAGTACCACGACCTCAAGCACCAGATCGGCGTGATCCGTGCCGAGGGCGACCCGGCCAGACGCGCGTCCTACCTCGACGACCTCGAGGCGAGCGTCGCGGACTACGCGGCCCAGGCCGACACGGGTAACGGCGTGCTCGACGTCATCCTGACGACCAAGAGCATGGAGTGCGCGGAGCGCGGGATCGACCTGACGTCGGTGGTCGACGGCGGGGTGCTCGACTTCATGTCCGCGATGGACGTCGCCGCCGTCTTCGGCAACGCGCTCGACAACGCGATCGACGGTGTCATGGCGGTGCCCGAGCCCGAGAAGCGGCTCATCAAGGTGGCCGTCTACACGCGGGACCGGTTCGCGCTGCTCACCTTCGAGAACTGGTTCACGGGCGAGCTGCGCACCGAGGACGGCGACATCGTCACGCGCCGCCAGGACAGGACGCGGCACGGGTACGGCCTCAAGTCGATCCGCTACACCGCCGAGAAGTACGGCGGCTCGATGACGGTCAACGTCGAGGAGCACTGGTTCGTGCTCCGCGTGCTGCTGCCGCTGCCGCAGGACGGCGCCGTCGGCGGGGCGCCGCGCGTCACGGCGGTGCGCGGTGCGGCACGCGACGCACGGCCCCGGTGACCGCTCAGGCCTGCGCCCGGCCCCCGGCCGTCACCACGCCCGAGTCCCACAGCGACAGGGCCGACGCGATCGCCATGTGCATGTCGAGGTACAGGTACGAGCCGAGGCGCCCGCCCAGGTGCACGCCGGGCTCGTCGGCCGCGAGCTCGCGGTAGACGCGCAGGCGCTCGCGGTCCTGGGGTGTCGCGACGGGGTAGTACGGCTCGTCGTCGGCCGTGGCGAAGCGTGAGCGCTCACGCATGATGACCGTCGCGTCCTGCGCGTGGCGGTCCTCGCGCTCGGGGTGGAAGTGGCGGAACTCGTGGATGCGGGTCCAGGGGACGTCGAGGTCGGCGTAGTTCATGACGCTGGTGCCCTGGAAGTCCCGGACCGGGACGGTCCGCGTCTCGAGGTCGAGCGTGCGCCAGCCGAGCGGCCCCGCGTGGTGGTCGAAGTACCTGTCGACCGGACCGGTGTAGACGATCGGCACCTGGCCGCGCGCCGCCGCCTTCGACAAGGGCTGCGCAGGGTCGAGGAAGTCGGTTCCGAGGCGCACGTCGATGCGGGGGTGCGACGCCATGGCCTCGAACCAGGCCGCGTAGCCGTGGGTCGGCAGCCCCTCGTACGGGTCGGAGAAGTACCGCGTGTCGTAGGTGTAGCGCACCGGCAGGCGGGCGATCACCGAGGCCGGGAGCTCACGCGGGTCGGTCTGCCACTGCTTGGCCGTGTAGTCGCGGATGAAGGCCTCGTACAGCGGGCGCCCGATCAACGAGATCGCCTTGTCCTCGAGGTTCGTCGCCGTCGCGGGGTCCACCTCGGCGGCCTGCTGCGCGACGAGGGCGCGCGCCTGGGCCGGGTCCATCGCGGCCGAGAAGAACTGGTTGAGGGTGCCCAGGTTGATCGGCAGCGGGTACACCGTGCCGGCGTGCGTGGTCATCACGCGGTGCCGGTACGCGGTGAACGACGTGAAGCGTCGGACGTACTCCCACACGCGCTCGTTCGACGTGTGGAAGATGTGCGAGCCGTAGCGGTGCACCTCGATGCCCGTGGCGTCGTCGACGCTGCTGAACGCGTTGCCGCCCAGGTGGTCGCGGCGCTCGACCACGGTCACCTGCAGCCCCGCGCTCGCGGCACGCTCGGCGACCGTGAGGCCGAACAGCCCGGCACCCACGACGAGCAGGTCCATGCTGCGGCCTCCGGTCCGGTCGGGGCCCCGTCGCCCGGGGCGCGACGAGTCTAGGGCGGCGTGCGGCCGCGGGACGAAGGGCCCGGACCAGGTCACGACCCGGGCCCGACGGCGTGACCTCGTCGTGACCCCGTCGTGACCTCGTGGACTGTTCGTGCGCCGAAAACGACCGTTCGTGCACGCGCGCCCCGGCGGTCGTGCGGCCGTTCCTACGTTGACGCTGCGGCCCGGAGGACCACCCCGTCCCCGGTCCGCGATCGGTTCGCACACAGCGCTGTTGCCGCGTGCGTCCCGTCGACCGGCCCCGACGACGGCGGGCGGCGGCGGACGTGGGCAGGGTCGCCTGAGGCAGAGGAAGGTCAATGAGGACTAGGACAACGGCGGGACGGCTCGACCGCAGGTCACCGGGCGCCAAGGGAGCGGCGGTCGTCGCGGGGTTCGCCCTCGTGGCGCTGGCCGGTTGCACGGCCTCGTCACCGGACGAGGAGACCCCCGACAACGGGTTCGCGACGCGTGAGGCGTCCGACGGCACCACGACCTTCGTCGTCGTCGAGAACCCCGACGGCGGACAGAAGCTGACGTTCGCCAAGGACGGCCCGATGGAGCTGCTCGAGGTCGAGGACGGCGGCAGCACCCTGGCGTTCAAGGACATGAACGCCAACGGCGAGCTCGACCCGTTCGAGGACTGGCGGCTCGAGCCGGCCGAGCGGGCAGCGGACCTCGCGGACGACCTGACGATCGAGCAGATCTCGGGACTCATGCTGTTCAGCTCGCACGAGCGCTCGCCGGCGGACGGCCTGACGGACGCGCAGAAGACGTACCTGTCGGAGTCGCACCTGCGCAACGTGCTCAACGCGGGCGGCTCGGACGTCGAGGAGAACGTCACCTGGGTCAACGCGATGCAGGCGTACGTCGAGTCGCTCGGCTCGGACGAGCTCCCGTACGTGCCGGCGAACTTCAGCTCGGACCCGCGCTCGGAGGCGCAGTCGGGCTCGAGCTACGTGCCGACGGGCTCGGGCGTGTCCCTGTGGCCCTCGGTCCTGGGCCTCGCGGCGACGTTCTCGCCCGAGACGGTCGAGGACTTCGCCCGGATCGCGTCCGAGGAGTACCGCGGTCTCGGCATCTCGAACGCGCTGAGCCCCCAGATCGACCTCGCGACCGAGCCGCGCTGGCTGCGCGTGTCCGGCACGCTCGGGGAGAACCCCGAGCTCGCGGCGGAGCTCGCCGCGGCCTACGTCAAGGGCTTCCAGGGCACCTACGACGAGGACGGCGCGTACGTCGGCTTCGGTGAGGACACCGTGCCCACCACGATCAAGCACGCCCCGGGCGACGGCGCGGGTGAGGGCGGCCGCGAGTCGCACACCTCGGTGGGCAAGTACGCCGTGTTCCCCGGTGACAACCTCGAGGACCACGCCGCGGTGTTCGAGGCGGCCTCGGAGTCTCTCGGCATGATGACGAACTACTCGATCATGCTTGACGGCGACGGCAACCCGCTGCTGGGTGACCAGGCCGTGGGCACGGCCTACAACGCCGAGGCGCTGCGCATGATCCGCGAGGACATCGGCTTCGACGGCGCGATCGTCACCGACTGGGGCGTCATGACCGGCGCGAACGACCCGGACGCGTTCATCGCGACCGCATGGGGCGCCGAGGGCATGGAGCCCGTCGAGCGGTACCTGCAGGTGCTCGCGAACGGTGTGGACATGTTCGGCGGCGTCAACGACTCGACGCTGATCCTCGAGGCCTACGACCTGTGGACCGAGCGCTTCGAGGCCGGCGAGCTCGACGTCGACGCGGACACGCGCTGGCAGCAGTCGGGTGCGCGCATCCTCACCGGGTACTTCGCCCCGGGGCTGTTCGACAGCCCGTTCGTCGAGCTCGAGCAGTCGCTCGAGACGGTCGGCAGCGAGGCGAACGTGGCCGCGGGCTTCGACGCCCAGCTCGACTCGGTGGTGATGGTCAAGAACGACGGCACCATCGCCGAGGGTGCGGACTGGTCGGACAAGACCGTCTACATCCCGCACACCTACGACACGGGCCACGCCGGCCTGTTCGGTCCGGGGACGTACACCGAGGGCGCGACGCTGAGCGTCGAGGCGGCCGAGGAGCTGTTCGGCACGGTCGTGACCGACACGGTCGAGTACGACGACGAGGGCCAGGTCACGTCGATGACGGCCCCCGACCTGTCCGACGTCGACGCGGTGCTCGTGGGCCTGCGCTCGCCGAACAACGGCGAGCCGTTCACGGCGGCGGGCAAGGACGCCGAGACCGGCGCCTGGTACCCGTTCTCGCTCCAGTGGGCGCCCTACACGGCCGACGGCGCGAACGTCCGCACCACGTCCATCAGCGGTGACACGCTCGAGGACGGCTCGAAGGAGAACCGCTCGTACTTCGGTGCGACCTCGCGGATCTCGAACCAGGCCGACATCGAGGCGTTCGAGCGCGCGGTCGCGGCCGTCGAGGCCTCGGGCAAGGACATCCCGGTCGTCACGATCGTCAAGGCCAACAACCCGGTGGTCCCCGCCGAGTTCGAGGCGCGTTCGGACGCGGTGCTGGTGGGCTTCGGGGTCAGCGACCTCGCAACCCTCACGGTGGCCGCCGGCCAGCACGAGCCGCAGGGCCGTCTGCCGATCGGCTTCCCGGCCAGCATGGACGCCGTCGAGGCGCAGAACGAGGACGTCGGCGAGGACATGACCACGCACGTCGACGCCGCCGGCAACGACTGGGCCTTCGGGTTCGGCCTGAGCTACGCGGGCCCGATCACGGACTGATCGCCCGCGCCCGCGGGTGGCCGGCCGTGCGTCGGCCGCCCGCGGGCACCCACCGCCCCGCATCTCCCGGTGCGTGCGCGGTGACGCACGACCGGCTGCGGGGTGGGCCCGCAGCCAGACCTCTCAAGGAGCAGATGTGAAGCGCAAGGTTCTGACCACCGGCCTCGGCCTGCTGGTCGCCACCACCGGCGTGCTCGGCCTCACGGCGTGCAGCAGCGACGACGCCCCGTCGGGCGAGGCGGCCGAGACCGCGACGGCCGACGTGGACGTCGCGGAGGACCTCCAGACCGCGCGCCAGGCCGTCCTGGACGCGCTCGCCGAGGAGGACTGGGCGCAGGTGATGCTCGCGAGCGACGTCACCAACCCCACGGTCAAGTACGGCCTGATGGTGATGCCTTTCGTCCCCTCGGAGGCGGCCGAGCGCGTCACGGGCACCGTGAACATCGACGGGGGCGACTTCGTGATCGAGGCCGAGTCCGCCGAGACCGGCGAGACCTGGCAGATCGACCAGGACGGCGCCATCACCCAGGTGACCGAGTAGCCATCGGCCCCGGGCGACGTCGGGCGCCCGTCCCACGACCTGTCGGACGGGCCCCGCACGTCGGCCACACTCGAGGAGGAATGCTGTGAACGCCAGGGCGAGGTCCGTGCGCGCGAGGAAGCCGATGTCGAACAAGAAGTTCCTGTGGATCTGGGTGCCGGTGCTCACGACCGTGGCGGTGCTCACGGTCGTCGCGAACATCGGGCTCAGCGTCGCGGGCGGCTGGGTCGCGTCCCAGCTCGGCAGCGGGACGTACACGTTCACCAACGCGGAGGAGTCCGCGGGCTGGGACACGGAGTACTACACGTCCGACTACGCGGACATGGACGAGGTCGACGCCGCGGCGCGCGAGCTCGTCGAGGAGATCGCGGGCAACGGGATCGTGCTGGCGAAGAACGAGGGTGCGGCGCTGCCGCTCGCGCCCGGAGGCCGCGTCACGATGCTCGGCCGCGCGGCGGCCGACCCGGTGTTCGGCGGCTCGGGCTCGGGCTCGGTCGACACGAACTCCGCGGTGACCCCGCGCGCAGGCCTCGAGGAGGCCGGCTTCGAGGTCAACGACACGGTGTACGCGACCATCGAGGCCTTCACCGCGGAGAACCCGCGCGGCCACATCGAGATGGACAACCCCGAGGCGTCGAGCTACCAGATCGGTGAGCTCCCCGTCGAGCAGTACGAGGCGCAGCAGGCATCGTTCGCGGACTACGCCGACGCCGCCGTCGTCTACCTGGGCCGCCCCGGCGGTGAGGGCGGCGACCTCGCGCGCGACATGACCGGCCGGGACGAGGACGCGGTGGAGGGCCAGCACCAGCTCGAGCTCAACCAGGACGAGCTCGACCTGCTCGCCCTCGCGACCGACAGCTTCGAGACCGTCGTCGTCGTGGTGAACTCCTCGACCACCATCGAGATGGGTCCCGTCCAGGACGACCCGGGCGTGGACGCCGTGCTGCTCGCGGGCTCGCCGGGGGCGACCGGCTTCAGCGCGCTGGGCAGCATCCTCGCGGGTGACGTGAACCCGTCCGGACGCACGGCCGACGTCTGGGCCGCCGACTTCACGGCCGACCCGACGTTCGTGAACTTCGGCGAGTTCGTCTACGAGGACCTCGAGGTGAGCTATCCGGTCTCGGCGATCGAGAGCGCGAGCTCCAACGCGACCGTGACCACCCAGGCGCCGTTCGTGAACTACGCCGAGGGCATCTACGTGGGCTACCGGTACTACGAGACCGCGGCCGCCGAGGGCTTCCTCGACTACGACGAGGCCGTCGTCTACCCGTTCGGCTACGGCCTGGGCTACACCGACTTCGCGTGGGAGGTCGTCGACACGCAGCTCGGCGCGGTCGACGGGACGGTCGCGGTGACCGTCGAGGTCACCAACACCGGCGACGTCGCGGGCCGTGAGGTCGTCGAGCTCTACTACTCGGCGCCCTACACGCCGGGCGGCATCGAGAAGGCCGAGGTCGTGCTCGGGGCGTTCGACAAGACCGCGCTCATCGAGCCCGGGCAGAGCGAGACGGTGACGCTCGAGCTCGCCGTCGAGGACATGGCGTCCTACGACCACCTGGGTGAGCGTGCCTACGTGCTCGAGGCGGGGGAGTACGAGCTCACGCTCCGCACCGACTCGCACACCGTCGCGGCGGGCACCGAGCCGATCGGCTACACGGTCGACTCCGACGTCGTCTACGCGGGTGAGGACCACCGCTCCACCGACGCGGCCGAGGTCACCAACCGGTTCGACGACGTCTCGGCCGAGTTCAGCACGGAGCCGCAGGAGGGCAAGATCCTCGCGATGTCGCGCGCCGACTTCGCCGGGACGTTCCCCACCCCGCCGACGCCCGACCTGTACGTCGCCGACGAGGCCGTGGCCGAGGGCTTCGCGCCGTGGGACGCAGAGGCCGCGGCCGAGGCGTTCGACGGCGAGATGCCGACCACCGGCGCCGACTCCGACCTGACGCTCGCCGACCTGCGCGGCCTGCCCAAGGACGACCCGCAGTGGGCCGAGCTGCTCGACTCGCTCACGGTCGGCGAGATGACGGACATGCTGCTCAACGGCGCGTACCAGACCGCGGCCATCGCCTCGATCGCGAAGCCGCAGACCGTCGAGCCCGACGGCCCCGCGGGGTTCTCGTCGTTCATCAACTCCTCGATCAACGGCGTCGCCTACCCGTCGCAGTTCCTCATCGCGCAGACGTGGGACGTCGAGCTCGGCACGGCGATGGGGCAGATGCTCGGCAACGAGGCGCTGCACAAGGGCATCAACGGGTGGTACGCCCCGGCGGCGAACCTGCACCGCTCGCCGTTCGGCGGACGCAACTTCGAGTACTACTCGGAGGACCCGTTCCTCTCGGGCGCGATGATGACGGCCGTGGCCGACGGCGCCGCGGACAAGGGCGTCTACACGATGCTCAAGCACTTCGCGCTCAACGAGCAGGAGACCAACCGCGTCAACAACGGCATCGCGACGTGGGCCACCGAGCAGACGATCCGCGAGCTCTACCTCAAGCCGTTCGAGATGGCCGTCAAGGGTGTCTCGATGGACGTCGAGTACGTGGCCGACGACGAGGGCACCCTCGCCGAGAGCACCGTGGGCGCGGGCGGCGTGATGAGCTCGTTCAACCGGGTCGGCGCCACGTGGGCCGGCGGCTCGCAGGCGCTCATGACGGACGTGCTGCGCGACGAGTGGGGCTTCGAGGGCTTCGCGATCTCGGACTTCAACCTCTACCCGTACATGAACCCGAACCAGGGGATCCACGCGGGGACGGACCTGACGCTCACCTTCCAGCCGTCGAAGTCCTTCGCGGACACGACGTCGGCCAAGGCGGTGACCGACATCCGTGAGGCGACGCACAACATCCTGTTCACGGTCGCGAACTCCAACGCGATGAACGGGCTCGCGCCCGGTGCGACGGTCACCTACACGCCGCCCACCTGGGTCTACGTCCAGATCGGGGTCTCGATCCTGCTGGGCCTCGTGGTCGTGGTCGGTGGCCTCCTGGTCGCCCGCCGGGTCGTGCGGCACCGCCGCGTGACCGACCCCGCGACGTCGAGCGGCGCCGACGAGCCCGTGCTCGCCGGGCGCGGCTGACCCACCCCACCCCACCGAGCTCACCGTCAGGCCGGCGGCGCCCACCACCGTCGGCCTGACGGTGGGTGGGCCCCGCACACCCACCCACCGGCCCGGCGTCCGCCTCCCCACGATCGAGGAACCATGATCGAGAACCTGTCGCTGCTCGAGAAGGCAGCCCTGCTGACGGGGAAGTCCGTCTGGGAGACCCACGACCTCCCGCGCCACGGCGTCCGCTCGCTGTGGCTCGCCGACGGGCCCCACGGCGTGCGCAAGCAGGTGGGCTCCGCGGACCACCTGGGCCTGAACGCCTCCGAGCCCGCCACGTGCTTCCCGACGGCGGCCGCGGTCGCCAACAGCTGGGACCCGCAGCTCGCCGAGCGCGTGGGAGCGGCGATCGGTGCCGAGGCGGCGGCCCAGGGCGTGGACGTGCTGCTGGGCCCGGGCCTCAACGTCAAGCGCTCACCCGTGGGCGGTCGCAACTTCGAGTACTTCTCGGAGGACCCGCTGCTGTCGGGCCGCATGGCCGCGGGCTACGTCCGTGGCATCCAGTCCCACGGCGTCGCGGCATGCCCCAAGCACTTCGCGGCGAACTCCCAGGAGCTGCGCCGGATGGTCTCGGACTCGGTGGTCGACGAGCGCACGCTGCGCGAGATCTACCTGACGGCGTTCGAGGTGGTCGTCCGGGAGGCCGCACCGCGCACGGTGATGTCGTCGTACAACCTCGTCAACGGCGTCTACGCGCACGAGAACCCGTTCCTCCTGACGCAGGTGCTGCGCGAGGAGTGGGGCTTCGACGGCGCGGTGGTCTCGGACTGGGGCGGGTCGAACGACGTCGTCGCGGCCGCGGCCGCGGGCGGCACGCTCGAGATGCCCGCGGCGGGGCACGCCTCGACGCGTGAGCTCGTCGCCGCGGTGCGCGCCGGCCGGCTCGCGGAGGCCGACCTCGACGCCCGCGCCGCCGAGGTGCTGCGGCTCGCGGCCGAGGCACGCGAGCCCGGCACCGCGCCACCCGTGGACCCCGACGCGCACCACGCGCTGGCCCGTGAGGCCGCCGCGCGCTCGGCCGTGCTCCTCAAGAACGACGACGGCGTGCTCCCGCTCGCGGCCGGCACGCGGGTGGCCGTGATCGGCGACTTCGCGCGCACCCCGCGCTACCAGGGCGCCGGCTCGTCCGCCGTGAACCCGACCCGGCTCGACTCGGTGGTCGACCTCGTCGACGCGTCCGGGCTGGTCATGACGGCGTTCGCTGCGGGGTTCCGGCGCGACGGCACCCCGGACGCCGCGCTGCGTGCCGAGGCCGTCGAGGCTGCACGCGGCGCCGACGTCGTGCTGCTCTTCCTGGGCCTCGACGAGGTCGCCGAGTCCGAGGGCCTGGACCGGGCGCACCTCGACCTGCACCAGGCGCAGCTCGACGTGCTCACCGCGGTCGCCGAGGTGAACCCGCAGGTGGTCGTGGTGCTCGCGGGCGGTGGGGCGATCGCCACGCCGTGGCTCGGCTCGGCGCGGGCCCTGGTGCACGGCTACCTCGCAGGTCAGGCCGGTGCGGGTGGGCTGCTCGACGTGCTCACGGGCGTCGTCGACCCGTCCGGTCGCCTCGCCGAGACGCTGCCCGTGCGCCTCGCGGACCACCCCACCGCCGGAAGCTTCCCCGCGACGGGTGCGACCGCCGAGTACCGCGAGGGCCTCTACGTGGGCTACCGCTACTTCGCGACGGCCGGCGTTCCGGTCGCGTTCCCCTTCGGCTTCGGCCTGTCGTACACGAGCTTCGCGTACTCCGACCTGCGGGCGACGGCGCAGGCCGCGACCGTGACCGTGACGAACACGGGTGACCGCGCGGGCGCCGACGTCGTGCAGGTGTACGTGCGGCGGGTCTCGCCCGGTGTGCACCGTCCCGACCGGGTGCTCGCGGGTTTCGCGCGTGTCGAGCTCGAGCCCGGGGCGTCCGCGACGGTCACCGTGCCGCTGGGCGACGACGCGGTGCGCCACTGGGACGTGCGCACCGGGGCCTGGGAGGTCGAGCAGGGGACGTGGGAGGTGCTCGCGGGCGCCCACGTGGACGAGCTCCCGCTGAGCGCGCGGGTCGACGTGCCGGGCACGGTGCCGGCGCGCGACGAGGACGTGCCGGCGTGCTACCGCACCGGCGACGTGCGTGACGTCGACGACGCGAGCTTCGCGGCGCTGCTCGGCCGCCCGCTGCCGGCGGACCGGCGCTCGGGCCCGCTCACCGCCAACGACCCCCTGGGGCGCATGGCCGACGCCCGGTCCCCGCTCGCACGCCTTGCGGCCCGCGTGCTCACCTGGCGCCTCGCTGCGGCCGAGCGCAAGGGCGCCCCGGACCTGAACCTGCTGTTCCTGCAGAACATGCCGCTGCGGGCCATCGGGAAGATGACCAACGGCCAGGTCGACGCGGCGACGGTCGACGGCCTCGTGCGCCTCGTCAACGGCCGGTTCCTCGCCGGCGCGGGCGCGGCGCTGCGCGCCTACCTACGCAACTGGCGCGCCAACCGCCGCACGTCCCGCGACCTGCGCCTCGGCGCGTGACCCCACCGACCCGGAGAACCCGATCATGATCACCCGCCTGCGCGCCTGGTGGCGCTCGTTCGCCGAGCGGCGACCGGGCGTCGCCCAGTTCGTCGTCTTCTTCCTGCTGAGCAACGGCATCACCGTGCTCCAGCTGGCCCTCATGCCACTCATCAAGTGGGCCTTCGGCATGACCCCGCTGGTCGACACCGCGTTCCAGGTGTGGCCGATCGGCTCCAACCCCGACGGCTCGCAGTACTTCGTGTTCGACTACGCCGCGGGCGCGCTGCCGGCCGGCGGCGGGGGGCTGGCATACTTCCTCGCCGTGCAGATCACCCTGCTGATCGCGCAGGTGATCAACTTCTTCGCCCAGCGGAACATCACGTTCAAGTCGAACTCGTCGGTCGGCAAGGCGGCGATGTGGTACGCGATCGCCTACGTCGCGATCACCCTGCTCGCGGCGGCCGCACAAGGTCTCTACAAGGCGCCGATCTACGAGCTCTTCATCGACACGTGGGCGCTGGGCGGCACGGGGGAGACCCTGGCCGACGTCCTGACGATGATCATCAACGCGGCGATCTCGTTCTGGGTGTTCTTCCCCATCTTCAAGGTGATCTTCAAGCAGGTGCCCGCGGCACCGCCCACGCCCGCCAGGGTGGCAGCGCCGTGACCCCGCTGCTCACCGTCGTGATCCCGGCCTACCAGGCCGAGGCCTACCTGGGCCGTGCGCTCGACTCGGTCGTCGGGTTCGGGGCCGAGGTCGAGGTGCTGGTGGTCGACGACGGCTCGACCGACGCCACGGCCGCCGTCGGGCACGCCTACGCCGAGCGGCACCCCGAGGTGCGCGTGCTGAGCAAGCCCAACGGCGGCCACGGCTCGGCCATCAACACGGGCCTCGACCACGCACGCGGCACCTACCTGAAGGTGGTCGACGCCGACGACTGGCTCGACCGCCAGGCGCTGGGCCGTGTGCTCGCGACGCTGCGCGAGCTGGTGCGTGAGGAGCGCGCGGTGGACCTGCTCGTGACGAACTTCGTCTACGAGAAGGTGGGCAAGCGCACCAAGACCGCCGTCCGCTACACGGGTGCCCTGCCCCGGGGTCGTGTGCTCACCTGGGCGCGCACGCGCAGGTTCGCCAAGCGGCAGTACCTGATGATGCACGCGCTCACCTACCGCACCCAGGTCCTGCGTGACGCCGGCCTGCGGCTGCCCGAGCACACCTTCTACGTCGACAACCTCTACGCCCTGGTGCCGCTGCACCGCGTGCGCACGCTCTTCTACCTCGACGTCGACCTGTACAGGTACTTCATCGGGCGGGCCGACCAGTCGGTCCACGAGGCCGTGATGCTGCGCCGGCTCGACCAGCAGCTGCGGGTCAACTGGCTCATGCTCCAGCACGTCTCGCGCACCGAGGTGGACGACCGACGCCTGCGGCGCTACCTGCTGCACTACGTCGAGATCATCTGCGCGGTCTCCTCGATCCTGCTGCTGCGCGCGGGCACCCCCGCCTCCCTCGACCAGAAGGACCTGCTGTGGGCCAGGCTGCGGACCGAGGACCCGTGGCTCTACCGCCGCGTGCGCTGGTCGGTGCTCGGTCAGATCTCGAACCTGCCGGGCCCCGCCGGACGTCACGCGTCGGTGCTCGCGTACCGGGTGGCCCAGCGGGCGATCGGCTTCAGCTGACGACGCCGGCCCGCACCCGGGTCGAGTGGTCGGTCGACCGACGCGGGTGAACCATGGCCGGATGGCCACGGATGAACCCGCACGCACCGGCGCCGCAGCCCCCGCACCGTCCGACGACGGGCGCGGCCCCACGTTCCTGGGGCAGCCCCGTGGGCTCGCCAACCTCTTCAGCGTCGAGCTCTGGGAACGCTTCTCGTTCTACGGCATGCAGGGCATCGTCCTGCTCTACATGTACTTCGAGGTCGCCGACGGCGGCCTCGGCATGGACCAGGGCGTGGCCGCGGGCATCGTCGGCGCCTACGGCGGCTCGGTGTACCTGTTCTCGGTGCTCGGCGGCTGGGTGGCCGACAGGTTGTTCGGCTCCGAGCGCACGATGCTCGGCAGCGCGGTGCTCATCATGCTCGGCCACATCAGCCTCGCGCTGCTGCCCGGAGCCGCGGGGCTCGCCGTCGGGCTCGTGCTCATCGCGGTGGGTTCGGGCGGGCTCAAGGCGACGATCACCAACCTCGTGGGCTCGCTGTACCCGGCCCGCGACCCGCGTCGCGACGCGGGGTTCTCGATCTTCTACATGGGGATCAACATCGGTGGCCTCGTAGGCCCGCTGCTCACGGGCCTCGCGCAGCAGCGCTACGGCTTCCACCTGGGCTTCGGCCTCGCCGCGATCGGCATGGCGATCGGCCTCACGCAGTACGCGCTGGGCCGCAAGAACCTGCCCGACGACGTGCACCGCGTGCCGGACCCGCTCCCGCGCGAGCAGTACGGCCGCTACGCGGCGCTCGCGGCGGGCGCCGTCGTCGTGCTCGCGGTGCTCGTGGTCACCGGGCTGCTCGACGCGGGCAACCTCGCCGACGTCGTGGTCGCGGCCACCGCGGTGGCTGCGATCGGGCTATTCGCGGTGCTCCTCACGAGCAGGCGCGTGGACGCGGACGAGCGTTCGCGCGTGCTGTCGTTCATCCCCATGTTCATCGGCTCGACGGCGTTCTGGGCGCTGTTCCAGCAGCAGTTCACGGTGATCACGATCTACTCGGACACGCGCCTGGACCGACGCCTCGAGGGGCTCCCCCTGATCGGGGACTGGACGATGCCGATCCCGTGGGTCCAGTCGTTCAACCCGTTCTTCATCATCCTGCTCGCACCCGTGTTCGCGGCCCTGTGGACGCGGCTCGGCGACCGTCAGCCCACGACCCCCGTGAAGTTCGGGCTGGGCATCACGCTCATGGGCAGCGCGTTCCTCGTGTTCCTGCCGATGGTGGGCGTGCAGGCCGTGCCCGTGCTGTGGGCCGCGCTGATCCTGCTGGTCGCGACCCTGGGCGAGCTGCTGCTCTCACCCGTGGGACTGTCCTTGACGACCAAGCTCGCGCCGCGCGCGTACCCCGTGCTCATGGTCGCGCTGTTCTACCTGTCCCTCGCGCTCGGCACCGCGCTGTCGGGCACCCTCGCGGGCTTCTACAGCGAGGAGAACGAGGCGGCGTACTTCGGCACGCTCGGTGCCGTCACGATCGGCATCGGCGTGGTGCTGCTGGCGCTCGCGCCGCGCATCACGAGGATGATGCGAGGGGTGCGCTGACCAGCGGCCACCGACGAGGGGAGACCGGCATGCGTGACCCGTGGGCGGCCGAGCTGCTGACCGAGCGGCTCGCGACGGCAGCGAGCACCGCGGCGCGGGCGGGCATCGACGCCCTGCTCGTGACGCCCGGACCAGACCTGCACCACCTGACCGGCTACCGCGCGCTCCCGCTCGAGCGGCTCACATGCCTCGTCGTGCGGTCCGGCGCCGATCCCGTGCTGGTCGCACCGCGGCTCGAGGTCGCGGCCGCGACGGCGTCCCCCGTGGGTGCGCTCGGCATCGAGGTGGTGGGGTGGGACGAGACCGACGACCCGTACGCCCTCGTCGCGTCCTTGGTGCCCGGTGCCCGCGCCGTCGGGCTGGACGACCACATGTGGGCCGAGAAGGTGCTCGCCCTGCGCGTCGCGCTGCCGGACGCGACGCAGCGCCTGGCGGGGGAGGTGCTGGGCGAGCTGCGCATGCGCAAGGCGCCGGCCGAGGTCGACGCGCTGCGCGAGGCCGCGCGGGCCATCGACCGCGTGCACGCGCAGGTGCCGGGCTGGCTGCGCGCCGGCCGGACCGAGCGCGAGGTGGGGGCCGACATCGCCGCGGCGATCACGGCCGAGGGGCACGCGAGCGTCGACTTCGTCATCGTCGGCTCGGGCCCCAACGGCGCGAGCCCGCACCACGAGCTCTCGGACCGCGTGATCGAGGCGGGCGACCCCGTGGTGGTGGACATCGGCGGCACCACTGCGGCCGGCTACTGCTCCGACTCGACCCGCACGTACGTGGTGGGGGAGCCCGCCGACGACGTCCTCGCGTCCTACGAGGTGCTGCAGCGCGCGCAGGCCCGCGCCGTCGAGGCCGTGCGCCCGGGCGTCACGTGCGCCTCGGTGGACGCCGCGGCGCGCGAGGTGATCGCGGCGGCGGGCCTCGGCGAGCGGTTCATCCACCGCACGGGTCACGGCATCGGCCTCGAGACCCACGAGCACCCGTACGTGGTGGCGGGCAACGAGCGCCTGCTCGAGCCCGGCATGGCGTTCTCGGTCGAGCCCGGCATCTACCACCCGGGCCGGCACGGCGCCCGGATCGAGGACATCGTGGTGTGCACGCAGGACGGCGTGGAGCCGCTCAACCTCACCACGCACGAGCTGGTCGTGGTCGAGGCGTGAGGCCCGCGCTGCGCGCGACGGCGCTCGCGGTCGCCGTCGGCCTCCTCGCGGTCGCCTGCGCGCCGACCGCCCCGACGGCGGACCGGGCGTCCGCAGGGGTGGCACGCCCGGCCGGGCCGTCCGGGACAACCGGGCCGTCCGGGACAGCTGCGCCGTCCGAGACAGCCGAGCCGCCGGCGACCGCGCAGCCCGTCGTCCTGCCGCCCGTGGTGGGGACCTTCGACTACCAGCTCGGGGGCGCGTACGACGAGGTCGAGATCGACGGCGCGGCGGTACGGCCCGACGTCGTCGTCCGGGACGCGACCGCCTCGCCGCTCGAGGGTGCGTACGACGTCTGCTACGTCAACGGCTTCCAGACGCAGCCGGGCGACGACGAGCTGTGGCTCGCGCGTCCCGAGCTGCTGCTGCGCGATGCCGAGGGTGAGCCCGTGCGGGACCCCGCATGGCCCGACGAGTACGTGCTCGACCCGTCCACGCCCGGGCAGCGCGCGGGGATCCTCGAGGTGCTCGGGCCCGTGCTCACCGGCTGCGCCGACGCGGGCTTCGACGCGGTCGAGGTCGACAACCTCGACACCTGGACGAGGTTCGACGGCGTGGACGAGGCCGGGGCGCACGCGCTCGCCGCGGCGTACGTCGACCTCGCGCACGGCGTGGGGCTGGCGATCGGGCAGAAGAACGCTGCCGAGGCCTCGGCGATCGCGCACGACGAGCTCGGCTTCGACTTCGCCGTGACCGAGGAGTGCGCCGCCTGGGACGAGTGCGCGGCGTACACCGACGTGTACGGCGACCACGTGCTCCAGGTCGAGTACCCCGAGGCGCTCGCCGAGGCCGGGCTCACGTTCGCCGACGCGTGCGCACGTGGTGACCGCGCCCCGCTGATGATCCTGCGTGACGTGGACCTCGTGCCGTCGGCCGCTCCGGGCCACGTGTACGCGGCCTGCGCGCAGGGGTGACGCGACCGGGCGAGGAGGTCGCGACGCCGGCGCTCGTCGGGTCGTCCGTGCGACGCCGCGAGCGGCTCGGTCAGGTGCGGCGCGTGGGCGGTGCGGGCGCTAGTAGACGAGGACGCGCGTGCCCTTCGGTACGCCCCAGACGTCCCAGATCCAGTTCATCGCGGCGTTCGACACCCGCACGCAGCCGTGCGAGGCCGGCCACGGCGGGATCGACGGTGAGCCGTGGACGGCCCAGCCCTTGTGGAAGTACTTGGGCCGGTACATCGAGCCGAGCTCGAGCGAGGACTCACGCACGCCGTCGACCTCGCGCACGATCGTCCAGTCGCCCGTGGGTGTGACGGCGCGCTGCCGCCGGCCGAGCGCCGTGTAGGTCTCGCCGTTGCCCGAGGACGCGTTGACCACGCGCGTCACCACGCCGTCGTCGACGGCGAGCAGCAGCTGGCGTGCGAGGTCGACCTCGATCACCCGGCCCGACGTCGTGCGGGGCGTGGGCCGCGTGCCCGCCTCGAGCGCCGCGAGCGTGTTCGGTCCGACGAGCCCGTCGCGCGTCAGGCCCGCCGCCTTCTGCAGGGCCCACACCGCCTGCTGGGTCGCGGGGCCGAAGTCGCCGTCGGCCGCGGGCAGGAAGTACCCCAGCTCGGTGAGCCGTTCCTGGAGCGCGAGCACCTCGGGGCCCTCGTCGCCGTAGACGAGCGGCTCGGGCTCGGCGGGCTCCTCGGGCGTCGCGTCGGGCGCGGTGGGGGACGGCTCCTGCGGTGCGGGCGCGGTCGGTGCGGGCTCGGTCGGTTCAGGCTCAGGAGATCCAGGCTCGGTCGGTTCGGTGGCGGGGTCCTCGGTGGGGCTCGGTGTCCGGGTCGCCCCAGGCGTCGTCGTCGGCCCGGGGGTGGGGTCGGGCGCGCTCGGGGATTGTGCTGTTCCGGGCCCATCCGCGCCGGGCGACACGACGTCGTCGTCCACGGCCGCCGGGAGCTCGTCGGGCTGACGCACAGGCGCCGCGCCCGCACAAGCCGTGAGCGCGAGGGCGCAGCCGAGCGCCAGGGCGGTGGCCGGGCGCCACCTGCGCCACGCCTCGCGGCGCCACCCGCCCGGACCGCGACCGTCCCTCGCGTGCGTCCTCGTTCCCTGCGGCATGCCCACCCCTCGCGCGTGCGTTCGTCCCCTCATCATCCAGGACGTCCGAGGGCACCAGATGGTTGGGATGGGAGGACGGGGGTGTCGGCCGGCGGCGTCAGTCGCCTGGGCAGCTGCGTGCCGCGGTGCCCTCGAACTGCGGGACCTCGCGCTCGGCGGCCTCGGCCGCGGTGGCCGCGACGCCGTTGCGCTCGATGTCCTCGATGAGCCAGTCCATCTCGTCGATCTCGCGGCGCTGCGCCTCGCTGATCTCGACCGCGAGCTCGCACACGCGCACGTCCTGCAGGCCCGCGCGCTCGGAGCGTGTGATCGCGAGGGAGTGGTGCGGGATCATCGCTCGCATGTAGGACGTGTCGTCCACCGTCACCTGGCTGCGGTCCAGCGCGATCCCGCCCGCGAGCAGCAGCACGCTCGCGGTGAGCACGGCGACGTTCGCCTTGGCGTTCTTGTACATGTTGAGCATCCAGGCGAGCATCACGAGTCCCATCGCGCCGCCCATGGTGAGCGCCATGAACACGCGGCTCTCGCTGAACCGGACGTGGCCCAGCTCCCACGACCCCACGAACATCACCCAGTACATGACGACCATGCCGGTGCCGATCATCGCTGCGAAGCGCAGGTACATGCCGCCCGAGCCGCCGTGGCCGCGGCCCTGCCCGTCGCCGTGCTGCTGGTCGCTGCGGTCGGCCCGAGCGGGGCTCTCGTCGTGGTCGTGCGTGGTCCCGGACATGGTGGAGGCCTCCTCGTCGGTGATCCTTCGACGCTAGGAAGGGGGGGGCATGACGCGCATCTCGAGGAGCCCCGGTGATCCATGAAGATCCGATGAAGCCGTGGCCGACGGGAACACCACTCCAGACGCCCGTGTTCTGCTGGATACCCCCAGGGGGTACGAGGAGGAGATCATGGGACACCACAGGGCACACGTCTCGCAGGGCCACGAGCGTGGCGGCGGCCAGACGCACGAGGAGCACTCCGGCAGCCACGGCCACGGTGGGCACGACGGACACCGTGGCCACGACGGACACGCAGAGGTGTTCCGGCGTCTCTTCTGGGTGAGCCTCGTGCTCGCGGTGCCCGTGGTCGCGCTCAGCCCGATGTTCGCCGACCTCCTCGGGTACACCGTCCCGAGGTTCCCGGGCGCGAGCTGGGTGCCGCCCGTCCTCGGCTCCGTCGTGTACGCCTACGGCGGTCGACCGTTCCTGACGGGAGCGGTCCAGGAGGCGCGGGCACGCAAGCCCGGGATGATGCTGCTGGTCGCGCTCGCGATCACGGTGGCCTTCGCGGCCTCGTGGGCGACCACCCTCGGCCTGACCGCCACGCTCGACTTCTGGTGGGAGCTCGCGCTCCTCGTCGTGATCATGCTGCTGGGCCACTGGCTCGAGATGCGCGCGCTCGGCGCGGCCTCGGGGGCCCTCGACGCGCTCGCGGCCCTCCTGCCCGACACGGCCGAGAGGCTCACCGACGAGGGTTCCGAGCAGGTGCCGCTCGACGCGCTCCGGGCCGACGACGTCGTCCTGGTGCGCGCGGGCGGTCGCGTCCCCGCGGACGGCGTCGTCGTCGACGGCTCGGCACACGTCGACGAGTCGATGATCTCGGGCGAGTCCCGGCCCCTCCGCCGCGCGGCGGGGGACCGCGTGGTGGGTGGGACCGTCGCGACCGACTCGACGCTGCGGGTACGCGTCACGGCCGTCGGCTCGGACACGGCGCTCGCGGGGATCCAGAAGCTCGTCGCGGACGCGCAGGCGTCGGGCTCGCGTGCGCAGGCGCTCGCCGACAGGGCCGCAGCCTTCCTCTTCTGGTTCGCGCTGGTCGCCGGGGTCCTCACCTTCGGCGTGTGGGCCGCGCTCGGAGACATGCCGGACGCCGTCGAGCGCACCGTCACCGTGCTGGTCATCGCCTGCCCGCACGCCCTCGGCCTCGCGATCCCGTTGGTCATCGCGATCTCGACCGAGCGCGCGGCCCGCGCAGGCGTGCTGGTGAAGAGCCGACTGGCGCTCGAGCGCATGCGCACGGTCGACACCGTCCTCTTCGACAAGACCGGGACCCTGACGAGTGGTCGTCTGACCCTCGTGGGCCGGGCCGCCGTCGCGGGACTCGACGACGACGAGCTGCTCGCGCTGGCCGCGGCGGTGGAGGCCGACAGCGAGCATCCCGTGGCCCGTGCGGTCGTCGCGGCGCACGCGGGGGACACGCCCGCGGCGACGGACTTCCGTTCCCTCCCGGGGCGGGGCGTGCGAGCGGTCGTCGGCGGCCGTGAGGTGCACGTGGGCGGTCCGGCACTCCTGGCCGAGCTCGGCCTCGAGGTCCCGTCCGAGCTGGGCGAGGCCGTCACCCACGGTCAGCAGAACGCGGCGAGCGTGCTCCACGTGGTGCGCGACGGGGCCGTGGTGGGGGTGCTCGCGGTCGCCGACGCCGTCCGCCCGGAGTCGCGGGCCGCCGTCGACGCCCTGCACGCCCACGGCGTCCGCGTGGCGATGGTGACCGGCGACGCGCAGCACGTCGCCCAGGCCGTGGCACACGAGCTCGGCATCGACGAGGTGTTCGCCGAGGTGCTTCCCGCCGACAAGGACGCGAAGGTCGTCGAGCTCCGCGAGCGAGGCCGTCGCGTCGCGATGGCCGGCGACGGCGTCAACGACGCCCCTGCCCTCACGCGCGCCGACGTGGGCATCGCGATCGGCGCGGGGACGGACGTCGCGATCGAGTCGGCGGGGGTGGTCCTCGCCTCGGACGACCCACGCGGGGTGGTCTCGGTCATCGTCCTGTCGAAGGCGTCCTACCGGAAGATGTGGCAGAACCTCGTGTGGGCAGCGGGGTACAACCTCATCGCCGTCCCGCTCGCGGCCGGGGTGCTCGCCTGGGCCGGGTTCGTGCTGTCGCCGGCCGTCGGCGCCGTCATGATGTCGGCGTCCACCGTCGTGGTCGCGCTCAACGCCCAGCTGCTGCGACGCGTCGACCTGGACCCGGGCACGGTCACAGGTCGCGCAGCAGATTCTCCATCTCGGTGATCTCGCGGGTCTGGTCGTCGATGATCGTGCGAGCGAGGGCGCGGGCGTCCGCGTCCTGGCCGTCGACGAGCTGTGCCTCGGCCATCTCGACCGCGCCGCGGTGGTGGGCGACCATGAGCTCCAGGAAGCGACGGTCGAGCTCGACGCCCTCGAGCCCGGCGAGATCGTCCATGGCCCGCGCCTGGTCCATGCCCTCCATGTCCATCCCGGTGTGATCCATGCCGTGGTGGTCCATCCCCGCCGGGTGGTCCTCACCCCATGCCTCGAGCCATCCGCTCATGAGGTCGATCTCGGGCTGCTGGGCGGCGGCGATGCGCCCTGCGAGCTCGCGCACGGGTTCGGTCGCGGCCCGCTCGACCATGAGGTCCGCCATCTCGAGCGCTCCCTCGTGGTGCACGATCATCATCTGGGCGAACACGACGTCGGCCTGCGCGGGGGTGACGTCCTGCCCGTCCTCCTCCGCCACGCCGGCAGGGCCCTCGCCGGACTGCGACGCCGCAGGGTCCGGCGCGGCCGGGTCCGCGACGCCGGCACAGGCGGTCAGCAGGGTGACGAGGGCCGCGGCGGTCGCGGTCGTGGCCAGGCGTCGGCGCAGGGCGTGCGTCATGGTCGTCCTCCAGAGGTGGTCAAGCGGGTGCGTGGTGCGGGACTGTCGGGGCCGGGTCGTCACGGGCATGCGGTCACAGGCGCGCGGTCACAGGCGCGCGGTCACAGACGCGCGGTGACCTCCTCGAGCAGGTCCTCCGGCGCCAGCCACATCGACGGGTAGTCCCCCTGCCAGAGCTGCGTGCCGTCGGCGTCGACGAGGACGAACCCGTGCCCGGGCAGGCCCGCGTGCATGCCGGTCCCGAGGGTCCCGTAGGCCTCCGAGACCGTCCCGTCGTCGAGGAGGAACGGCGCGCTCACGCCGAGCCGCTCGCGATCGGCGTTGATCTGCTCGGCCGAGTTCATGACGATGGGCAGCACCGTGAGTCCGGACGCGGCGAACGCCGCGTCCTCCTCGATCGCGCGCATCTGCAGCAGGCACGAGTCGCAGCCGGCGCCCTCGTTGAAGTAGAGGATCACGGGCTCGCCCCGGTGCTCGGCGAGCGACACCGACGTCCCGTCGGAGGCGGGGAGGGTGAAGTCGGGTGCCACGCGCTCCGCCTCGGTGGCCGTGGGGCGGGACCCGAGCAGGGCGGCGGTCACGAGGGCGCCGACGACGAGAAGACCCGCCGCCCAGGCGCCGAGGCTCAGACGCTGCCGACGGCGGGCGGGCTCCCGCCCTGTGCCGTGTGCCGCAGGCGCGACCGTCTGCTGAGCGGCGCGTCGTCGGGTCGCTGATCCGGAGGTCATCTCGTCTCCTCGAGGGTGGTGGGTGCGGGGCCGTGGCACGGCGGAGCGGTCGATGCGTCCTTCTCGGCAGCCGGGGCCGGACCCGGGAGCGCATCGCGCGCGGCGGCGGGTGCCGGGCGCGTCGCCCGTCCGGCCGGGCGACGTCGGTCGGTGAGCGTGGCCGTGACGAAGAGGCCGGCCAGCACGAGCAGTGCGGCCCCCTGGACCGGCTCCGGGACCGGCGCCAGCAGGTCCTGGAGGCCGAGGAACGCCGTCGTGAGCGTGCGCGACGCGGCGTCCTGAGCGGCCGAGCCGCCCGTCATGTCGTCGCTGCCGGCGAGTGCCATGACGAAGCCCGCCATCACCACGAAGCCTGCCGCGACCGCGACGTTGACGTTCGTCGTCACGAGCTCGCGGCCGGCCAGGCGCATCCGCACCGTCCGTGCGCGCAGGGGCGCGCGCTCGCCGAGCCGGGCGCGATCCCACACGAGCGCCATCACGAAGAGCGGGAAGACCATGCCGAACACGTAGGCGAGGCCGAGAGCGAGGCCGCCGAGGGCGCTGCCCGAGAGGACCGAGAGCGTCATCACGCCGGCGAGCACCGGGGCGCAGCACGAGGACGCGACGCCCGAGAACACCCCGAGCGCGAAGAACGACGCGGAGTCCCCGCGCGTCGTGTCCGGGGCGCGCAGGAAGCTCGGCAGCGACCACATGCGTCCCGAGAGCGCGAGGCCCGCCAGCACCACCATGAGCACGCCGCCCGCCCAGTAGAGCGGCGCGTGGTAGCGGGCGATCGCGCCGGCGAGCAGGCTCATCCCGAGGGTGATCGGCACGAGGACGAGCGCGAGCCCCGCGGTGAAGACGAACGTCAACGGAAGCAGGCGCCACCGCGCGTTCTTGACAGCCCCCGCGAGGTACGAGGGCGCGAGGAAGACGATGCAGCACGGCGCGAAGAGCGCGACGCCGCCTGCGAGGAACGCGGCGACGATGCTTCCGGTGGTGAGGAGCTCGCTACCCATCACGCGGTCCGTGCCGAGGCCGCTGCCGCGTCGCGGCCGAGCGCACGGGTGAGCTTGCGGCGGGGGAGGCGACCCGCGGAGAAGTACCGGCCCTCCAGCAGCACGAGGGGCGACATGGCGGGCCGGTGCTCGGCCACGAGCGCACGCCCCTCGGGTGAGTCGGCCTCGAGGGTGAGGATCTCGAGCGGGTGCTCGGAGGCGAGGCGTGCGAGGGCCTCGGCGGCGTCGTGGCACAGGTGGCAGTCCGGCGTGCGGACGACGGTGATGCGTGCCGGCGGGCGGGACGAGGTGACCACGGGTGCTCCTGAGGGTCGGAGAGGTACCGACAGCCTGCGGTGCGGCGCGTGAAGCCCCGCTGGTCCCGCGATCAAGGTTCGATGAAGTTCGCAGCCCTGCCGTTCCCGAGCACGCAAGATGGGTGCGTGACCGCGCCCTCCTCCGTCCGTCCCGTCCGTCGTGCCGTCGTCGTCGACGACGAGGAGGCCCTCGCGCGCCTCGTGGCCGGCTACCTCGAACGCGACGGCTTCGAGGTACGGCTGTGCCATGACGGCGCCGAGGCGGTCGACCTGCTGCGCGAGGTGGATCCCGACGTCGTCGTGCTGGACCTGGGGCTGCCCGGCACGGACGGTGTCGAGATCTGCCGACGGCTGCGTACGTTCTCCGACTGCTACGTGCTGATGCTGACGGCCCGGGCCGAGGAGGTCGACACCCTCATCGGTCTGTCCGTGGGGGCCGACGACTACGTGACCAAGCCGTTCAGCCCCCGTGAGCTCGTGGCGCGCGTCCAGGTCATGCTGAGGCGTCCGCGTCGGCCGGCGCTCCCGGCTGCCTCGCCCGCCGGCACCCCGCCGCTCGCGGTCGGGCCGCTGCACATCGACGTCGACGGTCGTGAGGTCCACCTCGACGGTGAGCCGGTACCGCTCACGCGCACGGAGTTCGACGTGCTCGCGACGCTCGCCGCCACGCCGTCGCGGGTCTTCACCCGGCGCGCGCTGATCGACACGGTGTGGGGGCCGAACTGGGTCGGCGACGAGCACCTGGTGGACGTGCACGTGCTCCACGTGCGCCAGAAGCTCGGCGACACCGCCGAGGCCCAGCGCTTCGTGCGGACCGTGCGCGGAGTCGGGTACCGGATCGGCACGGGTCGGTGAGCGTGGCGCGCCGTCGCCCGTCCGCCCGGGGGAGCGGGCTCGCGTCCCGGTTGCTCGCCGCGATCGTCGTCGTGCTGCTGACCGCCGTCGCGACGGCGGCACTCGTGGCGGCGGCCGTGGGACCGGGCGTCTTCCACGACCACATGGTGGCCGCTGGCGCCGCGGACACGGACGCCGCCGTCCTGCACGCCGAGCGCGCGTTCAGGGACGCGGGGGCCGTGGTGCTCGCGCTGGCCCTCGGCGCTGCCGCGGTCGCGTCGTCCGTGGTGAGCGTGGTGCTGACCCGGCGCATCGCGCGGTCGCTGCGTGCCGTCGCAGCCGCGGCAGGTGGCGTCGGCGCGGGGCGGTACGAGGCGCGCGTGCCGCGCACGGGACTGGGTGAGGAGTTCGACGCGCTCGCGGCCTCGTTCAACACGATGGCGGCACGGCTCCAGGACGCCGAGCGCCTGCGCGGCCGCCTCCTCGCCGACGTGGCGCACGAGCTCCGCACGCCGGTCGCGACCCTCGCGGGGTACCTCGAGGCCGTCGAGGACGGGGTGCGCCCGCTCGATCCGGCCACCGTCGCGGTGCTCCGGGACCAGGCCACGCGCCTGACCAGGCTCGCGCAGGACCTCGCGGCCGTGACCCGCGCGGAGGCGGGCGACCTCGTGCTGGATCTCGAGCCGGTCGATGCAGGCGAGCTGTGTCGCACCGCCTGCGCGGCGGCGCAGGAGCGGGCCGAGGCCGCGGGCGTCCGGCTCCGCACCGAGGTCCTCGCCGACGGCGCGCTGATCCGGGTCGACCGCACAAGCCTCGCCCAGGTGCTCGACAACCTGGTCGACAACGCGCTGCGGCACACCCCGCGGGGTGGGGTCGTCGTGGTCGCCACGACCCGTGACCCCGACGGGAACGTGCGACTCTCGGTCGCGGACACGGGCGAGGGCATCGGTCCGGAGCACCTGCCGCACGTGTTCGAGCGGTTCTACCGCGCCGACTCGGCTCGGGACCGGGCGCACGGCGGCTCAGGCATCGGGCTCGCGATCAGCAGGGCCCTCGTCGAGGCCCACGGCGGCGCGATCACGGCCGAGAGCGACGGCCGAGGGAGCGGTGCGACGTTCGTCGTCGTGCTGCCCGGTGCCTGACGGCGGGGCGCAGTCGTCGGCCGGTGCGGCCGGGAACAGGCGCGTGACCACCCACACGGCGGTCGTGAGGACGAGCAGCACGAGCGTCATGAGGCCTCCTCCGGCGATGCTGAGCCAGCTCACGTCGACCGTCCTCCCCTCCGGTCGCCCGGCGCGACCGCTCCCAAGGTGCCGGGGGCGCACCACGGGGACGATCAGCGTCGGATGAAGGCTCGATGAAGCGCGCGAGGGCGGGTGACGTGCGCCGAGGACGTTGGGCCCACCGTCGCCCGGCGACTTCGGGGCACACTGGTATGAAACGATTCACCGAGTCCACCTGGAGAGCACTCATGCCCGTCGCCGAGCCCTACCCCGAGCTGGACGAGCTGCTGCGCTCGATGGGCGCGGGCGGCCACCGCATCAGCGAGATCGACGCGTCCGAGGCCGGGGCGGGCAACATCTCCGTGTACGTGGGCTGGAACCTCGAGCTGCGACGGCGCTTCCCGCAGCAGGCGGAGATCGACCTGCCCCTCCCGGCCCCGGCCCTCGCGGGGCGCACGCTGCTGGTCACCGGCTCGGGCCGGCGGCTGCGGCAGATCCACGAGGACCCCGAGGCCGCCGTCGCCGGCGTCCGGGTGCACGAGGGAGGGCTGACGGCGACGGTGTTCACCTCGCCGCGGCGCCAGTTCACGAGGCTCACGAGTGAGTTCAACTCGCACCTCGCTGTGCACCAGGACCAGGTCGCGCGGCGCGGCATAGATTTCCAGGCCGTCGTGCACGCACAGCCGATGCACCTCACGTACCTCTCGCACGTGCCCGCCTACCGCGACACCGCGACCTTCAACGGCCGTGTGCTGCGGTGGGAGCCCGAGAGCATCGTCGCCCTGAGCGAGGGGATCGGCGTGCTGCCGTTCCTCGTCCCTGGCTCCGACGCGATGATGCGCGCCAACGTCGAGGGGCTGCGCGAGTTCCAGATCGTCGTCTGGTCCAAGCACGGCGTGATGGCGCGCTCGGACCTGTCGGTGACGCGTGCGACCGACAGGATCGAGTACGCCGAGACGGGTGCCCGCTACGAGTACATGAACCTCCTCGCGGGCGGGGTCGCCGAGGGGCTCACGCGCGACGAGATCCGCGCGGTCGCGACCGAGTTCGAGATCGACTCGCGCTGGGCCTGACCCCTCCTCAGCCGAGCGCGGTGAGCAGCTCGGTGCACGCCTGCTCGCAGGTGCGGCACGCCTCGGCGCACACGCGGCAGTGCTCGTGCATCTCGGCGTGCTGGGCGCACTCGTCGCCGCACGCACGGCACGCGGCGACGCACGCCTCGAGCTGGGCGCGCAGCACGGCCGTCGCGCCCTCGGTCAGCCGTGAGGCCACGTGAGCCGCCGCGGTGCACACGTCGGCGCAGTCGAGGTCGGTGCGGATGCACGTGCGCAGCTCGGCGACCATCTCCTCGTTGAGGCACGCGTCGGCGCACGTGGTGCACGCCTGCGCGCACGCGTGCAGGGCATCGACCGTGCGGGCGAGCAGCTCGCGGTCGACGCCGTCGGTCACGGGGTGGCTCCGGAGCATCTCGACGGTCGTCACGGCGGTTCCTCCTTCGGTCCGGTGGGACGCCGGGCGGCGCCCTCCTCGACGCTAGGAGCCCGCGAGAGCCCCCGCATCCCGGCCGGGATCGGGCTGCACCAGCGCACGGGCGTGGGCGATCGCGCTCGGGGTGTCGGTGAACACGCGGCCCGCCGCGACCAGGTGCGACGCCACGCCCAGCGCGGAGATCACGGCGTCGTGCGCGGGCCGGATGCCCGAGAGCAGCACGACGATCCCGCGGTGCTCGAGCTGCGCGACGGCGTCGCCGAGCACCTGGGCCCCGGTCGCGTCGATGGTGGTGACCCGGGACATCCGCAGGATGACCACCCGCACGTCCGCGATCTCCGTGAGCTCGAGCAGGAACCGGTGCGCGGCCGCGAAGAACAGCGGGCCGTCGAGGCGGTAGGCGACGATGTGCTCGCTCAGCAGGGCGTGCTCCTCGGCCGAGTGGTCGCCCGGCTCGAGCGGCACCTGCTCGAGCCGCGCGCTACGGGCGACGGCGCGCAGCGCGAGCAGCACCGCGACGCCGAGGCCCACGACGACGGCGGTCACGAGGTCGATCGCCACGGTCGCGGCGAACGTCAGGGCGAGGATCAACGCGTCGCCGCGGGTCGCGCGGGCGAGTGCACGCAGCGAGGCGACCTCGACCATCCGCACCGTCGTCGCGAACAGCACGCCGGCGAGTGCGGCCAGCGGCACGTGCCGCACGAGCGGCGCGGCGACCAGCACGACGACGAGCAGCGCGACCGCGTGCGCGAGCGCCGCGAGCCGCGACCCCGCGCCGGCGCGCACGTTGACGGCGGTCCGCGCGATCGCGGCCGTGGCCGGGATCCCGCCGAACAGCGGCGCGGCGATGTTCGCGAGGCCCTGGCCGAACAGCTCCCTGTCCGGGTCGTGGCGCTCGTTGACGCTCATCGCGTCGGCCACGGTCGCGCTCAGCAGGCTCTCGAGCGCCGCGAGGGCGGCGACGGCGACGGCCGCCGTGGCGAGGGTGCTCAGGGCGCTCGCGTCGAAGAACGCGAGCGACGGCGCGGGGAGCCCCGCGGGCAGCCCGTCCAGGGTCTCGAGGCCGAGCGGGCGGGCGGCGGTGGCCGCCGTGGCCGCGGCGACCGCGAGCAGCGAGAACGGCACCGCGGGACGCCATCGGGCCCCGAGCAGGATCACCGCGGTGACGCCGAGTGCCATCAGGAGGGGTGCGGGGTCGGGCTGTGCGACGAACTCGGTCACGGCCTGGGCCGCGAGGGCCCAGACCTTCTCGCCCTCGAGCCCGGTGACACCGAGGGCGACGGGCACCTGCTGGAGCGCGATGACGACGGCGATGCCGGCGGTGAAGCCCTCGATCACGGGGGCCGGCAGGTAGCGCACGTAGCGCCCGAGCCCCGCGAGGGCCATCGCGACGAGGGCCGCGCCGGCCATGAGGCCGACCATGAGCACGCCCGACGCGCCGAACTGGTGGACGATCGGGACGAGGACGACCGTCATCGCCCCGGTGGGCCCCGAGACCTGGAGGTTGGACCCGCCGAAGACGGCCGCGACGGCCCCGGCGACGACGGCGGTCGCGAGCCCGGCCTGCGCGCCGAGTCCCGAGGCGACGCCGAAGGCGAGGGCGAGCGGCAGCGCGACGATCGCGACCGTGGCCCCGGCCACGAGGTCCCGCCGCGGGTCGCGGCGCACGGCGGCCCAGTCGGCGCGCCCCGGGAGCAGCGTGCGCAGCCTGCCTCGCACCCCGCGCGCGGGTCCGTCCGCGAGCGGGTCGGCGGCGGTCACGACGGTTGGGAGCGGAGCTCGGCGAGCAGCTCCTCCTGGCCCGTGAGCACCGACGTGAGGATGCGACGGGCGGCGAGCATCATCTCAGCGACGTCGGGCGTGCTCAGCCGGTAGACGACCGTCGACCCCTCGCGCGTCGACGTCACGAGGCCGGCCCGGCGCAGCACGGCGAGCTGCTGGGAGAGGTTCGACGCCTCGACCTCGATCGCCGCGAGGAGCTCGCGCACCTGGTGCGGGCGCTCGACGAGCAGCTCGAGGACCCTGATGCGCACGGGATGACCGAGGGTGCGGAAGAGCTCGGCCTTGGCCTGGTGGAGGGGGACGTTCACGATCTGACGATCTCACGACATGAAGAAGTCTTCAATTGAGTGGTCGCGCCGCCGTCCAGGCCGTCGAACGGGCGCGCGTGAACGAGAGGGGAGACGCGTCAGGGCGTGGGCTGGGCGGACGGCGGGCCGCCCAGCGGGGGCGACGACGGTGCGTCGTCGGGCACGGACGCGCGGCGGGCGGTGAGGAGCGGCGCGCACGCGAGCATCACGACGCCCGCGACGACCACCCCGAGCAGGCCCACCCGCAGGCTCGTCGCGTCCGCGACCAGCCCGACGGCGGCGGGGGAGACCAGGAAGCCGACGCGCAGCAGCCAGCTCACGACCGTGAGCCCCACGCCGGGCGGGAGGCCGGGGAGCTCGTCGGCGGCGTGCATCACGGCCGGCACGAGCGTCGCGACGCCGAGGCCCGCGAGGGCGAACCCCGCGACGGTGGTGCCGAGGCCGGGCACGAGCAGGGCCCCGCCCATGCCGCCGGCGACGAGCAGCCCGCCGACGAGCGTCACGTCCCGCTGGCCGAAGCGGTCGACCGCCCGGTCGCCGGTGAGGCGGCCCACGGTCATGGCGACCTGGAGCGCCACGAAGGCGAGTCCCGCGGCGGCGGCGCTCGTGCCGATCTCGTCGCGCAGGTAGAGCGCGCCCCAGGACGAGCCCGCGTCCTCGACGAAGGCGCCCGCGGCAGCCAGCGCACCGAGCCCTGCGAGGACGAGCAGGGTGCGCCCGGCCACGTGGCGCAGACGCGCCCCCACGTGGCTCGCGGCGTCGTCAGCCGTTTCGCGCTCGGCGTCCTCCGGGCCGGTGAGCAGGAACCGCGAGGCGACCACGGCGACGACGGCGAACACCCCCGCGGTAAGCGCGAGGTGCGTGGGCAGGGGCACGTCGAGCCCGGCCGCGGCCGAGCCGAGCAGCCCGCCGACGACGGCGCCCACGCTCCACACCCCGTGGAAGGCGTGCACGATCGAGCGACGGTACGCGCGCTGCACCCGGAAGCCGTGCGCGTTCTGGGCGACGTCGACCACGGAGTCCAGCACGCCCGCGACCAGCATGAGCGACGCGAGCGCCGCCCACGAGGGGGCGAGCGGGAACAGCGCGATCGTGCCCGCGAGCAGCACGAGCCCGAACGAGGCGACCCGGCCCGAACCGAGCCGCTGGATGAGCACCGGGGCGAAGAGGCCCGAGACGAGTGCCCCGACGGGCATCGCCGCGATGGCGGTTCCCAGCTCGGCGTTGCTCAGGCCCAGCGTGGCCTTGACCTCGGGCAGCCGCGGCACGAGGTTCGCGTACAGCACCGCGTTGAGGAAGAAGAGCGTCGACACCGCCGCGCGGGCATGGCGCAGGCGGGCCTCGACGGGCGGGCGGGGCGAGGTCATGGTGCTCCGGGGCTGGGTGGTCTCGACGTGGGACCGCGGCTCGGGGGTGCTGCGCTGCGTGGCATGGCGTACCCGCGGTCGGGGCGCGCGGGAGCCGGGGTCTCGGTGAGGATGAGGGTATGTCGACCCCGCCGCGCCCGGGCGACCTGCTCGTCGCCGTGCCGCACCTGACGGACCCGAACTTCCGGCGCGCCGTCGTGCTCGTGCTGCACCGCGACGACGAGGGCGCGTTCGGGGTGGTGCTCAACCGTCCGATCCCCGTCCCCGTGGCCGCCGTCCTGCCCGCCTGGCAGGAGTCGGTGGCGGAACCCTCGACCCTCTTCCAGGGCGGGCCGGTGGGCCTCGACGGCGCCCTGGGTGTCGCGACACTGCGGGCTGGGGTCGCGCCACCGCGTGCCGTGACCCGCGTCGCGTCCGGCTTCGGCCTGGTGGACCTCGACGCCGAGCCGGAGGCGGTGCGCGACGTGCTCGGGCTGCGCGTCTTCGCGGGCCACGCCGGGTGGTCGGGCGGCCAGCTCGAGGGCGAGGTCGCGGCGGGGGACTGGTTCGTCTTCCCGGCCCTGCCGGCCGACGTCGTGTCGACCGACCCCGAGCACCTGTGGCGCACCGTGATGCGCCGGCAGGGCGGTGCGATGGCGATCGTCTCGACCTTCCCCGACGACCCGTCGCTCAACTAGCAGCAGCGCCCCGCGCCCCGCCGGTGTCCACGGGTCGAGACGGCTCGGGTAGCGTGCGCGGGGCACGGGTGGGCGAGCAGGCGGGAGCGGGCGTGGCGGACGAGACGGTCGAGGCGCGTGCCGACGTGCCTGCGGGGCCCCTGCCGTTCCAGCCCGTGCGGCACAGCCGCGTCGAGGACGTCGTCGCCACGCTCATCGGCACCTACCTCGCGGCCCTCGGCGTGCACCTGCTGCACACGGTCGAGGCGGTCACGGGCGGCACCGCGGGCCTCGCGCTGCTGATCGCCTACGGCACGGGGCTCGGTTTCGCACCGGTCTTCCTGCTGCTCAACCTGCCGTTCCTGGCGCTCGGTGCGTGGCGGCGCGGCTGGGTGTTCGCGGCTCGCACGGCCGTGTCGATCGTGCTCGTGGGTCTGTGGACCGAGCTCCACCCGCTGCTGATGGACGTGCGCGAGCTCAACCTGCTGCACGGCACCCTCACCGGGAACCTCGTGATCGGCGTCGGCATGCTGATCCTGTTCCGGCACAACGGCAGCATGGGCGGGCTCAACACCCTCGCGCTGCTCGCGCAGGACACGCTCGGCTGGCGTGCGGGCTACGTGCAGCTCGCGTTCGACGTCGTGATCATCGCCCTGGCGCTCACGGTGACCCCCGTGCACGTGGTCGCGGCCTCGGCCCTCGGCGCGGCCCTGCTCAACCTCGTCCTCGTGATGAACCACCGGCCCGGGCGGTACATCGGCGGCTGAGGGTCGACCGGTCCGCGGTCAACGGACGGGCCCCAGCACCCGCTCGGTCTCGGCGTTGGTGAACAGCCCGTCCGGGTCCGCGCGGGCGCGCACGGCCCGGAAGTCCTCGAAGCGCGGGTACAGCGCCGCCAGCCGCTCCGCGCCGAGCCCGTGCATCTTGCCCCAGTGCGGCCGCCCGTCGACCTCACGCGCGATCGCCTCGACCGCCGCGAAGTACCGCGCGTGCTCCATGCGGTGGTACTGGTGCACGGCGACGTAGGCGGTCGCGCGGCCGTGCGCGGTCGACAGCCAGACGTCGTCGGGCGCGGTCACGCGGATCTCGACGGGGAACGGCACGGGCTCGCCGCTGCGGCGCAGCCAGGTGTCCACCTCGGTCACCACGTGCGCGAGGGCCTCGCGTGGCACGGCGTACTCCATCTCGCGGAACCGGACCCGGCGCGGCGAGACGAACACCTCGGTCGACGGCGCGCGGTACTCGCGGTCCGCGAGCAGGCGTGCGGCGACGGAGTTGACCGCCGGGACCGCACGCGGGGCCGCCGCCGAGAGCCGGTTCGTCACCGCGAACAGGCCGTTCGCGACGAGCTCGTCCTCGACCCAGCGCCGCGCGGGTGCGAGGGTCGACCGCCCCGACGCGGGCACGCGCTCGTTCGCCTTGACCAGTGCGCGGCGCGTGAACGGGAACCAGTAGACGTCCAGGTGGTCGGTGCGCTCGATCCAGCCGTCGGGTCCCTCGAGCCCGTCGAGCACGTCCGCGAGCCCGACGACGTGCTCGCGCGCACGCAGGTCGAACGCGGGCACCGCGCGCAGCGTCACGGCCACGAGCACGCCCACGGCGCCCAGCCCGAGCCGCGCGGCCTCCCACAGCTCGCGGTCGTGGTCCGCGTCGGCCTCGCGCACCTCGCCGTCGGCCGTGACCACCCGCACGCCGAGCACCTGGGTGGCCAGGCCTCCGAACCGTGCGCCCGTGCCGTGGGTGCCCGTCGACACGGCCCCGGCGACCGACTGGTGGTCGATGTCGCCCAGGTTCTCCATCGCCAGGCCCCGGCGCGCGAGCTCGGCGTTGAGCGTGCGCAGCCGCATCCCGGCGCCCACGGTCACGCGTGCGCCGCCGTCGGGCGTCGGCTCGACGCGCTGCACGTCGGCGAGGTGGTCGAGGCTCAGCAGCACACCGTCGGTCGCGACGAGCGGGGTGAACGAGTGACCGCCGCCGACGACGCGCAGCCGCGTCCCCGTGCGCGCCGCGAACCGCACCGCGCGCACCACGTCGGCGACGTCGCGGGGCCGCCAGAACTGCTGGGCGTGCGCCGTCGCGGTGCGCGACCAGTTGCGCCACGTGCGCGGCGCGCTGCGCTGCCCGACGCCGATCATCATGTGCGGTGACTATCGGCGCAGGGGTGGCGCCGTCAAGAGGTGGGCCGCCACGATGGCCCGATGATCCCGGTCGTGTGCCGCACCGCCACGGCGGACCTGCCCGCGCCGCTCGTCGTCGTCGACCTCGCGGCCTTCGACACCAACGCCCGCGAGCTGCTCGGTCGCGCGCACGGCCGGCCGGTGCGCCTGGCGACCAAGTCGGTGCGCGTGCCGGCGCTGATCGACCGCGCGCTCGCCGAGGGCTTCAGGGGTCTCATGGCCTACGCGCTGCGCGAGGCGCTGTGGTGGGTGGGGCGCGGCGCCGACGACGTGCTGCTCGGCTACCCGACCGCCGATCTCGCCGCGCTCACCGAGCTCGTGGCGGACCCGGCAGCGCGCGCGGCGGTCACGCTCATGGTCGACGACGTCGCCCAGCTCGACCTCGTGGACCGGGCGCGGACCGCGGCCGGTGAGCCCGACGCGCGCGTGCGGGTGTGCCTCGACGTCGACGCCTCGCTGCGCCTGGGGCCGGGCGAGCGTGTGCACCTGGGCGTGCGTCGGTCACCCGTCCGGACGCCCGACGCGGCCGCGGCGCTCGCGCGTGAGGTTGCCCGTCGGGGTCACGAGGTGCGGGGCCTGATGTTCTACGAGGCGCAGGTGGCCGGGCTGCCGGACTCCTCACCTGCCGTGCGCGGGGTCAAGCGCGCGTCGCTCGCCGAGCTCGCCGAGCGCCGTGGGGCCGTCGCGCAGGCGGTCGAGCGCGCCGTCGGGCCCCTGGACCTCGTCAACGGTGGCGGGACGGGTTCGCTCACCGCGACCGCCGCGGACCCCGCCGTGACCGAGCTCACGAGTGGCTCCGGGCTGCTCTCACCCACGCTGTTCGACGGCTATCGCGTGCCCGCGGGGCACCGTCGGCTGACGCCCTCAGCCTTCTTCGGCCTCGACGTGGTGCGGCGGCCGGCCGAGCAGATCGCGACGCTGTTCGGCGGCGGGTACATCGCGTCGGGACCCGTCGGCCCGGCACGTGCACCCTCACCGGTCCACCCGCACGGCCTGCGCCTGGTGCGCTCCGAGGGGGCGGGTGAGGTGCAGACGCCGGTGCGGGGCCCAGGGGCGCGACGGCTCGCGGTCGGGGACCGGGTGTGGTTCCGCCACGCCAAGGCGGGTGAGGTGATGGAACGGTTCGCGACCGCAGCCCTCGTCGGGCCCGACGGCGATCTCGACGTGGTCCCGACGTACCGGGGCGAGGGCCTGTCCTTCGGCTGAGGGCGGCGAGCCACTGGCGCCGGGCGCCGTCGTCCGCGGCCGCGCGGGGCATCCTCCCGCGCGTCATCCTCGCGGCGGACCACGGGACCCACCTCGCGGCCGAGGCGCGGCGCGGGCCGCACCCGGGAGGCTGGGCGGCATGAGCACGCCGAGCAGCCCGAGCACGCCCGTGGACCGCGACGGGGTTCCCGCGTCCCAGGCACCCACCCCTCCTGCGTCCCCACCTGCGGCGCCGCCCGTAGGCACGGGCCCGCCGCAGGCCGCGCACGGGGCGTCGCCCGTCCCGCCGGCGACACCGCTCGAGCTGAGCCGGCGCGCCGTGGCGCCCGACGTCGCGCGCGGGCTCGCGCTGCTCGGCATCGCGATCGCCAACTCGGTGATCCACCTGTGGGGAGGGCCTGTCGGCGCGGGTCTGCGTCCCGTGGACGGGTCGACGCTCGACCGCGTGGTCGACGGCGTCGTGTCGCTGCTCGTCGACCGTCGCACCATGCCGATGTTCGCCCTGCTGTACGGCTACGGGATCGGCGTGGTGCTGCGGCGGCGCGCCCAGGCGGGTGTGCCGTGGCTCGCGGCGCGGGGTGACCTGGTGCGCCGCGCCGCCGTGCTCGCCGCGTTCGGTGCGGTGCACATCGTCCTGCTCTTCGAGGGCGACATCCTCGCGACCTACGGGCTCACCGGACTGCTCGCGGTGACGCTCGTGCGGGCACGCGGTCGCACGCTCGCCGTCGTGGGCGGGATCGCAGCGGCGCTCGGAGCGATCGGAGCGGGCTCGGCGCAGGCGCTCGCGGCATGGGAGGGCGCAGCGGGCGACCTGGCCCTGCTCGGCGACGCCGAGCAGCACGTGCTCGGGGCCATGGTCGTGCGTCTGATGAGCCTGTTCGCCGCGCCCTTCGGCGTGGCCCTCGCGCTGCCGCTCGTGCTGCTCGGTCTGTGGTTCGCGCGGTCGTCGGTGCTCGAGGAGCCGCAGCGGCACCTCGCGCTGCTGCGGCGGTGGGTGCTCGGCGGGCTCTCGGTGAGCGTGGTCGGCGGCCTGCCCATGGCTCTCGCGGTCGCGCGGGTGTGGGACCCGGGCCCCGCGGGGGTCTTCGGGGTTGCGACCCTGCACGAGCTCACGGGGATGGCCGGTGGGGTGGCGTTCGCGTCGCTCGTGGCCTGGGTGGTCGCGGCTCGTGGCGCGACCGTGGCGGGCCTCGGGCCCGTGGGGCGGGCCCTACGTGCTGTCGGCGTGCGCTCGCTGACGTGCTACCTGCTGCAGTCGGTGCTGTTCGTGCTCCCGCTGCGCGGCTGGGCCGGGGGGTTGGGCGAGCACCTGAGCTCGGCACAGGTGGTCGCGTGGGCGGTCGGCGTGTGGCTGGTCACCGTGGTGGTCGCGGTGCTGCTCGAGCGCGCCGGCAGGCGCGGTCCGGCCGAGGCCCTCTACCGGCGCCTGGTGTACCGCACCCCGCAGACCGCCTGACCGGACGGAGGTCGGTCGCCTGGCCCCGCGTGCGGTGCGAGGATGGGCCCGCACCGCCCCGTCGACGGAAGAGTCCGCATGTCCTCCACCGCTCCCGGCATCCCCACGGCCGAGCTCGCCCGCCTGGTCGACCACACCCTGCTGGCGCCCTCCGCGACGGTCGCCGACGTCGAGGCGCACGTCGCCTCGGCGCGTGAGCTGGGGGTCCTCGCGATCTGCGTGTCGCCCTCGATGCTCCCGCTCACGGTGGACGCGGGTGACCTGGTGGTCGCGACCGTGTGCGGCTTCCCCTCGGGCAAGCACCACAGCGAGATCAAGGCGGCCGAGGCGGCTCGGGCGGTGGCCGACGGCGCGGCCGAGGTGGACATGGTGATCGACGTCGGCGCTGCGAAGGCCGGGCGCTTCGACGCGGTCGAGGCCGACATCGCGGCCGTGCGGGCTGCGATCCCCGGCGCCCTGCTCAAGGTCATCATCGAGTCGGCCGCCCTCGAGGACGAGGAGATCGTGGCCGTGTGCCGCGCCGCCGAGTCGGCCGGGGCCGACTTCGTCAAGACCTCGACGGGCTTCCACCCCGCGGGCGGCGCGAGCGTGCACGCCGTCGGGCTCATGGCCGCGACCGTGGGCGGACGCCTGGGTGTCAAGGCCTCGGGCGGGGTGCGCACGCGCGCGCAGGCCGAGGCGATGGTCGCCGCCGGTGCGACGCGGCTCGGTCTGTCGGGAACCGCGGCGGTGCTCGAGGGTGCCTCGGGCGAGGGGGGCGGCGGCTACTGAGCCGGGCGCTCGCGGCCCGGCGTGGGGCCTGGCCCTGATTGCACCGAGTGCATCGATGCACCTAGTGTAGCGATGTGACCTCGAGCCCTGCCGCGTCGACCGCGCCCGATCGCCGCGCCGCGCTCAAGGAGCGGCACCGGCGCGCGATCATCGACGCCGCGTCCTCCCTCATGGAGTCGACGGGCGGCATCGAGTTCTCGGTCGACGACCTCGCCGCGCGTGCGGACGTCTCGCGCCGCACGGTGTTCAACCACTTCGCCTCGCTCGACGACGTGGTGCGCGAGGTCTGCGCCGACGTCCTGGGTGCCCTCGTCGAGCGGTTCGTCGCGAGCGCGGCCGTCGCCCCGGCACCCGGGAACGGTCCCGACGGCGCTCCGGAGGGCACGTCCGACGAGGTGATGTTCGACGAGATCGTGCACGCGCTGCGCAGCACGGACCTCGTGACGCCGATGGCCTACCTGACGCGCACCCTCGGCTACGACGGCGAGACGTCGCCCGCACGCGCGGTGCTGCTGCAGCGGAGCCTCGAGCACGTGGCCGACCGCTTCACGACGGCCCTCGTCGAACGCCACCCCGACGCCGAGCCGCTCGACGTGGATCTCATGGTCAACGCGATGCTGAGCGGCGTCGTCGTGCTGCACCGGCACTGGTACCTGCGCACGGGCGCGGCCGACGACGACGCCTCGCGTGCCCTGTGGGCCGAGCTCGTCGAGCGGCTCGTCGCGAGCGTCGGCGACGGCTACCGGGCACGCGCGGCACGTCACTCCTGAACCCCGTCCCGCGTGACGGCGCGCGGCACGGCTCACCCACCCACCACGTACGACCCTCCTGGGAAGGTCACCATGGCAGAGCTCCTCTACCGGATCGGGCGGTTCGCCGTCCGCCGGGCCCGCACCGTCGTCGCCGTCTGGGCGGTCGTGCTCGTCGCGTCGGTCGCGGCCTACCTCGTCGGCGCGGGGACCCTCGCGACCAACGTCTCGATCCCGGGCACGCCCACCGCCGAGGTGACCGACCGTCTCGCGGACGAGCTGCCCGAGGCCTCGGGCGGCACGGGCAGCGTGGTGCTCGCGACCTCCGACGGCGAGGCCTTCACCGACGCGCAGCGTGAGGCCGTGCGCGAGCGCATCGCGGACGCCGCCGGCCTCGACGGCGTGCGGACCGTCGTCGACCCGTTCCAGACGGAGGACGAGCGCGCAGCGACGCAGGAGCAGGTGACCCAGGGCGCCGCGCAGATCGAGCAGGCGCGCGGGGAGATCGAGGCCGGCCAGGCCGAGCTCGACGCCGCGCGCACCCAGCTCGAGCAGGGCCAGGCCGAGCTCGACGCGGGTCAGGAGCAGCTCGATGCCGCACGGGCCCAGGCCGAGGCGGCCGGGATGCTCGAGCTGAGCGCACCACAGCTCGACGCGCAGCAGGCCGAGCTGGACGCCGCCCAGGCGCAGATCGACGCGGGCCTCGCGGAGCTCGAGGCCGGTCAGGCGGAGCTCGACGCGGGCCTCGCCGAGCTCGAGACCCAGAGCGCGAACCTCGAGAGCGCCGCGACCCTGCTCGAGCTGGCGGAGGAGGTGCGCACCGTCTCGGCCGACGGCAGCGCCGCGGTCGCCACCGTCGTCTTCGAGGAGGCGGCGCTCGACGTGCCCGACGAGGTCAAGGAGTCCGTGGTCGAGGCGTTCACGGCCGAGCCGATCGACGGCGTCGACGTCGAGATCTCGGCCGAGATCACCGCGGGCGTTCCCGAGATCCTGGGCGTGGGCGAGGTGGTCGGCGTCGTGGTCGCGGCCGTCGTCCTGCTCGTGATGCTCGGCACTGCTGTCGCAGCCGCTCTGCCGATCGTGACCGCGCTCGTGGGTGTCGCGGTGGGCGCGCTCGTCGCGCTCTCGCTCTCGGGAGTCGTCGACATGATCTCGGTGACGCCGGTGCTCGGCGTGATGCTCGGGCTCGCCGTCGGGATCGACTACTCGCTCTTCATCGTCAACCGGCACCGCCGCCAGCTGCTCCAGGGCTACGACGTCGCCGAGTCCATCGGGCTCGCCAACGGGACGTCGGGCAACGCCGTCGTCTTCGCCGGGGCGACCGTGCTGATCGCGCTGCTCGCGCTCAACGTCACCGGCGTGCCCTTCCTCGGGCTCATGGGCACGGTCGCGGCGCTGTGCGTCGCCGTCGCCGTGCTGGTCGCGGTCACCCTGACGCCCGCGATCCTCGGCATGCTCGGCACCCGCGTGCTGCGCAAGCGGGACCGCGCCAAGGCCGAGGCCGAGAAGCTCACCGCGCCCGCGGCCGGGCCCTCACGCCCCATGGCGACGTGGTCCGCCGTCGTGCGCGTGCTCGTCGGCGTGACCGCGCTGCTCGTGCTCGCGGTTCCCGCCATGTCGCTTCGTCTGGGGCTCCCCGACGGCTCGTCGGAGCCCGAGGACTCGACCCAGTACCGGGCGTACACGACGGTCGCCGAGAAGTTCGGCGAGGGCATCAACGGGACGCTCCTCGTGGTCGCGGACCTCGCCTCACCGGTCGCGGAGGAGGATCTGCCGTCCGTCCAGGCCGAGATCGGCTCGCGTCTCGCGGAGTTCGACGACGTCGTGGCGGTCGCCCCGGCGGCCACGTCCGCCGACCGGGACATGCTGACCTTCCAGGTCATCCCGGCCAAGGGCCCCAACAGCGTCTCGACCGAGGAGCTCGTGCACGCCGTGCGCGACGCGACCGGCGTCACGGCCGCCGGCGGCGACGTCGAGCTGTCCGTCGCGGGCCTCGCGAGCGGCAACGTCGACATCTCCGAGAAGCTGGGCGACGCCCTGCCGGTCTACCTGGCCGTGGTCGTCGGCCTGTCGCTCGTGATCCTCGTGCTCGTGTTCCGCTCGCTGCTGGTGCCCGTGATCGCGACCGCGGGCTTCGTGCTGTCGTACTTCGCGGCCGTGGGCGGCGTGGTCGCGATCTACCAGTGGGGCTGGCTCGGCGACCTGTTCGGCGTGCACTCGCCCGGCCCGGTGCTGAGCTTCCTGCCGACGATCCTCGTGGGCGTGCTGTTCGGCCTCGCGATGGACTACATGCTGTTCATCGGCTCGGGCATGCGCGAGGCGTACGCGCACGGCGCCCCGCCGCGGCTGGCCGTGGTGCAGGGCCTGCACGCCGGGCGTGCCGTGGTCACAGCCGCGGCGATCATCATGGCGTCGGTGTTCGGTGGGTTCGTCTTCTCGCACACCGCGATGATCCGGCCCATCGGGTTCGCGCTCGCGTTCGGCGTGCTGCTCGACGCGTTCGTCGTGCGCATGGTCCTCGTGCCGGCGCTCATGCACCTCGCGGGGGCCGGGGCGTGGTGGCTGCCAGGCCCGCTGGCGCGGATCCTGCCGGACGTCGACGTCGAGGGTGCCAAGCTCGAGCGGCGCCACCCGCACGCGCACGCGCAGCACGACGTGGCGTCCGAGCCTGCAGGGACGCATGAGCCCGCCGGGACGCACCGGGACGGCTGAGTCGGGGCCCCGGGCCGGGGCACCGGCCCGGGGCACGACGCGACGAGGGCGGCAGACCGATGGTCTGCCGCCCTCTGTGCTGCCCCGGCGGACGCCTCTCGGCGCGTGGCCGCTCGTGGCGGCGAGATGTGGAGCCCGGGGTCTCGATCCGGGGCAGCACCCTTCACAACGGCGGACGGCGCGCCGTTGTTCCCGCATCACGCACCGCTCGGGCGAGCGCCCAGCGATCCACTCAGGCCAGAGCTTCGCGCACCACGTCCGCGAGCGGGGTGACGGGGCGTCCGAGCAGCTGCTCGAGGTCCCGGCTGTCGGTCTCGAGGTCACCAGCCGCGACCGACGTGTCGAGCGCCGCGAGGAACGTCGCGGTGCCCTGGTCGAGGCCCGCCTCCACGAGGGCCGCGACGTACTCGGCGGCGGGCAGCGAGCGGTGCACCAGGGGGCGGCCGGTGACCTCGGTGACCGTCGCCGCGAGCTCGTCGAGGTCGAACGAGGGTCCGCCGAGCTCGTGCACACGGTCGCCCGGCGCGTCGTCGAGCAGGGCTGCTGCCGCGGCGACGGCGTAGTCGGCGCGCGGGGCGGCGGAGATGCGCCCGTCGCCCGCGGCGCTCAGCAGCACTCCGCGGTCCAGGCTCGCAGCGATCTGGTCCGTGTAGTTCTCGGCGTACCAGCCGTTGCGGAGGAGCGTGGTGGGCAGGCCCGAGGCGCGCAGCAGCTCCTCGGTGCCGCGGTGCTCACCGGCGAGCGGGTTCGAGCTCGCCCCGGCGTCGAGGATGCTCGTGTACGCGATCCGCGAGACGCCGGCCGCGACGGCGGCGTCGATCACGGCCCCGTGCAGCGCGACGCGGTTGCCGGGCTCGCTCCCCGAGACGAGCAGCAGCCGGTCGACACCGCTGAGCGCCGGGGTGAGCGTCTCGGGGCGCGCGTAGTCGCCCACGCGCACCTCCACGCCGCGCTCGGCGAGGTCGGTCGCCCGCGCGGGGTCGCGCACCACGGCGACGACGTCGTGCGCGGGTACGCCGCGGTCGAGCAGCTCGGTCACGACGCGGCGGCCGAGCTTGCCGCTGGCTCCGGTGACGGCGAACGTGGTCATGGAGGTCCTCCTCGGTTCGGGGTGCGCGCGATCACGCACCCGCCAGAACCTCGCCACCCCGCCGGCCATTCCGGGCACCGGCGTCCCGAGCCCACTGCCCGTGTGGAGCGTTCCCGACGCATGTGGAGCGTTCCTGGCTCGTGTGGAGCGTTCCGGCCTGGTGTGGAGCGTTCCTGGCTGGTGTGGCGCGTTCCCGGCCTGGTGTGGAGCGTCTCCGACTCGTGTGGCGCGTTCCTGACCTCTGGCCCGGCGTGTCGCAGCCGAAACGCTCCACACTCGCGGGCGCGGACGGGTCGAGCGTCGCAGCGGGCACCTGCCCTCAGCGCACCAGCGCCCTCACCACGTCGATCGTGTCCGCCTCACTCGCCGGCTTGTCGTCGCGGTAGCGCAGCACGCGGGCGAAGCGCAGCGCGAGCCCGCCGGGGTAGCGCGACGAGCGCTGGAGCCCGTCGAACGCGATCTCGACCACCTGCTCGGGTCGCAGCGTGACGGTCCAGCCGTCGTCCTCGACCGCGAGCTCGCGGAAGCGCTCGGTCTGCCAGGCGAGCATCTCGTCGGTCATGCCCTTGAAGGTCTTGCCGAGCATCACGAACCCGCCGGCCGGATCGCGGGCGCCCAGGTGGATGTTGGACAGCAGGCCGGTGCGGCGGCCCGAGCCGCGCTCGACGGCGAGCACCACGAGGTCGAGCGTGTGGCGCGGCTTGACCTTGACCCAGGCGCTGCCGCGACGGCCCGCCTCGTAGGGAGCGTCCGCGTCCTTGACGACCACGCCCTCCTGACCGTGGGCCACGAGGCGCGCGAAGAGCTCCTGCGCCTGAGCCGGGTCGGTCGTCACGAGCCGCTCGACGCCGTGGCCCGGCGCGATCCGGTCGAGCACCTCGAGCCGTTCCCGGAGCGGTGCGTCGAGCAGGTCGACGCCGTCGGCGTGGAGCACGTCGAAGAAGAACGGGGTGAGCGTGGTGGTCGCGGCGAGCTCGGCGTCGCGCGTCGCCGAGCGCGCCGAGGTCTCCTGGAAGGGCCGCGGACGACCGTCGGCATCGAGGGCGAGCGCCTCGCCGTCGAGGACGACGCTGCGCACCGGAAGGTCACGCACCACGGCCACGACCTCCGGGACGCGCGTCGTGATGTCGTCGAGACTGCGGGTGACCACCTGCACGGCGTCGCCGTCGCGGTGCACCTGGATGCGGATGCCGTCGAGCTTGGCGTCGACCACCACCTCGCGGCCCTCGAACCCCGCGAGCGCCGCCGCGACGTCGGGCGCCGAGCTCGCGAGCATCGGTCGCACGGGGCGGCCGACGGTCAGTCCGACCTCCTCGAGCGCGGCCCGCGCGGCCTCGGGTGATCCCGCACCGAGCGCCGCGACCAGTACGGGCGCCGTCGCCCCCGCGAGCATCGCGGCGCGCCGCACCGTCGCGGCCGGCACACCGGCGGCCTCGGCCACCGCGTCGAGCAGCAGCGCGTCGAGCGACCCCTGGCGCAGCTCGCCGCTCACCAACCCCCGCAGCAGGTGCTGCTCGTCCGTCGTCGCGCGTGCGAAGAGCTCGCCGGCCTCGCGCGCACGGGCGCGGGACGAGCCAGGACCTTCGAGCGTGCTCATCCGCTCGAAGGCGGCGTCGACCTCGTCCAGGGTCAGGCTGGGCTGGGCCGCGGGCTCGGGCAGGTCGGCGAGCGAGCGCCAGCCCAGCCCGGTGCGGCGTTGACGCAGGGTCCCACCGAGGTAGGACGCGAGCACGGGGAGGTCCCCAGGCTCGGCACGGCGCAGCAGCTCGACGAGCAGCGCGCGCTTGGCGAGCCTCGAGCGGGTCGCGGCGAGCGCGCCCGAGGTCGCGGCGACGTCGGCGAGGAGCACATGCGCATCCTGCTCCGCGCCACCGACACGTGCGACCGCACGGCGCTCGCGGGCATGCTCTCCTCTCCCCGCACCGCGCCCGCCGGGAACAGCCCGCCGTCGGGCCCGTTGTACGGACATGGACGCACCCGCCCCCTCGACCACCGGCACGAGCGGCCTCCCGGCCCTCGTCTTCGGCGCCTTCGTCACCCCGACCGCCGCCGATCCCTCGGCGACCGTCGCCCTCGCCGTCGAGGCGGAGCGCGCGGGCCTGGACCTCGTGACGTTCCAGGACCACCCCTACCAGCCGGCCTTCCTCGACACCTGGACGCTGCTGTCGTACGTCGCGGCGCGCACCGAGCGCGTGCACCTGGCCCCGAACGTCGCGAGCCTGCCGCTGCGCCCGCCCGCGGTGCTCGCACGGGCCGCGGCGAGCCTCGACCTGCTCAGCGAGGGCCGCGTCGAGCTGGGCCTGGGGGCGGGTGCCTTCTGGGACGCGATCGCGGCGATGGGCGGGCCGCGCCGCACGCCGGGCGAGGCGGTGACCGCGCTCGACGAGGCGATCGAGGTGATCCGGGGCGTGTGGGCGGACGACGAGCGCTCGCGGCTGCGCGTCGACGGCGAGGCCTACCGACTCGACGGGGCCAAGCGCGGGCCCGCGCCCGCCCATCCGGTCGGCCTGTGGCTCGGCGCCTACAAGCCACGCATGCTGCGGCTGGTCGGCGCGAAGGCCGACGGCTGGCTCCCGTCGCTCGGCTACCTGGACTCGCTGCGTGACCTCGACGAGGGGCACCGCCGTATCGACGACGCCGCCCACGCGGCGGGCCGCGACCCGAGGGCCGTGCGCAGGCTGCTCAACGTCGGCGGCCGCTTCACCGAGGGTGACGGCGGCTTCCTCGTGGGCCCGCCCCGCCAGTGGGCCGAGCAGCTCGCGGGCCTCGCGCTCGAGCACCGCGTCACGGGCTTCGTGCTCGCGGCCGACGACGGCGACGTGCTGCGTCGCTACGGCGCGGAGGTCGCCCCCGTGGTGCGCGAGCTCGTCGCCTCGTCGGGCGCCTGAGCGGGCGCGCCCAGGTCGAAGAGCGTGTCCGTGCCGGTCATCTGGAGAAGGCCGGCGAGCGCAGGTGAAGGATCCGGCAGCGCGACCCGCACGCCGTCCTCGCCGCAGGCGCGCGAGAGCTGGAGCAGGAAGGCGAGCGTGTAGGAGTCGGCGAAGGTCGCGCGCTGCGACTCGACCACGACGGGCACGCCGCGCGTCACGCACACCGCGAGCGCGTGGCTCGCCTGCGGGCGCAGCGTCACGTCGACCTCTCCGGCGAGCCGGACGAACGTGAACGACGACTGGGCGTCGACGGTGATCGATCCTCGGGGGCTCTTCTCGTCCATCGCCGGGGCTCCAGGGTGCAGGCGCGACGACGCGCGGCGTCGTCGTCGACGTACCGGACCGAGCGGTGTCCTCACCCGATGGTGGTGCCAGCGTACGGGGGCGGGCACGGGGGTGCACGCGTAGGCTCGCGAAGGTGCGAGACGACGACGGCGTGGCCCCGGCAGCCGGCCCCGTGACGCAGCGGGCGGGCGGGGCCGACCTCGCCCGCGAGCTCGCCGAGCTCGCACGTGACCTCGAGGGCAGCGACGACCTCGAGGCGACGCTGCGTGCCGTCGTCGACGGCGCGGTCGGGGCCGTCCCGGGTGCCGAGCGCGCCAGCATCTCCATGGTCACGCGCCGTCGACGCACCGTGACCACCCGCGCGGCGTCCGACGACGTCGCGAGACGCCTCGACGCGGCGCAGTACGAGACGGGCGAGGGCCCGTGCCTCGACGCGCTGTTCGAGCAGCCCGTGGTGGAGACGGCGGACGTGGGTGCGGACGACCGCTGGCCGGTGCTCGCCGCCGCGGCGCGGGGCCTCGGCGTGCGGGCCATGCTGTGCGTGCGGCTGTGGGTGCACGGCGACGACCTCGGCGCCCTCAACCTCTCGTCGACGCGCCAGGGCGGGTTCGAGGCCGATGCGCTGCAGGTGGCCGAGCTGTTCGCGACCCATGCGGCGGTCGCGCTCGTGGGCGCCGAGCGTGAGCAGCAGCTGCGTGAGGCGCTCGCGCGGCGGGACGTGATCGGGCAGGCGATGGGCATCGTCATGGAGCGCTTCGGCCTGGCGCCCGACCGCGCGTTCGGCGTGCTCGTGCGGCTGAGTCAGCACGCCAACCGCCGCCTGCACGAGATCGCGGCCGAGGTGGTCGAGACCCGCACGCTTCCCCGTCCCGAGGGCGGTGCCGTCGGGACGGTGCCGCGGCCGTCGTCGGCGCCGTGACGCGGGGGCGAGTGCACACGCGGGTCGTTCCGGCGAGGGACGGCGCCGCGGTGACGGTCACCGGCGGTTCAGCGGGTACCGTCACGCCCCGTGACCGATCTCCCTGGCCGCGGCGTCCGGCCTGCCCCCGCCGGTGTGCCGGGTCTCACCGCGTGCAGCCTGTGCGCGGGTGAGACGTTCGGCGAGCCCGAGGCCCAGCGGGCCCGGCTCGAGGCCCTCGCGACGGCCGGCGTCGCGCGGCTGACCTTCGTCGAGTGCCTCGACGAGTGCGAGCGCGGTGACGTCGTGGTAGCTCGGCCGACCCCGGCGTGCCGCGCCCGGGGCGCTGCGCCGGTGTGGTTCGAGCGGCTGGCGGGGGAGGGACCCACGGCGCAGCTGGGGGACTGGATGCGCGCGGGTGGCCCGGGTGCCGCGCCGGTGCCCCGCGTCCTCGCGCCGCTCGTCCTGAGGACCTCGACCGACCCTGGGGAATGACGTAGGTTAGTTGTACGTTCAACTAACACCCGTCGTGAGTCGTTCGTGCCCAGGAGGCAGCCATGTCCGTCACCGCACCCCGGCCCGGAGCGCGTCAGCTCCAGGACCTGCTGCCCGCCGCTGCCGACGTCGACGCCGTCACCCTGCACGTGGGTGACCTCGAGGCGATGACCGCGTACTACCGCGACGCGCTCGGCCTCGTCGTCGTCGACGAGGGTGCGGGCCTGCGCCGCCTGGGCCGGGGCCGCACCGTCGTGCTCGTGCTGCGCCACACGCCGGGGCTGCCCCGACCCGCACGCACCCAGGCCGGGCTGTTCCACACCGCGATCCTCTTCGCCACCGAGAGCGACCTCGCGGCGGCGGTCGCGAGCGCCGCGCGTCACCCGCTCTCCCGCTACGTGGGCAGCGCCGACCACCTGGTGAGCAGCGCCTTCTACTTCACCGACCCGGAGGGCAACGGGATCGAGCTGTACCACGACCGCGACCGCTCGACCTGGCAGTGGCGTGACGGGCAGGTGCAGATGGACACGCTGTACCTCGACCCGCAGGCGTTCCTGCGGCGCCACCTCACCGAGGCCGCCGCGGGCGGGCTCGCCGCGGCGCCGGCCCAGGTGGGCCACGTGCACCTGCAGGTGGGCGACGTCGACGCGGCGCACGGCTTCTACGTGGACGCGCTCGGTTTCGAGACGACCGCCCGGCTGCCCGGAGCGCTCTTCGTGAGCGCCGGCGGATACCACCACCACATCGCGGTGAACACCTGGAACAGCCGCGGCGCGGGCCCACGTGCGTCGACCCTGGGCCTGGGTGCCGTCACCGTGACGGTCCCCGCGCGGGCCGACCTGGACGCCGTCGCCGATCGCATGCGCCACCGGGGCGTGGAGGTCGCCGACGACGGGCGGAGCCTCACCCTGCACGACCCGTGGCGCAACGAGGTGACGCTCGCCCTGGCTCAGGCCGTGTAGCGGGCCGTGACCGTCTCGCGGCGCGGGCGGGCCGAGCTCGCCCAGCTCTCGACGACGTGACCGTCGACGTCGTGCCCGTAGAAGGTCCCGCCGAGCTCCGAGACGATGAGCCGTCCGGCGGCCACCGCGCAGGAACGGTCGTCGTACGCCGTGCCTTGCTGGAGGCCGTCGACCCGGTTCCGCCACTGACCGCCGTCGTGGATCGTGTGCACCTGGACCATGGTCGCCTCCTCGCGTCCCAGAACCTCCATGGTGCTCCCACCTGGGCAAACACGCCACCGGAGAGGAGTGCGGGGGCGAGCTCGGCTTGGGGTGGGACGCGCGGGTGCGGAAGAATCGGGCTGTGAGCACCTCCACCGACGCCCATCCGGCCACCTCCGACGGCGACCCGGGAGCCCCGCTGCTCCCGCTCGACGCGCTGCCGCCCGGGTGGTCGGCCGGCGCGCCGGACGGTGCCGACACGGCGGACCTGCACGACCTGCTGCGGCGCCACGAGGTCGCCGCGCGGGGAAGGTCGTCCGCAGGCCTCGCCGACGTCGAGGCCGACGTCACGGGCCCCGGGCGGCACACCCGCAGGCACGTGCTCGTGAGCGACGCGAGGGGCCGTGCGCGCGGCTGGGGGACCGTCCACGACCGCGCGGCCGGTCGGGTGCTCGTCTCCGCCGTCGTCGACCCGCACCTGCCCGACGACGTCGCGGCGACGCTCGCCGACGCCCTGCTCGGCTGGGCCGAGCGCGCGTCGTCCGCCCTGGCGCGCGAGCGCGGCCTCGACCTCACGCAGATGGACAGCGGTGCGTTCGCGGCGGACGAGCGTCAGCAGGGGTTCCTGCGTGCGGCGGGCTTCGACCACACGCGCACCTGGTGGCAGATGGGTCGACCGGTGAGCGAGGACGACGCGGACGCCGCCGCACAGATGCACCCGGACCTGACCGTGCGCCGCGTGCGTCGCGCGGGTGGCGGGATGCCCGACGAGGCCGACCTCGTGGCCGTCCACGACGTGCTCGAGGAGGCGTTCGCCGACCACTTCAACTACCACGAGGAGACCTTCGACGAGTTCCTCTCGCGGTTGCGTGAGGACCCGGGCCACCGCTGGGACCACTGGTGGCTCGCCGAGCTCACGCAGGACGGCGAGACGCGACCGGCCGGTGCGCTCGTCGGCACGGTCTCCCCGGGTGCGGACGAGGCCCCCGCGAGCACCTACGTCGCGTACCTGGGGGTCCTGCGCTCGGCTCGCGGTCGCGGTGTCGCCAAGTCCCTGCTGCGAACGGTGGTCGCGGACGCGGCCGCCCGCGGACGGGCCCGGGTGTCGCTCGAGGTCGACGCGGACTCGCCGACGGGCGCCAACGAGCTGTACGCGGCCGAGGGCTTCGTGACGTCCTACTCGACGCAGTCCTGGCACAAGGACGTCGTCGTCAGCTCCTGACGTCGGGAGGCCGGGCGCCGAGGGTCGGTTCGAGCGCGACGAGGGCCGCTGCGGCGAGCACGTGCCACGCGGCGTGCCCCTGCCACGGGCTGCTGGGATCGCACAGCGGCCACCCGGCCCGCGAGAGCGTGCCGAGCGTCCCGCCCACCGCGAGCAGGCCGAGCGCGACGAGGGTGCGCGCGCGAGTGGTGGGCACAGCGCGGGCGCGCAGAAGCACGAGCACGACGGCGACGACGGCGAGCGCGACCTGCACCAGGTCGCCCGCGCGCGGTGCGACGACCACGACGACCAGCACCACGAGCGAGGGCAGCACCCACGTGCGGTCGCGCAGCGAGGCGCCGCGGAGGGACGCGAGCGCGTCGGCACCGAGGAGGGCGAGGGCCGCGAGCAGCGGGAGGTCGTGCGCGACGTCGACCCACGTGGACGCCGGGGAGCGGCCGCCCGGTCCGTGCTGCACGAACGAGCCCACCCCGATCCCCGCGACGAGCGCTGCGTAGACGAGCGTGCGTCGCCCCCACGGACGCGGGGCACCGACGAGGACCGCGACCGCTGCCACCACGAACGCGAGGCTGGTGACGGCGGCGACGGGCTCGGCGAGCCACCCCTCGCCGACCGCCTCGCACCCGGGCCCCTCCATCCCCGCACCCTAGGCACACCACCCCGCCCCCACCCTCCCCAGCCTCCCGCCCACCTCGCGGACCGCGTGGGGCGGGGGTGACGGGGGAGGGGTGGGCCTGCTCGGGTCAGGGGTGGGTGGGGGGTTCGTGGGTCGCGTGGGTGCGGGGCTCGAGCTGGAAGGTCGAGTGCTCGGTGTCGAAGTGCTCGCCGAGGCACCGGCCGAGCGCGTCGAGCACGTCGCCCGAGCGGTTGTCCGCGAGGCAGGCGTCGTCGACCACCACGTGGGCGGAGAGCACGGGCACCCCGCTGGTGATGGTCCACGCGTGCAGGTCGTGCACGTCGACCACGCCCGGGACCTCGCGCACGTGGCGCCGCACCTCGTCGAGGTCGATGTCGCGCGGCGTCGCCTCGAGGAGCACGTCGACGACCTCGCGCAGCAACCGCCACGCGCGGGGCAGGATGAACAGCCCGATCGCGACCGACGCGACGACGTCGGCCCGGGTCCAGCCGGTCACGGCGATCACGACGCCCGCGACGACGACGGCGACCGATCCCACCAGGTCGCCCAGCACCTCGAGGTAGGCGCCGCGGACGTTGAGGCTCTCGCGCTGACCGCGGTGGAGCAGCGCGAGGCTCACGAGGTTGGCGAGGCCGCCGAGCACGGCGACGGCGATCATGGGCCCGCTCGCGACCTCAGGCGGCGTGGCCCACCGCTGCGCCGCCTCGGCGAGCACCCAGATCGCGAGGCCGCCGAGCAGCAGGGCGTTGGCGAGGGCCGCGAGCACCTCGGCGCGCTGGAGCCCGAAGGTGCGTGCGCTGGTGGCGGGTCGGGTCGCGAGCCGCGCGGCCACGAGGGCGACGACGATGCCTGTGGCGTCGGTGAGCATGTGGGCGGCGTCGGCGAGCAGCGCGAGGGACCCGGTGAGGAACCCGCCGACGGCCTGGACGCCGACCACCGCGAGCGTGACGGCGAGGGCCCACCTGAGGGCGCGACGGTGTCGTGCCGTGGCCGTGGACCGTCCATGCTGGTGCTCAGCCACGGCGTGCGCCCTGCGCGGTGCGCACGTCGCGACGCGCCGTCGCGCATCCCTCGACCGCGTCGCCGGTGAGTGCGAGCAGACGCTCGGCGGCGCCCAGCACGTCCAGCGCGGCCTCGGGGTGGGTGAGCGCGAACCACGACGCACGGCCGACGGCGCGCGAGGAGACGAGCCCGCAGTCGCGCAGGCACGCGAGGTGCTGCGAGACCGTCGACTGCGCGAGGCCGAGGTGCTGGGTCAGGTCGACCACGCGGTGCTCGCCCGTGAGGAGGTGGCGCAGGATCAGCAGCCGCGAGGGGTCGGCGAGCGCCCGGAACAGGCCCGCGGGAGCGGAGAGGGACGAGGCCTCGACCATGCCCACCAGGGCGTCGGCAGCGCTCGTGTGCGTTGTCATCGGCATGTGCCGATGCTAGCGGGACGGAGGTCCTGTGTCACCGCCCGGCCGGCCCTTAACGTGGCACGTATCGATGTGCGTCGATGTCAGGAGGGGATGTGACAGCCACCCCGGGCCTGCGGTCCCGCAGCACGCGGCTCGTGGGCGCCCTCGCGCTCCTCGCTGCCGCGTGGGTCGCCTTGCTCGTCGCCAACGAGCACGTCTGGCGCGCGCTCGCGCTCGCCGTGGGGGCCGAGGGAGCGCTCGCGGGCGCCGTCGAGTTCTTCGTCTACGACTCCGTCAAGATCCTGCTCCTGCTCGTGGGTCTGGTCTTCGCGATCGGGATGCTGCGCACCACCCTGCGCCCCGAGCGTGTCCGCGCGTTCCTCGAGGGGCGGCCGCTCGCGCTCTCCCTCGTCCTCGCCGCGCTGCTCGGTGCCGTCACGCCGTTCTGCTCGTGCTCGTCGATCCCGCTCTTCATCGGCTTCGTCGCCGCCGGTGTGCCGATCGGCGTGACGCTCGCCTTCCTCATCGCGTCGCCCTTGGTCAACGAGGTCGCGGTGGTGATGCTCGCGGACCTGTTCGGGTGGCAGCTCACCGCCGCCTACGTGGGTGCCGGCCTGACGCTCGCCGTCCTCGCGGGGTGGGGCCTGTCGCGGCTGTCGCTCGAGCGCTGGGTCGAGCCGTTCGTGCTCGAGGCCCCGGTGGCGCGGCTCACGGCCGACGGGCACCGTCCGTCACTGAGCGAGCGCGTCGAGGCCGCCCGCGCCGAGACGCGGGAGATCGTGGGCCGCGTGTGGCGCTGGGTTCTCGTGGGTATCGCCGTCGGTGCGGTGATCCACGGCTGGGTGCCGACGGACGTCGTCGCGGCCTACGCGGGACCGGACGACCCGTTCGCCGTCGTCGTCGCGACCCTTGCCGGGGTGCCGCTGTACTCGAACGCCGCCGGGGTCATCCCCATCGCGGAGGCGTTGTGGGCCAAGGGCATGGCCACGGGCACCGTGATGGCGTTCATGATGGCCACGGTCGCGCTCTCGATCCCCGAGGCGGTGCTGCTGCGGCGCGTGCTGAGGCCACCGCTGCTCGGACTCTTCTTCGGCGCCGTCACCGTCGGCATCCTGGCCGTCGGTCTCACCTTCAACGCCGTCTTCTGAGAGGTGGACCATGCAGATCAAGATCCTGGGACCCGGGTGTCGCAACTGCGTCGCGCTCGAGCGTGTGACGCGCGAGGCCGTGGCCGAGCTCGGCGTCGCGGCCGACATCGAGAAGGTCACGGACTACGGCGAGATCGCTGCCCTGGGCGTCATGAGCACGCCCGGGCTCGTCGTCGACGGCCGCGTGGTCCTCACGGGCCACGTCCCGACCGCCCGCGCCCTCCGCGAGCTCCTGGCTCCCCTCGCCTGACGTCGAGGTCGCTCTTCCGCGCCGAGGTAGTGCCGTGCGACTGGCGACCTCGGCGCGGGGTGGCGACCTCGACGTGGGAGGGGGTGCGGCTCGTCAGTGGCCCGCGCCGAGCCGGCCCGCGAGCAGCTCGTGGCGACGCGCACTGTCGTCGTTCAGGTGCAGGATCGTGGCGGTCTTGCCCTTCGACGCGTACTTCTGCTGGATCGCGTCGAGAGCCGCGACCGTCGAGGCGTCCCAGATGTGTGCCTGCGACATGTCGATGACGACGTTCTTCGGGTCGTCGTTGTAGTTGAACTGGTACACGAGGTCGTTCGACGACGCGAAGAAGAGCTCGCCCGTGACGCGGTAGACGCGCACGTCGTCGTCCACCTGGTCGATGCGCGTGACCTCGGTGAGGTGCGCGACGCGGCGCGCGAACGCGACCATCGCCGCGGTCACGCCCGCGAAGACGCCGTAGGCCAGGTTGTGCGTCGCGACGGTGACGACGACGGTGGTGAGCATCACGAGGGTCTCGCTGCGCGGCATCCGGCGCAGGGTCCCGATCTGGACGGAGTGCCAGTCGAAGGTCGCGACCGACACCATGATCATCACTGCGACGAGGGCGGCCATCGGGATGATCGCGACCAGGTCACCCGCACCGACCACCAGGGCCAGCAGGAACACGCCGGCCAGGAAGGTCGAGATCCGGGTGCGGGCGCCCGAGACCTTCACGTTGATCATCGTCTGGCCGATCATCGCGCAGCCGCCCATGCCGCCGAAGAAGCCGGTGATGATGTTCGCGGCACCCTGGCCCCAGCTCTCACGCGTCTTGTTCGAGTGGGTGTCGGTCACGTCGTCGACGAGCTTGGCGGTGAGCAGCGACTCGAGCAGGCCGACGAGCGCCATGGTGAGCGCGTAGGGCGCGATGATCTGCAGGGTCTCGAGCGTGAACGGCACGTCGGGCACCACGAGCGCGGGCAGCGAGCGCGGCAGCTCGCCCTCGTCGCCCACCGTCGGGACCACGACCGCGGCGAGCACGGTGATCAGCGTCAGGCCGACGATGGCGACGAGCGGGGCGGGGACGGCTGTGGTGAGCCGCGGCAGGAAGACCATGACGGCGATGCCGAGCGCGACGAGCGGGTACACGACCCACGGCACGCCCGTGAGGTGCGGCAGCTGGGCGAGGAAGATCAGGATCGCGAGGGCGTTGACGAACCCGATCATCACCGAACGGGGGATGAACCGCATGAGCCTCGCGACGCCGAGCAGGCCGAGCACCACCTGGAGGATCCCGCCGAGGATCACCGTCGCGATCAGGTGGTCGAGGCCGTGGTCGCGCACCACCGGCGCGACCACGAGGGCGATCGCGCCGGTGGCGGCCGAGATCATCGCGGGTCGTCCGCCCAGGAACGCGATCGAGACCGCCATCGTGAAGGATGCGAAGAGGCCGACCCGGGGGTCCACCCCGGCGATGATCGAGAACGAGATCGCCTCGGGGATCAGTGCGAGGGCGACGACGAGGCCCGCGAGCACCTCGGTGCGCAGCCTGCGGGGTGAGCGCAGCGCGGCGAGGATCGAGCCGCGCTCGTCGGCCTCGGGGACATGGGGGTGGAGGTCGTCGACCGGGGTGGGAGCGTCGCGGAGCTCGCGGTCGGGCACGGCGCGGTCGGCCACGGTGGGGTCGGGCAGGTCGTGGTCGGACGTCGTCACACGGCTTCCGTTCGTTCACCGGGCGCGTGCGCGCCCGTGGGCTCGCCGCGCGGGTGCGGCCGGCAGGTCGGGGAGCGCGTCGGTGCGCGGGGTCCGGGTGGCGGCTGCGGCTACCAGCGCGCCACGCCTCGGGACCGGGACCAACGTACCGTGACGTGAGGGTTGGGTGACACCTGCGCGCGGCGTGGCGGACGACACACCTGGTCGCCACGTCGCCGTCCGCAGTCGAACCTGACGCGGCGGTAGACTGCCTCGGCACGTCGACCTCGCCGTCGGGCAGGTCGCCACCCCCACCCGGAAGGCGCACCGTGGGGATCCACCACCACCAGATCGGCGAGGTCGCCGAGCGCACGGGCCTGTCCCTGCGCACGATCCGCTACTACGAGGAGGTCGGGCTCGTCACGCCGTCGAGCCGCTCCCAGGGCGGCTTCCGGCTCTACACCCAGGCGGACGTGGCCCGGCTCGAGCTGGTCATGCGGATGAAGCCGCTCGACTTCTCGCTCGACGAGATGCGCGAGCTGCTCACGGCGCTCGACGTCCTCGCCGGGACGCCGTCGGCCGAGGAGCGTGTCGCGCTGCTGGCCCTGCTCGAACGCTACCGCGACGTGGTCGACGACCGTTGCCGCCGCCTGCGTGACCGCCTCGACAGCGCGGAGCAGTTCGCGTCGAGCCTGCGCGGCGAGATCCGCCACCTGCGTCACCACCCCGAGGGAGACCGATGACCGAGCCCACGACGACGGCGCCCGCGCACGAGGCGGGGACCGGACCCGCACCCCGCCGCAGCATCGCCGTCATCTCGCACCCGGACGCGGGCAAGTCCACCCTCACCGAGGCGCTCGCGCTGCACGCGCGCGCCATCACCGAGGCCGGCGCGGTGCACGGCAAGGGTGGACGCGCGGGCGTGGTCTCGGACTGGCTCGAGATGGAGCAGAAGCGTGGCATCTCGATCACCTCGGCCGCCCTGCAGTTCACGTTCGACGACGTCGTGGTGAACCTGCTCGACACCCCGGGCCACGCCGACTTCTCCGAGGACACCTACCGCGTGCTCACCGCGGTCGACGCCGCCGTGATGCTGCTCGACGCGGCCAAGGGCCTCGAGCCGCAGACCCTCAAGCTGTTCGACGTGTGCCGCCGCCGGGGCATCCCGGTGATCACGTTCATCAACAAGTGGGACCGCCCGGGCCAGGAGGCGCTCGCGCTGTGCGACGAGCTCGAGCGGCGCATCGACCTGCAGCCCACGCCGGTGACGTGGCCGATCGGTGCCGCAGGTGACCTGCGCGGCCTCTACGACACGCGCACGGGTGGCGTGACCCTCTACCGCCGCGCGCCCGGCGGGGCCTCGCTCGCCGAGGAGGAGCCGCTCACGCTCGACGAGGCGCGGGACCGGGTGCCGGACGAGGTCGCCGACGCGCTCGACTCCGTGGGCCTGCTGCCCGAGGTCGACGAGGAGTCCTTCCGGGCGGGCCGCACGAGCCCGCTGCTGTTCGGCGCGGCGCTCACCAACATCGGCGTGCGGCAGATGCTCGAGGTCGTCACGACGCTCGCCCCGGCGCCCTCGGCCCGGCCCGACGTGGACGGCACGCCGCGGCCCGTCGACGCACCGTTCAGCGGGGTCGTGTTCAAGATCCAGGCAGGCATGGACCCGGCGCACCGCGACCACGTCGCGTTCCTGCGCGTGTGCTCGGGCGAGTTCCGTCGCGGTGAGGTCGTGACGCACGCGCAGACCGGCCGACCGTTCGCGACCAAGTACGCGCTGTCGGTCTTCGGCCGCTCGCGCGACACGATCGAGAGCGCCTACCCGGGGGACGTCGTCGGGCTCGTGAACGCGACCGCGCTGAGCGTGGGGGACACTCTCTACGACCCCGCCGGGCCGGCGGTGACCTTCCCGCCCATGCCCGTGTTCGCCCCCGAGCACTTCATGGTGGCGCGTGCCGCGGACCCGAGCCGCTCGAAGCAGTTCCGCAAGGGCATCGCGCAGCTCGAGCAGGAGGGCGTGGTCCAGGTGCTCGTCTCGGAGGCCCGTGGCGACGGCGCGCCCGTGCTGGCCGCCGTCGGGCCGCTCCAGTTCGAGGTCGCGGCCTTCCGCATGGAGCACGAGTTCCGCGCGCCCATCCGCACCGAGCAGCTCGCCTACCAGATGGCCCGGCTCGCGACCGACGACGACGCCCGCCGGCTGGCCGGAGCCTCCGGGGTCGAGCTCGCACGCAGGTCGGACGGCGTGCTGCTCGCCCTGCTGCGTGACCAGTGGCGGCTGCGCTCGCTCCAGCGAGACGACCCTGACCTCGTCCTCGCGCCGCTGCCCGCGAGCGGCGACGACTGACGTCCCGCGCATCGGGCCCGCGACGACTGCCCTCCCGCGACGACTGCTCCCGGGCGACAGTCCCGCGACGACTGCCCTCGGCCGACAGGCCCGCGACGACTGAGGGTCCCTCGTCAGGCCTGGACGGACGGCCGAGGGTCGGCCTCGGGTCCGCTCTCCGCAGGCGTGCGGCCCAGCCGGGCCGTGCCCGACCATGCCGCGATCGCGACGCCGACGGCGATCAGCACGTCGCCCACGCTGAAGGTGTTGGCGAGGGGGAGCGGCGCGGGCCAGGCGAACACGTCGCCGAGCCACGGGAGCACGGGGTCGGCGAGCACGGCGGAGTTCGAGAAGCCCTCGCCGTGGTCGAGCCCCGCGAGCTCGACGGCCCGGGGCGAGGCGGGCAGCGAGCCGCCGTTGAGCGCGATCGTGACGCCGTTGGACAGCGCGCCCGCGCCCACGACGAGCACGCCGCGCACCGCCCGGTTGGCCCACAGGAAGACGAAGGCGACGACGTAGGTCGCGAGGTGCAGTCCCTTGGCCACGGGCTCGGGCAGCGCGGCCTGCACCATCACGACCTGCACCGCGAGGGCGAGCCACACGAGCGGGGTGAGCCGCCAGCGGCGCAGGAGCACGCCGGCGGGCCACCGGCCGACGGCGAGGGGTGAGAGCAGCGCGAGCGCGCACACCGCGATGAGCAGCACTAGACCCCCACGCTCGGGTCGGTCGCCGAGACGGGCGTGCCTCCGGACGGCGGTGTGGTGGCGCCGTCGGGCACGGTCGGCAGCTCCGGGACCGGGGCGGGTTCGCGCGACGGGTCGTGCGGTGGCAGCGCGAGCAGCTGGGCGATGCCGTCCGCGCTGGTCGGGCGCCCCAGGTGGTAGCCCTGGCCCACGTCGCAGCCGAGGCCCCGCAGGGCGACCACGGTCGACGCGTCCTCGATGCCCTCGGCCACCACGCGCAGCCCGAGGTCGCGCGCGAGGGCCACCGTCGAGCGCACGATGATGAAGTCGTGCTCGTCGCGACCCATGTCGCTCACGTACGAGCGGTCGACCTTGAGCTCGTCCACCTCGAGCTTCTTGAGGTAGCTGAGCGACGCGTGCCCCGTGCCGTAGTCGTCGACCGCGATCGCGACGCCGAGGCGCCGCAGAGCCGTGAGCACGACGCGTGCCCGGATCGGGTCCGACAGCAGCGCGGTCTCGGTGACCTCGAGCACGAGCGCCGTCGCCGGGACGTCGTGGCGGGTCAGGGCCTCGTGCACCTGTCGGGGGAGCGCGAGGTCCGACAGGTGCCGGGCCGAGACGTTGACGGACATCCGTAGGTCGTGACCCGCGGCGCGCCACGCCGCGAGCGAGCCGAGTGCCGTCTCGAGCACGTGCGCCGTGAGGGCCGCGATGAGCCCGGAGTTCTCCGCGAGCGGGATGAACCTGTCGGGCGGCACGTGGCCGTGCACGGGGTGCTCCCAGCGGATGAGGGCCTCGACCGCGACGATGCGACCGTTCGTCAGGTCGAGCTGGGGCTGGTAGACGACGCCCAGCGCATCCTGCTCGATCGCGACGCGCAGGTCGTTGAGCAGGCGCAGGCGCTCGACCGTGTTGACGTCGAACCGGGCCGAGTAGGTGCTGATCCGGTCGCGCTCGACCTTCGCGTGGTACAGCGCGATGTCGGCGTTCTTGAGCAGCTCGTCGGCGTCCGTGCCGTGCTCGGGCCCGATCGCGACCCCCGCGCTCGCGCGCACGAGCAGCTCGACGTCGCCGATGCGGATCGGCTTCTCGAGCGAGGCCAGCAGATCGTGCGCGAGGGTCTGGGTGGCCACGAGATCGCCGTCCACGACGACGGCGAACTCGTCACCACCCAGGCGGTTGGCGTGCGTGTCGTCACCGAGCACCGAGACGAGGCGCTGGGCCACCTCGCGCAGCAGGTCGTCCCCGACGATGTGCCCGAGGGTGTCGTTGACGTCCTTGAAGTGGTCGAGGTCGAGCAGCACGAGGCCCGGGCCCTCGCGGTGCGCGGCCTGCGCGCGGGCCGTGGCGGTGCGCAGACGCTGGTGCAGCAGGCTGCGGTTGCCGAGGCCGGTGAGGGCGTCGTGCGAGGCCTGGTGCGCGTGGCGGATCCCGGCCGCCGTCGTGAGGTAGACCGCCACGGCGGGGGCGCACAGGAGCGCGAGGAACGCGATGCCGCTCGCGGCGACGTTGGCCGCGACGCCGCCGATCGACAGGAGCACCAGCTGGGTCGCGGCGAAGAACGCGGCCTCGTGCCCGATGATCGTCGTCAGCCGCTCCGAGGACGCGATCGACACCACCACCGCGACGAGCAGGCGGTTGACCACGACCATCACCACTCCGCCCGCGAGCAGCGGGAAGAGGTGGGTGATGTCGACCCCGACGGGGCCGCCGAAGAACGGCAGACCCGTGAGGCCGGCGTAGGTGGCTCGGGCCGCGAGCACGCTGAGCGTGTACTGGCCCGTGTTGAACGCGGTCTTCTGCAGGCCGCGGCGGTTGCGCAGGTCGTCGACGAGGCTCGCGAGCACCTGGGTGACCAGGGCCGGGCCGATCCCGCCGAGCGACACGAGGGCCAGGACGAACGGCGTCGACGTCGAGATGGCCTCGGCGGGCGCGTCGCCCTTGGAGACGTAGAGCGGCCTGATCTCGCCGATCAGCGCGGCGGAGGCGAGGAACACGGCGGGCCACAGGGCCCAGCTGTCGAGGAGCAGGTGCCAGCGGGTCGAGGCGAGCACCACCAGGAGGAGGGCGACGCCCGTGATCGCGACGGACGCCACGTAGGGCACCAGAAGTGGTGGCGGGCCCGCGGGAGCGGACCCGCCACCGGCGGGTCTCAGACCCACTTCCAGCCGGCGCCGACGATCGCCGCGACGGCGACGAGCGTTCCCGCGCTCGCGGTCAGACGGACGACGGTGCTGTTCTTCGTGATGCGCCACTTGTCCATGGTGCGGTCCCCTCCACAAGGGCGTACGCGACACAGTCGCCTCCTGCCACTCGCCGGGGCCCTGTGACCAGGGCGGAGGCGGGTGCGGTTCGCCATCCACTGATGAGTTCGGCCGGCAGGAGCGCGACCTTGAGCCGTTCGGGCGACCCAGAAATCGGGCGGTGCCGGACGACCTGGCGCAAACCTAACGCGTGGGCGGGTGAAAAACTCCAAGATCACCCGGCGGGTCTCACAGGGCGGCCCGGGGTGGTCCACGTCCGGCCTCGCCCCGGTGTCGGTGCCCTCCGGGATGCTGGTCCGATGGATGAGAAGGCGACGCCGCAGCGGTACCTGCGCACGCAGCCGGACGGAGGGGTCCGCGAGGTCGAGGGTCTCGGCGAGTACGCCGCGCGTCGGCCGCACCACGCCCGGATCGAGGCGGGGGCGCGCGCGGCCGGATGAACCTGCCACCTCATCCGCGTCCCCTGGTCCGCGACGTGACACCGTGGGGCGCATGAGCCCCCTGCGCCGGCGCCTCCGTCGGGTCCTCGGCCCCCCTCTGCGCCGCGACGGCGTCCTGCTGGCGGACGACCCCGACGGCGGACCGTTCGCGGGCGCGGGGCACCCGTGGCTGCTCGAGGCGGACGAGCGCGGCAACCCGGCGACCCGGTTGCAGCCCTGGACCACCGGCAACGCCGCGGTCCCTCTCGTGCACGGGTCGGCCTACTTCGCCGACCTGCTCGCGGCGCTCGAGGCGACGCGCGCGGGTGACCTCGTGCTCTTCTCCGACTGGCGCGGCGACCCGGACGAGCTGCTGACGGACGACGGGCCCACGGTGGTGCGCGCGCTCTCCGACGCCGCCCGGCGCGGGGTCACTGTCAAGGGCCTGCTGTGGCGCTCGCACCTGGACCGGCTGCGCTTCTCGGCCGAGCAGAACCGGGACCTGTCGGAGGAGGTCGCCGAGGCGGGCGGTGAGGTGCTGCTCGACCAGCGGGTGCGTCCGCTGGGCAGCCACCACCAGAAGTTCGTCGTGATCCGCCACGCGGGCCGCCCGCAGGACGACGTCGCGTACGTGGGCGGGATCGACCTCGCGCACAGCCGTCGTGACGACGCCGACCACGGTGGCGACCCGCAGACCCAGCCGTTCGCACGCTGGTACGGCGACAGCCCGGCGTGGCATGACGTGCAGGTCGGGCTGCGCGGCCCCGTCGTCGCCGAGGTCGAGGCCGTGTTCCGGGAACGGTGGGAGGACGGCGCCGCGCTGTCCCGGCTGCCGTGGCACGTGCTGCCGGACCTGCTGCGCGGTACCGACCGCGACGCGGACGACCTCGCAGAGCCGTGGCCCGCCCCCGGGGCCGCGGGAACGTGCACGGTCCAGCTGCTGCGCACCTACCCCAACCGCTGGCCGGGCTACCCCTTCGCGCCCGACGGCGAGCGCAGCGCGGCCCGCGGGTACGCCAAGGCCCTGCGTCGCGCGCGCAGGCTCGTCTACGTCGAGGACCAGTACATGTGGTCGACGGACGTGGCCGCGGTGTTCGCAGACGCGCTGCGTCGCAGCCCCGAGCTGCACCTCGTCGTCGTCGTGCCCCGCTTCCCCGACCAGGACGGTCGGCTCACGGTCCCGGCGGTGCGTCTCGGCCACCACCTCGCGCTCGAGATGGTGCGCGCCGCGGGAGGCGACCGTGTGGTGGTGCTCGACGTCGAGAACCGCGCGGGCGAGCCGGTGTACGTGCACGCCAAGGTGTGCGTGGTCGACGACGTGTGGGCGACCGTGGGCAGCGACAACTTCAACCGGCGCTCGTGGACGCACGACTCCGAGCTCACCGCCGCGGTGCTCGACGAGAGTCGCGACGAGCGTGAGCCACGGGACCCGGCGGGCCTCGGCGACGGTGCCCGCACCTTCGCGCGTGACCTGCGCCTCGAGCTGTGGCGCGAGCACCTCGACCGCGCCGACGACGACGGCCTGGTCGACCCGGCCGACGCGCTCGCGACCCTGCGGAGCAGCGCCGAGGCCCTCGAGCGCTGGCACCGCGGCGGCTGTCGCGGACCACGACCGCCCGGGCAGCTGCGTCCGCACGACGTCGAGCCGTCGCCGCGCTGGCAGCGGTGGCTCGCCGCGGGTGTCTACCGGGTCGTGGTCGACCCCGACGGGCGGCCGCCGCGCATGAAGCTGCACGGTCGTCACTGACGGCCCGGCGGCCGCAGGACCTCCGGTCGGCGGGCACCTGCGTGTCGGGCAGGATGGTCGCCATGCCTGAGCTCCCGCGTGAGGTGGTCCTCGGCCTGGACGTCGGCACGACGGCGGCCAAGGTGGTGGCCTTCGGGGTCGACCTGCCGTGGCGGTGGTCGACCGAGCGGGAGTACCCGCTGCACGAGCCCGAGCCCGGCCACCAGGTGCAGGACCCGGAGCAGGTGGTCGCGGCGGCCCTCGGGGCGCTCGCCGACGTGGTCGCGACCACGGGGTCCGACGCGGTGATCGGCATCTCCCTGAGCTCCGCGATGCACGGGCTCATCGGCCTCGACGCTGCCCGCCGGCCGGTGACGCCGCTGCTGACGTGGGCCGACGCACGGTCGTCTACCCAGGCGGCGCGCCTGCGCGCCGACGGCACGGCGCGCAGGCTGCACGACCTCACGGGCACACCCGTCCACCCGATGACCCCGCTCACCAAGCTCGCGTGGTTCGCCGAGAACGAGCCCGCGACGTGTGAGCGCGTGCGCTGGTGGGTGGGGCTCAAGGACTTCGTCCTGCTGCACCTCACGGGTGAGCTGCTCACCGAGCAGAGCTCGGCCTCCGGCACCGGCCTGCTCGACCGGACCGCGCGCACCTGGGCGCCCGATGCCCTCGCGGTCGCGGGCGTCGAAGCGGACCGGCTGCCGCCCGTGCTGCCGCCGTCGGCCGTGCGACCGCTCGCGGTGTCGGCCGCGCAGGTGACCGGCCTGCGCAGCGGGACGCCCGTGGTGCTCGGCGGTGCGGACGGACCGCTCGGCAACCTGGGGACGGGAGCGACCGACCCAGGCGTCCTCGGCCTGTCGCTCGGGACCTCCGGCGCCGTGCGGATGGTCGTGGACGCGCCCCCAGAACGGCTCGACCCCGCCCTCTTCTGCTACACCCTCACGGAGTCCACCTGGGTGGTGGGCGGTGCCGTGAGCACCGGGGGCGCCGTCGTCCGCTGGGCCGGCCGGGCCCTCACCCCGGACCTGCACGAGCAGCCGGGCGGCCACGGGGTCGACGAGCAGGTGCTCGACCTGGCGGCCTCCGTGCCGCCGGGCAGCGACGGACTGGTGATGCTGCCGTACGTGCTCGCCGAGCGCGCCCCCCTGTGGGACCCGGACGTGCCCGGCGCGCTGCTCGGCCTCGCGCGTCGGCACGGCCGTGCGCACGTGCTGCGCGCGGGGCTCGAGGGCGTGGCGCTCCAGCTGTCGCTCATCGCCGAGCGCATCGACCGGGCCGTCGCGCCCGTGACATCGGTGCGGGCGACCGGTGGCGTGTTCCGCTCGGAGCTGTGGACCCAGGTGGTCGCCGCGGCCCTCGACCGCCCTTTCGTGCTCGCCGAGGCCGAGGAGGGCACGGCCCTGGGCGCTGCGGCGCTCGGGCTCGCGGCGCTCGGGCGCGCCGCCTCGCCGGTCGCGGCCGTGCCGCTGCTGCGTGACTCCGACGAGCCCGAGCCCGTCGAGGTCCGCCGGGACCCCGAGCTCGTCGCGGCCGCGGCCGCGACGCGTGCTCGGCTGCCGCGCCTGCTCGAGGCCCTCGCGCCGGTGCACGACCTCCTGGCGGACGGCGACGCCTGACCGGCGATCGGGGGCCCTCGGGGTCTGTTCGTCCCGCCGATCTCGTGTGACCCTGGAGTGACACCGCCGCTCGCGCGTCGGCGCGCGAGCGGTCGCGGTGGTCGGTACTCCGCAGGGGACTGGGATGGCTCGCTCGACGCGCGACGGACGCCCGTGGGGGAGCGGTCGCGCGCCGCGGCACCGGCGGGACGGGTGGCTCCGGCGAGGGTCTCGTCGCGTGCGGCGCGCGGGAGGGGCCGCGGTGCTCGCGGGACTCGCGACGGTCGCCGTCGGGCCTGCGGGACTTACGGCGGGCCCCGGTCCGGCACTTCCGGCGGCGGAGGCGGAGGTCGGGCCCGCATCGGTGCGTACCGCTCCCGCGCCCCTAGCCCAGGTGCAGCGTGCCGAGCGGAGCAGGCTCGCGCTCGCGGCCCTCGCGCACGCCCGGGCGCAGGACGCCGAGGCCCTCGACCTCGCCCACGCGGCTGCCGTCGCCGGCGACGCCGCGCTCGACCTCGTGGGCGTCGGCCTCTGGGTCGCGGGCGGCGTCACGGCGGCGGATCTCGGACCGCGAGGCGCGGACGCGGACGGTGCGGAGGGGACCGACGACGCGGAGGGGACCGACGGCGCGGAGGCGGAGGGGCTCGGCGGCGCACCGGCGGAGACGCTGGACGGCGCAGTGGCGGGGACGCTGGACGGCGAGGCCGCCGGGGCCGGTCGGCGCGAGGACGTGCGCGCGGCTCAGGACCGCACGGCTGACGGCCCTGGTGGGCCAGTCGCCGACACCGACGCCGGGGCTGACACTGGCGCCGACGTCGAGGCCGGCGACGGAGTGATGACCGGGGCGAGGACCGAGGGAGAGGGCGGGTCGGAGGAGCTCGACGCCGCGGTGCTCGAGCGGCTGGTCGAGGCGCGAGCACGGCTCGACGCGCTCACCGCACCGCTCACGACGGTGGCGGCGCCCGTGCCGCTCTCGATGGCGTCGCCCGACGAGGCGCTCACACCCGCGCAGGCGTCGACGCCGACGTCGGTCGGCGAGCCTCCGGTCAGGCCGCTCGAGCTCGACGCGGTGGGCCTCGAGGAGGCGGCCGGCGAGGTCTTCGCCCTCTCGATCGCGGTCGAGGAGGCGGCGCAGGAGCAGGCGGATGCCGACGTCGTGCGGACCAGCCGCCTGGTCCACCTCGAGGAGGTCGTCGCGGACGCCGTCGTCGTGGCCCCGCTCGTCGAGCCCGGGGTGGGGGGACCGACGCCGGACCCTGCGAGCGCCGGCCCGGCCGGGACGGATCCGTGGCCCAACGGGATGATCCCGCTCGGTGAGCTGTGCGCGCCCCGGGTCGCCCCGTCAGCCCTGCTGCGGTGCGACGCCGCCGCGGCCTTCGACGCCCTGACCGCCGCCTACCGGGCGGCCCACGGCACGGACCTGGTGATCACGAGCTCGTACCGGTCGCGCGAGCAGCAGGCCGCCGCACGTGCGGCGCACGGGTGGCTCGCGGCGCCACCAGGACGGTCGAACCACGGCCGGGGGATCGCAGTCGACCTCGCGGGGATCGGTGGTCTCGGTGAGTTCGACGGTGCCGCGTACCAGTGGCTGCGCAGGCACGCCCCGGCGTTCGGCTGGTTCCACCCGCGCGCGATGCAGCCGGGCGGCTCGGGGCCGCCCGAGCCGTGGCACTGGGAGTACCACGGCGCGGGTGGCTGACGCGGCAGTGCCCAGGGGGGGCGGTGCGGGCTGAGGACCTGAGTTCGGATGCCCGCCTGTCTGTGCAGCGTGATCCTGCGGTGGGTGGGAGCCCGTGCCTCCGGGGCGCCGGTTCTCGGGCATGTCGGAGGGTGTCCGTAGTGTGCGGGTATGTCCTTCCTACACGAGTCGCCCGCCGAGCAGCCGCTCGGTGGACGCAAGCGCGGGCACGCGTCCGTGCCGAGCTCCCGTGGTCTTGCGGTGGTGCTGGAGGACGCGGCTCCCGGCGCGGAGCTCGCGGCGCTGCTCGGCGCGGTGGAGGTCGCGGACGTGGACGACGCGGCGCTCGTGGAGGTGGTGGCCGGGTGGGAGCGGGTGGCGTCGTGGGCGACGGCGGGCCAGGCCGCGGCGATCGCTGAGCTGGGACGGCGCGCGGTCGGGGGCACGCAGGAGTTCGTCGCGGACGAGGTCGCGGCGCGGTTGCGGCTGTCCTCGCGGGCCGCGCAGAACCTCGTGCGCAGGGCCGAGGGGCTCGCGACGATGCCGGCGGTCCACGACCTCCTGGCGAGCGGAGACCTCGACGCGCGTCGGGTGGACGTGCTGGTGCGTGAGACCGACCACCTGAGCGCGCAGGACGCTCGTGCGGTCTCCGGCGCCGTGCTGGAGCGAGCGCCCGAGCAGACGGGTCCGCAGCTACGGGTGGCGTTGCGCCGTGCCGACGTCCTGCGCGACCCGGGGACGGCGCACGTGCGCCACGCGAGGGCTCGCGCCGAACGCTGCGTGCGCATGACTCCTGCCCCTGACGCGATGGCGTGGGTCACCGCGTTCCTGCCGGCGACCGATGCGGCCGCCGTCATGAGCGGCCTCGACGCGCTCGCGGCGGCTGCCGCACCCGCAGACGAGCGCTCCCTCGCGGCGCGTCGGGCCGATGCGTTGACCGACGTGCTGCGCCGCGTCCTGGACACTGGGGTCGGCCCCGACGGCCCGGTCCCCACCTCCCAGCACCGCCGACCGCACGTGCACCTGACCCTGTCCGCCGGCGGCCTGGGCGCCGAGGCCGGGGGCGTCGCCCTGGACCCGGTCGGAGTGGCCGAGCTCGCCGGGTACGGGCCGATCCCGCTCCCGGTCGCCCAGGAGGTCGCCGCCGAGGCGACCTGGCGCGCGGTCGGGGTCGACCCACGGACCGGAGAGGCCCTGACCCGTTCCAGCCGGGCGTACCGTCCCTCACCTCGCCTGGCGACCGCCGTCGTCGACCGCGACGTGACGTGCACCTTCCCGGGCTGCCGCATCCCGGCTGAGCGCTGCGACATCGACCACGTGACCCCTTACGACGCCACCGGCGACGCCGCGGCGCAGACCCGCGAGGACAACCTGATCGCGCTGTGCCGTCACCACCACCGCCTCAAGACCCACGCAGGCTGGACACCCACCCGCGACCCCGCCACAGGCGCTGTCAGGTGGCGCACGCCCCACGGCACCACCTACACCCGCGATCCCGTCCCGGCCGACCCCGAGTGGGAACCCCCGCCTCGGCGACGACCTCTTCGACCGGTTGTCGACCCTCGCGTCGCCGACTCCTCGCCCCCGGGGGCGTTCGAGCAGTACCTGCGCGCCCGTGCGGGCGCGCCCAGCGGCGACCGCGAGGAGCGACTGGGCGCCGTGGGATCGGCACAGGGCGAGCGCACGAGCGGGGCGGCCGAGCGCTCGAGCGGGGTGGGCGAGCGTTCGAGCGGGGCGGCCGAGCGTTCGAGCGGGGTGGGCGAGCGTTCGAGCGGGGCGGGGGGCGCCTCGGTTGGTGTGCGCAGTGCGTCGAGGGGTGCGGGCGAGGCCTCCGGGCGGCGGTGCGCACCCGCGGAAGCGGACGATCCGCCGTTCTGACCGGCCGACTCGCTCGTGGCCTCCGACCGTCGACCCGCCGCACCGATCGTGCCCCGTGGATGGGCTCGTCGGCGTGGATGGGCCGGCTCGAGTGGGTCTGCCACCTGCGTGGATGGGTTCGCCTTGGTGGATGGGCCGGCTCGAGTGGGTCTGCCACCTGGGTGGAAGCACCCGCCGGGTGGCTGGGCTCGTCCGGGTGGATGGGCTCGTCCGGGTGGATGGGCGGGTCCCGGGTGGGCGCACCTAGGATCTCGCGAGGAGGTGGCCCATGAAGGTGGCGCGATTGCACGGTCTCGGGGACGTCCGGCTCAGCGAGGAGGCGGATCCGGTGCCGGGTCCGGGTGAGTCGCTCGTGCGGGTCACGGCCGTCGGGCTCTGCGGGTCCGACCTGCACTGGTTCAGCGAGGGCGGGATCGGCGACGCCCAGCTCGCAGATCCGCTTGTGCTCGGTCACGAGGGTGCCGGCGTGGTGGTCGGTGGATCACTCGACGGCACGCTCGTCGCGATCGACCCCGCCGACCCGTGCGGGCGCTGCGAGCTCTGCCTCGCCGGTCACCGGAACCTGTGCCCGCGCGTCCGCTTCGCCGGGCACGGCCGCAACGACGGCCTGCTCCGCGAGCTCATCGCGTGGCCGACGCACCTGCTGCACCCGATCCCCGACACCCTCAGCCCCGCCGACGCCGCGATGCTCGAGCCGCTCGGTGTCGCGCTCCACGCCCACGACCTCGCCCACACGCGCCTGGGGCAGTCCGTGCTGGTCGCGGGCTGCGGACCCATCGGGCTCGCCGTCGTGCAGCTCGCACGCCTCGGCGGCGCTCGCACCGTCATCGCCGTCGAGCCGCTCGCCCACCGTCGCGCCGCTGCCGCGCGCCTCGGAGCCGACCTCGTGCTCGACCCGGCCGACGGCGACGTCGTCGCACGCGTGCTCGAGGCGACCGGCCTCGGGGTGGACGTCGCGTTCGAGGCCGCGGGGAACGACGACGCCGTCGGGCTCTGCGTCGAGGCGACGGCGCCGGGCGCGACCGTGATCCTCGCGGGCATCCCGGGCGAGGACTCGACGACCTTCCCCGCCGGCGCCGCGCGCCGGAAGGGGCTCACGCTCAAGCTGTCGCGTCGGATGAAGGAGATGTACCCCCGGACCATCGACCTCGCGACCAGAGGCGCGGTGGACGTGCGTTCGCTCGTGACGGACACGTTCGCGCTCGACGACGCCGCCCGGGCGTTCGCGGTCGCCGAACGACGCGAGGGCCTCAAGGTCGTCGTCGACCCGAGCCGGCGCGGATGAGCACGCAGCGGCTGGTCGTGGCCGTCGACTGCTCGACCACGGCCGCCAAGGCCGTGGTGCACGACGGCGACCGCGTGGTCGCCCAGGCGGCGCGGCCCCTCACCACGACGAGCCCCCGCGCGTCCTGGCACGAGCAGGACGCCGAGGACTGGTGGTCCGCGACGCGCGGCGCCGTCGCGGACGCCGTCGGGCAGCTCGGGGAGGCCGCCGAGCTCGTGGGTGCCCTCGCCCTGACGCACCAGCGCGAGTCCTTCGTCTGCCTCGACGCCGACGACCGGCCCCTGCGTCCTGCGGTGCTGTGGCTCGACGCCCGCGCACACGCCGAGATCGCCGAGCTGGGCTCGACGCGCGTCCACGAACTCTCGGGCAAGCCCCCGGACACGACGCCCGCGATCTACAAGTTCGCGTGGCTCGCGCGGCACGAGCCCGAGGTGCTGCGTGCCGCGCACCGCGTGGGTGACGTGCACGCGTTCCTCGCGCTGCGCCTCACCGGGCGGTGGGCGACGGCCGAGGGGTCCGGCGACACCCTGGGCCTGCTCGACCTGCGGGCGCGCACCTGGTCGACCGAGCTGTGCGACCTCGCCGGCGTGCGCGTCGACCAGCTCCCGACGCTCGTCCCGGCGGGTGAGCCCGTGGGTGCACTGACCACCGCGGCGGCGCACGAGCTCGGCCTGCCCGACGGCGTGGTGCTCGTGGCGGGCATCGGCGACGGCCAGGCCGCGGGCCTCGCGCTCGGCATGACCGAGCAGGTCGCGTACCTCAACCTCGGCACGTCGATGGTGCTCGGCGTCGAGCACGACGGCTACGTGTGGGACCCCGCGTTCCGGACTCTCGTCGGGCCGCGTCCCGGGACGTACGTGCTCGAGACCGTCCTGAACGCGGCCGCGTACGTCGCGAGCTGGTGCCGTGAGCAGTTCGGCGGGGCGCCCGGCGAGGAAGGGCTGGCCGCACTCGAGCGGGCCGCGTCCGCGGTGGGTCCCGGAGCGGAGGGCCTGCTCACGCTGCCCTACTGGAACGCCGCCCAGACGCCGTGGTGGGACCCGCTCGCGCGCGGCGCCGTCGTCGGCTGGCACGGCCGGCACACGCCGGCACACCTCTACCGCTCGGTCCTCGAAGGGGTGGCGTTCGAGCTGCGGCTGCACCTCGAGCGCCTCGAGGCCGCGACGGGCGTGCCTGTCACGGGCATCCGGGCCGTGGGTGGGGGAGCACGCAGCGCGCTCTGGGTTCAGGTGGTCGCCGACGTCACCGGGCGTCCGGTGCGCGTATGCGCGGCGGGCGAGGTGAGCGCCGCGGGAGCGGCCGTGCTCGCGCGGCAGCACCTCGCGAGGGCCGACGGCGTCCCGGTCACCGCGGTGACCGAGCCTTCCGGGCATGACGTGCTCCCGGGACCCGATGCCGCACGCTACGCCGCACTCGCTCCCGTCCACGCCCGGCTCTACCCGCAGCTGCGCGAGGTGTTCGCCGAGCTCGCCGCCGTGCGCGACGCAACGCAGGAAGGCTAGGGCTGGGCGCGCGTGGTGCTGGTGCGCGCGTGGGAGGCGAGCTGGGTGGTCAGCTCGAGTCGGTGGGCTGGTTCGCCGGTGGGGTCAGTCGGTGGTGGTCGTGGTGCTCGCGCGGAGGACGAGCTGGGTGGTCAGCTCGAGGCGGCCGCTCTCGGGCGCGGGCTGGCGGCCGAGGGCGATCCGCACCGCCTGGGCGGCCATGTCCGCGTGCGGCTGACGCACGGTCGTGAGCGCCGGCGTGACGAACCGCGCCACCGAGAGGTCGTCGAAGCCCACGACGCTCAGGTCCTCCGGAAGGCGCAGCCCGCGGTCCCGTGCCTCGCTCAGCACGCCGAACGCCTGGAGGTCCGAGCCCGCGAACACCGCGGTCGGCGGTGCGGCGAGGTCGAGGAGCGCCGCGGCGGCACGTCGACCACCGTCGGACCGGAAGTCGCCCTGCACCACGAGGTCGTCGTCGGCCGGGATCCCGGCCCTGCGCAGCGCGGCGAGGTAGCCGTCGACCCGTTCGGCGCTGCACGCGAGGTGGTCCGGTCCGACGATGGTCGCGATCCGCGTGTGGCCGAGCCCGAGCAGGTGCTCGGTCGCGGCGAGCGCGCCAGACCAGTTCGCGGCCCCGACGCTCGGCAGGCGCGGGTCGCTACGACCGGTGCGGTCCAGCAGCACCACGGGCACGCCGGTCCCGAGCAGGGCGTCGACCGTGGCCGTGGTGAGGTCGGTCACGGCCAGCACCACGCCGTCGGACCTGCGTCGCAACGCCGCGCCCAGCCACTCCGCCTCCGGACCGCGGCTCGCCGTCACGACGAGGCCCACCCCGGCGTCGTGCGCCTCCGCCTCGGCCCCCGCGACCACCTCCTGCGCCCACGGCGAGTCGACGGCGCCCAGCACCAGGTCGACGAGACCGGCACGCCGGCGAGGGCGTCCCGGCCGTGCATAGCCCACCTGCTCGACGGCCTCCTCGACGCGTCGCCGCGTGGCCGTCGAGATCTGCGGGCGGCCGTTGAGGACCTTGGAGACCGTCGGGACGGACACGCCCGCCGCCCGGGCGACGTCGGCGATCGTGGCACGGGACATGTGAGGAGCGTAGGAAACTTTCGGGCCGTGTGCACGGAAAAGTCAGTCAGAAAACGTTGTCGAATCGTTCCAGGGCTCGTAGGGTGAGGGCTTTCCGCGCGGGCCCACGCCCGTCCACGGTCGCCTCGAGGGAGAGACATGACCAGCACCACCGCCGCCCACGCAGGCGTCCCGGCCGCCAGCGAGCGCGTCCGCGACCTCGTCGCACGGATGACCCTCGAGGAGAAGCTCGCGCAGCTCGTGGGCCTGTGGGAGGGCCGCGGCGGCTCGGGCGAGGGCGGTGACGTCGCCCCCATGCAGGACGCGATGCAGAGCGACGTCGACGAGCTCGAGGGCTTCGCGACGCACGGTCTGGGCCAGCTGACCCGCGTGTTCGGCACGACGCCCGTCGAGCCCGTCGAGCAGGCCCGCGCCCTCGCGCGCAAGCAGCAGTGGCTCCAGCGCGAGACGCGGCTCGGCATCCCCGCCCTCGTGCACGAGGAGTGCCTCACGGGCCTCGCGGCGTGGAAGGCGACCACGTTCCCCGCGCCGCCGTCGTGGGGTGCGTCGTTCGACCCCGCGCTGGTCGAGCGCATGGGCGCGGCGATCGGCGAGTCCATGCGGTCGCTCGGGGTGCACCAGGGCCTCGCGCCGGTGCTCGACGTCGTGCGCGACGCGCGCTGGGGCCGGGTCGAGGAGTGCATCTCGGAGGACCCGTACCTGGTCGGCACCGTGGCCACGGCGTACGTGCGGGGCGTCCAGTCGACCGGGGTCGTCGCGACGCTCAAGCACTTCGCTGGGTACTCGAACTCTCGCGCCGGCCGCAACCTCGCCCCGGTGCACGCGGGCCCGCGCGAGCTCGCCGACGTCTTCTGGCCGCCGTTCGAGATGGCGGTGCTCGACGGCGAGGTGGGCTCGGTCATGAACTCGTACACCGAGGTGGACGGCGTGCCCTCGGCCGCCGACGAGAGCCTCCTGACCGACCTGCTGCGCGGGCGCTGGGGCTTCGAGGGCACCGTCGTCGCCGACTACTTCGCGGTCGCGTTCCTGCACTCGCTGCACGGCGTCGCGGGCGACCTGGGTGACGCCGCGGCGCAGGCGCTCACGGCCGGGATCGACGTCGAGCTGCCCACGGGCACCGCCTACCTCGAGCCGCTCGCCGAGCTCGTGCGCTCCGGCCGGTTCGACGAGGGGCTCGTCGACCGTGCGCTCGTGCGCGTGCTCGTCCAGAAGGAGCGGCTCGGCCTGCTCGACGCCACGTTCGACCCCGACGCCGTCGGCGAGATCGACCTCGACCCGCCCGCGCACCGTGAGATCGCCGAGCGGCTCGCCGAGGAGTCCGTCGTGCTCCTCACCAACGACGGCGTGCTGCCGCTCTCCCCGGGCCGCCGCGTCGCCGTCGTCGGGCCCAACGCCCACGCGACCGAGGCGCTGTTCGGCTGCTACAGCTTCAGCAACCACGTCCTGTCCCAGCACCCGGGTTACGAGCTCGGGCTCGACGTCGCGACCGTGCGTGACGCGCTCACGGGCGAGCTGGGCGACGTGGCCTACGCGCGTGGCTGCGACGTGCGCGGCACCTCGACCGAGGGCTTCGCCGAGGCGGTCGAGGCCGCGCGCGGCGCGGACGTGGCGGTCGCCGTCATGGGCGACCTCGCGGGCCTGTTCGGTCGCGGCACCTCGGGTGAGGGCTGCGACGCCGACTCACTCGAGCTGCCGGGCGTGCAGCGCGCGCTCGTCGAGGAGCTTCTCGCGACCGGCACGCCGGTGGTGCTCGTGCTGCTCACGGGCCGCCCCTACGCGATCGACTGGGCCGTCGAGCGCTGCGCCGCCGTCGTGCAGTCGTTCTTCCCGGGCCAGGAGGGGGCGCGTGCGCTCGCGGGCGTGCTGAGCGGGCGGATCAACCCCTCGGGGCACCTGCCGCTGACGATGCCGCGCTCGGTGGGCGCCCAGCCCTACAGCTACCTGCACCCGCGCCTGGGTGCGGCGAGCTCGGTGAGCAACCTCGACACGGCCCCCGTGCTGCCGTTCGGCCACGGACTGTCGTACACGAGCTTCGCCTACGACGAGCTCGTGGTGAGCGCGCAGGTCGAGGCAGGCGGGGCGTTCACCGCGAGCGTCCGCGTCACCAACACGGGCGACCGGGCCGGGGCCGACGTCGTGCAGCTCTACGCGCGCGACCTGGTCGCCTCGGTGACGCGGCCGATGGTCCAGCTGCTGGGCTACGCGCGCCTCGAGCTCGGCGCGGGGGAGTCGCGCACCGTGACGTTCGACGTCCCGACCACCCGGCTCGCGTTCAGCGACCGCCGGCTGGTGCGCGTCGTCGAGCCGGGCGACGTCGAGGTCTCGGTCGGCACCTCGTGCCTCGACCTCGTCGAGACCCGCACCCTCACCGTCACGGGCGAGGTGCACGAGGTCACCACGGCCGACCGGCGCACCGTCGGCGTCGCGATCGACTGAGCTGGCCTGTCCGGGCGGGGAGGTCACGCGGGCAGGCGTGGCCTCTCCGGACCGGGAGGTCAAGCGGCAAGCGCCTCAGCGCTCGACGACGTTGCGGAGCTCGCGGCCCTCGAGGAGCGCCCTCACGTTGTCCGCGATCAGGGCGTCGGCGCCCAGCGGTCGGCCACCCGCGGCGTGCGGCGAGACGATCACGTCGGGCTCGTCCCACAACGGCGAGTCGGCGGGCAACGGCTCCGTCTCGAACACGTCGAGCGCCGCGCCGCCCAGGCGCCCGCCGCGCAGGGCCTCGAGCAGCGACTCGGTGTCGAGCGTCGCCCCGCGGCCCACGTTGACGACCCAGGCGTGTGGCGGCAGCAGCGCGAGACGTTCGCGGGACAGCGCGTGGTGCGTGCTCGCCGACGCGGGCAGGATCATCACGAGCAGGTCGGTCGAGGGCAGGTGCGCCGGGAGGTCGTCCTCGGTGATCACGGGGAACCCGTGCCGGTCGCCCGCGGTGCGCGCGACGCCGGTGACGTGTGCTCCCAGCGCGGCGAGGAGAGGCGCGAGGGTCGCGGCGATCGAGCCGAAGCCCCACACGAGCACGCGCGCGTCCCGCAGCGTGCGGAACGCGCCCACCTCGTCCAGCGGCTGCATCCCGCCGAGCTCGCGCACCCAGCGGTGCTCGGCCTGCGCCCGCCCGAGCACGTGCAGCCGGCGCGCGGCCGCGAGCACCAGCGCGAGCGTGTGCTCGGTCACCGGCAGGTCGTGCAACGAGCGACCCGAGGTCACCACGACGTCGGGCGCGAAGCCCGCACCGAGCACCTGGTCCGGGCCGGCCGCGAGGGTCTGGACCCAGCGCAGGCGCGTGAGCCGCGCGGCCGCGTCGGCGAGCTCCGGACCTCGGTTGCCCCAGACGACGAGCGCCTCGGCGTCGCGGTGGGCGTCCGGCACGGGTTCGCGGTTGTCGTACCGCACCGCCTCGACGCCGTCGGGCAGGTCCGGGTCGAGCGGGATGCTCGTCGGCAGCAGGATCTTCACGCGTCCTCGCAGGTGGGGTCGGTGGGCCGAGCGGCCGCGGCGCCGGAAGTCCGCTCGGTGGTTACGGTGGTGGTGGCCCGTTCCGGACCGTCGGTGAAGGAGTGTCCATGATCCCTCCCGAGTGGCCAGGCGAGACGGTGGTGGCCCGTTCCGGACCGTCGGTGAAGGAGTGTCCATGATCCCTCCCGAGTGGCCCGACGAGACGGTGGTGATGGCCCGTTCCGGACCGTCGGTGAAGGAGTGTCCATGATCCCTCCCGAGTGGCCCGACGAGGCCGAACCCGTACCCGACGGCACCTGGCACCGCAGCGTGCTCGTCCCCTGCGAGCACCGCACCTGCCCCGACGGCATGCTCGTCGCGCACCTGCTGACCCCGGACGACGGCCCGCCCGACGCGCAGCTCGTGCACCGCGCCGCGCGGCTCCTCACGCGGGGCGAGGCGCTGCTCGACGTCGCCGAGGCCCACCTCGCGGCCGAGGTCGCGGCAGATCCCGAGCGGTTCGGCTGGACCGCCGACGACGTCGCCGCGGCCGACCGCGACGAACGTCCGCTCGCGACCGAGCCCGCCTTCACGTTCGGCGAGGCCGCGACGTGGTCGATCCACTTCGCCGAGGGGCGGCTGCCGGTGTGCGAGCCGTACGGGGTGCTCGTCACGATGACCGGCTGGGACCCCACGGGGGTCGAGGACCTCTCGCAGGCCGAGGAGCTCTGAGGGACGCAGGCTCGGCAGGCACGCAGGGGTGGTTCGCACCGAGCGCGGCGTTCGCACTGAGCGTTGGGTTCGCACCGAGGGTCGGGTTCGCACTGAGCGTTGGGTTCGCACCGAGCGTTGGGTTCGCACCGAGCGTCGGGTTCGCACCGAGCGTCGGTAGGGTCGTGCGGCATGGCGATCCTGCACTCCGGCGCGACGATCCGGCCGACCAAGCCCGAGCTGCTCGAGGCGGAGCTCGGCGGCCCCGTCGAGGTTCTCGGCTCCTACCGCTTCGACGACCCGGCGGGCGAGGTCGGCGTCGAGGCGTTCGTGGTCCGGCACGGTGAGCAGCTGCGTCACGTGGTGCTCACCTACCGCGGCGCCCCTCTCGACGTGGCCGGGGCGCGCCTGATCGCGACGATGGAGCACTCCGAGCTGGGCCGGCGCTGGGTGTACGACGGCGCCGGCGACCCGGTCGCGGTCGCGTGCTTCCGTCGCGCGATCGCGGGCGAGCAGGAGCAGGCAGCCCTCGAGCTGTGGGAGGACGGGCGCAAGGTCGGGATGCGCGAGCCGACGGTGCGGCTGGCCGCCCTGGCAGGGGACCCGGGTGGTGACCCGGCCGAGCGAGGCATGTGGGTCGTCCGCGACCTGGACGACGCACGAGGGACGGGTCCGGCACTGGTCGCGACCTGGGACGGCGGCGAGGCGGTCGTCGCCCGGCTGGGCTGAGCGCTCGCGGCCTCTCGCACCACGCGACGCCGAAGGTCCGGAGCAGCCGGTCGCCCTGACCCGCAGGCGCCTCGAGACGTCCACGGCATCCGTGGTCAGGACGGCTGGTCGTAGCCGCGGATGGCGTCGACCTTCTCGGCCGAGGCGGACGTCGGGTCGAAGCGGTGGCCGACCCACTCGCGCACCAGGCGTCGCGCGAGCTCGAGACCGATGACCCGTTCCCCGACGCACAGCACCTGGGCGTCGTTGGACAGGACCGAGCGCTCGACCGAGTAGCTGTCGTGCGCGGTGACGGCGCGGACCCCGGGCACCTTGTTGGCCGAGATGGCGACGCCCAGGCCCGTGCCGCACACGAGCAGGGCACGGTCCACGCGGCCCTCCGCGACGAGCCGCGCCGCGGTCACCGCGACGTGCGGGTACGCGGTGCCGCGCTCGGGGCCGTCGTCGGGCACGCCCACGTCGATCACCTCGGCGACGCGCGGGTCCGCCTCGAGGTCGGCACGCAGTGCGGCCTTGTAGCGCAGGCCCGCGTCGTCGCAGGCGACGGCGACGCGCAGCGGCTCGGGCTGCTGCTCGGTGGTCGGGCTGGTCATGACGTCTCCTCCGATGAAGTCACGTGCGCGGCGCGGACGGCGGCCCGCCGGCTCACGGCGTCTCCTCGGGAGACGCCGACGACACCGTGCGGACGACGAGCGCGAACGAGACCGCGCCCGGGTCCGGGGTGCCGACGCTCTGCTCGGCGAGCGGGCGGGCGCGGCCCACGCGCGGGCGGAGGTCGGCGGTCGCCTGCGCGGCGTCCTGCGCCGCGTCGGTGGCACGGCCCCAGGTCGACACCAGGTCGTCGTCGCTCCCCTCGCGGAGCGCCGTGTGGAAGGGGACCAGCGCGTCGAGGAAGGTCTTGTCGCCGACGTCGGCGCGGCCCAGCTCACGAGCCGCGGCGAGGGCTGCGCCGACGGCCTCGGTGACCGCATCGGTCGAGGGCCCCGCGGCCCAGGCGGAGTCGTCGGTGGGCAGCACGGCGCCGGCAGCCTCGAGCATCGCACCCCACAGGACTCCCGAGGTCCCGCCGGCGCGGGCGGCCCAGGCCCGCCCGGCCGCCGTGAGGAGGTCGCCCGGCCCGCCGCCCGCCTCGAGTGCCGAGGCGGCGGCTTCATGGGCCGCGGTGAGCCCGCGGACCATCCCGCGGCCGTGGTCGCCGTCCCCGGCGACGGCGTCGAGCCGGCCGAGGTGCGCCTCCTCGGCACGGACCGCGTCGCGCGCGTGCGCGAGCTGCGTGAGCAGTCCCGCCGCGGCAGCGCGGACGGCGGGGCCAGCCGGGGCCGACGTCGTGTCGGGGTCGGTCGCGACGCGCGTCGGCGGGCCGCTGCCTGCAGGGAGCTCGGTGCTGTGGTGAGACGTGCCGTGGTGAGACGTGCTGTGGCCGGGCGCGCTGCTGTGGTCGGACGTGCCCTCGTGCGGCGCGGTGCCGGCCCGCGTGCTCGGGCGCGCGGCCGCCCGTGCGTCGAACCTGCCCTTGCGATAGGCGGGCGCGTCGGACGGCGCGAGCCACAGGCGCTCGAGCTCGTCGTCGAGCCACATGAGGGTGAGTGAGCAGCCCGCCATGTCGAGGCTCGTCACGAGCTCGCCCACGTCGGGAGACACGACGGTGACGTCGGCCGCGCGAAGCCGCTCCGCCACCGACGCCCACACCACGAAGAGCTCCTCGTACTTGGTGCGGCCCAGGCCGTTGAGCACGACGGCGGCCCGGCTCGGCCCGGGCGCGGGCGCCTCGGCGAGGACCTGGTCCACGAGGGTGACCGCGAGCTCGTGCGCGGTCGGCATGTCGGTCTCGCCGATGCCCGGCTCGCCGTGGATGCCGACCCCGATGCCCATGCGGCCCTCGGGGACCCCGAACAGCGGTGCGTCGGCGCCCGGGAGGGTGCAGCCGTCGAACGCGACGCCCAGCGTGCGCGTGCGGTCGTTCGCGTGACGCGCGAGGCGCTCGACCTCGTCGAGGCTCGCCCCGGCCTCCGCCGCCGCCGCGGCGACCTTGAAGACGGTGAGGTCGCCCGCGATGCCGCGGCGCTCGGACTCCTGCCCGGCGGGGGCGCTCGCGACGTCGTCGGTCACGAGCACGTAGCGCGCGTCGATCCCCTCGGCCGCGAGGCGGCGGCAGGCGAGCGTGAAGTTCATGACGTCACCCGCGTAGTTGCCCGTGAGCATCACGACCCCGGCGCCGCCGTCGGCCTCGCGCCCCACCGAGGCCGCGTCGTCGGCCGACGGCGACGTGAACACGTTCCCGACGACGGCGCCGTCCGCGAAGCCCTCGCCGACCAGTCCGCAGAACGCGGGGTAGTGGCCCGAGCCGCCACCGACGACGACGGCGACCTTGCCGGCGGGCGTCGGCTGCGCCCGGACCACGCCACCGGGCACGAGCCGCACCTGGTCGGCGTGGGCGTCGGCGAAGCCGCGGAGGGCGTCGTCGGAGAACTGGGCCGGGTCGTTCCAGAGGAGGGTCATCGCGTGTCCTTCTCGGAGGCGAGGGTCGTGGCGACCGCCGAGTCGTCGTCGGAGAACTGGGCCGGGTCGTTCCAGAGCAGCGTCACAGCGCCTCCTCGCTCGCGCGGGTGAGGGTCGTCGCGACCACCGAGTCGTCCTCGGCGGCGAGCCCCCGCGCCTCGGCGAGCAGGTAGAGCTGCTCGGCCGCGGACGCGACGGGGGTCGCGACGTGGGCGTCGCGCGCGAGCCGCGCGACGATGCCCATGTCCTTGGAGATCACGTCGAGCCGTGAGCGCAGCTCGGGCTCGCGCCCCGTGAGGCGCGCCGCGATGCGTGGGCCGCGGTCGGCGAGCATGAACGAGGCGGCCGCGCCGGCACCGAGCACGTCGAGGGTCGCGTCGAGGTCGAGCCCCAGCGCGTGCGCGAGGGCGAGCGCCTCGGCGGCCGCCGCGGTGTGGATCCCGCACAGCAGCTGGTTGACGGTCTTGAGCACCTGGCCGTCGCCCACGCGCGGTCCCACGACCGCGAGGGTCGAGGACAGCTCCTCGAGCACCGGGCGGGCGAGCCCGAGCGCGTCGTCGGGCGCGCCCACCATGATCAGCAGGTCGCCCGTGCCGGCGCGCACCGGACCCCCGCTCACCGGGGCGTCGACCAGGTGGACGCCGTGGACGGCGAGGCGGCCGGCCGCGGACTGCGCGGCCGGGGCGCCGACGGTCGACGTCAGCACCACGACCGCTCCCGCGGCGAGACCGTGCACCGCGCCGTCGTCGGCGAAGAGCGCCTGCTCGAGCTGAGCGGCGTCGCGGACGCCCACGAGCACGACGTCGGCTCCGCGTGCGGCCTCGACCGGCGAGAGGGCCCCGGCGACGCCGGCCTCGGCCGCGAGGTCGAGCCGCGCCGCGGCGACGTCGAACGCGCGGACCTCGAACGTGCGCGCGAGGTGGGTGGCCATGGGCAGTCCCATGGCGCCGAGGCCGAGGACGGCGATCACCGGGTCACCTCTGTCGTGGTCGTGGTCGTGGTCGTGGTGCGTGCGGGGGCGCTCAGGGCCGCCGTGGCGGTGGTGCGGGCGATCACGGGGTCACCTCTGTCGTGGTCGTGGTCGTGGTCGTGGTGCGAGCGGGGGTGTTCCCGGCCGCCCTGATGGCGGTGCGGGCGGTCACGGGGTCACCCCGCGTGTGCTCGCCTCGCGTGCGACCTCACCCGTCGCGACGGCGAGCAGCCGGCGCAGGTAGCGGTGGTTCTCGGCCATCACCGCCAGTCCGTCGCCGCCGTAGTGCTCGACGCAGAAGGGACCGGCGAAGCCGACCTCCAGCGCGGTGCGGATCGCCTGGCGGTAGTTGACCGACCCGTGCGCCATGGGCGCCGGGACCGCGGTCACGGCACCGGTGCGCGGGTCGTGGTCGCGGTGGTAGCTCTTGACGTGCCAGTAGTTCGAGACGGGCAGGCACGCAGCGACGGCCTGCTGGAAGTCCTCGACGTCGCGGTGCAGGCGGAACAGGTTGCCCAGGTCCGGGTTGAGACCCACGGCCGGGTGCGCGATGTCCTCGACCAGGCGCACGGCCGAGGCCGACGAGCCCAGCAGGGTGTCCTCGTACATCTCGAGCGAGAGGTCGAGCCCGACGTCGGCCGCGTGCTCACCCAGCTCGCGCAGCCGGGCGACCGCGAGCCGCCAGGTCTCCGTCGAGTCGTCGTCGCGCGGGCCGTCGACCGTCCAGAACCACAGCACCCGCTGCTGCTCCGGGAGCAGTGGCCGGTGCAGACCCACGCTCACCACCGAGCAGCCGAGGCTCGCCGCGGCGTCGATCACGCGGTGCGAGTAGGCGAGGTTCTCGGCGCCGTGCTCGGGGTCGATGACGCTGCGCCGGATCGCTGAGACCGCCTCGGCCCTCAGCCCCGCACGGCCCAGCACGTCGGCGAGCTCGGTGAGCCGCGACGGCGCGAGGTCGCCCACGCGCACCCAGGAGTCCGTCAGGTCGACCTCGGTGAAGCCCTCGTAGGCCACCTCGGCGAGCTGGGCGAGCCAGGTCTGCGCGGACGCGTCCTGGCTCGCCGGGAACGGGAGCATCGCCGCCGCCACCGGCCAGTCGGTACTGCCCCACGGGGCCTCGGTACGGGTGTCGGACGAGGGCAGGGGAGCCACCATTGGCCTCTATTTCCTATACGATTCCGTTCGTGTCGAGTGAAGCAACGGCCCCGGCGGGTGTCAAGGTCGAACGGCGCACCCTGGTCGACGAGGTGCACGACCAGCTCGTCGAGCTGCTGCTCGAGGGTCACGCGCCCCCCGGGAGCCCGCTGCGCATCGACCACCTCGCGCGCACCTGGGGCGTCTCGCCCACACCCGTGCGGGAGGCCCTGAGCCGCGCCGCGGCGAGCGGGCTGGTCGAGCGCGTGCCCCTGCGCGGGTTCCAGGTCGCGCCGCTGCTCACCGAGGAGCAGTTCGCCCAGCTCATGGACGTGCGTGCGCTGCTCGAGCCCACCGGTGCCGCGCTCGCGAGCGCCGCGGGCGACGACGCGGTGGCCGTGCGGCTGCGCGAGGTGCACGCACGGATGGCGACGGCGCCCCGTGGCCCCTCGGCGCACGACGTCCAGCAGTACCTGCGCGCCGACGTCGAGTTCCACCAGGTGCTGGTGCACGCCTCGGGCAACGCGTTCCTCGAGGCGGCGCTCGCGACGACCGCGGCGCACGCACACCGGTTCCGTCGCTTCCCTGGCGGTGTGGTGACCGACGCCGACGAGGCTCTCGCGGAGCACGCCGCCGTGCTGGCGGCCGTCGAGGCCGGTGACGCCGAAGGGGCCGCCGACGCGATGCGGAGCCACCTCGCAGGGGTGCGCCGTCGGGCGGTGCACGCGCAGGGCTGAGACCCCGAACGGTCCCTCATCAGCGGGGCCGGCCGGACGATGGGTCGAGCGGCAGGGCGGCCGCCCCGCCGTCCCTGCGCGGCCAGGAGGCGCTGTGCCCCTCGACCTCGACGACCCGTTCCGCGGGTACACCGGCGCGCCCGGCGCGGAGCGGCCCGGGACGGGCGACGGGGCCGCTGGCACGAGCGACGAGGTCACCGAGCAGACCGGTGGCGAGACTGGCACCAGCGACGTGGCTGCCGAGCAGGCCGGCGACGAGGTCACCGAGCAGACCAGCGACGGGGCCGGCACCCGCGACGGGGTCACCGAGCAGGCCAGCGACGAGGTCACCGAGCAGACCAGTGACGCGGCCTTCCTCCGGCTCCTCACCGAGCGGCGGGTATCCGCGGTCTTCCAGCCCGTCGTCGAGCTCGTCACGGGCGAGGTCGTGGCGTACGAGGCGCTCGCGCGCGGACCCGAGGGCACGGCGTTCGAGAGCCCGGGCGAGCTCTTCGCGCGGGCCGCCGCGCTCGGGCGGACGGCCGAGCTCGACTGGGTGTGCCGGGCGGCCGCCTTCGGGGCCTTCCTCGAGGCCGACGTCCCGCCGTCGGCGTCGCTGTTCGTCAACGTCGAGATCGCCTCGCTCCTGGACGAGTGCCCCGAGGACCTGCTGACCGTGGTCGGCCACGCCGAGGCGCAGCTGCGGGTGCTGATCGAGGTCGACGACGGCACCCTCGCGGCCGACCCGGCGGGGCTGGTGGCGACGGTCGAGCGCGCCCGCGCCATGGGCTGGGGCATCTCGATCGACGACCTCGGCACCAGCCTCGGCTGCCTGTCGGTGCTGCCGATGATCCGGGCCGACGTGGTCAAGGTCGGCATCCGGGCGTTCGGCGGCGGCGACGGCAGCCTGTTCTCGCCCGTGGTCGCGGCGGTGCTCCAGCACGTCGAGCTCGCCGGGGCGGAGCTCGTGGTCAAGGGGATCGAGAGCGACGACGACGTGCGCCTCGCCCGCGCCCTGGGCGCCCGCTACGGCCAGGGCCACCACCTGGGCACCCCCGGTCCGCTCCCCGCGGAGGTGCGTGCGCCGCGCGCCCTGGTGCCGCTGCGCCAGGACTGGACGCCCGAGCCCGCGGTGCCCTCACCGTTCGACCTCCTGTCCGGCCATGAGCGCCGGACGGTGACCCTCGCCGAGCTCGAGACCATCGCGCGCCTGCTCTACACGCACGCCGTCGAGACGGACGCGCACCCCGTGGTGCTGATGGGCCTCGGCGACGGACCCGAGAACGAGGAGCGGCGCGCCGCCGGACGCGCGCGGCTGGCCGACATGGTGCCCCTGACCTCCAAGGCCGTGCTCACCGTCGCCTTCGGCGTGGCCTGCCCGCCGGACCCGGGCGAGCACGCCCGCGGCGTCGCCGTGCCGCGCAGCGACCCGCTCGCCGAGCAGCCGTTCCTGGTGATCCTGACCGAGCACCTCGCCGTCGCGCTCGTCGCCCGCCGGTCGCGCGCCACCCGGGGCGCCTTCGAGATGATCCTCACGCAGGAGCCCCAGTCCGTCGACGACGTCGCGCGTCACCTGCTGCGGCGGGTCCCGCCCGCCGGCGGACCGCACACGCTGCTGCCGCTGCGCCGGGGCGAGGTACCCGGCCCGGGTGTACCGACCCCGCGCGCACCGGCCGACGACGACGTCCCCGCACCGGTCGCGGGGGCACGCGTGTGGCACGGGTGGCTCGGGGGCAGGCGGCGCTGAGGACGTGCCACCCAGACGTGACCGGCGCCACAGCGCGCGTTCACGCGCCCGACACATGCCGGGCCTAACGTCACAAGTGCAGGCATGTCCGACATGCCCGCCCGATGCGGGCCGTGCCCGCCCCAGCCGCCGCTGACGCCGCCGGTGAGCCACGCGTGACGACGCGCCCCGAGAGCCGACCGTTCCGCCGTGGAGCGTGCCATGTCCTCACCCACGACCGACCTCGACCGCCTGCTCGTCGAGCCCCGCCGCACCGACGACCCGCGGGCCAGACCCGCGACCCGTGCCGAGAACGCGACCGCCGAGTCACCGTCGCTCATGCTCCTCGTGCTGCTCGCGAGCATCGGCGTGCTCGCCTACGCCGCGTTCCTGCTCAACCCGGCCAACCGCGGCGACCTGCTGCCGTACGTGCTCGTCATGACCGCCGAGACCGTGCTCGTGGTGCACGCGCTGCTGGCGATGTGGACCATCCTCTCGGCGGGGCACGACCCGCGCGGCTTCACGTTCCACCACGCGCAGGAGCGGCTGTTCGACGTGCCGCAGATCATCCGCGACGGTGCCGAGCGCGAGCCCTGGCGCTGGGCGTTGCACCTGCGGGACCGACCCGTGACCGTCGACGTCTTCGTCACGACCTACGGCGAGGACCTCGCGACGATCCGGCGCACGGTGGTCGCGGCCCGTGACATGGACGGCGCGCACGTCACGTGGGTGCTCGACGACGGCCGCTCGGACGAGGTGCGTGAGCTCGCGGCCGAGCTCGGCGTCCGCTACGTGCGCAGGTTGAGCGGCGGGGGCGCCAAGGCGGGCAACCTCAACCACGCCCTCACCCTCGCGCGCGGCGAGCTGTTCGTGGTGCTCGACGCCGACTTCGTCGTGATGCCGGCGTTCCTGCGCGAGACCGTGCCGTTCTTCGCGGCCGACGACGTCGCGTTCGTCCAGACGCCGCAGACCTACGGCAACCTGCACGGCCTCGTCGCGCGCGGCGCGGGGTACATGCAGGCGGTTTTCTACAGGTTCGTCCAGCCGGGCCGGAACCGGTTCAACGCGGCCTTCTGCGTCGGCACCAACGTCATCTTCCGGCGCGGTGCGATCGACCAGATCGGCGGCATGTACACCGACTCCAAGTCGGAGGACGTGTGGACCTCGCTCATGCTGCACGAGCGCGGCTGGCGCAGCATCTACATCCCCACGACGCTCGCCGTGGGCGACACCCCGGAGACCGTCGAGGCCTACACCAAGCAGCAGCTGCGCTGGGCGACCGGCGGCTTCGAGATCATGCTGCAGCACAACCCCCTGTCGCGGCGACGCAGGCTCACGCTCGACCAGCGGCTCCAGTACACGGTCACGGCGACCCACTACCTCACGGGCATCTGCCCCCTGCTGCTGCTCCTGGTGCCGCCGCTGCACGTCTACCTCGACCTGAGCCCGATCGACCTGCAGATCTCACCCGCCATGTGGCTCGTGTACTACGCCGGCTTCTACGTCATGCAGATCGTGCTGGCGTTCTACACGCTCGGCTCGTTCCGCTGGGAGGTGCTCATGCTCGCCACCGCCTCGTTCCCGATCTACACCCGCGCCCTGGTCAACGCCCTGCTGCGGCGTGAGCAGGCCTGGCACGTCACGGGCCGACGCGGCGCCGTGACCTCGCCGCTCACCTTCGTCGTGCCGCAGGTGCTCTTCTTCGTCTTCCTCGTGCTCACCTCGGTGGTGGGGGCGTGGCGCGCCGTCGGCGAGGGCTACGTGAGCCTCGCGCTCGCCTGGAACACGACGAACGCCGTCGTGCTGGGTGCGTTCGTCGTCACGGCGGTGCGCGAGGGACGACGGCGCGGTCGCGAGGCCAGGCATCGCGCCGACGCGGGTGAGGTGCGCCCCGCGGTGCGCGAGCCCGTACGACCCGTCGGCGTCCTCGTCCCTGGGGGTGTGCGATGAGCTGGCGCACCCGGGCACGGCTGGTCGGCGGGCTCGTGCTCGTGCTCCTCGTCACGGGTGGGCTCACGCTGAACCTCAACGCGCGCAAGGGGACGGTCCACAGCGTCTCGGCCGCCGTCGCGGCCGAGACGTACGACGTGGGCTCGGCCTACGCAGGCCTTGTGCGCACGCAGCTCGTCGAGGTGGGCGACGAGGTGCGCACGGGTGATCCGTTGTTCGTGGTCGACAGCGCGACGCTGCGGCACGACGTCCAGATCGGGCTCGTCACCGACGACGCCGCGGGGGCCCTCGTCGCGGACGACGGCACGCTCACCCTGACCGCGACCGGGGACGGCACCGTGAGCGAGGTCGCGGCGCAGGCCGGGACCTTCGTGCAGGCCGGGACGACGCTCGCGAGCATCGAGCGGGCCGGCACGAGGCACGTACGCGCCGAGCACCGGCTCACGCCCGAGCAGCTCGCACGGCTCGAACCCCAGGCGCGCGTGACCGTCACCCTGCCGGACTCGAGCACCGTCACCGGACGGGTCGAGGAGACGGTCGTGACCACGGCGGGCGGGGTCGCCGACGTGACCGTGACGGTCGCGACGCCCGTGCTCGCGGCTGACGACACGGCCGTCGCCGCCACGGGGACCCCGGTGCGTACCGTGCTGCACCTGCGCAACGACGGCGTGGTGACGACTGTCGCTGACACGCTCGAGGACCTCCTCGCCCGGGTGCTCGGATGAGGACGCGAGCCGGGCGGGACCGGCGACGTACACGGCGACCGGCGCTGCGGCAGACGTCGCGACCCGGGCTGCTCACCACGGCGACCGTCGTCGCGCTCGGCGGGCTCCTCGCGTGCACGCCCGGTGGGGGAGGCGACGACGTGGGAGCGGGGCCTGCCCGCTCACCGGGCGAGGTCGCTCAGGCGGCCGCGACGCGCCTGGACGACCACGCGGAGCTCCTGGCCCAGCTCCCCGAGGCCTCACCGGGTGACCTCGGTGAGATGCGGCTCGCGCACGGCCTCGTCCCGCCCACGAACCGGTGGTTCACCGGACTGGTGTTCGGTGACGCACCGCAGCCGGTGTTCCCGCTGCCGCTCTCGGTCGCGGTGACGGGTTCGGGTGTCGAGGTGGGGGCGCCGCGTCCCACGGCCTCGCCCGCAGCCGTGGTCGGGCCGCACGTCGCGGCGCTCACCCTCGACCTCGGCCTGCCCCTCGAGCCCGTGGTCGTCGCCTACGACGCCGCCTCGGTGACCGTCGCGCTGACGGGTGCCGACGGCGAGGTCGCGCGCCTCGAGCTCGCGCAGGGGTCGCCGTTCGTGACCCTCGTCGCGAGCGGGGGGCTCGAGGTCGAGGTCGCCGGTGCCCGGGATGGCCTGGGCGCCGCGGGAGAGCCCGAGGGTGCGGAGCTCGAGGCGGAAGGACACACCTTCGGGCTGTGGACCGACGGGACGTCCAAGGATGCCGGCGGTGTGCGGCTCGAGGCGGACGAGCACGTCACGCTCGCGCTCGTGCCCGACGACGCGACCGAGGCGACGCGCGCTGCTCTCGCGCGGGCGGCCGAGCACGCCGTCGTCCGTGCGCACGTGGGCTGGGAGCTCGGCGACGTGGCGCGCACGACGCTCGACCTGCGCACCGACGACGACGAGCCGGGCCTGGTCGTCGCGATGCCGCACCACGAGCGGCCCGAGGGCTGCCTCGGGACCTACCCGAGCGTGCACGGGACGCTCGCGCTCTGCCCCGGACCGCTCGTGACCGAGGCGCCCGCGCTCGAGGCCGCCGTCGTGCCCGATCTCGACGGGTTGGGCGACGAGGTGCGCGCCGGGCTGGTCGAGCAGCTGCGGGCCGACGTCGCCGCGGCGCCGCCGTACCCGTCCGACACGTACTTCGGGACCAAGGCGCTGCACCGCTCCGCGACGTTGGTCGCGCTCGGGCGCGAGCTGGGTGCGGACGACGTCGTCGCCCCCGAGGCGGATCGCCTCGAGACGGCACTGCGCGAGTGGGCCGAGCCGGACGGGTGCGTCGTACGCGACGTGCGGTGCTTCGTCCACGACCCGGTCGCCCACGCCGTCGTCGGGCTCGAGGCGTCGTTCGGCTCGGAGGAGCTCAACGACCACCATTTCCACCACGGCTACCTGCTGAGCGCGGCGGGGATCCTCGCGGCCGACGACCCTGAGCTCGCGGCCGACCTCGCGCCCGTGCTCGACGCGGTGGCCGCCGACATCGCCTCGGGAACCGCGAGCGACCTGCTGCCCGCGCTGCGCGGGTTCGACGCGTACCGCGGGCACTCGTGGGCCTCGGGGACCGCGCCGTTCGCGGACGGGAACAACCAGGAGTCGACGTCGGAGGCGGTCGCCGCGTGGAACGGGCTCGCGCTGTGGGCGCGCGCCACGGGTGACGACGCGCTCGAGACCCAGGCGCGCTGGCTGCTGTCGACCGAGGCGGCGACCGCGCGCGCGTACTGGACCGAGCCGGACCTCGACGACCCGTCGCTCGTCGGCTTCGAGCGTGAGACGTTCTCGATCGTCTGGTCGGCCAAGCGCGACCACGCCACCTGGTTCTCGGCCGAGCCGCACGCGATCCTCGGGATCCAGCTCATCCCGATGGTCCCGGTCGACGGAGCGCTCGCGGCCGACGCCGCGCACGTGCGCGCGGCGGTCGCCGAGGCCACGCCGGGCGGGTTCGGCGTCCAGTTCGGCGAGTACCTCGCGATGTACCTCGCGCTCGTGGACCCCGCGGCCGCGCGCGAGGCCTACACCCAGGTGACCGACGACGTGCTCGACGGTGCGACGTCGCGCGCGTACGTCGAGGCCTGGCTCGCGGCACCGCCGGAGACAGCGGGGTAGAGGCAGCGGGGTGGGGCAGAGGTGAGCACTGGCGTCGGATCGATTCGACGCTAGCGTGGGTGCATGAGCGCACCCAAGGTCCTGTTCATCGGCGGCACGGGCATCATCAGCTCGGCGTCGTCGGCCCTCGCGGTCGAGCGCGGCTACGACCTCTACCTGCTCAACCGCGGCGCCTCGACCACGCGGCCTGCACCCGAGGGCGCGACCGTGCTGCACGGCGACATCCGGGACCCGGAGTCGGCCCGGGCCGCCCTGGGGGACCACGAGTTCGACGCCGTCGTCGACTGGGTCGCCTTCACCCCCGAGCACGTGCAGACGGACCTCGACCTGTTCACCGGGCGCACGGGCCAGTACGTCTTCATCTCGTCGGCCTCGGCGTACCAGACGCCGCCCGCACGCCTGCCCATCACCGAGTCGACGCCGCTGCGCAACCCCTACTGGCAGTACTCGCGCGACAAGATCGCGTGCGAGGACCTGCTGGTGCGCGCCTACCGGGAGCACGCGTTCCCCGCGACGGTGGTGCGGCCGTCGCACACCTACGACCGCACGCTCGTGCCCATCGACGGCGGCTGGACGGCGGTCGAGCGCATGCGCCAGGGCAAGGAGGTCGTCATCCACGGTGACGGCACCTCGCTGTGGACCCTGACCCACCACACGGACGTCGCACGGGGCCTCGTGCCGCTGCTCGGCAACCCGCGCACGCTCGGCGAGGCGTTCCACATCACCGGCGACGACGTGCTGACCTGGGACCAGATCGCGCACACGCTCGCGGCCGCCGCCGGCGCCGAGGCGCGGATCGTGCACGTGCCGTCCGACGTGATCGCCGCCGAGGACCCGGAGTGGGGGCCGTGGCTGCTGGGCGACAAGGCCCACTGCGCGGTCTTCGACACGAGCAAGCTGCGCAGCGTGGTTCCGGACTTCACGACGCACGTGCGGTTCGAGCAGGGTGCGCGCGAGATCGTCGAGTGGTTCGACGCGGACCCGGCCCGCAAGGTCGTCGACGAGCGCTTCGACGCCCTCCACGACCGCCTGGCGGCGCGCTTCCGCGTCTGAGGTGAGCTCCTCCCGCGGCCCGCTCGACCCCGTCAGAGCGCGCCGAGCTCGCGTTCGAGGTCGTCGAGGCCCAGCGAGCCGAGCGAGAGGGCGGCCGTGTGCCAGTCGCGGAGGTCGAACGTGCCGCCGTCGGCCTCGTGGCGTGCCCGCGCCGCGGCCCGGCCCGCGAGCCACGCGCGCTCGCCGAGCTTGTAGCTGATGGCCTGTCCGGGCCAGCCCAGGTACCGCACGATCTCGCTGCTCACGAACTCACGTGGGGACCCGCTGCGCGCCGCGAAGAACTCCTCGCCGGCCTCGGCCGACCACGTGCCGCCCGGGCGGAAGGGTGACGACGCGGGGATCGGCAGGCCCAGGTGCATGCCGAGGTCGACGACGACCCGCACGGCCCGCATGCGCTGCCCGTCCAGGTAGCCGAGGCGGGCGCCCGCGTCCTCGAGGTAGCCGAGCTCGTCGACCAGGCGCTCGGCGTACAGCGCCCAGCCCTCGGTGTTCGCCGCGACCGAGCCCACGCTCACCTGGAAGCGCGACAGCTCCGCCGCGCGGTAGGCCCACTGGCCGAGCTGCAGGTGATGGCCCGGCACGCCCTCGTGGTACCAGGTGCTGATCAGGTCCCAGGTCGGGAAGCGCGTGCGGCCCAGCGTCGGCAGCCACGTGCGGCCCGGGCGCGAGAAGTCGAGCGACGGGCGCGTGTAGTACGGGGCGGCGGCCGCGCCCGGCGGCGCGATCATCGCCTCGACCCGCTTGACCGGCTCCGCCACGTCGACGACCGAGCCGTCCAGGTCGGCGATCGCGCGATCCATCATCGTCTGGAGCCACGCGCGCACCTCTTCCACGCCCTCGACCGCGGGACCGTGGACGTCGAGGTGCGCGAACGCCTCGGCCGGCGTCGCACCCGGCAGCACGCGGTCGGCCTCGCGCGCCATCTCGGCCTCGATCCGCGCGAGCTCCTCCCAGCCCCACGCGTAGGCCTCGTCGGGGTCGAGGCGCGCACCCAGGTGCAGCCGCGCCGCGACGAGGTAGCGCTCGCGCCCCACGCCGTCGGGCACGTGCGCCACGGCGGGCAGGTAGGTGCCCGCGATCCAGTCGCGCAGCCCGGCCACGCCCTGCTCGGCGGCCTCCGCGGCGCGCAGCAGGTCACCGCGCAGGCTCGCAGGCAGGTGCTCGGTCGCGGGCGACGTGACGAACCCGCGGTGCCAGCCCACGCCGTCGTCCCCCTCGAGCCATGCCGTGAGCTGCCCGACGACGGCCTCGGCCTGGCGTGGTGCGCTCAGGGCGTCGCGCTCGAGACCGGCCTCGAGCGCGTGGCGGTACGACGCGGCCGAGGCCGGCACCTGTGCCATGCGGGCCGCGACGGCCGACCAGTGGTCGTCGGTCGCGGTGGGCATCATGAGGAAGATCGACTGAAGCGTGTGCACGGGCGACGCGATCGGACGCAGGCTCACGAGGTCCTCGTCGGACTCGTGGACCAGCAGCCGTGCGCCGAGCCGCTCGCGCACGAGCGTCGCGCAGCGCCGGTCGTCCTCGTCGAGCACCACGGCGGCGTCGAGCTCCGTCAGCACGGCGCGCATCGCGTCGGCCTCGGCCGCGAGTGCGTCGGGGGAGTGGTCGGGCATCCGCGTGTCGTCGGGTCGGATGCCCAGCACGGTGCCCACCACCGGGTCGAGGTCCGCCAACGTCTCGACCCATTGGTCGGCGACTGCGCGCGCCGTGGGTCGGGGGTCGGAGGGGCTCGGGGCGCGCTCGTCACTCACCCGCCGCACGCTACCCCTTGGCCCCGACCCGCCCGAGATCGGCCCTTCCGTCGCCTTCCCGGGGCGGAGAGCGACGGAAAGGCTGATCTGGGCGGGGATGCGGGCCGGGTGGAGGGGCGTGAGGCAGACGGGGTCGGGTGGGGGAGGGAGACGGGGCGGGGAGTGCGCGCTCGGGACCATGGGCCCGGGGCGGGCGGCCGTCCGCTGCAGATGATGGGTTGGTCCTCGGGCCGCACCGTCGCGGCGGGTCGGCCCGCGCTCGACCCAGGAGGCTGTCGATGAGCGCTCACCCGCACCTGCTCGCACCCGGACGGATCGGCGGCCTCGAGCTGCCGAACCGCATCGTGATGCCTCCCGTCCGCTCCCACACGGCCGCGCACGACGGCGGCTCGAGCGACCAGGAGATCGCGTACCACGTGGCACGCGCGCGCGGCGGAGCCGGCCTGGTGATGACGGGTGCGATGCTCGCGAGCGTCGAGCACGAGCGTCCGCGTGCGCTCATGACCCGCGTGGACGACGACGCGTTCGTCCCGGGCCTCGCGCGGCTCACCTCCGCCGTGCACGCCGCGGGCGGCCGGATCGGCGCACAGCTCTCGCCGGGCAGCGGTCGCGTGGGGCCGGCCGAGCCCGGCGGCACCGTGGCCGTCTCGTCCTCCGACACGCCGTGGCTGCGCGACCCCGAGCAGCTCTGCCGTCCGCTGTCCGTCGACGAGATCGACCGCCTCGTCGAGGCCACCGGGGCCGCTGCCGCCCGCCTCGCCGCGGCCGGTTTCGACGCGATCGACCTCCACGGGCACGGCGGCCACCTGATCGACCAGTTCCTCACGCCGGTGTGGAACCGGCGTCCCGACGAGTACGGCGGCGCGCTCGAGAACCGGGTGCGGTTCGCGACGCGGCTCGTGAGCGCGGTACGCGACGCGGCGCCCGGCCTCGCCGTGACGTTCCGCCTCGCGACGTCGCACCACGTCCCGGGCGGTCGGTCCCTGGTCGAGGCCGTGCAGATCGCCGAGCTCCTCGAGGCCGCCGGGGTGGACCTGCTGGTGCTCGACGAGGGTGCGGCCGAGACCGCGGACCGGCTGTTCCCGTCCGCGTACGACGGCGACGCGCCCTCCCTCGACCACGCCGCGGCGGTGCGCCGTGCGGTGCGGATCCCCGTGATGGCCGTGGGCAACCTGACCCCGGAGACCGCCGAGAAGGCCCTCGCGGCGGGCGCGATCGACTTCGCCGGGATGGGACGCGCGCTGCTCGCCGACCCCGACCTGCCCCGACACCTCGCCGCGGGCCGCCCCGCGAGCGTGCGCCCGTGCATCCGCTGCAACCAGTGCATCGCCGCGGTGCTCGACGGCGGGACGGTGACCTGCGCGGTCAACCCCCAGGCCGGCCACGAGGCGGCGCGCACCGTGACGCGCGCGCGGCGGCACAAGCACGTCGTCGTCGTGGGAGGTGGGCCCGCGGGCCTCGAGGCCGCGCGGGTCGCGGCGCTGCGCGGCCACACGGTCGACCTCTACGAGAGCACCGACCGCCTGGGCGGCGTGCTCACCCAGGCCGGCACGCCGGAGTTCAAGCACGAGCTGCGCGAGCTGGTCGACTGGTACCGGCACCGCCTGGTCGAGCTCGAGGTCACGGTGCACTACCGGCACACGATCTCCGCGGCGTCGGGGGTGCTGACGCGCGCCGACGAGGTGGTCGTGGCGACAGGTGCACGCCCCGCGCACCCCGTCGAGGTCGGGGGGCAGGGGCGCGCGGGCGTGCTCGACGTGATCGAGGTGCACCGCGGCGCACACGTGGGGAGGCGCGTGGTGATCGCGGGCGGCGGGCTCTCGGGCTGCGACCTCGCGCTCGACCTCGCGCGGCGCGGGCACGAGGTCACGGTGGTCGAGGAGCGCGAGGAGGTCGCACGTGACGCCGTGCCGATGAACCGTGCGGCGCTGCTGCGTCATCTCGCCGGGGTGGGTGTGCGCGTGATCACCGAGCACGGCGTGACGTCGGTCGACGAGCACGGCGTGGTGATCCGCGGCGACGACGGCCTGGTGCGGCTCGAGGCGGACACCGTGGTGACCGCGTTCGGCATGCGTCCCAACGCGATGCTCACGGGCGCCTCGGTGGGCGAGGACCCGCACGTGCACCGCGTGGGCGACTGCGTCGAACCGGGCAAGGTGGCCGACGCGGTCCGGACGGCGTTCCTGGTGGCGGCCCGGCTCTGAGGCCATCGGCCGTCGCGGCCGTCTTGCGTCCGCCGCGGCCACGCGATGGGGTGGGTCCGGCGCGGACGTCGGCTCCGCGGTGAGGGAGGTCCACGTGAGCGGCTACGGCGTGCACTCGGAGGTCGGTCGGCTGCGGCAGGTGATCGTCCACCGTCCCGACCTCTCGCTCGAGCGGCTGACGCCCTTCAACCACGACGACCTGCTGTTCGACGACGTGCTGTGGGTCGAGCACGCGCAGAAGGAGCACGACGCGTTCGTCGCGCTCATGCGCGAGCGCGGCATCGAGGTGCTCTACCACCACGAGCTGCTCGCCGAGGCCCTCGACGCGAGCCCCGAGGCCAAGGAGCACGCCGTCGAACGCACCGTCAGCCACCTGACGGTGGGGCCCGTGCTCGTGGACGAGGTGCGCGCCGAGCTCACGTCCTGGGACGGGCCGCGGCTCGCGCGGCACCTCATCGGCGGGCTCACCAAGGACGAGCTCGGCATCGGGCTGCCGGGCGGTGTGGGGGCGACCCCCGCGGACTCGCTCGTGGCGTCGCTGACCCGCCGCCGCGACTTCATCCTGCCGCCGCTGCCCAACTCGCTCTTCCAGCGCGACCCAGCGGCCTGGCTGTACGGCGGGGTGTGCCTCAACCCCGTCTTCTGGCACGCGCGCCGCCTCGAGACCGTCAACCAGTCGCTCATCTACCGCTACCACCCGCGCTTCGCCGACGCGGGCCTGCAGTACTGGTACCCGCCGCTCGGCGACGACGGCGGGCTCGACGAGGAGGACTTCGGTCGTGCCTCGATCGAGGGCGGCGACATGATGCCCCTCGGCAACCGCGCGGTCGCGATCGGCATCGGCGAGCGCTCGACGGCGCCCATGGTCGAGAAGCTCGCGCTCGAGCTGTTCCGCGCCGACGCGGCCGACCGTGTGCTCGTGGTCGACCTGCCGCCGAGCCGCGCGTACATGCACCTCGACACGGTCTTCACGCTGCTCGACGTGGGCACCGCGACCGCGTTCATGCCCGTCATGGGCTCGGCGCGCGCGTACTCCCTGCGCCCTGGGGACCGCGACGGCTCCCTCGAGGTGCTCCCCGAGGACGACGTGTTCGCGGCGTTCGCCGACGCACTCGGCGTGCCCGAGCTGGTCGTGGTCCCGACGGGCGGCGACGACGACCAGCAGGCGCGTGAGCAGTGGGGCTCGGCCAACAACTTCCTCGCGCTCGAGCCGGGCGTCGTCGTCGGATACCACAAGAACGTCTGGACCAACCGCACCATCGCCGAGCACGGCGTCGAGGTGCTCGAGATCGAGGGCTTCGAGCTCGGCAAGGGACGCGGCGGCGCGCGCTGCATGACGTGCCCGACGAAGCGTGACCCGCTGCCCTGAAGCGGGGCCGGTCGCCAGGGTGGCGCGGCGGTCGCCGGTCTCAGGCGGGTGGTGGGGCGCTCGCGCCGCAGCCCGGGAGCTCCTCGCCGTCGACGACCATCGAGAGCTCCCAGCCCCACTCCTCGCCCACGTCGTCGAGGACCGACAGCGGCAGCAGCACCTCGGTGCTCGTGTCGCCCACCGGTGTGCCGAGCCCGTCCTGGATCTGGCCCCCGCGTGAGACGTGGTCGATCGTGCGCGTGCCGCCGTCGGCGTCGCGCAGCCGCAGGCGCATGACGACGTCCTCCTGGGGCACCTCGCCGTCCCACCCCCAGGCGACGTGCAGCCCGCGGGGCTGGTCGGTGAGGCGCACGCGCTCGACACCCCAGCGGCTCTCGGTCCACGGCTCGGGCCACGTGCTCACCGAGCCGTGGACGAGCCGCAACGGTGCGTCCGGTGGGTCGGCGACCTCGCACCACGAGTAGGTCTGCGGGGCGCTCGTCCCGGTGGTGGGGCCGATCGCGAACGCGGCGCCCGCCGTCACCACGACGGCCGACCCGAGGGTCGTGAGCCGGCGCCAGCGCGGCGACCGGTCGTCGACGTTGCGCAGCACCGCACCCGGGGCGGGCCGGGGGCGGCGCCGCAGCTCGACCTCGGGTGCGAGGTCGGCCTGCGTCGCGACGGGGTGCGCGGGTACGGCCTGCGTTCCGCGTCGGCGGGAGACGAGGCGCTCGAGGCCGCGGTGCGGCAGCGGTGAGCGCGTGCTGAGCGCGACGGTCGAGACGAGCGAGTCGGCGAAGGTCTGCCGCCACGGGTGCCACAACGGCCGCAGGAAGCCGACGAGCAGGATCGCGTCGAGCACGTGCAGCACCCAGCGGGCCAGCGTGCGGAGCAGGCCCACGGGGCGGCCGCGGTCCGCGTCCACCACGGCGATACCGAGCAGCAGCTTGCCCGGTGACGAGCCGAGGTACGCCTGCATCACGAGCATCGCGGCGAAGACCGAGAGCACCCACGGGTCGTTCCACACCACGCTGCCGTCGGCGGGGAGACCCGGACCGAGCATGTCCGGCGCCGCCGTGGGCTGGACCGGCACCGCGAGGAAGACGACACCCCCGAGCAGCAGGTTGTCGAGCACCGACGCGACCACGCGCTGCGTCCAGCTCGCGAGCGACGCTGGTCGGGGTGCGAGAGGTGCCGTGCGTACCGCGGTCCTGACCGGGGCGCCCCCGTCGTCGTCGATCACGCGCGCCATCCTGCCGGACGACGCCCCGGCCGCGGGAGGGGGTACGCGCACGGGTTGCCGCCCCTCTCGCCCGGTCGGCGACCTCGGTCGAGCCGCCCGTCTCGTCCCGGTCCGCGACCTTGGTCCCTGGTCCCCTCCGGGGCGCGGGAGCAGCGTGGGAGGTGACCTCGCCGCTGGAGGCGTCCCATGGGTGTGACGCGGGTGCTCGACCTCGACGGGCTGCAAGGGTTGATCGACGCCCTCGCGGCGCGCGGGTACACGGTCGTCGGACCGACGGTCCGCGACGGTGCGGTGGTGCACGGCGGGGCTCGTCGTCCTCGGCGCGGGCGGGCGCGCGCGCCTCACCTGGCCGCACGACGTCCGGGGCTGGGCAGGTCTCGCCGTCGTCGGGGTGCTCGGCGGCAGCGTGCCCTTCGTGCTGTTCTTCGAAGGTCTCGCGCGGGCGTCGTCCGCGCAGTCGGCCTTCCTGCACAAGACGCTCGTGGTGTGGGTCGCGCTGCTGGCCGTCCCGCTGCTCGGCGAGCGGTTCGGCCGGTGGCACGCGCTGGCGGTCGCGCTGCTCGTGCTCGGGCAGCTCGGCCTGTCGGGCGGCGTGCCGCGCGGGTTCGGCTCGGGTGAGGCGATGATCCTCGCCGCGACCCTGCTCTGGTCGGTCGAGGTGGTCGTGGCCAAGCGGCTGCTCGCGTCGGTGTCGTCGTGGACCGTGGCGCTGGTGCGCATGGGCGTGGGCTCCGCGGTGCTCGTGGGCTGGCTCGCGGTGCAGGGCCAGGCGGGTGCGCTGCTCGCGATGACGGGCGAGCAGCTGCGCTGGGTGCTGCTGACCGGCGTGGTCCTCGCGGCGTACGTCGGCACGTGGTTCGCGGCGCTCGCGCGCGCCCAGGCGGTCGACGTGACGGCGGTGCTGGTGCTCGCCGCACTCGTGACCGCGACGCTCGCGGGTGTGCGCACGGGACAGGTCGCGGCCACCGACCTGCTGTGGCTCGGAGTGGTGGGCCTGGGTGGCGCGGTGCTCACGTGGTCGGTGCTGCGGGACACCCACGCGGCGTCCCGCTCGCTCGAGGAGGCCGCGACGTGACGTGAGCGGCCCCGTCCTCTTCGCGCGCTACGCGTACCCACCCAACGAGCGCGGCTACTGCGGCCCCGACGCCGCGGCCGAGCTGCTCGAGAGCGTGTCGAGCGTGGCGTCGACGCAGGGCCCCCGGCCGACCGGAGGGGCTCGGGCTCCGTCGGGCCCGGACGGCGGCGAGCTGCGGGCGCTCGCGCGCGGGTTCGCCGGGGCCTGGCCCTACCTCGAGCTCATCGCAGGGGCCCACGGGATCGACGACCCGCTCGACGAGCGCGTGGTCGAGGCCTACTGGGTGGGCAACGAGCTGTTGCGCCTGCCGCCCGGCGCGCTGCTGCGCGCGGCCGAGGAGCGGTTCCGCAGCCGCCTGCCGCGGCTGGGCCCCGCGTGGGAGCGCATGGCCGCGCCCCTGCCGACGATGGCGCCGCACCACAGCGCGCACGTGCTCGCGCTGTCGCCGTGGCTCGGGCTGCTGCGCACGGGCGTCGTCGACCGCCCGCTCGAGGTGCTCGACCGCTGTCGCGTGCGCTGGGGCGAGGTGCTCGCGGTGGGGCCCGAGCACGCCGTCGTGCGCTCGCGGCCGCTCGAGTGGGACGGGCACCGGGTGGTCGAGGGGGCGCTGCGGCCCGAGACGGTGCGGGTCGCGGCCTTCGGGCGTGCCCTCGCGGGCGACCTGCGTCCCGGCGACTGGTGCACGATGCACTGGGACTGGGTGTGCGAGGTCGTCGAGCCGCGGCGGCTCGCCGCGCTGTGCGCGTGGAGCCGGCGACAGCTGCGTGCGGTCAACGCCGCGCAGACCCTCGCGCACGTGTGGGGGTGAGCGAGCCGCACGTGTGGGGGTGAGCGAGCCGCACGTGTGGGGTGAGCGAGCCGGGCACAGGCGGACGGGTGTGCGCGGAATAGCCGCGAGGCGGATGCGGTTCTCGGAGTCAGATGGTTGAATGTTTCACTATCAACACCGAGGAGTGACGATGAGCGACCAGCCGGCCAGCGCCAGCACCCACCCGTCCCAGGGTGCCGCGCCCGCACCCCAGATGCAGTTCGGCGTGTTCACCGTCAGCGACCTCACGCAGGACCCGACCACGGGCCGCACGCCGAGCGAGCACGAGCGCATCCGCGCCGCCGTCGCGATCGCGAAGAAGGTCGAGGAGGTGGGCCTCGACGTCTTCGCCCTGGGTGAGCACCACAACCCGCCGTTCTTCTCGTCCTCGCCCACCACGACGCTCGCGTACGTCGCCGCGCAGACCGAGCGGCTCACGCTCTCGACCGCGACCACGCTGATCACCACCAACGACCCGGTGAAGATCGCCGAGGACTACGCGATGCTCCAGCACCTGTCCGAGGGGCGCATGGACCTGATGATGGGTCGCGGGAACACCGGCCCCGTCTACCCGTGGTTCGGCCAGGACATCCGCAACGGCATCCCGCTCGCCGTCGAGAACTACGCGCTGCTGCACCGGCTGTGGCGCGAGGACGTCGTCGACTGGGAGGGCCGCTTCCGCACGCCGCTGCAGTCGTTCACCTCGACCCCGCGTCCGCTCGACGGTGTGCCCCCGTTCGTGTGGCACGGGTCGATCCGCAGCCCCGAGATCGCCGAGCAGGCGGCCTACTACGGCGACGGCTTCTTCCACAACAACATCTTCTGGCCGATCCACCACACCAAGCAGATGGTCCAGCTCTACCGTCGCCGCTTCGAGCACTACGGCCACGGCAGCGCCGACCAGGCGATCGTGGGGCTCGGCGGGCAGGTGTTCATGCGCAAGAGCTCGCAGGACGCCGTGCGGGAGTTCCGACCCTACTTCGACAACGCGCCCGTCTACGGGCACGGCCCGTCGCTCGAGGAGTTCAGCGAGATGACCCCGCTCACCGTGGGCTCGCCCCAGCAGGTCATCGACCGCTACGCCGCGATGCGTGACCACGTGGGCGACTACCAGCGCCAGCTGTTCCTCATCGACCACGCCGGCCTGCCGCTCGAGACGGTACTCGAGCAGATCGAGATCCTCGGCACCGAGGTGGTGCCCGTGCTGCGCAAGGAGCTCGCCGTCGGACGCCCCGCGCGCGTGCCCGACGCGCCCACGCACGCCGCCCGCGTCGAGGCCGCGGGTGGCGGCCGCGACGCGACCGTCTACGCGGACGCCGACGGCGTCACGGGCCGCGCACCCGCGCCGGTGACGCGATGAGCGCCCCACGCCGGCTCGTCGTCGTCTCGGCCGGCATGAGCCAGCCGTCCTCGACGCGGCTGCTCGCCGACCGCCTGACCGAGGCCACGGTCGCGGCGCTCACGAGCCGGTCGGTGCCCGTCGAGGTCACGGTCGTCGAGCTGCGCGAGCACGCGCACGACCTCACGAACATGCTGCTCACGGGATTCGCGACGCCCGAGCTCCAGCGCGTGCTCGACGCGACGGTGGCGGCCGACGGGATCGTCGCCGTGACCCCGGTCTACAGCGGTTCGTACACGGGCCTGTTCAAGACGTTCTTCGACGTGATCGACGACGGCGCGCTCGCGGGGGTGCCGACGCTGATCGCGGCCACGGCCGGGACGCCGCGGCACTCCCTCGCGCTCGAGCACGCCGTCCGGCCCCTGCTGAGCTACCTGCGCGCGGTGACCGTGCCGACCGCTGTGTTCGGCGCGACCGAGGACTTCGGGGCCACGGCCGGGCGCGCGGCGAGCGACGGCACCCCGCCCCTCGCGGCGCGCGTCGACCGTGCGGCCGAGGAGCTCGCGGGGCTCGTGGCGGCACGCGAGCCGCGCCAGGTCGCTGACCCGTTCGCCGACCCGACCCCCTTCGACCAGCTGCTGCGCGGCGACACCTGACCGAGCCCGCCGACCCGCTGTCGCGACGGCGGTCCCTCCGGCGCCTCGCCGCAGGCGATCGTCATCCCGGCGGGGCACGTGCCCGGTCGTCGGCACAGGAGACGCCGGCGCGGGAGACTGGGGCCGTGCGTGTCAGCTCCTCGCCCCCGTCCGCGTCCACCGTCCCGCGGCGGTGGACGGTGATGCGTCGCCGCGTCGCCGTCGCTGCGCGTGACGGGCTCGCACGGGCGCGCGTGGCTCTCGTCCCGGTGCTGCTCGCCTCGCTGGCAGCCGGGGCGGCCTGGTTCCTGGCCGCCGACGTGCTCGGACACCCGTCGCCGTTCTTCGCGCCGGTGTCGGCGTGGGTGGCGCTCGGCTTCAGCGCCAACCGCCGCCCGCGCCGGGTCGGCGAGCTCGCGGTCGGGGTCGCCGTCGGCGTGCTCCTCGGTGACCTCCTCGTGCACCTCATCGGCGCCGGGGCGCTCCAGGTCGGCCTCGTCCTGGCCGTCGCGGCGCTCGTCGCGCGCGTCGTCGACCGGGGCGACCTGCTCGCGACGCAGGCCGGCGTGCAGGCGATCGTCATCGTCGGGCTGCCCGCGGCGCAGGTCGGCTCGGCGGTCACCCGCTGGACCGACGCCCTCGTCGGTGGCGCCGTCGCGCTCGTCGTCGCGGCGCTCTCGCCGCAGGACCCGCGCCGCGAGGTGCACGCACTGGCCGGGGAGTCCTGCTCCGCCCTGGCCCAGGTGCTGCGGCTCACCGGGCACGGGCTGCGGGAGGCGGACGCCGGGGAGGTCGAGGAGGCGCTCCTGCGGGGGCGGACGTCGGGGCCCGCCCTCGACCGTTGGCGGTCGGTCGCGCAGGACGCCCGTCACGCGGCGCGCGTCTCCGCGTCGCACCGCCGTCGCCTGCCCGAGCTCGCCCGGCTGCTCGCGTCGGCCGTCGCGGTGGACCGGGCGATGCGCACGGCCCGGGTCGTGGCTCGTCGGGCGCAGCTCGTGGTCGGCACGCCCGCGCTCGACCCGCTCCCGGAGCTCCTCGAGGACCTGGCCGACGGTGTCGACCGCCTCGGGCGCGCGCTGTCGTCGGGTGCCGACACCGCGGTCGCACGCGAGCACCTCCGTAGCGTGGCGGGCGGCATGGACCCCTACCGCGTCGACTCGGCGGACCTGCAGGCGCAGGGCCTCGTGCTCCTGCTCCGCTCGGTGGTCGTCGACCTCCTCGAGGCGGCCGACGAAGAGCCGGGTCCGGCCCGGGCAGCGCTCCCGACCATCTGACGAGCGGCGGCAGCGGCTGGTCCTCAGCGGTTGAAGAGCTCCGCGATCGCGGTGCTGAACAGGTCGCGGCCCTTGATCTCGCTCGTCTGCACGGGGCCGACGACGACGCGACCGTGCTCTCCCTCGAGCTGCGACGCGCCGCCCTCGGGGCCGAGAGGCAGCACGATGCGCTCGCGGGCGGGCGTGTAGGTCGCGCTCGGGGCCCGCCCGGCGAGGACGTCGAGGACGTTCGTCGCGACCACCTCGGCGTGGTCCATCGCGGCGCTCGCACGCTTGGACTCGCGCACGTCGCTGATGTCGCCGATCGCGAACAGCCTGTCGTAGCCGCGCACGGTCAGGTGCTCGGTCACCGGCAGCGTGCCGTCGTAGTGCCGCAGCGACGCGAGGCGCGTGTCGAGGTAGTCGGTCTGGGCGCGCGACCCGTACGCCCGGAACCACATCTGCGCGTCGATCCGCGTGCCCGCCGTCGTCTCGACCGAGAACGGTGCGTACAGGCCGACGTCCTGCATGGGCAGGTAGCCCAGAGGTGCGCCGAGCACGAAGTCCACGCCGCGAGCCGCGAGCTGTTCGCGGACGGTGGTGCGCAGCTCGGGCAGGTAGTCGCCCGCCATCAGCACGTCGGGCTCGCGGTCGACCACCGTGACGCCCAACCCGGGGACCGCCGCGGTGAGCTCGCCCGCGAGCTCGAGGCCCACGGGACCGCCGCCCACGATCATCACGCGCTCGCAGCGCTCGAGGTCCGCGCGCAGGCGTGCCAGGCGGGCCTGCGCGAGGTCGGTCCTGTCCTCGAGGAACTTGGCGGGGAACGGGTAGCCGGTGCCGGTCGCGAGCACCAGGACGTCGGCGTCGATCGCCTCGCCCGCCGACAGGTGCACGCGACCGTCGGTCACCAGGCGCGCCCAGTCGTGGACCACCCGGCCGTGGGTGAGCAGCCGGTCGAGCGGGAGGAAGACGCGCTCCTCCCACGCGGGGTCGACGACGACGCGCAGCGCGGCCGACGCGTGCACGAACGCGTCCTTGGGCTCGACCAGCACCACCTCGACGTGCTCGTCGAGCCGCCGTGCGAGGCTCGCCCCGCCGTACCCGCCACCCACGACCACTACACGCTGTCCCATGCCACCCCTCCCAGGTCGGGCTCGCTGCCCACCCCATCATCGGCGGGCCAGCGTCACCACACCTGGGACGAATGGCACGCGCAGCCCCACGCCCACCCCCACCCGGGCCCCCCAAGCGCCCGCCCGCCGAGTTCGCACTCGCGCACCGAGTTCGCACCTGGGCGGATGCGAACTCGGTGCGCCGGTGCGAACTCGCGGTGGTTGGGGGTCGGGGCGGGCCCGGGGTGGGGGCGAGCCGAGGACGCGGGGGAGTGGGCGGCTTAGGGTCAGGTGTGGGGCGCGGGTCGGGCGAGACGGGTGAGATGGTCGGCGTCGAGCTGGTCGACGACGACGGCGACGCGCGCGCCCCTGCGGGATCCGGACCGGTCGCGGTCGGCGAGCAGGACGCAGACCGGGGCGACGCAGGCCGAGGCGGCGCAGGCCGAGGCCGGGCGGGCCAGGGCTGGACGGGCCGGGGTGGCGCGCCGCAGCCGGACGGCAGGCCGAACGCGGACGGGGATCCGCGCCCGGGCGATCCGGGCCGTTCGACGAGGCGCCCATGGCCCCGCCCGCGACGCGGGACGCTCGTCGCGCTTGCGCTTCTGGTGGCCCTCATCGGCGGAGGTGGGCTGGTCGAGTGGGCGCAGGCCGCTCGCTACGACGCGCGGGTGGCCGCGTACGACGACGTGCCGTACGTCGCCGGCCCGCTGCGTGAGCCGCCGGTCGAGCGGTGGCGCGGCGGGCTGCTTGTCTCGTGGGCGGGCGACGTCGTGATCGCGCGCCCCGCGGCGTCGTCCGACACGATCGAGGCGCGTGCCCTCGCCGACGGCGCGCTGCGGTGGACCCGGGCCGTGCCCGACGGCTACGCGAGCTGCCCCCACGCGACGCGTGACGGCGCACTGCTGGTGTGCGAGGTGCGCGCCGGCCTGCTGGTGCTCGACGCGGACGACGGCACGACGGTGCGCGAGGTCGGTGCGGGCGACGCGTGGACCATGGTCGACGACGACCTGGTGCGGGCAGCGGTCGACGGCTCCGACGTGCTCGTGCGGCGTTCCGACACGGCGACCGGCGAGGTGCGCTGGAGTGCCGAGCTCCGCGACGTCGTGCCCGCCGAGGGTGCGCGCGGCGTACGCGTCGGTGCGCACGGCGACCTCGTGCTGGTGGGCGGCTCGGTGGCCGCCGCGCTCGACGCCGACGACGGCGCGGTGCTGGCCGCGCGCGGCGGCGAGCCAGGTGCGGAGGCGATCGCGGCACCGGCCGCCGGAGGGTTCGTGCTCGCGACGTCGCAGCGCTCGTCGACGTGGTTCGACGCCGCGGGGCGGGCGGGCGCCGAGCTCCCCGGCGGGCCCGTGCCCGTCCTCGTCGACGACTCGGTCGCTGCTGACGGCTCGGCGTCGGTCGGCGCGTCGGCGGGTGACGGCGTCGTGCTCGTCACGGACGCGGATCGGCTGCGGGCGGTCGACGTGCGCGCGGGCCGCACGCTGTGGGAGCGCCCGGCCGTCTCCCGCGCGCTGCTGCGCCTGGGCGACCGGCTGCTGCTCGAGACCGAGGACGCGCACGTCGCGGTCGACCTGCGCACCGGTGCGCAGGCGTGGAGCCTGCCGCGTGACCCGCTGCTCAGCCTCCACGACCTGGTGCCGGTGACCGACGGCGTCCGTGTCGCCCTGCTCGAGTACGACGCGGCGGACGGCTACCGCGCCGCCGCCTACGACCTCGACGACGGCACGCGCCGCTGGGCCGTGCCGCTGCCCGACGGCACGGGCTCGCTCAACGTGACCGCCGCGGGTGACGTGCTCGCAGGCTGGGCGCCGTTCGCCGTCCTGGAGTGAGGCGCCCCGGCCGACGGGTCGGGCGACGCCTTGGCGAGCCAGTCGACGAGGCCGCAGACCGCCTCGGTGCAGCCGCCGCAGCCGGTGGTGGCCCGTGTGGCCCGGGCGACGTCGTCCGTCGAGCGCGCGCCGTGCTCCCAGCAGCGGACGATGTCACCCTTGGTGACGCCGTTGCAGCGGCAGACGGTGGCGCGGTCCGGCATGAGGGTGGGTGACGGCTCGGCCGTCGTCGCCGCGCCGCGGACGGGCCGGAGGAGCAGCTGCGCGGGGTCGGCCGGGACGGGCGTGGCCCGGGTGTAGGCGGTGGTCAGGTCGGCTCCCACCTCGGGGGCCCCGACGCAGGCGACCGCGACGACGGCGCCGTCCGCCACGGACACCTCGACGTGCCGGCCCGCGGCGGGGTCGCTCAGCGTCACGGTGCGTGCCCCGGCCACCGGCGCGCCCATGGCGACGACGTCGAGGCCGTGGGCCTTGAGCCGCACGACGTCGGTGCCGCCGAGGGGCGACGACGTCGGTGCGTCGGCGCCCGCGAGCACCGCGGCGAGCCTGCGCGACTGCTCCCAACCCTGCGCGATCAGCCCGGTGCCGCCCTCGGGCGGCTCGGCGCAGTCGCCGATCGCGTGGACCGCCCGGTCCGCCGTGGTCAGGTCCGCGTCGACGACGACGCCCCGGCGCACCTCGAGGCCCGCGCGCTCGGCAAGGTCGACGTCGGGCACCGTGCCCGCCGTCAGGATGAGCAGGTCTGCGGCGACGGTGCTGCCGTCGGTCAGGCGCACGCCGGTCACGCGCCGGGAGACAGCACCGGTGTCCGTCGTCGCCACGTCCGCCGTCGCTCCGTCCGGGGCGCCCCACGTGGCCGCCGTCCCGAAGGTCGACACGTGCACCTCCGCCGCGACGACGCCGGTGCGCTGCTCGATCCCGAGCCGCGTGAGCCCGGCGAGCGCCGCCGCGCCCGCACCGTCGCCCAGCTGCCGGTCCATGACGTGCGGGCCGCCGTGCACGAGCGTCACGGCGAGGCCGCGGCGCCGGAGTCCGCACGCGACCTCGAGCCCGAGCACCCCGCCGCCCAGCACCAGCGCCCGGCGCGTGTTGACGGTCGCCGCCACGATCTCGCGGGCGTCGTCCAGGGAGCGCAGCGGATGCACGCCGGCGGGGAGCCGCTCGAGACCGGGGACCGACGGGATGCGTGCCCGCGCCCCGGTGGCGAGGACCAGGTGGTCGTAGGGGAGCTCCTCGCCTGAGTCGAGGACGAGCACGCGGCGCGTGCGGTCGAGCGCGGTCGCGCTGGTCCCGCGCAGCACCCGCACACCGTCGACGTCGGAGGTGGGCAGGGTGATCGATGCGACTCCCACGGCACCCGCGACCACCTCGCTCAGCAGCACGCGGTTGTACGGCTCGTACTCCTCGGCGCCCACCACCGTGATCTCGGCCTGGGGTGCACGCGCCCGCAGATCCTCCACGAACCTCGACCCGACCATGCCGTTCCCGACGACGACGACACGCATCACCGGACCACCTCCAGCTCGTCGGCCGCTCCCCGGGACGTCTCGCCGACGGCGCGCACCTGCACGGCGCACACCTTGAACTCGGGCATCCCGGAGACCGGGTCGGTCGCGTCGCTCGTGAGCCGGTTCGCGCTGCCCTCGCCGGACCAGTGGAACGGCATGAAGACGGCGTCGGGCCGGGCGGACGGCGTGACGTGCGCGGCCGCGACCGCCGTGCCGCGCGCCGAGGTGACCTCGACCAGCTCGCCGTCGCTCACGCCCAACCGGTCCGCGAGCAGCGGGTGCAGCTCGACGTACGGCTCGGGCTGGGCCGTCGCGAGCGCGGGGACGCGACGGGTCTGCGCACCCGACTGGTAGTGCTGGAGCACGCGCCCGGTGATGAGGTAGATCGGCGCGTCGCGGCGCAGGTCGTCGGCGGGACCGTGGTGGTCGACGGCGACCATGCGCGCGCGGCCGTCGGGGGTCGGGAAGGACTCCGTGAACAGCCGCGGTGTGCCGGCGGAGCCCTCGGGGCACGGCCAGTGCAGCGCCTGGCCCGCGGCCTCGGCCGCGTCGAGGCGCGCGTGCGAGAGCCCGCTGTAGTCCGCGACGCCCCCCGCGCTCGCGCGTGCGAGCTCGTCGAACACCTCGGCCGGGTCCGTCGGGAAGCCCGTCGGCACTCCCAGGCGCGCGGCGAGGTCGTGCAGCACGTCGAGCTCCGAGCGCACCCCGGGCGGGGGTGGCAGGGCCCGACGGCGGCGCAGCACGCGCCCCTCGAGCGAGGTCATGGTGCCCTCCTCCTCGGCCCACTGCGTGACGGGCAGCACCACGTGGGCCAGGCGCGTGGTCTCCGACGGCACCAGGTCGCACACCACGAGCAGGTCGAGCGCGCGCAGGCGCTCACGCACGCGGTCGGCGTCGGGTGCCGAGACCACGAGGTTGCAGCCGTGCACCAGCAGGGCGCGCGGCCCCGCCGGGGTGCCGAGGTGGCGCAGCAGCTCGACCGCGGGCACGCCAGGCCCGGGCAGCGTGTCCGGGTCCACGCCCCACACGCGCGCGACGTGCGCACGCGCCGCCGGGTCGTCGATGCGCCGGTAGCCGGGCAGCTGGTCGGACTTCTGGCCGTGCTCGCGCCCGCCCTGGCCGTTGCCCTGCCCCGTGATCGCGCCGTACCCGCTCCCGGGGCGGCCCGGCAGGCCGAGCGCGAGGGCGAGGTTGATCGCCGCGCTCACCGTCGCGGTGCCCTGGCTCGACTGCTCGACGCCTCGGCCGGTGAGGACGACGACACCGCCGCGTCCCTCACGCCGGGACAGCGCCGCGCGGGCCGCGAGCATGCGCGCGGTGCGGCGCACCAGGTCGGCCGGCACGCCGCTGACCTGCTCGACGCGCTCGGGCCACCACGCCGCGACGCTGCGCCGCACCTCGTCCGCCCCCGTGGTGCGTGCGGCGAGGTACTCCTCGTCGGCCAGGCCCTCGCCGAGCACCACGTGCAGCAGGCCGAGCAGCACCGCGAGGTCGGTGCCGGGCACGGGCTGCAGGTGCAGGCCGCCACCGTCGTCGGTGAGCGCGGCGGTCGCCGAGTGCCGCGGGTCCACCACCACCAGCCCGCCCTGCGCACGGACGTCGCCCAGGTGCGCCGTCGACGGCGGCATGGTCTCGGCGAGGTTCGAACCGAGGAGCACGACGGCGGACGCCGCGCCCACGTCCGCGAGCGGGAACGGCAGCCCGCGGTCGATCCCGAACGCCCGGTTGGCGCCGGCCGCCGCGCTCGCCATGCAGAAGCGCCCGTTGTAGTCGATGAACGGGGTGCGCAGCACCACGCGCGCGAACTTGCCGAGCGCGTACGCCTTCTCGTTGGTGAGCCCGCCGCCGCCGAACACCGCGACCGCCTCGCGGCCGTGCTCGGCCTGGAGGCGCCGTACGCCGTCGGCCACCACGTCGAGCGCCTCGTCCCACGACGCGGGCCGCAGCTCGCCGTCGGCGTCGCGCACGAGGGGCGTGGTCAGCCGGTCGGGTGCCCGCAGCACCTGGGCGCTGGTCCAGCCCTTCTGGCACAGCCCGCCGCGGTTGGTGGGGAAGTCCCGCCCTGCGACCGTGACCGGCGCACCCACGGCCCGCGCGTCGTCGTCGGGCGGGGAGAGGGTCATCGCGCACTGCAGCGCGCAGTACGGGCAGTGCGTCCGCGTCCCGGGACCGGCCGGCACGTCAGATGCCCGCCGCGCTCAGCACAGCGCCGCGGCGGCGGTAGACCCACCAGGTGACGGCGCCCATGAGCACGTACATCCCGACGAACGCCCACAGCGCCGGCTCGAGCGACCCGGCGGCGCTGTTCGAGACCGCGAAGCCGCGCGGGATGAGGAACCCGCCGAAGGCACCGATCGCGCCGGCGATCCCGATGCATCCCGCCGCGGCCTTGCGGGCCCGCGCGGCGCGCTCGGGCGTCGTCGCGCCCACCTGGAAGACCGCGGGGATCATCCGGTAGGTCGAGCCGTTGCCCACGCCCGTCGCGACGAACAGCACCAGGAACGAACCGAAGAACAGCGCGAAGCTGCCGCGCTGGAGCGCGAGCACCGCGCCGACGGCGCCCAACGCCATGGTCGCGAAGGACGCGATGGTCACGCGTGCACCGCCCAGCTTGTCGGCGAGGATCCCGCCCGCGGGACGGGCGAGCGAGCCCACGAGCGCGCCGAGGAACGCGAGCGAGAGCGTGACCTGCGGGAACTGCCCCGCGAGCAGCGTCGGGAACGCGCCCGAGTAGCCGATGAAGCTGCCGAACGTCCCGATGTAGAGGAACGAGATGATCCAGGTGTGCCGGTTGTGCACGGCGGCGCCGAACGCCTTGTAGTCCGCGCGGGCGCCGCTCAGGTTGTGCATGCGCGTGGCCGCGAGGAACGCCGCGAGCAGGATCAGCGGGATGAACATCAGCCCGGCGCGCTCGAGGGCCAGACCGGCGCCCGCGACGATCACCAGCGGCACCGCGAGCTGCACGGCGGCCGTGCCGATGTTGCCGCCCGCGGCGTTGAGGCCCAGCGCCTTGCCCTTCTCGCGCTCGGGGTAGAAGAACGAGATGTTGGCCATCGACGAGGCGAAGTTGCCCCCGCCCAGCCCGGCGAGCGCCGCGACCACCAGGAGCATCCCGAACGGCGTGGTCGGGTCGGTCACCACGTAGGCGAGCGCGCTCGCCGGCAGCAGGAGCAGCAGGGCCGAGACGATCGTCCAGTTGCGCCCGCCGAAGCGCGGGACGGCGAACGTGTACGGGATCCGCAGGGTGGCGCCGACGAGCGCCGGGATCGCGATGAGCCAGAACTGCTGGTCGACGGTGAGCGCGAAGCCCACGCGTGACAGCTGCGGCACGACGATGCTCCACGACGCCCACACCGCGAAGCCCAGGAACTCGGCGAAGATCGAGGGGTAGAGGTTGCGGCGCGCGATCCGCCGGCCCTCGGCCTCCCAGGTCGCGACGTCCTCGGGGTCCCACCGGTCGATCCACCGACCCCGGCGGACGACGACGTGCGGTGCGGTCGCGGTCTCGGTCGTGCCCGCAGGCGCGGTGGGCGGGGCCGACGTCGTCGTCGTTGTGCCTGGTCGGGTGACGGTCATGGTGCCTCCTGCGTCCTGGCGAGCGGGTGCCCCGACGCTAGGAAGCGGGTGTTTCACCCGGCGACGGCCGGTGTTACCGCCACGGAACCTTGTCCGCACGCCGCGCTGTCGGGCGCTGTGAGAACAGCGTCGTCGGGCGCTGTGAGAACGGCCGCAGGAGGCTCAGGTGGGCAGGCGCGCCACGAGCGAGGGCGAGAGCAGGCGGCGCCGCGCGACCAGCTGGATCGTCACGAGCACCGCGAGGGCCTCGGCCGCGAGCAGGCCCACGAGCACGAGCAGCTGTGCGGCCCCCGCCTCGGCGGGCGAGCCGCCGCCCAGCAGCACACCGACGAACGCGCCGGGCAGCGTGACGAGGCCGACCGTGCGGGTCTGGTCGAGCGGCGGGACGAGCGCGAGGCCCGCGGAGGGCCGGGCGATCTCGAGCGCGGCGGGGCACGGCTCGAGGCCGACGGCGAGCGCGGCCTCGTACTCACCGTGCCGCTGCTCGAGGGTGTCGGTCATGCGCCGGCCGGCGAGCGTGGTCGCGGTCATCGCGCCGCCCAGCAGGATGCCCACCACCGGCAGGATGCTCTCGGGTGCCCACGGCACGGCGCCCGACGCGAGCACGACGGCGGCCGTGGGCAGGGCGCCCGCCGCGATCGGCAGCACGGTCCACGGGCGCACGCGAGGCAGGCCCAGCCTGCCCGCGGCGGTCAGGGCGGCCACGGTCAGCATCACGGCGAGGTAGGCGAACGTGAGCCACACCGAGCCGAGCACCGCGACCAGCAGCGCCGAGATCACGGCGAGCTGGACGGTCGCCCGGCCGGCCGCGGTGAGGATCGCGCGGCGCAGGTCGAGCCGTGCCGCGCCGACCGCAGCCACGGCCACGAGCACCAGGACGACGACGGCGATCGCGAGGTTCCAGGACGGTGCCACGACCCCCGCGCTGCTCATCCCACCACTCTGTCAGCCCTCTGCTGCCTGCGCTGTGTGGACCGTCGGCGGCGTGCGGGGTGTTCCTGGCCGGTGTGGAGTGTTCTCGACCTGAGTGGAGCGTTCCCGGCCGGTGTGGAGCGTTCCCGCCGGGTCCACCGGCGTGTCGCCCCCGGAAACGCTCCACACCGGGCTGGGTCCACGGTGGACCGGTGGTGCGGGTTCAGGGCGTGGCGGTGGTGTGGGCTCAGGAACCCGCGGGGCGGTTCGCGGCGCCGTCGAGCCACAGGGTGTCGGACTCGTCACGGTGCGAGCCCGCGGAGCCCACGTGCTTCGTGCTGATCTGCGCGCCGTTGCGCAGCACGTGCCAGAACGCCATCGCGTGCCCGCGACCCACGCCGTAGTCCTCCGCGAGCCACGCGACCACCTCGCCGGCCTTGGTCGACGGCGCGTCGAAGCCCTTCTGCCGCGCGACGGCGAGCAACTCGCGCGGGGTCAGCCCCGTCTTCTTCTCGACGGCGTCGAGGTAGGCCTGGAACGACATGCGCGGTCCTCTCGTGGCGGGTTGCGATGAAGGTACCGACCCGCCGACCACGCGGAACTCATCGGGAGGGCGGCCCCGCGAGCTGCGCCGCGAGCTCGACGGGATCGGTCGTGGGCCGGTCGCACGTGAAGCCGCGGCACACGTACGCCGTCGGGCGGCCGTCCAGCGCCGGCCGGTCGGCCAGCAGCGCGACGCCGTCGGCCTCGGGCGCACCCGCGACCCGCACGGCACCCGGTGCGGGGGAGAGCGCCGCGACGCGCCACAGCTCTTCGCGCTCGCCGTCGGGCCCGACGACGGCGATCTCGCGCGGCCCGTCCGCGAGCGCCTCGGCGACCGCGAGGGCCCAGCCGGCGGCGCGCGGCACCTCGACGGCGAGGCGCAACGGCCCGACGAGCGCCCGCTCGGCCGCCTCACGGTGCCGTGCCGATCCGGTGAGCGCCGCGTACGTCAGCAGCGCCCCGGCGGCCGCGGTCTGCCCGGCCGGGGTGGGGCCGTCCGCGAGCTCGCGCGGACGGCGGATCCGGGCGAGCACCGGGTCGGTGCGGTCCGCCGCGGTGTCGAAGAAGCCGCCGTCGTCGGCCCGGAACTGCGAGAGCACCTCGTCGAGCACCGCGCGGGCGGGCTCGAGCCAGCTCGCGTCCCCGGTCACCTGGAGCAGCGTGAGGAAGCCGTCGGCGACGTGCGCGTGGTCCTCGAGCACGCCCGCCGCCGCGCCCACCACACCGTCGCGCGAGGCCCGCGCGACGCGTCCGCCGTCGAGGTGCGTGCGCAGCAGCTCGGCCGCACCGACTGCGGCGGCGACCCAGTCGGGCCGTTGGAGCAGGTCACCGGCCTCGGCGAGGGCAGCGACGGCGAGCCCGTTCCAGGCCGCGACCACCTTGTCGTCGCGTGCGGGCCGGGCCCGCCGGTCGCGCGCGGTGAGCAGGGCCGCGCGCACGCGCTCCCAGCGCGCGGGGTCCGGGTCGAGCGGCATCTGCAGCACCGACGTGCCGTGCTCGAACGTGCCCTCGGGAGTGACCGCGAGCACCTCGGCCGCCCACGCGCCGTCGTCGTCGCCGAGCACCTCGGCGAGCTGCGCAGGGGTCCACACGTAGAACGCCCCCTCGTGCGGCACGCCGTCCGGCCCGGGGCTGTCGGCGTCGAGGGCCGAGGCGAAGCCGCCCTCGGGCGTGCGCAGCTCCCGCGACATCCAGTCGGCCGTGCCGACGACGACGCGCCGGGCCAGCTCGCGCTCGGGCGACCCGGGCGGGGCGAGGCGCCACCAGTGCGCGTAGACCCGCAGCAGCAGCGCGTTGTCGTACAGCATCTTCTCGAAGTGCGGCACCACCCAGCCGGCGTCGACCGAGTAGCGCGCGAACCCGCCCGCGAGCTGGTCGTGCAGGCCGCCGCGTGCCATCGCCGCGAGCGTGCGCTCGGCCATCGTGAGGGGCTGGGGCTCACCGGTGCGCGCGTGGTGCCGCAGCAGCCACTCGAGCAGCATCGACGGCGGGAACTTGGGGGCGCCGCCGAACCCGCCCCGCGTGGTGTCGAACGCGTGCGCGAGGCTGCCGAGAGCGGTCGCGAGGATGCCGTCGTCGAGGGGCGCGGCCTGGTCGCCCGCGTGCGGGACGAGGGGGCCGGCACGGCGTGCGAGGGCGTCGCGCAGCCCGTGCGCGCTCCGCTCGACCTCGGCGCGCTCGGCCTGCCACGCCTGGGCGAGGGCGGCGAGCACCTGCCCGAACGACGGCATGCCGTGCGCAGGGACGGGCGGGAAGTACGTGCCGCAGTAGAACGGCTGACCGTCGGGGGTCGCGACCACGGTCATGGGCCACCCGCCGCGCCCCGTGGTGGCCTGGGTGGCCTCCATGTAGACGGCGTCGACGTCGGGCCGCTCCTCGCGGTCCACCTTGACGTTGACGAAGTGCTCGTTCATGAACGCCGCCGTGGCCTCGTCCTCGAACGACTCGTGCGCCATCACGTGGCACCAGTGGCACGCGGCGTAGCCGACGGAGATGAGGAGCGGGACGTCGCGCTCACGGGCGGCGGCGAACGCCTCCTCGCCCCACTCGTACCAGTCGACGGGGTTCTCGGCATGCTGCTGCAGGTAGGGGCTCGTGCTCCGGGCGAGGCGGTTCGGCACGGCTGCTCCTTCCGACGTGCGGGCGGCGCGGACGACGCGTCGTGGAGGCGCCGACGACGGGGTGCTGCCACCGTCGCACAGGTCGCACGTCCGGGCGCGGGGGGCGGGACGCGCGAGCTGCGCGGCAGGTACGAGGCGACGGGCGTGGCACCCGCGGCGGCCGCGCCGTGCGGGTCAGCGCGTGAGCCGCGCCGTGCGGCTCAGCGCGTGAGCCAGAGGGCCAGGACACCGAGCGCAGCGGCCGCGAGGCTCAGCGCGAGGGACCCCAGCACGTAGACGGCCGCCCGGCGGTACTCCTCACCTTGGACGAGGCGGACGGTCTCGACCATCGCGGTCGAGAACGTCGTGTAGCCGCCGCAGAACCCGACCGCGGCGGCCGTGAACACGCCGTCGTGGAGGCCGTGGAACAGGTGGGCGCCCGTGAGGGCGCCGATGACGGCGGATCCGCTGACGTTGATCAGGAGGGTCGCGAGCGGGAGCGCGCTCGCGCGGCGGGCCCGGATGGCGCCGTCCACGACGAACCGCGTCGCCGCACCCACCCCGCCGAGCAGCGCGACCAGGAGCAGCTCGGTCATCGCGGGGGTTCCTCTCGGGTCGGGACGGGGGGTGTGCGCCCGGAGGCCTCGGGCGCGGCGCGCTGCGGCCGCGGGGCGGGAGCCTCGGCACCGGGCTGTGCGCGGTCTCGGCGCCACCGGTGATGGCGTGCCCCGACGACCACCCCCGCGAACGCAGCGGTCACACCGGCGACCACGGACACGGTCGCGTACGCGACGGCCTGCACCACCGTGCCGTCGGCCAGGAGGCGCTCGAGCTCGATCGCGAGGCTGCTGAACGTCGTGAAGCCCCCGAGCACGCCGGTGCCGAGCGCGAGGCGCACGAGGGTGCCGCGGCGTGACTCGTCGCCCCGGCGCACGAGCACCTCGAGCAGCGCCCCGAGCAGGAACGCTCCGAGCAGGTTCTCGACGAGGGTCCCGACCGGCCATCCGCCGGGCGCGCCGAGTTGCGCGGTGGTCGCGTACCGGAGCGCGGTCCCGAGCGCGCCGCCCAGGGCGACGACGGCGACGAGCGGCGCGGAGAGGTGGGCCGGCCGCGTCATGCGTCGGGCCGCGCGGGCGGGACCACGAGGACCGGGCGGTGCTGGGTGTGCACCAGGTGGCCGGCGACCGTGCCTCCCACCAGACGGTCCATCCACCCCGCGAGGCCGGGCCGGCGCGGCCCGACGGCGATCAGCAGGGCGTCGGTGCGGTGCGCCACCTCGTCAAGGGCGCGTGCCGGGTCACCGACCGCGTAGACGAACCGCCACGCGAGGCTGCGGCCCGCGAGCGCGTGCTCGAGCTCGTCGATCGTGCGCTCCTCCTCGGGCACGACCGCGTCCTCGTCGACCGCGTCCGGGTCGAGCGGGACCGAGCGCAGGGTGCCGTCGTCGTCCTGCCCGACGGCCACGCGGCTCGGGTCGGCCCACACGCAGACGAGATCGGCGCCCATGCGTACGGAGAGGTCGGCGGCCGCCCGGACCACCGAGGCCGGTAGTCCCGGCGTCACGCCGAGCACGACGACGGGGGTCCCGGGCAGGTGGGTCCCGTGCCAGGCCCGGGGCAGCGACGTGGTCATGTCGTCAGTGCTCGTGCCGGTGGTGGACGTCGGGCACGTGCGGGTGGGCGTGCACGAGCTCACGGTGCTCGTGCGGGTGCTGGTGGCGCCCACGGAAGCCGTCGGGGTGCTCGTGGTCGTGGTGGCCGTCGTCGTGGGTGTGCTCGTGGTCGTGCACCAGGGCGGGGTGCACGTGCTCGTGGGCGTGGTCGGAACGCGTCACGAGGGCGACGCCCGCGCCGGCCGCGAGGACGGCGGCGACGGCGGCGGCGGTGACGGGCTCGCCGAACAGCGTCCACGCGATCACGGCGCCCAGGAACGGCGCGGTCGCGAACACGACCTGGGCGCGCGCGGCGCCGAGCTCCCGGGCACCGGCGACCCACAGCGTGATCGAGGCGCCGTAGCCGAGGGCGCCGATCACCAGGGCCGCCGCGACGGTGCCCGTGCTGGGCGACGCTCCCGCAGCCAGGCCGATCGCGGTGTTGGCGCCACCGGCGACCAGGCCCTTCGCGAGGGTCAGGTGCGCGGGTGCGAGCTCGTCGAGCTCGGCCGTCACGCTGTTGTCGAGCGCCCAGCACAGGCACGCCGCCGCGATCAGGAGGGCGCCGACCCGCATCTCGGGCGCCGCACCGGGCCCGGTGAGGACGAGCGCCCCGACCGTGACGAGTGCGGCCCCGGCCACGACGCGCCGTCCGACGTGCTCACGGAAGACGAGCGCCGCGACCACCACCGTGAGCACGAGCTCGAGGTTGAGCAGCAGCGAGGCGTCGGCCGCCGACGTGCGGCGCAGGCCGAGGGCGAGCAGCACCGGGCCGACGGCCCCGCCCAGCACGACGGCGACCACCAGGCGCCCACCCCCGCGACGCAGCGCCGCAGGGTCCGGTGGGCGATGCACGGCACTCGGCAGGACCGCGAGCGCGGCGCCCAGGTACAGCAGGCCCGCGAGCATGAAGGGGTTCGTCTCGCGCGCGAGCGGTGCGGCGAACGGGGTCGACGCACCGAAGAGGAGGGCTGCGAGCCCGGCACGGGTGATTCCTCGGCGCACGTGTCGAGCATAGGGCGACCACCCGAACGGGTGACGGCGCAGGGTGAGCGCCCTTCGCTACGGTCGGTCGCACGGACGCGCGGCGCCCCCGGTCGCGCGAAGGGGAGGCGACCGTGCCCGACACCAGGACGACGTGCCCCGCGTGCGGGGGTTCCGGCCGGATGTTCGGGCGCGAGGACGCGGTCTGGTGCGACAGGTGCGGTGGTGCCGGCCACGTCGCCGCCGGCGCGCGCGGCCCGGCGGGTGCGGGCGGTCCCGGCGCAGGTGTCGGCGTGGGCGGGACGATCCGCGGGCTCGGCAGCCTCGCCTTCCTCCTCGTGGTGATCGGCGTGCCGGTCGTGGCGCTGGTCGTGGTGCTCGACTGGTTCGTGGTGCTCGGTGCACCGGTGCGCGGGTTCCTCGAGGCGATGCCCGGGGACCTCGGCATCGTCACGACCGCGCGAGGTGAGGGGGACCCGCTCGTGGCGACGCTGCTCGCGGCGGCCCTCGTGCTCGTCGCCGTGGTGCTCACCGCGCTCCGGCTCGGTCGGACCGTCCGCGCCACCGAGCACCGCGGCCACGTGTGGCTCGCGCGTGCGTGGGGTCTGCTGCTCGGGGTGCTCGTCGTGTCCGCCCCCGCCTTCGTCCTCACGGTGTGGGCCGTGGCGTCCGGCCTCGACCTCGAGCGCCCCGGGACGGTGCCCACGATGACGCACCCCGCCCTGGTCGCCGTCGTCGTCCTCGTGGTGGTCCTCTTCGCCTGGCTGTGGACCGGCCGGCGCTACGTCGTCGCTCACCGCAGAGCCGTGCGAGCCGGCGAGGTCTGACCGCCGCCGCTCGCACGCCGCCCGCGCCGGCTCGGGATGCGGATCTGCGGACGCGGGCTTCAATGGCTCCATGGTGGTGCAGGGCCGCGGTGGGGCGCAGGCGCTCGTGGGACTTGCGGCGGCCCTCGTGCTCGCGGGGTGCGGCGCGACGATCCCGTCGGACCCCGAGGGGACGCTCGACAGGGTCACGGGCGGGACCCTCGCCGTGGGGGTCTCGCTCGACGAGCCCTGGGTGGTCCTCGAGCCGGGACCGACGTCGGACGACGTGCGGCCCGCCGGGATCGGGCTGCAGCCCGCGGGGATCGAGGTCGAGCTCGTGGAGGAGCTCGCGACCCGGCTCGACGCCGAGGTCGAGTGGACGGTCGGCGGTGAGGGCAGCCTGATCGCATCCCTCGAGGAGGGCGACCTGGACCTCGTCGTCGGCGGGTTGACGTCGACGTCGCCGTGGTCGCAGAAGGCAGCGCTGACCGCCGCCTTCGCGACCGTGCGCGGCCCCCGGGGCGAGGACGAGCTGCACGTGTGGGCAGCCCCCATGGGCGAGAACGCCTTCCTCGTCGAGGTCGACAGGTTCCTCCTCGAGCACCGGGAGCGGGGATGACGCGCACCGCACGACGGTCGCTCACGCGTCGGCCCTCGAGCTTCGGGCACACCTCGCTGCCCGACGAGCAGCAGGAAGCCCTGCGCAGGGCCGAGCACCTCGCGTGGTGGACCATCGGCTTCCTCGTCACGGCCGTCGTGGCGGTCTACCTGGCGATGGGCAGCTCGCAGGCGATGAAGGCCGCGTGGGCCGAGGACATGCTGTCGTTCATCCCCCCGGTCACGTTCCTCGTGGCGGTCCGGATCGCGGGGCGTCGGCCGAGCGCGAAGCACCCCTACGGGTTCCACCGCTCGGTCGGGATCGGGCACCTCGTCGCCGCGACCTCGCTGGTCATCATGGGCACGTTCATGGTGTGGGACTCGGCCTCGGGACTGCTGGCCGCCGAGCACCCGCCCGTGGGTCTCGTGGTGCTCGCGGGCCAGCCCGTCTGGTCGGGCTGGCTCATGATCGCGGTGCTGGCGTACACCGCGGTGCCGCCGGTGCTGCTCGGCCGCGCGAAGCTGCCGCTCGCCGTGGCGCTGCACGACAGGGTGCTCCACGCCGACGCGGACATGAACAAGGCCGACTGGATGACGGCGGCGGGCGGGATCGTCGGTGTGCTCGGCATCGGCCTCGGGCTGTGGTGGGCTGACGCGGCGGCCGCGCTCTTCATCTCCGGCAGCATCCTGCACGACGGCGTGCGCAACCTGCGGATCGCGGTCACGGCCCTCATGGACGCGCGCGGGCTGACGGTCGACGGGGAACCGCACCCGCTCGACGAGCAGGTCGACGAGCGCCTGCGCGCGCTCCCGTGGGTCGCCGACGCCCAGTCGCGCGTCCGCGACGAGGGGCACGTGTTCCACGTCGAGTGCTTCGTGGTTCCCCGCGGTGGGCTGAGGCTCGAGCACCTCGAGGAGGCGCGACGTGCGGCCGCGGACGTCGACTGGAAGGTGCAGGACGTCGTCGTGGTACCCGTCGCGCAGCTGCCGGTCGAGCTGCTCCCGGGGCGTGACGAGGACGAGCACGGCGGGGTGGTCTGACTGCTTCACAGAGCGTCCGCCCGGCCGATGAGGTGATCGTGGTGACCTCTCGATGAAGCCGTGGGCCGTGTTCGCCGTCGGTGTCGGCCTGCTCACCGGCGTGGAGCTCGCCATGCCCGGCGGTTCCGCCCGCGACCTCGTGTACCTCACGGTCGCGGTCGCCGCCGTCGTCGCCGTGCTCATCGGCGTGCGGCTCCACCGCCCGCGCGAGCGCACCGGCTGGTACCTGCTCGCCGCCGGCATCGGTTCGTGGGCCGTGGGCGACCTGCTGTGGTGGTGGTTCGACCACGTCGTCGGGATCGACCCGTTCCCCTCGGCCGCCGACGTCGCCTACCTGGCCGGGTACCCGCTGTTCGTGCTGGCGGTGTGGCGCATGTCCGCCGACCACCGGCGTGTCGTCGGGCGCTCGAGCATCCTCGACCCGCTCATCGCCGCGAGCTGCTTCGGGCTCGTGCTGTGGGTGGTGTTCATCGAACCCACGTGGACGGCCGCGGAGGGCGACCTGGTCACACGCCTCGTGGGGGTGGCCTACCCGCTCGGCGACGCCGCCCTGCTGACGCTGCTGCTCCACCTCGCCGCGACGTCCACGGGCCGCACCCTCACGCTGCGCCTGCTGACCACGGGCTTCGTGGGCGTGCTGGTGGCCGACACCCTGTTCCAGGCGAGCGCCTACGTCCCGGCCCTCGACGAGCACGTGCTGTGGCTCGACCTCCCGTGGCTCGTGGCCTACGTGGTGTGGGGCACCGCCGCCCTGCACCCGACGATGGCCGACCACGGCCACCCACGCTCGGTCACCGGCTCCCTCACCCTGGGTCGCGTCGCGCTGCTGGCGGTGGCGGTGTGCATCCTGCCCGGCACGATCCTCGTCGAGTCGGCGCTCGGCCTGCCCACCCACACCACGGCGGTCTCGTTCGCCGCCGTGGCGCTGATCGGGCTCGTGATGATGCGGATGTTCGACGTGGTCAGGCACCTGCACGAGCAGGCGCGGCGGCTCGAGGTGATCGCGGCGACCGACCCGCGCTCGGGCCTCGAGAACCGGCGCCGCCTCGCGCAGCGGCTCGACGAGCGGATCGACGACGACGAGCCCGTGACCCTCCTGGTGGTGGGGGTCGACCGGTTGCGCGAGATCAACGACACCCTGGGCGAGCGCGCCGGGACCGAGCTCGTCCGGGCCATCGCCGATCGGCTGGTCGAGGCCACGGCACCTGACGGCGTGGTCGCGCGCATCGACGCCGAGGCCTTCGGCGTGCTCCTGCCGGCCGCGGCCGACGAGGCGACCTGCCGCAGGGCGCACGTCGTGCGTGACCTGCTCGCCGCTCAGTTCGCGCTGAGCGAGGTGACGCTCACCGTGGACGTCGCCGTGGGTGTCGCGGGGGCCCCGGACGACGCCGCCACGTCGGACGAGCTGCTCGACCGCGCGGTGGTCGCGCTCGCGGCCGCGCGTGAGCATCCCGAGCGCGTCGCGCGCTACGCGGGGGACATGGACCGCGACGGCGCGACCGCGTCGCGGCTGATGAGCGAGCTCGTGCGTGCGATCGAGCACGAGGAGCTGGTGCTGCACTACCAGCCCCAGGTGAGCCTGAGCACCGGCCGCGTGCTCGGCGTCGAGGCGCTGGTGCGGTGGCAGCACCCCGAGCTCGGCCTGCTCCCGCCCGTCGCGTTCGTCCCGGCTGCCGAGCGGACGGGCCTGATCCGGCTACTCACCCTGCACGTGCTCGACCGCTCCGTGGCGCAGGCGGCGGCGTGGCGCGCCGCCGGGTCCGACCTGACGGTCTCGGTGAACCTCTCGGCGCGCGACCTGCTCGATCCGCACTTCGTCGAGCAGGTCCGGGCCTGTCTCGAGCGCCACGCCGTGCCCGCCTCCATGCTCGAGCTCGAGCTCACGGAGACGATGGCGATGCTCGACCCGACGCGCGCCGTCCAGGTGCTGGGCGAGCTCGACCGGCTGGGGATCACGGTCTCGGTCGACGACTACGGCACCGGCTACAGCTCGCTCGCGTACCTGCAGCGGCTGCCCCTGCGACGACTCAAGATCGACCGCTCGTTCGTCGCCGACCTCGCCCAGGGCGGGGCGAGCACCGCCATCGTCCGCTCGACGATCGAGCTCGCCCGGCACCTCGGGCTGGACGTGGTCGCCGAGGGCGTCGAGGACGCACCGACCCTGCTCGCGCTGCAGGAGCTCAACTGCTTCGCGGCCCAGGGCTACGGCATCGGACGGCCGGTGCCGGCCGAGCGCGTGCCCGATCAGGTGGCTGACATCGAGAGTCGCGTGCCGCAGGTCCTCGCGGCCGACGTCCCCTCGCAGAGGTCCGGCCCGCGTGAGCCCGCACCGGTCGTGACCGGTGGGGCCGAGGAGCGGTCGTGAGCGCCGCCCCGTAGCGTGCGAGCCATGCTCGCCGTCGAACCTCGGACCTCGGAGGTGACCGTGCGGGGCCACGAGGTCGCGCTGCACCGCTGGGGTGGCGAGCCCGACGTCGTGCTGGTGCACGGGATCGGGGTCTCGCACCGCTACTTCCGCCCGCTCGCGGCCCACCTCGCACGCGAGGGGCGGGGAGTGCTCGCGCCCGACCTGCCCGGCTTCGGCCGGAGCCCGAGGCCTCGCCGCCCCCTCACGATCGAGGAGCACGCACGCGTCCTCGCCGAGCTGCTCGACCCGCTGCTCGACCCGTCCCGCCCCGCGACCGTGCTCGGGCACTCCATGGGCGCACAGGTGGCGACCGAGCTCGCGCTCGTGCGACCCGACCTCGTCCGCAGCCTCGTGCTGCTCGGCCCCGTGACGGACCCTGCGGCGCGCAGCGCCGGCCGGCAGGCCCGGCGGCTGCTCCGGGACGTGCGTCGCGAGTCCGTGGCTGCGAACGTCCTCATGCTGCGCGACTGGCTGCGGTGCGGACCGCGCTGGTACGCCGCCAGCCTCGGCCCGATGGTCGACTACCCGCTCGGTGACCGGCTCGCGCAGGTGCGACCGCCGGTCACGCTGCTGCGGGGCGAGCACGACCCGGTGACACCGCGCGAGGTGCTGGCCCGCTGGGCGGCGGAGCACCCGGAGCCGGTGCTCGCCGAGGTACCCGGAGAGGGGCACGTCGCGATGCTGCGCCGGCCCGAGCTGGTGGCCCGGTGGGTGTGATCCGCCGCGCCTGGTGGTGGGCGCTGGACTACCTCTACGTGACCGCCCGGCAGCTCGGCGCCCTGGTCGCACGCGCGGACCCGGCGGACCTGCGCACCGGTGACCGGACGCCCGTCGTCGTGCTCCCCGGGGTCTACGAGCCGTGGGGGTTCATGTGGCCGCTCGCGAACGCCCTGCACGACGACGGCCACCCGGTGCACGTGCTGCCCGTGCTGGGCTACAACCGCGCACCCGTGGCCGAGACCGCACGGCTCGTGGGGGAGCACCTGCGTACGCACGACCTGCACGACGTCGTCGTCGTGGCCCACAGCAAGGGCGGCCTGGTGGGCAAGCTCGCGATGCTCGCCGAGGACCCGGACGGGCGTCTGCGGGCGATGGTCGCGGTCAGCACGCCCTTCGCCGGCTCGGTCTACGCACGCCTGGTGCCCGTGCGGGCCGTCCGCGCGTTCCTGCCGACCGACGCGACGCTGGTCGGCCTCGCGGCCGAGCGCGAGGTCAACGCGCGCATCACGTCGGTGGGCAGCGTGTTCGACCCGCACGTGCCCGCGGGCAGCGAGCTCGAGGGCGCGATGAACGTGCGCCTGTCCACGCCGGGGCACTTCCGGGTGCTCGCCGACCCGCGACTGCTCGACGTGGTGCGCGGGGTGCTCGCCGAGGTTCGCTGAGCCTCACCTTGCTGAGTCCTGCCTTGCTGGCGGGGGCGCCGGCGCAGGCCTAGCGTCGGACCCATGGAGCCGCAGGACGTCCCGGTGGTGACCGCGCCCACGGGCGCAGCGCCGGTCCCCGCGCGCAACGGCGGGGTGGGTCTCCAGGCGCGTCTCAACTGGCTGCGCGCGGGTGTGCTCGGTGCGAACGACGGCATCATCTCGACCGCGGGCCTCGTGCTCGGCGTGGCCGCCGCGACGTCCGACGCGACGGCGATCCTGGTCGCGGGCATCGCAGCGCTCGTCGCGGGGGCCGTCTCGATGGCGCTCGGGGAGTACGTGTCGGTGAGCAGCCAGCGCGACACCGAGCACGCCCTCATCGCCGAGGAGATGCGCGAGCTCGCCGAGGACCCGCAGGGCGAGCTGCTCCAGCTCGCCCAGATCTACGAGGACCAGGGCCTCACGCCGGCCACCGCGATGCAGGTCGCGCGCGAGCTCACGGCGAAGGACCCGCTCGCGGCGCACGTCAAGGCCGAGCTCGGGCTCGACCCCGACGAGCGCACCAACCCGTGGCACGCCGCGCTCGCCTCGGCCGTCGCCTTCACCGTGGGAGCGCTGCTGCCGCTGCTCGCGGTGGTCCTCGCGCCGCCGACGGCGCGCGAGCCGGTCACGTTCGTGGCCGTGGTGGTCGCGCTCGCGCTCACCGGGTCGATCAGCGCCCGGCTGGGCAAGGCGAACCGGCTGCGCGCCGTGGCGCGGCTCGTGCTCGGTGGTGCGCTCGCGATGGCGACCACCTGGGCGATCGGGGCCGCGCTCGGCGCGACGGTGGTGTGACCTAGGCCGACTCGCGCAGCGTGAGCTGGGGCGAGAACAGCACGGGGTCGCCCGGGTCCTCGCCCGCGAGCACGGACTGGAGCAGGCGGCCGGCCGCGGACGCCATCTCGCTCACCGGCTGGCGCACCGTGCTGAGCGGGGGATCGGTGGTCTCGGCGACGCCCAGGTCGTCGAAGCCGAACACGGCGACGTCGTCGGGCACCAGCAGCTTGCGCGCCGCGAGGACGCTCAGCGCACCCGACGCCATCGCGTCCGACGCGACGAACAGCGCGTCGACGTCCGGGTGGGCGTCGAGCAGCTCGGCGGCTGCGGTGGCCCCGCTGCGCACGGTGAAGTCGCCGTGGCCCACGACGTCGGTCGCGAGGCCGGCGGCCTCCATCGCTCCCCGCCAGCCCTCGAACCGGTCGAGGCCCGCCGTCATGTCGGGCGGCCCCGCGATCGTCCCGATGCGTCGCCGCCCGGTCGAGATCAGGTGCTCGGTCGCGAGGCGTGCGCCGGTCGTGTTGTCGAGGTCGACGTGCAGGGCCGTGGGGTCCTCAAGCGCGCGGCCGATGAAGACGAGCGGGAGGTCCGCGTCGAGCAGCCGTCGGTTGAGCGAGTCGTCACGGTGGTGCGAGGCGACCACCGCCCCGTCGACGTGACCGGTGGTGACGTACCGCACCACGCGCTCGGTGCTCGCCCCGGGGCGCGCGATCAGCAGGACCATCTGCAGGTCGGAGTCGTCGAGCGCGAGCGAGAGCCCGTTGATGATCCCGCCGAAGAACGGGTCGGTCAGCAGCCGCGAGTTGGGCTCGGGCACGACGAGCGCCACCGTGCCGGTGCGCCGGGTCGCGAGGCTGCGTGCCGCCGGGTTGGGCGTGAACCCGAGCTCGGCGATCGCGGCCTCCACAGCGGCGCGCGCCTGCGGGCTCACCAGGTGACCGCCGTTGATGACCCGCGACGCAGTGGCCCTCGACACCCCGGCGGCCGCCGCGACCTGGCGGATCGTCGGCGGCCCCGGGCGTGGGGCTGTGGTGGTCACACGCCGACCGTACCGCCGACCGGGAGGCTGCCGGTCCGGGCGATCTGCGAGAACACCTGGGCGCTGCGCTTGGGCGTGCGCTCGAGCGTGTCGAAGTCCACGTGCACGATCCCGAACCGCTTCGCGTAGCCGTACGCCCACTCGAAGTTGTCCAGCAGCGACCACGCGAAGTAGCCGCGCACGTCGACGCCCGCCTCGTGGGCGCGCTCGACGGCGTCGAGGTGGTCGAGCAGGTAACGCGTGCGCTCCTCGTCCTCGACCTCGCCGTCGGGCCCGACGACGTCGTCGTAGGCGGAGCCGTTCTCCGTCACGTACAGCGCCACACCGGCCGGACCGCTCCAGTCGCGCTGGACGCGCTCGAGCACGCGCCGCAGACCCTCGGGCTGGACCTCCCAGTCCATCGCCGTGCGGGGGAGCGACCGCGAGAGCGTGACGACGTCGTCGACCCCCACGTTGGGGTTCGAGGTCACGCGCTCGACCGGGGCCGTCGCCGTCAGCCGGTCCGCGGCCTCGGGGGAGTGCCCCGTGACCAGGTGGCCCGTGTAGTAGTTGATCCCCAGGAAGTCGAGCGGGGCCGCGATGATCTCGAGGTCGCCGTCGTGCACCGGGAGCTCGGCGCCCGCCGAGGCGAAGGCGTCGACCGCCGCCTGCGGGTAGGTGCCGCGGAACAGCGGTTCGGCGAACACCCGGTTGAGCGCCGCGTCGGAGCGGTCGGCGGCCCGCAGGTCGGCCGCGTCGTCCGGGTCCGCCGGGTCGAAGACGGCCATGTTGAGCGTGATGCCCAGCTGGGCCGTCGGACGCACCGAGCGCAGCGCCCGCACGGCCTGGCCGTGCGCGAGCAGCAGGTGGTGCGCCGCCGAGACCGCGGCCTGCGGCTCCTGGCGGCCGGGGGCGTGCTGGCCGCCCCCGTAGCCGAGGAACGCCGAGCACCAGGGCTCGTTGAGCGTGGTCCAGTGCCGCACGCGGTCCCCGAGCGCCTCCTGGACGGTCAGCGCGTAGTCGGTGAACCGGCCGACGACGTCCCGCGAGGCCCAGCCGCCGCGGTCCTCGAGGTACTGGGGGAGGTCCCAGTGGTACAGCGTGAGCCACGGCGTGATGCCGCGCTCGAGCAGCCGGTCCACGAGGCGCCCGTAGAAGTCCAGGCCCTTCTGGTTGACGACACCGGGCTCGGGCAGCACGCGCGGCCACGCGACCGAGAAACGGTACGCGTCCAGGCCCAGCTCGGCCATGAGCGCGACGTCCTCGTCCACGCGGTGGTAGTGGTCGCACGCCACCGTGCCGTCGTCGCCGTTCGCCACGGCGCCCGGGACGCGGCAGAAGGTGTCCCAGATCGAGTCCGTGCGGCCGTCCTCGTGGCTCGCTCCCTCGATCTGGAAGGCCGCCGTGGCGGCCCCCCAGACGAAGTCCTTCGGGAGGCTCATCCCTTGACCGCTCCCTGCATGATCCCGGACACCAGGTGCCGACCGGCGACCACGAAGAGCACGAGCAGCGGGACGGTGGCGATGACGACACCGGCCATGATGAGCGCGTAGTCCTTGAAGTAGGACGCCTGGAGCAGCTGGAGCGCCACGGGCAGCGTCGGGTTCGACGACCCGAGCACGATGAACGGCCAGAAGAAGTTCGTCCACGACGAGACGAACGTGAAGAGCGCGAGCATCGCGGCCGCCGGCCGCGCCGCCGGGGCGGCGACGTGCCAGAACGTCTGCATCATCGAGCAGCCGTCCACGCGCGCGGCCTCGATGAGCTCGTGCGGCAGGGCGCTCTCGAGGTACTGGGTCATCCAGAACACCCCGAAGGCGGTGACCATGCCGGGCACGATCACGCCGATGAGCTTGCCCGTCCACTCGAGCTTCGACATCACGATGAACAGCGGGACCACGCCCAGCTGGGCCGGGACGGCCATCGTGGCGATGATGAAGACGAGCAGCTGACGGCGCCCGCGGAAGTGCAGCCGCGCGAACGCGAAGCCCGCGAGGGTCGAGAAGAACACGACCGACGCCGCCGTCACCACGGAGACGATGACGCTGTTGCCCACGGCCTCCCAGAACTTGATGTCCGCACCGACGACGCGACCGATGTTGTCGAAGAAGTGCGGGCCGGGGATGAGCGACGGCACCGGGTTCTGCGCGATGGTCGCCGAGTCCGACGACGCGAGCAGGAACGAGTAGTAGATCGGGTAGAACGACAGGGCGATCACGAGGCCGAGCAGCGTGTAGCTGACCCAGCCGGGGCGCCGGTTGGGGCCGCCGATCCCGCGCTTGCGTCCGGCCGCGCGTGCGGCCGCGGGTCCGGCGGTCTGCCGGATCATGGGGACGGACACGCTCATCGCGCACCTCCGTTGCTGCGGGCCCCGGGACGACGGCGCTTCTTGGTCTCGAGGGCGGTTCCCGCCGAGGCGATGCGTCGCGTGAGGGCGAAGTTGAGCAGGCCGATGACCACGATGATCAGGAACAGCAGCCAGGCGACGGCCGCGGCGCGACCGAAGCTCTTCTGGGCACCCCAGCCCAGGTCGTACAGGAACAGCGTCACGGTCATCCACTGCTTGTCGGAGCCACCGCGGCCGAACTGGTCGAACATGCGCGGCTCGTCGAAGATCTGCAGACCGCCGATGGTCGAGGTGATGACCACGAAGATGATCGTCGGGCGCAGCATGGGCACCGTGATCGAGAGGAACTGGCGCACCCGGCTCGCGCCGTCGAGCACCGCGGCCTCGTACAGGTCACGCGGGATCGCCTGCATGGCCGCGAGGAAGATGAGGGCGTTGTAGCCCGTCCAGCGGAAGTTGACCATCGTCGCGATGGCCACGTGGCTGGGGATGACGTCGGCGTGCCAGCGGATCGGGTCGATGCCGATCCCGCCCAGCAGCGTGTTGACCAGGCCGGCGTCGTCGGCGAACAGGCGCGAGAAGATCAGCGCCGCGGCGACGGGCATGACCACGTAGGGCAGCAGCACGCCCATGCGCCAGAAGGTGCGGGCGCGCAGGTTCGCGTCGAGCACCGCCGCGATGATGATGGCGGCGATCACCTGGGGCACCGACGACAGCAGGAAGATGCTGAACGTGTTGCGCAGCGCCGTCGCGAAGGTCGGCTGCTGGATCACGTCGATGAAGTTGCCGAGCCCGACGAACTCGCCCTGGCCACCGATGAGGTGCCACTCGTGCACCGACACGAACGCCGTGTACGCGAGCGGGAACAGGCCCACGACCGCGAACACGATGAAGAACGGCGAGATGTAGAGGTAGGGCGAGAGCTTGACGTCGAGCTTGCCGCGCAGGTCGCGGAACGACCGCCGCTGCGGGGGAGGGGGAGTGCTGGTCCGCGCGGCCGACGTGGGCGGCGCAGGTGCTGGGGTCACGGCCATGGGTTGCTCCTGCGTGGGAAGGGGAGGGGACCGGCCGGGCCGCCACGAGGGCGACCCGGCCGGTACTCGTCACTCGAGGCCGAGGTCCTTGAACGCCTGGACGGCCTTGTCCCACGACGAGTTCGCGTCGTCGGTCTCGTCGACGTCCACGCGGGTCAGCGCGTCCGCGACGGTCTGGTGGATCGCGAAGTAGTTCGGACCCTTGAACGGCGTGGCCGTGACGGCCTCGGCGCGGTTGACGAGGATCTCGCCCGTCGGCGCGTCGTTGAAGAACGCGTTGGTGGTCGAGAGGAGCTCGTCGCTCTCCTGCGCCTCGATCTGGCTCGGGAACGTGCCCTTCGACTTGAAGGCCTTGATCTGCTGCTCAGGGGCGGTCAGCCACTGGGCCAGCGCGATGGCCTCCTCGGGGTGCTCGGTGTGGGTCGGCACCGTGAGGTACGAGCCGCCCCAGTTGCCGCCACCGCCGGGGAAGACGTCGGCGATGTCCCAGCCCTCGACGCCGGCCGCGTTGCCCTCGATGATGCCGAGCATCCAGCCGGGGCAGGCCATCGTCGCGAACGCACCGTTCTGGAACGCGGCGTTCCAGTCGTCGCTCCACTGGCCGAGGCCGGCCGAGAGCTCGTCGTCCACGCTCGCGGTCAGGACGTCGTCGTAGATGTCCTTGACGGTCGCGTGCTCGATGCCGATGACCGTGCCGTCGTCCTCCTCGTAGGCGTTCTCGACCTGGTTGATCATCGCCTGGTAGGTGGCGCCGGCCGAGTCGAACCACGCGGCGTCGGAGTTCGCGACGAACTCCTTGCCGACCTCGAAGTAGCGGTCCCAGTCGCCCTCGAGCAGGGTGGCGACCTCGGCACGGTCGGTCGGCAGGCCGGCCGCCTCGAACAGGTCGGCGCGGTAGCAGATGGCCTCGGGGCCGATGTCCGTGCCGTAGCCGATGAGCTTGCCGTCGGCCGTGGTGGCGGCCTCGGTCTTCCAGTCGAGCCAGCGCCCGTCGACCTCGGCCGAGGACAGGTCGTTGAAGTTGTCCGAGTACTGCATGAGCTCGGCGAGCCAGTCGACCTCGAGCGCCTCGATGTCGGACAGGCCCGAGCCGGCAGCCAGGCGGGTGTTGAGGTTGTCGCGCGCCTCGTCGGCGGTCGCGGCCTTCTTGTGCTCGACCGTGATGTTCGGGTTGAGCTCCATGTACTCCTTCACGAGCTCCTCGTAGCCGAACTCGTTGAAGGTCGCGACCGTGAGGGTGATCTTCTCGTCGCTGCTGCCACCGCTCCCGCCGTCGCCACCGTCGCCGCCGTCACCGGCGTCGCTCGCGCAGCCGGTGAGGGCGAGCGCCACTCCGGCCATCCCGGCCGTGAGGCCGAGCCAGGTCCTAGTCGAGCGCACGTCTGACTCCTTCGTCTCAGGGACGGCCTCGGTGCCGTCCGGGTGCCGGGCCCGCCGGGGAGGGAGACCCTCGGCGGTGGGATCGATCCCACCTTTGGCCGCGGCCATCGGTGGCCGAGGTGTGGGACCGGTCTCACCGACCGTGCAAATACGTTCCCGCCCGCCCCGTCCCGGCGTCAACTCCCGTGACCGAACCGTGACCCCGATCGGCGGTAACCCGCGGTGCACCGTCACCCGGACGCCACGGCTCACCGTCGGTCGTGGGCCCGAGGTCCCACGCACCGATCGTCCCCGGTCCGCGACCGCGCACGGCGCGCCCCCGGATGTGGAGCGTCCTCGGCCCATGTGGAGCGTTCCCGACCCACCCGCCCGGCGTGTCGCATCCGGAACGCTCCACATCGGCTGGCGGACGGGACCGGTCCGGCTCCGGTCGCGGGGAGCCGTGGGTCTGCCTAGCGTCGGTGCGTGAGCACCTCCGCACCACCCGCCGCCCCCACGCATCCCGCGCGTGCGGACGACGTCCGAGGCGTCGGGGGTCGGCGTCGCGGTGACCTGCTCCCGAGACTCGTCGGCGTCGCCGCCGGCCGGATCCTCGGAGGCGTCTTCGGCGTCGTCGCCCGGATGCGCCACGACCGCGCGCTCCACCCCGACGGCGTCACGGTGCGCGGCCGGCTCGAGCGTCACGGCGCGCCGGCCGGCAGCGAGGCCACGGGCGTCGCGTGGCTCGACACCCCGGGCGACGAGGACGTCGTCGTGCGCCTCTCCCGCGGTGGCGGTCTGCCCACGTGGCTGCCCGACGTGCAGGGCCTCGCGCTGCGCTGCGGCGCAGGTGACGTGCTGCTCTCGAGCTCGGGGGCCGCGCCCGTGCTGCGGCACGTCCCGGCCCTGCACGCGTCGCCGTCGACGGCGTTCTACGGCTCGGTGATCCCGTTCGCGAGCCGCCGCGGCCCGGTGCTGCTCGCCGCGCGCGCGGTCGACGGCGTGCCCAGGCCCGCGGCCCCCGCCGCGCTGCTGCGGAGCCTCGCGCACCGCCCGATGGTGCTCGCCCTCCTGCACGGTGCGACGCGCGGCCCGTGGCACGTCGTCGGGCGCCTCACCCTCGGCGGCGAGACCGCACCCGACGTGCGCTTCGACCCCGCCGACGCCCCGACCGGCCTCGGCACCTACCCGCTCGTGGCCCGGCTGCGTGCCCGCTCCTACGCGCGCTCGCAGCAGGTCCCCGCCCCGCCCGTTCCCGCGCCGACGAGGAGTCACGCATGACCACCGACCAGCCGAAGCACCGCGTCGCGGCCGACGACGGCATCGACCCGGCGTCCGCACGGGTCGACGCACCCGACCCGGAGGACCCGCGCAAGCCCGACTCGCCGCCGGACCTCACCAAGCCGTCCTGGCTGTACGTGCTCCTCAAGACGTTCCGGGAGTTCCTGCGCGACCAGGTGCCCGACCTGGCGGCCGCGCTCACGTACTGGGCCGTGCTCGCGGTGGCACCCGCGGCCCTCGCACTCGTCTCGCTGCTCGGCGTCTTCGGCGACGGCGACCAGATCGTCGCGGACGTGCTCGAGGAGGCGGAGACCGCGTCCGGGATGGACCTCGATGCGGTCGGGTCCATCGTGCGGGACCTCGCGGACCAGCCGAGCGCGGGTCTCGCCCTCGTCACCGGTCTCGCGGTCGCGCTCTGGTCGGCGTCCGGCTACGTCAACGCGTTCAGCCGGGCCATGAACCGGATCTACGAGATCGACGAGGGGCGGCCCATCTGGAAGCTGCGTCCCGTGATGCTGCTGGTCACGCTCGTGATGCTGGTGCTCGTCGCGCTCGTGTGCGCGGCCCTCGTGCTGTCCGGCCCGGTGGCCGAGGCCGTGGGCGGCGTCATCGGGCTGAGCGACGTCGCCGTGACCGTGTGGAGCATCGCCAAGTGGCCCGTCGTCGTGGTCATGGTGGCGCTGATCATCGCGATCCTCTACTACGCGACGCCCAACGTGCAGCAGCCCAAGTTCCGCTGGGTGAGCGTGGGCTCGTTCGTCGCGATCCTCGTCTGGGCCGTCGCGACCATGGGCTTCGGCTTCTACGTCGCCAACTACGGCTCCTACGACCAGACCTACGGCACGCTCGGTGGCGTCATCGTCTTCCTGCTGTGGCTGTGGCTCACCAACAACGCGCTGCTGTTCGGGGCGGAGCTCGACGCCGAGCTCGAGCGCGGCCGTCAGCTCCAGGCCGGCATCCGCGCCGAGGAGACCATCCAGCTGCCGCCCCGCGACACCCGTGCGAGCGACAAGAAGCTCGAGAAGCACGCCCAGGACGTCGCCAAGGGCCGCCGTCTTCGTCTCAGCCGTGGCCGCACGGACGACGCCGACGACGAGTGACGCGTTCACCGCGCGGGGCGGTCCCCGCAGCGGTATCAAGGATCTACCGCAACCGAAGGAGCACCCTCGATGGAGCACTACACGATCGCGACCGTCGCCGAGCAGAGCCCGGACTTCCGCCGGGTGCTGTGGACGGGCAAGAACACCCAGCTCGTCATCATGACCGTCCCGCCGGGCGGCGAGATCGGCGAGGAGGTGCACGAGGACATCGACCAGATCCTCAGCTTCGTCAGCGGCGTGGGCGAGGCGATCGTCTCCGGCGAGAAGCGCAAGGTCGCGGCCGGTGACCTGGTGGTGGTGCCCGCTGGGCGCAAGCACAACTTCGTCAACACGGGTGAGAACCCGCTGATCCTCTACACGGTGTACGGCCCGCCCGAGCACGCCGAGGGCGCGGTGCACGCGACCAAGGAGGAGGCCGACGCGGCCGAGGAGTCCGGCCAGGACGAGCCCCCCACCGAGTGACCCCGAGGACGGCCCGGCACCACGAGGGTGCCGGGCCGTCGCGCTGTCCGGCTCCGACGCCTCCCGAGCGCTGAGTTCGCACCCGCGCACCCGGTTCGCACCTCCACAGGTGCGAACTCGGTGCGGCCGTGCGAACTCGCGCGTGGTGGTGGGGTAGGGGCGTCAGGCGTCCAGGGCGTCGGCGTTCCAGCTCAAGGGAGCCCAGGTGGGGGCGACGGCGCGCACGCGCGTACGGAAGTCCGTCCAGTCGCGCCGCCGGGGCTCGGTCCAGGCGACCTCGGCGACGGCGGCGAGCCTGGGCAGCAGCATCCACGACAGCTCGTCGAGGTCGCGCAGGGTCTCGGACCACACCGCCGCCTCGACACCCACCACCGACGACGCCGGCACGCCCGGCACCACGTCGAGCGGCTCCCACTCGTAGGCCCGGCGCAGGTCGATGTGCCCGGCCCACTCGAGGCCGAGCGGCGACGCCGCGTCGTACTTCATGTCGAGGTAGACGCGGTTGCCCGGTGACAGCAGCAGCAGCGCACCTGCCTCGACCGCCGCGGCCACCGGCTCGGGGGCCTGCTCGTGGGTCCAGTACTGCAGCACCGTGCCGGGCGGCAGCGGGACGTGCGCGGCCTCCTGCCACGCGACCGCACGCTTGCCCGCCGCGTGCACGTGCCCGACGGCGGCCTGCACCAGCCGCACGTACTCCTCCCGCTCCATCTCGAGCACCTCGTCCCCGCCGACGTGCACCCACGGTCCCGGGGTCTGGGCAGCCACCGCCGCGAACACCTCCGCGAGGAACGGGTCGGTCGTGGGCAGGTCGGCGTGCAGCCGGCTGAAGCCCACCTCGATCCCCGTGTAGGCGTCGACCGGGCGACCGCCCGGCGTGAGCTCGGGGCAGGCGTGCAGCGCGGCGTTGACGTGGCCCGGCACGTCGACCTCGGGCACCACCGTGATGCCCCGCGCGGCCGCGTGCGCGGTGATCCGGGCGAGGTCGGCGACCGTGTACGAGCCGCCCTGGTCGCCCCCGACGGCGGTCTTGCCCGAGACGTCGGTGAGCTCCGGCCGTGACGGCACCTCGACGCGCCACCCCTGGTCGTCGGTGAGGTGCAGGTGCAGCACGTTGAGCCGCAGGCCCCACATCAGGTCCAGCACCGCGAGCACGGTCGGCACGTCGAAGAAGTGCCGTGCGACGTCGAGGCTCAGCCCCCGCCAGCCGAACCGTGGGACGTCCCGCACGGTCATCGCGGGGACGTGCGGCACGTCCTGCGGCCCCGCGGTGAGCGCCTGGACGAGCGTCGCTGCGCCGTGCGCGAGCCCCGCGGGCGCGAGCGCCGTCACGACGACGGCGTCCGCGGTCACCTCGAGCAGGTAGGCGCCGGCAGCGCGCTCGGGTGCGACGTCGTCGGTGAGCCCGAGCCGCACGCCGTCGTCGACGAGCCGCAGCGTCACGGCGGGCACGTCCACGCCGTCCGGGTCGGGCGTGCGGGCGGCCACGTCGTGGTCCTCGTCCGCGGGCGTCTCCCACCCACGGCGGGGGTGCACGCGCACGTCGGTCGGGGTGCCGACGGCTCGTGCCGCCGCGGCGAGCCGCTCGGCGACGGCGCCGGCGACTGCCACCGCCTCGGCGGACGTGGCGTCGTCGGGGGCTCTCCCGAGCCCTGCGTCCACCACGACGTCGAGCCGGTCGCCGAGCACGAAGGGCGCGCCGTCGCCCGGCCGCAGCTCGAGCGGGAGCGGGACGAGCGTGGGGGTCATGCGTCCTCCGTCCAGCGGCCCGCGCGCAGCACGCGTAGCGGGGTGAGTGCGGCATCGGTCTCGACCACGTCGGCGCGCCTGCCCGCGACGAGGGCGCCGACGTCGTCGCGGCCGAGCACGCGCGCGGGGGTGAGCGAGGCGCAGCGGACGGCGACCTCGAGGGGCACCCCGCCGGCGACGGTCGTCCGCACCACGTCGAGCAGGTGCGCGGTGCTGCCCGCGATGGTCGTGGTGCCCGCGAGGTGCGCGGTCCCGCCGCTGACCTCGACGTTCAGCGAACCGAGCTCGTAGGCGCCGTCGGGCATGCCGGTCGCGGCCATCGCGTCCGTGACGAGCAGCACGTGGTCGGGGCCCACGAGGTCCAGGACGGTGCGCACGGTGAACGGGTCGAGGTGGACGCCGTCGGCGACGAGCTCGAGCACGGCGTCGCCGTGCGAGGCGGCGGTGAGCAGCGCGGCCACCGGCCCCGGCGCGCGGTGGTGCAGCGGCGGCATGCCGTTGAACAGGTGCGTGGCGGTGGGGAGTGCCGAGCGCCCCCCGGGGCCCGCGAGTGCCGCGCGCGCCTCGGCGAGCGCGGCCTCGACCACCCCCGCGGCGGCGTCGGTGTGCCCGATCGACGGCAGCGCCCCCGCAGCGGCGAGCGCCGCGACCACGCCGTCGGGCCCGGTGACGCCCGGGACCTCCGGGGCGAGCGTCATGCTCACCAGGTGCCCGTGGGCGGTGCGCGCGAGCCGGCGCACGAGCTCGGCCGAGCCGGGCTGCATGAGCGAAGGGTCCTGCGCGCCGCAGCGTGCCGCGGAGAGGAACGGCCCCTCGAGGTGGATGCCGTCGATCACGCCCGCGTCGGCGGCCTCGGCGAGCAGGGCCGTGCGCGCCTCGAGCGTCGCCGGGTCGGCGGTCACGAGGGAGGCCACGAGCGTCGTCGTCCCGTGCCGGCGGTGCTCGGTGGCGGCGGTGCGGACCTGCGCGAGCTGGGTCGCCTCGGGGAACCCGGCGCCCCCGCCGCCGTGGCAGTGCACGTCGACGAGGCCCGGGAGGAGCGTCCGGTCGCTGGGCGCCGGCAGGTGGGGGAGCGGGGCGTCGTCGGCGGGCCCCACCCAGGCGAGCATGCTCCCGTGGACCACGACGACGCCGTCGGGCAGGGTCGCGTCAGGTGTCACGACGCGACCGCGCAGCGCGAGCGTCGGGGTGGGGTGCGGCTCCATCGGGACCTCCGTGCGGACGTGCGGGCTCGCGAGGGACGGCCGCGCCGACGCGTCCGAGCGTCGTGCGGGACCGTGCGAACACCTTGACACAGGATAGTAAGGACGCTCTACTAACAAATATGCAGCCACGGACGACGGCCCGGGTCTCGACGACGAGGCCCCGCACGGACGGCGAGCAGCGCGTCGCCGGCGCGAGCAACTCGCGTGCCCTCGTCCGCGGGCGGGTCGATGCGCCCCTCCGCACGCTGCAGCACCATCCCCGGGCGGTCGGTGGCCCGGGGCGCACCCCAGTGACGACGCTGACCGGCGCCGCCCACGGATCGGGAAGGAACCCCCAGTGAAGAGTGTGCGAAAGAGCGGCGTCGCCGCGTCCCTCGTCGGCGTCCTCGCGCTCGCGGCCTGCAGCGGTGGCGGCGGCACGGCGTCCCCGGAGGCCGAGGGCGACGACACGTCCGGTGAGACCGAGGCCGCCGAGATCCGCCTGTGGATCAACGGCGGCGACACGCCCCAGGACCTGCGGGACTACCTCGTCTCGACGTTCGAGGACGAGAACCCCGGCTCGACCCTCGTGATCGAGGAGCAGGACTGGAACGGCCTCGTGCCGCGCCTGCAGACCGCGCTCGCCTCCGAGTCGCAGACCCCCGACGTGGTCGAGATCGGCAACACCCAGGCGCCCACGTTCACCTACGCGGGTGCGTTCCGCCCGCTCGACGGGCTCTACGAGGAGCTCGGCGGCGACGACCTGCTCGAGGGCTTCGTCCAGGCCGGCACGGCCGACGACACCGTGTACGCGGTGCCCTACTACTCGGGCGCGCGTGCCGTCTTCTACCGCAAGGACCTGTTCGAGGCGGCCGGGCTCGAGGTGCCGACGACGCTCGCGGAGTTCACCGAGACGGCCATCGCGATGCAGGAGGCGAACCCGAACGGCACCGAGAACTTCTCGGGCTTCTGGTTCCCCGGGCAGGACTGGTACAACGGCACCGCCTGGGTCTACAGCCACGGCGGCGACCTCGCCGTCCAGGAGGGCGACCAGTGGGTCGGTGCCCTGTCCGCCCCCGAGGCGCAGGAGGGTCTGGCCGAGGTGCAGCGGCTGTTCACCGAGGCCACCAACGCGCCCGTCGACGCCGACTCCAACGAGCCCTGGGTGCCCTTCAACAACGGTGAGGCCGCGATGTTCTCGGCCCCCACCTGGGCGCGCTGGAGCATCGACCTGCCCGAGTGCAACAAGGGCGTGGACCCCGAGGACACCTCGGAGGAGGCGACCGCGCTCCGCGCCGAGCAGCAGGCGTGCAACGAGGAGAAGACGGGCATCTTCGCCCTCCCCGGCATGACCGAGGGCGAGGTCGCCACGGTGTTCGCCGGCGGCTCCAACATCGCGATCCCCGCGAAGTCCCAGCACCCCGAGCTCGCCGAGAGCCTGCTGCGGATCATCTTCAGCGAGGAGTACCAGACGATGCTGGCGTCCAACGGGCTCATCCCGGGCAACAGCACCTACGCGAGCGCGATGGGCGACGACGTCTACGCGACCACGGCCGTCGCCGCGGCGCTCGACGCCAAGCTGACGCCGGCGGCCGAGAACTGGGCCGCGGTCGAGGGTGAGCGCCTGCTCGAGGACTTCTTCCAGCAGGTCGCGGCCGGGGCGGACATCGCCGAGGCCGCCGCGACGACCGACCAGCTCATCGCGGACACGCTGAACTGACGCACGGACGCACGGGGCGCGGCACTGCCGCGCCCCGTGCGGACCGGGCCGGGCGCCACGCCGGCACGCCACGCCTGCACGCCCTGCCGCGCCGTCGTCCCCTGATCGACCGGAGCCCCGATGTCCGTCTCCCGCACCCCGGTGCGCACACCCGCCGTCCCGGGTCCCGCGGCCCCCGCCCGGCGCCCCCGCCGGCGACCGTGGTCGCGCTGGGCCGCCTACCTGCTGCTCGTCCCCGCCGTCGGCGCGATCGCGCTGGGCCTCGGCTACCCGCTCGTGCGGCAGTTCGTCCTCTCGTTCCAGGAGTACGGGCTCGCCCAGCAGTTCGGGCGCCCGGCCGAGTGGGTGGGCCTGGACAACTACGTCGCACTGCTCACCGACCCGTACGTGTGGGGCGTGATCGGGCGCTCGCTGCTCTTCTGCGCGGTCAACGCCGGGCTCACGGTCGCGATCGGCATGTCGCTCGCGGTGCTCATGGCGCGCGTGGGCCGGGCCGCGCGCATCACGCTGCAGGTGGGCATGCTCCTGGCGTGGGGCACGCCCGTGCTCGCGACGCTCACCGTGTGGCAGTGGTTGTTCGACTCGCAGTACGGCGTCATCAACTGGCTGCTCGCCGAGCCGCTCGGCATGGAGGGCATGCGCTACCACTCGTGGCTCATCGAGCCGACGTCGTTCTACCTGGTCGCGACGGTGATCGTGGTCTGGATGAGCGTGCCCTTCGTGGTCTTCACCGTCTACGCGGGCCTGCTCCAGGTGCCCGCCGAGACCATGGAGGCCGCCCAGCTCGACGGTGCGGGGGCGTGGCAGCGCTTCTGGCGGATCACGGTGCCGATGATCAAGCCCGTGCTGTTCGTGGTGATCCTGCTCCAGGTGATCTGGGACCTGCGCGTGTTCACACAGATCTACGTGCTCCAGCGCGCGGGCGCCCCCACGCGTGACACCCACCTGCTGGGGACCTACATCTACTCGCTCGCCGAGGAGTTCTCGATGGCCGGTGCCATGGCCACGATCATGCTCGTCCTGACCCTCGTGGTCACGGCGTTCTACATCCGTCGCATGCTCAGGGCGGAGGAGCTGTGAGCGCCGCGGGCACGGCGACCGCCCCGGGGCGGTCGGAGGGTCAGCTGCCCGGTGGCGGGGTGGTGCCCGCGGGCGCCGAACCGGCCGGGGGTCGCGGTCGCAGGCGGCCCGACGGCGCCCGCTGGCGGTCGCGTCTGCTCGGTGCGCTCGCGGTGGTCGTCGCCGTCGCGTGGGCGTTCCCGATCTACTGGATGGTCGCGAGCGCGTTCCTGCCGACCAACCGGCTGCGCACCCCGACGCCCACGTTCTTCCCGGTCGACGGCACGCTGTCGAACTTCCGGCGCGTGCTCGCCGATCCCGGCTTCTACGCCTCCTTCCGCGTCTCGCTCGCGGTGACGGGCCTGACCCTGCTCGTGGCGATCGTCTTCGCGTTCGTCGCCGCGGTGGCCGTCTCGCGCTTCCGGTTCCGGGGCCGCAAGAGCTTCATCGTCGCGGTGCTCGTGGTGCAGATGATCCCGGCCGAGGGGCTCTTCATCTCCCAGTACCAGATGCTCGACGGCTGGGGCCTGGTGAACGTGGTGCTCGGTCTGACGATCGTCTACGTCGCGGCGATCCTGCCCTTCACGATCTGGATGCTGCGCGGGTTCGTCGCGGGTGTGCCGATCGAGCTCGAGGAGGCCGCGATGGTCGACGGCCTCTCGCGTGTGGGCGCGTTCTTCCGGATCACGTTCCCGCTGCTCGCCCCCGGGCTGGTCGCGTCGGGTGTGTACGGGTTCCTCCAGGCGTGGAACGAGTACACGCTCGCGCTCGTGGTCATGACCGACCCGGCGCAGCGCACGCTCCCGCTGTGGCTCCAGGGCCTGGTCGAGACGAACCGCGCGACCGACTGGGGCGTCGTCATGGCGGGGGCCACGCTCGTGGCCGTCCCCGTGATCGTGTTCTTCCTGTTCGTCCAGCACCGCATGACGGCGGGGCTCGTCGCCGGCGCGGTGAAGGGATGAGCGGCGTGCGGCCGCTCGCGCAGGCCACCGCACAGGCTGTCGAGAGCGCGACGTGGTCGGCGGGCGTCGACGTGGGAGGGACCAAGGTCGACGCCGCGTTGCTCGACGAGGACGGTCGGGTGCGTGCCGCCGTCCGCACGCTCACCCGGCGCGGCGTGGACGGGGTCGTGACCTCGGTGGTCGAGGCTGTCGAACGGCTGTGCGCCGGGGTCGGGCTCACGCCGACCGGGCTGTCGTGCGTGGGCGTGGGAGTGCCCGGGATGGTCGACGGCGCGAGCGGCGTGGTCTCGCACGCCGTCAACCTGGGGCTCGGCGAGGCCCCCGTGCCGCTCGCGAGCCTGCTCGAGCAGCGGCTCGGGGTCGACGTCGTGCGCGTCGAGAACGACGTCAACGTCGCGGCGCTCGGGGCCGCCGACGTGCTGCGGATCGAGGGCGACCTCGCGTACCTGGCCCTCGGCACGGGGGTGGCCGCGGGGCTCATCCTGGACGGTCGGCTGCGGCGCGGTCACCTCGGCGTCGCGGGCGAGATCGGGCACGTGCCCTGGGGTGACCGCGGGCGGCAGTGCCCGTGCGGGCAGCGCGGGTGCCTCGAGCTCTACGCGTCCGGCTCGGCGATCGGGGCCGCCTGGCCGAGCGGCCGGGGGCGTCCCGCCCCGGTCGAGCTGTACGAGGCCGCGGCCGCGGGGGACCCTGGTGCCGTGCGGATCCGCGACGAGCACGCCGAGGCGGTGGCCATGTGCGTCCGCGTGCTGGTCCTGACGACCGGGGTGCGGACCGTGGTGCTCGGCGGGGGAGTCAGCGCGCTGGGCACCCCGCTGCTCGACGCCGTCGTCGGCGTGCTGCGCGAGGCCGAGGCCGGGTCGCCGTTCCTGCGCAGCCTGCGCCTCGACGAGCGTGTGCTGCTCGCGCCGCGCGAGGGCCACGTCGCGGCGGTCGGCGCCGCGCGCCTCGCGCAGGACGCCGTCGTGCTGCCCACCGTGACGGAGGTGCCCGCCTGATGGAGGTCGTGATCGATCCTTCGCCCGACGCGCTCGCACGTGTCGCGGCCGACGCCGTCGAGCGTCTGCTCACGCGCCGGCCGGACGCGGTGCTGGGCCTCGCCACGGGCTCGAGCCCGCTGCGCGTGTACGACGAGCTCGTGCGTCGCCACCGGGCGGGCGCGGTCTCGTTCGCGCGGAGCCGGGCGTTCCTGCTCGACGAGTACGTGGGCCTGCCCCCGGACCACCCCGAGAGCTACCGGCGGGTGATCGACCGCGAGCTGGTCGCGCACGTCGACTTCGCGCCCGGGGCGGTGCGCGGGCCCGACGGCAACGCGGCGGACCTCGCCTCCGCGTGCGCGGGGTACGAGGACGCGATCGCCGCCGCCGGGGGCGTCGACCTGCAGATCCTCGGCATCGGCACCGACGGTCACGTCGCGTTCAACGAGCCGGGCTCGTCGCTCGGGTCGCGCACCCGCATCAAGACGCTCACGGCACAGACCCGCGAGGACAACGCGCGGTTCTTCGAGGGCAGGCGCGACGACGTGCCCCGCCACGTGCTGACCCAGGGTCTCGCGACGATCATGGGCGCTCGGCACCTGGTGCTCCTCGCGAGCGGGCGCGCGAAGGCCGAGGCCGTGCACCAGCTCGTCGAGGGGCCCGTGAGCGCGATGTGGCCCGCGACGGTGCTGCAGCACCACCCCCACGTCACGGTGCTCGTCGACGAGGCGGCCGCGAGCCGGCTGCAGCTCGCGGGCTACTACCGCGAGACGTGGGCGGACAAGCCCGCGTGGCAGGGGATCTGAGCGCGCACGGACGGCAACGGCGGGCGCGCAGGGTGGTTGCGCGGACGGGGCAGGCGCGGCAGGATCAGTAAAGAGTCCTTACGAACGTCCATCAGGCGGTCACGGATCCAGCGGTCACGGGTCGGGCCCCTCACGGGACGCCGTCGACGACGACGGGGGCTCGGGCCATGCAGGGGGCGCATGCGGTGCACGAGGCCACGGCGCCCGAACCCGGCACCGGAGGTCCCGTGCGAGCACCGCAGGCACATCCCGACGAGGTCGACGTCCGCACACGCGGCCCGGAGCCCGGCGGGCCCGGCCTGGTGGGTCGTGCCGACGACATCGCGGCGGCCCTCGACGCGGTGCGCACGGGCGCCGGCGGGGTGCTGTGGGTCGGTGGTCCGGGATCGGGTCGCACCCGGCTCCTCGCGCACGTGCTCGACCTCGCGGCGATCGCCGGGGCCGACGTCGTCCGGCTCCCGCCGAGCGCGTGGTCGGGCGCAGCGGGCGCCCATGCCCCGTGGCGACCCGTCGTCGCCGTCGACGCAGGTGACGTACCGGGACCCCGAGGGGCCCCACCCACCCGCCGCGCCGAGGACGCGCGCTCGACCCCGGCCGGAGTGCGGCGCGGGCTGCTCGAGCTGCTCGCGAGCAGGCCACCCGGAAGCGTCGTCGTGCTCGCCGTCGACGACGTCGACACCCTCACCCCACCCGTGCGCGACGCTGTCGTCGACGCGGTGCTCACCTGCGGGCGGCGCGTCGTGGTGCTCGCCACCGGCGCGGAGGAAGGCCTGCGCAGCGCCGTGCCGGGCCTCGTCGAGCGACCGCTCGTCCCGCTCACGCCCCTCGAGGGGGTCGAGCTGCTGCACCTGTACGCCACCCACCCGGTCGCTCCGCACGTCGCCGTCCACCTCGTCGAGCAGCTCGACGGCGCCCCGGGGGCGCTGCTCGAGACGGCCACGCTGCTCGAGCCCGCCCAGCTGCGTGGGCTCGCCCTGCTCCCGGACCCGCTCCCCGTGGCGCCGAGCGTGCGACGCGCGGTCGACCCGCTGCTCACCGCGCTCACCGACGGCGACCTGCGACTGCTCCTGACGGCGGCGGTCGACGTGGGCCACTCGGCCGAGACCGTGCTGCGGGCGTGCGCGACCGACATGGCCGCCCTCCTCGAGAGCCCGGCCGCGCCGCTGCTGCACCTCGTGGCGGGCCGCGTGCGCGTGCGCGACCCGCGGGTGCGCGCCGTGGTGCACGCCCGCGCGAGCCTCAAGGAGCGCACCGAGGTGCACCGTGCCCTGGCCCAGGAGCGCACCGAGAGCGGTGACGTGGCGGCCGCGACGTGGCACCGCGCGCTGAGCGCGCTCGCGGGCGACGTCGAGCTCGTCCCGCCGCTGCTCGCCGTCGCGGGACGCATGCTCGAGCGCGGTGAGGCCGTCTGGGCGCAGCGGGTGGCGCTCGAGGCCGCGAGCCACGCCTCGGCCCAGACACGCGCCGAGGCGCTCGCGCTCGCGGGCCGCGCCGCGCTGCACGCCGGGCACGTGGCCGACGCCGAGTCCGCGCTGCGCCGGGCCGCACGCCTGCACACCGAACCGCGTCCTGCCGTGCTCGACGACCTCGGCCTCGCGACGAGGCTGGTCACGGGGCAGGACGTCCCCGCGGCCCCCGGTGGTGCCGTCGGACGCGCACTCGCGGTGCTGCTGCACGTCGAGCGCTGCGCGCACGAGTCCGCGCCCTGCGGTCACCGCCTCGACCTGCCCGACGACGGCGTCGCGGGCGAGCTCGCGCGCGCCGTGGTCGAGCTCGCGTCCGGTCGACCCGACCGTGCCGCGACGCTCGACCCGGTGCCCGTCGACGACCCGCTGCTCGCCGCCGCGGCGGCGACGGTCGCGGCCCTCGCGCTCAGCGCGGCACGCCGCACGGACGAGGCGCGCGCGGTGCTCGCCCGGTTGCGCGCCGCACGTGGTCCCGTGGCCGGCCAGGGGGCCTGGACGGACCTCGAGCCCGACGTCGACCACGCCGGCCCGGGCGTCCTCCCCCCTCTCGCGCGGGCGTGCACCGAGCTCGCCGAGGCCCTGGTCGAGGCGCGCGCCGACGAGCTCGACGCCGCGCTCACCGCCGTGCGCGTCGCGGCCTGCCGCACGCCCGTGACCCTGTGCTGGGAGGGCGCCGCGGCGCTGGTCGCGGGTCGACTCGCGACGCTGCGGGACGGGCGGCCCGACGCGCTCGCCGCCGCGCTCGAACGGTTGCTGCCCGCGCGCCCGCCGCGAGGCATCCGTGCGGGTCTGGCGGCGACGGCGCGGCTGCGGGCCGCATCGTTCGGGCACGTGCCCCAGCACGGGGACGGCGGCCCGGGCGTCCTCGGGCACCGCACGGTGCCGGCGGTCGCCGCACGCCCCGATCCGTGCCCGCTCGAGCTGTGGCTCCCGGGCATCGGGGAGGTCCACGGAGCCGGTGCGGTGGCCGTCGAGCGACGCAGGGCGACCTCCGACCGCCGTGCGGCGACGGCGACACCCGTGAGACGCATGGCACACGCCGCGAGGGCGGTGCCGCCGGGAGCGCGCACCGCACGCGGCGAGGACGTGCGGCCCGGTGCCCCGGCGCCGCTGGGCGTGCCCGCGCGGCGGGGCGGAGGGCAGGACGCCGGTGCACGGCGGGAGCCGCCCGGTGGGGACGGCGGCTGCGGGCGCCCGGGATGGGCCGCGCCGCTCACCGAGCGGGAGCTCGAGGTCGCACGCACGGTCGCCGCGGGTGGGTCCAACCGGGACGTGGCTCGCGTGCTCGGGCTCTCGGTGCGCACGGTCGAGGTCCACCTGACGAGCATCTTCCGCAAGGTGGGCGTGCGCTCACGCACCGAGCTCGCGCTCCGCGTGCTCACCGGCGGGCCCCGGCCCGCCCCCTGAGGGAAAACCCGTAGGTGCCGGTCGCCGCCGTGCGCGACGTGCGGCGTCGGCCGCCCGGCACGTGAAAGCCACGAGTTACACCGGCCCTCGTCCGCCCTAGCGTGCGACGCAACGTCCACCCGGTCGGCGTGCCGCCCGGCGGAGCAGAGGGGGAAGTCTCGATGAAGCGATTCCGTGCGGCGGTGCTGACCGCCGCCCTCGTCGCGGTGCTGGCCGTCCCGGTCGGTGGTGCGCCGAGCGCCGAGGCCCACGGGTGGGTGACGTCCCCACCGAGCCGGCAGGACCACTGCGCCTCGGGCGCGACGGCGTTCGACTGCGGCCAGATCCAGTACGAGCCCCAGAGCGTCGAGGCGCCCAAGGGCTCGCTCGAGTGCAGCGGCGGCAACGAGCGCTTCGCGGTGCTCGACGACGACAGCCGTGCGTGGCCCGTGACCGGCGTGGGCAGCTCGGTCACGCTGCGCTGGAACCTCACGGCCGCTCACAACACGAGCACGTGGGAGTACTTCGTCGACGGCGTGCTCCACCGCACCTTCGACCAGGGCGGCCAGCAGCCGCCGTCGACCGTCTCGCACACGCTCACCGACCTCCCGGCGGGTGAGCACACGATCCTGGCGCGCTGGAACGTCTCCAACACCGAGATGGCCTTCTACAGCTGCGTCGACGTCAACGTCGGCGGCACGAGCACGCCCACCGACCCGGACCCGGGCGACCCGGGGACGGGTGAGCCGGGGGCGTGCACGTACGACGCGTGGTCGGCCGGGGCGGTCTACAACGGCGGGGCGAAGGTCTCGCACGGTGGCCGGCACTGGGAGGCGCGCTGGTGGACCCAGGGCGAGACGCCGAGCACGGGCGGTTCGGGGGTGTGGAAGGACCTGGGTGCGTGCGCCACGGACCCGACGGACCCGACCGACCCGACGGACCCGGGCACGGGTGAGCCGGGCGCGTGCACGTACGACGCGTGGTCGGCCGGGGCGGTCTACAACGGCGGGGCGAAGGTCTCGCACGGTGGCCGGCACTGGGAGGCGCGCTGGTGGACCCAGGGCGAGACGCCGAGCACGGGCGGTTCGGGG
>NZ_JAACYI010000001.1:0-8513 GCF_009996735.1 Cellulomonas sp. APG4 | reverse complement strand
GCGTGCACGTACGACGCGTGGTCGGCCGGGGCGGTCTACAACGGCGGGGCGAAGGTCTCGCACGGTGGCCGGCACTGGGAGGCGCGCTGGTGGACCCAGGGCGAGACGCCGAGCACGGGCGGTTCGGGGGTGTGGAAGGACCTGGGTGCGTGCGCCACGGACCCGACCGACCCCACGGACCCCACGGACCCGACCGACCCCACGGACCCGACCGACCCGACCGACCCGACGGATCCCACGGACCCGCCGGCCGAGCCGGGTGACTACGTCGTCGGCTACTTCACCAACTGGGGTGTCTACGGCCGCAACTACCACGTGAAGAACATCGAGACCTCGGGCTCGGCCGACAAGCTGACCCACATCATGTACGCGTTCGGGAACGTCCAGAACGGTCGGTGCACCATCGGTGACGCCTACGCCGACCACGACAAGGCCTACACGGCCGCCGAGTCGGTCGACGGCGTCGCGGACACGTGGGACCAGGACCTGCGCGGCAACTTCAACCAGCTGCGCAAGCTCAAGGCGATGCACCCCGGCCTGAAGGTCGTCTGGTCGTTCGGCGGCTGGACGTGGTCGGGTGGCTTCGGACAGGCAGCGCAGAACCCGCAGGCGTTCGCGGAGTCCTGCCGCGACCTGGTGGAGGACCCGCGCTGGGCCGACGTCTTCGACGGGATCGACATCGACTGGGAGTACCCCAACGCGTGCGGCGCCACGTGCGACACGAGCGGTCGCGACGCCTTCCCGCGGCTCATGGGGGCCCTGCGGTCCGAGTTCGGCGACGACCTGGTGACGGCGGCCATCACGGCCGACGGGACCAGCGGCGGCAAGATCGACGCGGCCGACTACGCCGGCGCGGCGCAGCATGTCGACTTCTACATGCCGATGACGTACGACTTCTTCGGGGCGTGGGACCGCCAGGGGCCGACGGCGCCGCACTCGCCGCTGACGTCCTACAGCGGGATCCCGAAGCAGGGCTTCGACGCGACCACGACCATCGCCAAGCTGCGTGGTCTCGGCATCCCCTCGGACAAGCTGCTCCTCGGCATCGGGTTCTACGGGCGTGGCTGGAGCGGCGTCACCCAGGCGGCGCCGGGAGGCACCGCGACGGGTGCGGCGCCGGGCACGTACGAGGCGGGGATCGAGGACTACAAGGTCCTCAAGAACGACTGCCCCGCGACCGGCACGGTGGCCGGCACCGCGTACGCGCACTGCGGCACGGAGTGGTGGAGCTACGACACCCCGGCCACCATCGCGGGGAAGATGGACTACGCCCAGCAGCAGGGCCTCGCGGGCTCGTTCTTCTGGGAGCTCTCGGGTGACACCGCCCAGGGCGAGCTGATCACCGCCATCAGCGCCGGTCTCGGCTGACGCAGGACCACGGGGCCCGGGGAGCGACACCGCTCCCCGGGCCCCGTGGCGTACGTGCGCGACGACGGTCCGGACGACTTGACGCCCCTGGATAAGAAAGATGTACTAACAAACGTGGCGACGGCGCGGATCCTGAGACCGACCAGCAAGGTCCTTCCCGAGGACGGCCGGGCGCACAACCGGGCGATGCTGCTCCAGCACCTGTTCCACGCGGGCCCCACCTCGCGCGCGCAGCTCGCCCGCGCGACCGGCCTCACGCGCGTGACGGTCTCGGACCTCGTCAACGACCTGCGGGCCGAGGGTCTCGTGGCCGAGCTCGACGCCGAGCCCGAGGGCAGGGTCGGCAAGCCCGCGGCCCGGCTGCGCCTGCGCACGGACGCGTTCCAGATCGTCGCGATCGACCTCACCGACGCCGCCCACCTCCACGGCGCCGTCGTCGACCTCGAAGGCACGCCGGTGCACCGCCTCGTCTCGCCGGTCGAGGACCGGCAGGGCGCGGCCGCGCTCGCCGCGGTCACGGATCTCGCTCGCGCCCTCGTCGCGAAGGCCGACAAGCCCCTGCTCGGCGTGGGCATCGGTTCCCCTGGCGTGGTCGACGACGACGGCACGATCGTCGAGGCTCCCAACCGCGGCTGGTTCGACGTGCCCCTCGCACGCGAGCTCTCGACGGCGCTGTCGCTGCCCGTGCACGTGGCCAACGACGCCGACGCCGCGGTGCTCGGGGAGTTCACCTACGGCGGCGCGTCGGTCGACGGCGTGCTCGTGGTGCGGGTGGGCCAGGGCGTGGGCGCAGGGATCGTGCTCGACGGCTCGCTCGTCCAGGGGCGCGGCCACGCGGCGGGTGAGCTGGGCCACGTGACCGTGGTGGACGACCGCGACGACGTCGACGGCGCGCCCCTCGGCCGGGCCGAGCGGTGCGCGTGCGGACGCCTCGGCTGCCTCGAGACGGTCCTGGCGCTCCCCGCGGTGCGCCGACGGGTCGCCGGCCTGGACGCCGCGCAGTCCGAGACCGTGCTCGGGGCGATCGGGCGACGGCTCGGCATCTGCCTCGCGCCCGTGGTCGCGGCGCTCAACCTCTCGGAGATCATCCTCGCGGGCCCTGCCGATCTGCTCGGGGGAGCGGTGTGCGACGAGGCGCTGCGCGCGATCGAGGAGCGCACCATGCCCGTGACGAGCCGCGGGCTCAAGATGCGCATGACCGGGCTGGGCGAGGACGGCACGCTGCTCGGGGCTGCGGTGCTCGTGCTCTCGGGTGAGCTCGGCTTCAGCTGAGCCTGCGCCGGCTGAGCTGCGTCAGTCGAGCTGCCTCAGCTGAGGCTGTTTCGGCCTTGCCCGTTCTCAGCCCTGCCCGTTCTCAGGCGTGCCGGCTTCAGGCGTGCGCGGTGCGGGTGCGCCCGGGCAGCGGCCAGAAGCGTGGGGTGCGGGCGACGTAGGCGCGGTACGGGTCGCCGAACCGCGCCTCGAGGTGACGCTCCTCGTGCCGCACCTTGAGCTGCAGCACGGCGGTCAGGGTGACCCAGGCCACCACGGGCTCGGGGCGCCGCCGCAGCAGCGCCCACCCGGCGCCCGCCAGCAGCAGACCCGCGTAGATCGGGTTGCGGCTGCGCGCGTAGACGCCGTCCTGCAGCAAGGACAGGTCGCGCGGGGGAGCGACGTGCGGCGTGAGGCGCGTGCCGTGGGGCAACGCACCGGCGACGGCGAGCGCCGCGCCGGCCGCCGTCGCGGGTGCTGCGACGCCGACGACGGCGCGCGGCAGCCGCCAGCGCGCTCGGCCGGGCCACAGCAGCCCCGCGAGGGCCGCGGCCTGGGCCGTGACGAGCCGGCTCGACGTGTCCATGGCGCCACGGTGCCACCGGATGCGGATCCGCGCAGGCCTGCGCACCCTGGAGGAGGTCGCCGGTCCGGCGGCCTGCGGACGACCGAGGAGGAGCCATGCCTCAGCGTGACCCGGGACCCAGCGTCAAGGACGACGAGCTCTACGAGAAGCTCCGAGACGAGGGCAACTCCAAGGAGAAGTCGGCGCGCATCGCGAACGCGGCGGCCAACAGCTCGCGCAGCGAGGTCGGCAGCAAGGGTGGGCAGTCCGGCTCGTACGAGGACTGGACGGTCGACGAGCTGCACGAGCGTGCCGCCGAGCTCGACATCCAGGGCCGCTCGTCGATGACCAAGGACGAGCTGATCGACGCCCTGCGCTCGCACTGACGCACGACGGCGCGCTCAGCGCTCGGTGAGCGTTGCGCGCTCAGCGTCCTGTGCTCACTGCGCACTCAGCCCCCGGTGAGCACCGCGCTCAGTGCCCGGTGAGCACCCGGGCGACGTCGTCGAGCGCGCCCGGGACGAGCGCGTAGTACGCCCACACGCCGCGCTTCTCGCGCGTGAGCAGGCCCGCGTCCACGAGGGTCTTGAGGTGGTGAGACACCGTGGGCTGCGAGAGCCCGAGCGGCTCCGTCAGGTCGCACGCGCAGGCCTCGCCCCCTGCCCGCGTGCCGATCAGCGAGAGCAGCCGGAGCCGCGCCGGGTCGGCGATGGCCTTGAGCACGACGGCGAACGTGGCCGCCTCGGTCGCGCCGAGCGGCTCGCGCTGCAGCGGGGCGCAGCAGGCCACGGTCGCCAGCGGCAGGGCGCCGTCGTCCTGGGTGACGGCGACCCCAGGAGAGGCGGGGCGGACGGTCAGCTCGAGGTCGGTGCTCACACCCTCATCGTGGCCCACACATCGACAGATGTCGATGTGAAGGAGGGCAACGACGGGCGCGGGAGCGGCGAAGTGAGTCGGAATCGGAGTGTCCGGCCCGGTGCGGAGCGCTCCCGTCCCGTGTGGAGCGTTCCTGGCAGCTGTGGAGCAGATCCGGTGCCGACACGCCGGTGGCGGGCACGGAATCGCTCCACACCCGGGCTGGTCCTCGGGGCTCCCGGCGCACAGCTAGCCGTCGAAGCGGCGGCCGCCCCGCCATCGCAAAAAGTCTTGCGAAAGACCTCTTGCTAAAGAGTTCTTTCGCATCTACTCTCGTGACATGACCACGAACGACGAGCGTCCCGCGGGCCTCCACGTCACCGACCCGGACCGCATCCGCGCCCTCGCGCACCCGCTCCGGCTCGAGCTCCTCGAGTACCTCGAGGACGTGGGCCAGGCGACGGCCACCGACTGTGCCGCGCACACCGGCGAGAGTGTCGCCAACTGCTCGTTCCACCTGCGTACGCTCGCCAAGGCCGGGTTCATCGAGCCCGCCGCCCAGCGCGGGCGCGAGAAGCCGTGGCGGCCCACCGCGACCCAGCGGCGCATGGACGTGGACGGTGACGACCCGTCGTCGATCCATGCCGTGCGGGAGCTCGTGGGCCTCTCGCTGCTGCGCGAGGCCGAGCGGTTCCGCCAGTTCCTCGCGACGCACGACACCCGGCCCGCGGGCTGGGAGGACACCGTCGCCCTCAACTCGGCCCGCTTCTGGGCCACCGCCGACGAGATGCGTGAGCTCGTCGCGGCGATCACCACGCTCACCGACAGGTTCGCCGGCCGCAGCGAGGACCCGAGCCTCCGACCCGAGGGGGCGCGCCCCGGGCGCCTCGTCGCCATGGTCAACCCCGACAGCTTCCCCGGGGACGAAGGGGACGAGCAGCCATGACCACCATCCACGTCGACACCCGCACCTTCCACCTGCGCCTGCCCGCCCTCGTGCTCGGCCGGCTCGGCACCGCGATCGTGCTGCAGGTCACCGAGCAGGTCGAGCTGCGGGTCGAGCGGCGCACCCCGCGTCGCGCGGCTCTCGACGCGTCCCGACGCGCGCTGGACGCGCAGGTCGCGAGCGAGCTCGACGCGCACCGCACGCACGCCGTCGCGCAGCGCCTGGGCGGGCTGTAGGGCACGGCCGCTCAGCCGACGGCGACCACCCGGTCCGCGGCGGCAGGCTCGTCGGCCGGTGCGACGGGCGTCGGGAGGGTCATCGGCCGCGCGGCCACGTGCCCCTGCTGTGCGACGTCGTGCGCGAGCTCGACGATGCGCGCGCCGCCGTCGGGCTCCACCTCGACGGTCGTGACCGAGGCGTTGGGCAGGGGGACGAGCCCCACCGGGGCGATCGTCGCGAGGTAGGCGCCGAGCGCGAGCCCGTGGCCCACCACGAGCACGTGCCCCTCGGGGTGCTCGGCCGTGATCCGCGCGAACGCGCGCCGCGTGCGGCCCATGAACTCGGCACCGGACTCGCCGCGCGGCAGTCCCGGGTGACGCTCCTCGAGCACCGCGCGCACCAGCTCGCCCCACGGGGCGACCTCCTCGAGCGCGTGCTCCGGACGGCGCTCGTAGACACCGAACGCGTACTCGCGCAGGTCGGGCTCGGTGCGCAGGCGCAGGTCCGGGTGGTGCCGCAGGATCTCGACGGCGGTGGTCACGGCGCGGCCCGACGGCGAGGCCCAGGCGGCCGTGAAGGGGTGCGCGGCGAGGTGCCGGGCCGTGGTGCGCACGCCCTCGCGGCCGTCGCGCGTGAGCGGTGAGTCCGTGCGGCCCTGCAGCACGCGACGCGCGTTGAAGTGGGTGCGCCCGTGGCGCACGAGGGTCAGGGTGAGGGTCATCGGTGCCCTTTCGTGGTCGTGGTCGCGCCCGACGCTAGGCCGCCCGGGTGTCGGTGCCGTGACGTCCCGCCGTCGGGAGGGTGGCCGTCGTCGGGACGTTGCGCACCGGAGGGACCTTGGTCCTGGACCTGCCGCGTGGATTTTTCTACGTTGAGGGCGTGAAAACCCTGCCCCGCGCCGCCCTGCTGCTGCCGGGCGGCCTCGCGCTGCTCGCGGGGCTCGACGCCGCGCTGCTGCTGCTCGGCCTGCCTGCGCCGGTGACCACCGAGCGGCTGCCCCAGCTGCACGGTGGACTGCTGGTGCTCGGGTTCCTCGGCACGGTGATCGCACTCGAGCGCGCCGTCGCCCTGCGCGCGACCTGGGCGTTCACCGCGCCCGCCGCCCTCGGGCTGGGCGCCCTCGTCACCCTGACGTCCGCACCGCTCGCCGTCGGGCGCGGCATGCTCGTGGCCGGGACGGTGGGCCTCGTCGCCGTCTACGCCGCCCTGTGGCGGCGCCAGGGTTCCGAGGCCCTCGGCCTCCAGGTGCTGGGTGCCGTGCTCGCCGTCGGCGGCGCGTCGCTCTGGGCCGCCGACGTCCCCGTGCCCACCGTGCTCGCCTGGTTCGCAGGCTTCGTCGTCCTGACCATCGCCGGCGAACGCCTCGAGCTCGCGCGCATCGCGATCCCCGAGGGCGCCGAGCGCCTGCTCGGCGTGCTCGGCCGCCTCCTGCTGCTGGCCGTCCCCGCGAGCACGCTCTGGCCGACGGCGGGGCACGTCGCCCTCGGCCTCGTGCTGCTCGCGCTGGTCGGCACCCTGCTGGTGCACGACGTCGCGCGCCGCACCGTGCGCGCGGCCGGCCTGCCGCGCTACTCGGCGTGGTGCCTGCTCGCGGGCTACGCGTGGCTCGCGGTCGCGGGCGCCGTCTGGGCGGCCCAGGGGCGCGTCGACGGCGGGACCGCGTACGACGCCGTCGTGCACGCCGTCTTCCTCGGCTTCACGATCTCGATGATCATGGCGCACGCGCCCGTGATCCTGCCCGCGGTGCTCGGTCGTCCGCTGCCGTACCATCCCCACCTCTACGTGCCCGTCGCGCTGCTGCACGCCTCGCTCGTCCTGCGCCTGGGCGTCGGTGACCTGCACGGTCAGCCGTGGGCGGTGCGGGCCGGCGGTGTGCTGGGCATCGTCGCCCTGCTGGTATTCCTGGGGATGGTCGTGACCGGCCTGGTGCGCGGGGACCGCGGCAGGGCTTCGTCGTCCGCCCGCAGGACAGCGCTCGCGCACGCGGCCACGGAGCTCGAGGAGGTGGCCGCGCGATGAGGACCAGGTGGCACCTGCGGGTGCACGTGCTCGTGCTGGGCTGGGTGCTCGCGGCCGCCGTCGTCGCGATCGCCCACCGGGCGGTGCCGCAGGCACCGTGGCTGATGGTGCACCTGCTCATGCTCGGGGCGGTGAGCACCGCGATCCTCATCTGGTCCGCCCACTTCGCCGAGGCCGTGCGCCGCGCGCCGCTGCCGGGTGGGCACGCCGGGCAGGCGGTGCGGCTCGCGCTGCACACCGTCGGGGCGTCGGCGGTGGTCTCCGGGTTGCTGGCCGAGGTGTGGCCGGCCGTGCTCGCGGGCGCCGTCCTGGTCGGTGCGAACGGGCTGTGGCACGCCGCCGTGCTGCTCACCCAGGGCCGGGGCGCGCTGGGCGTGCGCCTCGGCTGGACCGCCTGGTACTTCGTGGTCGCGGCGCTGCTGCTGCCCGTGGGTGCGGGGCTCGGCGCCCTCCTCGCACGGGCGGACGCCGCGGGCCCGACGGCGGCCCGGGCGTACGTCGCGCACGTCGTCGTGATGATCCTGGGCTGGGTGGGGCTGACGGTCGTCGGCACCATGGTCACGCTGTGGCCGACCATGCTGCGCGTGCAGCTCGCGGACGACGCGCGCACTGCCGCCCAGCAGGGCCTGGCCGTGCTGGGTGCGGGGCTCGCCCTGGTGCTCGCGGGCGCCGCGACGGGCCTGCGGCCGCTCGCCGTCGCCGGGCTCGTGGTGCACCTCGCGGGGCTGCTGCGGGCGACGAGTCCGCTGCTCGCCGAGGCCCGGCGGCGCGTGCCCGACACCTTCGCGGCGCGCTCGGTGGGCATGGCGTGGCTCTGGCTCCTGGCGACGGTGGTGATCTGGACGGTCGCCGTGGCCGGGGCCGACGGCTGGGCGGGGGCGCAGGCGCGCCTCTCGGCCCTGATCGGCCCGCCCGTGGTGGGCTTCGCGGCCCAGGTGCTGCTCGGGTCGCTGAGCCACCTGGGGCCGATGGTGCTGGGCGGCGGGCCCTCGGCGGTCCGGGCCGCACGCGCCGTCGTCGGCCGCGGCGGGACGGCACGTCTGCTGCTGCTCAACGTGGGTCTCGTCGTGTTCCTGCTGCCCGCACCGAGCCTCGTGCGCGTGGGGGTCTCGATGCTGGTGCTCGGGGCGCTGCTCGCGGCACCCGTGCTGCTGGTCGTCGCGGCCGTGCGTGCGCGGCGGGCTGCGCGGGCGGACGTGGACGGTGCCGCGCGTGCTGTCGTGACCGGACCGCCCCCGCTCGTGGCGACGCCGACGCGACCGCGCGGCCCGGGGCTCGCTGCGCTCGCGG
>NZ_JAACYI010000019.1 GCF_009996735.1 Cellulomonas sp. APG4 | reverse complement strand
CCAAGGAGCGCGCCACCGACACCACCGGCCTGCTGCTCATGGGCGCACGCCTGTACAACCCCACCACCGGCCTGTTCACCTCCGTCGACCCCGTGGTCGGCGGGAACACCACTGCCTACGCTTACCCACAAGACCCCATCAACCAGTACGACCTCGACGGGAGATGGAGCGCTTGGAAGGCCATCAAGAAGGCCGCTAGAGCGGCCTGGTCTGCGAGCGGAGCAGCATCGCGTTGGTTGACGAACAGCAGGTGGGGCCGGCGGATCGGTGCCGCGTGCTCGCTAGCCTGGGGGGCGATCGGCGCCGTCTGCGGGGGCGTGTATGCCGCTGCATACGCCCGGCAGGGCAGGTGGAAGGAGGCCGCAATCCAAGTCGCGAGCGCGGCCGTCGGCGGCGTGGCGACCAAGGGCTTGCGCGCCATAGCGACGCGTGCTCGTCCTGCATACTCGCGAGCCCTCGTCGCGCGCGGCACAGCAACACGTCGACAGTTGCGACGCTACGACCGCATCACGTCACGTACCGCAAACATCTATGGGACGGCCGTTAGCTATCGATCCAACGAGTACATGAACCGAAGGTATCGACGGTGAAACCTCTGAGCAGTCACCGCCTCGCCGGTGCGTCACCCCTAGCTTGGTCCTTTGTCGGATTCTGGCTGGCCCTGCTGCTTCTGCGCGTCTCAGATGGTGGTGCCATGCGGCCGGTAGAAACCAGTCTCGAACTGGTCGGCGCGCTGCTCCTTGTCTCGCGTGTGTCGGTTATCGGAGTGTGGAGTGACTCGAGCTCAGTCGTCGTACGCTCCTGGTTCAGGACAATGCGATTCCCAACGGAGTCCGTGCGCAGGTTCGAGCCTCGACGATACTCGGGCTTCGCGAACAGATTCAGCGAGTCGCATCTGCTTCACATGGTCGCTCTCGTGCGCGAGGACGGGACCGAGGCGCAGCTACGCTTCCTCGTCGCTCGACGATCGCACATTGGCCGAATCGCACGCCACCTCAACCAGGCAGTTGCGGTGCGGGGAATGGGAAAGGGTAGACCCAGGCCATAACCCGCTAGAGCATCTCCTAAGCCCATTCGTCCGACCCATTCGTCGCCGGCAGGTCGTGCCGGAGTGCGACTGGGACAGACGAACCGCCCTGGGTCCGGTAAGGCGGCTCGTCAGAATTTGCAGGGATGCAAAGGTTGAGCGGCGGCGTACCGGTGTCGCCTCCGTCCACGCGATCGTGACGTCGCCTTCACTCGCGCGCGTCCGCGTCGGCTTCGTGCCGGGCCGAGCTCGCTGCGGTGATGCGCGCGGCGAACCCCGCGAGCGCGTCCCGCAGCTCGGGCGGGCCGAGCACCGTGAAGGGTGCGTCGAAGCGGAGCACCCACGAGACCAGCCCTGCCCACGACCACGACCCCACCCGCACGCGGCACCGGGCGTCGGACACCGCCTCGAGCTCGCCGTCGCCGAGCCACGGGACGACGTCGGCTGCGGGCAGGTCGAGCAGCAGCTCCGCGTAGCAGGGCCACGCGTGGCCGTCGTCGGCGCCCTTGGACCTCGCGGCCAAGAAGGTGCGGGCGTCACCGGTGGGCAGCGGTCGCGGGTCGAAGCGTGCGCCCAAGGGCTGCTTGGGCACGAGTCGGTCCAACCGAAAGATGCGCCAGTCGGTCTTGTCGAGGCACCACGCGACCAGGTACCAGCGGCCCTGCTTCGCGACGACGGCGTGCGGCTCGACCCGACGCGGCGGGCGGCCGTCACGCGTGTCGTCGAACCTGAGCACGCGACGTTCCCGCGCGGCGGCGCTGACGGCCTCGAGCACGTGCGGGTCCACGCGGGCGGCCGTGCCGGCGTCGGTGAACCGGAGGCCGTCGAGCCGGTGGCGCACACGTGAGGGCATCACCTGCCGCACCGTCGCGAGCGCACGCTCGGCGGCCTCGTCCAGGTCCACCCCGGCCGACGGCATGCTCTGCAGCGCCACGGCGATCGCGACGGCCTGCTCGTCGTCGAACAGCAGCGGAGGGAGCTCGGCGCCGGCCGCGAGCCGGTAGCCGCCGTCGGGCCCCTTGGTCGCGGAGATCGCGTAGCCGAGGGTGCGCAGGCGGTCGACGTCGCGCCGCACGGTGCGGGTGGTGACGTCGAGGCGCTCGGCCAGCACCTGCCCGGGCCAGTCGCGACGCGACTGGAGCAGCGACAGGAGCGCGAGCATGCGCGACGACGTCTCGGCCATGGATCGAGTATCGCGGAAGTAGAGGACGTGACCTGTCCGCTACACGTCGGAACCTAGGGGTGCGGCAGGCAGCCGCGCACCTCGCGAGAAGGACGGACCATGAGCCTCACCACCACCACGCACCTCAACTTCCGGGGCACCGCACGGCAGGCCCTCGAGCTCTACCGCTCGGTGTTCGGCGGCACCCTCACGGCCGCCACCTACGGCGACCTCGGCATGCCGCAGGAAGCCCCGGGTGCGGACAAGATCGTCTTTGGTCAGGTCGTGTCCGACGGCGGCTTCCGCGTGATGGCGTACGACATCCCGGGCCACGACACGACGGACACGGCCGAGACCGCCGGCACCACGCGCCGCGAGAACGGCGCCACCCTCACCGACCGCACGTTCTTCCAGTCGGTGCGGGGCGAGAGCCTCGAAGAGGTCACCGCCGTGTGGGAGGGCCTGGCCGACGGCGCGCAGATCATCGAGCCGCTCGCGGCCTCGCCCTGGAGCCCTGGCTTCGGGATGCTCACCGACCGGTTCGGCGTGACCTGGGTGATCGACGTCGCAGCGCCGCAGGGCTGACCCGCCGCCCGCCGGCCCTCGCGCGCGACGTGTGCGGGGGTCGGCGGGCACCCACGGCCCCACGGCGCTAGCGTGGCTGACGGACATCGAGACCAGGAGGATCCCGTGGGGGACGACAACAAGCAGGACATGACCAGCAAGCTCATCGGCATGGGGGCGACGTTCCTCACCGCGTGGCTCGCGCAGAAGATCCTCGCCAAGGTGTGGCACGCGACGGTCGGCCACGACATCCCCAAGCCCGAGGAGCCGGGCGAGGCGCGGCTGGGCGAGCTCGCCGCCGCGGCGGCGCTCACCGGAGCGGTCGCCTACCTCGCGCGCGTCTTCGCGACCCGCGGCACCGCCAAGCTCCTCAAGTAGTCGCCCGGCGCGGGGCGGGCGTCAGCCCTTGCGGCCCTCGCCCGCCTCGCGCTCGGCCGCGACCTCCTCATCCATCGCCTCGGCGACGATCTCGGCCCGCGCCGCCTCGAGGTCGTCGGTGAGCTCGTCGACCTCGAGCACGTCACGCCGCACCTTGCCCGTGCGGTAGCCCGCACGCGACACCATGTGCGCCGCGACCGGCGACGTGAGCAGCTGGAACACCGCGACCAGCACGAGCATCCAGATGATCTCGCCCGTGCGCAGCCGGATGCCCAGGCCCAGCATCATCAGCATCAGGCCGAGCACCTGCGGCTTGGTCGCGGTGTGCATGCGTGCGAGCAGGTCCGGGAAGCGGACCACGCCAAGGCCTGCCGCGAACGCGAGGAAGGAACCACCCAGCAGGCAGACGCCGGCGATCACGTCGAGCACGAGGTCCCAGGTCATTCCTTCACCTCCCCGGACGCGCCGCCGCCATGGTGCTCGTCGTCGGACGCCTGCCTGTCGGCCTGCTCGGTGTCCATGCGCTCGGCCTCGAGCGCGGCGATCTCCTCACGCGTGAGCACGCGCCCCTCACCCTCGGGCTCCACCGCCGCGAACCGCGCGATCGTGACCGAGCTGATGAAGCCGACCAGCGCGAGCACCACGAGGATCGGGATGGTGTCGATGCGCCGCGACCACGCGGCCTCGAGGGCCACGGCCGCGACGAGGATGCTCGTCACGACGTCGAGCGCGACCGTGCGGTCGAGCATGCTCGGGCCCTTCTCGACCCGGACCAGCGCGAGCACCCCGCCGGCGGCGATCAGTGCGGCACACACGAGCACGACGGCGGTCATCGGCTCACCTCCTGACCGTCGGGCATCGCGTCGCGGTCCGCGTCCGTGTGGCGCGAGGGCCGCCGCGACAGCCCGATCTCCTCGAGCTCGGCGTCCGACGCCAACGCGCGCAGCACGAGGGCCTCGGAGGCGAGCACGTGGTTGCGCGCGGCCTCCACGCCCCCGGCCATGTCCAGGTCGAGCGTGTGGACGTACAGCGTCCCCGTGACCCGGTGCGCCTCGACCACGATCGAGCCGGGCACCAGCGAGACGAGCTCGGCCGTCAGCGTGAGGTACAGGTCGGAGTGGCTACGCAGCTGGACGCGGATGACGGCGCTGCGCGGCGTGCGGCGCGGGTCGATCGCGAGCCAGGCGACCTGCGCGCTCGCCACCACCAGGTCGAGGACGAACCTGTACAGCAGGTACAGCATCGACAGCGGGTGCAGGCGCCCGTGGAACTCGACGCGGGGCATGGGCAGCAGCGCGGTGACGAGCAGGGCGAGGGCGAGGCCGCCCAGCACGTTCGCCCACGACAGGTCGCCCCACAGCAGCACCCAGAGCGCGGTGAGCCACAGGGTCGCGACGATCGTGAAGCGAAGCTGACGACGCCGGGGGTGCAGGCTCATCCGTCCTCCTCCTCGGCCTCGTCGTCGGGGGAGCTGCCGACCTCCTCGTCCGCGGCGTCGGCCGACTGGCCCTGGCCGCGCTCACGGTCCGGCAGCACGGCCAGGATGTACTGGTCCCGGTCGCGCAGCGTCGCCGCGGCCCGCTGCGTGTAGTCGAACATCGGCCCCGCGACCACGGTGATGCCGAGCCCGACGGCGACCAGGGCGGCCGCGGCGCCGACCATGCCCCGCGGCAGGCGCACGTCGGGCACGTCGTCGGGCGCGTCCTGCCAGAACGCCTTGTTCCACGCCTTCACGATCGCGTACAGCGTGAGCAGCGCGGTCACGGCGCCGCCCACCACGAGCACCATCGCGAGCGCATCCCCGCTCTCGATGCCGGCCTGGAACAGGCCAACCTTGCCGAGGAAGCCCGAGAGCGGCGGGATGCCGGCGAGGTTCATCGCGGGCACGAAGAACATCACCGCGAGCAACGGCGCGATCTTCGCGAGGCCGCCCAGCCGGTCGAGGGACGTCGAGCCGCCGCGCCGCTCCATGAGCCCCACGACCAGGAACAGCGTGGTCTGCACGGTGATGTGGTGCGCGACGTAGAAGATCGCCGACGCCAGCCCCAGCTCGGACGACAGCGAGATGCCGAAGATCATGTAGCCGATGTGGCTCACGAGCGTGAACGAGATGAGTCGCTTGACGTCGTTCTGCGCCACGGCGCCGAGGATGCCCACGAGCATCGTCGCGAGCGCGGCCCACATGAGCAGCCGGTCCGCGCGCCCGTCGGGGAACAGCAGCGTCTGGGTGCGGATGATCGCGTAGACGCCCACCTTGGTGAGCAGGCCTGCGAAGACGGCGGTCACGGGTGCGGGCGCGGTGGGGTAGGAGTCCGGTAGCCACGCGGAGAGCGGGAAGATCGCGGCCTTGATGCCGAAGGCCAGCAGCAGCAGGAGCTGGAGGATCAGCTGCACGGCCGGGTCGATCTCCGGCAGCCGCTCGCCCAGCTGCGCGAGGTTCACGGTGCCCGTGGCCGCGTAGACCAGGGCGATCGCTGCGAGGAACAGCATCGAGGAGATCAGCGAGACCACCACGTAGATGGTCCCGGCGCGGATGCGCTCCCCCGTGCCGCCGAGGGTGAGCAGCACGTAGGACGCCGCGAGCAGGATCTCGAAGCCCACGTAGATGTTGAACAGGTCACCCGAAAGGAACGCGTTCGAGACCCCCGCGGCGAGCACGAGGTACGTGGGGTGGAAGATCGCGACGGGGGTGTCCTCGGCGCCGTCGGCCACACCCTGGGCGAGCGAGTAGATGAGCACCCCGAGCGTCACGGCGGAGGACACCGTGAGCATCAGCGTCGAGAGCCTGTCCGCCACCAGGTCGATGCCCACGGGCGCCGCCCAGCCACCCACGTCGAGCACCAGCGGCCCGGAGTCCACGGCCACCAGCAGCGCGATCGACGTCGCGAGCACGAGGCTCAGCACGATCACGCTGATGACGCCCTGCAGGCGCGTGCGCTTCCACAGCGCCAGGGCGAGGCCGGCGCCGAACAGCGGCAGGATCACCGGGATCGGGACCATCCAGGTGAGGTCGTCGAAGCTCACGCCGTTCACCGCACGTCACCGCCCTCGGCGGACTCGACGGGCTGCGCGTCGTCGTCGGTCTCGTCGCGCACCTCGGCGGCGTCCTCGTCGAGGGTCGTGGTGACGTCCGCGTCGCTGTCGGTGTACGCGGCCTGATCGGCCGCGGCACGGCGCGCGACGCGCCGGTCCTCGAGGTCGTCCTGCACCTCGTCGTGCTGGTTGAGCTGCCACGAGCGGTAGGCCATCGCGAGCAGGAACGCCGTCATGCCGAGCGTGATGACGATCGCCGTGAGCACCATCGCCTGCGGCAGGGGGTCGCTCATCTCCCCCTCCTCCGAGACGCCGATGATGGGCGCCCCACCCGGCACGCCGCCGGCCACCATGAAGAGCAGGTTGATCGCGTTGCTCAGCAGGATGATGCCGAGCAGCACACGCGTGAGGCTGCGCTCGAGCAGCAGGTAGACGCCGACGGCGGCCAGGGCCGCGATGGTCAGCACGAGCACCACGTTCGGGGAGGTCTCGATCATCGGCCCTCCTCCAGCCGTGCGTGGGTCTGCGCGGTGAGGCGCGCCGCGGGCGTGGTCGCGTCCTTCTCGGCGGTGCCCTCGGCGCCGTCGGTGTGCGACTCCTCGGAGTGCCGATCGATCTCGGCGCCCAGGCTGCGCAGCACGTCGAGCACCAGCCCGATCACCACGAGGAACACGCCGATGTCGAAGAACAGCGAGGTCACGAGCTTGACGTCGCCCAGCACCGGGAACGTCATCTCGATGATCGTGCTCTGCAGCACCGAGCCGCCCGCGAGCACGGCCACCAGGCCCACGCCGGCCGAGAGGAACAGGCCCGAGCCGAGCAGCAGGCCCGGGTGCACCGGCGCGGCCTCCCCGAGCTCGTACCGCCCGCCGGCGAGGTAGCGCACGATGAGCGCGATCCCGACGACGAGCCCGGCCGCGAAGCCACCGCCCGGCGAGTTGTGGCCCGCGAACAGCAGGTACGCGGCGAACACCACCATCGAGTGGAACAGCAGCCGGGTGGCGATCTCGAAGATCACCGAGCGGCGCTGCGGTGCGAGCGTGTGCCCGCCGCGCAGCCACTCGCGCTGGCGCTGGCTCTCCTTGCCCACGTTCTGCTCGGCGTGCGCCTTGGCGCTCGCGATCGCACGCTCGCGCAGCGGGGCGATGACGTCGTGCTGCGTGCTGGACCACACGAGCCGGGCGGGCTTCGCCACGTCGCGGCTGCGCAGGATGTCCCCGCTGCGGCGCGACAGGAAGATGAGCGACGCGACGCCCGTGGCGGCCACGAGCAGCACCGACAGCTCGCCCATGGTGTCCCACGCACGGATGTCCACGAGCGTCACGTTGACGATGTTCTTGCCGCCGCCGAAGACGTAGGCCTCCTCGGCGAAGTCCTGCGAGACGGGCGCGTGGATGCGCGCCCCGGGCGCCACGAGCGCGAGCGCCCCGAGCGTCACGCCGACGACGGCGCCGATCGCCATCCGCACCCAGCGGCTGCCCGCGAGCGGACGCACCGAGAAGTACGCGGGCAGCCGGCGCAGCACGAGCACGAACACGACCAGCGTGATCGTCTCGACCAGCACCTGGGTCAGCGCGAGGTCCGGGGCCCCGTGCAGCAGGAAGAGCGCCGCGATGCCGTAGCCGCTCACGCCCGCGAGGAGCACCGCCTTGAGACGCCGTCGGGCACGCGCCGCGAGCAGCGCCGCACCCACCGCCAGCAGCCCGACGACGGCCTGGGCCGGGCGGTCCCACAGCCGCACCTCGCCGATGCGCGGCAGGGTCTCGCCGGCGACGAGCGCGGTGTCCGCGAGCGCGACCAGCACGAGCAGGATCGTGCCGAGGTACAGCGGCAGCGACCCGCGCTGGGTGATCGCCGTGATGTCGGCCGCAAGGTCGTCGAGGCGCCGCATGGAGCGGCGGTAGGCGCGGTCCGCGTCGAACGGGAAGGACAGGCGGCGCTGGAGCCGCTCGACCCGCACGCGGGCCGCGAACAACAGCGCGCCCGAGCCCAGGATCAGCAGCGTCAGGAAGAACGCGGGCGTCAGGCCCGCCCACAGCACGAGGTGTCCCGGGCCCCCGGGGTAGGTGTCGGCGTGCGGGGCGAGCAGCTGCTCGCCGAAGTGCGGCACGAGCGCCGCGAGCAGGCCGAGCAGCGCGAGCACCGCCGCGGGTGCGACGAGCACGAGCGAGGGCTTGGTGATGCGCAGCGGCTCGGGCTCGGCGCCCAGGCCGTCGGCAGGGTCCGGCAGCGACGCGAGCTTGGGGTGCTTCGAGGCGAAGGCGCCCCACCAGAACCGCAGGCTGTACGCGACGGTCAGGGCCGAGCCCACGACCATCGCGACGAGCACCACCACGCCCACGAACGTGTCGCCGTCGTACCAGAGCGCCTCGAGCGCGGCCTCCTTGGCGACGTACCCCGCGAACGGCGGCAGCCCCATCATCGACGCCGTCGCGAGAGCGCCGACGGTCGCGGTGATCGGCAGCGTCTTGCCCACGCCCGTGAGCCGCCGCAGATCACGCGTGCCGGTCGCGGCGTCCACGACGCCGACCGTGAGGAACAGCGCGGCCTTGAACATCGCGTGCGCGCCCAGCATCGCGAGGCCGGCGAGCGCGGCCGCGCGCGAACCGAGCCCCACGAGCAGGAACAGCAGGCCGAGCTGGCTCACCGTGCCGAACGCGAGGACGAGCTTGAGGTCGTACTGCCGCATGGCCCGGTACCCGCCCACGAGCAGCGACCCGGCCCCCAGCACGATGACGATGCCGCGCCACACGCCCAGCTCGCCGAACGCCGGCGCGAAGCGCGCGACCAGGTAGATCCCGGCCTTCACCATCGCGGCCGCGTGCAGGTAGGCGCTCACCGGGGTGGGCGCCGCCATCGCGGCCGGCAGCCAGAAGTGCAGCGGGATCATCGCGGACTTCGTCGCGGCGCCCGCGAGCAGCAGGATCACGACGGCGGTCACGACCCCGCCCTCGGGCGGGGACGCGACCACCTCCGAGATCCGGTACGTGCCCGCCGCCTCGCCCAGCAGCACGATGCCGACGAGCATCGCGAGACCGCCCGCCGTGGTGAGGATGATCGCCTGCATCGCGGCGCGTCGGGACGCCTTGCGTTCCGCGTAGTGGCCGATGAGCAGGTAGGAGGTGACCGTGGTCAGCTCCCAGAAGACGTAGAGCATCAGCAGGTCGTCCGTGAGGACGAGGCCGAGCATCGAGCCCGCGAACGCCACGAGCATCGCGCCGAACCGGCCCAGGCCGTGCGCGCTCGTGGAGAAGTAGGCGGACGAGTAGATCAGCACGAGCGCGCCCACGCCGCCCACGAGCAGCGTCATGAGCCAGCCGAGCGTGTCGAGACGGAACGACAGCTCCATGCCGAGCGTCGGCACCCACTCGACGACCTCGACGGGGCCGTCGCCGGCCATGACCTCGCCCGTGAGGGTCAGTGCCCAGACGGCGGCCGACGCGGGGGCGAGCGCGAGCACCAGGAAGCCCTTGCGACCCAGGAGGCGCATGACGGCGGGCGCAGCGACGGCCAGCACCAGGTGCACCGTCAGCAGCAGCAGCACGTCCGGCTCCGTCCGGTCGGGGGCGGGTGGTCGGGCGCCGAGCAACGGGCGTGCGGACGCAGGGGCCGCGACGCCGGTCGAGCTCGGATGTTGTCAAGCGTTCGGGGCCTGCCGCCGCCCCGCCGCCGGGGGTCCGACGACGTGCACGAGCGGGACCCGTCCAGCCGTGACGAGGCTCGCCGACACGCTCGGGGAGCGCGCGCGGGGCACCTCGTCGGTGCGCCCATCGTACCTGCGGCGAGCCGTACGTCCTGTCGGACGAGTCGGCCGCCGGCATGGTTCCCGGGCCTACTACCGTGGGCGGGTGCAGCCGTTCCAGGTGATCGCCCTCGTGCTCGCCGCCCTCGCGACCGTGATCGGGGTCACGACCTTCGTGCTCGGCGTGCGGGCGATCGTCCGCACCGTGCGGCAGGGCACCGCCGCCCCCGGCCGCACGGACCACCCCGGCCGGCGCACCTGGCTCGTGGTGCGTGAGCTGCTGGGCCACGGGAGGTTCCAGCACCGGCCGTTCGTGCGCGTCGCGCACTGGGTGGTGATGGTCTCGTTCCCCGTGCTGTTCGTGACCCTGGTCTCGGGCTACGGGCAGATCGTGGACCCCCACCTCGTGGTGCCGGTGATCGGGACGTGGCCGCCGATCGCGTGGCTCATCGAGGTGTTCGCGTGGCTCGCGCTCGTGGGGATCGTGCTGCTGGTCGTGGTGCGGCAGCGCGCCCACCCGCGACGGGGTGAGGCCGCCACCGGGACGCCGTCGGCCACGCTCGGCACCGAGGCCGGGCGCATGGGGCCGCCCGGGGCGCGCTCGTCGCGGTTCTTCGGCTCGAACGCCGGGCAGGCGTACTTCGTCGAGGCGATCATCGCGGCCGTCGTGGTGTGCGTGCTGCTGCTGCGCGGCCTCGAGTACGCGCTCCGCCTCACGATGGCGGGCTTCTCACGGGTCGACCTGACGCAGGGCTTCGGCTGGTTCAGCTACGGCGGGGCGGTCGAGGACCCGCTCGCCGTCGTGAACGGCGCCGCCGCGCTGCACCCCCTCACCGCGTGGTTCGGCGTCGCCTGGGTGGGCGCCGACCAGCAGGCGCTCGAGCTCGCCGTGGTGGGCGTCGCGCTGCTGAAGATCCTCACCTCGATGGCCTGGATGTACGTGGTGGGGCGCCGTCCCGCGATGGGCGTCTCGTGGCACCGGTTCCTCGCGGTGGTCAACGTGTGGGCGCGGCGCGAGACCGACGGACGCCCGGCCCTGGGCCCGCTGCCGCCCGTGCGCTCGGGCGGGGAGCCGGTGGACTTCGAGGCGCTCGAGGACCTGCCCGACGACGCGCGGCTGGGTGTGGGTCGCATCGAGGACTTCAGCTGGAAGGGCCTGCTCGACTTCTCGACCTGCACCGAGTGCGGCCGCTGCCAGGAGCAGTGCCCGGCGTGGAACACGGGCAAGCCATTGTCTCCCAAGCTCGTGGTCATGGCGCTGCGCGACCACGCGTACGCGAGCGCGCCGTGGCTCACGGCCGCGGCCAACGCGTCGACCGAGCCCGCGGGGCACACTGCGACCACGGGCCACGTGCCACTGCCCGGCACGTCGTCGGGCACGGCGCAGGGCGCAGACGCCCACGCGAACCTCGACGTGCTGAGCCTCGTGGGCGACGTGGTGGACCCGCAGGCGCTGTGGGACTGCACCACGTGCGGCGCGTGCGTGCAGCAGTGCCCGGTGGACATCGAGCACGTGGACCACATCGTCGACATGCGTCGCAACCAGGTGCTCATGGAGTCTGCGTTCCCGGACGAGCTGGGCTCGATGTTCACCAAGCTCGAGCGGCAGTCCAACCCGTGGGGGCTGGCCCCGCGCATGCGCCTGGACTGGGCCAAGGGCCTGCCGTTCGAGGTGCCCGTGGTGGGGCGCGACGTCGAGGACGCCGCGGGGCTCGACTACCTGTTCTGGGTGGGCTGCGCGGGCGCCTACGAGGACCGCGCCAAGAAGACGACGCGTGCGGTCGCCGAGCTGCTGCACCTGGCCGACGTGCGGTTCGGGGTGCTGGGCGACGGCGAGTCCTGCACCGGCGACCCGGCCCGGCGCGCGGGCAACGAGCTGCTCTTCCAGATGCTCGCGCAGGCCAACGTCGAGACCCTCACCGAGGTGGGCGCGCAGCGCATCGTCGTGACGTGCGCGCACTGCTTCAACACGATCAGCCGCGAGTACCCGCAGCTGGGCGGACGCTTCGAGGTGGTGCACCACACCGAGCTGCTCGACCGCCTGGTCGCCGACGGGCGGCTGCGTCCCCTGCCGCGCGAGGAGGTACCGACCGGGGAGGGCGCGGCGCTCTCGGGTGCGGACGGGGCGGCGCCGTCGGGCACGGACGACGTCGTGACCTACCACGACCCGTGCTACCTGGGCCGGCACAACGAGGTCTACACGCCCCCGCGCGAGCTGATCGGCGCGCTGCCCGGGGTGCAGCTCGCGGAGATGCCTCGCACGCGCGAGCGCTCGTTCTGCTGCGGCGGAGGGGGCGCGCGCGTGTGGATGGAGGAGACCAGCGGCACGCGCATCTCGACCGACCGCGCGGCGGAGGCCGTGGGCACAGGCGCCGGCACCATCGCCACGGCGTGCCCGTTCTGCACGATGATGCTGACCGACGGCGTCGCGGCCCAGCCCGAGGGCTCGTCGCGGCCGCAGGTGGTGGACGTCGCGCAGCTGCTGCTCGACTCGGTGGACCGCAGCCCGCGCGAGGCACCGGGCTCAGGCGCGGAGCAGCCGGGTCAGGGCACCTGACGCGTCGCTGCCGCGCGGCACGGGGACCGCGAGGCTCCCGCCGCCCATGCGCGCGGTCACCTGGTCGACGTCGATCCACGCCTCGGCGGGGGTGACCGCCGCGCCCGTGACCTGGGCACGCAGCAGGGTGGTGCGGACCATCGAGTGCACGGGCCGCCGGCTCGTGGTGGCCCAGCGCCGACGGTGGAGCAGGTGCACCTGGCCCGGTGAGGCGGCGACCACCAGGCCGTGCAGGGTCACGGGGGCGAGCGCGTCGAGGAGCGCGCTCCCCCGTCCGCCCTGGCGGCGCACCGTGCGGCGGCCGTGCGCCGCGAGCACCGCGGCTCCGGGCTCGCTGCTCGTGAGCGCGCGCGCCGCGGTGACGAGCCCGATGTCGTCGGTTCCCAGGTCGTGCATCTGCAGCTCGCGGCCCGGGCCGTGCGCGTCGTCGGCCGCGACGGGCCCGACGGCGCGGCGACGCACCAGCTGGGCGAGGGCTTCGACCTCGTCGTCGGACGAGCCCGAGTAGGTGAACGACAGGCCGTGCCCGCCGCGCGCGTCGGCGACCGTGAGCCGCGCGTCGAGCAGCTCGACGGACGTGCGCACCCACGCGACGTCGTCGTAGCGCACGTGGGCCTCGTCGTAGCCGGGACCGTGCGCGCGACGGCTCAGCAGCGTGACGTCGTCGGGCCCGGCCACCACCAGGTGGTCGTAGAGGTCCATGTCCGGGTTGGCGTCGCGGCGCGTGATGTTGCGCGGCACCTTGAGCACGAGCAGCGCCGCGTCGAGGTCGACCTTCTGGGCGCGGAACAGCGGGGGCACGTCGGCCTCGTCGCGCACGCGTAGCACCCACGGCCCGAAGGCGTCGAACTCCGCTGTCCGTCTCACCCTTCGATCATGCGCCTGTCGGCGGCGCCGCACCAGGGGTCAGAGGTCGGCGGGATCCACCACGAACCCCATCGGGTCCGTCACCTCACCGCCCACCGCGCGGTGCACGGCCCGCGTGACCGCGACCACGAGCGGGGTCGCGCGGCTGCGGGCCACGCGGTGCACCGGCCCCGGGCGCTCCGACTCGAGCTCGGTGAGGTCGGCCGGCTCCCACGTGACCCGGTACGCGACGGCCCCCTCAGCAGCCCACGGCACGCCCTGCATCACCGGGGGCAGCTCGGTCTCGCCGGCGACCTCCACGGCGATCATGCCGTCGATGTCGAGGTCCGCGAGCGCGCCGTAGCCGGTCATCGGCGGGGGGTCGCTCAGCACCGCCATGTCGTGCTGGTCCGCACGCTCGTGCAGCGCGGCCCGCTCGGCGGGGTCCATGCGCTCGGTACCCGGCACGGCCTGGGTCCCGGTGCCCGACGGCGGGCCGGCCCACTCCATGGTGGGGAGGTTGAGGTAGGCGCGCGGCAGGGCCTTGCGCACCACCGCGAGCGCGGCGTCGGGCTCGAGCCAGATGTCCGTCCAGACCGTGAGGTCGACGGCGGCCGCAGGGTCCGGGACCAGCAGCGCCGCGTCACGGCCGGCGTGCGGGGCGACGCGCACGGCACCGCCGAGCCTGCGTGCGACGTCGACGAGCCAGCGCACGGTGCGCTCCTCGTCGCGCACGGGCAGGCCGTCGGGGAACGCACGGGCCAGGCCGTCGCGGTCGCCGCCGCCGGGCCACGGCGCCTCGCCGCGCTCGACGGGCGCACGCAGCACGTAGGCGAGGCCCGCCGATGCGGGCAGGCCCAGGCTCGTGGTCGCGGCGCGGTCGAGCGTGTACGGGCCGACGAGGGTGCTCAGCCGTGAGAGCCGCAGCACCCCGGGCGGCGGGGTGAGGGTGCGCAGACCCCGGGCGCCGCCGGTGGGGCGCGGCGGGATCGACGTCGGCTCGACCTCCCACGAGGCACGCGGGAACCGGCTCAGGGCGAGGGTCTCGACCTCGTCCGCGCCCACGTCCGCGGGAAGCACGAGCAGGTGCCGGCCGACGAGATCGGAGTCGGCCGGATCGAACGGAGGCAGCGCCATGAGGCTCACCCTAGGTCGCCCATGTTGCCGGAATGCTTCCCTCGAGTTGCCGCCGGGGCAGCGGTCAGACCTGGGTGCGGTGGAAGCTCTGGAAGGAGCGGGACGCCGTCGGACCGCGCTGGCCCTGGTAGCGCGAGCCGTAGACGCTCGAGCCGTAGGGGTGCTCGCTGGGCGAGGACAGCCGGAAGAAGCACATCTGGCCGATCTTCATGCCCGGCCACAGCTTGATCGGCAGCGTCGCGACGTTGGACAGCTCGAGCGTCACGTGACCGGTGAAGCCCGGGTCGATGAAGCCTGCGGTCGAGTGCGTGAGCAGGCCCAGGCGGCCGAGGGACGACTTCCCCTCGAGGCGCGCCGCGACGTCGTCGGGCAGCGTCACGGCCTCGTAGGTGGAACCGAGCACGAACTCGCCCGGGTGCAGGATGAACGGCTCGTCCTGCGCCACCTCGACCAGGCGCGTGAGCTCGGGCTGGTCCTCAGCCGGGTCGATGAACGGGTACCGGTGGTTGTCGAACAGCCGGAAGAACTTGTCGAGCCGCACGTCGATGCTCGACGGCTGGATCATCGCCGGCTCGTACGGGTCCAGCACGATGCGCTGGGAGTCGAGCTCGGCCCGGATGTCGCGATCGGAGAGCAGCACGCGCACACGCTAGCGCGCGAGGTCGCGGTGCGGGGCGGTGGCCGCGCGTGCGTGGACACGCGTTGTGTTAGTGACTAACGTTCACGACATGGGCACCCGATCCGACCGCACGCGCGCCGCGCTCCAGCAGGCGGCGCTCGCGCTCGTCGCCGAGCAGGGCTTCGACGCGACCACGGTCGAGCAGATCGCGCGCGCCGCGGGCGTCTCGCACATGACGTTCTTCCGTCACTTCCCCACCAAGGAGGCGGTGCTGCTCGACGACCCGTACGACCCGGTGATCGCCGAGACCGTGCGCGCCCAGCCGCGCGACCTGCCGGCCCTCGAGCGCGTGCGGCGCGGGCTGCTCGCGGCGTGGTCGGCGCTCCCGGAACCCGAGGACGCCGCGACGCGCGTGCGGGTGCGCATCGTCGCGGGGCACGCCGGGCTGCGCGCGCGTGCGCGGGAGAACAACCAGCGCACCGAGGACGTGCTGGTCGAGGCTCTGGCGGCCGACGGCGTGGCTCGGCTCGAGGCGCGCGTGGCGGCGGGCGCGTGCCTCGGCGCGCTCATGGCCGCACTGCTCGACTGGGGCGCCGACGACGGCGGCCCCGGGCTGGGTGAGCGCGTGACGGTCGCGTTGGGACTGCTCGGGCCGGACGGCGCGCCGTGAGCGCCGGCGGAGAGGTGCTGCTGCGGGTCTCGGGCGTGCGGCGCAGCTTCGGGCCCGAGCACGCCGTCGCCGGGGTCGACCTGACCGTGCGGGCCGGGGAGGTCCACGCGCTCGTCGGGCTCAACGGCGCGGGCAAGACGACGCTCATGCGGCTCATGCTCGGGATGCTGCGCCCCGACGCCGGGTCAGTACGCCTCGGCGAGGTGGACGTGCGGGACCTGCCCGCCCACGCCTGGGGCGCCGTCGGGCACCTGATCGAGACACCGTTCGCGTACGGGGAGCTCACGGTCGACGAGACCCTGTACGCCGCGGCGAGGCTGCGCGGGCTCGACCGCGCCGAGGCACGCGAGGCCGTGCGGGCCGTGGTCGACGAGCTCGACCTGGGGCACTGGGCACGCCGTCGGGCACGCAACCTGTCGCTCGGGAACCGGCAGCGCCTGGGCCTCGCGTGCGCGGTGCTGCACCGGCCGCGGCTGCTGGTGCTGGACGAGCCGTCGAACGGGCTGGACCCCGCGGGCGTGCTGCGTGTGCGGCGCCACCTGGTGCGGGCCGCGGAGGCCGGTGCGGGAGTGTTGGTCTCGAGCCATCACCTCGACGAGATGGCGCGCATGGCGCACCGGATCACCGTGCTGCACCGGGGGCGGGTGATCGGTGCTCTTCCGCCCGGGGGCGTGGACCTGGAGCAGCAGTTCCTCGCGATGGTCTACGCGGCCGAGGGGCTCGATGCGGAGGTGGCGCGATGAGGGCGGCGCTCGAGGTCGAGGCACTCAAGCTGCGCAGGTCGGGGGCCGCGCGGATCGCGGCGCTCGTGCTGCTGCTCGCGGTCCCGGGTGCGGCCGCCGGGTTCCTCGCCGCGGCGCGGATGCGTGGCGACAGCATGCTGGCCGCCAAGGTCGAGGGCCTCGTGATCGGCGAGGGGTGGACGGCGCTGCTCGGGCTCGTGGGGCAGCTGCTGTCGGTGGCCGTGCTGCTGGCCGTGGGCGTGGTGGTCGCGTGGTCGTTCGGGCGCGAGCACGTGGACGGCACGTTCGGGGCGCTGTTCGCGCTTCCGACGGCGCGGCGGGACGTCGCCCTGGCGAAGACGGCGGTGCTCGTGGCGTGGGGGCTGGTGCTGTCCGTGGGCGCGGTGGCGGTGACGGCGCTCCTGGGGCTGACGCTCGGGCTCGGGACGCCCGGGGCGGACGCAGCCGGGGCCGCGGGGCGCGCCGTCGTCGTCGGGGTGCCGTCCGTGCTGCTCGCCCTGCCGCTCGGGTGGGTCGCGGGCGTGGGGCGCGGGTACCTGCCGGCGATCGGGGCGCTGCTGGGGCTGGTCGTGGTGACGCAGGTGGTGACCGTGCTGGGCGCGGGTGCGTGGTTCCCGTGGGCTGCGCCGGGCATGTGGTCCGGCATGGGTGGGGCCGAGCTCGCGGCAACGGTCACGCCCGTGCAGCTGCTGCTCGCGGTGCCGGTGGGCGCGGTCGCGACGTGGGCGACGGCGGCGTGGTGGGCGCGGGCCGAGGTGCGCTGACGGGGACCGGCGCGTCCACTGGCGCTCCCGGGCACAGCAAAGGCCCCTCGGAGTAAGCGTCCGAGGGGCCTTGCTGATCGTCACCGGTCACCCACCGGCCTCCCGGTGTGCGCCGCGCTCCGGCGGTGCGACCGGACGGATGCACGGTCTCCCGCTCTCCCCCCGGCTGACGATCGACCTTCCGGTCCGTTCGGGCTCTGCGGCGCCGTCCACAGGCTCTCCGGATCTCCCCGTCGAGCTCGCCCAACGTTCTCCGGTCGGTCCTGGCGGCCGGTCCAGGCGCTGCCCCGGGTTGCCCCGGTTCGTCCTGGCTCCTGCTGCCGTGGGGTCAGTTGTAGTCCTGTCGAGGCGACGCGACAAGGGCCCTCGGGGCACCTTCTTCACGCGCTCCCGCGTGCACAGCGTCGTCCACAGGGTGAGGCGCCGAACCACCGCTGTGCACACACACCTGTGGAGACAAGATGTGGACAACTGTCGCGGAGCCGCGGCGTCGAGGCCGGAGCCGGGGGCCGTGCGACACAGGCGGGGCGGCGGGTATGCTCGTCGTCGCACGCCAGCCGTCAGGGCGTCGCGCGGGTGTAGTTCAATGGTAGAACTTCAGCTTCCCAAGCTGACAGCGCGGGTTCGATTCCCGTCACCCGCTCCGAGGCGTAGTCGCAGGTCAGCGGCTTGCCAGGTCCGTTCACTGCCTCTCATGACGACTCGACGAGGATTGCGTTGCACCATAACGCTCCATAGGCGAGGAGAGCACAGTGGCGAACAAGCGGGGCCGCAGGGGCTTCGGGACTATCCGGCAGGAGCGCTCGGGACGGTGGTCCGCGCGAGTCCCGATCCCCCACTCCGGCGGACAGCACCGCTCCCTCGGGACCTTCTCGACCAAGCGCGCAGCCGAAGACGCCCTCGCAGTCGAACGCGCGGCCATCGTCGGGGGCGCCTACGTCGACCCCGCCCGTGGACAGGTAACGGTCGCCGAGTACGGCGCGAGGTACATCGCCACCAACCGGTACCGCGACCGTTCCCGCGCACTGCAGACCCGTCTTCTTGACACGTGGATCGCTCCCCGGCACTACGCGACCGTCGGGCAAACGCAGCACCCGGTCGATCTCGGCGCCCGGCCCCTCGCTGCCGTCACCGCTGACGACGTCCGACTCTGGCACACCGCAGTCCGAGAAGAGTCGCGTCGGCGCGCCGTAGCCCGCCATGAGCGCGCTGTGCTGGCGCCCAGGCGCGTCAACGCGGCCATTCGAGAGTGGGCGGCAGCGCGGGGCGATGCCCTAGCGCCAACCGGACGCATCCCCGTGGCCGTGAGGATCGAGTGGGAAGCCACCGGCGGGCTGGCGCGTCTCGCGGTGCCTCCAAAGCCCACTGCGGGCGCGACAGAGGTTGCCCAGGCGTACCGCCTCCTGCACGCGATCCTGGAGCGCGCCGTCGACGATGGCCGGATCACGGCAAACCCCGCGCGCATCAAGGGCGCCGGCCAGGTCGCATACCTCGAGCCTGAGCCAGCGACCATTACGGAGATCCGCATCATTGCCGAGGCGATGCCGGCTCGGTACCGCGCCGCGGTGTGGCTCGCGGCAATGACTTCGCTTCGCTCCGGTGAGCTCTTCGCCCTCTCCCGGACGGACTACAACCCCGCGACGCGGAAGCTCCGAGTCGCGCGAGCGCTGGAACTCGAGGCAAGCGCTTCAGACTTCGGCGAGGTGAAAGCGACGGCGTCGCTGCGCACCGTCACGGTGCCGGACATCGCCGCAGAGCCTCTCGAGGTGCACCTGGCGACGTACACGGGTAGTCCCCCCACGTCACTGGTCTTCACGACCGCGAGCGGCGGGCTGGTCTACCCGGACCGAATCGGTAAAGCGTTCGACCGTGCGCGCGCGAAGGCCGGGCGCCCGGACCTTACGTGGCACGACCTGCGCCACACCGGTCAGAGCCTCGCGGCACGGGTGGGCGCCGGCATGAAGGAGTTGCAGGCGAGGGCTGGGCACTCAACTAGCGCCGCGGCGTCGAGATACCTGCACCTCTACGACGACGCTGATCGTCGGGTGGCCGAGAGGATGGACGTTCTCGTGCGGGAAGAACTGGCCATGCTCGACCGCGAGTAGGGGTGCGGCGTCAGGCCGCGCGCGGGAGCCAAACGTCGCGCCCGTAGCTGTCAGTAGCGGCGGGGCGGCTCGCGACCTGGGTGCAGGCGGCGATGTACCGGTCGGCGGTCGAGCGACGGACGCGGAGCGAGCGTCCGATGACGACGACGTCGAGCCGACGCTCCTCGACGAGGGTTCGAGCGGCGCGCTCGCTGATGTTGAGGTAGCCGGCGAGTTCGGCCTTCGTGAGGAGCGGATCCGGGTTCTCGACGGTGCGCGTGTCGACAGGTGCGCCAGCCAGCGCCCGTGGCGCGAGGGGGCGCGCAGGCCGCTGGGCAAAGCTCGACGTGGACATGGGAGTCACAGTACATCGACGTATAGACACCTCGCTTCGAGGTCTCCATGAATCAGCACGTACGCACGCTAGCCGCGGGGCCGGATATGTGATCTTCGTATACACATTCACCCGATCGGCCGATGCCGCCCAGAAGCGTGTGGCCCGCTGAGAACCTGTGTGCGTCATCACGCGTCCCGGCGAACTGCGGACTGCGTAGGGGCCGAGCCTGTACAGCGAGAGCCATGGGACGGCGGTGTCCGGCGCCACCTTCAGCCCCGTGCGAGTGCAGCGGTGAATCGCGGACGCCGGCCACCGGTCAGGTCTGCGTTGCGCGGCGCCAGCGACGGTGCGCAGCATCGGCTTCGCCGGTATCGGTAGTCTCGGCCAGCACGCTCGACCGGTTCTCCGAGCCACGATGAACGAGCCACCCAAGAGGGATGACCGTGACGCTTCTGCTCACCACCGAAGCCGCAGCCTCCGAGGCGATCCCTGCGATCTTCACCAACGAGTGGTGGTCGGAGTTCACCCGCTCACCCGGTCTCGCGGGGGTACTCGCCGTCATCGCCGCATTCGTGGCCTACCGCGGCGCGACCAGCACGGCGAAGCTCAACGCCGCGGCTAGCCGGGAGGGCAAGCGTCGAGACCGTTGGTGGGCGATGTACTTGTGGTTCCTCGGCGAGCAAAGACATGTCGAGCAGGACCGTGCGACGATGATGCTGGAAGCGTTGGGGAACGACGCGGAGACCGACTTCGAGAAGACGCTGGTCGCAGCAGCGAGCGACGCGTACCTCAAGGAGGACGAGGGTGGCTGACCTGCCGACACCTCCCCGCCGCCCTACGTCTCGGCCGGTCGACGAGTTGCAGGCGTGGGCCGAGCAGCTCGGGGGGTTCCTTAGGATTACCTACGAACCAGAAGCCCCCATCCGCGTCTTCTTCGGGGCAACACGCGAGGCGGAGCGCGATCAGCAACGGATGAACGAGCTGCGGGCGCGGTTCGCCAGCGATCTGCGCCAACTGGTCTCTACTGAGAGTCGACGGCTGGCGCAGCCAGCCCCACTGAGTCCAGACAACCGTGACCGGCTGACCGCGCTCCGTGACCGGTTGGACAGCGAAGTCCGAGAGAGCCTTGAGCGCAGACGGCGCGCGCCGTACGGCAACAAGCCCAACTTGACACCGAAGTGAGCAGCCGCCGCGTGCCGTGGGTGCTGACCATCGTCATCCGGGAGGAGAGCTGAAGGTGCCTGGTCCTTCGTCAGCCTTCATGCTGCTTCGCGGTACTCCGCCCGGTCCGGCATGAAGTCGTTCGCGACCGCGCCGTGCAGAGCGAGGACGCGTAGGAGTTCCGCGCTCTCGCGCAGTTGCACATGCTCCTCGTTGGGCGTCAACGACCGCCAACCCGTGGCCTCGCGAACGTCGCGGCACAGAACCGTCCGCGTGTCGTCCACGGTCCACCCCGTGGCCTCGCTGAGCGCGCGGATCGAGCCGCGGTTCCGGATCGCGAACGTGGTCACGTCTCGCGCCGACAGGCGCCGTGGGGCGCTCATGCTGCGTGCCCGAGTGCGCGGCTGTGCCCCATCGTGGGGTCGTTGAAACCGGTGACGCGGTAGAGGTGCATCCGCGCCGCCACGACGGCCGTGCCAGTCTGTCCGCGCCGGTGCTTCGCGACGATGACGTCCATCTCACCGGCGCGCGGCGTCTCCGGCTCGAAGACCTCCTCGCGGTGCAGAAGCAGGATCACGTCGGCGTCCTGCTCGAAGGTGGACGAGCCGGCCAGGTCGGTCTTCTGCGGCCGCTTGTCGGGTCGATCGGCGTACCTACGGTTCAGCTGTGAGAGCAGCACAATCGGCACCCTGAGGCGACGGGCGAGGATCTTCAACCCACGGGTGAGCGCTGCGAGCTGCGCTCGGGTGTCGTGGCGTGTGTCATCCATGTCGACGATGAGGCCGGCGTAGTCGATGGTGATGAGAGCCAGATCCCCGCCGTGGAGGCGCTTCACGCGTGCCGCCTCTGCGGCGATCTTCCCGAGCGTGACCTCGGTGTCGTCGTTGACGTGCCATGGAGCGTCCACCAGCCGGTCAGCCGCCTTCGCGATCTTGGCCCAGTCGCCCTCGCAGAGGGTCTTCTGGTCGTCGCCGTCGGAGCGGCGCCGGATGGCGGTGAACTTCCGGGAGTTGATCTCTGCGAGGTCCGCGATCATGCGGGTCGTGATCTCGTCACGATCGACCTCTAGGGTGAATGAGAGCACTGGGCGCTTGCACGTGACTGCGGCGTGGCGAACGAACGCCTGGGCGATCACGGTCTTCCCGACGCCCGGAGCCGCGCCCACGATGACGAGCTTGCCCGGGGCAAGCCCACCGATGATGTCGTCAAGCGGCTCCAGGCCGGTCTCAACGCCAGCTGCCTCGTCGGAGTCGAGCCGTTCGAGAGTGCCCTCAAGGGTGTTGCCAATGGCCGGGGAGGCGTCCTCCCCGAAGCCCGCCTGGACGGTGAGCAGGGTGTCGATCGCTGAGGCGATGAGTTCATCCTGCTCAGTAGCAGTCAGCGCCGCTGCACCGGCCTGCGCGAGCTGAGCTCCCAGGCACTCCAGTGCCCAACCTCTGGCGGCCGGGACAAGCTCGCGCGCCTTGAACGCCGCGGCCGAGGCGACGACCGCCGTCTCGAGGCACGTGAACAGGTAGGTCCCGCCGCCGCTCGGGTCGAGCAGGCCCCTTCGCATCAGCTCGGAAGCGACAGCGACCGCGTCAGCCTTCTCGCCCCTGTCTGCAACCGCCAGGATCGCGTCGTAGATCGCCTGGTGCTGGGGCTTGCGGAACTGCAGACCCTCCAGGATTGGGCGGACCTCGTCGATCGCCGCTGCACTCGTCATGCACGCGCCGAGAACGTAGCGCTCGTTCTCCTCGAGCACGTCCCGATCCCACTGGTTGTCGGCTCGCTCGCTCATGACTGGGGCTCCTCTCGGGCTGCTCGGAGGGCGCGGATGTGTGCGAGGACGTCGCTGCGGCCGTACCTCGCTTCCTGGTCGGCTGCAGGTTGGAGGGCCGCAACGCCGACGGCGTCACAGGCTGTCTGCCACGCGTGTGCGGTGTCGGCGCCGTTGAAGATCGCGAGGCGGTACGCCCGCTCCCACGTGATGACACGGGTGGTGTCGTTGGCGATCACGTCCGGGGGTGCTGGCAGGTTCAGGGCGGTTGGGTCGATGCGGCGGCGCTTCTCGGCGACCCAGGCGTCGAGCAGGTCGCGTTGGTTGGTGTCGCGTCGCTTGCCGTCCGCGCCGTACTGCGCGGGGCGCCGCAGCGTGTCCTTGACCCACTGGTACGCCCAGTCGTCGGGTGCGTCGTGCATAAGGTCGGCGAAGACGAGGATGCGGTTCTTGTGGCTGTCGGCGTCGAGCTGCGGCACGAACGAGGCCACCGAGTCGAGAAGTTGGAGGACCTTCGCTGCACCTTCCGGGGTCACTTGACCTCACCTGCCTGTCGGGTGCCATCGAGCCAGGCGTCCACCTCGGTGAGCCGCCAGCGGAGGGAGCCGGCGACCTTGAACGCGGGCGGTCCCTGCCGGTGGGCGCGCCAGCCGCGGACGGTTTCGACGGAGACGTTCAAATAGGCGGCGAGGTCGTCGATCGTCATCAGGGGATCGGGCTGTCGGGTCTGACGCATCGTGCTGTCCTTCGGGTTGTGTGCGGCGGGGTGCCGCGTCTGTCTATAGAAGACCTTGTATAGACACCAGGGTCAATGGCTAACGGTCGAGATCGACCAAGATTCCGATAGCACACACGGATGGGTGTGCCCGGAGGAGGGTTCAGAGCGCCGGCTAGGCCGTCTCGCCCAGGCCCGCGAGAAAGGACGGGTCGCTGTAGAGCGACGCCGACGTGATCGGGCGCGCGGCACCGACGCGCCCGGAACGCTTCGTCCCGGACCCCGTGACAGGCGCGGCGACGTCCGCCTTGTCGGGCACCTTCCTCACGGTCCGCTGCGCCGAATCAGGCGACAGACGCATCCGGCTCGGCAGGCGACGCAGCGCCGGCATCAACTGGTCCATCTCCTCGGTGATCACCGGGCGACCCCCGCGCCACTGCACGGCAGGCGCTGGTGTCGGCACCACGGGCGTGCCGCTAAGCTCACCAGCCGCGTCCAGCAAGAGGACGGCGGTCTCGACGTCGACCGGCCACCAGTGCGGCCGCGCCGCGCCGCCATAGTCGGCGACGTACTCGAGCCGCACCTTGCGGAGCAGCAGCCGCGCCGTCTCTGCAGGCGTGGCAGGCTCGTGGTGCTCAACCGTCCGGGCATAAGCACCTGTGGCCCGGTCCAGCATCTTCGCGTCAGGCATGACCCCGTCGATGTCGATGACTGGGATCCGGTAGTGGGCGACGTGCTTGGTCACGTCCTGTACCGCGCGCGCAAGAGCAAGGGCCCCCTCAAGCATCTTCGCGAGGGTGTCGTACGCCCACTTCTTCGGTCCTGTGCCGTCGGCCTCGAACTTGGCCGTCGCGCAACCCCACGCACGGGCGCACTCCCGGTGCAGGTCGAACCGCTTCAGCGCGGCCTTCCACTCCCGCTCGGTGTACCAGCCACGCTCGGCGTGAGGTGCGCCCGACCGCACTGCGCTTACGTCCGCGGGGTCCTCGACCGGGCGGTAGCGGGCGAACTCCCAGACCATGGTCGACCGCGGGAAGGGGCAGCGGTACCGGGAATCGTGGATGAGGTCGATGCTCTTGACCGGGTCGCCACCCGGGTGGGGGAACGCGGTGTCGTACTCGTGCACCCACTCAGCGAACGCTGTGACGTAGTCGTGACCGCTGCGCGGCATCTCGGGACGGATGAGCGGGCTGAGATGCAGGAGGGCGTGGGCGAGTTGGCTGCTCATGCTAGGGTTGCTCCAGTCATTGTTGGTGGAGCGACTGCCCGGCCTGCCAGGGTCGTAGGGGCAGTCGCTTCGCTGTTTCTCACGCCGCGTCGCGTCGTGCGGTGTGCGCCTTGAGGACGCGCACGACCCATTGCCGGGTGCATCCGGCTGCTCGCGCGATCTCGGTGCGGGGGATCCCAGCAAGACCGGCACGGATCATGAGGTGCCGGTGTGCGGCATCGGCCTGCGCCTTCGCTTCGGTGGCGCGGTGGAGCCTGCCCAGGAGGTCCTCGCGGATCTCGTGCGCGTACAGCCGGTCAACGATGCCGTCGAAGTGGGCGTCGAGGTCGGTGACGAGCTCGTCGACGGTCTTGCCCCGCTCGCTGGCAAGGGTCTCGAGGCGGCGTGCCAGCGCTTGCGCGGACGCGGTTCCCATCGGCCTGTCCTTCGCTCGGTGATGTGTACGGCACCACACTACCCTCCTGTATAGACAGCCCGGACGGGAACCACAGTCCCCGCGCGTGAACCTGAGTGGTCGCCCTCCCCAAGCTTGGGGAGGCGAGTCCCCAAAGTCGGGGAGGCAAGTCCCCAAACTTGGGGAGCCGAGTCCACAAGTTCGGGGAGCTAAGAGTCTGCAAGAGAGTCTTTGTAGAGGCTGATGAGAGGTGGCGGCGGCTGAGTGGGCGGAACTCACACCTCGAGCGGTTCTCACCGGCGTGCTGACGCACGCAACATCACTGTCATCCTTGAAGGACACGCAGGCGTGCACGTCCGGGAGGCACGGGGCCGTGCCTTCGAGCGTGGAGGCGCCAGGCGCTTCCTGACTTTGGGAGTGCGGGGACACCGGTGTCAGCCAGAAACTCTGGGTGCACCCTTCAGGGCGGGCGGACCCAACTCCCGTCTGGAGCGCAACTAAGGGGACGCCCAGTTTCAGTCGTCGGCGGTGACGCGCTCACCCGTAGCGAGGTCGACCTCGATGGCCTTGGGCACCCGGCGGGGCGGGATGGCGCGCAGCCTCGAGCCCGGAACCGAATCCGCGTACTCCCGCAGGGCGTCCTCGATGACCGAGGTGACGGTGCGTCCCTCCATCTCGGCCTTCGCCCGGACGCGCATGAGGAGTCGGGCCGGTAGCCGGTGCGCGGACTGGATGCGGGTGTCCGGGGCGGGGAGTTCGGTGGGAGCACTGAGGGAGGTGAGTCGCCGCCCGTGGGCGACCTGGACGCGGGCGAGGCGGCGGGCGACGCCGAGGGCTTCGTCGTCGGTGATGGGTGCGCCGCCGCGGCGCATGGGGAGGGGGCCGTCCTCGCCTGGCAGCTGGCTGCTGGTGGTGGTGTCGGCGCTCATGCCAGCGATCATACGCTGTGTAGACACGGACGGGGCCCGCCGTTCGGGTGGCCAGCGCCAACGTGGCCTCTGCGGTCGCGGCTCGTAGAGACGATTCGCCCGCAGGCAGGGGTTTCAGGGTGCGTGGGCACGCGAAAGTGCGTCAGAGCGGCCAGGACGGGCTGTGGCGGCCCGTTTCGAGGCTGGGGAGTGGCGCTCAGAGCGAGCGGCGCAGCGCGAGCAACTGCGGGTCCAGCCAGGTCCGCATGCCCACCATCAAGCCGGCCGCGTCGATGATGTCGGCGAGGTCGTCAGGGTGCGCTCCGCCACGGCGGAGCTCCATCACGCACTCGATGATGGTGGTCGCAGTCGCTGTGTGGGCGTCGACCTCGTGGAGGGCGCACCAGCTGAGCCACGTGCCGGCCGCGGACTGCACCCGTGCCCGTAGTGGTTCAGGGAGTGGTGTGGGCGGGGTGGTCACGCCACGACCGTAGCGTGGGGTGGGGACGTCACAGGGGAGCGTGCCTCTTTGCCTCATCATGGGGCGAGCCAGGGTGAACCCATTACGTAACGTGGCTTGTCGGCGACTAACGGGCGTCCCCGCCAGGTGTGGTCAGAGAGGCGCCGACCCCGCGTCACCCCGGCCGGCCTGGTCGACGCGGAGCTGGGCCATCACCGCGAGCACCGTCGCGCGGATCGCCTCCACGTCCGGCACGGCACCAGCACGCTCGAGCCCGTCGGGCGTGTGTGCGCCTCCCACGCGGCGGTCGCGTCAACCAGGCGCAGGTACACGGCGGCTTCGCGCGGGTCGCGCAGCCAGGCAGCAGCCGCTTCGGCGACGCGCTGGGCGAGCACGTCAGAGCGGGCGTCCCTGGTCATGGTCGCACCGTAGCGGCCTGCTGCCCTTCGGACCTCAGGCGGCCGGGGACGCGGACTTCTCGTAGTAGTCCAGCCAAACCTTGCGCATGGCCGCAGGCGCGTCTGCGATGACCTTCTGCCGCTCGATCGTGAGCCGCAGCAGGCGCGGCACGTCCTCGGGGTCCAGGCCGTCCAGGCGCACGGGCAGCTCCGGTTCGGGCGTGGTGGTGACAGGCTCCGACGGCGGCGTGGGCGGTTGTGGGGCTGCGGGCGGCGCTGCACTGGTTACCGGCGGAGCGGCGGGCCGGTGCGGAGGCTGGGGGGGTGCCACGGGTGGCACAGGTGCGGCCAGCTTCACGACGGGCCGCTTGGGCCGTGGGGTCCCGTTCGTGCGGGGTCGCTCGAGCTTCGCGGCCGCGGCGACGGCGGCCGAGGTGTCTCGCACCTTCCACGCTCGTGCCATCTCGTCGTCCGGGACGACCTCCGCGCGCATCTGCAGGGGCGGTGCCGTCGAGGTCATGAGGTGCTTGCGTTCGGAGGCGGGCAGGGCCACGAGGTCGCCGATCTGCGCGCGCTCACTGGTGACGCGCTGCAGGTACACCGCGCCGCGGGGCATCGCCCCGGCCCGCTTGGGCGCCCACGCATAGGTGTCGTCCGGGCCGCCGTGCTGCCACGTGGCGCCGTCGCGCTCGGCGGCGTCGATGATGCGTTCCCACGCCCTCGGGTTGCTGATGATCCACGCTTGGTCGATTTCGGCGGCCCGGTAGGCCGAGATCACGGCGTGATAGGTGGCAACAGGCTTGCATGCCCGCTCGACTTCGAGGACCAGTTCGTACCCGCCCCGGATGAGGACGCCGTCGGGGTAGTGCGCGCGGCGCAAGTTTGCCTTGGTGTCCTCCTCGAGGATCACGGACCACCATCGGTCGGCGGGGGTGGTCCGGTACCGCTTGCCGGTTTCGTCGGTGCGGTAGATCCGCTCATCCGCACGTTCGGTCGCTCTGACCTCGCGCTCCGTGTGGTACATCCAGCCCCAGCGAGCTGCCCAGGTATAGACCCCGGCGCACGCCAGGGTGTGATCGACCCGACCCATACCCTCGACGGGGGCGAGCTGGGGCTGCCTGCCCGATCCCGGCATCGCTGGAATGACCCGGTCGATGAACTTGTGCCCTGCCTGGGTGGTGTACCAGACGACCGAGGGGGCGGCGACGTCGGGGGTGCCGTCACGGCCGATGCCGCGCACGGTGACCGGCTCCGAGGCCGCCCACTCCCGCTTCGCCAGCTTGGACATCGTGCTCGCGAGGTACTTGGGCGATGCACCGGTGGCGAGCTGGATGTGGTGCATCCGCGCGTACCCGGCGCGGGCGAGGTACAGCAGGATCGTGCGCTCGAGTGCGTTGGGTCCGGGTGTGGGGCTGGTGGTGCGCATCGGTGTGCTCCTCGAGGTCGCAGACGGTCACGATCTAGTCGCTGTCTATACAGTCTACGTACTGCGGTGCACAGTGGAAGAGGAGCCCACCGAGGGGCCGACGAAGGTACCGACAGAGGTCACACAGAGGGGCTCGCCCCCTCTGTCGGGCCCTCCGTGCGCGCCCGAGAACGCCCCCCGCCACCCCAGCGAACTCCCCCTTTCGTAGACCTTCTGTTGGGGAGAGGGCCTTCAGTCGGTACGGGGCTACCTCGCCGGGGTGCGTGACGTTGCGTTGCGTGTCGCGCGGCTCGGGCGTCTCGTTCCGGGTCGGGTTGTGTGGGTGGGGTCGGTCGGCCCAAGGCCGGAACCACCCGCCTCGCTGCGCTCGGCGTATGGCCGCCGGCCAAGGGCCTCCCTTGCTGGGGTGGTGGGTCCGGTCGCCAACGGTCGAACCACCCGCCTCGCTGGCGCTCGGCGTATGGCCGCGACCGAAGGCTCCCTGCCGTTCGGGGTGGTCGGGTTGGTGCGGTAGATGGCGCTAGCTCTCCCTGTGCTGGGGTTGGGTAACCGTGCCGGGTGGGCGAGGGGCGTTCCGTGGCGTCGTGGTCCGGTCAGGGGTGGCGGGTGCCGTACCGCGAGGGGCGTAGGTGACCCCGACGCGCGGCGCGTGACCACCCGGCGTGCCGGTGGCTTGTCGGGTGCACTTCGGTGAGCCGCCCTACGGTCGGGTTGGGCTACGGGAAATGCGGGGCCGGCACTGCCCGCCCTGCCGCAGTCGAGCGGTCAAGGTTGCGTCGCAGGCCCGCCAGGGCCGTCGCGATGTAACCGACCGCGGAGGTGACATGACCGAAGAACCCAGCCATGAGTCGTAGACCCAGCCATGCACGAGCAGGGCAGGTGACCGAGGTCAGGCGCCCTAGCGCCTAGACCGAGGGCACCGCCCGCGACCGCACCCGTTCTCGCAGAACCCGGCCACGGTCCACGACCCCAACCTGCCCTTCCAGCAGAGCGAGGCGAACCCCTCCACGACAGCGCCCCCTGGGGCGCGACTCGTGGAGGGGTGAGACTCGCGGGCCCAACCCCCTGCTCGACCCGTCCGCGTCGTTCGATGCGGTGCGAACCGCCGGCCCGTAGCGATGCGGCGACGGCACCCGTAGGGGTACAGCAATCAGCTGCCGGAAGACCCGCGGACCTCGGTCAACCAGCCACCCCACGGGACACTGCGATGCGGCGGGCAGCAAATCTGGGGTACTTGGTCTTCCGCCGAACAACCATGCCCAAGCCCACCACGACAGCTGGGACGTCGCTGCAAGAGAACGCGGCGCCGGCTCACCCGCCAACGCAACCCAGCACCTAGGCCGACGCTGGGCCGGGGGCGGGGCGGCCGCTGCAGTCGGTCCGCCCGCCGCGCCGCTGTCCGGCCGCCCGCTCGGGCCTCCCCCAGCCCCGGGTGGACTGCCGTCATGACGGCACCCTTGGGGACGCCCGATTCTCCGGCCCCGTGCCGTCGTCCACCCCTCTTCGAACCGTCGCGATGATGGTCACCATGAGCACCCAGCAGAACGCCGACGCCGCCGCCCTTCTCGACGCCCTCGCCCGGCTCCTCGAACACCCTGCCCTCCCCCACGAGCTCGTTACTGACCTCGCTGAGGCCCTCGGTGACACCGGCGGCGCCCGATACGGCCTCGTCGACGGGGTACCGCTCGGGGCGCACCACGTCGCCGAGCTCGCACGGGAGCATGCCGCCCGCCTCCGGGGTAGTGGCTGGGTTGAACGAGCCCGTGAGGACGCCGGGGCAGCGTCCGACGAGGACCTGAACGCCGCCGCCGACGCCTGGTGACGACGAGAAGGGACACGGAAACCCCCAGGTCAGGCGCGCGCGACGCCACACGCACCGCGCTACCGTCACTCCCATGACCGACCCGTGGGAGCCAGGGAGCGCCGCTGAGGTAGCTGCGGCGGCCGCCGAACTCGGAGCAACCGCGGCCCAGGAGCTCGACGCGTTCCCCTGGGTGATCGCCGGGAACGTCGACGGCGCCAGCTGGTCGTTACGGGAACGCGCCGGCATCTACGAGATCCACCTCGAGCTCGGGGATGGCGACCAGGTACTCCTGCGCACCGGCAGCGAGGTCGAGCTGCCCACCCCGAGGGCTGCTGTGCGCCTCGCGATCGCGACCGTCCGCACGCACCTACGCCAAGCCGCCTGCACCCATGACGGGGTGCCCGCGGGCGCGTTGTGGTGCCCGTGGTGCGGGACGCCCACGACCGACCCCGCCCTGCCCGTCTGAGCTACGGGCATGCGCGCCGGCCTGCTCTGGGTGAGCTCGACTGCGACAGGCGCGCGCAGGCGTCCAGGGCGCCGTGACTCGGCTGCGCACCCCTGCTCATGCGCACTTCCTCGGCGAGCACCCGCGCACCCGCCCACGGCCGCTCGTTGAGCACCCGGTCAGGCTGCGCGCCCCGGTGCTCTGAGCGGCCCGTGTGCGCACCCGGCTGCCCCCCGTGAGCACGCCGCGCTGCGCACCGGCCGCACCGCACACCCGCCCTGTGCGCACCGTCACCTGCTGCGCAGCGTGCGTGTGCGCACCCCGGTGAGCGGTCCCACGCTGCTCGTTGAGCACCCCGCCGCCCGCTCACGTGAGCAGTACGCGCACCCCTGCGTGAGCGGCCCGGTGAGCAGGTGTGAGCACCCGTGATGAGCGGGCGTGCGCACCGTGGTGAGCGGCCCTTGAGCGGGCCGGTGAGCACCCGTGGTGAGCGGGGTTGAGCGGGGTTGGTGAGCACCCGCGGGCGGGGACCGGTGCGCTGTGCATCTCTGCCGGTAGCGTCGACACCAGTCATACAGAACTGTTGGACGTTTCTAGAGAGGGGGCCGCGATGAGCGCCGCCCAGACACCCGCCCCAGCCAAGCTCAACCCCGACACCCGCCGCGGCGTGTGGCTCGCGCTCGTGCTCCTCGCCGTCGTCGTCACCCCGAGCTTCGCGATGAGCGCCGAGGCGCTCGTTGCGACTGCCCGCGAGTTCGCCCACCCGACCCTCGCGTGGGGCGCGTTCATCGCGTACGACGTCGCGCTCGTAGCGTTCAGCTTCGTCGCGTCGATCTACCGCCAGCGGGGTGAGCGGGCCCTCGTCGTCCTCGCCTGGCTCGGCATCGCTGTCCTGACCGGCCTGTCCGTGTGGGTGAACCACGCGCACGCGGTCGCGACCGGAGCGTCCGTCGCCGCAGCGGTCATGGCCGCGTCTTTCCCTTCCCTGGTGCTGTTCGGCACGTTCCTGACCGAGCGGGTTCTCATCGCGTCACCCGCCCAGGTCGCCGCCGCCGCCACACGTGCCGCCGAGCACGAAGCAGCCGAAGCCGCCGCTCACCGCCAGCGGCAGCAGGCGCTCCTTGATGACGCCGCCGCTGCACGGGTCGCCCAGGCGAAGGCGGACGCTGAGGCCGAGGCGGCGATCGCGCGCATCCGCGCGCGGGCTGACGCGGAGTCCGAGCTCGCCGCTCTGGAAGCCGCGGCACGGGTCGCCGAGCGCCGCGCAGCCGCGCAGGACGCGATCACCGAGCACACCTCGGCCGAGAACCCTGCCCCGCAGCCCGTTCCAGCGCCTGTGGCCGCACCGGCCGCCGTGGGGGCACCGGCCGCACCCCCGACACCCCCAGGGCCTCCTACGGCCCCTGTGGTCGATGACGCGGCCCGTGATGCGGAGGTGCTCCGGCTCGTCGAGCAGGGCATGACGGACTCGGCGATCAGCCGGCTACCGGGGATGCCGAGTCGTGCGACCGTCGGGCGTGTCCGCGCGCGCGCCGCGGCTGCCGCTGAGGCCCCGACCGGTGGGGACGCCCAGGCAACGCTTGAGCTGGTGTCGGCATGAGCCCCGCCGCGAAGAGCACCCCGAACCCGAACGTCGAGCCCGGCCCGGGCGGGCTCTACACGATCAGGATGCTGGCGGAGCGCCTTGGCCTGAGCGTCAGCACGATGCGCGGATACGTGCACGCCCACCCGCGCCCGGCCTGGCTGCCCGAACCCGAGCGGGTCGGCACCCAGCTGGTGTGGACGGCGGAAGCGCTCGAGCAGGCGCGGATCGACACCGCGCGTCCTCGCCCGGGTCGCCCCAGCCGCACGAAGGCGCCCACCACCCCCTGAACAGCCAGCGCGGGGCCCTGCTGCACCCGGAAACCGGACCGGGGGCCATCCCCTGACCGGGGTCTCGCGCTGGCGCTGGCACGCGTGTCGAGCTGGGCGAGCGAGTTCGGGCGTCCCTGGGCGCCGTTCCTGTGCGGCAGTCCGGCGGCTCTTGCCGCCACCGGCGGTTCTGTACCTGCCTTCACCTAGGCTGTGTCTATACAAGCCCTGAGAGGAAGAGGTGCCCCGTGACTCCCCTCGCCGCCCGGATCTACAGCTGCCTCGCCGTCCTCGCGATCGCCGTCCCCGGCATGGTCGCCGCCGCCGCCCACCACCTCAGCGCCAGGATCGACGAGCACCACGCAGCGTCATGGTTCGACCCATGCATCACCGCGATCGCGGACGATGTCCTCAGCCACCTCAACCTGTCGGGCATCGAGGTACGCGTCAGTGAACTCGAAGCTGGTACAGGCGGGTCCGTGCGGGCCACCCAGCCGCGCGTCATCGTCATGAGCGCGACTTCGGCTTCCGGGTGCGCACACCCCGACACGACCGTCGGCGACATCGACGAACAGATGCGCCCGTACAGGGACTTCCTCGCGTCGACGCTCGCCCACGAGGCCGCGCACGTCGCCCAGAATGACCTGGTCGGGCGCCCCGAGGCCCCTGTCCGGCAGCTGCTGTTCGCCCCTGTTGTCGATCGGCGGGTCGAGCGTCTCGCCAGGGCCCTTGGCGGTACGCGCACCAACACCGCGGGTGTCTCGGTCAGCGCGCTCGAGCGCAGCGCGGACTGCGCCGCCGAGGCGTACGGGTACGCGACGTTCCCCGGCCTGGGCTACGACGTCGAGTGCACTGACGCCGACCTCGCCGCGACGGTCGCCGTGATCGAGGGTCGCTGGCCCACCACCCCTTGACCGCCGTCGGCGGCAGCGTATGGGCCGTCACTTACCATGTGTATAGACACAATCGAAGGAGCTGACATGGCAACGACCGCAACGACCGCAACGACCGCAACGACCGCAACGACCGCAACGACCGCAACGGCCGCAACGACCGCAACCCTGCTCACCGAGGACCTCGACGCCCTCACCGACCTCAACAGCCGGTACCGCACCGCGCAGGCGCACGCTGACCAGCTCCGCCTCGAACGTGGCGCCCTTCTCGCCCGCTTGCGTGAGGACCGGCGCTACACGCTCGAGGCCCTCGCCGACGCGGTCGGTGAACCGCTCACCACGGCGCGCCGGCACATGCGAACCGCCACCCGCGTCATGACCCCCCAGCCCTAACACCCATCCCCACCCTCGACTCGCCCCACCCACCACCTCCGGGGGCACGACCCAGCCGCACAGACGACCCGAGAGGTGCCCCATGACCCCCCAGAACATCCGCTCCCGCCTCCAGCGCCACGCCGCTGACGACCGTGGCGTCACGATGGTCGAGGTCCTGGTCGCGGCCGTGATCCTGATGCCGGTCCTGATCGGCATCGGCATCGGCATCTACCACTTCGCGAACAGCCAGTACGACTTCGCCGGCGACCGTGAAGAGGTCTACACCGGGCTGCAGTCAGCGAACAGCACGATCCGGCGCGACGTCGAGGACGGCGTGGCCATCCGCGTCGCAGAGGCTCAGAGTCTGACGGTCAGCGTGGTCCGCGACGGCACATGCCGCTTGCGCGCTTACGAAGCGACCGGCGGCGAGCTCATCCTGACCGAAACCTTCTACGACGCCGAATCGTGCTCCGGTGGAAGTCGCGACACCGCCCGGACCGTCGTCCCGAACTACACGGCGACCGAAACCTTCACCTACTTCAACGCCGACAACAAGGTCATCCCCACCCCGGTGCAGGACACCCGCAACATCAAGCGAGTCGCGTGGGCACTCGAGGGCACCCCGACCGACCAGCAGCCGATCGACCTCCCCTCCTCGGCCGCTTTCGACGGGCTCGGCGAAAGGGCCGGCACCGGAACTGACGACCTCCAGGCGACCGCGCCGCTGCTCAGCGTGATCACCCCCGTGGTCGGTGCGGGCCAGCCGGTCCTCGAATGGGAGGACCTGACGCCCACGCTGACGGCGTCGTGGGTGGTGTACCGCACCATGGGGCCTGAGGGCGGGACGATGAGCTCTCCTGAGCCGGTCGCCCTCCTGGACGCCACCGTCACGACCTGGACTGACAACGTCGGCTCCGCCCGCCTGCCCGCTGGGTACACCGCCGTGTACTCGGTGCGCGCCGGGCTGCGCGACGGCACCCCTGGCCCGGGCTCGAACGCGGTCGTCACTGGTCTGCGCCCCTCTGTCGTGACGGGGGTCGTCGCGACTGGTGCGCCGACGAGCATCGAGGTCACGTGGGCACCCGTGGTTGGCGCGACGGGGTACGACATCTACCGCGACGGTGAGCTGCGCGGCCGGGTAGGGGCCGTGACCACCTGGACCGACGGGCGCACCAGCGTGACCGGCCGCTCCGGGTGGGGCGGTGCCGACTACGGGCACAGCCACGCGTACCGGGTTGTGGCCGTGAACCGGTGGGAGCAGAAGTTCGCAGCTGGTGATGAGGGGCTGAACCTCCCGTGGGGTGCAGCAGTCGGTGCGACGTACAAGGGCACAACCCGTCTCGCTTCGGCGACCAACGCGGCCGCCGCGGCGTTCACCGCCCCAGCTGCGCCGTCGATCGTGGCGACCCCGAACACGAACTTCACGACGACGGTCGCGCGCACGTACGCCGGCTGGGTTGGCGGCGGTCCGACGAGCAAGGCGAGCGTGTCCCGTGACCGCGGGTGGGAGCTCGAACGCACGCCGCTCAGCACGACGTCGTGGGCTGCGGTCGGAACCGAAGTCGCGACGGCCACGAAGGTCCACAGCGGACGCACGCCTGGTACAACCGACCGGTACCGGGCGCGGGCCTGCAACGCATCGGGGTGCGGACCGTGGAGCGCCCTCGAGAGTGCCTTGCAGCGACCGCCGACGCCGTCGTGCTCGACGAGTGCGGCGACGACCCGGTCGATGGTCGTCACGATGGGCCTGCCCGCGAGCGAGTCGGCGTACACCGCGTACGACGTCGACGCCACGCATTCCACGGCCACCGGGCAGGGCGTGACCGGCTACCACTACCGGACGATCGACCGGCTCCCGCACAACAGGTTGCACGGGTTCACGGTGCGGTCGCAGAACGCGTCCCCGGCGGGTGGTGGCTGGTCTGACACGTCTTCCTGCACGGGGTCGACGCTCCTGCTGGCTGCGTCCACCCCCACGTGGTCGGCGACGACCCGCACGATCAATGCGTCCTTCACCGCGACCCGGGGTGATGACCGGTCGATCGAGCTCGGGAACACGGGCCGCACCGGGACGAGCAGCTCGTGGGACCCGCTGGCCGATGACACCGCGTTCACGCTCACCGCAACGAACAGCGACGGGTTCAACACGGTTAGTTCGTCGACGACGGCCCGTACGGACCGGCTCAACCCGCCCGCTACCCCGACGTGTGGGGCGACCACGACCGACAACACCTCCCCCGGTGCGATCACCATCTCCGCGTCCGGTAGTGGGATCAACCAGGTTCGTCTCGGGTCGTCCGGCACGTGGTACGAGCAGAACTCCCGCTCCTACGGTGGTCTCGGGTACGGCACGTACTACGGGTACGCCCGCTCGTATGCCACCGACGGGTACAACACCGCGTTCTCAGGGACCGACGCCTGCGCGGGCCGGACGATCGCTGAGACCACGACCCGGTCCAACGCGTGGTGCGCCGCGAACGTCGGCCCGTACCTCCCGGTTCTGGACGCCGTGACGAACGAGATCCTCGTCTCTGCCTTCCGCGAGGAGCTGGTGAACGGTGGCTCGTACACCCCGACCACGGGCTCGGCCCCGAACGTGTCCGCCTACATCACCGGGCCGAACTACTCGGTGACGAACGGGCCACTGATCCAGTGGAAGGGGTACTGCAACTACGAACGGCACCACACCGTCTACGACAGGTACGGGAAGTACTTCGGTGAGTTCTACGCCGCCGCGTACTACTACGGCGGGCAGGCGCACGAGCACACGTGGTGGGGTTGGCCCTGACCACAAGAGCGGCCCCGTCACCTGGGAGGTGACGGGGCCGCTCTGTTGTTGGGGTCAGATGGTGGCGTCGATCAGCGTCGCCTCCGGGTTGGCGTCGGTCAGGGGCTGGACCTCAGCGATCGCCTGCTCCTTGGTGTCCCAGCCCTTCGCGCCGCCGTTGCGTGCGGTCCAGAACTCCTTCGCGCCCGGCACGTTCGGGGTGAAGACCGTGTAGCCGGCCTCGAGCTTGACCAGGATGAGCGCGGCGGTCCCAGCGTCCTCGAACTCGCTCATGATGCCGCTGACACTGGCACGGACATCCTGCGGCGACCCGCTACCGGCCTCGGCGCGCACGTGCTCGATCACCTGGTCCGGAACCTCACCCGGAGCGACGATCACAGCCGCCTCGCCCGTCCGCGGGACGTAGACGTGCACACCCTCGGCGCGGAGAGCCTGGACCTGGTCTGCGGGGACCTCGGTACCGACCGGGGAGTCCGCGGTGACGGCTGGGACCTCGGGCTCGACCGGCTCGGGGGCTGGTGCGGGCGTGGCGGGCTGCTCCGTGGCGACCGGCACGGCCGGCTCGACAGGTTCGGCGGTGCAGCCGGTGAGCACCAGGCCGAGGCCCAGCGCGGCGATGGCGGTGCGGGTCGTCAGCTTGGTGTTCATGGTCACATCTCCTTGGGTCGTGCTGTGTGTTCGAACGTCTGTTCGCCTACCACTAGGGTAGGCGTAGGCCCGTACAGGGGTAGAGGGTCTATCGTCAAGTTCGCGTGTTTGGACAGAATCGTGTAGCACCCTCCCCCTGTATCGGCCACCCTGCCGCCCGGCTGAGCCAGCGTATTCGTGCTGGTCAGAGGGGATGGGCAGCCACTCAGGCCCTCCCCCACCACCAGTAGCTGGGGTGGCACCCGCAGCATGCGGTCCGTGAGTTCCCGCCCCACTCGGAATCCGGGCGTCCCCCACTCGCTCGCGCGCACACCGGGCACCCCGGCGACCTGCACGTACGCACCCGCCGCCCTCCCAACCTTTGGTGGCACGTACCCAGCTGAAGAGCCCCTATCCCTGCCTGTACGGGCCTACCTGTACCGTGGTCGGTATGGACCAGCAGATGGCATTGACCCCGGCGCAGCATGTCGCTGCCGCCGTCGACGCCGTCCTCGCGATCCCCGACCTCGCGCAACGCACCCTGGCGCTCACCGATCTCGCCGAGACCCTCGCTGACGCGCAGGCTCGCGCCCGCCAGGGCCGCACCGAGGCGCTCCTCGCACGCGTCGCTCGAGGCGAAACGCGAGCCGCCCTGGCGACCGAGCTCGGGCTGACACCAGCGAGGATCACGCAGCTCCTCGCCGGGAACAAGCCCACCGCACCACTGGTCACTGCTGGAGGGGACGCCCACGTGCATGACGGCTCCACCCCGGAGGAGCGGCTCGCTCAGCGCCTCGCCGCCCGCAAGAACCGCCGCGCGCGCATCGCCGCCCGCCGGCACGAAGTCGCAACGAGCGCGAAGGCCGCCCACCCCGACGCAACAAACGCCCAGCTCGCAAGCATCCTGAACGCGACCCTCGACGAAGGCACGCGCCAAGAACTCGTCCGCGGCGAAGCGGCCAGCGGGACCTCAAGCACGGTCACGCGCCAGCACGTCACCGCGTGGCTCGCTCCGCCCACCACACCGGAGGCCCCATGACCGGCTGCACCCCTGAGCGGCCGTCCCGGTTCGCAGACGACTGGGACGACCCGATCATCGTCCGCCCCGAACACCAGATCGACCCGGCCACCTACGCCGCGGCGATGGACGAGTGGGCGGCGAGCGGTCAAGCCCGGGACTGGGACACGACCGGCAGGTAAGCATTCAGCGCTGGAGGCGTCGAGTGCCTACCTGCGCACAGAGTCCACGACTCTGTCTATACGAGCGTGTACCGTAGGTGTCCTGGGCGGTTCACCTCCCCGCCTGGGTGCTGTGGTGTGGGTGTAGGGCCGGGAGCTTGTGCTGGGCTCCCGGCCCTTCCGCATGCCAACGGCGGGCTCAAGCTCCGGTCGTGAAGAAGACGTTCAGCCGTTCGACGGCCTGGTCCTTCGTCATGCCGGCGATCTCCTCATCGCTCAGGCCGACGTCGGAGCGGAGCTTCATGAGGACACCGAGCGGCACGGCTTCCGCAGGTGGCTGTGGGGCTTCGTGGCCGCGGTCCGGCAGTGTTCCGTCGTTCACGCACGCCCAGAACTCGTCGGCGCTCACTTCGAGCTGGTCCCGAAGGATGTGCCCCCAGGTGGATCGGCCGTACGTCCGCCCGTTGACGGGCTTGCTGATCCGGGTCCGCAAGATCCGGCCGTCCGGCAGCGTGAGCTCGTACGTGCGGTGATGGGTGACGGGCTGACCTTTGGCGCCGCGCGCGAGGGTCCACCCTTCGGTGGTGCAGAACGTGTCGTGGGCGTCCCTTGTGGGGGCGGGGTGCTTCCCGCTCACGCGGCCGTGGCGGTCAGCCAGGTGCGGAGCTCGTCATCGCTCGAGAGGGTGACGAGTTGCACCAGGCCCCACCGGTCAGCGTGGTTCGGAGCGCCCGCGAGCCGGTCGGCCCAGTCTTCGGCGTACTCCCGCAAGGCAACGATCAGGTCGTCCACGGCTTCGTCGAGCGTTGCTCCGGCCGCGGAGATCGGCAGGCCCGGCAGGAACGCCGCCCACTCGCCCTCTTCGTGCACGACAACGGCCCCAGGGTTCGGGATGAGGTGCTCGAGCGTTGCGCGTAGGCGTGCGGCGTCGACGAGTGCGATGCGGTCACTCGTGGTGGAGCGGCGGATCGTCGGGGCGGAGCCGGCGACCGCCCGATCAAAGAGGAGCTTGAGGTTGGTGCGCGCCTGGCTGACGGACACGTCAACCATCGCCGCACGAGCGGTGCGCTCGGTGACGAGAGGCATGGTGCGGGTCACGATGCTCCCTACGAAGGCGGGTTGTTCAGGATGTTCCTGATGTACATAGCGTACATCAGTTCGGGAGGGTCGCGAACAGCCCGTGGCGCTGGTGGCCGGCGCGCTGAGGAGGTGCACCGCGCCGCCGGGGACGCCCACGACGCACTCGAGCCGGTCGCGTCGGCTCATGGCGTGTTCCGCCTGGCGCGGGTAGGCGCAGCACCGAGTAGCCGGTGAGGTGCAGGATCGCGCGCCGCCCGTCGGTGTGCGACGTCGCGCCCTGCGCGCGAATCCGGGCGTCCCTCCTGAGCGCATCATCACGCTCAGGAGGTAGCGGGGGCCGCTGCTCAACCGGTGATGCTGTATAGACAGTCACGTAGGCTTTTCGCATGAGCACGCAGAGCCTCGCAGCCCCCGCACACACCGCCCCCGCGGTGCCCTATGACGCGCGCCTTGCGCTCGCCCCCACCGAGGTCGCGCAGCTCCTCGGGGTACACCCCGCCACCGTCTACCGGCGTCTCGCTGACGGTTCCTTGCCGGCCCGCCGCGACGGCCGTCGAACCCTCGTGCTTCGCGCCGACCTCGACGCGTACCTCAACGACCTCCCCACCAGGGCCACCACCCGCACACACCCCACCCCGCACACGGAAGCACGGTGACCCCGATGAGCACCCCAGCAGCCACCCCAAAGCGGCGCCGGTGGGCGCGCCCCCTCGCCTTGTCCGTGGCCTCCGTCCTCGTTGGCCTTGGCGTCCTCGCCGGGGCGCTCGTCAGTGCCGAACCGGCGTACGCGCTCGGCTGCGACCCCGACCAGACCCTGCCCGAGATCACTGGGTCCGCGCAGTGGGGCACCAGCGCCCAGGTCAAGCGCTACGCCGGCCCGGACGGCGGCGACGAGGGCGTGTACGCGGCCGTCCACCCCGCTGCTGGGGAGGTCGCCCGTTACCCCGCCGGGTTGGGCATGAACTACGGCACTTTCGGGATGAGCTGGTGTGACGCCACCGGCAAGGGCAGCGCGACGATCGCGAACGTCGCGTGGAACTGGCTCGTGGTCACACCGCTGCGATTCGCGGGCGCGGTCATCGATTTTGCTCTCGGTGGGAAGGTTGTGGGCGCGCTGCTGGGCGGTGCGGAAACCCTTGTGAAGGCGCTCCACGGCAGCTTTTTCCTCGAGTGGGCGCCCGCGATCATCGCGCTGGCTCTTTGCGCGGCGATGATCCGCATGGCACGTGGGCGCTCCCAGCAGGCGTGGGGCGGGCTCGTGTGGATGGTCGCGGTCATCGCCGGCCTCGGGCTCCTCTCCACCAGCGCCGGTTTCGGTGTCGTTCGGTCCGTGAACGACACGGTCACGGGCATCACGAAGTCCGCATTTCTCGGGACGGTGCAGGGCACCGGTGGCGGCGACCTCTCCACTGGGGTGCTCGACGCCCTCGTCGGTACGACATGGGGTGGTGGGGCGCTCGGTGAAGCTGGTGACGACCCCGCACCAGACGCGTTCACGATGACGAAGTCCAGTGGTGTGCCGGACATCACCCGCGACTGGACGGTCCCGGTCCCGGTCGCGGCGATCCCCTCCCAGACGGCGGGCCAGCCCACGATGGCTGAGGTGTGGCGGTGGACGGCGGCGTACACCGAGCAGGAAGCGTCCGTCCTGCACCGCCGCGAAGAAGCGCGCTGCGCGGTGTCCGGGCGCTCCCCCGAAACGGTCGACGTCAGCAACCCCGAGTTTGAGGACCTCAACCCCGAAGCCCTCTGCTCCTACAAGTGGGTCTTGCGCACCGCGATGCTGAGGCACCTCGAGGAGAACGACCCGATCACGTACACCGTCGCGCGTGGCGCTACCGACGCTGCGCTGACCGCGACGGGCACCGGGATCGCGATCGTGCCGGCGATGCTCGCCCTCGCCGCCCTCGGGCTGATGGCCGTCGTCGCCGAGATCAGCTTGATTGTCTACATCGCGATCGCGCCGATCGTCGGCCTCGTCGGTCTGGCCCGCCCAACGATCGTGCGGAGGTGGGCGGAAGCGCTCGTTTCGACGCTCATCACCCGTGTCGCGACCGGTGCCGCCCTTGGGGTCGTCCTGTGGGCCCTGGTGCAGGTGCAGCGTCTCGTGGACGGCGGGTACGCCGGGGTAAACCTCGCCCTGCCAGCAGCGCTCCGCCCGATCGCCGTGGGCATCCTCGGTCTCGCCTTGGTGGTCGTCGCCGCGAAGCTCGTCAAGCAGGTCGGCGAATGGATGCACGAAGCTGCTGGGGTCGCCCCAGCGGGCGCCACCGCTGCCCTGGATCGCGTCAGTGGTGCGGGCAAGGCCGCCGTCCTCGGGGCGGTTGGGCTCGCGGGTGGTGCCGCAGGTGCCGGCGCCGGGTCGCGTGTCAGTGGTGCAGCCGCCGGGATGCTTCGTGGCGCCAACTCCCGTGGGCTCGGTGGTGCGGTGACAAGCTCTGCCACAGCGGGGCGGCTCGTCGCGCACTCGAAGGACGCACGAGCGCGGGCCGCCGGGCAGCAGGCTCTACAGGCGCAGGAGCAGGCGCTCCGTGGGCATGACGTCGAGGAACGCGCCGGGCACGCCGAGCAGGCCGTGCGTGACACGACCCGTGACCGTGCCCAGGCGTGGCGTGCGGTGGTGCAGACGCCAACGTTCGCGAAGGCCGCCGAGGCACGTCAGGACGCTGCGATGGCAGACGTCCACACCGCTGACGCCCGGCTGCAGCAGGCGACCGCGCACCGCGACTCGCTCGTGGACGGCCGGGAGTTGTGGGTGGAGGCCCGCACCGCTGACCACGTGAAGGCGGGCATGGCTCCTGCGCAGGCGGGGGTGCGTGCCGCGCACGAGTTCAAGGTCGAGCTGGCGACCCGCACCGAGGTCGTCGACAAGGCGCAGGCGGAGTTCCAGGCCGCGAACGTCACCCTCGAGGACGCCCTTGACGGCGTCGGGGTCGACCTGATCGAGAAGCTCAAGGCCGCCCTCGACAGCGGCAGCAAGACGGCTGACGACGTCGTCCGTGAGCACGGGCTAGGTCCGGCGACCCGTGACGCCCTCCGCGCGTACGAAGACGCGAGCGGTGCACAGCGAGCCGCTGAGCGCGCCGCGGCCAGGCTCTTCTACGACTGGGAGGGCTGAGCTGTGGCGTGGGCTGTTGTCGGCAAGGTCGCTCTGCGCGTTGGTGCGCAGATCCTGTCCACGCCACGTGGGCGGGCGGTGGTCGGTGGGGCGTGTGCGGTCCTCGTCCTGGGTCCCCCGGTCGCGGGGGTCGCGGCCGCGGCGATGATCGCGCAGATCACCGCCGAAACAGCTGCCGCGGTCGCACAGGCCGAGCAGGATGAGTACGACGCGTGTTTCGCCGGGGACACCCCTACCCCAGGGGGCTCGGACGTCACCCTGGACGGGTTGACGTCCGAGCAGTCCGGGCACGCCGTGACGATCCTCGCCGTGGTGAAGGGGTCCGTGGTCGTGCCCGGTGGTGCCGCTGACGCGGTGCAGCGGCAGGCCGGCGTCGTGGCGATCGCGACCGCGATGCAGGAGTCATCCCTGCGGAACCTCGACGGTGGTGACCGGGACTCCCTTGGGCTGTTTCAGCAGCGCCCGAGCATGGGATGGGGCACGACCGAGCAGATCACCGACCCCGTATACGCCACGACTGCCTTCCTCTACGGGGCGACGACGAACCCTGGCCTCGTGGACGTCGACGGGTGGGAGGACGCGGCGGTGACCGTCGCCGCGCAGGCAGTGCAGCGGTCCGGGCACCCGAACGCATACGCGAAGTGGGAAACACTCGCCCGCGCCGCGGTGGACACCCTGTGGGACGACCTGGCCGCGGTGGCACCGCACCCTGACCTGGACCGCCCCGAGCTCGGTGACGACGGTGACCGCACCGTCCCGCTCAGGCACACCCCTGATGACGGGGCTGGGTGCGAACTCCTCGGTGACGACTTCACCCCCATCGTGTGGGACGGGGTGTACCGCAAGCCACAGCCGTGGGGCGGGTACTCCAACGGCAAGATCCCCCTCGCGGCGATGTGCGCGATCCCCTGGGCTCCGCAGCACCTGGCCCGGTGTGACGCGGTGGACGCGATCGTCGCTCTGAACCGCGAGTACAAGGCCGATCACGGGAAGAACCTCGCGATCACGTCCTCGTACCGCTCCTATGAGGCGCAGGTCGCGACGAAGCGAGCGAAGGGACCCCTGGCAGCAACCCCAGGGACGTCGAACCACGGGTGGGGGATGGCCCTTGACCTGGCGAACTTCGGTGGCGTCAACCAGTACAACATGCCGAACTACCTCTGGATGATGGAGCACGGCCCCAAGTACGGGTGGGTGAACCCCCCGTGGGCGCAGGCCGGTGGGTTCGGCCCGCTCGAGCCCTGGCACTGGGAGTTCATGGGGAACCCCACCTCCCCCGCAGTTGCCGCCACCTTCACCGCCACCGCCACGGTGAACAACACCACGCCCCCAGCCGCAGCAACCCGCACGGAAGGAACAGCAGCACCATGAGCAGCAAGCACCGAGCAGCAACCCAGAACCCCACGCCCCCTCGAGCGCCCCGCCGGCTCTCCCCGTTCTGGCGGTCGGTCGCCCACCGGGTGACCCACGGCCAGGCGTGGCCGTCCGACGCGACCGAAGCGCAGGCCGCCGCGTTCGACCGGTACGTGCTCACCACGGCCACCGTCTACGGGGGCCTGCTGGCAACCGCCGCGGCGATCATGGCCGCATCCGCGCTCCTCTGACCTACCCGTAGCGACGCCCCGCACACAGTTCGTGTGCGGGGCGTCGTCGTGTCCGCTGACACGCCCGCCCGAGGCCGCTGGGAGCCATGCCACGCGCCGGGTGCGCTCGGGGAAGGCCCCGGCGTCGCGAGGGCGGGGAACGGGGTCTGACCTGGGCGCCAGCAAGATCGGGCGTCCCTCCGTGCGTGACCGGGACTGCTCCGGACGGTCCAGGTCATGAGCAGCGCAGAGAACGTTCCCCAGTCCCCCACCCCTACGACCCGCTTCGCCACGATCGCCCTCGCCCTCACCGGTGCCGTCTCGCTCCTGCAGGACCTGACCGCCAAGCTCGACGCGCTCGTCGAGGCGCTCAAGGCGCTCGGCTGTGGGTAGGGGCCGCCCGCGGACAGTGTCGGACCCGTCACCTATCGTGTCTATACAGCGGGACGCCCGATCCCGGCGAGGAGGAACCCCCCGATGTGCCGCTCAGGAAGTGAACCCGGATCCCCAGCCCGTCGCCGGTGCGATGGCCGCCACGGTGGCCGGCGCGGCGGGTCCACCAACGTGCAGCGGAAGGCAGCACGTGGCCGGGAGCGCGCCATCGCCCGCCTGACCGCCCACAACCCTGAAGCCGCCGCAGTCTTCGACCGCGTTGACCCCGCGTACTGGCGGGAGGAGATCCGCGATCACGAGAGCGGCGCCCTCCTCGGCACCAGGGCGAGGCGCGGTGACGAACGGGCCGCGTACCTGGCGACCACCAAGGACGTCAACGTGGTCCGACTCGGCCTGGCTGACAAGCAGCCTGAGGTGCGAGCCGCGGCCGCCGCGCACCCGCTCGCTACGCAGGCCCGCGAACCGCTCCAGGTCCCTGCGGGTGACCTGACCCCCACCCAGGCGGCGAACCTAGCGAGGTACCGCGCACACCTGGAGGGCCTGCCTGCCGAGCGGGTCACCCAGGCGCACTGGGACTACCTCGCCGCCGGGGAGGAGCACTACCGGGGTCTGCGCCCACCGGTCCTCTCCCCAGAACAAGAGGCGGCGTGGCAGGCGCACCGTGACCGGCTCACCGGGCGGGCGCAGCAACGCTTCGTCGCCGACCGGTACCGCACTGAATGGCAATGGCTCGCGACGCACGGGAAGACAACGGAGGACTGGGCCACGTGGTGGGCCCGCAAGCGGCGTGCGCTACGGGACGACGCGATCCGGTCGGGGCGCGTCGTCCCCCGGCCCGCGTCCGTACGCATCGACTGGGACACGATCTCCTACACGGAAGCGGACGCGGCAGTGCGCGCCGGCACGATCCCAGTGTCCCAGGTGCCCCTCGACGTGCGCGGGTGGCGCCTACGTGACCGATGGCGGGCTGAGCTTGCCGCGGAGGGCGGCAACGAGGAAGTCGGCCACGCGGTCGACCTCGCCGCCGAGTTCAACACCCGGCCCGGGCGCGCGCGGGTACGGGCGATCCCCCTCGAGGACGGCTCGATCCGGGTCGAGTCGCTGCGCGGTGCGCCCCGCGCGATCGACACCTGGGTCGACCTGCGCGGACTGACTGGTCAGGAAGCCCGTGACCGGTTTGAGCGGGCCGTCGCGGGCTTCTGGGCCAGCGGCACCGCCCAGGCCGCATAACGCCGCGGGAGGCCCCGCCTAGGTGGGGCCTCCCGTTGCTCACGTCAGGTCGCGCGTCGCCCACTATGCAGGACGGCAGTGAGGGTCACCCATGCGCGCTGACGTCGCCGGGCGAGCTCGAACCGTCGACGCCACGCCGCGACCCGTGCCAGGCCCTCCCCTCCCGGCTCCCATGCCGGGTCGCCGTCAGCGCACGCCACCCGGCCCACCCACGCCGGGGTGTCCCGACCCTGCCTCGCGTCCGTGACGAGCTTCCCGCGCGCGGCCGCGACCTGAGCGCGCGTCACCGCGACCCGTGGGGCGGTCACAGGGCGATCCGCAGGTCGAGAAGCCGGGTGTCGCGCCCGGTGCCGGTGGCGATCGCCGCCGCGTCGAGGAGGTCCACGACGTCGTCGACGTCGAGGCCGGCGAGCTGGTGGTCCAGGACCGCGTCCTGAACGTGCCGCACCGTCGCGGCCTGCGGGTCAACCTCGTGCGCGGCGCACCACGCCACCCACCGCGCTTGTGCGGTGACCATCCGATCCTGGAACGTCGCCCGCGAGGTCACTCGCTCACCTTCCCACAACTGGGTCCTGGGAGGCGCGCCCCGGTCATCGGGGACGCCCGAAAAGCAGACGTGTAGGAGACCACTCGTAGACTGTCTATACAACAGCCGAGTCGTCCGTACACAACGGGGCAGGGGCCTCACGAATAGGGAGAAGATCTTGACCAGCACGTACCGCATCGCCCGCTTCTACCGCGACCTCGACGCTCCCCTCACCGGTGAGCTCCGCCACGGCGACGTGGTGTACCTGGCGACGATCACCGACACGAGCACGGGGAAGTCGCACACCGCGCTCTCCCCCACCCCGTACGTGACGAACATGTCCGGCGAGGAGCGCGTGTACGGGTGGTGCGGCACCACGAACAACGTCAGCGTCCACGCTGACGGCCTCGCCGTCGTCGTGCGGCTCCTCGACCAGGTGACCGAGTACGAGTACGGCATGACCACCGAGGGCTACACGAGGGTCCGGGTGCGCCTGGACGCGACCGGCGACCCGACGTTCGAGGTCCGCAAGGACATCGACGGGGCGTACACCGTCCGGGTTGGTGGCCCGGACCGGTACACCCCCGAGGAGGAGGCCGACCTCCGCGCCCGGTACGCGAAGGTTGACGCGGAGTACTGGGAGGAGCGGGAGCGCGACGACGAGGAGCACTTCGCCGCGCTGGAGCGTGAGCAGCGGGCGGCGTGGGAAGCCGAGCAGGCGGCGCGGGCCACGCCCGACCGTGCGGCGCGGGACGCCCGGCTCGCCGCCGAACTCGAGCAGGCTGCGACCGGCCCGGTGATCGGGCCGCGGTGGATCGGTGACGAGATCCGCGCCGAGATCCGCGAGCAGGGCCTGCGCCACAAGAACCTGATCGAGCACATCACCCCGGACGTCCTCCCGGAAGGCTGCTCCCTGCACGTGCGATGGGAACTGGTCGACGGGCAGTACGTCCAGCTCAACTGCGTGCACACCGACCAGTTCCTCAACGGGCAGGGCGACGTCGACCGGCACCTGGTCCAGATCGAGCAGGGCCTGCTGGGCCTGCCGGAGGGCACCCTGGCTGCCCGGCTCACCGCGGGCATGCGGATCGCCCGGTACAACGAGGAGAACACCGCCGGGGTTGTCGCGACAGACGCCGGCGGAGTCGTCGTGTTCCGGGACGCTGACGGTGAGATCGTCTGCACCGCCCGGTACCTGCAGGGCGGGGTCACCCTCCCCCAGCACCTGATCAACGAGCACTGGGACGGTGCCCGCATCGACGCACGCGAGTACACCGCGACTGCCTACTGACGCCCCGGTGACATCGTGGGCGTCCCCCGCGTGCCTCGTCCTGCCCTGTCGGCGGGAGCCTCTACCGTCGAGTGCATGGAGCACGACCCGCGCCTGGTCGCCCGTAGCGAGAGCCACACGGGAACGCGTCGCATCCGCCCTGACGCTGCGAAGCCGATCGAGCCGTCCGCTCGATCCCGCGGCCCCCAGGTGGACCCCGACGAGCTCGTCGCGGCGCGCGACGCGGAGATTGCGTCGGGCCGGTGCTGGCGGGTCCGCCTCGACCACAGCGGCCTGTGGTGGGACTCAATCGGCGGGTACACCCCGCACACCAGCAACGCGAAGAAGTGGACGTCCCGCTGGGACGCCTACAACCACATGCTCGAACAGCGCACCGGTGACCACACGTGGGACATCGAGCTCATACCCCAGCCGGGCGCGGCGTCCCGCGGGCTGACCAGCGGGCTCAAGCGCGACGACCTCGTGCAGGCGTGGACCCGGTCGGTGCCACGTGAGGGACGCCCCGCCCCGGAGGACGGTCTCGTACATGCACTGGCTGGTGTGTCAGTCCCCGGATGGGCGCTCTGCGGGGAGAGCGTCGGGGTCTACACCGACCACCCGTGGCCACCGCGCGGGATGCGGCGTTGCGAGAGGTGCAACTCCCTCGCGATGGGTCTCCCCCGGGACTGACCGGCGGGTGAGTCCACGCGGGTGGTCAGTCCTCGGGGTAACGCAGTTCGTCCCACCCGCGGTCCGGCAGGCGCCACCCTGCGTCGGGGTCCACCGGGCGCCCCACCGGGACGTCCTCGGGCGCTACCTGGCGGATCGCGCGCACGACTCGCTGGACGTGCGCGAGCTGGGCGCGGCCCTCGACGCCTTCAGGGGCGGTGATCCACGCCAGCCGCTCATGCCCGACCCTGATGAGCTTGACCTCGGTGGTGTCCCAGTCCCGGAGTGCCACCAGCGGCACCCAGCAGCCGTCGTGCCGGTCCGGGTCAGCGTCCGGCCCTGGCTGCCGCAGGACCCGAGTGGTGCGGAGGTCGAGGTAGGTGGTGGCCTTCTCGGCCACGATCGCCCACGCCCCGGTCGCCGTGGTGAGGTCGAGCTCGTCGTAGCCAACCTGCGTCACGGGTTCGCGCCAGGGTCATGGAGGTCACGAGTCACGCCACTTAGTGTGCACCGGTCAGCCATCGTGCGGGCGAAGGTCCGCGCTACTGGTCCTCGGGGAACTCCACCTTGAGCATCGAGCCGCGGGGGACGACGATCAACTCGAAACCGCACTCTGCGACGACGTCCAGCACCGTGCCGAGCGAGACCGTCTCGCTGCCACGATCCATCCGCGAGACGGTCGGCCGCGAAGCTCCGATGCGATCCCCGAGCTCGGTCTGGGTCAGGCCCCTCGAGCGCCGCACATGGCGCAGGGCGGCACCAAGCGCCGCGGGCGTACGGGCCCGAAACCATCGCGGGGTGGACTGGTCGGCCATCCGTGAATCGTAGGAGATGCACGCGAAGCGCCGGAACGAAATGTGCGGCCTCGTGACGCAACTCGATCGCGACGGCCCCCAGACGGCTGAGCGCGGAACGCACGTCACGCAGGGACGACGCCCGTGAGGGTCAAGCGAGGCACGCGGCCTTGAGCTCGGCGTAGTCGGTTGCCGCGATGGCGTCGGCAAGGTCCTGCTGCATCGCGACCGCAGCGGTGTGGGCAGCCAACACCTCGTCCTCGCTCGCCGCTCCCGTCATGAGATCCACGACCGGACCGGTCGCGTACGCCTGCCAGTTGTCGCCCGTCTCGCTCGCCTGGGTGAGTAGTGCCTCGATGGCAGTGAATGCCTCTGCGCACTCAGCGGGCAGCTCGGAAGCGACTGGCACGGCGGTCACGGTCACTGTCGGAGCTGGCTCGGCCTCTGGTGCAGCGGCGCACCCTGCCAGGCCAAGGACGGTCAGAGGGGCCAGGAGAACGAGTCGCTTCATGGTCGAGAGGCTAGACCGGCGTGCTTGACCGCTGGGGGACCTGGTGACAACTTCACCCAGCCCTTGGGCGACCCGAATCAGGGTGTGCGCTCCCGAGTGTACTGGCCCGAGACACCCGGCTCCCGGCGGTGGTCGCTCAGGGGGAACCTCCGGTTGGATGGCATGGTGAGCGAGTCGATCGACGTCTTGGACGAGACCCTCTTTCAGCTGACCATGGACGTGGTGCGCGAGATGGACGCGCGGGCTACCGAGTACCTAGCGCGCGACGACCACAAGTTCGTGCCAAAGCGGCGTCGGCGCTCGGTCACGGCGTTCGACAGTGGCTGGCCGAGCGTCGGCAGCGACGTGGGGGCAACGGAGACGGATGCGATCGCGTATGGCAAGTTGTTCGCTAGCACACGTGATGCCATCCACCCGATCGCTTACGAGGATCTCGGAACGATGGCCTCGCTCGTCGCGTACGTCCACGACACGCCTGCCCTCCTCCAGCGAGTAGGACCGACCCTGCGCGAAGACGCACCCGTGGACCTCGCAAGAAGCGTCATCGACATGATCATTCGGAACCTCCCGACCGACATCTACGACCGGGCCAAGGCGCTCGGCTTCGAGCTGGACGGGCCCGACATCGTCAACCTGTACCAGCAGCGGGAGCGGTCGTGGCTAGCCCCCGAGCTGTCCCGCGAACTTGTGGTACCCCTTGTGCTCACCAGCTTGGAACTCGAGGACACCTTCGAAGTCGATAGCCACGCGCGCATCGAGGCGCTAGGCGACGACGACCTGAGAGCGATGGCGTCCGACTACGACATCAGCGGCGTCCCTGGGCCGGTCGCGGACGCGGCCCGCTTCGCGGTCGTCGTCGACATGCCGCCGCTGACCAATCCCGGGGAGGGAAGGCGGTTCCTCAAAGCCGAGGACCCGCCGGACACCGCCGGCGTCGACTTGATCTGTGAAGCGCTGCGGATCGTCTCGTCTGCCGACACCGGTTGGGCGCGCGTGTTCCAGCGGCCGCGCGGGTGGGCGGCGAGGTGGAAGGACGCCCTGCCGGCCTACAGCCTTCTCCAGACGACGCGACGGTACCCGTCCGTGTTCGACGACTTCGGATGGCTCAGGTCGGGCAGGACGGTCACGCGTCACGAGCTTGAGCGCCTCCCCGCCGCGACCAGAGCTCTCGGCTCCGCCGACAAGCGGGTGCGGCTGGCCTCTCGCCGGCTCTCAACCGCGGTGGTAAGGGACGCTGCAGACGACCAACTTGTCGATGCTTGCATCGGGCTCGAGGCGCTGCTCGGGCAGAAGGGTGCAGAGCTGTCGTTCCGCATCGCGATGCGGGCCGCGGCACTGCTGTCTTCCCGTGCGAATACCCCCGTCTCTGCCGAGGAGGTGTTCGATATCGCACGAACTGTCTATGCACGCCGCTCCGAGATCGTGCATGGCAGCACGTCAGAGCGAGCGGCGCGGTTCCCAGTGACCGGAGCCGAGACAACCCCGACGAGCGATCTGGCAGTGTGGCTGCTTCGTCAGATCCTCCAGGAACGCTTGCTGCGCGAAGACCGCTGGAGTCTGACGGATCTCGACAGCCTGGTCTTGCGGAGACTCGAGCCGTCCTGAACCAGCGGGCCCCAGCGACGCTGCCGCCGCCAGCAACACGGTCTACGGGTGGAGAGTCGGGCGGATGATCGGCTCAGCGATCAGGAATGGTGTGGCTGGACGGGCCACCCTCCTGTCGCGATCCCAAAGGCGAAGGGCCTCCTGGAGGATCAGGGTCGGAGCCCCGTACGCCTGGGCGACGTCCTCTGGGGTCGTTGTCGTGCGCCGGACGACACCCGTACCGTCGGGGCTGGGCTCGCTCTCCGCCGGGCGGACATGCAGCGACCACATGCGTGAGTGTGCGGCCGCAGACCCTCGCATCCACTGATCGAGGATCGCCCGACGCAGCCACCGCTCCCGCGGGGCCATCCAACGCGCGACTTCCTTGATCACCTCGGTTGATTCGAACCTTCTGTGTCGACCGCGTTGCTTCAGCTCGGCCTTGACGGTCGAGAGACGTGCCCGGAGCCGCCCGTCGTCGTCCTTCATCTTCTCGACGAGCTGGGGGGTCACATCAGCGGCGAAGGTGGCGTCGTCGAGGTACGCGCGAAGGAACTTGCTCTGCATGTGCGCCTCGTCGTGGACAACGAGGAGACTGCGGATGGCGCGTTCGTCATCATCGCCGGCGAGAATCCAGAGCGCCTGGGCGGCTCCGAGGAGCGCGGACCTAGTGATCGAGTAGAACGCGCTCGGGCGCAGAACTGTCGCGTTCTCGGCCTGCAGTAGGTCAGCGCCGAGGTCCAGGTGGTCGATGGCGGAGTTCATTGCATACCAGGTGACTGTCGACGTCGGCAGGGCTGGGAACAGCTCGTCGTCGCGGGCTAGGCGGCTGCCCGGTTCGGGTGCCTGCACTTGACCGAGCAGCAGCGCGGACCAACGGCGCACCATGTGAACGCTCAGCTCGATCCGCCGTAGCGCGGCGGCCGTGTCTTCGCCTTCAGCGGTCACATCGTCCGACGCTATCGATAATCGAGGCTGGTACGACCAGGACTCGCTGCGTAACGTGGGCACGTCGTCAGTTGCTCGCGACGAGGGTCCTGTGGCCAGGAGGGATGCGGACTTCGTGCTGGGTCAGCCACGGCTCGTCGCCGCTGAACGTGTGGATGAGTAGGCGTGCTGTGCGTGGGCGGCGGGGCTCCCTGCTGTCGATCTCGAGCTGCCACGTCAGTACGCCGCCGGGGGCGAGCACGTCCGTCCCTCGAGGGGCGCGCATCTCCCCCTCCGTGATGGGCTGTGGGGCGCGTGCCTGAACACCGAGCTGGCTCGGTGAGAACACCAAGCCCGGTGCGTCGCGGATCTCTACGCGCACTGCGGTGAGCGGCTCGGGTCCGTCAAGTCGGATGGCGAGGTGTAGATGCCGGCGGTCAACGTCCTGCTTGTTGAGCGGCCGGAGGCCGACCTGGAGACGGGGCTGCCGTTCGTCGTGGCGGCGTGCGCGGTCGATCCGCGTGCTCTCCGCCACCGCGACGGCTTGGCGGTGGGTGTAGAGGACGCTTAACCCCGCCAAGATCAGGGCAACGACTGAGACGACCAGGGCGGCGATCTCGATCACGGTGCTCCTGGGGCTGTGGAGTCGCTCAAGTCCTCAGTGAGGCGTTGCATCACCGGTCCGACGACGTCCTCCATGAGCGCGGCGTGCTTGTCCTCGACATACCAGGCGAACGCGGCCTGGAAGGTTCCGGTTCCGAAGAGCGCGAGGGGCAGCACAACGCCGACCACCCGCACCACCTTGCGGGGCAAGAGATCGGCGAGGAGGTCCACGGCTTCACTTCCACGCATGGCTAGACGATCCCACAAGCCACTGACACGGACATCACTTCGGCGTATCGGGCTCGTGGCCGGTGAGGATGTCACCACTGGTCCGCATCAGAATCGCCGCTGCGACTCCGTCAGTGTTCAGCGATTCCCAGAACAGGGCCAGGATCGCCCGCTCATCCGCCTCGCCGTTGCTGTCGTCGGGCTCGCGCATGCCGTCAACCCTGGGCGCTACAGCCAAGCGGCGGAAGAGTTCTGCGCAGACTGTGGACGAGCATTTGGTCCGCTCTACTACGGGGGTCCGGAACCTTGGTCGCCCGAACTCGATCTGACGGCCCCGCCTGGCCACGCGACGGCCCTCGTTTCTCGGCAGCCCCCTTGGCTCGAGCGCCCCACAGAGGCCGGCAGCCCGATGAGCCCCTGCCCCCAGGCCAAGAGTCTCGAGCTCTGCTGGCGCCGCGGTTCACCCGGCAATCCGCAACGCGTTCACAGCACGGGGCGCCATCTTGGTGAACGGGGCCTTCGACGCCGCTACGGTCGCCGCATGGCCGAGACGCTGCTGGGGTCACTCATCCGGACCGCCAGGACGGCTGGGTGGGCTGTGGGACACGTCCCACGTAGGAACGAGGGCTCGCACTTTCCTGTCGCGACGAACCTCGAGGCCCAGGCCCACGCGCTTGGTCTGATCGCGGTCCCCAACCGGCGGGGTGAGGCACCGGTGAAGGAGCTTCGCCCAACCACTGCGGACACCGCCCAGCCTGCGTCCCTCAGCGCTCAGGTCGGGCTCGGCGAACAGCCCCTGCACACGGACGGGGCCCACCTCCGCCAACCACCGGACTACATCATCTTGTGGTGCACCGACGTCAGCGCCACGCCCACACGCTTGTGGAGGCCGCACATCGCAAAGTTGCTTACATCGCCCGACAGGAATGGCGTGTTCCTCGTCCACTCTGGAAGTGAGACGTGGCTCGCACCTGCACTTGACGGCGCAGCCTTGCGCTTCGATCCAGGTTGTATGACGCCGGCAGACGCGTCGGCGCGGCGTCTGTCCAGTGCGCTGCAGGCACCACCGGAGGGTGACGTACAAGAGGTGCTGTGGGACTCTCCCGGGAAGGTCCTAGTCATTAGGAACCGGCGCGTCCTGCACGGCCGAGCTGCCGTTGTCGAGGGAGACCTGGACAGGCGTCTCTCGCGAGTCGCGTACCTGGAGGCCACACCGTGACCGGATTCAGTGCGGACGGGTACTGGACGAAGACCCTCCTGTTCATCAACAGGGCGCTTGAGCCGGACTCGATCCGCAGCGAGGACGAGCGCCGTCTCTGGGCTTCCCTGGCGCTTGAACAGCTCGCAAAGTGGGCGCTCGCTCGGACGTCACCGACCTTGGTCGCGGATCCAGTACGTGCCGACGGCGACCAGCTGTTCCGTGCCCTCGGGCTTCGTGAAGGCGGACCGTACGTCTCGATCACCGCATCAACGGCGTTCAAGCGATGCGCAGCCATCTACCGGCCGTTCAGCGACACGGAGGCGGCCAAGTTCGCGAACGCTCGAAACGAGTACCTGCACGGCACGGAGGTCGCCCTCCTCACGCTACCTGCGGAAGCATGGTGGTCACGGTTCTGGTCGCTGGTGAACGTGTTGCTGTCCGCTCACCAGCTCGGACCGGACTCACTCGTGGGGAGCGACCGCGCCACCGAGGTTGAGGAGCACCTCAGCCGAAACGCCCAGCACATCAAGCACCGGTTCGAAGCCTTGGTCGACGCGGCACGTCGAACCCTGAACCGCTATGAGGCCGGGCTGATGCTTGCCGATGAGGCGGCTCGCTGGAAGCGAACCGTGGATCTGGCGGCGTGGTTGAAATACAAGGGTGAGGCGGAGTGCCCGGCGTGCGGGGCGGTCGGCACAGCCGAGAGTGACATCGAGGACAGCAAGGACGTCGTGTGGTCGGGGGACCCTGACGTCTCCCCGTACATCGAGGTGACCTTCACACCCGACTACTTCAGCTGCCCGCAGTGTCACCTCGTGCTCGACAACTACGAGCTCGTCGCTGAGGGGGACCTCGCCGACCAGATCACGATGGCGACGGACGACCCGATCTACGAAGAGGGGGACTACGGGAACGACTAGCGTCAGGGCCTCCCGAGACTCCCGCGAGCGCCACGCTCCCGACGCGTTGTCTTGTCCGAGCCTCAACCTGCCCTAGCCTCGTCTGTGTGTCGAGCGCTCCTGCCTGGGTGAGTTACGCGGCGTTGGCCCTATCCGCCGGGTCGTTAGTGGTCGCGGCGCTCTCGTACCGCGCGGGCGGACCGCGCCTCAGGCTGCAATCCTTGCGAATCCCAATGGACTCGGCGGACAACCCGTTCCCGAGCGGCGCGCCCGTGCAGCTCACGGTCGTGAACTCGGGACGGGCAGCCGTCACGATCGAGGGGTTCCACGTCACGTACCCCGCGGGTCACGAGCCGCTGGCGTACGTCCAGGACAACGACATCCACGGCCCGGCGCTGCCAGTCCGGCTCGAAGCGCACTCGAGCGAGAGATGGATCGTCGACGCGTTGCCGGCTGCCCGCGCCGTCGACCACGAAAGCGGCACGGACGACCCGCTCGGGGGCCCAGCCCAGTTTCGATTTGTCACCCGTGCGGGGAACGGCCGGTCCGCGAGCGAAGGATTCACCTACACAGCGGTTCGGCTGATCGCCGACGCCCGGCGACGCGACTAGCGACACCGGGGGCCAGGTCTTCCTGTCCCTGACTAGTGCGCACATCCTGTAGAGGTCCGTTCCTGGGCAGTGCACAGCCGCGGTACGGCATCCGAGCCTGGCCCCCCGGGCCGCCCGCCCGGGTGGCGACGGCCGCGGGCAGTCACGCCTCGGCAGCTCTCGGAATCCGCGTCTCGCGGCGTAGCGTCGGGGAACGCCCCGCCCGGTAGGTCTCTACCGCGAATCGGGCTTCTCCGGTGTAGTGCGCCTGTCCACCCAGTCACGGAGGCTCGCCATGGCAGCGTCCGGATCGGGGGCGGTGGCGTACACCACAAGTTCCGTGTAACAGGGATGCTCGACGTCGAGTGCGGCAAGCGGATGCTCTCGGAGCCTCGCCAAGACATACCCTGCGGCAAGCAAGTCGCGGGACTTGGCCGCGTCGACATCTCGCTTGCCGGCATGCCAGTAGGCACCGTCATACTCCACGATGAGCACCCGCCCGTCGTCGAGGTCGATGGCGATGTCGGCAGTCCAGGCTGCACGGTGCGTGAAGGTGCTGTGGCGGAGCGACCGGCCCGAGCTTGCGTTGCCGAAGGCGCGTTCCGCGGCTGCGTAGTGGTCCAGTTCAACCTGGGACTTTCCGTGCTCTCTGCACTCCGGACAGCCGCTGCCGTTGGTTCGTGAGGTCAAGCTCGCCTGCCACACGTGCGTCGCGTTGTTGCTGCACACCCACGTCGGCACGAACGGGGTTGATCCGGAAGGTCGAACGTGCCACGCGGACAGCGGGTTGCCTTCCGCCCACTCGGTCGCGAGGTCCGGGAAGTGGATGTCGACGACGCCTGAAAACTGACCCCTGAGCGTCGGCTGAAAATGGACCCCCCTCGGCCACGCTGAGGAGGGTGATGACCGTGGAGGACTGGGCGGAGATCCGCAGGCTGCACCGGGTCGAGGGGATGGCGATCAAGGCGATCGCTCGCCGGCTCGGTGTCTCGAGGAACGCGGTGCGTCGGGCGTTGGCCCGTGACGTGCCGCCGAAGTACGTCCGGGCGCCGAAGGGCTCGATCGTCGACGCGGTGGAGCCGGCGATCCGCGAGCTGCTGCACAAGACCCCGGACATGCCGGCGACGGTGATCGCTGAGCGGATCGGGTGGACCCGGTCGATCACGCTCCTGAAGGACCGGGTCCGGGAGATCCGCCCGTACTACCTGCCGCCGGACCCGGCCACGCGCACGACCTATGACCCGGGGCATCGGGCGCAGTGCGACCTGTGGTTCCCGCCCGCGGAGATCCCGCTGGGGGCGGGGCAGGTCGGGACGCCGCCGGTGCTGGTGATGAGCGCGGGCTACTCGCGGATGCTGTTCGCGGTGATGATCCCCACCAGGCACGCACCGGACCTGATCCTGGGCCACTGGGAGCTGCTGACCCAGATGGGCGCGGTCCCCCGCGAGCTGGTCTGGGACAACGAGGGCGCGGTCGGGTCCTGGCGCGGCGGCAAACCCAAGCTCGCCGAGGAGTTCGAGGTCTTCCGCGGCATCCTCGGGGTCGGGGTGCACCAGTGCCGGCCGCGGGACCCCGAGGCCAAGGGCCTGGTCGAGCGCACCAACGGCTACTTCGAGACCTCGTTCATGCCCGGACGCACGTTCACCTCGGTCGCGGACTTCAACACCCAGCTGACCGAGTGGCTGGTCAAGGCGAACCGTCGCCATCACCGGTCGCTGGGCTGCAAGCCGGCCGACCGGTGGGCCACCGACGCCGCGGCGATGGTCCCGTTGCCGCCGGTGACCCCGGCCCTGGGCTGGCGGGTGACCACGCGGCTGCCGCGGGACCACTACGTCCGGTTGGACTCCAACGACTACTCGGTGGACCCTGTCGCGGTCGGCCGCAAGGTCGAGGTGATCGCGGACCTGACCACGGTCACCATCACCTGGGGCGGGCGCCTGGTCGGACGCCACGAGCGGTGCTGGGCGAACCACCAGACGATCACCGACCCCGCCCACCGGGCCGCGGCACTGGCGATGGCCGCCGCGCATCATCGACGACCGACCGCCCCGCAGACCGATGAGGTCGAGCAGCGGGACCTGGGCACCTACGACGCCGCGTTCGGGCTGGAGGAGGTCGCCTGATGGCCACGACCAAGGCCCGGGACGTCACCGCCGAGATCGCGTTCCTGACCCGGGCGCTGAAGGCCCCCACGATGCGTGAGGCCGTCGACCGGCTCGCCGACCGCGCCCGCACCGAGTCCTGGACCCACGAAGAGTTCCTCGCCGCCTGCCTGCAACGGGAGGTCGCCGCCCGCGAGGCCCACGGCGGCGAAGGCCGGATCCGCGCCGCCCGCTTCCCGGCCCGCAAGTCCCTGGAGGAGTTCGACTACACCCACGCCCGCGGCCTGCGCCGCGAGCAGATCGCCCACCTGGGCACCCTGGACTTCATCACCGGCCGGGAGAACGTCGTCCTAATCGGCCCGCCCGGCACCGGCAAGACCCACCTGGCAACCGGCATCGCGATCCGCGCCTGCCAGGCCGGTCACCGGGTCCTGTTCGCGACCGCCGCCGAGTGGGTCGACCGCCTCGCGACCGCTCACCACGACGGGCGCCTGCAAGACGAGCTGCGCCGCCTGGGCCGCTACCCGCTGCTGGTCATCGACGAGGTCGGCTACATCCCCTTCGAACCCGAAGCCGCCAACCTGTTCTTCCAGCTCGTCTCCGCACGCTACGAACGCGCCTCCCTGATCGTCACCAGCAACAAGCCGTTCGGGCGGTGGGGTGAGGTCTTCGGCGACGACACCGTCGCCGCCGCGATGATCGACCGCCTCGTCCACCACGCCGACGTCATCGCCCTCAAGGGCGACTCCTACCGGCTCAAGAACCGAGACCTCGGGCGCCCACCAGCGGCCCCGACCGACTGACCACACCACGAGAGGGGTCCATTTTCGCCCGCCGCCAGGGGGTCCGTTTTCGGCCGTCGTTGACAGTGGAAAGCGAGGGAGTCAAGGATCGTCCGGCAGACCGGGCACCGCAGCCTCTGACCCTGGTCTCTGCGCGTTGGCGTTTCCTCCCACTCGTGACCACACAGCGGGTCGCGCCACCAGAACGCCTTTCGCGATCCCGGCGACACGGTTGACACGTCACGGTCGCCGTTCTTGGTCGGATGCCACTGGGCCGCGATCTCGGGGGGCATGCCCGCCGGCGAGACGTGGGCGTCGGAGGTGGCAATGCGCTCAGCGAGGGTTGCCTGCCCTCTGCAGGACGGGCACCCGGATTGCAGGTACGTCAGGGGGCTAAGCCGAGGGTGGTGTCCTCGGGGACACCGGAACCTGCGCAGCCGCCAGTCCCCTGCGACCGCGACGAACCGGGGGTCGGTATCGTCAGCCCACGCGGCCGCCAGGGCAGGCACGTCAGCCACGTGTGTCTGCCTGTACTTCGCGACCAAGGCATCCCAGGCCCGCTGACGTTCCACCTCGCAGACTGGGCACTTCGGCCGGCGCACCATGTCCAGGACGCGTGCCGTGAACGGGACCGCGCAGTCGGGGCACCGCCACGCCACCTCTCGGCGGGCCGCAACCGTCACCGTCGCCCAAAGCGCCGGGGCGTTCGCCTCGTGGTCCCACCACTGCACCGCATCAAGGTCGCTGTCGCGCAGGAGCTGGCGCTTCGACTTGCCGGCCTCCCCTGTCGGAGCAGCGTCGCCGCGACGCGGGTTCCTTTGGCAGGAGCACCCCCAACCGATGTCACCGAACCGCTCGGCACTGAGCCTTCCGCAGTGTCGGCAACGAACGTGATGCGGATCATCCGGGAGGGAAGGGTCGGTCAGGGCCCCAAGGTAGTCGTACCCGTGCTTCTCGGCATGCTGGCGGGCTTTGTCCAGGGCGGTAGCCGTGACATCTGCGTAGACCCCTCGCATCTGGCGGGTCTCAGTCGCCCATGCGCGCCAGTAGCACGCGCGGCACGTGGGCTCCTTCCTCGCGTTCTTCTCGATGGTGTACTCAAGCCGGTAGTGCGCTTCGCACCCGCAGGTGAGACACCGCGTACGACGCCATGCCTTCGGGCCCGGGAACGGCTCAACCGGCTCCACGCCACCCTCGCGGAGGATCTCAGTGATGTGGTCGTCGCACCACGTCGGACGGATCCGAGTCCGGAAGGCCGCTGGTGCGGTGCAATCCGGTGCTGAGCACTGCAGAGGTGCTGCGTTCATAGCCCCGCCAACCGCCTAGCCTGAGCCACCGTGCGCCCAGTGCCGACACGCGCGTTCAAGATCAAGCCCAGGACTCGGTCAATCTTGGAACTCGCCACGGCGACACGCCCGATCTCGCAGAGGGACGTGTCCGAGACGCTGGCTGTCATGCCTCAGATGGTTCCAGAGCGTCGCGAGTAGGCCGGCCCGAGTCACCAGGCACCAGGCACCAGGCACCAGGGACCAGGGACCAGGGACCAGGGACGCCGGGGCGGTCTGGGCTAGCGGTGCATGCGCTCAGTGACGGAGGGACTCACTGAAATGTCGCTTCCCGCAGGTGTCGTATCGCTAGGTGTTGTCGGTCTCGCCGGCTAGCGTCGACAAGTCGAAGGAGCAGCACAGCGCGGCTCCCTGAACGAGGAGCTGGTGAACACGATGAGCACAGGCATCGTGACCTCCACAGCCGCGGACCCCGGTGACGTCGAGCTCGTCGAGTCCCTGCCTGTCCTGACTGACCGGCAGAAGGCGCTCATCACCGAAGCGCTCGAGCACAGGGTCGCGTCCGGAACCTTCAAGTCCTACTCGTCGTCGTGGCGCACGTGGGTCGCGTGGTGTGAAGACCCGGCCGTCCACCCCGACGGCCAGCCGCACACCCCACTGCCCGCGCACCCGCTGTCGGTCAGCGCGTGGGTGACCGAACGCGCCGACGCAGGGATGTCCGTCTCTACGATCACCAAGGACCTCGCCGCGATCCGGTTCTTCCACGAGCAGGTCGACCTCGACGACCCCACATCGAACCGGGGCGTCCGGATGGTCATGGCTGGTCTGCGGCGCAAGGCCATCGAGGAGGCGAGGCCGACCAAGAAGGCGCACCCGCTCACGACCGTCGAGATCCGTCGCATCGTCGCCAAGGAGCACATCGACCGGCGCACCCTGCGCGGCAAGCGTGACGTCGCGATCATCCTGACCGGGTTCGCGGGCGCTCTGCGCCGCTCGGAGCTTGCCGGCCTGCACGTCAGCGACGTCGAGTTCAAGGGCTCCGACGCCCTCATCACCCTGCGCAAGTCCAAGGGGCAGCGCACGTCCACGACGAAGAAGGTCATCGTCGGCATCACCGCCGGCCACGACCCGCAGACCGACCCTGTGCTCGCACTCCGCCGGTGGATCAGGGCCGCGGGCATCTCCGGCGAGGACTTCCTCTTCCAGCGGATCGCTCCCGGCGCCGAGTGGGTCACGATCCCCACCGGGGTCGAGGAGGACGGGACGCCCAAGGTCAACCGCATGACCGGCCAGGCGATCGCCGAGATCCTCACCGCGCGCGCCAAGGCCGCCGGCCTCGACGACATCGGCATCACCGGACACTCCCTGCGTCGCGGTCACGCCACCGCCGCCGGTGAAGCCGGCGTCGACCCCGTCCGCCTCGCGCGCACCACCCGGCACAAGAACCTCGAAACCCTCGCCCAGTACATCGAGCCGGCCCAGGTGCTCGGTGATACGACGGCGAGAGAGCTCGGACTGTGACCACGGGCGAGCCGATCCCTGCGCTCGCGCACGGTCTAGTCGACCTCGCCGTGGAGCGGTTCGTGTTGCGCGGAGCCCCGGCGCGCGCATCTGCCGGGGTGGTCCGTGTCGAAGCTGAGCCGGTCGAGGTCGAAGCGCGCCCGGCCGTTGCCAATGTGGCGTGGGCAGCGGCCACCGGGGACGCCCACGCGGCGTAACCAGCCCCACCTCCACGAGGCCCGTCACCAACCGCGGTGGCGGGCCTTCGTCATGCCCGCCTGCATTCGGCGGCGTCCGCGTCGAGTGGTCCGGGTGCGGGGACACGGATTCAAACCGGGGGGGCCGTCTGCTCGATGGCCCTGTCGTGTCCACTCCGAGTCCGGAGCAAGAAGTGAGGGAGCGATCCCCCGCACATCCACCAGTCGATGCAGCAGCAGCTCACCAAACCCTGGAGGCCCCTATGACCACCACGCCCACCCGCCGCACGAGAGCGCGACGTAAGCCCCGCCGGTCCGTCAACGTCCGCACCATGACATGCACACGTCGTCTCTCCGCCCGTCTCTACACCTTCGCCGTCGACCCGGTCACGTGGTCCCGCCTCGAGCAGGCCCTCCGCATCGCCCGCCAGCTGTTAGTCCTGTGGGAGATGCTCACCCGGTAAGCCTGTGCGTTAGTCGAGGCCGACGGCGTGCAACGTCGCGGCCGTGACGGTCGCGTCGTCCGCACCGGCCGCGATGAGGTCGTCCACCGCGGGTGAACGTCAACGGTCATCACGGAGGGCATCGAGGGCATCCGCGGTCGGCTCCTTCCCTTGACGCCGGGGCAGGTCGGCGAACGTCGTCAGGTCGGCGCGGTCGCGCTGGAGGGCAAGGTCGACGTCGGCAACGCTGGTCAACGGCGCAGCGCGTCGGGGTGCGCGTTGCGGGTTGGTGGCGGGCGTGACCAATCCCGCGGCGATGAGCGGCCCAAGCGGACCAGAGGAGGTCGGCCCGGTGACGTCCAAGGTGGTCACGGGTGCCGCGACCACATCGACCCGCTCCCCCGGCCACGCGACGGTGAGAGCCCGCCGGAGCGCGGCGGCACCGTCCAGGGTGAGGCGGTCGACGTCGAGGGCTGCGACGACCCCGGCGCCCGGGATCGGCCCGATGATGTGCACGACGGTCGCTCCCATGGTGGCGGCGGCGGCACGGATCGCGTCGAGGGCGTCCCGGTCGGTCATGGTCCGATGATCCCACCGGAGGTACCGTCAGGGCATGAGCGTGAGCGACCGCCCCGATCACCGGAGATGGTTCGCCCCACGTGGCGGCGGATACGTCGGGCTATCGCGGACGGGGCAGGTGGTGCGTCGCCCGTCTGTGCCACCGAAGGTGCCGGCGTCGGTGTCGCCTCCGCGCGAGGACGACGCACGAGAGCGCCGCTAACGCCCGCGGCGGCGGCAGTGCAGGCGACACCACCACGGGCGGCCCGCAGCAAGGAGTTCCTGCACTAGCGGCACAGCGGCCGGTACCACGGCCACGTCACCAGCTGCCCACGCCCGCGCGATCGCGCGTTGCGCCCGCCGTCGGCTAGACGGAAGCCCGTCAGCCGGCAGCACCAGGCGCGGATCCAGGGTCAACACACCCCCATGCTGCCACCGGGCCACGAGAGAGGCCCCACCCGACCGGGTGGAGCCTCTCTTCAGCGGTGTTCCTAGCGGGCGGCGAGGTCACCAAGCTCGGCGAAGTCGGCGGCCTCGAGCGCTTCGATCGCGTCCCAGAGTGCGTCCAGGTCGGTCGGGGTCACAGTGTCACCTCCACGTCGAGGAGCTGGGCGGCCGCGATCTCCAGGGGGCCGGCGGTGCGCACCCAGTAGGCGACGGTGCGCGCCCCGGTGCGGGGGTGCTCGACCCGGTGGCTGCGGAGGATCGTCACCCAACCGCGTGGGCCGTGGACGGTCAGGCCCAGCTGCCAAGCCGGGTCGGCGTCACGCTCGTCGGCGCTCAAGAGGTACCGCTGGGCGTCGGTGCGTTCGCAGTCCCCAGGTAGGTGGACGATGCTCCACTGGTCGTCGACCGGCTGCGTCAGGCCCTCGCCGGGTTCGACCGTCCCGCCGCAGAGCGCGCATCGGGCGTGGAGCTTGTTGGCGGCCACAGAGTTCACCGCCCCGTGCGGGGACGCCCACGGTGTAGTGCGTGGCGGTCCACGCCCGCCCGGCGCTGTTCACGCCACGGGAAGTGCCAGTCACGGTGAACGGGCAGCCGTAGAGCTCGGTGAGCGCGTCGGGGCTGAGCGGGCCGTGCGCGACATCGGCGGTGAGGACCATGCCGCGAGCGTCACGAACCACGATCGTCGTGCGGTCACCGACGCGGTACACGGTCAGGGTGTTGAGGGAACGGGTGTGCTGGGTGCGGGGAACCATCGCCTCTCGTCCTTCCAGAGCGTTGTGCTGTTGCTCCTGGTGGGAAGTCCGAGCTGGTCGTCGGGTGGGCTGTGGCGGCCCTTGGTCTAGACCCAGCTGGGCGGCAGCGCTAGATCGGGGATGCCGCAGTCACGTCGAGTAGAGCGGGTGGGAAGCCTGGTGGAACCGCGGCGGGACCGGGAGGATGGGCTGACCGTCGAACAACGAGGGGGACGACATGGGCGTTGACCTCCGGCTGCTTAGCGACTCCGAGCGCCGCGAGCACGACCGTCTGCAGAACATCGCCTACGGCGGCATCAAGTCGGGGAAGTTCACCGAGCTGGGCGGGAAGTGGCAGGCGCGGACCTGCCGGTGGAGCTACACGCTGCTTGGCCTGTGGGGCGCATGGGCGCTGTACGAGATGTTCGCCTTGGCGCTGCGCACACCAGACCTGCCCGACGGGAGTGTGCCCGCGATCGTCTGGGTGCTGCTGGGCTCGATCGTGCCGATGCTTGCCGTGGTCGTGCCGATGCGGCTGCGAGAGCTCCGTGCCGGGCTGGGCCGTTTGGTGCCGGACTACCTGGCCACCCTCGATCTGCGCCACCGGGAACTGGACGTCCCGTTCCCGTCCGATGGTTACGACTCCCAGAGCCGGACCTACCCGGTGACGGACGGGATGTACGATCCGCACCTGTATGCCTCGCGTGGCGGGCGGGACACGTTCAACCGCATGAGCGACCTTGGTATCGACGACTACCGAACGTATGAGAACAACGTCCTCGAAGCGGACTAGAGCGTGTCTCCCAAGATGAGCGGGATGTGCGCGCGATGCTGGCCGGGTGAATCGAACGCAGGAGCTCAGTGATGTTCAGTGGGCGCGGATCGCGCCGTTGATGCCGCAGGTCAGGGGTCGTTCACGGCCGTATCGGGATCATCGGCAGGTGGTCGAGGGCATCGTGTTCCGCTTCCGCACGGGGTGTGCGTGGCGGGACGTGCCGGAACGGTTCGGGCCGTGGCAGACGGTCTGGAAGCGCCACGCCCGGTTCAGCCGGGACGGCACGTGGGACAAGATCCACGCCGCGTTGCTGGCCCAGGCCGACGCCGCTGGTGACATCGACTGGGCAGTGAGCATCGACTCCACCGTCAACCGGGCTCACCAGCACGCCACCACCCTGCCCCGGGTCACAGGGGGACCTTCCGAATCACACGAATCTGCGCGTCGAGCCGGCTGACCATGCGATCGGGCGGTCCCGCGGCGGGCTGAGCACGAAGATCCACCACGCCGTGGACGGCAAGGGTCGGCCCCTGGCGGTGCTCATCGGCCCTGGTCAAGGCGGTGACGCCCCCATGTGCTTGCCGGTGCTGGACATGATCCACGTCCCGCGTCTGGGACCAGGCCGCCCCCGGACCCGACCGGACGCACTGCTGGCGGACAAGGCGTACTCCTCACGCGCCATCCGCGCCGCCGCGGCATCGTCTCGGTCATCCCAGAACCGCGCGACCAGCAAGGCCACCGCAAGCGCCGCGGCTCCCGCGGCGGCCGCCCGGTCACCTACGACCCCGACCGGTACAAGGGCCGCAACGTCGTCGAACGCGCCTTCTGCCTGCTCAAGCAGTGGCGCGGCCTGGCCACCCGCTACGACAAGCACGCCGTGACCTACCGCGGCGCCGTCGTCCTCGCCGCCATCATCACCTGGCTACGGACATAGGAGACACGCCCTAGGTGGAGGTCCCTCCCGCCCCTGTGTGTACGTCACGGGGCGGGAGGGGTCGTCTCAGGCGGTGCAGTCGCGCTTGTGGGCGCGGGCCCAGGCGAGCACGTCGTCGGCCTCGTCACGGTCGAAGCACCCGCCCTCGTTCGCCGGGTACACGTCGTCGCAGCGGGTGCACGACCCGACCCAGTACGCCATGCCCTCCTCCGCCCACGCCTCCACGGTGATGCCGAGTGCGGCGGCGTCCGCGACAAACTGCGCCCCCTCGCCTGCCTCCTCAGCCTCTTCCTCGGCAAGGTCGCTCAGCAGGATGTCGAGAGCTTCACGCAGCGCGGTCGGAGCGTCCTCGTCGTGCGCGTCGAAGCGGTGCACCTTGCCAGAGACGATCTCGGAGGTGCAGCAGTTGAACTGCTCGAACACTGCGCCGTCGCCACGGATGACGCCAAGGGCGTCGAGGGCGGTGAACGCGGTCGCCTCGGGCCGCATGTTGCAGCACCGGGGCACGCGCACCTCCCGCCAGAGGTAGACGGTGGTGCCGTGGATCTCGAGGTGGACCTGCTCGGGCAGGTCGCGGGTCAACTCGTCCACGAGTTCCTCGATGGTGACTGTCTGGGTGCTCATCGTCGTGCTCCTCTGCGCGGTACTGCTGTGTGCTGTCTGGCTACAGCCTATACCGTTGTCTATACAACCCGTTTAGCGTTAGGGCGGCGTCGCCACCGGTCGGGTTGAGCGAGCACGCCAAGGTGCTAGAAGTGGGCGGATCGGCCTCGCATCGGCCCGATCCAGCCTCGCCAACGGCCAGAGAAACCGGGCGTCCCCTCCCGCATGGCCCGTCACCCCGCTGCCCAACACGAAGGGCCGCACCCGTTCGGTGCGGCCCTTCCCCCAGGGGGCAGGAGGAGCGAGTCAGGCCGCCATCCGCCGCCCCGCCAGCTGGGTGACCCGCCCAGGTGAGACCGCCAAGGTGCGGGCGATCCGGCTCGGCGGCACTCCCGCTGCGACCGCGTCCCGCACCGCGCCCTCGAGCGCCACCCGCTCCACCCGCCGGCGCCGCCTGCGTGTCAGCGGTGGCAGCCCACCGAGGCCGTCAGCGCCCTCGCCCGCGTACGCGTCATAGGCACGCGCGACCGCGTCCAGGGCTGCCTGGTGCGCGGCCTCGGTCGCCACGTGCGCCGCGAGCCGCTCCGTCGCGCTCATGCCGGCACCGCCAAGGGGGTCCGCTGCGCTGCGGCGAGCATCGCCACGTACGCGTCCACGACGTCGGTCTCGACGTCGGCGTCCGCCCACCAGAGCACGACCGGCTCTGGGTGATAGCCGTGGTCGACGTGACCCGCCCGCAGGAGCGCGAGATCGTCCTCCACGACAGGCTCCACGACCCACCCACCGTGCCGGGCCGGGTCGTGCAGCGCCACGACGTGCTGAGCGACGACGACCGCTGCGGCGCGCTCACGGGCCGCCCGAGCCTCCGCCCACACCGCATCCCACGGCTCGGCCACGGTCGCACGGGCCACGTCGAGGCGATCCCACGCGAGGCGGATCGCGGTCACGATGGCCTCGCGCAGCACCAGGGAGTGCGGGGCCTCGATGAGCCGGCGCGCCAGCGGGGCGACCCACTCGAGAATCGCGTCGACGTCAGCGTCCAGGATCATCACCGGCCGGTCGATGCCCATCAGGATCGGAAACGCGATCCTGCGGTCGCTGGCCGCGGGCGGGGTCGCACCCGCGTTGGCATCCACAATCAGCTCGCGAGCAGCAGTGTCGACGACGACGGCAGGCGTGGCGTCGGAGGCACGTAGGGCATCCAGCGGTGCGCGCTGAACCGTCAGCTGGCTGGTCATGGGGTGCTCCTTATGTGTCGGGCGCATCCCAATCTTACGGTGCCGTCTATACAGTGGTTTGGGGAAGCGACCGTCCTCGGCCGTGTGGACAGGAGCGGAGTTGCCACCCCGTAGACACGATCCGAAGTGCCATCGCGAACCGGGTCAGTCGCTAGAGCGGTTTGACCGCGCCGACCGCGCCTTGCTGACGAACCGGCCGCTGGCAGCGCTCTTCGTCACGCCCCGGCTGGTCTTCGCACCACGGGGCACGACGCGAGCACTGCCCTTCGTCGCACCCTTGCCCAGGAGGTACCGGCGCACGCGCTCGGTGTCGTCACGATCGCCCTCCGCCGCACCCTTGCCCAGGAGGTACCGGCGCACGCGCTCGGTGTCGTCACGATCGCCCTCCGCCGAACTCACCAACGTCGGGTCAGCGAGGGACGCGGCGAACGAGATCGCAGTGTCGTTGCCGTTCACCCGTCCACCTCCTCATCTGGTGTGGGACCGATCTGCTCCGTGGGAGCGGTCGCCTCATGGTCGGCGTTGACCGCATCCAGCGTAAGCGTTAGGAGCAGGACCGCGATAGCACCCACGAGCAGCCCGCCGGCGGTGCTGAACCACCAGCGCTTCTTGCGCAGCCGTTCGGCGCGGTCCTCGTGGAGGAGGGCAGCTGTAGCGAGCACCGCCACCTCAGCCTCCGCCCTGGGCGTCCCTTCGAACCGCTCGAGGAGCGCGACCGGGCGCAACGTCGCCGTCGTCCGGATCGCCATGGCGCGCACCCCGCACACCGCCGAGAGTGCAGCTAGCACCGCGGCTATCAACGTCGGCCACCCGTCACCACCCGCGAGCACACTCACGACCACACCGGCGAACCCGGTCGTGATCCCAGCGACCTGGTCCAGCGCGGTTCCGGCGCCTTCCTGGAGGTCTTCGGCGCGACGGGTCTCCTCGAGGAGCAACTCAGCGGCGCTCGGCCCATCGTCGCCCCCGTACGGTCTCTGGCCTGCGATCCGCCGCATCCGCCCAGTGTGCCGCCGTGCGGTTCGCCCACGAGGTCAAGCTTGGCGCGTGTCGCTGCGCCACAGTCGACCCTTGCCGCCTGCGGGCTGGGAGCCCTAGGAACGATGGCCGGTGACGGCGCGCGACGAAGGGCTAGGTGTCGCGACTCGGCGTGGCCGGGCCAGGCGCCGGACGGGGGTCGACGTCGCGAGACACCGTGGACGGTTCCGGCGGGGCTCCGCGCTCTGTCGGCAAGGGCGCGTTGAAGCCCTCCTGGTGCAGAGCCTGGCGGCGACGACGTGTTGCCTCTGCTCGAGAGCTCTCATTCGGCACAGCGACAGTGTGCCAGCAGGCGCTCCAGACAAGCGAGGCTAGGGGAGCGACGCCAACAGCTCGCCTACCTGCGCACCAGGGGCCAGGTGCATGATGTCCAGCGCCCAGTTGTAGACCTCGATGCTCCCGTCTGAGGGGAACCCGGGCTGGGTCGTCAGCCAGGCCATGAACTCGGCCACCCGCTCAGGGTCACCTTCGACGCCCAGGCCGTGACCGGCCCGCAGGCTCGTGACGTCGAGGAGCCGGTTGTCGGCGCCGACGTGCTGCAACTGTCCGTCCCCGGAGCCTGCGCCGTCGAATCGGCGCATCCCCGGCCACCGCGACGATGCTGCGGCTTGGAGCGCGTCGATGTCGAACCGGTAGGACCCTGTGCTGGCGATCAGAACGTCACTCATCTCACTCCACGATCCGTACGTAGCCGGTGATGTTCAACGCGCTCATGCGCGCCTCCATGTACGCGGCCGCCCTCGGGTTGTTCGTCGTCATCTCCACGATCCCATCCCCACCCGAAGCCAGCGACGCCTGCGACAACCGTGTGAGGGTGTTGTCCATCTTGGTCTCCGCGATCGTCTGGATACCGGGGCTCGACATCGTCTCCGGGATGTAGAACGACGACGTCTGGCCCTCGTGGACGAACTTCGCGTCGCCCACCGCCCCGTAGGTTGGGTTGAACCCGTCCGGGCGGACCTCTCGACCGTTCGGCAGGAAGATCGCCCGCTCCGCTTCGCCGTACTGGGCCACCTGGTAGTCCAGGGCCTGACCTCGGGCGGACAGTGGCACGACCTTCTGGTCGAGGTACTGCGCTGCAGCTCCGGGCTGCGCGGCCGCGTCAAGAGGTGTGATGAGGTCCCCGTTGGCTGCGGTGATCGGGTCGCGTCGCATGAACGCGGAGAAGTCGACCGCACCCCGGTCACCGGCTGCCATCGCGTTGCTGAGCTCTCCGGCGTAGACGTGCGGGTGCCTGACGGCCTGGGAGATGCCGTGCCGTGCACCCGTCCCCAGGACCGCTCCGCCGAACGCTCCCGGTCCGAACGTCAGCGCCGCTTCGCCCACGTGTAGGGCGGTCGCGGCAGGTGTGGTCGTCTCGAAGTACGACTGGGTGGCCGCGACGGGGTCGTCGTTGAGGTCAGCGAGCCCGTGGGCGTGCTCAAGCCCATAGGACGCCACGCCACCGACGCCGATCGCCACCCCGAGGGACCCACCGGACAGGGCGGTCGCCCCGGCGACGGCCACACCGACGAGGATCTGCTGCCACAGCTCGAGCCCGTCCCACCAGTCCCCAGCGCCACGCAACGCCTCGGAGATCCCGCTCGTGGGGGAGGGCAGGAAGTTCGAGCACGCACCGAGACCCACCCGCAGGTCCTCAGCGGCCTGGTCCAGGGTGTGCTGGATGCCGTCGATGGTCACGTGCCGGGCCGTGGAGTCCGACCACACGGCCGGGTCTTCCATCGCGGCCGCGAGCTGCTGGTACCCGGCGCGCACCGCGGACGCGTACGTCTCCAAGACGACGGCGGCGTCGTTGAACGCGTCCGCGGCCCCCAACGCGGCCCGCCACAACCCGTCACGGGTGAGCTCGTACCGTTCACCGGCCAGGCCCTGCCACGCGGGTGTCGTCGCGGTCCGCAGCAGCGGGGCGATCTCGTACTCGAGCCGCACAGCGAGCCCGCGCAGGTCACCGGCGTCGTCGTCCACCAGGGCAGGGTCAGCCGCGTGAAGCAACACTGCGGGACTGGTGGCCCCGTACGTGGGGTGGGGCGCCACGATCAGTTCCGCCCGTCCAGGGTGCGCATGTCCCAGCACACCAACCCGTCGCGGTCCTCGTACGCGACCCGGGACTGCTCAACGTTCGTCCCGGTGTCACACATCGCCTGGGCGAGCTGGGTCAGGGTGTGCTCCCACCGGTCAGCGAACGAGTCCAGCACCGTCGCAACGTGCGGTGGCAGCTCAGCCCGGTAGGACCCACGGGAGTCCAGCACCCGGTGCTGGGCGTCGAGGGTGTCCCCGGCGTCGTTCATCCGCCTCGTCGCTGCGCGCATCTCCTCGAAGTCCGCAACAGCCTCACCGCTCCCCACCGCGCCCCCTGTACCCATTCCCGCTTCCCCCTGGTTCGTCCCGATCCAGGTTGCAGGTTAGCGATGCCGAGGATTCATGAGCGCCACACGCGCGAGCCTGGGGATAACCTCCGCGACCGGCGTCGCATGCTCCTCGGCGAGTGGAACGCGCGGCCCTCGACGCATCGGTGGCCGAAGCAGTTCCCATCGGCGAGCGTCGATTGGTCGACGCTCGCATACGAGTGCGGCCACGCGCGTATGGTCGCGTGCGGACCGTCGCCAGGTGAGCGCACAGGAGCCCATCCCGCCGAGGTGATGGCGGCCCGCCGGGCACAATGACGCGCTGCCGTGCCTACAGTCGGCTGCCTTGGGCCAGGTCCTCGAGGACGGCGTAGTTCGCCAGTCGCGCGACCTCATCCACCGGGGGGTACATGGTGTCTCTACTGATGGAGTCACCCAGAGAAGCCAGGCGGCTACGGAGTTCTGGCTTCCAGGCGTGATCGATCTTGATGGTCCATCCGGACGCGGGCCAAGAGCCGTGCGGCCGGCGGGAGATCCTCGTCGTGAAGTTGACGCCCAGGGACGTCACGTCGGCGTAGAGCGTTGGCGCGAGTTCTCGCCCCGCTCGGCCTCCAGGGGCCGCCGCGTAACGCATGCTGCGCCCCGCGGACCGCCGGTTGAGTCCGCCCACGAGGAAGACGCCGCGCTGAGCGACCATTCGCGGATCGAGGTCCTTCGGGTCAACGAGGGCGACTGTCTGCGTCCACGGATCCTGCGCGCGCGTGTTACCCCGGGCATACGAGGCCCACGGCAGGGCGGGGTCGCCGTGAGTCGACTCGAAAGGCATCTCTGTCGCAACGGATGTCGGCCTTCCGTCCACGCGAACCACGAACATGCGACCGTCGATGCCGTCGCGTCCTTCGACGGCGAAGTAGAGCGCTTCAAGAGGACCGCGCGAGAAGTCGATGAGCCGCGTCGGAACGCCGTGATGCTGGAGCACGGAGAGCAACTGTCCATCGCTCATACGCCTGCCGAGCCCTTCACTACGCATGGCCGCGAGCACCTTCGCCTCGACCTCAGCCAAGCGCTTCTCCGCCACTCCGGACGGCAGTGCCTTGCGACAGAGCCGGTACAAGGACGAGGTCAGCCCAAAGTCAGCGTGGGACTGCCCGCGGTACACGACCTTGTCGCCCACAGGCAGTCCGCCAGCAGAGCCGCCGCCGACCGCCCAGTCCCAGAGGTCGTCCACGCTTGTCATGCCTAGAGCGCGGCGCACGTCGAGGCGGTCAAAGAACGTCGCGGGCGCCGTCTCCGGTGACAGTGTGGCCATACCGGAAGGTACCGGGCCCAGTGGCGCGATGTCCCGAGCGGGATGCTGGCTCTTGTTGCTGAAACCGCCCTTCCGCAGGAGGCCCCTGACCCTCCAGGACGTAGGCCCTAGTTGGGGCTGGCGGCATCAGGCTCCGATATGTTCGCGGACATGTCGACGCCGCTCGTTGTGCTCGAGTACATCAAGGTGTTCATCTGGCCGTTGACGGTCCTCGCCCTCGCCGTGGGCTTCCGTGCGAGGATCAGCGCCCTGCTCACCCGGATGACGCGGCTCGAAGCTCTTGGAGCCAGCGCAGAGTTCGAACAGGCTGTCGCGCAGGCCGGCACTGAAGACGCAGCGCCACAGACCGCTCGCACATCAGGGCTCACCTGGGTCGACGTGAGGTCGTACCAGGACGCCCGAGCCATCGGCGAACTGCTGCGCCAACATGGGACCGTCGGTGTCAATCTCGAGGCTCTCGACGATGCCGACGCGAAGCGCATCGTCGACTTCATGGCTGGCCTGGTCTTCCACGCCAGCGGCCAGATTGAGCGGCTCACGTCGCGCAGATTCCTAGTCAGTGACGCCAACTAGGTGTGCTCGGCCACCCGTTGATAGCGGTTGGCTGGAGATCGCGACCCGCTTCGACGGACACCGTTGATGAGGTCTGCAGCTACGCTTGCCCGAGAGGATGAAGCACGCCGAGGCCCTTTCTGCCGCAGTCTCGCCGTAGCGCGCCCGAGCTGGTTGAGCGAGCGCACCGACGAGGGTGGCATCGACTAGTCCGGGCGTACCGTTCGTGACGTTGCCCGCCCGCTCGGGATGGCCGAGTCCGCGCTGCTCCAGGCCGGCCGAAGAACGTTGACCAGACGTAGTAGCGCTGCCGTGGCGGTGTCGTCCTTGGCTGCCGCGCGCCGCTCCATTACGCTCCATACCGAGACGTCACGAGGTGTCGCTCGCTGTCGCAAGTTGGCACCTGTGCTGGCTCTGACCTGTAGCGATGGCCTCGCGGCGAGTGGCTAGAACCGGTTCTGTCAGTTTCCCAAGCTGACAGCGCGGGTTCGATTCCCGTCACCCGCTCCCTTGGTTTCCGTAGGCCAGGGCTTCATCGAGGCCAGGTCAGACCTACCCGGCACCATCGTGCTGGTCGGCTCGTGCCATGGCGAAGAGGTCCGACCATGGCCACGGCGACGGCAGCCCGACACCATCGGGCGCTCCCCTCGCCCGCACGCGCGCTCCGCGCCTCGAGCGACAGCAGAGTGTCAGCGTCGAAATCCGCAGGCCGCAAAGGCAGCAGTCTGCAGACTGTAAACGTTGAGGCCTGCAGACTGTAAGCGGTCGGGTCTGGGAGGCTGCGCAGGAAGCGCGACGTCGACGCGAGAGTCGCCCGAGGAGACCTCGGTCATCTCACTCCCCCCTCGCGCCTCGACGGCTCGACCGAAGTTCAAGCCTGACGCGAACGGCGTCGGCGCGACCACGCGGAGGCCGCCACGACCACCGCTCCGGCGAGGGCGAGGCCGGCAATGGTCCACCAGGGCTCGTCACGCGTCTCGGGCCAGACGGTCCAGAGGACCGCCGCGGCGACTGCGCCTCCGAGCGGCCACGACCATGCGGCGATCCGGCTGGACGTCCGGCGCTCGTCGGGCGCGGCCACGGGTCGTAGGTGGGGGTAGGCGAAGAGCGGTGCCGACGTGAAGGCGAGCTCCCCCGTCGGGCCGGGCGCGAGCAGCAACGCCTGCTCGCGCTCCGCATCAGCGACCTCGACGCCGGTGACCTCGAAGCCGAGGACGGCGTGCTCGTACGGGCACGCGGCGAAGACCGCCCGAGCCACGCCCTGGAGCCATGCGTCGACCGGCGCCCGCCATGACTCGTCGCCGCCGGGGACGAGCGGGAAGGCACCCACCCGGCGGTCGAGCCTCCCGAGCGAGCCGAGGGGCAGGCCCAGGTCGAGCCAGTCCACGCCAGGGACGCCGTCGGGATCGCGCGGCACCTCGCGCATCGCCGTCACCGAGCACAGCGCCTCTCCCGTCCCCGCGATCGGGGCGACGGTGCCCAAGGCGCCTGAGAGCACGGACTCGGCCGAGACGTCGACCGCCTCCGCGCCGATGCCGCCGGGGCCGCCCCGGCCAGCTCGCCGGTCTGGAGCTGCGCCACCGTCAGCACGCCCGCGTCGAGGACCGCATCCGCCAGGCCAAGGCCACCGGGTTGCGGAACCTGCCCTGCCGGGGCTGGGCAGAGAACAACGCCTGGCTCGAGGTCGTCCTGATGGCCACCGACCTGATCGCCTGGACCAAGCTCATCGCCTTCGCCGACCACCCGGTCCTGGCCAAGTGCGAGATCGCCGCGTTCCGCTACCGCGTCCTGCATGTCGCCGCCCGCGTCACCCGCGGCGGCCGCCAGATGCGGCTGCGCATAGACAAGGCCTGGCGCTGGGCCGCCGCGATCGCCACTGGCTGGGGCCGATTACGCACCGCGTTCGGCTGACCCGCCGACACCCTGTCCCGACGACCCGAGGACCACGGAACCCGCCCACCCGGCGCGACAGCCGGGCCTCACCGCTGCCCTGACACCTCAGCGAACGCCAGAACCCACCGATTCCCGGCGAGCCGGTCCCCATCACCGGCCGCATGAAAGACCGGGAGCCTGACCCGGTTTCCCGGACAGTTCGGGTTGGGTGATCATGCCGCCGCGGTGGCGGCGGTGTGAAGGTCCTCGAAGTCGTTCGGGGACCGGTAGTCCAGGCCGGAGTGGCGCCGGAGAGGGTTGTAGAAGCCTTCGATCCATTCGAAGATCGCCGCGGCGAGCTCCTCGCGGCAGGCCCAGGAGCGGCGGTCCAGGAGCTCGCGCTGCATGGTCGACCAGAAGGACTGTGAGACTCGCCAGCATGCTGCGCGGCAAGGTGGTGCCGGCTGGCGTGACCCACAGAATGACCGACCCTGCCGGTGTCCTCATTGAGAGATCTGTCCGCCTGCCGCACCGCCGACCCTGATGG
>NZ_JAACYI010000018.1 GCF_009996735.1 Cellulomonas sp. APG4 | reverse complement strand
CCCCCCCCCCCCCCCCCCCCCCCCCCCCCCCCGGGCGGGGGGGGGCAGCCCCCGCCCCGCCCCGCCCCCCCCCCCCCGGCCCCGGCGCGAAGGTACTCCCTCCCGCCGACGGCGGGCGGCGCGCGCCTCGCCCGGCCCCGCCGCGCCCGACGGCGGCCGCGCTGCGGGGGCGCTCGCACCGGGCGCCGGTGCTGGTACGCCCGAAGGCTCGTCGCGAGACCGGGCCGGCGCGGCAGGGGCCTCACGCACCGACGCCGACGTGGGACGCTCGACGCGGCCGTCGGACGCCTCACGCTCGACGACGAGCGCCGTCGCGATGGCCGCCACCCCCTCGCCACGACCGGTGAGGCCGAGACCGTCGGTCGTCGTGGCGCTCACGCTCACGGGCGCGCCGCACGCGAGCGTGAGCACGGCCTGTGCCTCCTGACGGCGCGGACCGAGCCGCGGCCGGTTGCCGATCACCTGGATCGCGACGTTCCCGATCTCGAACCCGGCACGGCGCACGAGCCGCGTCGCCTCGGCCAGGAGCACGGTGCCCGACGCGCCCGCCCAGCGCGGCTCGGCGGTGCCGAACGTCGAGCCCAGGTCGCCCAGACCCGCGGCCGAGAGCAGGGCGTCGGCCGCGGCGTGCGCAGCCACGTCGGCGTCCGAGTGCCCCTCGAGCCCCAGCTCGCCCGGCCAGTGCAGCCCGCCGAGCCAGAGCTCACGCCCCGAGCCCGGCGCGGCGAACGCGTGGACGTCGATGCCGATCCCCGTGCGCGGCAGCCTCACCTCGCGACCGCCCTGTCCACCGCCGGCGTGGCCTCGTCGGTGGGTGCGGCGCCGTCGGTGGGCGGGGCTCCGTCGGCGGGTGCGGGAGCGACCTGCGCCGCTGCGGACGCCTCGGCCGCGAGCACCTGCGCGAGTGCGAGGTCCCGCGGCGTCGTGATCTTGACCGCAGCGTCGGCACCCTCGACGAGGGTCACGGGCTCGCCCAGACGTGCGCACAACGACGCGTCGTCCGTGGCCGCGGTCGCGTCGTCCTGGGCCCGGGCCGCGGCACGTGCGTGCGCACGGTCGAGCAGTGCGCGGTCGAATCCCTGCGGCGTCTGGACGACGCGCAGCGTCGCGCGGTCCACCCCGTGCACGTCGCCGTCCTCGTCGACCTGCACCACGGTGTCCGCGAGCGGCACACCGGGGACGACCGCGCGGTGCCCCTCGCGCACCGCGTCCGCCACCCGCCGCACGAGGGCGGGCGGGGCGAACGCGCGCGCCGCGTCGTGCACCAGCACGACGTCGACGTCCGGCCCGAGCTCCGCGAGGCCCGCGGCGACCGAGGCCTGACGTGTGCCGGCACCCACCGCGAGGCGGACCGGGACGCCGTGCAGGTCCGCATGCGTCATCGCCGACGCGAACGCGGCGAGGTGCGTCCTGGGCACGGTGACGACGATCTCGTCGACCACGCCGGAGGCGGCGAGGTTGCGGGCCGCGTGCACGACCAGCGCGTCGTCCCCGGCGGGGACGAGCGCCTTGGGGAGGGCGTGGCCGAGCCGGCTCCCGCTCCCCGCGGCCGTCAGGATCGCGGCGACGCGCACCGGATCAGGACGCCAGGACCTCGTCGAGGATGGCCTCGGCCTTCTCCTCCTCGGTGTGCTCGGCGAGCGCGAGCTCCGAGACGAGGATCTGCCGGGCCTTGGCGAGCATCCGCTTCTCCCCCGCGGACAGGCCGCGGTCGGCGTCGCGGCGCGAGAGGTCGCGCACGACCTCGGCGACCTTGATGACGTCGCCCGAGGCGAGCTTCTCGAGGTTGGCCTTGTAGCGCCGCGACCAGTTGGTCGGCTCCTCGGTGTAGGGCGCACGGAGCACGTCGAAGACCTTCTCGAGGCCCTCCTGCCCGACGACGTCGCGGACGCCGACCAGGTCGACGTTCTCGGCAGGGACCTCGATGGTCAGGTCGCCCTGCGCCACCTTGAGCTTGAGGTAGGTCTTGTCCTCACCCCGGATGGTCCTGGTCTTGATCTCCTCGATCAGTGCGGCCCCGTGGTGCGGGTAGACAACGGTCTCGCCTACGGTGAAGGTCATGTGGAGGCGTCCCCTTTCGCGGAGGCCCACTCTACCACGCCCCGAGGCGCCTTTGACCCTCGCTTGGTGATGTTTGTGCTGGTCAGCGCTCCGACATCGGTGTTCACGGGCTGCCAGTAGGCTGTGGCCAGCAGCTCGACCCGCCTGACGTGCCCAAGGAGTCGCCCGTGTCCCGCCCCGTCTCGACCCTCCGTCGCGCCGTCGTCGTGCCGCTCGCGCTCGCGACCGCCGCGGGCCTCTCGGCGTGCTCGGCCACCAACCCGATCACGACCACCACGACCTACGCGGCCTCGGACGGCGTGCGCGTGGAGCTGGACGACGTGCGCCTGGGCAACGTGATCGTGCTGTCCTCCGCGGAGGGCGCGCCGGGCGTCGTCGTCGGGCAGATCACGAACGACGGCGACGAGGACGTGCGCGTCACCCTCGGCGTCGACGGCGCCCTCGCGGAGCCGGTCGCCGTCGACGCGCGCGGCACCGCCCTGCTGTCGCCCGACGGCGGGGACGAGGTGACGCTCGACGCGGTCCCCGTGGCCCCGGGCGCCTACGTCGAGCTGCAGATCGCCGTCGACGGCGGCGCGACCACCACGGCACAGGTGCCCGTGCTCGACGGCACGCTGCCCGAGTACGCGGACCTCGTGCCCGACGCGGGCTGAACCACCGACGGACAGCCGCCCGCTGACGTCCGGGGCCCCGAGCGGGCTCAGCCGAAGCGGCCCGAGATGTAGTCCTCGGTCGCCTGGACGGACGGGGTCGAGAACATCGTGCGGGTGTCGTCCATCTCGACCAGCCGGCCGGGCTCACCCGTGGCCGAGACGTTGAAGAACGCCGTCCGGTCGCTCACGCGCGCGGCCTGCTGCATGTTGTGCGTGACGATCACGATCGTGTAGTCGTTCTTGAGCTCGTGGATCAGGTCCTCGATCGCGAGGGTCGAGATCGGGTCGAGGGCCGAGGCCGGCTCGTCCATGAGCAGGATCTGCGGGCGGACCGCGATCGCGCGGGCGATGCACAGGCGCTGCTGCTGGCCGCCCGAGAGCGACGAGCCGGGCCGGTCGAGCCGGTCCTTGACCTCCTTCCAGAGGTTCGCGCCGTGCAGCGAGCGCTCGACCAGGTCGGCAGCGTCGGACTTCGAGATGCGCCGGTTGTTCAGGCGCACGCCGGCGAGCACGTTCTCGGCGATCGACATGGTCGGGAACGGGTTGGGCCGCTGGAAGACCATGCCGATCTGCCGACGCACCGCGACCGGGTCCACGGCCTGGTCGTACAGGTCGACCCCGTCCATGGTGACCTTGCCCTCGACGCGCGCGCCGGGGATCACCTCGTGCATCCGGTTGAGGGTCCGCAGGAAGGTCGACTTGCCGCAGCCCGAGGGGCCGATGAGGGCCGTGACGGACCTGGGCTCGATCATCATCGAGACGTCCGCGACGGCGAGGAAGCTGCCGTAGTAGACGTTCAGGTCCGTGACGTCGATGCGCTGTGCCATGGGTCTCTCTCGATCGGTGCGCGGGTCAGTGGCCGCGGGCGGGGGCGAAGTAGCGGGCGACGAGGCGGGCGAGCAGGTTGAGCAGCAGCACGATGCCGATGAGCACGAGGGCCGCGGCCCACGCCCGGTCGTAGTTGATGGTCGCGATGCAGTCGAGCTGGTCCGGGGAGCACGGCACCAGGCCCTGCGAGTACTGCCGGAACACGTAGACGGGGAGCGTCATCATGCGCCCCTCGAACAGGTTGTAGTTGATCGAGTCGATCACGCCCAGCGTGATGAGCAGCGGCGCGGTCTCCCCGATGACGCGCGCGATCGCGAGCATCACGCCCGTGACGATCCCTGCCGCGGCGGTGCGCAGCACGACCTTGAGGATCGTCAGCCACTTGGGCACCCCGAGCGCGTAGGCCGCCTCGCGCAGCTCGTTGGGCACGAGCCTGAGCATCTCCTCGCTCGAGCGCACGACCACGGGGATCATCAGCACCGAGAGCGCCACGGCGCCGACGACGCCGAACCGCACCCCGGGCCCGAAGAACACCGCGAACAAGGCGTAGGCGAACAGACCCGCGACGATCGACGGGATGCCCGTCATCACGTCGACGAAGAACGTCACCGCCCGCGCGAGCGACCCTCGCCCGTACTCGACCAGGTAGATCGCGGTGAGGAGGCCGATGGGCACCGAGATGAGCGTCGCGAAGCCGGTGACCATGAGCGTCCCGACGATCGCGTGGTAGATGCCGCCGGCGTCCATGCCGCCGAACACGCCGCGCATCGACACCACGAAGAAGTACGGGCTCAGCCGCTCGATGCCGTTCGCGACGACCGTCCACACGAGCGAGATCAGCGGCACGAGCGCGAGCAGGAACGCGAGCGTGACGACGCCCTGCATCGCACGGTCCGTCAGGTGCCGGCGACGGTCCGGCCGCGTCAGCAGGTCACGCGTGCTCGGCGGTGCCGCCGCGGGGCGCTGGGTGGTCGTGGCCATCAGTTGGCTCCCGAGAAGTCGGCGCGGCGCGCGACCACCCAGCGGGCGGCCATGTTCACGAGCAGGGTGATCACGAACAGCGCCAGACCCGTCGCGATGAGCGCGCTCACGCCGAGCGGGCTCGCCTCCGGGAACTGCAGCGCGATGTTCGCGGCGATCGTCTGGTGCCTGCCGGCGGCCAGCAGCGCGAAGCTGTACGTGAGGCCGGGCGAGAGGATCATCAGCACCGCCATCGTCTCGCCGAGGGCACGACCCAACCCGAGCATCGACGCGCTGATCACCCCCGAGCGGCCGAACGGCAGCACCGCCATCCGCACCATCTCCCAGCGCGTGGCGCCGAGCGCGAGCGCCGCCTCCTCGTGCAGGCGCGGGGTCTGCAGGAACACCTCGCGCGAGACCGCCGTGATGATCGGCAGGATCATCACGGCGAGCACCACGCCCACCGTCATCATCACGCGCGGGGGCGTCGCGGCCGGGCCCTCGAACAGGGGGATGAACCCGAGGTTCGCGCCGAGCCAGTCCCACAGCGGTTGCACCCGGGGCGCGAGCCACAGGCCGCCCCACAGGCCGTAGATGACGCTCGGGATCGCCGCGAGCAGGTCGACCACGTAGCCCAGGGCGCTCGCGAGCCGGCGCGGTGCGTAGTGCGAGATGAACAACGCGATGCCGAGCGCGACGGGCACCGCGAGCAGCAGCGCCAGCACGGCCCCGAGCAGCGTCCCGAAGACGAGCGGACCCACGTAGCGCGCGAGCGAGCCGTCGTCCGGGATCCAGCTGATCTTCGCGAGCTCCTCGGCGGGGGCCTGGATCGCGGGCCACGCCTCGAGCAGCAGGAACCCCGCGACCGCGGCGAGCACGAGGAGGATGAGGGCGCCGGCGCCGGTCGAGAGCCCGGCGAAGGCGCGGCCGGCGCGATCCTTCGCGGGCCGCGTCCCCTGCGTGCTCACGGGTGGTGGCTCGGGCGTCGGCGTGGGGGCGTCGGGGATGCTGCTCACGGAGGGCTCCCGGTCGGGGTGTGTCATGGCGTCAGCCGACGGACTCGAGGACGGGCTGCACCTGCTCGCGCAGACGCTCGCTGATGGGGGCGGAGCCGGCCGACGTCGCGGCGGTCTCCTGGCCGGCCTCGCTCGCGACGTAGCCGAGGAACGCCGAGACCAGCTCGGCCGTCGCGGCGTCGTCGTAGGCGGTGCAGGCGAGCATGTACGAGACGAGGACGAGCGGGTAGGTGCCCGCCTCGGCCGTCGTGCGGTCGAGCTCGACGACGAAGCTCGCCTCGCCCCGGCCCTCGACGCGCGGGGACACGTCGACCACCGCGGCCGCGGCCTCGGGCGAGTAGGGCACGTAGGCGTCGCCCACGCGCAGGTTCACGGTGCCGAGCGCGCCGGCCTTGGACGCGTCCGCGTAGGTGATGGTGCCCGTGCCGTCGGTCACGGTCTGCACCACGCCCGAGGTGCCCTGCGCGGACTGCCCGCCCGAGACCGGCCAGTCGCCGCTCGGCTCGTGCGGCCACGCCTCCGGGGCGGTGGCGTGCAGGTACTCGGTGAAGTTCTCGGTGGTCCCCGACTCGTCCGAGCGGTTGACCGGCGTGATGCGCTGGTCCGGCAGCTCGACGTCGGGGTTCTCGGCCGCGATGGCCGGGTCGTCCCACTGCGTGATCGCACCGTCGAAGATGCCGGCGACCGTCGCGGGCGACATGTCGAGGCTCTCGATCCCCTCGAGGTTGAAGACCACCGCGATCGGCGCGACGTACAGCGGGAGCTCGGCGACGTCGCCCGGCGCGCAGCGCTCCCGCGCCGCGGCGAGCTCGGCCTCGTCGAGCGGCGCGTCCGTGCCCGCGAACGCGATGCCACCCTCGGTGAACTGGGTACGGCCGCCGCCCGAACCGACGGGGTCGTAGGCGATGGTCACGTCGGGGTTGGCCTGCTGGAAGCCCGCGACCCAGGCCTGCATGGCCGACTCCTGCGAGCTGGCCCCGGCACCTGCGAGCGTCCCCGCGAGGCCCTCGGTGACGGGAGCCGTCGCGGGCTCCTCGGTCGCCGCGGGGGCACCGCCCGGTCGCCAGGGGTGGTTGACCGGGTCGTCCGAGCCGCAGCCCGTCGCGAGCAGGGCGACGGCCCCCGCCGTGAGGGCGGTCATCGTCCGGCGTCTGGTCACGCGTGCTCCGTCTCGGGATGGTGGGCCGGCCTCCAGGCCGGCTCGGGGCCGCGCTCCAGAGTACGAGCGGGGGCTACCCGCGCGCCGCCGGGGGGTGAACGCCGGGTGAACGGGGGGCGAAGAGTGGGGACGCGCACGGCCGGTGACCTGCCGAAGCAGGCCACCGGCCGGCGGCGTCGGACCGTGTGCGGACCTCAGGCGATCGCGTCGACGATCTCCATGACGTTGCCGCGCATCTCCTCCGAGATCGGGGCCGAGCCCGCGGCACCGGCCGCGGCCTGCTGACCCTCCTCGCTCGCGACGTAGGTGAGGAACGCCTTGACGAGCTCACCCTCGGCCTCGTCCTCGTACTCGGTGCACGCCACCGAGTACGACACGAGGACGATCGGGTAGGCACCCTCGGCGGTCGTGTCGCGCTCGAGCTCGCGCACGAGGCTGGCCTCGCCCCGGCCCTCGGCGAGCGGCGACGCGTCGACGACGGCGGCCGCGGCCTCGGGCGAGTACTCGACGTAGCCCTCGCCCACCTGGACGGCGACCGTGCCGAGTGCGCCGGCCTTCGAGGCGTCGGCGTAGGTGATGGCACCCTGCGCCTCGGTCACCGTCTGGACGACGCCCGAGGTGCCCTGGGCGGACTGCGTGCCCGTGCGCGGCCAGTCACCGCTGGCCTCGTGCGGCCACGCGTCGCCCGCCGCGGCGGCCAGGTACTCGGTGAAGTTCTCGGTGGTGCCCGACTCGTCCGAGCGGTTGACCGGGGTGATGGCCAGGTCCGGCAGCTCGACGTCGGGGTTCGCCTCGGCGATCGCCGGGTCGTTCCACTGCGTGATCTCGCCGTTGAAGACCTGGGCGATCGTCTCGGCGGACATGTTGAGGCTGTCGACGCCCTCGAGGTTGAACACGACGGCGATCGGCGAGATGTAGAGCGGGAGCTCGGCCACGTCACCCGGGGCGCAGCGCTCGGCCCCGAGGGCCAGCTCCTCCTCGTCCAGGGCCGCGTCCGAGCCGGCGAAGGCGACGCCCCCCTCGGTGAACTGGGTGCGGCCACCGCCCGAGCCGACCGGGTCGTAGGCGACCGACACGTCGGGGTTGGCGGACTGGAAGCCGGCGATCCAGGCCTGCATCGCCGACTCCTGCGAGCTCGCGCCGGCGCCCGAGAGCTGACCGCTCAGCGAGGTCTCCTCGGTGGTGCCCGACTCCGCGTCGGTGGTGGGGGCGTCGTCCGTCGCCGGGTCCGAGCCACAGGCTGCGAGGGTCAGGGCGAGGGCGCCCACGGCCGCCAGGGGGGCGATCCGGCTCGTTCGGTGAAGCTTCACGATGTTCCGTCCTGTCGCGTCTCGTCACCCACGGAGCGCGGGCGACCTGGGCCGACGCTAGGGAGGCCAGGTGGCCGGGAGCACGAGCGGGCCTGAACGACCGGTGAACACTCGGGGAGCGTCAGGGGCTCAGGCCGCGTCGTCGTCCACGAGCTTGTACCCGAGGCCACGCACGGTCACCAGACGCACGGGGTGGGCCGGGTCGTGCTCGATCTTGGCCCGGATGCGCTTGACGTGGACGTCGAGGGTCTTGGTGTCCCCCACGTAGTCCGAGCCCCACACGCGGTCGATGAGCTGACCGCGGGTGAGCACCCGGCCCGGGTTGCGCATGAGCATCTCGAGCAGCTCGAACTCCTTGAGCGGGAACGCCGTGGCCGCGCCGTCGACCTCGACCGTGTGCCGGTCGACGTCCATCCGCACGCCCGCGGCCTCGAGCACGCCGTCGTCCGCTGGTGCGCCGGCATCGGTCCGGCGACGCAGCACGGCCCGCATGCGCGCGAGCAGCTCGCGCGACGAGTACGGCTTGGTCACGTAGTCGTCCGCGCCCAGCTCGAGCCCCACGACCTTGTCGATCTCGCCGTCCTTGGCCGTGAGCATGATCACCGGCACGTCGCTCGTGCGACGCAGCTCACGGCACACCTCGGTCCCGCTCATCCCCGGGAGCATGAGGTCGAGCAGGACCATGTCCGCCCCGCCACGCTCGAACGCCGCGAGGGCCTCGGGGCCCGAGGCCGCGACCGACACGTCGTAGCCCTCCTTGCGCAGCAGGTACGCGAGCGGCTCGCGGTAGGACTCCTCGTCCTCGACCACCAGGACGTGCGTCATCGTTCTCCTCGAGGGGTTCGGGCGCCGCGCGCGACCGTGGTCGCGAGCGGCAGCCGCAGGGTGAAGGTCGAGCCGTGCCCCGGCTCGGACCACACGGTCACGTCCCCGCCGTGGTCGGCGGCGACGTGCTTGACGATCGACAGGCCCAGCCCCGTGCCGCCCGTGTCGCGCGAGCGCGCGGGGTCGACGCGGTAGAACCGCTCGAACAGGCGCGGCTGGTCCTCGGGCGGGATCCCCACCCCCTGGTCCACCACGGCGATCTCGACGAGACCGTCCTCGGCGCGCAGCGTGCAGCCCACAGCGACGCGCGTGCCGTCGTCCGAGTAGGCGACCGCGTTGTCGAGGAGGTTGCGCACGGCGGTCACCAGGAGGTCCTGGTCGCCGAAGACCACGGCACCCGGCAGGTCGCCGACGTCGATCTCGACGGCCTTGGCCGCCGCCTTGGTGGCGGCGCGGTCCACCGCCTCGCGCACGACGTCGGCCACCTCGACCTGACGCCCTTCGGTGAGCGCGCCGGCCACCTGGAGCCGGGACAGCTCGATGATCTCCTGCACCAGGCGCGACAGACGGGTCGCCTCGGTCTGCATGCGCGAGGCGAACGTCCGCACGGCGGCGGGGTCGTCGGCGGCCTGCTCGACGGTCTCGGCGAGCAGGGCGAGCGCCCCGACGGGCGTCTTGAGCTCGTGCGAGACGTTGACGACGAAGTCGCGCCGGATCTCCTCGACGCGGCGGGCCTCGGTGCGGTCCTCGGCGAGCAGCAGCACGTGCCGTGCGCCCAGCGGGGCGGCGCGCACGTGCAGGTAGACCGTCGCGGGGCCCAGCGGCCCGCGCGGCAGCTCGACCTCGGTGTCGCGGATCTCGCCGTCCCGCGCCACCTCCGTGAGCAGCGCGCGCAGCTCGGGCGCCACCACGCGGTCGTCACGCACCAGGCCGAGGCTTCGCGCGCCGGTGCTCGCACGCACCACGCGCTGGGCCTGGTCGAGCACGACCGTCGCCGAGCGCAGCGCAGCGAGCACGGCCGTCGCGCCGTCGCCCAGCTCGGGCTCGGGCGCCTCGTCGGGTGCGCCGCGCTGGGCGCGTTCGCTCCACCGGAAGGCGAACGCGGCCGTGAGCCCCACGACCACGCCGAGCACGCCGACGCCCAGCAGCAGCAGGCCGTCCACGACGCGGTCGAGTCCCTCGGTCACGCCGTCAGAGTACGGTCGTGCCGTGGGACACCGGTGACACCGGGCGCGAACGTACGCACGCCTGCGGACGAGTGTTCACCGGCTGGTGGGGCGGCGTTCACGGTGCGCTGCGACCGTGGCCCGGCAACGGACGAGAGGGAACTGATGCGGGAGATCTTCACCGCCGAGCTCACGGCGCTCGGCGAGGACCTGGCTGCGATGAGCCGGCTGGTCGAGTCGGCGGTCGGTGCCGCAGGGACGTCCCTGCTCGAGGCCAACCTGCCGATGGCCGAGGCCGTCATCGCCGACGACCACACGATCGACGCGCTCGAGCGCAGCCTCGACGAGCGCTGCGTGGCCCTGCTGGCCCAGCAGCAGCCCGTCGCACGGGACCTGCGCATCGTGGTGAGCGCCCTGCGGATGAGCGCGTCGCTCGAGCGCATGGGCGACCTCGCGCGGCACATCGCCGAGGTCGCACGCGGCCGGTACCCGGCCGTGGGCGTGCCCGAGCCCCTGGTCCCGACGTTCACCGCGATGCACGAGGCGGCGGTCAGCGTCGCGCGCCAGGTGACCAACGTGCTCCAGACGCGCGACCTCGAGCTCGCCCAGGCGATCGAGGACGACGACGACCGCCTCGACAAGCTGCACGCGGACACGTTCGCGGCGACCCTGACGGCGGGGCACGACCTGACCCCCCAGGAGATCGTCGACATCACGCTGTGCGGGCGCTACTACGAGCGCTTCGGTGACCACGCCGTCTCGGTGGCCCGCCGCATCGTGTACCTCGTGACAGGCGACTTCGCCGAGGAGCGCGGCGCCATCTGACACGCCCCGCGACCGACGCACGACGGCCCGCCACCTGCGAGGTGGCGGGCCGTCGTCGTCGTGCCGTGCGGGTGGGCCTGGTCAGCGGCCCTGGTTCGCGACCGCCTTGATGGCCTCGGCCGCGGCGTCCGGGTCGAGGTAGGTGCCGCCGCGGGTCACGGGCGCGAGCGTCTGCTCGTCGAGCTCGTAGACCAGCGGGATGCCGGTGGGGATGTTGAGCCCGGCGATCGACTCGTCGTCGATCCCGTCGAGGTGCTTGACGATCGCACGGATCGAGTTGCCATGGGCCGCGACCAGCACGGTCTTGCCGGCACGCAGGTCGGGGACGACCTCGCTCTCCCAGTACGGCAGCGCACGCTCGAGCACGTCCTTGAGGCACTCGCTGCGCGGGATCGGCTCGCCCGCGTACCGCGGGTCGCCGTCCTGCGAGAACTCCGAGCCGAGCTCGATCTCGGGCGGCGGCACGTCGTACGAGCGGCGCCACAGCATGAACTGCTCCTCGCCGAACTCGGCCAGGGTCTGCTTCTTGTCCTTGCCCTGGAGGGCGCCGTAGTGACGCTCGTTGAGGCGCCAGTGGCGCTTGACGGGGATCCAGTGCCGGTCGGCGGCGTCGAGCGCGAGGTTCGCGGTGGTGATGGCACGGCGCAGGAGCGAGGTGTGCACCACGTCCGGCAGCACCTGCGCGTCGGTCAGCAGGGCACCGCCCCGCTTCGCCTCCTCGACGCCCTTCTCGGACAGCGGGACGTCCACCCAGCCGGTGAACAGGTTCTTGGCGTTCCAGTCGCTCTCGCCGTGGCGGAGCAGCACGAGGGTGTAGGTCATGGTCGTCATCCTGCCGCATCGAGCCGCACGGCTCCCCGGGACCCTCGGCCCGTGGGACGGTCCCGCTGGGCCGCGAGGGCGTAGACCTTGAGCATCGCCTCGGCCGCCGCGTCCCAGCCGAGCGTGCGCGTGTGCCGGTGCGCGCCCTGCGCGAGCCTGCGCCGCCGCGCGTGGTCGGTCAGCAGGTCGTGCAGCGCGTGCGCCCACCGGTGCGGGTCGTGCCCGCGCACCAGCACCCCGCTCGTGCCGTCCTGCACCACGGTGCGCAGCCCACCGACGGCGGCGGCCAGCACAGGGGTCCCGGCGGCCTGCGCCTCGACCGCGACCAGGCCGAACGACTCGCTGCGCGACGGCACCGCGACGACGTCGGCCGCGCGGTACCAGCGGACGAGGGCACGCCGCGCCACGGGAGGGCGCACGAGCACGCGGTGCCCCACACCCAGGTGCTCGGCGAGCGCGACGAGGTCGGCGACGGCGCGCGGGTTGCCGCTCGGGCCGCCGAGGACCACGAGCAGCGGCACCGGCAGGCCCGCGGTCGCGAGCTCGCCGAGGGCGCGCACCAGGACGTCGGGCGCCTTGAGCGGCTGCACACGCCCCGCGAAGAGCACCACCTGCTCCCGGCGCGGGAGCCCGAGCGCCGCACGGGCCCGCTGCTGCGCGGACGCGAGGCCCTCGTCATCCACGCGCTCCGTGCCCGGGGCGAACAGGTCGAGGTCCACGCCCGGGGCGACCACGTGCACCGCGCCCGGGTCCGCGTCGTAGAGGCCCACCAGGTCGGCGGCCTCCTCGGCCGTGCTCGCGACGAGCGCCTGCGCCGCGTCGACCACCTGCTCCTCGCCGATCACGCGCCCCGCGGGCTCGGGCACGTCACCAGGCGCGAGGGCGGCGTTCTTGACCTTCGCGAGCGTGTGCATGGTGTGCACGAGGGGGACGTCCCAGGCCTCGGCCGTGAGCCAGCCGACGTGGCCCGAGAGCCAGTAATGGGAGTGCACGACGTCGAAGTCCGCGTCGCGCCCCACCTGGTCCAGCACCCCGGCGGTGAACGCGCAGAGCTGACCCGGCAGGTCGTGCTTGCCGAGCCCACGGTGCGGCCCGGCGGTGACGTGCCGCACGAGCACCCCGTCGGCCATCTCGACGACGGTCGGGCGGTGCGGATCGGTCGCGCGCGTGAAGATCTCGACGTTCGCGCCCTGGTCCGCGAGGGCGTGCGCGAGCTCGGTCACGTAGACGTTCATGCCGCCCGCGTCGCCGGTGCCCGGCTGGTCGAGCGGCGACGTGTGCACAGAGACCATCGCGACGCGCGTGCCCGTGCGGCTCACCACCCACCTCCTTCGCTCGTGCGGGCCGTGGCCCTCGGGTCTGCGGCCTCGACCGCGCGGGGACCCGGGACGGCCACCGCGGCCGGTCGGTCGCCGTGCGCGCCGCCGCGGCCCCGACGATTATCCGCCGTGCCGGCGGGCCGGGCGAACCGGGGAGGGCCGGACGGGTGTCAGGCGGGCACGACGCAGGCCGGGCGCGGCACCGGGCACCGCCCGGCGACGTCGCCGTCGGGCGTGAGGCTCACGACCTCGTCGGAGTCCTGGAGCGCGACCACGGTCCACGCCCCGACCCCGGGCGCGGCACGAGGGACGACGGCGAGGTGGCGCGGGCGCGTCCCGGGCAACGGCTGGTCCGCGAGGTGCTCGAGCCGCGAGCCGCCGTCCCGCACCGCGTGGCGCGCGAGGACGTCGGTGCCACGCACGCCGACCACGAGCACCTCGTCGTCGGGCGCGGCCGTGACGAGCACGGGGTGCGACGGGTGGACGTCCACGCGCGCGGGCGCAGCGGTACGGCTCACCGGCTGCGCCTGCACGTGCCGGGCCTCACCCGTGGTGGCGTCCCAGGCGAGCACGTGGACGGTCGCGGAGAGCTCGCCCACCACGTACAGGTGACCGTCCGGGCCCGGGGCCAGGTGGCGCGGACCGGTGCCCGCCGGCAGGCGGACGACGTATCCGTCGTCCTCGAGCGTCCCGTCAGGACGCACGGTGTGGCGACGCAGCTCGTCCGTGCCGAGGTCGGCGACGAGCAGGTGGCGCCCGCCGGGGGCGAGGGTGGCGGAGTGCACGTGGGGGCCGTCCTGACGCCCGGCGACGGGCCCGGAGCCTCGCCCGCCGAGCAGCTGGACCGGACCGCCGGACCCGCGGACCGCTTCCGAGAGACCGCCGTCGGGGTCGAGCGTGAGCACCGCCAGGGAGCCTGCTCCGTAGTTCGCGACGTAGGCCGCGCGGCCGTCCGGATGGACGAGGACGTGGCACGGGTCGCCGCCGCCGCTGCTCACGCGTGCCGTCAGCACGGTCTCACCGTCCGCGTCGGGCGTGAGCTGGGTGACCGCCCCCTCGGGGCCCTCCTCGACCACGAGCAGGTGCCGGCCAGAGCTCGCGAGGAACGACGGCGACGGGGTGCGCACCGCGAGGTGCCCGGTGAGCCCTCCGGTCCCGGTGTCGAGCGTGAGGCGCCAGACGCCCTCACCCGACGACGGTGCGCCCGGCCCTCCCGCGGGATACGTCCCGACCCAGAGGGTGCGCTGGGTTCCCGGTACCGCCGCGGAGCTCGACATGGTCCGCGACGGTACCGGGAGCGGCGTCAGCGCGTTCCGGCGCGCCGCTTGTTGATCAGGTCGAACGCGACCGCGAGCAGCAGCACGAGGCCCTTGATGGCCTGCTGCCAGGCCGAGTCGACCGTCATGATCGACAGGCCCATGTTGAGCACGCCCATGATGAGGGCGCCGACGATCGCGCCCGAGACCCGGCCGACGCCGCCGGTCACGGCAGCACCGCCGATGAAGCACGCGGCGATCGCGTCGAGCTCGTACATGTTGCCGGCCGAGGCCACCGCGGCACCGGCCTTGGACGTCGTGACGAGGGCCGCGACACCCGTGAGGAGGCCGATGTTCACGAAGATCATGAAGTTGACCCGACGGGTGTTGACGCCCGAGAGGATCGCGGCGTGCAGGTTGCCACCGATCGCGTACACGTGACGGCCGAAGACCGTCTTCCCCATGATGAAGCTGTACGTGATGATCAGCACGCCCACGAGCACCAGGACGATCGGCGCACCGCCGCGGCTGCCCGCGAGCACCCAGGCGAGGTAGCCGATCAGGGCAGCCGAGACCACGACCTTGGCGACGAACGCCCCCAGCGGGTCCGCGTGCAGGCCGTGCTTGAGCGTGTTGCGCCGGGCGCGGACCTGGCTCAGGACGAGCGCCGCGATCGAGACGGCACCGAGCACGAGCGTGACCGCGTCACGGTTGGCGACGAAACCGAGCCAGTTGGGCAGGTAGCCGTTGGAGATGGCGTTGAACGAGCCGGGCAGGCCCGCGACGGTCTCGCCGACGATGACGATCGCGAGGCCGCGGAAGATCAGCATGCCCGCGAGGGTCACGATGAACGCCGGGATCCCTACGTAGGCGACCCAGAACCCCTGCCAGGCACCGACCACGGCACCGAGCGCGAGGCCGATGAGGACCGCGACGAGCCAGTGCATGCCCGCGTCCTTCATCGCGAGCGCCACGATCCCGCCGATGAACGCGATGATCGAGCCCACGGAGAGGTCGATGTGCCCAGCGATGATCACGATCACCATGCCGATCGCGAGGATCATCACGTAGGCGTTCTGCTGCACCAGGCTCGCGATGTTGTTCGGCAGCAGGAGCTTGCCGTCGGTCGTGATCTGGAACAGCAGGACGATCGCGATGAGGGCACCCACGATGCCGTACTGCCGGAGGTCTCCCCCCAGCGCCTGCTTGATGCTGCTCATCGGGACGTCTCCCTCTCCATGGTCATGTAGCGCATGAGGTTCTCCTGGGTCGCGTCCTCACGGGAGACCTCGCCCGTGATGCGGCCCTGGCTCAGCGCGTAGATGCGGTCGCAGAGGCCGAGCAGCTCGGGGAGCTCCGAGGAGATGACGATGACCGCCTTCCCCTCCTCGGCCAGTCGGTTGATGATGGTGTAGATCTCGTACTTGGCCCCGACGTCGATGCCACGCGTGGGCTCGTCGAGGATCAGCACGTCCGGGTCGGTGAAGACCCACTTGCTCAGGACGACCTTCTGCTGGTTGCCGCCCGAGAGGTTGCCCACGAGCGCGTCGACCGTGGGCGTCTTGATGTTCATGTCGGTGCGGTAGCGGTTGGCGATCCTGGTCTCCCCGTTGGCGTCCATGACGCCCCAGCGCGAGACCTTGCCGAGCGCCGACGCCGTGATGTTGCGCTTGACGTCGTTGATCAGGTTGAGCCCGTAGCGCTTGCGGTCCTCGCTCACGTAGGCGATGCCCGCCTTGATCGCGTCGCTCACGCTGTGCAGCCGCACCTCCTGCCCGTCCTTGACCACGCGGCCGCGGATGTTGCTGCCGTAAGTACGGCCGAAGACGCTCATCGCGAGCTCGGTGCGGCCCGCACCCATGAGGCCCGCGATCCCCACGACCTCACCCCGGCGCACGCTCAGGTTGGCGGCGTCGACGACGACGCGCTCGTGCTGCACCGGGTGGTGGACCGTCCAGTCCTCGATGCGCAGCGCCTCCTCGCCGATGGTCGCCGAGCGGTGCGGGAAGCGCTGGTCGAGCGAGCGGCCGACCATGCCGCGGATGATCCGCTCCTCGGTCACCGGCTCGGCCCCGTGCATGTCGAGGGTCTCGATCGAGCGCCCGTCACGGATCACCGTCGTGGAGTCCGCGATCGCCGCGATCTCGTTGAGCTTGTGGCTGATGATGATCGACGTGATGCCCTGGCCCTTGAGGCTGCGGATCAGGTCGAGCAGGTGGGCGCTGTCCTCGTCGTTGAGCGCCGCGGTGGGCTCGTCGAGGATGAGCAGCTTGACCCGCTTGGAGAGCGCCTTGGCGATCTCGACGAGCTGCTGCTTGCCCACACCGATGTCGATGATCTTGGTGTCAGGGCTCTCGGTGAGACCGACCCGCGCGAGCAGCTTGGCCGCCTCGAGGTTGGTCTTCGTCCAGTCGATCACGCCGCGCGAGGACTGCTCGTTGCCGAGGAAGATGTTCTCGGCGATCGACAGGTAGGGGCTCAGCGCGAGCTCCTGGTGGATGATCACGATCCCGCGGTGCTCGCTGTCGCGGATGGTGCGGAACTCGCAGGGCTTCCCCTCGAAGAGGATGTCCCCCTCGTAGGTGCCGTGGGGGTAGATCCCCGACAGCACCTTCATGAGGGTCGACTTGCCCGCGCCGTTCTCGCCGCAGATCGCGTGGACCTCGCCGCGGCGCACGTTCAGCGTCACGTCCTGGAGCGCCTTGACGCCCGGGAACGTCTTGGTGATGCCCCGCATCTCGAGGATGGGGTGCTCGGTCGACGTCGTCGGGGCCGACGTCGGGTGGTCGCTCGACATGGTCAGCTCACACCTCCTTCGTGGGAATGGGGGCTGACGTCCGCCCGCCCGTCCCACCGGCTCGTGACCGGTGGGACGGGCGGCCGGCCGTCAGCGGGGGCGTGGCGCTCGCCACGCCCCCACCGGACGGCTCAGAGGTCGAGGTCGGCCGCGTCGTAGAACCCGGAGTCGACCAGGTCGGCCTGGACCGTGTCCTTGGTGACGACCTTGGGCGGCAGCAGGTAGGTCGGGACGGTCTTGACCCCGTTGTCGTAGGTCTCCTCGTCGTTGACCTCGACGGTCTCGCCGGCGACGATCTGGTCGATCATCTTCGCGACCTGCGCGGCGAGCGTGCGGGTGTCCTTCCACACGGTCATCGACTGCTTGTCGGCCAGCATGTTGTTCACGTTGGCCTGGTCGCCGTCCTGACCGGTGAGCACCGGCCAGTCCTCACCCGGGGTGTAGCCCGCGGCCTCGAGGGCCTGGGCGATGCCGAGCGCGAGGGAGTCGTTCGGCGAGAGCACGACGTCGACCGTCTCGCCGCCCGCGTAGAACGAGTTCAGGCGCGTCTCCATCTCGGCCTGGGCGTCGTCCGAGCCCCAGCCGAGGATGCCGATGCTCTGCCACGCCTCGTTGTCGACCGGCGACTTGCCCGAGGGCACCACGAGCTGACCCGACTCGACGTAGGGCAGCAGGACGTCCCACGCACCCGAGAAGAAGAACTTCGCGTTGTTGTCGTCAGGCGACCCGGCGAAGGGCTCGAGGTTGTACGGGCCCTCACCGTCGGCGAGGCCCAGGGTCTCCTCGATGAACTTCCCCTGCTCCTGGCCCACCTGGTAGTTGTCGAACGTCGCGTAGTAGTCGACGTCCGGCGTCTCGTTGATCAGGCGGTCGTACGCGATGACCGTGATGTCCTTCGACTTGGCGTCGGCGAGCACCGGGCCCAGGGCCGTGCCGTCGATCGACGCGACGACGAGGATGTCGGCGTCCGCGTTGATCATGTTCTGGAGCTGCGTGATCTGCTGGTCCACCTTGTTGTCGGCGTACTGCAGGTTCGTCTCGTAGCCCGCGTCCTGCAGGAGGCTCTCGAGGTTCGAGCCGTCCTTGTTCCAGCGCTCGAGGCTCTTGGTGGGCATCGCGATCCCGACGAGCGTGTCGGAGGCAGCAGCCTCGCCGCCCGCGTCGGTGCCACCGTCATCGGTGCGCTCGCTGCTGCAGGCGGCGAGCCCACCCATGAGGAGCGCGGCACCCGCGAACGCGGCCACCGCCCTGGTCGTCCTGAACGACATCTTCGTCACCCTTCGGTCCGTGCGCGCCGGAGCCTCCGACGCGTGACCCCCGCCACCGCCCCCGGGCGTCCTCGGCGACACCTCGGATGGTCACCCTCCTCGGCGACCGACGGTTTTGTTGGTCGAGTGAACTTATGCACTCGTTGAGTTAACGATAGTGAAGTCAATGCAGCCGGGACAAGGCCGGAGGGCCCGGGTCGAGGTCACGATGTGGTCACGGATCCCCGCTCCTGGCCGCGGGCGCGGCCGATCGGGTGACGCGGCCCGTCAGGCGCCCTCGGGCTCGTCCCCCGCCCAGGCCGCGGGCTCGTCGACGTAGGCCCGCAGGACCGCGAGCGCACCGCCCGTCATCGCCGGGTACTGCCCGGCCGACGCCGTCTCGATCTCGACCGAGGACCAGGGCGCCGAGATCACCCGCGCCTCGAGCTGGGCCGCGACGTGCGGGCGCAGGTGGGGCGCGAGCGCCGCGTACGTGCCCCCGAGCACGACGTGGTCCACGTCCACGACGTTGACCACGTTCGCGAGCGCCGTGCCGAGCGCACGCCCCGCGACGCCCAGCGCCTCGCGCACGGCGACCTCGCCCGCGTCGGCACGTGCGACCAGCTCCGCGAGCGGCGTCTGCCTCGCGAGACCGGCCCGCTCGAGGATCGCGTCCTGACCGGCGTAGGCCTCGAGCGTGCCGCCGGTGCCTGGCTCCCCTGCGGTGCCGAGCGCGGTGTGCCCGATCTCGCCGCTCCAGCCGTGCCGCCCGGGGTAGATCTCGCCGTCGAGCACGATCGCCATGCCGACGCCGACCTCTCCCGAGACGTACAGGAAGCTCGTGGGCCCGCGGTGGCGCCGCACCTGGGCCTCCGCACGCGCCGCGAGCTTGGCCTCGTTCGCGAGCCGCGGGGGGAGGCCCGCGAGCACCGGGTGCGCGGACAGCAGGCTGACGACGTCGACGTCGCGCCACCCGAGGTTCGGCGCCAGGCGCAGCGGGCCGGTCACGCGGTCCACCAGACCGGGCAGCGCGAGCGCGGTGCCCACGAGCGCGACGCCGTCGGCGGAGAGCAGTGCGAGCACCGAGTCCGCGAGGTCGGCCAACCGGTCGAGCACGCGCGCGGGCTGCGAGCCGCGGAAGTCACCGAGCTCGACGCGCTCCGAGACCACGCGCCCCGCGAGGTCGACGCCGCGCACGCCCAGGTAGTCGACGTTGACCTCCATGCCGAGCGCGGCGACGGTCCCCCGGGCGGGCGCCAGCGGCACGGCGGGCCGGCCGGCGCGCTGGGCCGCGACAGGCGCCATCTCGACCACGAGCCCTGCGGCGAGCAGACGGTCGACGAGCGCCGAGACCGTGGCCCGCGTGAGGCCCGTCGCCTGGGCGATGTCCGCGCGGGACACCGGCTCCGGGGCGTCCAGGACGTGCCGCAGCGCGAGGCGCAGGTTGTGGTGCCGCATGCCCTGCGCGCGGACCGCGAGCCCGCGACGACGCGTGCGGCCGGCGGCCTCGGGGCGCGGCGCGACGTCGTCCATGTCTTGACCCTACCCGCTCGGGAGGGATAAGTTCATTCACACAACAAATGGCAGCGTGGCCCTTCCGGACGTCCGCCCCCTCCCCGGGCGAGGCCTCCGGGCCGCGTCGCCGACGACGCACCGGCTCGTCGCCGGGCCACCCGCCGGCCCACCGGCCGCAGCAGCGAGGAGATGGACATGGTTCGCAAGCCCACCCCCGAGGACAAGTTCTCCTTCGGCCTCTGGACCGTCGGATGGGCGGCCCGTGACCAGTTCGGTGACGCGACGCGTCCCGACCTGGACCCGGTCGAGTCCGTCCACCGTCTGGCCGAGCTCGGCGCGTCCTTCGTGACCTTCCACGACGACGACGTCGTGCCGTTCGGCTCCGACGCGGCCGAGCGCGACCGCATCCTCGCCCGCTTCCGCGGTGCGCTGGACGAGACCGGCATCAAGGTCGAGATGGTCACGACCAACACCTTCACGCACCCGATCTTCAAGGACGGCGCGTTCACCTCGAACGACCGCCGCGTGCGCCGCTACGGCCTGCGCAAGATCGTCCGCAACGTCGACCTCGCGGCCGAGCTCGGCGCCAAGACGTTCGTCATGTGGGGCGGCCGCGAGGGCGCCGAGTACGACTCCGCGAAGGACCTCTACGCCGCGCACGAGCGTTACGCCGAGGGCATCGACACGGTGGCGGGCTACATCAAGGAGAAGGGCTACGACCTCAAGATCGCCCTCGAGCCCAAGCCGAACGAGCCCCGCGGCGACATCCTGCTCCCGACCGTCGGCCACGCCCTCGCGCTCATCGCCAAGCTCGAGCACGGGGACATCGTGGGCCTCAACCCGGAGACGGGCCACGAGCAGATGGCCGGCCTGAACTACACCACCGGCATCGCCCAGGCGCTGTGGGCCGACAAGCTCTTCCACATCGACCTCAACGGCCAGCGCTCGATCAAGTACGACCAGGACCTGGTCTTCGGCCACGGCGACCTGTTCTCCGCCTTCGCGACGGTCGACCTGCTCGTCAACGGCTTCCCGAGCGGTGGCCCGCGCTACGACGGCCCGGTGCACTTCGACTACAAGCCCTCGCGCACCGAGGACATGACGGGCGTCTGGGACTCGGCCGCCGCCAACATGTCGACGTACATCCTGCTGGCCGAGCGCGCGAAGGCCTTCCGTGCCGACCCCGAGGTCCAGGAGGCCCTCGAGGCGTCCGGCGTCCTCGAGCTCGCCACGCCCACCCTGGGCGAGGGCGAGACGCTCGCCGACCTGCTCGCGGACCGCTCGGCCTACGAGGAGCTCGACGTCGACGCCGTCGCCGCGCGCGGCTTCCACTTCGTCCGGCTCAACCAGCTGGCGCTCGAGCACGCGATCGGCGCCCGCTGACCCTGCTCTCCCCGGCGTCCCGCCGCCCCCGCCCGACGTGGCGGGGCGGCGGGCCGCCGGCTCCCGTCCCCCGTGGTCGGTCGCCCCGCCGCGACCGACCACACGCGTATCGAAGGAGCCGTCATGGCGCTGGTCGCCGGGGTGGACTCGTCCACCCAGTCCTGCAAGGTCGTCATCCGTGACGCGGAGACCGGCGCGCTCGTGCGCTCGGGTCGCGCGCGTCACCCCGAGGGCACCGAGGTGCACCCGGACCACTGGTGGACCGCGCTCACCGAGGCGCTCGAGCAGGCCGGTGGCCTGGACGACGTCGCGGCTGTCGCGGTGGGCGGCCAGCAGCACGGCATGGTCGTGCTCGACGAGCACGGCGAGGTGATCCGCCCCGCCCTGCTCTGGAACGACACCCGCTCCGCCCAGGCCGCCCTCGACCTCGTCGACGAGCTCGGCGGGCCGGCCGAGTGGGCGCGGTCGATCGGATCCGTCCCGGTCGCGTCGCTCACGGTGACCAAGCTGCGTTGGCTGCGCGACGCCGAGCCGGACAACGCCGCGCGGGTCGCCGCCGTCGCGCTCCCGCACGACTGGCTCAGCTGGCGCCTCGCCGGCTACGGGCCCGGCAACGCCGACCTCGCGGCCCTCGCGACCGACCGCTCGGACGCGTCGGGCACCGGTTACTGGTCGCCCGTGACCGAGGGGTACCGACGCGACCTGCTCGAGCTCGGCCTCGGTCACGACGCGGTGCTCCCCCGGGTCGTCGGCCCGGCGGAGGCGGCGCACGTGGTCGAGCGGGCCTCGGGCACGCTCCTGGTGGGCCCCGGCGCCGGCGACAACGCCGCCGCGGCCCTGGGCCTCGGCATGAGCGCGGGCGACGTCACGATCTCGATCGGGACGTCGGGCGTCGTCTCGGCGATCGCGGACGAGCCCACCGCGGACACCTCGGGGCTCGTCACCGGGTTCGCCGACGCGACCGGCCGCTACCTGCCGCTGTGCGCGACCCTCAACGCCTCGCGCGTCCTCGACGCCGCCGCCCGCATGCTCGGGGTCGACCACGCGGGCCTCAGCGAGCTCGCGCTCTCGGCGCCCGCAGGCGCGGACGGCCTCGTCCTGGTGCCCTACCTGGAGGGTGAGCGCACACCGAACAAGCCCGACGCGACCGGCGCGCTGCACGGGCTGAGGCTCGCGAACACCACGCCCTCCCACCTCGCGCGCGCGGCCGTCGAGGGCATGCTGTGCGCCCTCGCGGACGGCCTCGACGCGCTCCGCGCCCAGGGCGTGCCGGTCGAGCGCCTGCAGCTCATCGGCGGGGGCGCCCAGTCCGAGGCGGTCCGTCGCATCGCCCCCACCGTGCTCGGCCTCCCCGTGAGCGTGCCCGAGCCGGGCGAGTACGTCGCCGACGGTGCCGCGCGTCAGGCCGCGTGGGTGCTCGCGTCGCGCGCGGGAGCCGGCGGTGCCGAGCCGCCCGCGTGGACCCCCGCGCCCGCGGAGGTCCACGACCAGCCCGTGGAGCCCGCCGTGCGCGCCCGGTACGCCGAGGTGCGTGAGCTCACCGCGACCCGGGGCTGACCGGCCGGAGGAACGACGAGGCCCGCGGTGCGTGCACCGCGGGCCTCGTCGTTCTCGTGCGCCCGGCTCGACCTACCGCCGGGAGGAAGCCGTCAGCGCGACTTCTCGTACGCCTCGCGCACCTCGGCCGGGATGCGGCCGCGCTCGTTGACGGTGAAGCCGTTCTCGCGCGCCCACTCGCGGATCGCGGCGCTCTCCCCCGAGCCGCGGCTCTGGCCGCGCGAGGCGCCGCCACGGCGCCCGCTGCGTGCGCGGCCCCCGACGCGGCGCGCGTGGCCCACCCAGGTGGCGATCTCGTCGCGGAAACGTGCCGCATTCGCGGTGCTCAGGTCGATCTCGTAGGAGATACCGTCGAGTGCGAAAGAGACAGTCTCGTCAGCGGTTCCGCCGTCGATGTCGTCGACAAGGACGACCTGGACCTTCTGTGCCATCTGGCTCTCATTTCCGGGTGCTCGACTGAACTGGTGCGCAGATCCTACGACGATTTCTGCAGGATCGCCCACCCGAGAAATGTGCGGGGGAATTCACGCGGCGTCGTCGGCGCCTTTTGCCTCGGCTTCCTCGAGGCGCGCGAGCGCGATTCGCTCACGCCTGTCGGCGCGGATGATGGCGCGCATCGCGTACCAGAAGACGAGCCCGACACCGACGGACGGTGCGAGCGCGGCGAGCACCTCGAGAGCCACGGGCATGCGGACGATGCTACTCCGCGCAGTCAGGACAACGGCTTGACCAGCGGGAACAGGATCGTCTCGCGGATGTTGAGCCCCGTCAGCGCCATGAGCAGGCGGTCGATGCCCATGCCCATGCCGCCCGCGGGGGGCATCGCGTGCTCCATCGCGGTCAGGAAGTCCTCGTCGAGCGCCATGGCCTCGTCGTCACCCGCGGCCGCGAGAAGTGCCTGCGCCTCGAATCGCCTGCGCTGCACCACCGGGTCGACCAGCTCGGAGTACGCGGTCGCGGTCTCGACCCCGCGCACGTACAGGTCCCACTTCTCGACGACGCCGGGGATGCTCCGGTGGTCACGTGTGAGCGGGCTCGTCTCGACCGGGAAGTCGCGCACGAACGTGGGGGCGTGCAGCGTGTCTCCCACGTGGTGCTCCCACAGCTCCTCGACGAGCTTTCCGTGGTTCTGCCGCGCCGGGTCCACCTGGAGGTCGAACTGCTCGACGAGCCGCATGAGGTCCGCGACGGACGTCTGCGGGGTGATCTCCTGCCCGAGCGCCTCCGACAGCGAGCCGTACAGGCTCAGGTGGGTCCAGTCCCCGCCGATGTCGTACTCGGTCCCGTCGGCGAGGGTCAGCGCAGTGGTGCCGAGCGCGTCGAGCGCCGCGGTCTGCACGAGGTCCTGCGTGAGGGCCGCCATCGTGTCGTAGTCGCCATACGCCTCGTAGGCCTCGAGCGTCGCGAACTCGGGTGAGTGGGTCGAGTCCGCCCCCTCGTTGCGGAAGCTGCGGTTGATCTCGAAGACGCGCTCGACGCCGCCCACCACGGCGCGCTTGAGGAACAGCTCGGGTGCGATGCGCAGGTAGAGGTCGAGGTCGAACGCGTTCATGTGGGTCGTGAACGGCCGCGCGGCCGCACCGCCGTGCAGCGTCTGCAGCATCGGGGTCTCGACCTCGAGGTAGCCGCGCCGGTGGAAGTTCTCGCGCAGCGAGCGCACGACGGCGGCGCGCAGGCGCACGGTGTCCCGTGCGGCCGGACGCACCACGAGGTCGACCTCGCGGCGGCGCACGCGCGCCTCCTCGGACATCTCCTTGTGCAGCACCGGCAGCGGGCGCAGCGCCTTGGCGGCCATCCGCCACTCGTCGGCGAACACGCTCAGCTCGCCGCGGCGCGAGGAGATCACCCGGCCGTGCGCGAACAGGTGGTCGCCCAGGTCGACGTCGGCCTTGAACCGCTCGAGCTCGTCCTCGCCCACGACCGCCTGGCTCAGCATGACCTGGAGGCGGTTGCCCTCGCCGTCCTGGAGCGTGGTGAAGCACAGCTTGCCGGTGTTGCGCAGGAACACGACCCGGCCCGCGACGCCCACCTCGACGTCCGTCTCCTGGCCGGCCTCGAGGTCGCCGTGCTGCGCACGCACCTGGGCGATCGTCGCCGTGACGGGGACGCCCACCGGGAAGGGCTCGCGCCCCTCGGCGAGCATGCGCTCGCGCTTGGCGCGCCGGACGCGGATCTGCTCGGGGACGTCCTCACCGAACGTCTCGTCGACGACGGGGTCGCCTGCGGCTGCGGTCGCGGGGGTGGGCTCGGGCGCGGTCACCCGGGTGATCCTACGAGGTCGAGCGCGAGGTCGAGGATGGGCGAGGAGTGGGTCAGCGCGCCGACGCTGAGGTGGTCTACCCCGGTCGCGGCGACCCGCGCGGCCGCCTCGAGCGTCAGGTTGCCCGTGGCCTCGAGCTCGACGCGCCCGTGCGTCGGCTCGAGGGCGCGTACGGCCGCGACCACCTCGCGCAGCATCTCCGGTGCCATGTTGTCGAGCAGCAGGAACCGCGCACCGGCCTCGACGGCCTCGACCGCCTGGGCGAGGGTGTCCGCCTCGACCTGTACCTCGACGTCGGGGAAACGCTTGCGGACCGCGCGGACGGCGGCCGTCACGGAGCCGGCCGCCACCACGTGGTTGTCCTTGACCATCGCGACGTCGAACAGCCCCATGCGCTTGTTCGTGCCCCCGCCGCAGCGCACCGCGTACTTCTCGAGCTCGCGCAGGCCGGGTGTGGTCTTGCGCGTGTCGAGCACGCGCGCGCCCGTGCCCTCGAGCGCGTCGGCCCACCTGCGCGTGTGCGTCGCGACCCCCGACGCCCGCGAGAGGAGGTTGAGCATCGTCCGCTCGGCCACGAGGAGGCTCAGCACCGGCCCGACGAGGCGTGCCACGCGCGTCCCCGTCACGACGCGGCCGCCGTCGGCGGTCAGGACCTCGACCCGCACGGGCGCCGTGCCCAGGCGTACCGCGACCTGGTCGAGCACCTCGGCGACCACGGGCAGACCCGCGAGCACGCCGTCGGCGCGCGCGACCAGCTCCGCGGTGCCGCTGGTCGTGGGGTCGATGGTCGCCTGCGACGTCACGTCACGGCCCGGGGCGGGGCCCAGGTCCTCGTCGAGCGCGACAGCGACGGTGCGGCGCAGCCACGCCGGGTCGAGCCCGGGCGTGCGGACGGGGGTGGGGGCGCTGGTCACGGGCCCCACGGTAGCGGCGCACGCACGGCCCGCGGGAATCCTCGGGCCTCCCGTGGGTTATACCCCTTGGGGTATGTTCATCACCGACGAGAGGACCCACCATGACCACCACCCGCCGCTCCTTCCTCGACCGCCTGCTGCGCCGCGACCCCGACGCCGTGCCCCGCAGCGTGCCCGTGGCCCGCGCGGTCGAGCTGCTGGACGCCGGCGCCGTGCTCGTCGACGTGCGCGAGCGCGACGAGTGGCGCCGCGGCCACGCCCGCCGGGCACGCCACATCCCGCTCGGCCGGCTCGACGCCGAGGCCCGTCGCCTGCCCAAGGAGGCGCCGGTGGTCGTCATGTGCGCCTCGGGCATGCGTTCGCGCGGCGCCGCCGCCCGCCTGCGCGCGGCGGGGTACCGTGCGACGAGCCTCTCGGGCGGCCTCGCCGCATGGCGCGCCGCCGGGCAGGACTGACCCGTGGACAGCACCGAAGGACGTGCGCGCATGCAGCTCGACCCCGCAGAGATGACGTCGGTCATCCATCGCCTCCGTCGCGCCCAGGGGCAGATCGGCGGCGTGCTCAAGATGCTCGAGTCCGGCGCCGACTGCGTCGACGTCGTGACGCAGCTCTCGGCCGCCTCGAAGGCGCTCGACCGCGCCGGCTTCGCGATCATCGCGACGGGCCTCGAGCGCTGCATCCTCGAGGGCGACGAGGCCGCAGGCATCGACCGCGAGCGCCTGCAGAAGCTCTTCCTGTCGCTCGCCTGACCGCCGCCGTCGCCCGCCCGGGGGCGTGACCTCGGTCCCAGGGAATCAATACCCCACGGGGTATGTTGACGTCCGCGGACCTGAAGGAACCACCCAGGCGCGGCGGCGAGCCGCACGGAGGAGAGTCATGAAGATCGTCATCGTCGGCGGGGTCGCCGGGGGCATGAGCGCCGCGGCGCGGGCACGTCGCCTGTCAGAGGACGCCGAGATCCTCGTCCTCGAGCGCGACGCCTACGTCTCGTTCGCCAACTGCGGCCTGCCGTACCACGTGGGTGACGAGATCGCGGACCGCAACTCGCTGCTGCTGCAGACGCCGGCCTCGCTGCGCGCGGCGCTCGACCTCGACGTCCGCACGGGCCACGAGGTGGTCGCGATCGACCGTGCGGCGCGCACCGTCACCGCACGGTCTGCCCACGGCGTCGAGACGTTCGCCTACGACGCCCTCGTGCTCGCCCCCGGTGCCGCGGCGGTGCGCCCGCCGGTCGAGGGGCTCGACCTGCCCGGCGTGCACACGCTGCGCACCCTCCCCGACGCCGATGCGCTGCGCGCCCTCGTCGCTGACGGCGCACGCCGCGCCGTGGTGCTGGGCGCCGGCTACATCGGCCTCGAGGCCGCCGAGGCCCTGCGCGTGCGCGGCCTCGACGTGGACCTGGTGGACCTCGCACCGCACGTGCTCCCCGTGATCGACGACGAGCTCGCGTCCCTGCTCGACGCGGAGCTCGCCGCGCACGGCGTACGCACCCACGTGGGCGTCGCGGCCCAGCGGGTCACCCGCACCCCGGGGGCCGAGACCTCGCTCGAGGTCACCCTCTCGGACGGCACCGTGCTGCCGACCGACCTCGTCGTGCTGTCCGTCGGTGTCGCCCCCGACAGCCGGCTCGCACGCGACGCCGGCCTCGAGCTCGGCGTCAACGGCGCGATCGTCGTCGACGCGCAGCAGCGCACCTCCGACCCGCACGTGTGGGCCGTGGGCGACGCGACCACGGTGCGCCACGCCGTCACCGGGACCGTCGCCCCCGTGCCGCTCGCGGGCCCCGCCAACCGCCAGGGCCGGCGCGCCGCGGACGCGATCTTCGGCCGGCTCACCTCGTCGACCGAGGCCCGGCCGGTGCTGGGCACCGCCGTCGTGCGCGTGTTCGGCCTCACGGCGGCCTCCACGGGGGCCAACCACCGCACGCTCGAGCGTGCAGGCGTCGAGCACCACACGGTGCACGTGCACCCGGGGCACCACGCCGGCTACTTCCCGGGGGCCGAGCAGCTCCACCTGCTCGTGCACGTGGGCGCCGACGGCCGCCTGCTCGGCGCGCAGGCCGTGGGCCGCGAAGGAGTCGACAAGCGCATCGACGTGCTGGCCACGGCACTCGCCGCAGGCATGACGGCCGACGACCTCGCGGAGCTCGAACTCGCCTACGCGCCGCCCTACGGCTCGGCCAAGGACGCCGTCAACATGGCCGGCTTCGTGGCCCAGAACGTGCTCGACGGCACCCTGCGGCTCTGGTACCCGCGTGACCTCGACCAGGTGCGCGCGACGGCTCTCGTGCTCGACGTGCGCTCACGCGGCGAGTTCGCACGCGGGCACCTCCCCGGCGCGCTCAACGTGCCGCACACCGAGCTGCGCGAGAGGCTCGACGAGGTGCGGGCGGTCGCAGCCGGGCGCCCCGTGCGCGTGCACTGCGCGAGCGGGTTCCGGTCCTACCTCGCGCACCGCGTGCTCGACCAGGCCGGGTTCGACTCCGCCAACCTCTCGGGTGGCATGCTCACGCTGCAGGCCGCCGTCCCGGGCCTGGAGCTCGCCACCGCCGAGATCGAGGAGGCCTGATGACCACCGGACCCGAGCAGATCCCGACGATCGACGTCGCAGGGCTGCGCGCCGCGCTCGGCAGCGACGACGGCACGCCCCGCACCGTGGTCGACGTGCGCGAGGAGCACGAGTTCGCCACGGGCCACGTGCCGGGAGCGCTCAACGTGCCGCTCACCACGTTCGTCGACCGCGTGACCGAGGTGACGGCGCGTCCGGGCGAGGTGTACCTGATCTGCCAGTCGGGGAACCGCTCGGGACAGGCCACGGCGTGGCTCGCCCAGCAGGGTCACGAGGTCGTCAACGTCGCCGGCGGTACGGGCGCCTGGCGTGCCGCGGGGTTCCCGCTCGACTGAGCGCTGAGGGGCACGCGGTCGAGCACGAGCCCGCCGTCCGGGTCCAGCGACGCGACCAGACGTACGCGCCACGCGCCGTCGTCGGGCTCGGGGAAGTCCTCACGGAAGTGCCCGCCCCGGCTCTCGGTCCGGGCGCGCGCGGCCGCGGTGAGCACCGAGGCGACCTGGTGCAGGTTGGTCGTCTCCCACTCCGCCGTCTGGGGGCTCGCGACCGTGCCCGGGTCCAGGTGCGCACGCGTGGGCACAGACGCGAGCGCATCGGCAGCCGCGGCGAGACCCGCCTCGGAGCGGATGACCCCGGGCCCGCGCTGCGCGAGCCGCTGGAGCCGCGGCCGGGCCGCCGCCGCGACGAGCGCAGCCGGGCCGCCCCGCTCGACCGGCTCGAGCTGCGGCAGGTCGCCCGCCGCAACCCGCGCGACGACGTCGTCGGCCGCGCGGTGCGCGAAGACCAGGCCCTCGAGCAGCGAGTTCGACGCGAGCCGGTTGGCGCCGTGCACGCCCGTGCACGCGGCCTCCCCGACCGCCCACAGCCCCTCGACGCCCGAGCGCCCGTACACGTCCGTCAGCACCCCGCCCGAGTGGTAGTGCTGCGCCGGTGCGACGGGCACCAGGTCGTTGCCCAGGTCGATCCCCTCGGCCGCGAGCCGCTGCGCGATCGTCGGGAACCGCTCCGCGAGGAACGCCGCGCCCAGGTGGCGCGCGTCGAGGAAGACGTGGTCCGAGCCCGTGCTCGCCATGCGGCGCACGATCGCGTGCGCCACGACGTCCCGCGGTGCGAGCTCGGCGAGCGGGTGCTCGGCGGGCATAAACCGCACGCCGTCGGTGTCGACCAGCCACGCCCCCTCGCCACGCACGGCCTCGGAGACGAGCGCGAGCTGCCCCTTGACCCCCGCGCCGAGCCACAGCACCGTCGGATGGAACTGGACGAACTCGACGTCGGCCACCGCGGCCCCCGCACGCAGCGCGGCCGCGAGCCCGTCCCCCGTGGCCGAGGCCGGGTTGGTCGAGGACGGGTAGACCTGGCCGATGCCGCCGGTCGCGAGCACGACGGCGCGGCCGAGCGCGGCGCCCTCGCCGTCCCGGCTGCCCTCGCCGATCACGTGCAGCGTCACGCCGCACACGGGCCCGGGCCGGCCGTCGGCGTCCGGCGCGGCCGTGAGCAGGTCCAGCACGAGCGCGTGCTCGATCACCTCGATGCCCGGGTCCGCCCGCACCGCCTCGAGCTGCGCGACGAGCGCACGTGAGATCTCCGCGCCCGTCGCGTCGCCGCCCGCGTGCGCGATCCGATCGGCACCGTGCCCGCCCTCGCGCGTGAGCGCCAGGCCGCCGTCGGGCCCCGTGTCGAACGCCGCGCCCAGGCCCGCGAGCTCGCGCACGCGCGCGGGGCCCTCGGTCACCAGGACGTCGACGGCGTCCGGGTCGCACAGGCCGCCCCCGGCCGCGATCGTGTCGTCGCGGTGGGCGGCCGGCGAGTCCGTCGGGGCGAGCGCCGCGGCGATCCCGCCCTGCGCCCACACCGTCGAGCCGGACGCGAGGGCGCCCTTGGTGACCAGCAGCACCCGGGGGACGCGCGTACGCAGGCGCAGCGCGGCCGTCAGACCTGCGATGCCCGAGCCCACGACCACGACGTCGGCCGTGGCGGTCCACCCCGGGACGGGGCCCGCGAGCCGACGCGCGAGCCTCACCGCGTCGCGCCCCACGGGAGCGCGGAGGTCGCCAGGCCCTCGAGCGGAGCACCCGGGTCCTCACCCACCTCGACGAGCCGGTTCTGCGCGTCGACGTGCACCACGTGGGGGCTGTACGTGCGGGCCTCGTCCTCGTCGAGCATCGCGTAGGCGATGAGGATCACGACGTCGCCCGGGTGCACCAGGTGGGCCGCGGCGCCGTTGATGCACACGGTGCCCGACCCGCGTTCACCCGCGATCGCGTACGTCGTCAGCCGCGCCCCGTTGGTCACGTCGACGACGTCCACCTGCTGGCCCGGGAGCACGTCCGCGGCGTCGAGCAGGTCTGCGTCGACGGTGACGGAGCCCACGTAGTGCAGGTCCGCCTGGGTCACCGTGGCGCGGTGGATCTTGCCCACCATCATCGGTCGCATCCTCATGCGGTCTCCTCGATCTCGAGCACGACGTTGTCGATCAGGCGCGTCGACCCCACGCGGCCGGCGACCGCCAGGACGGCCGCCCCGCGGTGGTCGCCCGCGACGTCACGCGCGAGGACCGGGTCGATCAGCGCGACGTAGTCGACCACGAGGCGGTCCGTGCGCGCGAGCTCTGCCGCGGCGGCGAGCCGCACCTCGTCGGCCCCCGCACCGGCACGCGCCCGCTGCTCGGCGAGCCGCAGGGCACGCGAGAGGCCGAGCGCGACCTGGCGCTCGGACGGGTCGAGGTACGCGTTGCGCGAGGACAGCGCGAGGCCGTCCGGGTCGCGCACCGTGGGCACCGCGACCACCTCGACGGGAACGTCGAGGTCGTGGACCATGCGGCGCACCGCCATGAGCTGCTGGGCGTCCTTCTGGCCGAACAGCGCGACCTGCGGCCGCACGAGGTGCAGCAGCTTGAGCACCACGGTGAGCACGCCGTCGAGGTGGCCCGGACGGTGCGCCCCCTCGAGGCGCGAGCCGACCTCGCCCGCGTCGACGCGCACCACGGGCTCGTCGCGGTACACCTCGTCGACCGTCGGGGCGAAGACGACGTCGGCCCCGGCGCCGGCGAGCAGCGCGACGTCGCCCTCGAGGTCACGCGGGTAGCGCTCGAGGTCCTCCGTCGGGGCGAACTGGAGGGGGTTCACGAAGATCGTCACGACCACCTGGTCGGCGCGCGAGCGCGCCTCGCGCACGAGGCTCAGGTGGCCCTCGTGCAGCGCACCCATGGTCATGACGACGGCGCGCCGGGGCACGGGCACCAGGGCGATCGCGAGCTCACGGCGCGTGCGCACCACGACGGGGGGCCTGGTCATCTGTCCTCCTCGGGCTCGGCGAGCACGTCGAGCACGGCCTGGGCCGACGACGTGCCGATCCGGCCACCCGCGAGCGCGCGGGCGGCCGTGGCACGGGCGAGCGCGCGGTACGTCGCCGGGACGTCGGCGGCGCGAGGCTCGCGGCCCGCGAGCGCGGTGAGCTCGCGCAGGTGCGCCGCCACCGTCCCCGCGTCCCCGCGGACCACGGGCCCGGTCAGGACGGCGACGCCCGCGGCCGCGGTCCCGGCCGGGTCCTCCCCGATCGACGCCGACGCCCGCACCGCGCCGTCGAGGGCCGCGGTGAGCAGGGGGCCGAGCACGCGGTGCGGCTCGGCGACGCCCGCGCCAGCGAGGGCCTGCGCGGCCTGGGCGACGAGCACGACGAGGTGGTTCGCACCGTGGGCGAGGGCCGCGTGGTAGAGCGGTCGCGCCTCCTCGGCGACCACCACGGGCTCACCGCCGATCTCGACCACGAGCGCCTGGCCGATGGGGAGCACGGGCGCCGGGGCCGTCACCGCGAACGTGCAGCCCACGAGCCGGCCCAGGTCGAGCGACGTGCCCGTGAAGGTCATCGCGGGGTGCAGCGCGAGCGGGATCGCGCCGAGCGCGCGCGCGGGCTCGAGCACCGCGGTCCCGTGGGCGCCCGCGGTGTGCACGACGATCTGCCCGGGCTGCCACGCCCCGAGGCGGGCGAGCCCCTCGACGAGCTCGGTGAGCGCGTCGTCGGGCACGGTCAGCAGCACCAGCTCGGCACGCTCGACGACCTCGGGCACCTCGAGGTGCGGGACACCCGGCAGCAGCGTCGCGATGCGCTCGGTGGTCGCGGCCGAGATGCCGCTCGCCCCCACGACGGCGTGCCCGGTCGCGCGCAGGGCGCTGCCGAGCACGGCCCCGACGCGACCTGCCCCGACCACGCCGACGCCCAGGCGTCCGGGCGCGGTCATGACGGACGTGCCTCGCCCGCCGGGTCGTCCTGCGCCGCGGCGAGCTCCGACATCCAGCGCTCGGGCCCCGCGGCGGCGCGCGCGGCACGGGCGCGGGCGGCCTGCTCGGTCATCAGCTCCGAGGCCGCGGCCGCGTCGAGGTGGTCGACACGCGGCGCGACGGGGCCCGGCGTCGAGTGCAGCGTGAACGAGGCGAGACCGAGGCGCCGCTGCAGCGGACCCTGGACGAGGCCGAGGGACTGGGTGCGCTCGTGCGGGACCACGACGAGGCGACGCACGAAGCGCCCCGAGCGTGCGAGCAGGGCGCGCGGCGTCACGACGAAGCCCTCGCGCCGCCACGAGAGCGGGTCGAGCCAGCGCGCCCGGCGCGGGCTCGTGGTGAACCCGCCGTCGGGGCCCTGCCCGGCGAGCGCGACGTCGAGCAGGGCGCGCGCGTCCGCGACGCCCAGGTCCGGGACGACGAGCCACAGCGTCGCGAGGGCCTCGTCACGGTCGCCCACGGGCAGCAGGACGGTCTCGGTCGACGACGTGCCGTCGCCCTGGCCGTAGCCGGCCACGTTGACCTGGACGCGCCACCAGTCTGGTCCGCGCCACAAGAGGGGCTGGGTGAGCCGGACCGCCTGGACGCGGCCGGGCGGCACCGTCTGCGTCCGCGTCTCGAGCAGCCCCCGGCGCAGCCGGATGCCGTCGGGCGAGAGCGCCGAGCGGAAGCCGAACTCGCCCGCGAACCGCTGCCACAGGTAGCCGATCGTGCCTGCGAGGACGGGCAGCATCGCGAACGTCGAGCCGACCGATCGCGTCGTGATCGCCGTGACCGTCACCACCGCGACGGCGACGACCGCCCAGAACGTCGCCGACGAACGCACGAGCGAGCTCACGAGGCGGCCCGGCGGCACCGCGACCATGGGCCGCTCCGGCGCGACGGGCGCCTCGGGCTGCTCGGGCGTGCCGAAGCGCACCCCCGCGGCCCGCGCGAGGATCTCGTTGCGCACGGCCTGCGCGTCGGCCTCCTTGAGGAACGCGAGGGCGACCGCCGAGTCGCTGCCGCCGGCCACCTCGATCTTGAGCTCCGCCAGGCCGAAGATGCGCGCCAGGACGGGCTGCACCACGTCGATCGCCTGGATGCGGTCGAGCCGTGCGCTGCGCTGCTGGCGGAAGAGCACGCCCGTGTGCAGGTAGACGGCCTCGTCGTCGATCGCGTAGCGCGTCATGCGCCAGGCGATCGCCGAGTAGCCGAAGCCGATGAGCGCGACGACCACCACGAGGCCGAGCACCGGGAGCCAGCCCACGGCGTCGATCGCCTCGCGCGCCGCCACGACGTTCTGGCTCACCTGCTGGCCCAGCACCACCAGCAGCACGACGATGACCTTCCACCCCCTGACCGCGGGGGTCACGGGGTGGACGCGGCGCCAGCGGTCGGCGGGGGCGTCGGGAGCGGGGTCGGCGACGCCGGGCTGGGCCGCGAGGGCGTCCGGCGCGTGCGGCCCGGGGGCGGGGTGCGGGGTGGTCACAGGCCCGCGAGCTGCGCCTCGCCGCGCGCAGCCAGACGGTCACGAAGGCGGGCCGCCTCCTCGGGCGGCAGGCCGGGGATCACGGCGTCGCTCGAGGGCGATGCCGTGTGGAGCTGCACCTTGGCGACCCCGCCCCAGCGGTCCAGCGGGCCCGCCTGGACGTCGACGAACTGCATGCGTCCGTAGGGCACCACGACGAGCGACCGGAAGAGCACGCCCGAGCGGATCAGCAGGTCGTCGTCGCGCTCGGCGTAGCCGATCGCACGCACCTGGCGCGGCACGACGACGGCGGTCCACACGGCCAGGGCGGCCACCGCGGTGGGCACGAGCCACAGCCACGGCGAGCCCACGAGCACCGCGAGCACCACGCCACCCGCCAGGGGCAGCGCGAGAGTGATCCCCGCGCTGATCAGGCGCACGGTGGTCAGGCGCGGGGAGACCCGCTGCCACGCCATCCCGGGCAGGTCGAAGACGTCGGGGTGCTGGGTCATGCGCACCATCCTCGCACTCAGGCGGTGCTGCCCGTGGCGGCGCCGTCGCCCGTCTCGTCGTCACCGCCACGCACCTCGCACCAGCGCTCGACCACGAGCCCCACGACGGCGAGCGCGACCGTGCACACGAGGGCCGGCAGCGTGCTGAGCGCGACCTCGCGACGTGCGGGGATGTCGAGGTCGCCGAGCACCACGAGGGCGTGCGCGCCGTACCAGCCGGTCAGCAGCGCCCCCGTGTAGGCCGACGCGGTCGCGAGCACCACGGTGCGGGCCGCGACCAGCGGGTCGAACCCCGGTCGACGACCGCGCGCGAACTGCCGCACGTTCCAGCCGAGCACGAGCACGACCACGGCGATCACACCCACCACCAGGCTCGAGAGCAGCGGGACGGGCAGCAGGGTGGCCCCGCGGGTCTCGGCGAGCCGCAGCCCCCCGAGGGCCACGAGCGTCGCGACGACGGCGACGCCGACGACGCGCAGCCACGGGGTGCGTCGCATCAGGACCCGGCCTCGGGCTGCTTCCACCAGTCGAGCGCCATCCAGCGGATCCCCTCGCGATCGGGGGCGGTGCGCGCGAGGTCCGCCACGGGGCCGCCACCCAGCCCGGGCAGCACGGCGTCGGGGTCCACCTGCGCCCACGGCTGGAGCACGAACGCCCGCTGGTGCGCGCGCGGGTGCGGCAGCTCGAGGTCGTCCGCGACGGCCACGGTGCGACCGTGCAGCACGATGTCCACGTCGAGGGTGCGCGGCCCCCAGTGCTCCTCGCGCACACGGCCGTGCTGCGCCTCGACCGCCTGGGTCGCGTGCAGCAGCGCGCGCGGCGCGAGGGTCGTGCGACCGAGCACCACCGCGTTGAGGTAGTCGGGCTGCTCCGGCCCGCCCACCGCGGCGGTGCGCGCGAGCGGCGAGATCACCGTGAGCTCGAGGCCGTCCACGGCCGCGAGGTCCCAGATCGCCCGGCGCAGCGTCTCCTGGCTCGCACCCACGTTCGAGCCCAGCGCGAGCACGACGTCGACGGGCTCGTCGGGCGCCACGTCGAGCCGGTCCTCGAGGGTCAGGGCCGGCAGCGCCATCGGCGCCTCGCCCGCTGCGACCTCCGCGGGAGCGGCGACGTCCGGGCTGAAGGGCACGGGTGCGGGCGTGGGCGCGCCCGTGGCTGCGAGGCCTGCGCCGACGACGGCGGCCCCGGCCGAGCCCCCGAGGGGCAGCGGCGTCGCGACCCCGCCCGCGACACCCGTCGCGAGGTGCGGGGCGATGATCTCAGCCAGCGGTACCGCGGCGTCGAGGACGTCGGCGGGTGCCGGCCGGGTCGCCGGGCCGGACGAGCTCGGGACGCCGACCACCGGGCGGTGCTCGCGGTCCCGGTGCACCTCGACCGTCACGTCCGTGAACGGGACCGTGATGGGGGCCTGCGGCTTGTGCAGCACCACGTCGACGGCCTCCACGGCCGGGTGGGCGAGCGCGACCGCGGCGATGCGTTCGGCCACGGTCTCGAGCAGGTCCGCCGGCTCACCCGTGAGAACCCCCGCGACCTGCTCCGCGACCGCGCCGTAGTCCACCGTGCGGTCGAGGCGGTCCTCGTGCGCAGCGGGACGCGTGTCGACGTGCAGCACGACGTCGGCGACGAACGTCTGCCCGTCGCGGCGCTCGTGCGCGAACACCCCGTGGTAGCCCGTCGCCGCGATCCCCGTGAGTCGGATCCGGTCGAGGGACCGGTCAGCCGGCTGGTGCACTCTCGTGTCCTTCCTGCGTCGTCCCCTGCAGGTGGTCGCCCGTCGAGCGGGCGGCTGTCCACGCGTGGGCGACCCGGACGGCGTCCGCCGAGCCGGGTACGTCGTGGACCCGCACGCACCATGCTCCCGCAACCGCGGCCAGCGCCGACACCGCCGCGGTCGCGCGGTCGCGCGCTGCGGGTGCGACGGGCGCGCCGTCCGGCCCCGCGAGCAGATGGCCGAGGAACCGCTTGCGCGACGCGCCCACGAGCACCGGCCGGCCGAGCCCGACGAGTGCGTCGAGGTGCGCGAGCAGGGGCCAGTTGTCACGTCCCGGCTTCGCGAAGCCCAGCCCCGGGTCGAGCACCACCTGCTCGGGCCGCGCGCCCGCGGCCACCACGGCCTCGAGGCGGGACGCGAGCTCGTCGCGCACGTCCGCGACGACGTCGTCGTACGCGGCGAGGTCGTCCATCACGTCGGCGTGACCGCGCCAGTGCATCGCGACGTAGACGACGCCCGTGCGGGCGACGACGTCGTACATCGCCGGGTCGGCCAGGCCGCCCGAGACGTCGTTGACGACGAGCGCGCCCGCCTCGACCGCTGCCTGCGCGACCTCGGCCCTGGTCGTGTCGACGCTCACCACGGCACCCGCGTCGGCGAGCGCACGGATCACCGGCAGCACGCGTCGGTGCTCCTCGTCGAGCGGCACCCGGCGCGCACCGGGCCGCGTGGACTCACCGCCCACGTCGAGCACGTCCGCGCCCTCCGCGAGCAGCGCCAAGCCATGCGCGACGGCGTCGTCGGGCTCGAACCACCGGCCGCCGTCGCTGAACGAGTCGGGGGTCACGTTGACGACGCCCATGACGAGCGTGCGGCGCAGCCGCGTGAGCCGCTCGGGCAGCGGGGCGGGGTGGAGCACGGTGCGCCCCGCGCTCAGCGTCCGAGGATGAGGCTCATCGCCTCGGCCCGGGTCGCGACGTCACGCATCTGCCCGCGCACGGCCGAGGTCACGGTGCGCGAGCCGGGCTTGCGCACACCGCGCATCGACATGCACAGGTGCTCGCACTCGATCACCACGAGCACCCCGCGCGGCGCCAGCCCCTCGACGAGCGCGTCGGCCACCTGGGACGTGAGGCGCTCCTGGACCTGCGGTCGCCGTGCGTAGAGGTCGACCAGGCGGGCGATCTTCGACAGGCCCGTGATCCGGCCGTCGGCGTTCGGGATGTAGCCCACGTGGGCCACGCCGTGGAACGGCACCAGGTGGTGCTCGCACGTCGAGTACACCGCGATGTCCTTGACGACCACCATCTCCTCGTGGCCCTCGTCGAAGGTCGTCGCGAGCACCTCGCGCGGGTCGGAGTACAGGCCCGCGAAGGTCTCGGCGTAGGCGCGGGCGACGCGTGCGGGGGTGTCCCGCAGGCCGTCGCGGTCCGGGTCCTCCCCCACGGCGAGCAGCAGCTCGCGCACCGCACGCTCGGCGCGTGGCGCGTCGTAGCGCACGGGGGCGCGCACGGCGTCCTCCTCGGGCAGCGGCACGTCGTCGGGCGTGTGCGTCATCGTGACCTCAGTGCGCGCCGTCGACGGTGCCGCCGGGCGGAACCTCGCCGACGGGGTTCGCCGGGTGCTCGTCCTTCGCGGCCGCGGCCTCGTCCTGGGGGACCACGGGCGCGCCGTTGGCGCTCGCGCGCTCCTTGGCGGTCTGGACGGGCGGCAGGTCCGACGGCGTGCGCTCGGGGCTCGAGAGCCAGACGTCGCGCGGGTCGCGCTTGACCACCGGGGCGAAGACCTCGGCCAGCTCGGCCTGGTTGAGCGTCTCCCGCTCGAGCAGCTGGACCACGAGGTCGTCGAGCACGTGCCGGTACTCGTTGAGGATCGCGTAGGCCTCGTCGTGGGCGAAGTCCATGAGCCTGCGCACCTCGACGTCGACCGTCGCGGCCACCTGCTCGGAGTAGTCGCGCTCGTGGCCCATGTCGCGGCCCAGGAAGACCTCGCCGCTGCCCTGGCCCAGTTTGACCGCGCCCACGCGCTCGCTCATGCCGTACTGGGTGACCATCTTGCGCGCGACCGAGGTCGCCTTCTCGATGTCGTTCGAGGCACCCGTGGTGGGGTCGTGGAAGACGATCTCCTCGGCCACGCGGCCGCCCATCGCGTACGCGAGCTGGTCGAGCAGCTCGTTGCGCGTGGTCGAGTACTTGTCCTCGGCCGGCATGACCATCGTGTAGCCCAGGGCCCGCCCGCGCGGGAGGATCGTCACCTTCGTGACCGGGTCCGTGTACCGCAGGGCGGCCGCCACGAGCGCGTGCCCGCCCTCGTGGTACGCGGTGATCTTCTTCTCCTTGTCGTTCATCAGCCGGGTGCGCTTCTGCGGTCCGGCGATGACGCGGTCGATCGCCTCGTCGAGCTCACGGTTGCCGAGCTGCTGCCCGCCCGAGCGCGCGGTGAGCAGCGCGGCCTCGTTGAGCACGTTCGCGAGGTCCGCACCCGTGAAGCCCGGCGTGCGCTTGGCGACCGCGTGCAGGTCGACGTCGGCCGCGACCGGCTTGCCCTTGGCGTGCACCGTGAGGATGCGCTCGCGGCCCTTGAGGTCGGGGGCGTCGACGGTGATCTGGCGGTCGAAGCGCCCCGGGCGCAGCAGGGCCGGGTCGAGGATGTCCGGCCGGTTGGTCGCGGCGATGAGGATGACGTTCGCGTTGACGTCGAACCCGTCCATCTCGACGAGCATCTGGTTGAGGGTCTGCTCGCGCTCGTCGTGGCCGCCGCCCATGCCCGCGCCGCGGTGGCGACCCACGGCGTCGATCTCGTCGATGAAGATGATGGCCGGCGCGTTCTGCTTCGCCTGGTCGAACAGGTCGCGCACGCGCGAGGCGCCCACGCCCACGAACATCTCGACGAAGTCCGAGCCCGAGATCGAGTAGAACGGCACGCCCGCCTCACCCGCGACGGCACGGGCGAGCAGGGTCTTGCCGGTGCCGGGCTGGCCGTACAGCAGCACGCCCTTGGGGATCTTGGCGCCCACGGCCTGGAACTTGGCCGGGTCTGCCAGGAACTCCTTGATCTCCTGGAGCTCCTCGACGGCCTCGTCGACACCCGCGACGTCGGCGAAGGTGACCTGCGGGGTCTCCTTCGAGACGAGCTTGGCCTTGGACTTGCCGAACTGCATGACGCGCGAGCCGCCGCCCTGCATGCGCGACATGAGGAACCAGAACAGGCCCAGGATGATCACGAACGGCAGCAGGAGGCCGAGCAGGCTCGCCCACCACGACGTCTGCGGCACCTCGGAGTTGAAGCCGCCCTCCGGGTCCGCCGCGGCGATCGCCTCGACCACGGCCTCGCCCTGCGGCGCGACGTAGTAGAACTGCACGTTGCGGCCCTTGTCACCGAAGTCCTCGGTGAGGGTCAGGTCCACGCGCTGCTGCCCGTCGACGATCTTGACCTGCTCGACCGTGTCGCCCGCGAGCAGCTCGAGGCCGTCGGAGGTGTCGATGCGCTGGATGCCGGGCGCCATGAAGGACGACGCGCCGAGCCACAGGATCACGACCGCGAGGACGATCCACAGCACTGGGCCGCGGGAGAGACGCTTGAGGTTCATGGGCGACGGGCCGAGCCCTCTCCCTCTCTGGTCGTGGGACGTCTGGGTCCCGTCACGTTACCTGCCGAACCTGGGCGTACGGCCCCGTGTTCGCCGCAGGCGCACGCGCGCACGGTGCCGCGCGGCGGCTCAGTCGCTGTAGACGTGGGGCGCGAGCGTGCCGACGAAGGGCAGGTTCCGGTAGCGCTCGGCGTAGTCGAGGCCGTAGCCCACGACGAACTCCGTGGGGATGTCGAAGCCCACGTAGCGCACGTCGACCTCGACCTTGGCGGCCTCGGGCTTGCGCAGCAGCGTCGCGATCTCGACCGAGGCCGCGCCCCGGGTGCGCAGGTTCGACAGGAGCCAGGACAGCGTGAGCCCCGAGTCGATGATGTCCTCGACGATCAGCACGTGCCGGCCCGTGAGGTCGGTGTCCAGGTCCTTGAGGATCCGCACGACGCCCGACGACGACGTGCCCGCCCCGTACGAGGACACCGCCATCCAGTCCATCTCGACCGGCGTGTGCAGGCGACGTGCGAGGTCCGCCATGACCATGACCGCACCCTTGAGGACCCCGACCAGCAGCAGGTCGCGCCCCGCGTAGTCGGCGTCGATCCGCTCGGCGAGCTCGTCGAGGCGGGTCCCGATCTGCTCCTCGCTGAGGAGCACCCGCTCGAGGTCGTCGCCCATGTCCGCTGGGTCCACCGTCACGTCTCCTCGTGCGTCCTCGGCCGCTCGGCCCGCTCTCCGCGCGCGGCCGGCGAGCCGCGCAGCGTCAGCCTGCCACACGTGCGCCGGGCCTCGCCGCCGCCGGGCAGCGCGACCGGGCCCTGGCCGTGCCACGCGACGACGAGCGCCTCGACGGCCAGCACGTGCGTGCGCAACAGCGCCCCCGGGCGCGCGCCGGCGTCGAGCACGGCGCGGTGCAGCGCCCGCCGACGCAGCGCGGCGGGGGCGCCCGCGAGCGCCTGCACGTCGAGCACGACGGCGTCCGCCCCGCCGTCGGGCACGCTCGGCTCGGACACCCTCGCGAGGGTCAGCAGCTCGTGCGCGAGGGAGTCGAGGAGCGCGTCCTCGTCACGCAGCTGCTCGGCGGTCCGCGCGAGCGCGGGTGCCACCGGGCCGAGCACGTCCTCGAGCACGGGCAGCACACGGTGGCGCAGCCGCGAGCGCAGCGGTGCCAGCGGGCCGTCGGCGTTCGTCGGGTCGTGCCACGGCTCGAGGCCCTGCGCGGCGCACGCGGCGAGGGTCTCGTCGCGGCGCACGCCCAGCAGGGGCCGGCGCAGCAGGCCGCGGACGGGCGCCATGCCGGCGAGGGCCCGGGGCCCCGCGCCCCGCGCGAGCCCGAGCAGCACGGTCTCGGCCTGGTCGTCGAGGGTGTGGCCGAGCAGCACCGCGGCCGCGCCGTGGGCGCGTGCGGCCGTCTCGAGGGCGGCGTACCGGACCTCGCGGGCGGCGGCCTCGGGGCCACGCCCGCGCTGCTCCACGTCGACGGGGTGCACCTCGACGGGAGCGAGGCCGAGCCGTCTGCACGCCTGCGCAGCCCGGTCCGCGACCGCGGCGCTCCCCCGCTGGAGGCCGTGGTCGACGACGACGGCGCCGGCGCGCAGGCCCGCCCGCGGTGCCACGAACGCCGTCGCGGCCGCGAGGGCGAGGGAGTCGGCGCCACCCGAGCACGCGACCAGCACGAGCGCGCCGTCGGGCAGGTCGGCGAGCGCGTCGCGGACGGCCGTGCGCAGCCGCGCGACCACCGGGGCGGGCCCGGTCATCCGGGCACCCCGCGGCCGTCGCGCGTCGCCACGTCGCTCAGCCGTGCACCCGCCGCACCCAGGCGGCCGGGTCGGTCAGCTCGACCGGGGTCGGCAGCGCCTCGGGGCCGGACCAGACCGGGTCGAGCGCGCGGCGCCCACCCGCCCGGCGCGCGCCCCGCACGAATGCGGCACCGCGCCGGTACTGCTCGAGCTTGGCGTCCATCCCGAGCAGCCGACGCAGCAGCCGGTCGATCCCGGTCGCGGTGCGGCGGCGCGCGTCGAAGCGGGCCCGCAGCCGCCGTGCGCTCGGGATCGAGCGCGTCCCGACGGCGTCCATCGTCACGTCGGCGTGCCCCTCGAGCAGCGACATGACGGCGGTGAGCCGCTCGACGCGGTCGCGCTGCGCGTCGTCGAGCACGGCCTCGAGCACGCCCCACTCGTCGTCCCCGCCCTGCCGCAGCGACCTGAGACCGCGCTGGACCGCCGCGAGGATCTCCTGCCCGGCAGACCCCTGCGACAGCTCGGTCACCAGCGAGCCCACCTCGTCGCGCAGGTGCGCGGCGAGCCAGGGCGCGGCGGCGAACTGCAGCGCGTGGGTCTGCTCGTGGACGCACACCCACAGGCGGAAGTCGGCCGGGTCGGCGGAGAGGTCGCGCTCGACCCGCAGCACGTTGGGCGCGACCAGCAGCAGGCGTCCGTCGGCCGCGAACGGGTCGAACTGGCCGAGCACGCGGCTCGCGAGCAGGCCCAGCATCCCTGCGGCCTGCGCGGTCGCCGGCACCGCACGCACGGCGGCGACGCGCCCCTCGCCCCGACCGCCCGCGAGGCTGCCGAACGACTGGGCCGCGGCGCGCGCCCACCCGGCCCGGTCGACGACGAGCACCGGGGTGGGCGGGACGTCGTCGGGCAGCAGGTCGGCGAGGCGCGAGGACCGCAGCGCGAGGCCGTGCGCGCGCGTCGCGGCGTCGTGGAGCTCCCCGACGAGCCGCGCGAGGTCGGCGCGGCTCGCGGTGGGCCCGGGCGACGCCAGGCGCCCCGCCCAGCGGCCGGCCTGGTCCCAGTCCACCTCGAGGGACCCCTGCGGCGGCTCGCTCATCGGCTCACGGTAGCGGGCAGTCGCAGCCCGCGATCTGCTGCACGAGGGCGTCGATCACGCGTCGCGGGCCGAGCTGACCGCCCGGCGGCGTCTCGTTGGTCATGACGGCGAACGCGAGCAGGCGCCCCTCGACCGTGAGCACGGTGCCCGCGAGCGTCGTGGTGCCCGGCAGGCTCCCGGTCTTGGCACGCACGAGGCCGCGCGCGGGGCCCTCGAGCAGGCGGTCCGCGAGGGTCCCCTGCCACCCCGACACGGGGGCGTCGACCGCGACGGGCAGCAGCTCGGGGTGCTCGCCGTCGGCCGCCAGGGTCATGAGGTTCACGAGGGTCGCGGCGGGCACGAGCGACCCGGCCGCGAGGCCGCTCGCGTCGGAGAGCCGCGCACCCGTGACGTCGACCCCGGCCTCCTCGACCGCCGCGAGCACGGCCGTCGTCGCCCCCTGGAAGCTCCCGGGCAGACCCGCGCCCACGGCGACCAGCCGCCCGAGCGCCTCGGTCACCGTGTTGTCCGACGTGTGCAGCGCGTACCGCGCGATCTCGCGGATGGTCGCGGACTCGACGGAGCCCAGCTCGCGCGCCGACTCCGGCGCGGTGCCGCGCACCACCCCGCTGACCGCGACGCCCTGCTCGACCAGCAGGTCCGCGAACGTCCGCGCGGCGTGCAGCGCGGGGTCGGCGTGCCGGGGCGGGTAGGGCTCCTCGCGCGTCTTGGCGATGTTGACCGCGAGGGCCGCGACCGGCGCCACGTACCCGAGCGACGAGTGCTCGGTCGTCCACCCCGGGTTGAGGGCGGGGCCGGTGAAGAGCGTGTCGTCGACGGCGACCTCGACCTGCGTCGTCCCCGCGAGGCGCAGCTCACGCACCACCTGGGCCGCGAGGTCCACGAGGCCCGCCCGGCCGTTGGTCGCCTCGGGCTCGCCCGCGCCGGCCGAGAGCATCATGTCGCCGCCGCCCACCAGCACGACACGACCGGCGCCGTCGGCGACCACGCGCGTGCTCACGGTCGCGTCAGGGTCCAGCGACGTGACGGCCGCGGCGACCGTGAGCAGCTTGGCGGTGGACGCGGGCTCGCGCGGGGTCTCGCCCGCGAGGTCGACGAGCGTCTCCCCGGTCAGGACGTCCCGCACGACGACGGCGGTCGACTCGCCCATCCACCTGTGGTCCACGGCGGCCTGCGCGGCCGCGGTGAGCGCGGCCGCGTCCGGGACCGGTGCGGCCGGGTCCGCGACGTCGAGCACGGGCACGACGTCGGGCCCGGGCACGGCCGCGGGAGCTGTCGGGAACGGCGGCGCAGGCTCGGGCTCCGGCTCGAGCGTGACCAGGCCCGGGACGACGTCGTACGCGTCGGCGGTCGCGTACGCACCGGCACCGGCGAGCAGCACGCTCACGACGACCGCGGTCGCGCGCGCCGCACGTGACCTCGCCACCTGACCTCCCTCGTCGGCGCCCCCGCCGCGGGAGCCCTGCACGTGCGTCACACTAGTCACCGGGCCGGGTGCGCCGGACACCGGCCGGGCCGCGAAGGAGAGCTGTGGAGTTCGACGTCACGATCGAGATCCCCAAGGGTCAGCGCAACAAGTACGAGGTGGACCACGAGACGGGCCGGATCCGGCTCGACCGCATGCTCTTCACCTCGACGCGCTACCCCGACGACTACGGCTTCATCGACGGCACGCTCGGTGAGGACGGGGACCCCCTGGACGCGCTCGTGCTGCTCGAGGAGCCCACGTTCCCGGGCTGCCTGATCAAGTGCCGCGCGCTCGGCATGTTCCGCATGAGCGACGAGGCCGGGGGCGACGACAAGGTGCTGTGCGTGCCCGCGGGCGACACGCGCGCCTCGTGGCGGCTCGACATCGACGACGTGAGCGAGTTCCACCGCCTCGAGATCCAGCACTTCTTCGAGGTCTACAAGGACCTCGAGCCCGGCAAGTCCGTCGAGGGCGCGCACTGGGTGGGCCGCGAGGAGGCCGAGGCGGAGATCGTCAGGTCGTTCGAGCGCGCGAAGACCTCGGGCCACTGACGCGCTCTGAGCGGGCCGACGCGTGCGGCCCGCTCAGGGGCGCCCGGCGTAGAGCATGGTCCCGGACCAGCGCACGGCGGTGACGCGCACGTTCACCCCGGGTCGCGGGGCCTCGACCATCTGGCCGCCACCCACGTACATCGCGACGTGGTGGATGGACTGCGGGTCGGCCGTGTTGGTGCCGTAGAAGATCAGGTCGCCGGGACGCATGTCGCCGAAGCGGATCTTGCGCACCTCGACGAACTGCGAGCGTGACGTGCGCGTGAGCGACAGACCCGCCGCCCGCCAGGCCTGGCTCGTGAGCCCCGAGCAGTCGAACGCGGAGGGGCCTGACGCACCCCAGCCGTAGGGCTTGCCGACCTGCTGGAGCGCCCACGCGACCGCGGCCTGTCCCTGCGCGGCCGAGCCGCGGGCGCTGCCGGTGCCCAGCCCGTAGCGATCCGCGGGAGGTGTGGTGGGCGGCGGCGTCGTGGGTGGGGGCGTGGTCGGCGGCGCGGTGGTCGGTGGGGGCGTCGTCGGGGTGGTCGGCGGCGGAGTCGTCGTAGCCGGCGGGGTCGCCGGGTCGGACGAACCACCCGAACCCGAACCACCGGAACCCACCCCACCGGAACCGGTGCCGCCGGAACCGCCCGTCGGCGCGTCACGCTCGCCCGCGGCCGCCGCCTCCTGCCGCGCACGACGTTCCTCGTCGAGGCTCTCCTGACGCGCACGCTCGACCTCGACCGAGGTCTGGCGAAGGTCGGCGAGCTGCACCACGAGGGCCTCGCGCCGCGCGGTCGCGTCGGCGACCTCCTGCTCGGCGTCGTCCTTGGCGGCCTCGGCCTCGGCGAGCTGTTCCTCGGCCGTACGGGCGGCCGCGTCGGCCTCGTCCGCCGCGGCCTCGGCGAGGTCGGCGAGCGTGCTCGCCACCAGGTCCGCCGCGCTGAACCGCTGGACGGCGCGGTCGGCCTGGGTGCCCAGGCGGTCGACCGCCTGCGAGCGCTGGACCAGGTCCTCGAAGCCGTCGGCCGAGAACATCGCGCCCACGGTGTCCATCGAGCCGCCGCCGCGGTAGGCCTGCTGGGCGATGGCGCCGAGCTCGACCCTCGCGGCCTCGACCTCGAGCTGCGCGGCGTCGTGCCGCTCGGCGGCGGCAGCAGCAGCCGCAGCGGCCTCGTCGGCGGCGACCACGGCCGCGGTGTAGTCCTCGTTCGCGGCGGCGACCGCGACCCACGCGTCGTCGAGGCGGGCCGCCTGGGCGGCCATCTCGACCTCGAGGCCCGCGATCGTCGCGGCCGTGCTGCGCACGGCGTCCTGCGCGCGGCGGACGTCGTCGTCGGTGGGCTCTGCCTGGGCTCCGGGCACGACGAGGAACGAGCCGACCAGCAGCGTGACGGCCACGAGCGCGTGGCCGCCGGTTCGTGTCGTCACGGTGTCTCCGTCCTCACCCGTCCGGGCCCGATCGAGCGTACTCACGGCAGTCCCACAAGAGAACACCTGTCACCCGAATGCCACCGAGTCCCACCAACCACATGAGTCACACGAACAACACCCTCGACCAGCTCGACGGCACGTCTCGACCGCCCAGCCGCAGAGGGCGTCGACTCCCGTCTCGGTTGGTGAGACGGGCGTATCGGGAGACGGAGCGCGGTCCCTACGCTCGGGGCCATGTACTGCCGAATGTGCCGCTGACCCGCGCACGTTCGGCGTGCCCGCGCCCGGTCGCCCGCCCCTGAGGCCACGAGCACCGGCTCGGGACCACCCCCACGTGCACCCACCCTCGTCCGTCCCCTCCGCGGGGACCAGGGTCAGTGTGCTGACGACTGGTTCTCGCCCTGTTCACCAGGAGTCCTCATGAGCCAGAGCTGGTCCTTCGAGACGCGTCAGATCCACGCCGGGCAGACCCCGGACCCGACCACCGGCGCACGCGCGCTGCCCATCTACCAGAGCACCTCGTTCGTGTTCCCGGACGCCGACACGGCCGCCGCGCGCTTCGCGCTGCAGGACCTCGGCCCGATCTACACGCGCATCGGCAACCCGACCCAGCAGGCGGTCGAGGACCGCATCGCGTCCCTCGAGGGCGGCGTCGGCGCGCTGCTCCTCGCGTCGGGCCAGGCCGCGAGCACGTACGCGATCCTCAACGTCGCCGAGGCGGGCGACCACGTGGTCGCGAGCCCGAGCCTCTACGGCGGCACCTACAACCTGTTCGCCCACACGCTGCGCAAGCTCGGCGTCGAGGTGAGCTTCGTGAGCGACCCGCACCAGCCGCAGGCCTGGCGCGACGCCGTCCGCGAGAACACCAAGCTCTTCTTCGCCGAGTCGGTGCCCAACCCGCGCTCGGACGTGCTCGACATCGAGGCCGTCGCCGGGGTCGCGCACGAGGCGGGCGTGCCGCTCGTCGTCGACAACACGATCCCCACGCCCTACCTGCTGCGTCCCCTCGAGCACGGCGCCGACGTCGTGGTGCACGCGGCCACCAAGTTCCTGGGCGGGCACGGCACCGCGATCGGCGGCGTCATCGTCGACGGCGGCTCGTTCGACTTCGCGCAGCACCCCGAGCGCTTCCCCAACTTCAACACGCCGGACCCGACCTACAACGGCCTCGTCTACGCGCGCGACCTGGGCGTCGACGGCGCGTTCGGCGTCAACCTCTCGTACATCCTCAAGGCCCGCGTGCAGCTGCTGCGCGACCTGGGCTCGGCGATCTCGCCGTTCAACGCGTTCCTCATCGCGCAGGGCCTCGAGACGCTGTCGCTGCGCATCGAGCGGCACGTCGAGAACGCGCAGAAGGTCGCCGAGTGGCTCGAGGCGCGCGACGAGGTGCAGGGCGTCCACTACGCGGGCCTGCCCTCGAGCCCCTGGCACGCCAACGCGCGCAAGTACCTGCCCAAGGGTGCCGGCGCGGTGCTCGCGTTCGAGCTCGCGGGCGGCGCCGAGGCCGGCAAGGCCTTCGTCGACGGCCTCGAGCTGCACTCCAACCTCGCGAACATCGGCGACGTGCGCTCGCTCGTGATCCACCCGGCGTCGACGACGCACAGCCAGCTGAGCCCCGAGGAGCAGGCGCTCTCGGGCGTCACCCCGGGCCTCGTGCGGCTCTCGGTGGGCCTCGAGCACATCGACGACATCCTGGCGGACCTCGACGCGGGCTTCCGAGCGGCCAAGGGCGCCTGATGACCGCCCACCCGCACCGGCCCGCGGCGCACGCCGTGGACACCCCGGGCCGCAGGGACGCACGCACCGTAGGTTTGCACCTCGTGCAGCCCGGTGCGTCCGCCCCCGCGCCCCGGGACCCGTCCGCCGAGCGCATGCGGGCCGGGGCGGTGTGGGCCGAGGGAGCGCCCGTCCCGGCGTCGGGTGCCTGGCGCGAGGGCGACCCCGTGGGTGACCGACGGTTCGTCGACATCGGCGCGCTCGACCTCGAGGGCGGCGGCCACCTGCCCCACGTGCGGATGGCGTACGAGACGTGGGGCACCCTCTCGCCCGAGCGTGACAACGCCGTCCTGGTGCTGCACGCGCTCACGGGCGACTCGCACCTGACCGGACCCGCGGGGCCGGGTCACCCCACGGCCGGATGGTGGGACACCATGGTCGGGCCTGGTCGCCCCATCGACACCGACCGCTGGTTCGTGGTCGCCCCCAACGTGCTGGGCGGCTGCCAGGGCAGCACCGGGCCGGCGTCCACCGCGCCCGACGGACACCCCTGGGGCGGGCGGTTCCCGTACGTCACCACGCGCGACCAGGTGCGCGCGGAGGTCGCCGTCGCGGACGCGCTCGGGATCGACACGTGGGCCCTGGTGATCGGCGCCTCGATGGGCGGCATGCGCGTGCTCGAGTGGGCCGTCACCGAACCCGCGCGCGTGCAGCGCGTCGCGGCGCTCGTCACGACGGCGCAGACCTCGGGCGACCAGATCGCGTGGGCGCACCCCCAGCTCGAGGCGATCCGCTCGGACCCGGGGTGGCGCGGCGGCGACTACTACGACCTGCCCGACGGCGAGGGCCCGCACCGCGGTCTCGGCGTGGCGCGCCAGATCGCGCACACCACGTACCGCAGCTCGGTCGAGCTCGACGAGCGGTTCGGCCGGCTGCCCCAGGGCGCCGAGCTCCCCATCACGGGCCGCGGGCGCTACGCCGTGCAGTCCTACCTGGACCACCACGCGGGCAAGCTCGCACGCCGGTTCGACGCCAACACCTACCTCGTGCTCACCGAGTCGATGCTCTCGCACGACGTGGGCCGAGGCCGGGGCGGCGTCGAGGCCGCGCTCGCCGGGGTCGCCGCGTCCGCCCTGGTGATCGCCGTCGACACCGACAGGCTGTACCCGCCCACGCAGTCCCGCCGGATGGCCGCGGCGATCCCCGACGCCGAGCTGCACGTGATCCGCTCGGACTTCGGCCACGACGGGTTCCTCATCGAGTTCGAGCAGATGGGCGCCCTGGTGACCGACTTCCTCGCGCGCACCTGACCCACCCCGGCCTGATCCTGCGCCCCGCCCGCCCCGGCCTGGACCCTGCGCCCCGCCCGCCCCGGCCTGCGTCCCCGCACGCCCCTCCCTACGATGATCGCCATGGGAGCCCCCTACGACGCGACCGAGGTCGCCGCCCTCGAGGACCTGCTGCGACGTCAGTGGCTGCGCCTGCGCACCTGGCTCGGCGAGCTCGACGACGCCGCGACCACCGAGCCGAGCGTGCTCGACGGCTGGACGGTGGGCGACCTGGTGGCCCACCTGGGCCGCGCGATGGACGCGCTGGCCGCGGTGCAGCCGACGCCCGAGGGCACCGTGCCCCTCTCGCTCGCCGAGTACCTGGGCGGCTACGCGCGCAGCGCCGACGAGATCGCGCAGACCACGCGCGAGCTCGCGGCACAGATCGCGCAGGACCCGCTGACGGCCGTCGACCGCCGCGTCGAGGCCGCGTTCGCGCAGCTCACCGCCCTGCGCGAGGCCGGGCCCGACCCGGTGGTCCAGGCCCGCCGCGGCCCGATCCACCTCTCCGAGATGTTGCTGTCGCGCCTGCTCGAGCTCGTGGTGCACGCGGACGACCTGGTGCGCTCGACGACGCTCGGCGGCGAGGGGGCCGACGACGAGCCGGGCCGGGGCACGAGCCCGCTCGACCCCGACGCGGTCCACGTCTCGGCGCGCACGCTCCTCGAGATCGCCGTCGACCGCGGCGGCTGGAGCCTCGAGGTGGCCGACGAGATGGCGTGGGTGCGGCTCGCGTCCGGTCGAACGGACCTGACGCCCGACACCGCCGCCCGGGCGCTGCGGCCCACGTACACCTCCGACTCGCTGCCCGACCTCGGCACGGCGCTGCCCCTGCTCTGAGCCGACGGCGTGCCGCTGCGGCCGGCGGCGGCACGCACCGACGACGGCGCAGCCGGGGCCGGGCCGGGCCACGAGTCCCAGCGCCGGACCGCGGACGGTCGTAGGTTGGGGCCATGCTCGCCGCCTACGCCGCCCGCACCGACGCCGATGACCCGCTGAGCGGCCTCGAGGTGGGCGAGGTGCCCGACGCCGCTCCCCCGGCCGGCCGGCCGGACTGGACGGTCGTCGACGTGCGCGCCGCATCCCTCAACCACCACGACCTGTGGTCGCTCAGGGGCGTGGGCCTGCCGGACGACGCGCTGCCGATGGTGCTCGGCACGGACGCCGCGGGCGTCACGCCCGACGGCCGCGAGGTGGTGGTGCACGGCGTCATCGGCGGCGAGGGCCACGGGGTGGGACCCGGCGAGCGCCGGTCCCTCCTCTCCGAGCGGTACCCCGGCACGCTCGCCGAGCGCGTCGCGGTGCCCACGTGGAACCTCGTCGACAAGCCCGCCGAGCTCACGTTCGCCGAGGCTGCGTGCCTGCCGACGGCCTGGCTGACGGCGTACCGCATGCTCTTCACCTCGGCCGCCCTTCGGCCGGGCGACCGCGTGCTGGTGCAGGGCGTGGGCGGCGGCGTGGCCAGCGCGGCGATCACCCTCGGCGCCACAGCCGGCATCGAGGTGGTCGCGACCAGCCGGGACGCGCACAAGCGTGAGCGTGCGCTGGGCATGGGTGCCGCGCACGCCGTGGCGCCGGGCGACCGGCTGCCCTTTCGGGTGGACGCCGTGGTCGAGACCGTCGGCGCCGCGACCTGGGCGCACTCGATGCGCTCGGTGCGCCCGGGCGGCACCGTCGTGGTCGCGGGTGCGACGAGCGGGGACCAGCCGGGCGCCGAGCTCACGCGCGTGTTCTTCACCGAGGTGCGCGTGCAGGGCGTGACGATGGGCACGCGCGCCGAGCTCGAGGCCCTGCTGCGCTTCTGCGCCCGCACGGGCCTGCGGCCGACGATTGACTCGACGTGGTCCCTCGCCGACGCCCCACGGGCGCTGGCGCGCATGGCTGCGGGTGAGCACGTCGGCAAGATCGTCGTGACGCCGTGAGGACGGGGCGATGACCCCGTGGGAGCCCGACGTCCTCGGTCCCGGCTACGAGGCGTGCACGCTCCCGCTCGAGGACGACGACGAGGGGGAGGTGGTCGCGACCCTCGTGCGCCACCGGCCGCCGTCGGAGGAGCCCGTGCGGCCCGCGCGCGCGGTGCTCTACGTGCACGGGTGGAACGACTACTTCTTCCAGACCGGCCTCGCCGAGTACTGGGCCGCGCAGGGTGCCGCGTTCTACGCGCTCGACCTGCGCAAGTACGGCCGGAGCCTGCGCGCGCACCAGACCCCCAACTACGTCGACGACCTGGCGACCTACGACGAGGACCTGGCCGCCGCGCTCGACCGGATTCACCGCGACCTGGGCCGCCGCGCGCGCGTGCTGCTCATGGGCCACTCGACGGGAGGGCTCGTGGGCGTGCTGTGGGCCCAGCGGCACCCGGGCGCCGTCACGGGTCTCGTGCTCAACAGCCCATGGCTCGAGCTCACGGGCTCGTCCGTGATGCGCAACCTGGGCACACCCCTGGTCCAGCAGCTCGCCCGCACGCGACCCAAGGCACCCGTGCTCACGATCGACCCGGGCTTCTACACGCGGACCATCAGCTCCGAGCTCGAGGGCGAGTGGACCTACGACGCACGCTGGCGACCCACGCCGTTCTTCCCGATCCGGCCCGGCTGGCTCCAGGCCGTGCTCAACGGCCACGCGCAGGTGGCCCGGGGACTCGACCTCACGGTCCCGGTGTTCATGGCGGCCTCCTCGCGCAGCGTGATCGGCCCGCGCTGGCGCGAGGACATGCGCGAGACCGACACGGTGCTCGACGTCGACCTGCTGGCCCGCCGCGCGGTGCTCCTCGGCTCGGTCGTCACGGTCGTGCGCATCCCGGGCGGGCTGCACGACCTCACGCTCTCGGCCGCGCCGGCCCGCGAGCGGTTCTACGCCGAGCTGAGCCGCTGGCTCACCGCGTACGGCTGGGACTGACGGGCCGGCTCACGGCCCCGCCCGGCTAGAGCTCGAGCGCCTCGGCGAGCGTGGGGCCGTCTCCCGCGAGCCGCCAGACCGCCCAGCCGTCGACGGGCCCCTCGGCACCACTCGCCGCCGCGGCCGCGTGGTCGGGGTCGCTGTGCAGCGCGCCGTCGGGCAGCTCGATGAGCCCGTCCACGGTGAGCACGGCGTCGAACCGCGTGCCACGGCGCTGCCGCACCCACGCGAGCGGCATGGGCTCGCCGATCTCGGCCGCGAGTCGGACGAGCCGGGGGTCGGGGGTCGGCGCGGACTCGTGCCCCGGTGCGAGGACGCCCGTGAACGCGTAGGGCGCCGCGGCCGACGGCGCGGAGGGGCGGGGCGCAGGCTCGCGGGCGGGTCCCGCGGACGGCGCCCACGCGAGCGGCGGCGTGTCGAGGGCCCGGCTCGGCACCGCGGGGGCCGGCACGGGCACGGGTGGGAGGTCCGACGACGGGGTCCACGTGCGCTCGTCGTGCGCGGGGCTCTCGGCCGCGTCGACGTAGGGCACCGGGGGGACCTTCGCGAGCTCACGCGTCTCGGCGCCGTCGGGCACGTGCGTGATGACCGAGCCCGCGAAGGCCGGCGGCACGATGCGCGGCGTGCGCGGACCGGGCGCCGACGACGGCGTGCGGTGCAGGCTGGGGGTGCGCGTGGGCGGTCCCGACGAGGCCCGCGTGCCGCGGCCGGGCGTGGTCGGGTGGTGCGACTCGAGCCGCGGCCCGGGGCCCGTGCGCACGAGGGGCGAGACGTCGACGATCCGGCGTCCCTCGTCGTCGTGCAGCACGCCCACCTGGAGGATCTCGACCTGCCAGCCGGGCTGGAGCAGGAACTCCGCGACGTCCTGCATCGCGGGCGTGACCTCGGAGCACACGAGCAGCAGCCGCGCGCCGACCCGGGGCTGTGCCGGGGTCAGGGCGCTCGCCGGGACCTGGCCCCGGAACCGGGCGAGGTGCTCCGCGAAGCGCTCGGGGCCCGCGTGGTAGGCGGCGGCGATCTCGCCGTTCGTCATGCGAGCGGCACGGCCAGCGTGCCGCAGGGCGCGCGTGCCCGCCGCCTCGTCGAGCACGGGCACCACCTCGACCACCACGGGCAGCCCCGCGGCGTCGACCGCGAGCAGGTAGGGCGCGTCCTCGCCGCCCTGCCGGGTGCGCACGGGCAGCAGCTGCTCGCCCAGGAGCGCGTCGAGGTGCTCCGCGACCATGTCCGGCGCCTCGGCGCCGAAGCGCTCACGCGTCGGTGGCTGCGGCTCGACCATCGTCGACCTCCCGCCAGCGACCTGGAACATGGGCACCGATCCCAACGCCCCTCGCTGATCGTACGGACAAGCGTGACGGAACGGACACGCGAGGCGAGCGTACGCGCGGTCCGGTATGTCCGTCATGACCCGTTCAGGCGACATGCCGGCGCGCCCGGCACCACGGGTGACGGCTGTGGCGCAGGTCAGGCGGGCGCGCGTCCCTCGGCGGCCAGGGCGTCCGCGAGCACCTGCGCCAGGTGCACGCCGTCGGCGTCCGCGAGCTGGTCCGCCTGCGTGCGGCACGAGAAGCCGTCGGCGAGGAGCACGGTGCCCGGGGCGCGTTCGCGCAGCGCCGGGAGCAGCGCGTGCTCGGCCACCGCGACGGACATGTCGTAGTGCCCGCGCTGCATGCCGAAGTTCCCGGCGAGCCCGCAGCAGCCCGCGAGCGTCGTGACCTCGGCCCCCGTGCTGTCGAGCAGGGCGCGGTCCGCGTCGTACCCCATCACCGAGTGGTGGTGGCAGTGCGGCTGCGCGATCACCGTGGTGCCCGCGAGGCTCGGGGGCTGCCAGCCGTCGGGGCCCAGCGGCGCGGGGGCCGTGAGCAGCTCCGCGAGGGTGCGGGTCGCACGCGCCACCGCGACCGCGCGCGGGTCGTCGGGCAGCAGGTCGAGCAGGTCCGAGCGCAGCACCGCCGTGCACGACGGCTCGACGCCGATGATCGGGATGCCGTTGACCGCGTAGGGGCCCAGCACGCCGAGCAGGTGCGTCAGGCGCTTGCGTGCGCCGTCGAGCTGGCCCGTGCTGATCCAGGTGAGGCCGCAGCACGCGGCCTCGTCCGGCACGATCACCTCGTAGCCCGCGCTGCGCAGCACCGTGATCATGGCGCGCGGCACCTCGGGGTCGAACCCGTCGCTGAACGAGTCGGTCCACAGCACCACGCGGCGTGCGGGGTCCACCTCGCCCGCGGCGTGCGCGTGCGACGCGGCGTCCTCGCCCAGGCCCTGGTTGGTGTGGGACTGCTCCGCGTGCCGCTCCCACCAGGTGCGGAACGGGACCTCGGCGAACTGCGGGATGCTGCGCCGGGTGTCCATGCCGCCCAGGCGGAGCACGAGGCGGGCGATCGGTCGCACGCCGAGCACCGCGTTGGCCAGCCGGCCGGCGCGCAGGCGACCGACCAGGGCGCTCCACCGAGGGAGCCAGCCGAGCGCGTAGTGGTCGACCGGCCGCAGCTTCCCGCGGTAGGTGCGGTGCAGCACCTCGGCCTTGTACTGCGCCATGTCCACGCCCGCGGGGCAGTCGCTCGAGCAGGCCTTGCAGCTCAGGCACAGGTCGAGCACCTCGTGCACCTCGCGCGAGCGCGGGCCGTCGGTCACGAGCGTGCCGTTGGCCATCTCCTGGAGCACACGTGCGCGGCCGCGCGTCGAGTCCTTCTCGTCGCGTGACGCGAGGTACGAGGGGCACATGAACCCGCCCGACGCCGACGAGTCGGCGCGGCACTTGCCCACGCCCACGCAGCGGTGCACGGCCGTGGTGAGGTCGCCGCCGTCGTGCGGGAACGCGAAGCCGCCGGCGCGCGGCAGGGGCGCGGCGTGCGGACGCCGCAGGTCGGCGTCGAACGGCCGGGGCCGCACCAGCACGCCGGGGTTGAGCACATCGGTCGGGTCGAACAGCTGCTTGGTCGCCGCGAAGAGGTCGACCACCTCGCCCGGGTACATCACCGAGAGCAGCTCGGAGCGCGCACGCCCGTCGCCGTGCTCACCCGAGAGCGAGCCGCCGTGCGACGCGACCAGGTGCGCGGCCTCGGTCATGAACGCGCGGAACCCCGCGACGTCGTCGGCCCGCTCGAGCGGCAGGCCGATGCGCACGTGCATGCAGCCGTCGCCGAAGTGGCCGTAGGGCAGGCCGTCCACGCCGTGCGCGGCCATGAGCGCGTCGAACTCGCGCAGGTAGGCGCCGAGCCGCTCGGGCGGCACGGCCGCGTCCTCCCAGCCGGGCCACGCCTGGGCGCCGTCGGGCGTGCGGCCCGCGAGGCCCGCGCCGTCGGCCCGGATCTGCCACATCGCCGAGGCCTCGGCGCCCGGCGGGATGACCCGGGCGGCGTCGGTCCCGGCGTCGGCGACCATCGCGCGCGCGGCCGCGAGCGCCTGCTCGCGGGTCTCGCCGCCCATCTCGACCATGAGCCAGCCCGCGCCCGGCGGCAGCTCGGGTACCTGGGCCTCACCGCGGTGGCGGCGCACCACGTCGACCAGGCGCGCGTCGAGGCCCTCGACCGCGAGCGGGTGGTGCCGCAGCAGGGCGGGCACGGCGTCGGCCGCGCTCGGCATGTCCGGGTAGCCGAGCACCACGAGCACCGCGGCGTCGGCGATCGGGACGAGCTTCACGGTCGCGCCGAGCACCGTGACGAGCGTGCCCTCGGTGCCCACGAGCATCTTGGCCAGGTCGGTGCCGTTCTCGGGCAGCAGGTGCTCGAGCGAGTAGCCGGACACCTGCCTGCCGAACCGGCCCAGCTCGGTGCGGATCGTGCTGAGGTTGGCGGTCACGAGCCCGCCGAGCCCGGGCACGGCGTCGAGCGCGCCGCTCCCGCTGCCGGCCGTGAAGCGTCGGCCGTGGCCGTCGACCACGTCGAGGGCCACCACGTTGTCGGCCGTGCGGCCGTACGCGACCGCATGCGGCCCGCACGCGTTGTTGCCGATCATCCCGCCGAGGGTCGCGCGGTTCTGGGTCGAGGGGTCCGGGCCGAAGCGCAGCCCGTGCGGGCGCGCGGCGGCCTGCAGCGAGCTCATCACCACGCCGGGCTCGACGACGGCGGTACGGGCCTGCGGGTCGATCTCACCGATCGCGTGCAGGTGGCGCGAGGTGTCGACCACGATCCCCGGGCCCACGGCGTTCCCGGCGACCGAGGTGCCGCCGCCCCGCACCGTCAGGGGTGTGCCCGTGGTGCGCGCGACCTCGTGCACCGCGAGCAGCTCGTCGACGTGCCGCGGGAACACGACCACCTGCGGAGGGACCCGGTAGTTGGACGCGTCGGTGCTGTACTCGGCGCGGCGCCGCGTGGCGACGTCGACCTGGCCCGGGGCGGGCGCGGCCGAACGCAGCAGGTGCAGCAGCTCGGCGGTGGCCTCGGCGTGGGCGGCGGGTGCCGCGATCTCGGTCGACACGCGCCGATCCTGCCACGCCGCCCCCGCCGCCCTCCCGGACGTCCCGCCCACCGACACCCGCGAACCCGGAACTCCGAGGTTGCGTCATCGTTCGCCCCCAAGTGGGAGCATGGGGCCGACGGACCGGGTGCGGGAGCGGCTGAATGGCCGGGGCGGGAAGTCTGCAAGTCCGCCACACCGCTCGGTGTACTGCGCCCTGCGCCGCCTCGCGGCGTGTGCGCCCGGGCTCCTGCAGGACTTGATGACACGTCGTGATGTCTCAACAGTGAATCAGCAGACTGGGGCCGACTACTCCACGCGAACGGCAACCGCAGGTCGGATCGACGCGGCACGCGCGGCGGGATATCCCGCCGACATCAGTCCGACAACGACCCCTATGGCGACGGCCGCAACTGGTATTCGCGAGTCGAGGACAGCCGTCCATGAGTTCATGTGGGCCACGGCCACCACGGCCCACGTTCCGATTGCAGCTCCCCCGAGGCCCCCGAGTGCACCCACCAGGGCCCCTTCGTAGAGGAATGTTCGGACGACATCGGCACGGGATGCTCCCAACGCTCGTCTGAGCCCGATCTCAGCCGTGCGCGCGACAACGGACACGATCATGGAGTTCGCGATGAGCAGGGCAGTCACAAAGAGCAAGAGCGCTCCGACGGCACCGACCAGACGACTCAACTGCTCCTGGACGCCGCGGCGCAACTCGAGCGGGTCAACGACTCGGGACGCGGTGACCGTGGCAGGGGCGGAGGGGACGACCGCCTCCCGTAGAACGGCGGCGACAGACGAACCGGCGCCCACCTCGGTGCGCACGACAAGTCGTGCAGCCTCGTCTCCCCCCAACCACGTCACGGCAGCGTCGTAAGGGACCATGATGGTCGAATCGAGTCTTCGGTCACCCTTCGCGTCGAGGGTGCCCACGACCGTCAGCACCCGCCCGGCGACACGGATCTGGTAGTCGCCACGAGCGGGTGAGCCCCCTATCCCAAGGGCCCGCGCGGCGGACGCTCCCACCAGAGCGACGTCGGCGCTGCTTCCTCGGTCGAACATCCATCCCGCCGTGGGGGCGGAGAGGCTCACCGCGTGCAGGTAGCCGGATGTCGCACCGAAGACCTGCACGCCTGTGACCGGATCATCACCGAGGAAACGGCGCGGGGACGCAACTACATGCTCGACATCGATCCGGAGGCCCGCGGCGGTGACCATCGGCAGCGCTGCCGCCCTGGCCTCCGCACCCGGGTCGAACAGCTCGCCTTGCGGAGTCTCGAACGTACCGCCGGGTGTGCGCGTGAGTGTGACCTCGTTGAGCATTCCTGCAGCGATGTCCGCTCCGATCTGCGCCGCGGCCGTCGTGCTGACGCCTACGCTTGCGACGAGAGAGCCGACACTCAGGCTGACAGCCGCGACCAGCAGCAAGGCTCGGGCGCGGCGGGAGTCGATCTCGAGGAGGACGTCGCCAAGGTCGTCGCGGACGCTCCCCAACATCACGTCGGTTCGTCCAGCACACCGGCCTCCAGACGGAGCACGCGATCGGCCCATGCTGCTGTGCGCGAGTCGTGGGTGATGACAATCACCGTCACACCCGTATGAGCCAGGCTCGCGAGCAGCCCGAGCACCGTATCCGCATTCGCGTCGTCAAGGTTGCCCGTGGGTTCGTCGGCGAGGACGATCTGCGGCTCGTTGACCACCGCCCGCGCAATGGCCAACCGTTGCTTCTCCCCACCGGAAAGAGTGCTACCCAGGGCGTGAGTGAGGTGTGAGAGCCCGACCAGCCCCAAAGCCCGGGCGACCTTCGCGTCACGTTCGTCCCTGGGCACCCTCGCGATCCTCAGCTTCAGCGCCACATTCTCGGCGGCCGTGCGGTTACCCAGAACGTGATACGCCTGGAACACGAATCCCAAGGCGTCGCGCCGCAATCGGTCGATGTCGGGCTGGCGCATGCGGGTGGACTCCGCACCGAGGATCGCGTACGAGCCAGAAGAAGGCGCGTCCAGCAGGCCAAGAAGGTTCAGGAGGGTCGACTTGCCCGACCCTGAAGGGCCAAGGACAACGAGACGTTCACCAGCTGCGACATCCAGCGACGCGTGGGCGAGGGCCTGGACGGGCGGTCGCCCTTCGAACGTACGGGACAGGCCGCGCGCTCGGATCGTGGTGGTCACTGCGCTTCTGCCACGACGACCTGGTCGCCGTCCCTGAGCGCTCCCGTGATCAGAGTCCGACCACCGTGCGCCAACGCGACCTCGACTGAGATTCGCTCGAACTCGGCTGATCCTGGCTCGACGTCAGACCGAGGCAACCGCAGGACGTAAGTGCCGCGGTCATCTTCCCGCACTGCGATGAGAGGAACGACGAGCCCGAGTTGCGGCGGGGGCGGGTCGCCAGGCGTGACGGTCACCCGGCTCCCATCAGCCCAGGTGGGGACTTCACTGAGGCCCGCAACCACGTCATAGCCCGGGGGCGTGTCCTCGTCGCCCGCCGGAAGGAAGTCGCTGACTGCTGTCACTGTCCCAGCAACGACAAGGGAGGTACCCAGGCTCGTCACCGCAACGTCGGACGCGACATCGAAGGCGGACGCATCAGCCACACTCGCTCGGAAGGTGACGTGAGGTGCTGTCGTGCGGAGCGTCATGAGCGGCGCCGCAGCGTCCGTCCGAACCGCCCCGACTGGGCTCCCGGCGACGACCGTCGCGGAGCCACTCGGAATCGCTACGATCTCCTCGGCCGGGAGCCAAGGATCGACCTCAACACGATCGTCGTCACCGGACGACGGCTCGGCGGTCACCTCTTGCGCAGCCTCCGAGTCAGGCTCTCCGGAGCTCGGGGGCGGCTGAGCAACCGTGACCGGGGCCGACGCGCCAGCTTGCACGTAAAGCGCCCGAACCGCCTCCGTAGTTTGTGGACCCATGTCGCCGTCCAGCCTGCCGCGGTATAGCCCGAGCTCTGCCAGAGCACCCTGCAGTGCTCGGACGTCTGGCCCGCTGTCGCCACGTCGCAGGTCGCGATAGAGCATAAATGGGAGAGCCAGGGCGATCATCGGGCGACCCGAAACCTCGATGAGAACCTCTCCGGAGCGGGTAGACTCTCCGATCTCCGCGCCAGTCGCCGTGACAACGGCGCGCCCTGCCCCATCGGGCCATTGAACGTCGAATTCGGCACCCAGAGAGAGACTACCGACGGCGACGGGCAACGGCGGGGTCAGCGTATCGGTCACCACAGTTGCGGTGGCAAACACCGGCTTCTCCGCGTTCTTCTCTGCAAGCGCCCACGGCGACGTGACAGACTGTCCGACAAAGTACCCGACAACGAGAAGGGTGAGCCCCATCCCGCCCCACCACAACCAAGGGCGGACCGTCGATCGCCGAACGCTCACTCGGCGTTCTCGCGGAGATAGGTGCGCGCCGCGTCCAGGGCCGTGTCATACTCCTGGCGCCACTCCTCGAGTTCCCTAAGGTGCTCAGCAATAACCGGCGCTTGAAGCTCGGCCTCGATAGCGGCTAGACGAGCGACGAAGTCCACCTCGGCCTTGCAGGACACGTCCAGTAGAGCGACGCGGATATTCTGCTCTGAAGGTTCGAGGCTTGTTCCCCTGATGTTGGTCGGGCTGACAGACGGGTTGCGCTGGAGGCCGTGTTCGGCAAGGCACTCTTCCCATTCCGCAAAGACCTGCCGGCCTTCGCTCGTGGCGAACGCATCGTCGCTCAAGCGTCCCGTCATAGCTTCCGCATAGTCGAACCCGGGCCGGATTCCCTCGAAGTTAAAGGCCCTCACGACCTCGTCCTCCGTGGCACACTCTTCGATCTCAGCTAGCTGCGCGTCGGAGAGCGCCGGTGTCGCTTCGCTCGGGGGCTCCGCTACCGGCAGCCCGTACCCATACCGCTCGGCCTCTGGCTCAAACCACACGCCATAGCGTCGGTCGCTCACGGGTTCAAAGTGCACCCGCTGCCAACCGAGGTCAAGCCCCTTGGCTGCCGCACATCGCGACAACGCCAACCCGCGGGCGCTACCAAGAATGTTGACCTCTTCGGCCGATAGCGCATATCGATCCGCCGGCAGGACAATCGCCCCGGTATCCGCGTGGATCTCCGGTGTCGCGTGAACCGGATCGACCTCCCGAGGATGATCGGCCGGATCTGAGCATCCAGTTGACAGAACTGCGAGAATGGGTGCCAACATCATGACTCGGAGCACGGGCACCCGCATCAGTCGAGCGCGCCCTCCAACCGAGGGTCGGCGACGATTCTCAACAGGACCTACCAGTGCCCGGCCCGGGCGCCTTGGCGTCTCAGCCGTGAGGGCCGCTTTCCACGCTAGAAGGGACACGTGCGCCAATTCGCCGAACCAATCTTGTGATTCCAGGGGAGGTGAGCTGTGGAACCGTATCCACCGCCGTTTCCAAGATTGGGATCTCGGTACGTGCCGCCTCTTCCAGGACGACTGAAGTAGATGTTCTCACCGGTAAGATCTTGTCGATCGAAAAACTGTGCACAGTTGACGTTTCCATACGACGCAACCGAGTCCGTCTGATTGTTGTATACCGCCCCAAGGATGATGTACCCAGTGGACTGGTCGAAGCCTCCGCTGTAGTCGTTGCTCAGCCAAAGGCACAAATTGCCGCTCGAGCACTGACTCAAGGCCGCGTTCGCTGCTCCGGAGACTGTGCCCACCAGCAACATCGCGGTGGCCGTTGCGAGGATTGCCCCCCGTCGCCAACCCTTCAATCCAATCGCCCCCTGTCAGAGTTCCGGCGGGGCCCCCGCCCTGCCGGAACTCAAAATAGCAGCCTGTGACTACCCGTCACAAGGCTCAGGCGGCCTTCGGAGCGATCCCAGCGTTGCTGTGTCAGGGCGCGCCCCCCAACGAGCCGGGAGCGGGAGGCCCTCCAACCGAGTTCGACGCTTGGGTGACCATGGTGTGGGAACGGCCAGCTCGCGTCGACGGTCGTCCATGTGCGGGACCTGCGTGGGCGGGGGAGAGTGGGCGAGGGCGGATCGAACGCCCGCGACTGCGAACGTCGACGGAGGCACCACATGCGCGCACTGACCTGGCAGGGCACCGAAGAGGTCTCGGTCGAGACCGTCCCCGACCCGACGGTGCGCGAGGACACCGACGCGGTGATCCGGGTGACGTCGACCGCGATCTGCGGCTCCGACCTGCACCTCTACTCGACCCTGGGCATGTTCATCGACGCCGGAGACGTGCTGGGCCACGAGGCCATGGGCGTGGTCGAGGCCGTGGGCGCCGGGGTCGCCGACCTCAAGGTCGGCGACCGCGTGATCGTGCCGTTCGTCATCGCGTGCGGCCACTGCCACAACTGCGCGCGCGGGCTGGTCACGCAGTGCGAGACCACGCAGGTGCGCGAGCACCACAAGGGCGCGTCGCTGTTCGGCTACACCAAGCTCTACGGCCAGGTGCCGGGCGGCCAGGCGCAGTACCTGCGGGTGCCGCACGCGGACTTCGGCCCGCTCGTGGTGCCCGACGACGGTGCCCCCGACGAGCGCTACCTGTACCTCACCGACGTGCTCCCGACGGCGTGGCAGGCGGTCGAGTACGCGAACGTCCCGAAGGGCGGCACCGTCGCGGTGCTCGGTCTGGGTCCCATCGGCCAGATGGCCGCGCGCGTCGCGGCGTACCGCGGAGCCGGTCGTGTGATCGGTGTGGACCTGGTGCCCGAGCGACTCGAGATGGCGCGCCGCCACGGGATCGAGGTGCTCGACCTGCGTGAGCACGACGACCTTCCCGAGGCGATCCGCGCGCTCACGGACGGTCGCGGGCCCGAGTCCGTGATCGACGCCGTCGGCATGGAGGCGCACGGCTCGCCCGTGGCCGAGGCGACGCACAAGGTCACGGCGATGCTCCCCGACGTCGTGGGGCGCGCGATGATGGACAAGGCCGGGATCGACCGGCTCGCGGCGCTGCACACCGCGATCTCGGTGGTCGCGCGCGGCGGCACGCTGTCGCTCTCGGGCGTCTACGGCGGCGCGGCGGACCCGATGCCGATGATGGAGCTGTTCGACAAGCAGCTGACGGTGCGCATGGGCCAGGCGAACGTGCAGCACTGGCTGCCGGAGCTGCTGCCGATCGCGCAGCGCGAGGACGACCCGCTGGGCGTGCTCGACCTGCGCACGCACCGGGCCTCGCTCGAGGAGGCGCCGGCGTACTACGAGACGTTCCAGAAGAAGCAGGACGGATGCATCAAGGTCGTGCTCGACCCCTGGGCCTGAGCCCTCGGCACGTCCCCGCGCGAGACCTCACCGGTCCCGGCGCCGACCCGTTGCGGGCCGGCGCCGGGACCGAGCGGTCAGGCGAGCGAGGCCTCGAGCGTGATCTGCACGCCCGTGAGCGCCTTGCTGATGGGGCAGGTCTTCTTGGCGTCCTCGGCGGCGGCCAGGAAGCCCTGCTCGTCGAGGCCCTCGACCTCACCGCGCACGGTCAGGCGGATGCCGGTGAGGTGGAAGCCGCCGTCCGGGTCCGGCCCCAGCTCGACGTCGGCGGTCACCTCGAGGCTGTGCGGGGTGCCGCCCGCCTCACCGATGAGCGCCGAGAGCTGCATCGCGTAGCACGACGAGTGCGCGGCGGCGACGAGCTCCTCGGGGCTCGTGGTGCCGTCGGCGTCCTCGGCGGCACGCTTGGGGAACGAGACGTCGTAGGTGCCGACGCCCGAGCTCGTGAGCTCGACCTGGCCCCCTCCGTCGGCGAGCGTGCCGTTCCAGGCGGTCCGTGCGGTGCGCGTGGCCATGCGTCCTCCAGGTGTCGGGCGGGTACGTGGTGCCGCGATGCGGCCCTCCCGACGCTAGACCGGACGCGGCATCCGGGCATCCGTAGGGGGCGGCTGTGACGGTGCCCGACGACGGCGTGCGGGCGCGGGTCGCGCGGGCGTTCGCGACGACGCCGCGGGCCGGGTTCCTGCCGCGGGGCGAGCGACGCCGCGCACACGAGGACAGGCCACTGCCGATCGGTCACGGGCAGACGAGCTCCCAGCCGTCGACGGCGCGCGCGATGCTCGAGCTGCTCGAGGTGGTCCCGGGGGCGCGCGTGCTCGACGTCGGGGCCGGCTCGGGCTGGACGACGGCGCTGCTCGCGCACCTCGTGGGGCCCGATGGCGAGGTGCTGGGCCTCGAGCTCGAGCCCGACCTCGCGCGCTGGGGCGCCGCGAACGTCGCCGCCGTGGACCCGTCCGGTCGAGGTGCGGCTCGGCTCGAGGCGGCGCGGCCGGACGTGCTGGGCGACCCCGACGGCGCCCCGTGGGACCGTGTACTCGTCTCGGCCGAGGCCCGCGAGCTGCCCGTCGAGCTGGTCGAGCAGCTGGCGCCGGGCGGGCGCATGGTGATCCCGGTGCGCGGGGAGATGCGCCTGGTACGTCGCGAGGACGGCGCGGTGCTGGTCACCGAGCACGGCGGCTACCGGTTCGTACCGCTGCGGTGAGCCCCTCGGTCAGTCGGGGTCGAGGACGTCCGCGACGTGCTCGGCCGTGGTCGCGTGGCGGCGCTCGTGCCGCGCCTCGACCACGAGCAGCGCGACGACCACGGCGGCGCCGGCGGCGACGAGCAGCAGCACCAGGCCCACGTCCCCGCTCGGCGCGAGCAACGTGCGGTCGTCGTCCTGCCACGGCCACAGCGCGCGCAGCGAGCCGGCCATGAGTCCGGTCATGACGACGAGCGTGATGCGGTGCCGGTGCTCGAGCAGCCACTGGAGCCCGGCGACGAACAGGCCCAGGCCGAGGATCGCACCGAGCACGAACACGCCCAGGTAGACGAGGTCGCGGTCGTTGACCGCACCCAGCGTCGCCTCGTACAGGCCGACGGTGAGCAGCAGGAACGAGCCCGAGACGCCCGGCAGCACGAGCGCGCACACCGCGAAGGCCGCCGCGAGCGCGACGAGCGGCAGGCTCGGGTCGCGCTCAGCCGCGGGCGGCAGGCCCGTGAGGACGAACGCGGCCGCAGCTGCCAGCAGCCCCACGACGATCTCCGGCGCGCGCCAGCGCCCACCGACCATGCGCGCCGGCACCACGAGCGAGGCGAGGATGAGCCCCGCGAACACGGCCCGTGACTCGACGGGGTGCTCCTCGAGCACCGGCTCGAGGACGGCGGCCCCCGCGACGACGGCCGCGAGCATGCCGATCCCGATCGGCAGCACCGCACCCCAGCGCACCTGGCGTGCGTGGTGCGTGGCCTCGTGCCGCGCCCCCTCACGCCCGAGCAGCGCGCGCACCCCGTGCACGCCGGCACGTACCAGGTGCCCGGCCGAACGGATGAGGGTCTCGTAGACCCCGACGATGAGCGCGATCGTCCCACCGCTCACGCCGGGCACGATCTCGGCGAGGCCGATGAGCGCGCCACGCAGCAGCAGGCCGAGCCTCGTGAGCCAGCCCTCGGGACGCTCGTGGTGGGGCGCGATCACGCCGTCGGGCTCGGTGGACGACGGACGCTCGGCGGGGGTCGCAGCAGACACCCGCCGAGCGTAGCCGTCGACCCCGTCAGCGGGTGTCGCTGCCTCCCGTCGAGACGGCGGCGCGGCCGGCCTCGAGCCGGGCCACGGGCACGCGGAACGGCGAGCAGGAGACGTAGTCGAGACCCACCTCGTGGAAGAAGTGCACCGACTCCGGGTCGCCGCCGTGCTCACCGCAGACGCCGAGCGTGAGCTCGGGCCGCGCGGCGCGCCCCTCCTCGACGGCGATCCGCACGAGGCGACCCACGCCGCGCCGGTCGATCGTCTCGAACGGCGACACGCTGATCACGCCCTTCTCGGTGTACTCGGCGAAGAACGCGCCCTCGACGTCGTCACGCGAGAAGCCCCACGTGGTCTGCGTCAGGTCGTTGGTGCCGAACGAGAAGAACTCGGCGGCGCCGGCCATGCGGTCGGCCGTGAGCGCCGCGCGCGGGAGCTCGATCATCGCGCCGATCGGGATGTGCAGCTCGACCCCCTGCTCGCGTGCGACGTCGGCGATGATCTGCTCGGCCTCGTCGCGCACCAGGTGCAGCTCCATCACGGATGCCGCGAGCGGCACCATGATCTCGGCGTGCGGACGGCCGCCGTCGGCCAGACGCTGCGCCGCGGCCTCGGCCACGGCCCGGATCTGCAGGGCGAACAGCCCCGGGATCACGATCCCCAGGCGCACGCCGCGCAGGCCCAGCATCGGGTTGGCCTCGTGCATGCGCTGCACCGCGGCCAGCAGCAGCCGGTCACGCTCGACGTCCTCGCCCGTCTCGCCGCGCTCGTCGGCGAGCGCGACCTTGACCGAGAGCGCGGTGAGGTCGGGCAGGAACTCGTGCAGCGGCGGGTCGATCAGCCGGATCGTCGTCGGGAGCCCGTCCATCTGCTCGAGCAGGTCGACGAAGTCCGCACGCTGGAGCGGGAGCAGCGCGTCGAGCGCCGCCGTCCGCTCGTCGTCGGTGGTCGCGAGGATCAGCCGCTCGATGAGCACGCGCCGCTCGCCGAGGAACATGTGCTCGGTGCGGCACAGACCGATGCCCTGGGCACCCCACAGCCGTGCACGGTGGGCGTCGTCGGCCGTGTCGGCGTTGGCGTGCACGCGCAGGCGACGCACGACGTCGGCGTGGGTGAGGATCCGGTCCACGGCCCGCACCAGCTCGGCCGTCTGGTCGGCGTCGTCCCCGTGCAGTGCCCCGAGCGCGACGTCGAGCCCCTCCTCGAGGTACTGGACGACGGGCGACGGGACCACCGGCACCGCGCCCACGAAGATCTCGCCGGTCGAGCCGTCGATCGCGATCGTGTCGCCCTCGGCCACCACGCGCTTGCCCACCCTGATGCGGCGGGCCACCACGTCCACGTCGAGCTTCTCGGCGCCCACCACGCAGGTGGTGCCCATGCCGCGCGCGACGACGGCCGCGTGCGAGGTCTTGCCGCCGCGCGACGTCAGCACGCCGACCGCGGCGATCATGCCGCCCAGGTCGTCCGGGTTGGTCTCGCGGCGCACGAGGATGACGTCCTTGCCCTGGGCCGCCCACTCCTGGGCCGTGGCCGAGTCGAAGACGGCCTGCCCGACGGCGGCTCCCGGCGAGGCGGCCATGCCCGTGGCGAGCAGGTCGCGCTCGGCCTCGGAGTCGAACTGCGGGAACATGAGGTTGCTCAGCTGGGCGCCCGAGACGCGCTGGAGCGCCTCGTCCATCGTGATGAGGTGCTCGTCGACCAGCTGGGTCGCGATACGGAAGGCCGCACCCGCGGTCCGCTTGCCCACGCGGGTCTGCAGCATCCAGAGCTTGCCGCGCTCGATCGTGAACTCGATGTCGCACAGGTCGCGGTAGTGCGTCTCGAGGGTGCGCATCGCGGCGCGCAGCTCGGCGTACGACGTCGGGTCGAGGCGCTCGAGGTCCGCGAGGCTCAGGGTGTTGCGGATGCCCGCGACGACGTCCTCGCCCTGCGCGTTGGGCAGGTAGTCGCCGTACACGCCGGACTTGCCCGTGGCGGGGTCCCGCGTGAAGCACACGCCCGTGCCCGAGTCCGCCCCGAGGTTGCCGAAGACCATCGACACCACGTTGACGGCCGTGCCCAGGTCGTGCGGGATGCGCTCGCGCCGCCGGTACAGGCGCGCGCGGTCGGTGTTCCACGAGTTGAAGACGGCGGTGATGGCGAGGTCGAGCTGCTCACGCGGGTGCTGCGGGAACTCGCGGCCCGACTGCTCGCGCACGATCTCCTTGAACTGGTCCACCAGCTCGTGCAGGTCGCCCGCGCTGAGCTCGGTGTCCGCCGCGACGCCGCGCGCCTTCTTCATGTCGTCGAGCGCGTGGCTGAACAGGTCGCCGTCGATGTCCAGGACGGTCTTGCCGAACATCTGGATGAGCCGGCGGTAGGAGTCCCACGCGAACCGCTCGTCACCCGAGAACTTCGTGAGGCCCTGCACCGACGCGTCGTTGAGGCCGATGTTGAGGACGGTGTCCATCATCCCGGGCATCGAGAACTTGGCGCCCGAGCGCACCGAGACCAGCAGCGGGTCGTGGAAGTCACCGAGCCCGCGGCCCAGGGAGTCCTCGAGCCTGCGCAGGGCCATGGTCACCTCGACGCGCAGCTCGGGTGGGAGGTGGCCGCTCGCCATGTAGGCGCGGCACGCCTCGGTGGTGATCGTGAACCCGGGCGGGACCGGCAGACCGATCCGCGTCATCTCGGCGAGGTTGGCCCCCTTGCCGCCGAGGAGGTCCTTGAGGTCCTTGTTGCCTTCGCTGAAGTCGTAGACGTACGTGGCCACGATGCGCCTCTCTGCGCAGGACGCCCGCCCCGTTGCGGACGCCGACTACGTCCCAGGGTGCTCCCGCCCCGCCCCCCGATCCAGGGGACCAAGGACCCGCAGCGCCGTCGTGCGCCCGAGCAGGGGCCGAAGGTCACGGGTCAGGCGGGGCCGCGCGGTCCTAGCGTCGAGGGTGGGGTGGCAGACACGACGAGGTGGTAGCGCGTGACGCACATGGTGAGCGCCCTGAGCGGCGTCCGGACCGAGCACGGCGGCGAGGTCAACCTCGTGCTGCCGGACCTGAGCGCGGTGACGATCCTGGGCGGTGGCTCGGGGCGGAACCTGCTGGTCATCGGCCTGTTCGTCTGCGTGCTCGGCCTGGGCTTCGGCGTGCTCGCGTTCCTCCAGCTGCGCCGGCTTCCCGTGCACCCGTCGATGCGTGAGGTGTCCGAGCTCATCTACACCACGTGCAAGGCGTACCTGGTGCAGCAGGGCCGCTTCCTCATGGTGCTGTGGGGCTTCATCGCGGCCGTGATCGTCCTCTACTACGGCGTGCTGGTGGGCCTGCCCTGGGGCCGCGTCGCCGTCGTCATCGCCTTCAGCCTCATCGGCATGGCGGGCTCGTACTCGGTCGCCTGGTTCGGCATCCGGGTCAACACGTTCGCGAACTCGCGCACCGCGTTCGCGGCCCTGCGCGGCCGCCCGCTCCCGGTGCACCGCATCCCGATGAAGGCGGGCATGTCGATCGGCATGGTCCTGATCAGCCTCGAGCTGTTCATGATGCTGATCATCCTGCTGTTCCTCCCGGCGGACATCGCGGGCGCGTGCTTCATCGGCTTCGCGATCGGCGAGTCCCTGGGCGCCGCGGCCCTGCGCATCGCGGGTGGCATCTTCACCAAGATCGCGGACATCGGCTCCGACCTCATGAAGATCGCGTTCAAGATCAAGGAGGACGACGCCCGCAACCCCGGCGTGATCGCGGACTGCACGGGCGACAACGCGGGCGACTCGGTGGGCCCGAGCGCCGACGGCTTCGAGACCTACGGCGTGACCGGCGTCGCGCTGGTCACCTTCATCCTGCTGGGCGTGGCCGACCCAGCCGTCCAGGCGAGCCTGCTCGTGTGGATCTTCGTGGTGCGCTCGGTGATGGTCATGGCCTCCGCGTTGTCCTACCTGGGCAACGACGCGTGGGCCCGCGCGCGGTACGCCACGGCCGAGCGGATGAACTTCGAGACCCCGCTCAGCACCCTCGTCTGGGTGACGTCGGCCGTCTCGATCGTCGCGACCTACCTGACCACGTGGGCCGTGCTGGGCGGGCTCGACGGCGCCGCGGCGGGCGTGTGGTGGAAGCTCGCCACGATCATCTCGTTTGGCACGCTCGCGGGCGCCCTCATCCCCGAGCTGGTCAAGGCGTTCACCTCGACCGGCTCCAAGCACGTGCGCGAGGTCGTCAAGAGCTCGCGGCAAGGCGGCGCCTCGCTCAACATCCTCTCGGGCCTGGTGGCCGGCAACTTCTCGGCCTTCTGGCTCGGGATCGCCGTCGTCGGCCTCATGGGCGGCGCGTTCCTGGTGAGCGAGCAGGGGCTCGACACCCTCATGGTGGCCCCCGCGGTCTTCGCGTTCGGCCTGGTCGCGTTCGGGTTCCTGAGCATGGGCCCGGTCACGATCGCGGTCGACTCGTACGGCCCCGTGACGGACAACGCGCAGAGCGTCTACGAGCTGTCCGTGATCGAGGAGATCGAGGACATCGACGCCGAGCTCAAGCGCGACCACGGCTTCGACGTCCAGTGGGACACCGCCAAGCAGATGCTCGAGGAGAACGACGGCGCCGGGAACACGTTCAAGGCGACCGCGAAGCCGGTGCTGATCGGCACCGCCGTCGTGGGCGCGACCACCATGATCTTCTCGATCATCATGGCGCTCACGGGCGGCCTGACCGAGGGCCTCGAGAACCTCTCCCTGCTGCACCCGCCGTTCCTGCTGGGCCTGGTCACCGGCGGCGCGATCATCTTCTGGTTCACCGGCGCCTCGATCCAGGCAGTGACCACGGGCGCCTACCGCGCGGTCGAGTTCATCCGCACGACCATCCGCCTCGACGGCGTGACCAAGGCCAGCGCGGACGACTCGCGCCGCGTGGTCGAGATCTGCACCCAGTACGCCCAGAAGGGCATGCTGAACATGTTCCTCGGCGTGTTCTTCGCGACGCTCGCGTTCGCGTTCGTCGAGCCGTACTTCTTCATCGGCTACCTGATCTCGATCGCGCTGTTCGGCCTCTACCAGGCGATCTTCATGGCCAACGCGGGCGGCGCGTGGGACAACGCGAAGAAGATCGTCGAGATCGACCTGCACGCCAAGGGCACCGCACTGCACGACGCGACGATCGTGGGCGACACGGTGGGCGACCCGTACAAGGACACGTCGTCGGTCGCGCTCAACCCGGTCATCAAGTTCACGACGCTGTTCGGGCTGCTCGCGGTCGAGCTCGCGGTGAGCCTGACCGACCAGGGGCGGCACACGCTCGTGCTCGTGCTCGCGGGCGTGTTCTTCCTGGTGATGGCCTACTTCGTGCACCGGTCCTTCTACGGCATGCGCATCCGCACACCCCTGGCCGACGACGAGTCGCCGGTCGAGCCGCCGTCGTCCGACGACACCGACGGCACCCGAGCCCCCCGGGCCACGCACGACGACGAGGTCGCCGCGGCCCCGGGGGAACCCGCGGACGAGCGCGCCACGGCGCAGCCGGCCGGCACGGAGCTGATCGAGACGGGAGCAGGTGACCCACGATGAAGGTCGCGGTGCGGTACGCGCAGGCGATGGTCGACGCGGACGGTCACGTCACGGGCCACGACGCCGGTGCGACCCTCGTGCGGCGCCTGCTGCGCGTGTTCCCCGAGGCGCTGCTGATCGGCCCGGGGCCGCGGCAGTGCGACGGGTTCGACATGATCCCGCTCGAGTTCGTCGACACGGACGACACCGTGGTGCTCACCATGGACGTGCTCGACTCGGTGACCGTGTGGCAGACGCTGCACGCACGCGGCGCCGAGCCCCGGCTCATGAACTTCGTGTGGTGGAACACCTCGCAGTACACGCACAAGGTCGAACGCGCGGCCCTCGCGCTGTCCTGCGCGCTCTTCCCGACGTTCGCGAACTCGGCGCGTACCGCGACGGAGATCCGCGAGATCGTCGACCAGTGGACCATCGCGCCGCTCGCGGGCAAGGCCGAGATCGCGTGGGTCAACCTGGGCATCCGGCTCGAGCACGTGCAGCCGCGCTCCGAGCCGTCCGTGCCTGTGGTGCTCTACCCCGCGATCTACCTGTCCGAGCGCAAGCGTCCCGCGCTGTTCCTCGAGGTGGTCGAGCGCGTCGCACGCCGCACACCGATCAAGGTCGAGGCGCGGCTGCACGAGTCGCACCTGATCAGCGAGCAGGCGATGCGGCTCTCGCGGCGCGACTGGAGCTGGGTGGGCCCGCTCACCGCGTCCCGCGAGGACTACTGGCACGCGCTCGCGCGCACGACGGCGTTCCTCGCGACGGCCGTGGAGGAGTCGTACGGCCTGGAGTACGTCGAGGCGATGGTCGCGGGCGCCGTGGGGGTGTTCCCCGACGAGCCGTGGGCGCGCGCGCTGCTGCCCGAGGGCTACCCGTTCGTGTACCGCTCGGCGCACGAGGCCGAGGAGATGCTGCTGCGCGCGGTGACGGACACCGCCGCGTGCAGGCGCGAGCTCGACGCGTGCGCGGACGGCGACTTCGGCGCCTGGCTGCGCGCCCGCCACGACGACGACGTGTTCGAGCAGGCGATAGTCGAGCGTGTCACCGAGTGGTTCGGGCCCGTGGCGATCAGTGACGAGGTGCGCCCCGCCGTCCACCACTGAGCTCCGGGCGCCTCAGCCGAGGAGCGGCACGTCGAGGTCGTACGCGAGCACCACCGCGCGTGCGAGCTCGGCCTCCTGCGTCGCCGTGAGGTACCCGACGGTGCGTCCGAGGGCAGCGTCCGGCACCGTGACGACGTTGTCGAGCGCGACCACGCAGCGGTGGTCCAGGCCGTTCTCCGGGCCGACCAGCACCTCGCTGGACAGCCCCTTCACGGTGCTCGTGATCGGGGCGACCGTCACCTTCGACATCGCCGCGCGCGCAGCCTCCCGGGTCAGCACCACCGCAGGTCGCGTCTTGTCGAGACGTACCAGGCGGATCTCCCGCACGCTCAGTCCTCGATCTCGACGTGGCTCGCGGTCCACCGCACGAGCTCGTCGAGGTCGTCCGCACTCCCCTTCTGCTCCAGCAGGCGGGCGTCCTGCTCCGCCAGGAGGCGGCGCATCTCCCGCTCCACGGCCGAGACGACGACGGCGGCTCTGCTGGGTGCGAGCCCACTCGCGACCGTGCGGTCGAGGAAGGCGACCATCTCGTCGGGGAGCCTGACGGCGATCTGCGTGCTCATGCCGCCATCCTAGCTCTGTGCATCCCGGATCGGGATGCACAGAGCCGTCCCTTGCGACCTCCGGTCAGGCATGATCGCGGCCATGACTGGTCCGGCCGGGACGACGGTGCACCTGCTCGCGGGACTCAACGGTGCAGGCAAGACGACCCATGCCCGGCGCCTGGAGGCCGAAGGACCGGCGGTGCGGTTCACCCTCGACGAGTGGATGCTCCGGCTCCACGGCCTCTCGTACGAGGACCCTCGCTACCCCGAGCTGAGCGAGCGCTGCCGGCGACTGATCTGGGACGTCGCGCTGCAGGTGCTTGCCACGGGCACGGACGTCGTCCTCGACTGGAACCTCTGGAGCCGCGATCGGCGCGAGCGGTGGCGGGACGAGGCCCTGTCGGCCGGCTACCGACCGGTGCTGCACCACGTCGCGGTGCCCCTCGAGACGGCCCTCGGTCGGGCGGAGCATCGCCGCTGCGCCGGCGACGAGACATCGCACGCCCTCACCGCCGAGGGCGTGCGGCACCTGGCCCGGCTCTTCGAACCGCCGACGGCCGACGAGGGCCTCGAGATCCGCGTCGTCTCACCGTCGGCCCAGGTCTGACCGGGCTCGTCCACGCGTCGCGAGTCCCGACGCTCTCGGGTCAGGGCTGCAACGGGTCGTCGTGGCCCCACGGGAGCACGGCGAGGCGGCGCGAGTCGGCCACGAGGATGTCGTAGGCGTGGGTGCTGAGCGAGGCGAGGTCGTCCGAGCCTGCGCGAAGGAACCGCCCTGAGAGCGCGTCGAGCTGCCCGTCTCCGATGCCCACCACCAGGTCCACGCTCGCCTCGATGGGGGTCCACTCGGTGCGCTCCTCGTGCAGCGGCATGGCGCGCGTCATGTCCGTGACGACCACGCCCGGCGCGAGGTCGAACGTCCGCAGGCCCTGGTCGCGGTACTGCGAGTCGAGCAGCGTGGTGAAGCGCGCGAGGGCTCCCTTGCTGATCCCGTAGCCCGTGTACGTCTCGGAACGGCGGAACGCCGAGCCCGAGTTGATGTTGACGATGCGGCCGCCGCCGCGCGCGAGCATGCCGGGCAGCAGCGCATGCGTCAGCAGCAGCGGGCCCCGCACGTTGACCTCGATCACGCGCCACACGTCGGCCACGTCGTCCTCGGCGAACGGCTTCTCCTGCTGCTCGATCACGCCCGCGTTGTTGACCAGCAGGCCCACCCCGCCCTGCGCGCCGAACGCCCCCTCGATCTGCTGGGCGGCGGCGGTGACGGCGTCCGGGTCCGAGACGTCGGCCACCACCACCACGGCCTCGTGCTCGGCCGGGCCGTCAGAGATCTCGAGGGCGACGGCCTCGAGGGTGTCGCGGTTGCGGCCGACCAGCGCGACCGCGTAGCCGGCCCGGGCGAGGCCGAGCGCGAGGCCACGGCCGATGCCGCGACCTGCTCCCGTGACGACGGCGGTGCGTGGGGTCTGGGGATGGGCTGCGTCGCTCATGGGTCCATCCTGCCCCGAGCGCCCGCCACGCCGCACGGGGTCGGCGGGCGCGCCGGGTGGGCGGCGTCAGGCCGCAGGCCCCAGCCGCTTGACCATCTCGAGGAGCACCAGGTCGTCCCGCTGCGGGAGTCCGTAGCGCTCGTCGCCGTAGGGGAACGCGTGCTCGACCCCGGTGCGCGCGAACCCGCAGCGCTCGTACCAGGCGATGAGCTCGTGGCGGTGGTTGATCACCGAGATCTCGAGCGTGGCCGCACCCCATGCCCGGGCCGCATGCTCCTCGGCGGCGCTGAGCATCGCGCGCCCTGTGCCGCGGCCCTGGTGCCGAGGCCGCACCGCGAACATGCCGAGGTACGCGACGGCGTCACGGCGCTCGAGGTGGCAGCACGCCAGCAGGCCGTCGTCGTCCTCGGCGACCAGCACCACCCCGGTGGGCGAGGTCACGAGCTCGCTCACCATCGCGGCGTCCACGCGCTGCCCGCCGACGAGGTCGGCCTCCGTGGTCCACCCCGTGCGGCTCTCGTCCGAGCGGTAGGCGCGGTGCACCAGGTCGGCCACGGCAGGGGCGTCGTCGACCGTCGCCATCCGGGTGATCACGGCCCGAGCATGCCACGCCGCGGCGTGGGCACCCCGGCACGACGGCGTGCGGCGAGCGCCGCACGCCGGTGCAGGAGGACCATCCGCCGCAGCTCGCGCTCGGTGGGGCTGTCGTGGCCCTGGCCGGCTCCCTCACCCAGCACGTCATCGAGCGCGACCTCGGGCTCGTCGGCGCTCACGGCCGCAGACCCGGGTGCGGGCCCCACCGTGCCTGTACGCGGCGTCACGTCGCGATCCTGCGCACGAGCGGCAGGCGCGAGGGCGTCGCGACCATCGCCACCAGCACGGCGGCGGCGGGGAGGCCGAGGCCGATCATGCCGAGGGCGCCCCACGGCACGTCGAGCTCCCACGGCCCGAACCCGTCGTCGTACCCGCTGCTCGCGCGCATGTGCACCAGCAGGGCGGCCAGCAGCAGTCCCGCGACCACACCGAGGGCCGTGCCCGTCACGGTCACCACCCCGGCCTGCGCCCCCGCGACCCGGCGGCGGGTGCGCGGCGAGGCGCCCACGGCGGCGAGCGTCGCGAGGTCGGCCCGCGACTCGGCCGCGGCGAGCCCCACGACGATCCAGGTGGCGCCGAGACCGACCACCGCGGTGGCGGCGACGACGAGCAGGAGCGTGACCGCGAGCTCCCCGCGGTAAGGGCCCTGGACCGCGACGCTCAGGTCCGGGTCCACCGCACGCAGCGACTCGCGCAGCTCGACCTCGTCCGGCACGGCACCGCGAGGCCGCGCGAGCAGGCCGGCGGGTCCCACCCGACCGCCGAGGGGCGCGAGCTCGTCCGCGACCCCGACGGGGAGGACGACGTCCCAGAGCACGTCCGGCCAGTCGACCACGTGCGCGGGGAGCTCGAGCTCGACCACCTCCTCGTAGCTCTCGCCGAAGCCCGTCAGGTCGTACGACGACACTGTCACGCGTGCCGTCCCGTCCGGCCACACCGCGCGGGGGTCGTTGACCAGGGCCGCACCGCCGCGGACGGCCGCCGCCGCCTCCTCCGCTCCGGGCAGACCCGCGAGCGCGACGAACGTGCCGTCGTCGAGCAGCGGCGCCATGCCGCCGCCCACGGACCAGACGGCCGTGCTGGACCAGCCGACCTCGGACGCGCAGCGCGGGTCGTCGAGCAGGCGCGCGACCTCGTCCTCCGCGAAGGCTTCGTCCGACTCCCACAGCGGGCACGCCTGCTCGGGCGTGCGCGCGACGGATGTCGAGAGGAAGACGTCACCCGACGGCGGCAGGTAGCCGACCACCGGCGCGACGTCGGCGGGGAACCGCCGCTCGAGCGCCGTCGTCACCGTCGAGAGTCTGTCCTCGAGCTCGGTCGGCCCGTCCTGCTCCGCACCGGCGAGCGCGACCTGGACGGAGCCCATCGCGGTCGCCTGCGTCCACGCCTCCGCCCGCCGCGCGTCGTCGGTCGCCAGGTAGACGGCCCCGGCCGTCGCACCCGCCACGGCCGCGAGCACGGCGGCGACGGCGGGCGCGGTGCGGCCCCGCTGCCGGGCGGCGTCCCGGGCGTCT
>NZ_JAACYI010000017.1 GCF_009996735.1 Cellulomonas sp. APG4 | reverse complement strand
AAGCACGTCGAGGTCTTCCAGATGAGCGGCGTAGGAACCTTCATCCTCGGGAGACCTCGACCCCTACCCGGTCACCAACGCGCCGCCAACGGACAGCACCCTGCTACACCCTCGTTTGCGAAGAGCCCCATTGCCTGGGGCTGCCACCAGCGGCTGCGAGGGATCTACCACCAGCGCACCGCCGCAGCCGGCATGAAGATCGCCGAAGACCTGATCGCTACCCTGCACGCCTGCCCGATCCCCGAAGTCGCCCGCCTCGGACGGACCCTACGAGCCTGGCGCACCCAGGTCCTGGCCTACTTCGACACCGACGGCGTCTCCAACGGCGGCACCGAGGCCATCAACCTGATCATCGAGAAGACCAGGCGCCTTACCCACGGGTTCCGGACCTTCACCCACTACCGACTACGCATCCTGCTCGGCGCCTCCGGCGACCGACCCTGGAGGCCCAACCACGCCTAGATGTTCTGTGCCATGACGTTGGTGACGCCTGCGCGGAGGCGTGAGGCCGGGGGTCGGTCGCCGGCGGCAGTGTGAGCGCGATGGTAGTTGTAGTGGATGTTCCAGACGTCGATCGCGGCGGCGCGTTCGTCTTCGCTGGCCCAGATGCGGGCGTAGAGGAGTTCCTCGGCCAGGATCCGGTGGTAGCGCTCGACCTTGCCGTTGTGACGGGGTGTGTGGGGCCGGATCCGCTGGTGGCGGGAGGCGACCGCGGTCACGGTCCGGCTGAAGACGGTGGCCTTGTAGTTGGCACCGTTGTCGGTGATCACCCGCACGAGCCGGGCGATGCCGTGGGCGGCGAAGAACGCCCTCGCGCGGTGGAAGAACCCGATCGTGGTGGTCGTCTTCTCGTCGGGCAGGTGCTCGGTGTAGGCCAGGCGGGAGAACCCGTCGACGGCGGAGTGCAGGTAGACGTAGCCGGCGCGGGCGCCGGAGGTCTTGGCGCGCTGGGCGGCCCGGTCCTGCCGCGAGCCGCGCCCGTGGGCGCGCCACCCGCCGCCGTCGGGGATCCGCCCGACCTTCTTGACGTCGACGTGGACCATGTGGCCGGGGTAGCGGGCGGTGATCGCCCCCGGGGTCCGGTTGGAGGACCCGTCCGGGTCGATGTCGCGGCGCCGGTTGATGCCCAGGCGGACCAGCCACCGCGAGACCGCCGTGGCCGAGACGCGGTGCCCGTGGCGGTGCAGCTCGCGGGTGATCTCCCGTGCGGACCACTTGTGATCGCGCCGCCAGCGTTCGATCTGCGTGACCAGCTCGACTGGAAGTTGGGTCGGTGAGGCGTGCGGGACGCAGGCGCGGTCCAGCAGGCCGACCTCGCCGAGCTCGTCGTAGCGGGCCTTCCACTTCGACAAGCACTGCCGCGACACCCCGGCCTCGGCAGCGACGTGGGCGATCGGACGGTGGGCGCAGCGGCGGACCAGCCGCAGCCGGCCCTCCGGGGTCAGCGGGGCGTTAGCGTGGCTCATCGAGGGGTAGGTCTCTCTCGCGGCGGGGCGGTTGGTGGTACTTCCATCCTGCCGCCGGGGGCCTACTCCTCCCTCACACTCCTGCGGGTGTCACCAACCTCATGAGCCACAACACCTAGATCCGAAGAGCCCTGAATCCCGTGCTTCAGCATTGGGCCGCCGACTTCCTTGAGCACCTCGCCGTTGACCGCGACGCGGTAGTCGGGGCTGACGCCGATCCAAGGGCCAAGTGGCACAAGAGTCCAGGAACACGACTCCACGGAACGCGGGACACACCACCTCGACCCCTACCCGGGCACCGACGCGCCGACCAACCCCAACCGCGGACTACACCCTCATCTTCGAAGAGCCGGCTACGCAACTCCGAAGAGCCTGGAGACGATGCCTTTCGACGACCCGCCTACTATCAGCCCAAGATCACGCCCATCTTGAGAATGGCGAGCGAGTTAGTCTTCGTGGAGCAAGGCGAGTCCCTGTGCAAGCGACTCCACCGCTGTAGCCAGAGCGGCGAGAGCTGGGTCCGTCGAAACGCCACGGGCGTCGGCCGCGCTTCTCGCGGCATTGTAGAAGTAGGTCAAGGCTGCCTGTGGATCTGCGTCAGAGCCCTGGGGGATGTCGGCTAGAAAGTAGGAGGCGAGGCCCTCAGTGACTACTTCCACTGCCATGGGGCCACGTGGTCCAGGCTCCTCACGGAACGCGACACGGCTGCCTTCAGTCAGGCCGGCCGCCGCGACGTGTACGAAGACATCTGGAGAGCCGTCGTCCGGCGTGATGAATCCGAAGCCTCGGTCTTCTGCAAACCACTTGGTTGTGCCCAATTTCAGCATCGTAACCGCCTCCTCGTGTCATCTTTGCGGACCGGTGGCTCATGGCCACTGCCTACTCTGGTCGCTTCTACTGATTGCGTCGAGACTGCGTCCTGATCTGGAGCCCTGGCCCACTACATCGGTTCAGCCACTGCGGTGGGTCAACGGGCTCATCGGACTTCCGGTGGGGGTGTGACGTCCAAGCCGCCGGAGATGAGGAGCATGCGTAGGCGGTAGTTGTCGGGGTTGCGGTACCCGCATGCGATGCGGCGATGCAGCTCGATGAGTCCGTTGATGGCCTCGGCGCCGCCGTTGGAGGACCGGGCGGTGGTGAAGTAGGCCAGGAAGGTCCGCTTTCATTGGCGCAGATCCGGCCCAGGCGGGCGATCTCGGGGATCGGGCAGGATGCGAAGGTGACGACGAGCTGCTCGGCGATGGCTTTCCCGCGCTCAGGTCCGTCGTGGCGTAGGCGGAGCGGACCTGCTGGTAGCACGGCCAGGCCAGGAACACCTCGCCGTGGGGGTCCCCGCGGGCGAGGCAGTCGCTCAGCCGGTCCCACTGCCGTTCGGTCAGGTGGTTCGCGGCGGCGCGCAGGATGTTGCGGATCCGGTAGAGCGGGTCGCCTCTGTGCCCGCGGTGGCCGCAGATGTCCTGCGGTGGCTGGCAGGCGCGTACTCACCCCGGTGACGGCAAAGGGCGGTGGGCCTACCGACCCGCCTCCTCGGCCACGGCCTCCCCTAGCACGGCCGCGTCCCCCTTCGCCCGGAAGCGGAGCCACCGCCACTCCAACGCGTCTGGATGTGGCGGCTTGACGCCCTGCCTGAGAGCAGTCGCGGTCACCTGGAGATCGGCGAGGGTCGGCCCCTGACGACGCGTACGCAGGCGGTGTGTCCCCGGCTCGATCGCCCAGAGGTAGGCGTCGAACGCCCGGTGAAGCGTTGCTGTCAACAGGAGCCCGTTGCGCTCGTCGTCGGTTCCTCCGTCCTCGACAGGTACGACGTGGGCAGCGTCCAGAACGACCGGGACCCCGACGCCGGTGACCGCACACTTCCCCTGGTGTCTGTGCAGCACACGGAACTTGAACTCCGGCGACCGCACGTAGCGCTGTTGCCGCGCCGCCGCCCGCTGCCGGGTCGAGGTGAGCTCGAACGGCACGTGAGGCTCGCCGATGTCGAGGTGGCGCGGCTCCGCTTCCGCGAACTCCAGGAGGAACACCTCGGCCTCGTCGTCGGCAGCGATCACCCACGCCAGCCGGACCGGACGCGCGCCGCCGGGCCCCTCTCCGATCACGAAGACCGGCAAATGTAGCTCGGCGGCGTTCTTCACGGCCTCGATTTCGTGACGATCGCGGGCCGCGGGTCGGATCGTGCGCGGGTAGTAGTAGATCGCCATCTTGTCGTCGACGTCGTCTGCGTAGTGACGCCCTGTGTGACGGACCGCAACCGCGACACCCTCAGGGGCCAGCGTCTTCGTCCGAGCAGCATCAACCCAGATGCCCTGCATCCCGCCGTACAACCCGCGCTCACGGAGCCACTCGGCGTTGACGTCCGCACGCTGGAGTTGCTGCCAGGCACTCATGCGCCACAAGAGCTCGTTCTCGACCGACCAGTTCTCGATCCGTACGACGGTGGCGCCCGCCGCCGCGACGACCGCAGCCGCGGACTGCTCGCCCAGGCGAGCCGCGCGAGGGCCGGCCGCACCAAGGATCAGGTGACCGAGAAGGTCCGCGTCATAGCGGCGGCCGTCCCGGATCGTCACGTGCCGCGGCTGTGCGAGGTCGAAACGCGATCTGAGCGCCTTCTCACCCTCGACGTCATAGACCGCGAGCGCGGCTTCGAGCGCATCCTCGAGGGCGCTCACCGACTCCATGGTTGTGAGCTCACCGCATGGGACCGCGGCACACAAGAGCCGAGCGGGTCACGTCCGGTCAAGTTCCTGGAAGTGGTGTAGCGCTTCGGCGTGATCTCTTCGTGGTCAGGCGGTCAGGGTGAGCCGCTAGACCTTCCCGTTGCTGCCGTCGGCAGCAGCAGCGAACGTCTTCCACTTGGCACGGCTTGGCTGTCCCAGACCCCACCCGACGATGTCGAGCGCTCTGAGAGGCGAGATCGGCTGGCCGCTCTGAGGCGTGAGCGCAGCGAGCGTCTCCCAGCACCCCGTCACCGGAGGGTTTCTCAGGTCGTGCCTGACGGCTTTCAGCCACAGAACCGCGAACTCGCTCCACGTGCGCGGCTCTCGCACGGCGGGCACGGGCGCGTTGGCGGCGTGCTGGTAGCAGTGCTCGATGTGCGGGTCGTAGAGCGGGAAGATCCGCGGGCGCTTGCGGTGCAGGATCTTCGAGTAGGTCGTCAGCTGAACGCCCGGGATAGCCCGCCCGTCGATGACCCCGATAACGCGCGCGACGTCGGCGATCTGCTCGTCGGTTGCGTCCGCCAGGTCGACATCGCCCGGGACGACCGCGAGCCGCTCGTTGATCGTCCTGAGCGCGCCGCACAGCGCGTAGTACGTCTCGAGCGAGCGGATCCCAGCGTTGAGGAGCGTCGGGGCGAACAGGTCCTGCTCCGATACCGAGGCGTCGGGGCCACCCGGGTACGCGTCATACGCGGGGTACGACCAGTGGTCGGCCGGCGTGTTGAGGTAGCGGGTGACGAAGCGCTGCGCCTCGTCCCACGGAGCGGTCAGCGCTCCGACTCGGACGACAGCGGGCGTGGCATCGGATGTGGACGGCGGCTTTGCTCCCATGCCAGTGCATCGGCGGCGTCACACCTCACCTGAAGCGGTTACTGATGTCGGTAGGGCACGTCAGCATGGGCGATGTGGAGCGACCCCGGTGGGAGAAGCAGCCAGCTGGGTGGGATCCGCCCTTGCGCGAGCGGCTCGACGCGGCTGTCGGCCGTGTCCTGGACCTCATCGAGGACCCGGACACGAGCCTGCTCTCCGCCGTGACCGCGTACGTCGAGTGCGGCTCGGTGCCGCAGGCCCTTGCGACGCAGCACGACGCAGCGTGGACCAGCGAGATCACCCCGGTGGACCTGCTCATCACGGTCCAGGTCGCCGGCCCGCTCCCCACTCGCAGCATCGGTCGTCTTCTTCATCACCGCGCCTACCGGTGGGAGATTGAGCGGCCCCTGCGTGAGCTCCCCGCCGTGGGCCTCGCGCTCGCCGGACCGCTCGAGCTCGAGGCCATGGAGCGGGCGCTTGTCGGCGCGCGGATGGGCTTCGGTGACGTCCGGGCAGCTCACGCCCTGTGCGCGCTCAAGCGTCCCGACCTCTTCCCCCTGCTGGACGACGCCGTCGTCCACCATCTCGGACTTCCCGGCACCCGCGACCATCGCAGCTACTGGCTTGCCTGTCGCCACCTGATCGGACAACGCCGCGTCATCCAGCGCCTCGACGAAGTGGCCGACCGCGTGCTGAGTGAGGACGGACAAAGAGTCACTCCCGACCAGTCGCGGCTCCGCCTCCTCGATCTCGTGGTGCGCGCCGCCATCGGGAGCCTGGCCGGTCCTTTCACCTAGGGCCTTGAGGGAACATCGGGACCGGCCACTTCGACCGCACCGTCGTCCGCGACGCGTCTCTGCGTGACGTGCTCGAGCGTCAGCGGCTCGATCGAGCGCGCGAGAGTGCCGGTGTGCGCGGTCATCGGCCTCAGCGCCGCCGTCCGAGCCCGGGCGCTCCAGCCGATCCAGTCGTCCAGACCGACGACCGCGTCGAGCCGCGGCACTGCTTGCACCGATCCCGTCGCGGATCTTCTGGCGGGAAGTACTGACCGCACTGCTTGCAGGCACGGAATCCCGCTGTCACGGCGCAGCGCACGCAGTATCGGTAGCGGGAGTACCGGCGGCGCTTGCCGCAGCTCGAGCACATGCGGGCTGGGCTCTTCTTGGGCTTGCCGGCGCTCGTCTTCGCAGAGTCGGCGCGCACCAAGCCCGCCAGTGCCTCAGGCGTGGGCGTCTTGCGCGAACGTCGGCGTGGCACGCCGGACCTAGCCTTCATGACGCATCCTTCGTGGGCTGCTGGGCCGCCAGCCACGGCGCGGAGAGTGCGCCGAGCAGGGGAACCCGGTCGACGTCGAAGACCTCGGGGGTGGGCGACTCCACCCTTGTGGCATCGGCCCCACCACGCGCTGACTGAAGTCAGCAGCACGAGGGGCGCCGCGCTCACGCAGTGCCTCTGCGGCTGGAGCGAGTGCGCGCCGATCCAGCCCGCGTCGCGCGGGGCAGGGGTGGACGCGGATCCCCCGGTCCCGGAGGCACAGGGCAGGATCGCCGGATGCGTCACGACCGCCTCCCCGACGGTGAGCAGGACGACACGGCTGCTCCACACAGTCGGCACGGTGCGGAGCTTGCGCGCGCGGAGCGAGACTTGCGCCGGCTGCGACGCCTGGAGATCCCCACGATCGTCGGGATCGGCGTTCTTGGCATCCTGGTGGCGTCGGGTTGATTCACACACGCCGGCCTCGGGGGGCTGGGAGCTTGGCTCATCGCGCTCGCCGTGATGCTGCTCTGGGCTCGCCGTGGGCGCGACCGCGAGGAGCGCGGCGAGCACGCCAGAGGACCTGCGCCACGTGCCGAGCGGATCTTCGGTGAGCCGGCGGTCGCCTTCCGTGCACCCCTGTCGCGCCTCGCGCCGGTCCTCGCGATCTGGGCGCTGCTGGGCGCACCGGTGCTCGTCCTGGCTGTCATCGCGTTCGTCGGGGGCAAGGTGTTCCTCGGTGCGGTGCTCACCGTCGCGGGCCTGTGGTGCCTGGTCCCGCTGATGCCGATCGAGGCCGCGCGGGTCTCGGCCGGGGGTGTGTGGCTGACGCCGTCGGGCGTCCTGGTGCGCGAGCCCGGCCTCGACTCGAGGATCGCGTGGGCAGACCTGCGGGACGTGCTGATCACCGACAGCGGACATGTGCACCTGCGTGCCGACCACACCGCCGGCACGATCCACCGCCCCGCCGGGAAGCCGTGGCTCCGTGCGGGCTCCGCTCTGGGCCCGCAGCACGCCGTCGTCGAGGCCCAGTGGCTCGCCGTCGACGCACGCACCCTCGCCCGCGTGATCGCGCACTACCGGGACAGCAAGGACCGCCTCACGCTCGGGTCTGCCGAGGAGCAGCAGCGGATCGAGGCTCTGATCCAGGGTTGACGGCGCCGGGCGCATGGCACCCTCGGTCGAGGACCGAGTCGCGTCGCGGGCTCGTCAGACCAGCGTGGACTCCACCAACCGTCTGTACTCAGGGGGCACTTCATGGACGACGTCCTTCTCTACGCACGCTCGGCACCGGGCTGGCTGCGAGGTGTCGGCTGGGGTGTCGTGGTCCTCAGCCTCGGCGCCGTCGGGCTGGTCGTCGCCGTCGTGCCATGGGACAACCCCGGCCTGCTCCTCGCCTCGGCCGTGCCGTCGTTGGTGGGCGGCGCGCTGGGCGTCGCCATCGTCCGGGCAGAGATCAGCGTCGACTGGTCCGACGACGGCCTCGCCCTGCGGTTCCGTCCGTTGTGGCGCGGGGAGCTCGCACCGTCGGCGATCGCCGAGGTGTCGGCGGTCGAGCGCATTGACCCGGTGCGCTACGGCGGGGTCGGACTGCGACGCGTGCCCGGCCGACGCATGGGGCTCCTCTTCGACGCCGGCCCGGGCATCCGCGTCGTCGCCACCGACGGCATGGTCTATGAGGTCCGGGTCGAGAACCCCTCGACCGTGCTCGCCGACCTCGCGCGCCGCTCGCCGGCGCTGCCGGTGGTGCGCGCCTGAGTGTCACCCGGCCGGCCGGCAGTCCGCTGTGCCGGTCAAGCCACCCGTGACACCTGCCGACACATCTCCCAGGAGGTGTCGGCATGTCTGCAGGGGACTCGGCCGGCGCGGAGGCGCGCCGACAGCTGGCGCTCGCGGACGCCCATGCGGCGGCAGCTGCTGAGGCCCGCGCCACGGCCGCGCGGTACTCGATCGCCGACGTGACGGAGAAGGCGACGGCGCAGACCCTCGCGCCGTTGGCCGCCGTTGGCCACTACCTGCTGGCCGACCGCCGCTGGCCGGGAAGCAGGCGCGCCCAGGTGGACCTGGTCGTCGTCGGGCCGGGCGGGGTGTTCATCGTCGACACCAAGGCGTGGAAGGACGTGGCGATCCACCACGGCCGCATCCACCGCGGCCAGGAGGACGTGACCGACGACGTGCTCGCACTCGCGGGCCTCGCCTACACCGCCGAAGGCGAGCTCGCCGAGGTCGGCCTCGCACCGGGTGAGGTGCACGCCGCCGTCGTGCTCGCTGGCCGCAAAGACGTGAACGAGCGCATCGGCCCGGTGCGCGTGGTCGGCGAGAAGGACGTGCTCCGCCTCATCGCCTCGCGGGGCAGCCGCCTCACCCCGGGCCAGGTCGACGTCGTCCTCGCCAAGGCCCTCACGGTGTTCGCCGAGGTGAACGCGCCAGCGCCCGTCTCGGTCACGGTCGCCGAACCCGTGCTGCCGCAGCCCGCACCCGCCCCGGTGCAGGACTCGCTGCTCAGTGAAGAGGAGGTGCAGTCGGCCCTCCTCGAGGGGATGCTCGCGAGCCCCATCGAGGAGTGGATGACCTTTCTGCACCCCTCGCAGGCCAAGCTCGTGCGGCGCAGCTTCAACGGGCCGTGCCGCATCCGAGGAGCTGCCGGGACCGGCAAGACCGTCGTCGGGCTCCACCGCGCCGCCTACCTCGCGCGGACGCAGCCCGGCCGGATCCTGGTCACGACCTTCGTGCGGACCCTGCCCGGGGTGCTCGGGCAGATGCTGCGGCGCATGGCGCCAGACGTCGTCGACCGGGTCGACTTCGCCGGCGTCCACGAGTTCGCCCGGCGCGTGCTCGACGAACGTGGCGTCACCGTGCGCGTCGACTCCCGGCAGATCGACCTCGCCTTCACACGCGCCTGGGAGGCCGTCGCCGCGACGAGCACCCTTGGGGGAAGCGTCAAGACCGCCCGGTACTGGAAGGAGGAGATCGACTACGTGCTCAAGGGGCGCGGCCTCACGCGCTTCGAGCAATACGCCGATCTCACTCGCACCGGGCGCGGCCACCCGCTCACCGTCGACCAGCGCCGCGCGGTGTGGGAGCTCTACTGCGCCTACGACGCCGAGCTGCGGCGTGCCAAGGTGAACGACTACGCCGACGTCGTGCTGCTCGCCGAGGCCGAGCTGCGGCGGGCGCCCCTCGCCGAGCCCTACGCGGCCGTCATCGTCGACGAGGCCCAAGACCTGACCTGTGCGATGGTGCGGCTACTCCACGGGCTCGTCGGTGACGGGCCAGACGCGTTCACCCTCATCGGCGACGGACAGCAGTCCATCTACCCCGGCGGCTACAGTCTCGCCGAGCTGGGCATCTCGCTCGCCGGACGCGGCGTCGTCATGGACGTCAACTACCGCAACACCGCCCAGATCCTCGAGTTCGCGCAGCGCATGGTGGCCGGCGACCAGTTCGCCGACATCGAAGGCGCGGTGGCGCGCGGGGACTTGCCGTCGGCCGTCCCCCGCCGGGGTGTGGAGCCGGTGATCGAGCGCTGCGCCACGTGGGGAGACCGCGGACGACGCCTCGTTGCGCGTGCTCGGGCGGTGCTGCACGAGGTTGGGACGAGTCCGGGCGACGTCGGCGTGCTGTGCCTGACGCACAAGGGTGTCCAGGCCGCGACGCAGGCTCTGACCGCCGCAGGCCTGCCCGTGGTGCAGCTGCAGAGCTACGATGGTTCGCCGGTGGATGCGATCAAGGTGGGCACCATCAAGCGGGCCAAGGGGCTCGAGTTCAAGCAGGTGCTCATCGGTGACGCGTGGGCTGACCAGATCGGGGACGCGGCGCCGCCCGCCGAGGGCACCGAGCGCGAGCGGTGGGAGCTGCGGCGCCGCGAGCTCTACGTCGGGATGACGAGGGCCCGGGACGGGCTGTGGGTGGGAGTGACGTGAGCGTCGCGCCACAAGAGCGGGAAGGCCGAACCGCTCGCGCCGATGCTTCTCTTGCCCTCGCTCAGGCGAGGTCTGTGGGCTCGGCGTACCAGTGGTCGATCAGCCACCGCCCGTCGGTGTGGACGAACCACAGCGACTGCGCCCATCCGGACTCGTAGAGCTCACCGCCCGGACGGTCGAAGGACCGCACGTAGGGGAACACGACCTTCACACCGGACTCACCGGTGTCGTCGTTGGTGACGACCTCGATGGCCGGTGTCCCGTTGCGTCGGTAGGGGTTGACCCGCTCGACAGTGTTCTCGCCGGCCTCGGCTCCGTCGGACGCGCCCTCGTCGGACGCGCCTTCGGAGTCGCCGCCCAGTGCCGAGGACGGGACCAGCGCGGCGACGCTCGCCGTGTTCCCTTCCTCGAACGCCGCGACGAGCTCGTCCCACATGTCCGCCGTCAGCAGGGGCTTGACCGGCTCGTACTCCTCCAAGGTGCGCGGGTCGCCGTTCTGCGTCACCCGGGAGGTCTCCAGGAGCGCCGTGAAGGTGTCGAGTATCGCCTGCGGGGCGGCGTCGACAGCGTCCTGATCGAAGTGCTCGACGGCCTCCGCAGGGAGGGCGAGCTCACCCGCCGTGAAGTCGAGGTGGTCGAGCAGGTCCGGTGCGACGGGGCTGTCAGGCTCGCCGGCGGTCACCTCTGGCGACGGTGAGGCGGCAGCGTCCGTCGGAGCGGTGGACGGGCTGGCAGCGGAGCACCCTGCGATCAGCACCGCCAAGGCGCCAGCGAGGACGACCGTGATCTGACGGCGAAGGGTGAGCACGGGACTCCTTGACGGGTCGGGAAGTCGGGAGAGCGTGGCGCCCCACTCGGAGGAGAGCGAGTGCGGCCCGCCCGGGTCTTCCATGCCTATCGGCGGGGTGACCGGTGGACTGAGGCCCCACGATCCGGTCTCCCCGGCAACTCCCTGGCCACCCGCGTCGCCGTCCTGCAGGCTCGCTCCCATGGCCTCGCTCCAAGACCTCCAGGACTACTACGCGCTCGGCCGTGAGCGTGACCGGCTCGACCGCGGCGAGGGGCTGCTCGAGGCCCTGCGTACCCACGAGCTGCTCGACCGGTGGCTGCCGGGCGCGCCGGGCATCGTCTACGACGTGGGCGGGGCCGCGGGACGGTACGCCGTGCCACTCGCCGAGGCCGGGTACGAGGTGCACCTGGTGGACCCGGTGCCCCTGCACGTGGAGCAGGCGCGCGAGGCGAGCGCGGCCGCACGCCGTCCGCTCGCTTCGGTGGTCGAGGGCGACGCGCGTGCCCTCCCGTTCGACGACGCCTCCGCGGACGCGGTGCTGCTCCTCGGGCCGCTGTACCACCTGGTCGAGCGCGAGGACCGGCTGCAGGCGCTCCGCGAGGCGGCGCGCGTGCTGCGGCCGGGCGGCGTGGTGGTGGCGGCCGCGATCTGCCGCTGGGCGTCGACGGTCGACGGCGTGCTCGCGGGGTTCCTGCGCGACGACCAGTTCGCGCAGATCATCACCGACGACCTCGCCGACGGCGTGCACCGCAACACCACCGGGCGTCCGGGCTGGTTCACGACGGGCTACTTCCACCGGCCCGAGGAGCTGCGCGCCGAGGTCGAGGAGGCCAGGTTCCAGGCAGAGGGGCCGGTGGCGGTCGAGGGCGTGGCGCGCCTCGCTGACGACCTCGACGAGCAGCTCGCGGACGCGACGCTGCGCGAACGGCTCCTGGGCCTGGTGCGCGCCACCGAGTCCGAGCCCGCGCTGCTGGGCGTCTCCGGCCACCTGCTGATCACCGGCCGCAAGGGCGCCTGACCCGGCGCGCAGTCACCCACGCCGTCAGCGCCCGTGTCGGACCGCGCTTGACGAGCGCCTCTACAACATGGCCGCGGTGCCTGCCATGTCCGGCGAGCTCCGACGGCGCGTCTGGCGGGGAGGTTTGGATCGGACGGACCCGGGGTTCGACCCATGAGCGAGCGGGTCCCTTGCCGCCCGGCACGGGGACGGGGAGGCTGGAGGTGGCAGCGTCGCGGGCGCTCGCGGGCGGGTCGGGGCGTGCCACCCCCGCCGCGGGCGAGGGTTTCCTTCGATGACGTGAGGAGCCCTGTGATGAAGGCCTGGCAGTTCTTCCACACCGGACAGCCGCTCGAGCGGGCCGATCTTCCCGAGCCGTCACCCGGCCCGGGCGAGGTGGTGCTGGACATCAAGGCCGCGGGCCTGTGCCACTCGGACGTCGGCGTGCTCGACGACGAGGGCTGGCTCTCGATCATCCCGAACCGCCCGATCGTCATGGGGCACGAGATCGCCGGTGTGGTGAGCGCCCTGGGCGAGGGCACCACGGGTGTCGCCGTCGGCGACCGGGTGGGGGTGTGCCCCACGGCCGCGAGCCCCAGCGCACCCGGGTACGGCCGCGACGGCGGGTTCACGGAGAAGCACGTGTGCCTGCCGGGCGACCTGGTCCCGATGCCGGACGGCCTGTCCTTCGAGATGGCGGCGCTCGGCACGGACGCGGGGATGACGTCGTACCACGCGATCATGACGATCGGTGGCCTCCAGCCGGGCTGGAAGGTGGGTGTGATCGGGTTCGGCGGGCTCGGCCAGGTAGGTGCGCGCGTCGGTGTGGTCAAGGGCGCCGAGGTGCACGTCGCCGAGGTCACACCGAGGTGTGGGACCGCGTGCGCGCGGCCGGGGTCGCCGACGTCGTCGCGGACGCCGCCGAGTGGGAGGGCCAGGACTTCGACCTGGTCGTCGACTACGCGGGGTTCGGCGAGACGACCACCAAGGCGTCCAAGGCCGTGCGTCGCGGCGGCACCGTGGTGCTCGTCGGCATGGGGAAGCTCGAGTTCACGCTCCACACGATGGACATGATCCTCAAGGAGGTGCGCGTGCTCGGCTCCAACGGCGGCACCCCGCAGGACGCCGCGGACGTGTACGAGCTGCTCGCCTCGGGTGCGATCGAGCCCGCCGTCACGGTGGTGGGCTTCGACGACATCCCGGCCTACCTCGACAAGCTCCGCGCGCACGAGGTGAGCGGCCGCGTGGTCGCCCACATCGCCGACTGAACATCGAGCTTCGGGCGTTGCTTCTGTCCAGACTGTCCAGATAGCGTGAGGTCATGACATGGCAGGTGCAGGAGGCGAAGCAGCGGCTCAGTGAGGTGCTGCGCGCAGCCGAGGCCGGCGAGCCGCAGGTCATCAGCCGCCACGGGGAGGAGGTCGCGGTGGTCATCGACATCGCGAGCTACCGGCGGCTCGCCGGGGTGAGCGTGGAGTTCGTCGACCACCTGCGCCACGGCCCCACGTTCGCCGGGCTCGAGCTCGACGGACTGCGCAGCGACGAGCCCCCCCGCGAGATCGACCTCTCGAGCACGCCGGGCCCTGACCGATGACGCGGTACCTGCTCGACACGAACGTCATCTCCGAGGTGCGGCGCTCCCGGCCGCACCCCGGCGTTGCGCGATGGTTCGACCACGTGCGCTCGCGTGACCTGTACCTGAGCGCCCTCACGGTCGGTGAGATCCGGCTGGGGATCCTGCGGCTTGCCGCGCGCGAGCCCGATCGCGCAGTCGCGCTCGAGGAGTGGGTGGCCCAGCTCGAGACCGGCTACGCCGACAGGATCCTCGACGTCACGCCGCCGGTGGCGCGGCGCTGGGCAGAGCTGAACCGGCCGCGGTCGCTGCCCGTGGTCGACGCGCTGATCGCCGCGACCGCCGTCGAGCACGGTGCGGTGCTCGTCACGCGCAACGTACGGGACTTCGACGGGGTCGCCGTCGAGCTCCTCAACCCCTTCGACGCGGAGTAGACGCACGAGAGCGCCGCCCAGGGTCGGTGGACCCCGGACGGCGCTCTCGGGACTGCTCAGGCCTCGGGTGCGGCGACCCGCTCGTCGAGGCGGTGGCGCTCGTCGAGGATGTCGGCGCCGGCGGCGACCAGCGCGTCCTCGTGGGCGCGGAAGTGGTGGCCGCAGAAGTACAGCGCGGCGCCGTCCGCGCCGGGGAGCGTGGCCCGCGCGAAGGCCTGCGCGCCGCAACGGTCGCAGCGGTCCAGGCGCGAGAGCTCGGCGGTCGGGGGGAACGTCGTCGCAGCTGTCATGGGCGAACCTCGTCTCTTCGTGCGTCGTGCCCCGGAGTATGGCCGGAGCCCGTGACATCCGTGTGAACCGGAGCCCGGGCCCGTCGATTCCTGATCGGCCGTTCGCCCACGCCGAACAGGAGAAGCACGCCTCAGCTCAGTCGATGTTCCAGATCGAGTTGCCGCCGTAGAAGTGGAGCACGTAGGTGCAGCGGCGGCACACGAGCAGCGTCATGACGTGCGAGCTGAACCCCCACATCGAGTCCTGCCGCGACTGCTGGCGGTCGAAGTCCTGGCACCCGCACAGCGGGCAGGCGAGGTCAGGTGTGTCGGGCTGGGTCACGGGTGCTCCTGGACGTCGTCGGCCGTCGGTCGCGCCGAGCCTAGTGACAGCCCGCTCAGCCGACGGCCGCCGCGACCAGTGCGGCGAGGCGGTTCTCGACCGTGGCGTCGATCGCGGTGAGGGCGTAGGAGGTGGGCCACAGGCCGCCGTCGTCGAGCTGTGCCTGCGGGGTGAAGCCGAACGTGGAGTAGCGCTCGCCGTCGTCGTGGCCGCTACGGAAGAAGCCCACGACCCTGCCCTTCGCGGCGTACGCGGGCTAGCCGTACCAGAGCTTGGGCGCGAGCTGCGGGGCGGTGCGCGTGACGATCGCGTGGACCCGCTCGGCGAGTGCACGGTCGGCCGGGTCCATCTCGCTGATCTTCGTCAGCACGGCGAGCTCCGCCGCAGCCGCCTTGCCGCCCTTGCCGTCCGCCTCGGCCTTGAGCTCGGCCGCTCGCGCCTTCATCGCCGCACGCTCCTGCGCGGAGAAGCCGCTCGACTCGTGACTCATCGCCCCACCCCTCGTCGTCACCTGTGCGTCACGCTAGAGGGCCGTCGCGGCGCCGCGCTTCTCGGATCCTGACGGGTCCCGGCCCGGCTCGGTGCCCGCCGGGCTCAGCCCGCGAGGGCGGCCAGACGGTCGCGGTCGACGACGGCGATCCAGCGCCGGCCCGCATCCACCACGCCCTCGCGGCGCCAGCGGCTCACCACGCGCGAGACCGACTCCGGCGTGGACCCGGACATCGCCGCGAGGTCCGCGCGCGAGAGCGGGACCTGGAGCAGCGTGCCGCCGTCGTGCCGGTCCTGGCCCAGGCGGTCCGCGAGCCGCAGAAGCACCCCGGCCACGCGCGCCTCGACCGTGCCGCCCGCGGCCCGCACCGCGCCCGCGCGCGCCGCCGCGAGCCGCGCCGCGACGTCGTCGAGCACGCGCAGCGCGACGCCCGGGTGCTCGGCGAGCACCGCCCGGAACGTCGCGGCGTCCATGCGCAGCGCGCACACCGTGGTCAGCGCCTCGGCGGTCTCGGGGTGCTCGGGCTCGCCGAGGGTGCTGACCGTCCCGAACAGGTCGCCCGGCACCAGCAGATCCGTGATGACCTGGGCGCCGTCGGCCGTGGAGCGTGTGACCTTGACCCGGCCCGACGCCAGCACGAACAGGTGCTCGGCCGGCTCACCCGCGCGGTAGAGCGGGTCGCCCTCCGCCCAGGACAGCGCGACGAGCCTCGCGTCGATCGCCTCGAGCTGCTCGCGGCTGAGCCCCTCGAGGTACGGGACGCGTCCCAGCACCTGCATGCGCACGGGGTGCGGGCACGCGTGGGGCTGCGCGCACGTGCTGCGCAACGGCGTCCGACGGCGTGCCGTGCGGGTGGGCTCTCCCATCGCGTACCGACCTCCTGGGGCCGACCCTACGGCGGTTCTGCCGTCGATTGACGCACGTCATCGAACGCCGACGGCGCCGTGCCTAACGTCACGAGCAGTCGCCCACCCGGGGTGACGCGAAGGAGACCGAGAACCATGAGCACCACCCCCGCCACCACCACCCGCACCGTGCTGCGCGCCGAGGGCTTCAGCTGCCCGTCGTGCGTCGCCAAGATCGAGAAGCAGGTGGGCCGGCTCGACGGCGTGACCTCGGTGACCGTGCACTTCGCCTCGGCGCGGATCGAGGTCGAGCACGACCCGGCGCGCGCGAGCGTCGACGCGCTGGTCGCCGCGGTCGCCAAGGCCGGCTACACCGCACGGCCCGCGGCCTTCTGAGCCGCCGACGCGTGTCGCCCCGCGCCCGCCCAGGCCCCGGGCCGCCGAGCCCGCCCGGGCCCCGGGCCGCCGAGCCCACCCACCCCATCCCCGCCCACGTCAGGAGCTCGTCATGTCGTCCCTCGTCCGCCACCGCCGCTGGGCGGTGCCCACCCTCGCGGGGGCGCTGATCCTCGCGTCGTTCGCCACGGCCCGCCTCGGCGCCCCCACCGCGGCCGACGTGCTGATGGTCGCGGCCGCCGTCGTCGCCGGCGCCGGGATCGTCCGCAACGCGGTGCGGGCGTTGCTCGCGCGCGTCATCGGGATCGACCTGCTCGTCTCCGTCGCGGCGATCGGCGCGGTCGTGATCGGTGAGCACTGGGAGGCCGCGGCGGTGACGTCCCTGTTCGCCGTCGGGCACGCGCTCGAGGACGCGACCCTCACCCGCACGCGCTCGGCGCTCGCGGAACTGGTCGCGGTGGCGCCCCAGGTGGCCGTGGTGCTGCGCGACGGCGAGCAGGTCGAGGTGCCCGCGGGCGCCGTCGGGCTGGGCGAGACCGTGCTGGTCAAGGCGGGCGCGTCCGTGCCGGTGGACGGCGAGGTGCTTGCGGGCAGCGGCGCGCTCGACGAGTCCTCGATCACGGGTGAGTCCGTCGCGGTCGAGAAGGTCGCGGGCGACCGCGTGTTCGCGGGCACGGTCTCGCGCGGGGGCCTGCTCCAGGTGCGCGCCACGGGCGTGGGGGCTGAGACGACGCTCGCGCGGATCATCCGTCGCGTCGAGGAGGCGCAGGACGCCAAGGCCCCCACGCAGGCGTTCATGGACCGCTTCTCGCGCTGGTACACGCCGGCGATCCTCGTGCTCGCGGTGGTCGCGGGTGCGGTGACGGGGCAGGTCGAGCTCGCGCTCACGCTGCTGGTCATCGGCTGCCCGGGCGCGCTGGTCATCTCGATCCCCGTGGCGGTGGTCGCGGGGATCGGGCGCGGCGCGCGCGACGGCGTGCTCATCAAGGGCGGCGAGCACCTCGAGACCGCGGCCCGCGTGGACGTCGTCGCGCTCGACAAGACCGGGACCCTCACGCGCGGCCGGCCGCGGCTCACGGACGTCGTCGTGCTCGCGGACCGTGCCGACCGCGCCGAGGTGCTCACGTGGGCGGCGCGCGCCGAGGCCGCGTCCGAGCACCCGCTCGCGCGGCCCGTGCTCGAGGCCGCCGCGGCCGAGGGGATCGACCCGGGCGCGCTGCCCGACGACGTCGTCACGGTCCCGGGACGCGGGGTGGTCGCTCACCTGGGCGGACGGCGGGTCGTCGTCGGCACGCTCGCGCTGCTGGACGCTCCCGACGACGGCGCCGCGGCGCACGTCGAGCGGCTGGCCGCGGCCGGGCGCACCCCGATGGTGGTCGCCGTGGACGGGCGGGTGCTCGGGGTGCTGGCCGTGGCCGACGAGGTGCGGGCGGATGCCGCGCACGCCGTCAGGCGCCTGCACGCCGCCGGGGTACGGACCGTCATGCTCACCGGTGACGCCGAGCGCGTCGCAGCCGCGGTCGCGGCCCAGGTGGGGGTGGACGACGTGCGCGCCGGGCTGCTGCCCGAGGACAAGCTCGACGCGGTGCGCGAGCTGCAGCGCGCCGGTCACGTGGTCGCGATGGTGGGCGACGGGGTCAACGACGCACCCGCGCTCGCGACCGCGGACGTGGGGGTCGCGATGGGTGCGGCCGGCACCGCGGTGGCGATCGAGACCGCCGACGTCGCGCTCATGGCCGACCACCTGGAGCGCCTCCCGCACGGGCTGAGGCTCGCCGCCCGCACCGTGCGCGTGATGCGGCAGAACATCGCGATCGCGCTGGTCACGGTGGGTGTGCTGCTGGCGGGCGTGCTGCTGGGCGGCGTGACCATGGCGATCGGCATGCTGGTCCACGAGGCGTCGGTGCTGGTGGTCATTGCCAACGCCATGCGCCTGAGCCGCGGCGACGTGCCGCGCGTCCCCCAGACCCCCGCCCTCACCCACCCGCGAGATCGTGACCTACGCGCCGAGATCGTCAGCTAGGACCCACGATCGCGACACCGGAGTCACGATCTCGCGGGAGGGGTAGGGAGCCGGAGGACCGAGGGGGCCGCCCGCTCGCCGGCGGGATCGGGGAAGCCACGTGCCGCTGGGCGGCGCACATCCTCCCCGCTGAGGTGAGCTGGCGCCGTCGGGCCGGGTGTCCGCCGGACCGGGGAGGTTGGGTACCGCTCGCCGGCACGCAACCTCCCCGATCGCCGTCGCGCGGCCGCGGCGTCGGCCGGGGGCTGAGCCGGATCCGAACGCCGCCCGACGGCGGGATCGGGTGGGCTGAGCCGGATCCGAACGCCGCCCGACGGCGGGATCGGGGAACCTGCGCGTCGGCTTCCGGCGCGCATCTTCCCCGCTCGCGGCGGAACCACCGGTCGGGCAGGGCCGCCGTCAGGCAGCGCCGACGGAGGCACGCCCGGCGCCGGTTATCCACAGATTCGTCCGGGTTCACCCGCGCGAGGCACGCGATCCCTAACGTCGCGTGCCATGACCACGAGCACCGATCCCGCGGATGTCCTCGCTCGCATCCAAGGGGATGTCGCCGCGGCCCATGAGCGCATGCGCACGGCCCAGGACGCGCAGACGGCGATCGCGGCCGTGCGTGGGGTCGGCCGCTCGCGCCGCGGCGACGTGACCGTCGAGGTCGACGCCGCGGGCGTGCTCACGGACCTGCGGCTCGACGACACGGCGGTGCAGCAGTCGGCCGCGAGCCTCACGGCGGCGATCCTCGTGGCGGTCCGTGACGCGCAGGTGCAGGCCGGCGAGCGCGCTGTCGTCGTGGCGGAGGAGTCGTGGGGCGCCGGGAGCGCCATCGTCGAGCGCCTGCGCGAGGAGCTCGCGGGGCGCCACGGCCGCCGGCCGGTGCTGGGCGGGCGGCCATGAGGGAGCTCGCGGTCGACGTCGACGTGCTGCGCCAGCACGCGGGCCGGGTCCAGGTGGTGGCTGACACCGTGGCTCGGGCCTCGGCCGCGGCCAGACAGGTCGACCTGCACGACGTCGCCTTCGGGCTGCTGTGCAGCTTCCTCCCGGCGGCGTTCAGCGGTTGCGAGACGTCGGCTGACGACGCCGTCCGGCGCACCCGCGAGGCCGTCGAGGCGACCGCCGACGGCGTGCGCGGCATGGCGCGCGACTACGAGGTGATCGACGGCGACGTCGGTGCGCGGCTCGGTGCGCTCGGCCGGGTGCTCGAGTGACGGCCGGGACGCTCGTCCTCGGGCCGGTCGGGACGACGTCGTCGCTCGAGGGTGCCCAGCTGCTCGAGTCGCTCGCCGAGCTGTCGGAGGCCCTGCGCTCGGAGGGCTGGCTCGACGCCGCGCTGAGCGGGGTGGGGGTGGTGCTCGACGCGGCGGCTGCCGCGCTGGACCCGATCGGCTCGCTCATCTCCGCCGGGCTTGGGTGGCTGATGGAGCACCTCGAGCCGCTCAAGGGCTGGCTGACCGACCTCACGGGCGACGCCGGCGCGGTGCTGGGCTTTGCCGCGACCTGGGACAACATCGCCGCGGAGCTCGACCTCGCCGCGGGCGACTACGGCCGGGTGCTGCGGGTGGACCTCGGTGCGATGCAGGGCGAGGCCGTGGGCGCGTACGTGCGCCACGGCGACGGGATGGTCGCGCAGCTGCGCGGCCTGGCGGGCGGCTCGGGCGCGGTGGCGGCGTCGCTGCGCACGGCGTCCGGTGTGGTGCAGACCGTGCGCGAGCTGGTGCGCGACGCGCTCGCGGACCTGGTGGGTTCGGCGATCTCGTGGGTGCTGCAGAGCGTGGCGACCGCGGGGCTGGGCACCCCGTGGGTCGTGGCCCAGGTCGCGACCCGGGTGTCGTCGCTGGTCGCGCGCGTGGGCGGGAAGGTCACCGCGCTGGTGGGCTCGATGAGCTCGTTGCGCGGGCTGGTCGACGAGCTCGGTGGGGTGCTCGCTGGGCTGGCGGGGGTGGCGGCGAAGCCGCGTGGGGGTGGGGTCGGTGTGGGTGCGGTGGTCGGGGCGTCTCGACCGGTGGCGCTTCGGTCCAGCGCGACCGCCCCGTCCCTCGCTCCGGATCCGAAGGCAACCCCCACCGGTCGGCCGGCCACATTCACCTCCGACGACGAGCCGGAGACGATCCGCGGACGAACCCGCGAGAACCAAGCCGCCTTCCACCTCGCGCGGCTCGGCTATGTCGTCGAGCAGACTCCACCCGTGCCGGGACCGAAGAACCCCGACTACCGGATCGAGGGCAGGGTCTTCGACGCCTACTCACCGATTTCGGACTCGGTCCGAAACGTGTGGGGGGAGGTCCAGAAGAAGATTGCGAGGGGTCAGGCGCCCCGCGTCGTCCTCGTGCTCGACGACTCGCCGTTGTCGTTCGAAGCGGTGGCGGACCAGTTCGGGACGTGGCCGATGCCCGGGCTGAAGGAACTGATCATCCTCCGGAACGGCGAGATCCTGCCATTCTGGCTTCCCACAATCCCCGAGGAGTAGCGAATGCTGCACTACCCCATGGCCGTGCGTACGGTCGTGTCCGTCGAGGACATCGTCGGTGCGCTCGCAACGCTTCTCGGCACCGATCCGGTCGATGGACGGATCACGATCGGAGCGCTCAGCGTCGACATCGACGTCCCCGACCACCCGGTCACGCGCAGCGTTCTCGACGACTTGCTGACAGCCCCAGGCACCTGCTTCGTGGACTGGTGGATCGAGGACAAGGGCGACGCCGCGGACTACGAGCGGGCGCGCCTCCTCCTGGCGCGGGCGGCGCCTGCGCTGGCACGGGAGCTGGACGCCGAGGCATGCCTCACCTTCCAGCTGGACCTGGCTCTCATGCGGCGGCGCGACGGTGCTCTCGAGCTCTTCTCCTGGTTCCGGCCATGGGGCATTGCGGAAGTCCAGGAGTCGCTCGAGGACCCATGGACACTCGTCCAGGACGACGGGCGCCTCTGAGGCGGCAGGCGCCCGCACGTGAGCGACGCAACCCCGGAGGCGTGATGCTCGGCTACCCCATGGCGGTGCGCGCCGCGGCGTCGACCGCCGAAGTTCGTTCCGCCCTTGTCCCATTGCTCGCCGCGCCCGTCAACGAGCGCGGTCGCATTGTCGTCGATGCGCTCGAGGTGTTCGTCAGCGACGTCCGCCACCCCGTGGACCACGAGATCTACCTGGACCTTCTCGGCGCTCCCGCGACCTCGGACATCGAGTGGACGATCGACTACAAGCGTGGCGATCCGCTCTACGGCGAAGCCCGGGCGCGAATGGCGGTGACGGCCGCTCAGCTCGCGGTCCGACTCGACGCAGAGGTGTGCCTTTGTCACGAGCTCGATCTTGCGGTGATGCGGCGCAGGGCCGGTGTGCTCGAGCTCTACTCGTGGTTCCCCGAGTGGAGCATTCCCGAGGTTCAGGCAGCGCTCACCGGCCCATGGCGCCTCACCGACGACGAGGGGCGGCTGTGACGCGCCCAGCCGTGAAGTCTGGAGGGCTACTCATGCGTGGCGTGAGGAAGTCTCCGGAACGCCTCGTCCAACCTAGGGGGCGTTGATGGCGGCGCAGGCGTTCGGAGTCCTCCTGTCGGTGGACGAGACCGCCGCGCGGTACGACTCCGGCCGGCGGGAGGAAGACCCGGAGCGCGGCGTCCTGGTCAGTCCCGCCAGTGGCCCGAACGCCTGGCACATGGAGGGCCGCGAGGACCGGCCCCACTGGGCTGGAACCGTCGTGGCGCGGGCGCTCTACCTGCGCACGCAGACGGGCGAGTGGCCGACGAACGCGTCGTTCCAGTCCTGAGCGTCGCGAGTCCACAAGAGGGGGCCAGATGTCCGGTCATGCGTTCGCGAGACTGATGTCCGTCGATGAGACCGCCGCGCGGTACGACTTCGGGGTCTCCGAGGACGGCCCCGACCGCGGCACGCTGGTGATTCCCGTCTCCGACCCGGCGAGCTGGCGGGTCGAGGGGGAGAACCCGTCACCGCATCTCGCCGACGTCGTCTTGGGCAAGGCGGTGACTCTGCTGCGACGCACCGGACGGTGGCCCGAGAACGCGTCCGTGTACACGGGCTGAGGTAGGACAGGGAGCCATGGCGATCATCGTCGACGCCAGGAAGGTCCGTGAGTCGGCCGCCGAGGTGGCGTACACGTTCGGCGACGACCCGAACGAGGCCTCGGGTGTCGTCGTCATCCCCGTCGACGACGTCGAGGCGTAGTACGTCGAAGGCGTCGAGCCGGGTCGCGAGCCACTCGGGGCGAAGCGGGTCGCTGGCAAGGCGTACGTGGTGCACTCCAGGACGGGTGCGTGGCCCGAGGACGGTTCCTACTACGCATGAGGCTGTCGATGTGGAAGGTTCCCCTCGCATGGCGACGGGAAGTCTCCACACCCGCGCGCAGAAGCGGGCCGACGAGGGGGAGGGTGAGGTGCAGGTGACCGAAGGAGCCCAGCGGCAGGACGTCGTCGTGCGCGAGCCGCGCGTTAAGGACGCTGAGGCGGTGGCGACCGCACACGTGCGGGCCTGGCAGGTCGGGTACCGCGGGATCCTGCCCGACGACGTCCTGGACAGGATCGACCTCGCGGCACGCGTCGAGCGCTGGCACGGCTGGCTGGCCGACGGCGCGTTCCGCCGCACCAAGGTCCGCGTCGCCGAGGTCGAGGGCAGCGTCGTCGGCTTCGCGATCCACGGGCCCGAGCGGGTGCCCGACGCGCCCGCGGACCCCGGGACGACGTCGTCGGGCGTCGGCGAGCTGTACGCGCTGAACGTCCACCCTGACCACTGGGGCCGCGGGGCCGGTGCCGCGCTGCTCACCCACGTCCAGGCGGCGCTCGCCCACGCCGGGCACCGCGAGGCCATCCTCTGGGTCCTCCCCGGCAACGCGCGCGGCCGGCGGTTCTACGAGCGCCACGGATGGGCCGCCGACGGCGCCGCCAAGACCGAGGAGATCGACGGCGCCACGGTCGAGGAGATCCGCTACCGGCGTCCTTTGGGGTGACCCCGCGCCTCCGGAGTCCCGTCGAGCACTAGCGTGACCCCTCGTGCTCAAGAGCAAGGCCTGGCTGCCCACGTGGCTGCAGCCCGCCGCCGTCCTCGCGGTCATCGGGCTCGCGTGGGTGGCCCACGCCGGTGAGTACCCCGCGGGTGAGTCCGCTGAGGGCGGGCTGATCGCCGCCGCCGTGCTGCTCACGATCCCGGGCCTCGTGGGGGCGCTCGTGGATGCGGCGCGCGCCCACAAGGAGGCACAAGCGGGCGAGCGGCCGGGCTATCAGCGCATGCTCGACGCCGCAGTGCCCCGCGGAGACACCCCCACGCTGCCCCGGTCGCTCGTCGGTGACCTCGTCGCCCGGCTGATGCTGTGGGGGCTCGTTCAGGCGGCGCTGTCGCTCGCCGTCGGGGCTCCGCTGATCGGGCTCGCCGAGGAGGACGGCTGGGGGCAGATCGCGCTCTTCCCCATGGTGATCTCCCTGGTCCTGGTGATGCTGGTGCTCCTGGGCGTCATCGGTTGGCTTGCGGTGGTGGTGCTGCGCGCGGGGCTGCGGTGGGCCGATTCGCGGTGGCGCGGAACGCTGCTCGAGGTCCCGGAGGCGGGCGAGGAGCTCAACGCGCGGCCGCCGTGGGTGTTCCGGGCGATGCTGGTCGGGCTCGGCGTGGCGCTGCTGGGCCTCGCGACGTTCTGGATCCCGCAGACGATCCTGACCTGGGACGACGCCGTCCCGCTCCCGCGTGGCATGTGGGGTGCTTTCGGGGTCGACGACGCGACCGTGACCGGTGGCTTCCTCGTGGCGTTGTGGGCCCTGCGGGTGACGGCCGGGATGGTGCTCGGTGGGACGGCGGTCGTCGTCGTGCTCTCACCGATCGCCGCGCGGCAGATGGGCGTGGGCCGCCGCCGCGTCAGGGCCGAGGACGGGTCCGCTGCTCCTGGGGGTGGAGGGCGAGCAGGCCGCTGACACCGGTCGCGCCGGCCGCGATCAGCACGGCCGGCCAGGCGCCGACGACGTCCGCGAGGCGGTGGGAGAGCGCGAAGGTCACCAAGGCGACCACGCCGACGACGGCGATGCGCCACCACGCGCTGTGCCGCGCCTCGCGCAGGACGCACCACGCCGCGCCCGCGAGGAGGGTCGCGCCGCCCAGCAGCTGGCTTCCCGTGGCCTGCGCGACCGCGAAGCCGACGACCAGCGTGAGGGCGGCGATCAGGGCGGTGAGGGTGTGGCGCACGCGCCCAGCCTGGCACGCCGTCGGGCGAGGGCCGACCGCCCGCGGGACCGCGACGCCGTTGTCGGCCGGGCCTGTGGATAACCGGGGCGGGCGGTCCGTGCGCCCTAGCGTCGTCGTCGGCAAGGACCGGACGAGGCAGGGCAAAGGGGGCGCAGTGAGCGGCTTCGAGGCGGACGTCGACGAGCTCGACGCGGCGGGTCGTGCGCTCCTCGGCGTGAGTGACGACCTGGACGCGACCGCACGTCGTGAGCTGCTCGAAGGTCGGTCCACCTACGCGAACCCCGAGCTGACCGAGGCGGCCGGCCGGTTCTCCGCACGCCTCGGCCACCTGACGCGGGTGCTCAGCGACCAGGCCGACGCCGCAGGGGTCGCGCTGCGCGGCAGCGCCACCCACTACCGCGAGTCCGACCTGCTCGCGCCGGCGCAGATGCGGCGTCTGGACGAGCGCCTCGACATGGGCATGGTGGTCGGATGAGCGTCGGGCTCTCGATCAACGCCGACCCGCTCGACCTGATCCCGGGCTCGACGGAGGCGCTCTACGACGACGCGCGCTCCCTCGAGACGCGTGCCGAGGAGCTCGAGGACGCGGCGTCGGGTGTGCGGCGCCGGACCGTGGCCGGATGGCTGGGCAACGCGGCGAACGGCTGGGACGAGCGTCGGCCGCAGCTCGCCGAGGCGATGGATGCCCCCGCCGAGGTGTACCGCTCGGCCGCCGAGGTGCTGCGCGTGCACGCCGCGACCATCGAGTGGGCACGCGAGGAGTGTCACCTCGCGATCGCGCTCTGGCGCAAGGGCGAGGCGGAGAGGTCGTACGACGGGCTGCAGTGCCTCGCCGGGCCCGCGCCGTACGGTGCGCCGCAGCAGACGGTGGTCGAGGGGACGACGGTCTGGCCGCTGTTCGACCCCGGGTACCAGACCCGGATGCTCGCGGTGCAGCTACTCGAGGAAGTCCGCGAGGAGGTGCGGCTCTCGGCCGAGGCTGCTGCGGCGCTGCTCGACGCCTGGTGTGCAGACCTGCCCGACGGGCAGTTCCACGCCGCCGACTTCTGGGCCGGGGTGTGGAGCTGGGTGTGCGGGATCGGCACCATGCTGCGCACCTACAACGCGGCCCGGGTCATCTACGACCCAGGCGGCTACGCGCACGACGTCGGCGCTGCGGCGCAGGGTGTGCAGGACCTCGCCGGGCACCTCGCGGCGAACCCGCACGACGTCAACCGCGTGCTCCTCGACTCTGAGACGTGGCGCGACCGCCCCGGGCGGTGGTGGGGCTCGGTCGCCCCGGAGCTGGGACTCAGCGTCGCGGGCGGCGGCGCCGGGGTGTGTTGTCCCGCATCACGCGGGCGACCGACATCCCGAACGGCGTCGCGAAGGTGCCGGACTGGGCAACCCCGGAGGTGCCGAGTCACATCGACGCACCGCTGAGCACCATCGAAGCGGCCGCCCCCGCACAGGTCAGACTGCTCCCGGACGACCCGGAGCCGGGCACCTTCGAGTACTCCCTCGGTTTCGACCCGTCGGTCAACCAGTTCCGCGAGGGCGAGTACCGGACTGCTCGATGGCTTGTCGAGGTGCACGGGCTCGAGTTGGTGCGAGCCCACAGGGAGAGCCTCGTCGACTGGTTCGACGCGAGCGGTCGAAGCTACGACGCGATGGGGGGCTTCTCAGGTGAGTACCTTCAGACCCGGAAGCAGTGGGCGGCCTTCATCCATAAGCTCGACACGCACGACAGGAAGGCGGACCTCGTGCCGATCGACGTTTCGCAGTTCGATGCGGACCAGATCGCACGCATCCGAGAGCTGCTCAGGGACCGAGACGAGACGAAGTTCTTCCTGGTGGGTGAGTGATGTCAGGGCTTGTGGCGTACAGCATCGGCGACGACGAGAGCTGGATGATCAGAAACAGCATCTTCTACTGGATGCTCGACCGGTTGGCGGACGACGCGAACGAGGCTGTCGCGCCAAAGTTGCGCGAGGTTTCCGACAACAATCTCGGTGCGCTCTGGCTCGACGAGTTCGACGAGTCGGAGCTGACCGAACTCTCGCGTCTAGCGCACGCGCTGCCGAGCATCGCGCGTAGAGAGCTTCCGGAGACCTCAGAGCGCGAAGGGATTGCACTTCGCTTTGAGGAGCTGGCCGCCTTCATCGACGCAGGTGGCGAACGGCGACGGTGATGTGAGTGGGAGGACTCCCTCGCGCACCGCAAGGAGTACGAGGGCGACATCCGGCAGGAGCTCCACCGCATCGCCGCATGGGAGACATGCGCGCCTCCGCCACCCGAGGCGTGACGGGCGCACGACGGGTGGCGTCGGGGGCGCGTGTGACCATGGGGGCGTGCAGCACGAGCAGGTGGACGTCGTCCTCTCGCGACCGACGGACGTCGTCCGGACGCTCGCGCCGCTGCGCCACGGCGCCTACGACCCCGCGCACCAGGTCACGCCCGACGGCGCCGCGTGGCGCGCGACCCGCCTGACCAGCGGCCCCGCGACCCTCCGCCTCCACCAGCGCGGGCCTCGATCCGTGCACGTCGAGGCCTGGGGCGACGGAGCCGCCGAGGCCCTCACGCTCGCCCCCGCACTGCTGGGCGAGCACGACGACGACGCGTCGTTCGCTCCCCCGCCCGGCCTGGTGCGCGACGCGTGGCGCCGCACCGCCCACGTGCGCATGACCCGTGGTGGACGCGTGCTCGAGCAGCTGGTGCCCGCCATCCTCGAGCAGCGCGTCATCACCCGGACGGCGACGGACGCCTGGCGACGCCTCGTCCGCGCCCACGGCACACCAGCACCCGGCCCCGCTCCCGAGGGCATGTGCGTCCCGCCCGCCGCCGATGCCTGGGCCCGCGTCCCGACCTGGGACTTCCACCGCGCCGGTGTCGACCCGCGCCGCGCCCGCACGGTGGTCGCGGCGGCCCGGCTCGCCCATCGCCTCGAGCAGGCGAGCCGCATGCCGCCGTCGGCCGGGCGCGCCCTGCTCATGCACGTGCCCGGGGTAGGTCCGTGGACCGCGGCCGAGACCGCGCAGCGAGCGCTCGGCGACCCCGACGCCGTCTCGGTGGGCGACTTCCACCTGCCCCACCAGATCGGTTGGGCGCTCGCGGGTCGCCGCACCGACGACGCCGGGATGCTCGAGCTGCTCGCCCCCTACGCGGGCCACCGCCACCGCGTGATCCGCGCGCTGCTCCTCACGGGCGCGGCGCGCGAGCCGCGGCGTGCGCACCGTCTCGCGATCGAGGACCACCGGGCCCGCTGAGCACGGCCCGCTGAGCCGCGCGCGCAGATCCCGCGCTCGCGTCCTGACGTGCGCCCCGCCGCCGTTCCCTACCAGCAGCGGAGCTCGTCGACCGGCCCCTGGCGCAGGTCGGCCAGGCTCGCGACCACCGCAGCGAGGCCCGCCATCACGGCAGCCCCGCCCACGGCCGTCGTCGTGAGTTCCTCGAGCCCGACGGCGTTCTGCGCGTGCCACGTGAGCGCCGCGGTCGAGGCGGGCTTGAGGCCCCAGCCCCACGCGTCCTCCGACTCCGTCTGCGGGTCCCGGCGCGCGAAGGCCATGCGCAGCACGCCGGGCTCGGGCAGGGTCAGCACGCCGTCGGCCACGGCGGCGCCCACCAGGGCGTCCACCACGTAGGCGGGTTTGGGCTGCCGACGGCGCGAGAGGCCCGCGTCGGCAAGACCGTCGATCCACGCGCGGGCAGTCAGGTCGCGCAACGGCTCGTCCGCCGTGCCGCAACGCAGGGCGACGTCGTCGGCCCACGCCGCGGCTCGATCGGTGAGCGCGAAGGATGCGGGCGGAGAGGTCCGCGCGGCCTCGCGGTCGGCGATCGCGTTCAGCCGCGTGCCCTCGGTGGTCCAGGCGCCCGGGTCGCCGCCTGCGTCGTCAACGGCGTCGCGCCACATGCCGGTGCGTACGCGTGTCCCGGCGGCCTCGAGATCGGCGACCCACGCCGAGAGGAGCTCGGCGGTGCGGACCGGCAGCCGTCGCGCGCCGCGGTCCTCGACCTCGACCTCGACCCGGCACCCGCCCACGCCGTCGTTCGACGCCTCGGCCCGCACCACGGACGAGCGCCACAGGTCCTTGGGCTCGCGCAGCAGGTGGGACGGCGCGATCGCGAGGGCGGGGACGGTCGCCCGGACCACGAGGCCGTCGTCGGACACCGACGCCCGCCAGCGGCCGTGGCGTGCCGTCCGCGCGAGCTGTTCGATCGCCGCAGCGCCCTGGGCGGCCGGTTCGACGGCGATGGTCGGGCGCTCGATGCCGTCCCACCCGGGCACACGCAGATCAGCCACGGCAGGCACCCTGTCACACCTCGAGGTGTGACGTATGTCTCTTGCTCCGCCGGGTGCGGAATCTGACGGAGTGACGCAAGATGTCTCGATATCAAGAGACCGCGCCCGTCGATCGAGGAGGTTCGTATGAACGAGCAGCACAGCGAGACCGCCGTCGACGCCCGCGAGGCGGCCGGGACCATCCGCACCACGTCGGTGAGCAACCCGCGCCGCACCCGCATCTGATCCCGCGGGGCCCAGGCGCCCCGCACGACGACGCCCGCGACGCTCCGGTGGGGGAGCGCCGCGGGCGTCGTCGTCTGCGCCTGGGGCGGTTCAGGCCGTGGCGGTGCGGACCGTCGTGGTGACCGGTGTCTCGGCCGTGAACAGGTCGAGCACCGGGCAGTGCGCGTCGACGGCCGCGTGCAGCTCGGCGTAGCGCTCGGCCGTCTCCGGGCCGGTGAGCTGCACGTCGAGGCGGATCTCGCCGAAGCCCGGCCGCACGCCGTCGTCGAGCCCGAAGAAGCCGCGCACGTCGAGGTCGCCCACCGCCTCGATCTGCACGTCGTCGACCCGGATGCCCAGGCGCGTGGCCCAGAACCGGTACGTCACCACCTGGCAGCCGATGAGCGCGCCGAGTGCGTACTCGACCGGGTTGGTGGCGGAGTCGTCGCCACCGAGCGAGGCGGGCTCGTCGACGACGAACGCGTGCTGCCGGGTGCGGACGTCGGTGGCGACCGAGCCGGTCGCGGAGCCCGTCGCGGTGAACTGCACCGCCGCGCGCGTCGGGTCCTCGCCGACGGCGCTCGTGGTGGCGGAGATGATCGCGCCGAGGCGCTCCTCACGGTCGGCCGCGAGGGTGGTGCTGCTGCTGGTCGTGGTGGTGCTCATGGTGGTTGCTCCTGGGTGTCGAGTCGTCCTGGGGTCGCGCGCACGACGACGGCGCGCACCGACGGCGCGACGTGGGTCGGCCGTCGCGGAGCGGGCGCGGCCGTGGCTCGAGGGAGCACCTGCACGACGACGACGGCGCGCACGGCAGGGCCGGGCGGTCGGGATCGTGCGAGGGGACGGCGCGCGCCCTAGGGCATTCGACGCCGGAGCGAGACGCGGGCACGGGTGAGCGCGCTGCTCACCAGGCGTCCGCGGGTCATGGGGTGATCGAAGCAGCGCGACGTGCCCGGCAGAAGAGGCCGTCCGCCGGGCGAGACGACGCCGCGGTCAGCGCGCGGGCGGGATGTTCTGGTTGCGGCGGAAGAGGTTCGTCGGGTCCACCCGAGCCTTGAGCGCGGTGAGCCGGTCCCAGGTGGCGCCGGGGTAGGCCGCGCGCACGCGCTCGTGGCCCTCGTCGAAGAGGAAGTTCACATACACGCCGTCGTCGCCCTGCCTGAGCAGGTCGGCGGTGCCGGCCACCCAGTCGCTCGGCCCCTGGGCGTCCTCGCCGGGGCCAAGGATGGCCGCGACGTAGCCCATGAGCCTGCGGTCCCGGTGGGCGTACGCGGTGGCGTCGGCCGGGACGCGCGCGATCGCCCCGCCCAGCGGCCGCAGCTGCACGACGCGCATGCCGTCGGCGGCTTCGAGCCTCTCCATGATCGCGACCGCGAGATCGGCGTCCACCGCGTCGAGGAAGAGCGACGTCCCTCTCACGACCGGCCGGAACGCCGGGCCCTCCTCGGCGAACAGCTCGGCGTACGGACGCGGGGCGACGCCGTCGAGCAGCACCTCGCCGGCGGCGCGGAACGGCGCGACCGCAGCCTCGCCGTCGGCCGTGGAGCCGACGGCGCACAGCTCGCACATGATCACGAGCGTTCCGTGGTGCTCGGCCGGCACGCCGGGGATGGGCGGGCAGGGCATCACGTTGACGATGGGCGACAGCTCCTCGGGGGAGTTCTGGGCGGCGACCATCACGGCGGCGAGCGCCTCGGAGGTCGCGCGCAGCAGCAACATGCCGCCGACCACCTGCGAGATCGCCTCAAGCCGGAGCTGGAACCGGGTCACGACACCGAAGTTGCCGCCGCCACCCCGGATGCCCCAGAACAGCTCGGGCTCGTGGTCCGCGCTGACGCGCCGCACCTGACCGTCCGCCGTCACGACGTCGGCCGCGAGCAGGTTGTCGATCGTGAGCCCGTACCTGCGTGAGAGGAAGCCGACACCCCCGCCGAGCGTGATGCCTCCGATGCCGACCGTCGCGGTGTCGCCGAACCCGACCGCGAGGCCGTACGGGCTCAGTGCCTTTGTCACGTCGCCCGCGGTGAGGCCCGCATCTGCCCACACGGTGCGCGCGTCCGCGTCGACGTCGAGCGCCGTCATGTCTCGCAGGTCCAGCACCAGACCGTCGTTCACGGTGCCGTGCGCTGCGCCGCTGTGCCCGCCGCCGCGCACGGCGAGCGGCACCCCGTGCTCACGGGCGAACGAGACCACGGCCGCGACGTCGTCGTCGTGGACCGGACGCGCGATCGCTGCGGGACTGGGGTCCAGACCGCCCAGCGCGATCAGGCGGGCGTCGTCGTACTCGGGATCGCCCGGGATGAGCACGCGACCCGACAGTCGCGTGCGCAGGGTGTCGACGGGGAACCGTTCGGTGCCGGCGGGTGCGGACATGTGGGCTCCTGGTGTGAGCGGGGTCGCGATGCTTCCGCAGGGGTCTGACACGACCGACGGTGCGATCTCATCGGGTCCCGCGGTGAGCGAGGCGACGGTGCAGGTGCGAGCTCCCGTGCGGATGTGGTGGTTCAGGACGAGCCCACCCGCGCAGAGGTTCGCCTTCGAACCTTTGGGCGCAGTGGTGCTGGGCGGGGGTTCCGGTGGGTGGGGCGGGTGCTGGATGCTGGACGGGTCGACGACGGTGTCGGCGCCTGCGGACGGAGGGGCGATGACCTACAGCGTCGAGCACTGGATCGACGGTGGCCCCACGCCCGGAGGCGGCCCGCCGAACCCCGTCGTCGACCCCGCGACGGGCGCGCAGGTGGGCACCGTCGCGACCGCCGACGCCGCCGTCGTCGACCAGGCCGTGCGCGGTGCCGCCGAGGCCCAGCGCCCGTGGGCCGCGACCTCGCTCGCGCGTCGCACCGAGGTCATGTTCCGCATGCGCGAGCTCGTGGTGCAGCACACCGACGAGCTCGCCCGCGTGATCTCGCGCGAGCACGGCAAGACGATCGCCGACGCCGTGGGCGAGGTGGGCCGCGGCCGCGAGACCCTCGACTTCGTGTGCGGCATCTCGGCCGCGAGCAAGGGCGAGTTCACCGCCGACGCCTCGACCGGCGTGGACGTGCACAGCCTGCGCCAGCCGCTCGGCGTGGTCGCGGGCATCACGCCGTTCAACTTCCCGGCCATGGTCCCGTTCTGGATGCACCCCGTGGCGATCGCGACCGGCAACGCGTTCGTGCTCAAGCCGTCCGAGCGCGACCCGTCCGCCTCGAACCTCGTCGCGCGGCTGTACCAGCAGGCGGGCCTGCCCGACGGCGTCTTCCAGGTGGTGCACGGCGGTGCGGAGGCCGTGGACGCGCTCCTCACCCACGCGGGCGTCGCCGCGGTCTCGTTCGTCGGCTCGACCCCGGTCGCGCGCCACGTGCACCGCACCGCGACCGAGCACGGCAAGCGCGTCCAGGCCCTCGGCGGGGCCAACAACCATGCCGTCGTGCTGCCCGACGCCGACGTCGAGCACGCCGCGAAGCAGCTCACCGCCGCGGCGTTCGGTTCCGCGGGCGAGCGCTGCATGGCCGTGCCCGTCGCGGTCGCCGTCGGGCCCGTGGCCGAACCCCTGGTCGCGGCCCTCAAGGCGCGCGCCTCGGCCCTCGTCGTCGGCCCCGGCGACACCGCGGGGACGGACATGGGCCCGCTCATCACCGCGGGCGCCCGGCAGCGCGTGATCGACCACGTGACCGCCGCGGTGGGCGCGGGTGCCGACGCCGTCGTCGACGGCCGCGAGCTGGTGGTCGCCGGCCACGAGCAGGGGTACTTCGTGGGCCCGACGGTGCTCGATCACGTCACCACCGACATGAGCGCGTACTGCGACGAGGTGTTCGGCCCGCTGCTCGCCGTGGTGCGCGTCGAGACGTTCGACGACGCGCTCGCGCTGGTCAACGCGTCGCCGTTCGGCAACGGCGCGGCGATCTTCACGTCCTCCGGCGCCGCGGCCCGCCGCTTCGCGCACGAGGTCACCGCGGGCATGGTCGGCGTCAACGTGCCCATCCCCGTGCCCGTCGCCTACTACTCGTTCGGCGGCTGGAAGGACTCGCTGTTCGGCGACCACCACGCCCACGGCCCCGAGGCCGTCCGCTTCTACACGCGCGCCAAGGTCGTGACCACGCGCTGGCCGGGCAGCGCCGAGGCGGCGGCGAGCCTCAGCTTCCCGAGCACCACGGGCTGAGCCGTCGGGCGGGAGGCGAGCACCTCCCGCCCGACGGCGTCTCAGGCCTCCGGGGCGTCGTCCTCGGCGAGCAGGCGGTAGAGCGCCTTGCGCGCGGAGGTGAGCGCCTCGACCGCGGCGGCCTGCTGGGCCGGCGTGCCCACCCGCGCCACCTGCATCGCGGCGTCCTTCACCGCGAGCACCTCGGTGCGCAAGGCGTGGACCGACGTGTCGCCGGCGCCCGCCGTCCAGGGCGTGCCCAGCCGCTCGCGGTGCTCGGCGACGTACGCGACGCCGTCGGGCGTGAGCGACGCGGTGCGTCGGCCCTCGACGGGCTCGACGGTCACGAGCCCCTCGTCCGCGAGCGCCTGGAGGGTCGGGTAGACGGACCCGGGGCTGGGTGTCCAGGTGCCCTGGCTGCGCTCGCCGATCTCCTGGATCAGCTCGTAGCCGTGGCGCGGCTGCTCGTCGAGCAGCAGCAGGATCGCGGCGCGGACGTCGCCGCGGGCGCGCCCCCGGCCACCCCTGCCGCGGCCGCGCGGGCCACCAGGTCCGAACGGCGGGCCGCCGAAGCCAGGCCCGAACGGGGGGCCACCGAACGGCGGTCCCTCGAAGGGGGCGCCGTCGGGGCCGTCGTCCTCGCGGCCGCGACCGCGCCCGCCCCAACCGGGGCCGTGGCCACGCCGTCCGCGGTGCCCGCGCATGCCGCGCTCGTCGTCGCCCTCGAGCCGGAAGCGGCGCTCGCCGCGAACCGACCCGGGGCCGAAGTCATGGTTCCTCATGATGATCTCCTGTCGTTGATGCACTCACGATATATCGCCAACGCATCGCCGACAAGACCCTGGTCCTCCCCCCACCCCCTCAAGGCGCCGAGGTCGCCGCTCCGCGCCGAGATCGCCGGGCGCGAGCGACGACCTCGGCGCCAGGTGGCGACCTCGGGGGACTGGGGGTGGGGCAGGGGCGGGAGCGCCGGGGGCGGAGCGGGGTCAGGGAAGGCGGGCGTAGGCGCGGCGAGCCGGGCTACCCGTGAGGCCGAACACGACCACGCTCGCGGCGATCAGCAGGGTGCCGACGGCGTCCAGGGTCGGGTCGGTGAGGCCCTCGTGCCGTGCGTGCGCGAGATAGAACACGGCGCTCACGCCCATCGGCCCGAACCAGCCCGCGAACACGGCGTCGCGCGGCCGCAGCCCGAGCGGCCGCGCCAGCAGCAGCACCAGCGGAAGCCGTCGCAGCAGCAGCACCCCGACGACGACGGCGATCGCGGCCGGCCCCAGCGCGGCCCAGCCCGACCACGGCACCGTGGCGCCGAGCACCACGAACAGCGGCAGCACCGCGTAGCGGTTGATCGCCTCGTCCACGCGGTCCTGGGTCGAGCGCTCCTCGTCGGCCGCTCTGCCGCCGCGCTCGAGCACCGCGTTGTAGGCGAGGCCCGCGATGAACACGGCGAGCACGCCGCCGGTGTGGGCCACGCGCGCGATCCCGAGAGTCCCGAGGGCGAGCAGCAGGGTCAGCACGAGCTCGGGCCCGGCCTCGAGCGCACGGTCCACCGTGGCGCGGCGCGTGGCCCGTGCGGTGAGGACGCCGAGCGCGAGGCCGATCGCCGTGCCGCCGAGCACCTCCCACGTCACGCGTCCGAGCGCGTCGCCGAGCCCGCTCCCCGGCAGCGCGGCGGCGACAGCGACACCCACGAGCGCGAGGGCGAGCCCGTCATTGGCCCCGCTCTCGACGGTCAGCATGCGGCGCACGCGTCCGGGCAGGTCACGCTCGGCGGGTTCCCCCGTCACGACCGAGGCCGCGAGCACCGGGTCGGTGGGCGACATGCACGCGCCGACCACCGCCGCGAGGGCCAGGGGGAGCCCGAGCAGCAGCGTCAGCGCGCCCGTCACGACGGCGGCGAGGGGCATCGCGACGGCGAGCAGGATCGCGACGGGGCGCACCACGTCGCGCAGGTCGCGAGCGCGGAAGCGGAGCGCGGCCGCCATCACGGAGGCCGCCAGGAGGAGGCGCGAGCCCTCGAGCAGCACCACGTCGCGCGCCTCGGGGCTCACGACGAACCAGCCGAGGGCCGCGGGCCCCAGCAGCACGCCGAGCACGAGGGCGACCAGCGGTTCGCTCACCGGGGCCTCGCGCAGCCGCCGGCTCACGAGCGCGAGCGCCACGGCCGACCCACCCAGCACCGCGTACAGCACATGGAGCTCGGGCATCCCCCGACGCTAGGCCGCACACTCGCCCCCCGCATCCGCGCTCGCGCTTCCCCCGCCCTCGCCCGCCCCCTCCCGCGCCGGTGCCGGTGGCGGTGCCGCCGGTGGCGGGCCGGGTCGGGCGGGAGGGTGGGAGCGCGGGCGGTCGGGTGAGAGGGTGGAGGCCCCCTGCCGAGGAGAGCCGTGGAACGTCGTCAGACCGTGCGGTGGCGCGCCGCCGCGCTCGCGCTGCTCGTGCTCGCCATCGGCGTCGCTGTCGGCGCGCTCGTGGGCGCGTGGGCGGCGTCCCTCGTCGAGCCCGTGCCGTTCACCGAGCCCGAGGCCGACGACGAGTGGACCGGCCTGCTCTTCACGCTCGCCCTGCTCGAGCTGCCCGAGACGCCCGCGCTCGTCGGTGGGGTGGTCGGCGTGCTGGTGGGCGGCGCCACGTGGGCGGTGGGCCTGCTCGGGGTCGCGCGCAGGCTGCTCCCGCGCCGGCGGACCGGCGCTCCGGTGCTGGCCGCGCTCGCGACGGCATGGGGCGGCTCGGCCGTCGTCCTGCTCGTGTGGGGTGCGGCGCGCGGTGCAGAAGCCCCGCCCTCCCTCGCCGCCGTGACCGCCGTCGTCGGCGTGCTGACCCTGGCCGGGTGCGCCGTCTTCGGGCAGGTCGCGGCCCGCGTCGCGGCGGGACCGGCCGAGCGGGTCGCGAGCCTCGAGGTCATCGACGGCTGGCTCACCCGCGAGCCCGCGCACCCCGTGCCCGACGGCGACGCGGCGCCCGCGCCGACGGCGTCCGCGCACCGCGGCCCCGGCGGCCCCGACGCCCCGCCCGTGGAACCGCACGACCACCCCCACGCCTGAGGCCCCACCTGCGGGTCCTGCCCGCCGCCTGGCTGAGATCGCACTCCTGCATCGAGTTCGCACTGTGGGGCGTGCGAACTCGATGCGGGTGTGCGAACTCGCCGGCGGGGAGGGGCCGCGTGACGGGCGACGGCGACGACGGGCGCGAAGGGCGCGCGGGGCCGGTCAGGCCTGCATCGGGGTGAGCTCGGCGTAGCGGTCCACCGGCGCGTCGGCGAGGCAGGCCTCGATGATCGCGCGGCCCAGCGGGTCGAGCTCGGGCGTGAGGAACGGCGCGAGCTCGGCCTTGAAGAAGCCCGTGAGGATCGCGGCGCCCGCGTCGTAGGCCTCCTCGCCCACCTGCGACTGCTGGTCGGGCCGCAGGAACGTGGGCCGGATGAGCTGCCCGTCGATCTTCATCTCGCGCAGCGTGTACCCGAACAGCGGGCACCGCGACGGCACCAGGTGCTCGGGCCGGATGCGCCCGGCGCCGCGCCGGGCCAGGTACTCGCGCGTGAGCCACTCGGCCGCGAAACCCACGCGGTAGGCGCCCACGTGCTGGTTGGGCGTGAGCACGTACCGCACGCGCGGTGCGTCGACGATCTGCCGCAGCAGCAGGTTCGCGGCCGCGACGCGCGTGCCGGTCGAGAACGGCCAGAACGAGCCGACCCCCTCGGCCACCATGCCCCCGTGCGCCAGGACGGCGTCCGCCGAGCTCTCACCGATCGACGGGTTCTTGTCCCCGCGCGGCGCGATGAGCCGCCACAGCCAGGCCACCGACGGTGGCACCAGGTGCATCATGCCCATGATCCCGTAGCTCGGCGCCGTGCGCGTGCACGCCGGCATCCGCACGCCGAACGTCCGCACGTCCACCTGCTCGGGCTCGTCCACCACGTCGCGCACCAGACGGCGGGGCACGACGACGCGCGGGTTGGGGCACGGCTTGCCGGTCGAGTCGAGCGTGTGCTCCCACGGCAGCACGGTCGCGTCCGGCATGCCCTGGAGGTTGAAGAAGACCAGCGGCTCGGCGGGGTGGATGATCACGCGCTCGAGGTGCACGTCCTCCCCGTACTCGGTGAGGTTGTCGACGCGCACGAACCAGCCGTCCTCGGCGTCGGCCACCGTGAGCGTGCCGTCGCCGGCCTGGAGGTCGCGGTGGCACAGCGTCATGTCGTCCGTCACGGGCTCGAGGCGGCTGGTCTCGCCCAGCGTGATGACGTACGGCTCGTCGGTCACCACGTTGGTGCCGAGCAGGATCCGACCGTCCTCGCGCCGCCGGAGCTCCTGGCACATCTCGGACTTGCCGCCGCCCGAGGCGCCCTCGTGCATCACGACGGTCTCGTTCTCGTACGGCGTGGTGACGCGCACCGACGACGCGTGGGCGGTGAGCCAGCCCTCGTGCTCGCCGATGTCGAGCAGCACCGAGAACACGCCCTTCTTGGCGCTCGGCCCCGGGTACAGGTTGTAGGCGAACACCTCGTGCAGCGTCTCGGAGCGGTCGTGCACCACCACCTGCCGGCCCGCGAAGTGCGTGTGCCGGAACGGCGGTGCGACGTACAGGATCGACCGCGGCTCCCACGCGCCCACCTGGGTCTCGAGCTCGTCGAACGTCACCCAGCCCTGCAGGTCCACGAGCGCGAGCGCGAAGAACGCGGCGTTGAGCGGGCACACCGCGAGCGACGGCGAGCCGAGCCGCGGGCCCCCGGCGCGGAACGGCACCACCACCAGCTCCTGACCCGCGAGCCAGTCGAGCGTCTCGGCCTTGACGGGCGCGAAGTCGTGGCCGTAGACGTCGCGGTAGCGCGGCTTGTCGGTGGGCAGGGAGTCCGCGATCCGCATGCAGTCCGGGTCGCGCCGGCGCATGTAGTCCTCGGGGTAGTTGACCGCGATCCCGTTGCGGCAGCGCACCACGTCGGCCTCGACCACCGCGCGCCCACCCGCGTCGTAGACGACGTCGAACCGCGGGCCGCAGTCGGGTCCCAGGGCGAGCGCGTACAGCTCGGCACGGGTCGCGGGAACGACGACGCGCGGCGCTGCCTCGATCGCGGCCCGCACCGCTGGTGGGAGCAGCACGCCGTCGGGCACGCGCCCGACGGCGGTCCCGGCGTACGTGCTCTCGAGGGCGGCGGACAGGGCGGGGGCGACGGGACGGCTCATGCCGGACTCCTCGGTGGCAGGCGGTGAGGACTGCGAGCGACGCTGCTCTGCTGCCGCGCCCGAGGGGTCTCCTGCTGCCCGGCTTTACCCGGACGTTACGACTCGATGGGACGGTGCCGGTGGGACCTAGGGCCACTCTTCGCGAACGGGCTCGGGACGTGGGTCGAGGGTCCCGGAATCCCGGCCGGCCGGGCGCCGATGGTAGAGGTGACCTGCTGGAACGAACCCGAAGGCACCCCCGTGAACGACACGCTCACCCCCGACGTCATCCTCGACGAAGAGCTCGTCCACCCGTTCTGGGACTGACCTCTCCCCGTCCCCGCGTGCCCGCGTCGGCCGCCCGGCACGCCGTCGTCGTCGGTCAGTCGACCGGCGTGAGCACGAAGACCGGGATCAGCCGGTCGGTGCGCTCGGCGTACGCGGCGTAGTCGGGCCAGACCGCGACCGCGCGCTCCCACCAGACGGCGCGCTCGTCCCCGGTGACCTCGCGCGCCGTGTAGTCGCGCCGCACCGGACCGTCCTGGAGCTCGACCAGCGGGTTCGCGACGACGTTGTGGTACCAGACCGGGTGGGTCGGGGCGCCGCCCATCGACGCGACCACCGCGTACTCGCCGTCGTGCTCGACCCGCATGAGCGGGGTCTTGCGGAGCTTGCCGCTGCGCGCACCGAGCGTCGTCAGGATGATCACGGGCACGCCGCGCATCGTGGTGCCCTCGGTGCCGCCCGAGCTCTCGTAGAGCTCGGCCTGGCTGCGGGCCTGGTCGGACGGGCTGGGTGCGTACTCACCGGTCAGAGGCATGCCATCGCCAACCCCGGGCGCGGCACGCGCATTCCGGGCGTGCAGCAGGCGGTTCGTGACATCTCGGACGCCCGCACGGTTCCGCCGCGCGGGTCGAGGTGCCACCATCGGGGCGTGGAACCGCCCCTGACGGCGCAGGACGTGCGCGCGATGTGGGACGTCCACGACCCCGAGGGCACCGCTGCGAGGTTCGCGCAGGCGGCGGCCGACGACGCCCGGCCGCCGCGCCAACGCGCCGAGCTCGCGACCCAGCACGCGCGCGCCCTGGGTCTGCTGGGTCGTTTCGCCGAGGCGCACGCCGTGCTCGACCAGGTGGTCTCGAGCACCGGGCCCGACGACGTCGCACGCGTCCGGGTGCTGCTCGAGCGCGGGCGCCTGCACCGCTCGGCGGGCACGCCACGGCTCGCGATGCCCGTGCTGCGCGAGGCCGTGCGCGCGGCCGAGGGCGCCGGACTGACCGTGCTCGCGGTCGACGCGCTGCACATGCTCGCGCTCATCCACCCCGCGGGCGCGGAGAGCTGGACGGTGCGCGCGCTGAACCACGTGCGCGCGTCGGCGGACCCCGAGGTGCGGCGCTGGGCGGTCGCGCTGCACACCAACCTGGGCTGGGGACTGCACGACGAGGGCCGCCTCGCCGAGGCGTTCGCGCACTTCGAGGACGCGCACCGCGCCGCGCTGGACCGGCTGCACGCGCCGTCGGCCGTGCCGGGTGTGCCGGACGCGGACGCGGTCGAGACCGAGCAGGTGGCGCGCTGGGCGATCGGGCGGTGCCTGCGCTCGTTGGGCCGCACGTCGGAGGCCCTCGCGATGCAGCGACGCCTGCTGGTCGAGCGGCCCGACGACCCCTTCGTGCGCGAGGAGATCAAGGCCCTCGGCGAGAGTCCGGGCGCGCGCGTGACGGTCGAGGGCGAGGATGAGGATGTGCCGGACGCGCACGAGCGCGTGCCGGGCGGGCGAGTCGACGACGGCGGCTGAGGGGGAGACGATGCGCTACCTGCTGGTGCTGACCTACGGACGGATCCACGGCGTGCCGCCGGCCGACGAGTGGGAGGCCGACGACGTGCGCGCGCACGCCGCGTACCAGGAGGACCTCGCGGCCGAGCTGCGGGGTCGCGGCGAGCTCGTCGAGACCCAGGCGGTCGCGGGGCCCGACGGCGCGCTCGTGGTCACGGGCGACGGCGCGAATCCGCCGGTGCTGCGTGACGGTGCGCTGACCGAGCCCGCGCTCGCCGGGTACTGGTTGGTCGAGGTCGCGAGCGAGGACCGCGCGCTCGAGATCGCCGGGCGCGTGTCGGCCGCTCCCGGTCCGCGGGGTGAGGCCCTCCAGCAGCCGGTCGAGGTGCGCGCCGTCGTCGGGCCCCGGCCGCAGTAGGTCCGGGCGCTACTCGAAGCGGGACGGGTCGCCCGCGCCCACGCGGACCACCTCGGGGTAGCCCTCGGACCAGTCGACCACCGTGGTGGGCTCGGTGCCGCAGTCACCGGCGTCGATCACGACGTCGACCACGTGGTCGAGCTCCTCCTTGATGAGCCAGCCCTCGGTCATGGGCTCGTCGTGGTCCGGCAGCAGGAGCGTGCTCGAGAGCAAGGGCTCGCCCAGCTCGCGCACCAGCGCCTGCGCGACGCGGTGGTCGGGCAGGCGCACGCCCACGGTCTTCTTCTTCTCGTGCGCGAGCCGCCGCGGCACCTCCTTGGTGGCCGGCAGGATGAACGTGTACGGGCCCGGGGTCGCGGCCTTGATCGCGCGGAACGCCGCGTTGTCGAGGTGGACGAACTGGCCGAGCTGCGCGAAGTCCGCGCAGACGAGCGTGAAGTGGTGCCGGTGGTCCAGGTGCCGGATGCGGCGGATGCGCTCGACGGCGGTGTGGCTGTCGAGGCGTGCGCCCAGGGCGTAGCACGAGTCGGTGGGGTAGGCGATGAGCGCGTCGTCGCGCAGCATCGCCGCGACCTGCGCGATCGTGCGCGGCTGTGGGTCCTGCGGGTGCACGTCCAGGTAGCGCGCCATGGTCCGAGCCTAGGACCACGTCGCCTACCGTGCAGGGGTGCGTGTGCGGGCGGGGGACGGATCGCGCCCGACGGCGTGGCCGGGCGGCGGGGGTGCCGTGGTGGCCGGAGCGGGCGGTGGTGCCCGACGGCGGTCGCGCGTGCGCTGGGCGGGCGTGCTCGCCCTGGTGGTGGCGACGGGGCTGGTGACGGCGCTGCTCGGCGACGGCTGGTGGGCAGATGCGCTCGGGAGCGTGCTCTACACCGCGGCGGTCTTCGTGGGGCTCGTGCTGCTGCGCCCCGGCGCGCGCGGGTGGGTGCTGGCGACGCTCGCATGCGCAGTCGCGGCGGCCGTCGAGCTCGCCCAGCTCACGCCCGTGCCGGCCGCGCTCGCGGAGGCGTGGCCGCCCGTGCGGCTGCTGCTCGGCACGAGCTTCGACCCGCGTGACCTCGCCGCGTACGCCGTGGGCGCTGGCGTCGTCGGAGCGCTCGACGCGCTCGCGGCACGCGTCAGCGCCCGCCGCGCCCGCCCGTCGCACGGCTGAGCACCGCGACCACGAACTCGGACTCGCGGTCGAACGACCGCAGGTCCCACGTCGAGAACACCTGGTCCAGGCGCAGCCCGGCGCGCTCGACGTCGGCGAAGAAGTCGCCGAACGCGTAGCCGCGCCCCGCGCCGAAGCCCACCACGGCACGCCCGTCGGGCCGCAGGTGCGCGGCGAACCGGCGCAGCACCTCGACCTCGGTGCCGGCGGCGAGGAACGTCATCACGTTGCCCGCGCACACGATCAGGTCGAACGGCTCGTCGATGCCGCGCGCGGGGAGGTCGAGCTCGGCGAGGTCGCCCACGAGCCAGGTGGGCCCGGGGTGGTCCGCCTGCGCGGCCTCGATCAGCACCGGGTCGACGTCGACGCCCACCACGTGGTGCCCGCGGGCCGCGAGCTCGCCGCCGACACGACCGGGCCCGCACCCCGCGTCGAGGATGCGCGCCCCGCGGGGCACCATCGCGTCGACGGTGCGGGCCTCACCGGCGAGGTCGGCGCCGTCGGCCGCCATGCGCCGGAACCGCTCGACGTACCAGTGCGAGTGCTCGGGGTTCGCCTCGACCTTCTGCTGCCACCGCGAGATCGCCATCCCCCGACCGTAACCCCCTCCCGAGAGCCGCCCCACGCCCGCCCAAAGGTTCGAAGGCGAACCTCTGCGCGGGATGGGGCGTACTGAACGGCAACATCTGCGTAGGAGCTCGAACCTGGCGCGGGTCGCGTGTCGCCGGGCGGAGCCACCCGCATCCGGGCGAGGCCGACCGCGTCCGGGCGGAGCCCGCGTCTGGCCGTGCCCGACGTCGTCCTGGGGTCAGAGGGCGTCGCCGCGGGGGTGGTCGAAGCGCGCGCCGTCCTGCCACGCTGTCGTCGACGTGCCGTGCGCAGGGATCCCGTCGGACCGCTTGAGCAGCGCGGCCATGTGCATGAGGTTCCAGGTCATGAACGTGAGCGTCTGCTGGGTGAACGAGCTCTCGGGGCCGCCCGAGCCGTCGTCGGCGTAGGACGGGCCCGGGCCGATCTCGCCCACCCAGGCGGTGTCGGACTGCGGTGGGACGGTGAAGCCCAGGTGCTGCATCGAGTAGGTCAGGTTCATGCCCACGTGCTTGTACCCGTCCTCGTTGCCGGTGACGACCACGCCCGCGACCTTGCCGTAGTACAGGTACTGGCCACGGTCGTTCGTCTCGCTCGAGTGGGCGTAGAGCCGCTCGACGACGCGCGTGCACACGCTCGACTTCTCACCGAGCCAGATGGGTGAGCCGAGCACCACGATGTCGGCCGCGCGCACCTTGGCCATGAGCTGCGGCCACTCGTCACCGGGGAACTGGTCGGACATGTCCGGCTGGACGCCGGGCGCGATGTCGAGGTCCACCGCGCGCACCAGCTCCGTCGCGACGCCCTGGCGTCGCATGATCTCGATGCTGTCCGCCATGAGCGCCTCGGTGTTCGACGGCGCGGGCGACGGGGTGAGCGTGCAGCTGACGAACAGGGCACTCAGGTCGGAGTAGTCGTACGGGCGTTCGGTCACGGTGGCCTCCTCGGGGTCGACGGCCACGCAACCACGGCCGCCGTGGGCCCGCACCCGGACCGGTCAGGGGGTGGGGTCGGGTGGGTAGTCGATGCTCAGGATGCGGTGCCGGGTGACGAGGCCGACGACGGCGTCGCCGTCCGTCACGCGTGCGACGTCGGCGTTGGTGCGCAGCAGCACCGCGAGGGCCTCGTACAGGGACGTGCCCAGCGCGACCGCCGGGACGCCGTCGGGCACGGGCGCGACCGGGTCGAGCAGGTCCTCGGTCACGGGAGTCACGGACATGCGCCGGATGGCCCGGTCGCGGCCCACGAACTCGCGCACGAACGGCGAGGCCGGCTCGCCCAGCAGCTCGCGCGGGGTCGCGAGCTGCTCGAGCACACCGCCCTGGGAGAGCACCGCGATGCGGTCGCCGAGTCGCACGGCCTCGTCGAGATCGTGCGTGACCAGCACGATCGTGGTGCGCACGCCGTCCTGCAGGCGGAGGAACTCCTCCTGGAGGTTGCCGCGCGCGATCGGGTCGACGGCCGAGAACGGCTCGTCCATGAGCAGCACCACGGGCCGGGCCGCGAGGGCCCGCGCCACGCCGATCCGCTGGCGCTGACCGCCTGAGAGCTCGCTCGGGTACCGACGCCCGTAGGTGGCCGGGTCCAGGCCGACGAGCTCGAGCACCTCGGCCGCGCGCTCACGCACGTCGGCCTTCGACCAGCCGAGCAACCGCGGCACCGTGCCGACGTTGGTCAGCACGTCCTGGTGCGGGAACAGCCCCACGTTCTGGATCACGTAGCCGATCCGACGCCGCAGGGTCACCGGATCCACGGACGTGACGTCCTCGTCGCCCAGCAGCACGCGCCCGGCGGTGGGCTCGATCAGCCGGTTCATCATCCGCAGCACGGTCGACTTGCCGCAGCCCGACGGCCCGATGAGCACCACGACCTCACCCGCAGGCACGTGCAGGTCGAGGCCCGTGACCGCGACCGTCCCGTCCGGGTACTCCTTGCGCACTCCCTCGAGAGTGATCGGTGCCGCCGCTGTAGCGTCCATGCATGCGCTCCCTGCTCCTGGCCGCCGACCCCGGCAATCCCTGGGTCGACCTCGGCTACGTGCAGGACAACTCCACCACGGTGCTGTCGGCGCTGCGCGAGCACGCCGAGCTGACCGGCCAGGCCGTGCTGGTCGCCGCGCTCGTCGCCGTGCCGCTGGCCGTCCTGGCCTTCTGGTTCCGGTCGCTGACGGGCCCGATTCTGGCACTGACCGGCGTGCTCTACACGATCCCGTCGCTCGCGCTGTTCGCGTTCGTGGCGCCCTACCTCGGGACGGGGACCCGCACCGTCGTCGTCGGACTCGTGCTCTACGCGCTGCTGCTGATCGTGCGGAACACCGTGGCCGGGCTCGCCCAGGTGCCCGACGACGTGCGCGACGCCGCGGCCGGGATGGGGTACAGCCGGTGGGGCAGGCTGCTGCGCATCGAGCTGCCCCTGGCCCTGCCCGGCATCCTCACGGGGCTGCGGCTCGCGACCGTCTCGACCGTCGCGCTGGTCACCGTCGGGGTGCTGGTGGGGCACGGCGGCCTGGGCCAGCTGATCCTCGGCGGCTTCCGCAACAACTTCTACCGCGCGGAGATCCTCACCGGGACCGTGCTGTGCGTGGTCCTCGCGCTCGTGCTCGACCTCGCGTGGGTGGCGGTCGGGCGCGCGCTGACGCCGTGGACCCGGCGGGGGGTGCCGGCATGAGCGCGGGGCTGGTCGTGGCGGGGCCGACGGCGGTGGGTGCCGCGGTGCGCCCGTCGCCCGTGGAGCAGGCGGTCGTGTGGCTCAACGACCCGCTGAACTGGACCAACCCGGGCGGGGTGGTCGACCGGCTGACCGAGCACCTGACCATCTCGGCGCTCGCGGTGCTGCTGGGGTGCGCGGTGGCGTGGCCGCTCGGGCTGTGGCTCGGGCACGTGCGTCGCGGCGGTGGGCTCGTGGTGGTCCTGTCCAACGTGACGCTCGCGATCCCGGTCATCGCGATGCTCACGATCCTGCCGTTGACCTTCCTCGGGTTCGGGCAGGCGCCCGTGGTGGTCGCGCTCGCGGTGTTCGCGGTGCCGCCGCTGCTCGCGACCGCGCACACCGGCGTGCGCCAGGCTGATGCCGAGGCGCGCGACGCCGCCCGCGGGCTGGGGCTCTCGGGTGCCCAGGTGCTCTGGCGCGTCGAGCTGCCGCTCGCGGTGCCGTACCTCGCGGCGGGCTTCCGGACGGCGGCGGTGCAGGTGGTCGCGACGGCCGCGCTCGCGTCGTTCGTCAACGGCGGCGGGCTCGGGCAGATCATCAGCGCGGGCTTCGGGCTGGGTATGGCCGTGGGCGGCGGGCAGATCCTCGCGGGCGGCGTGCTGGTCGCGGTGCTCGCGCTGCTGGTCGAGGGTGTGCTCGCCGTGGTCGAGCGCGCGGTGACACCCCGCCCGCTGCGCAAGCCGTCGCGCTGGGCGGCGGTGCTGCGGCGCCCGACGGCGACCGGTCGCGCCTGAGCAGCACGACCTGTCCGTCCCCGCGGGGGCTCGCCGTCACGACGACGCCGCGCCCACCGAGGTGTCGGATAGGTCACGATCCGGCCGCTGGCCGCGCCGGTGTCGGAGGTGGCTCGTAGCGTGATCCTCGGTGGGCGAGCGGCCCGCCGGACACGCGGCGCCGGGACCACGGCGCCGGGACACAGAAGGCGAGAACCGTGCGCACCACACGTCGGCCGTCGGTGACGGCAGCAGCAGTCCTGGGCCTGGGCCTCGTGCTCGCGGCCTGCGGCCAGGAGGGGTCCTCGGGCACCAAGGCCGCACCCGAGGCGACGTCGGGCAGCGAGGGCTGCGCGCCCGTCGCCGGGGAGCAGCTCGTCGTCCTCGAGGACGACAAGATGCTCCAGAACACCGACAACGTGATCCCGGCGGTCAACGCCGAGGTCGCGACCCCCGAGCTGATGGCGGCGCTCAACGCCGTCTCCGCGGCGCTCGACACCGAGCAGCTGATCGAGCTCAACCGTGCGGTCGACGTCGAGCGGGAGACCCCGCTCGTCGCTGCGCAGACCTACGCGGAGGAGGTCGGGCTGACCGAGGGCCTCGAGGCCGGTGACGGCGGTTCGATCGTGATCGGCGCCGCCAACTTCTCCGAGAACCAGACCCTCGCGGAGCTGTACCGCATCGCGCTCGAGGGCGCCGGCTACACCGTGACGGTCCAGACCATCGGCAACCGTGAGCTCTACGAGCCCGCGCTCGAGGCTGGTGACATCCAGGTGGTCCCCGAGTACGCGGCGACCATGGCCGACTTCCTCAACGGCAAGGTCAACGGACCCGAGGCGGAGCCGGTCTCGTCCTCGGACCTCGAGGAGACCGTCGCCGCGCTCGAGGACCTGGGTGAGCAGGTGGGCCTCGTCTTCGGCGAGGCCTCGCCGGCGCAGGACCAGAACGCCTTCGCCGTGACCCAGGAGTTCGCGGACACCTACGGCGTCTCGACGCTCACCGAGCTGGCCGAGAAGTGCTCGGGCGAGGCGACCGTGCTCGGCGGCCCGCCCGAGTGCCCGGAGCGACCCAAGTGCCAGGCCGGTCTGGAGGAGGTCTACGACTTCCGCGCCGGCTCGTTCAGCTCGCTCGACGCCGGCGGCCCGCAGACCAAGACGGCGCTGACGGACGGCACCATCAGCGTGGGCCTCGTCTTCTCGTCGGACGCGGCGCTCGGCGGCTGACCCTCAGGACGCACCTGCGGGGCCCGGGGTGCCGACGCGTCAGGCGTCGGCGCCCTGGGCCTCCGGTGACTTGTGGTCGAAGTTCGCGGTGCCGCGGCGCCAGTAGCCCGTCATCGAGCACGACGCGCGATCGATCCCACGGTCGGTGACGACCTTGCGCACGGCCTGCACGGCTCGCGCCTCGGCGCCGGCCCACACCCAGCCGGGGGCCGCGGTGTCGAGGTCGAGCGCAGCGACCGCATCGGCCAGCAGCGTCGTGGAGCCGGCAGCGGCGCCGTCGCGGTGGAGCCACGTGACCGGGAGGCCGCCGGGCAGGGGGACCTGGGCCGCGGCGTCGTCGACCTCGGCGAGAGCCAGTACGCGGGCCTCGGCCGGGAGACGCTCGAGCCAGTTCGTCAGGGCCGGCAGGCCCGTCTCGTCCGCGACGAGCAGGTACCAGGCGCGGTCCATCGGTGGGAGCTTCGACGTCTTCGGTCCGTACACGCCGAGCGTGTGCCCGGGCTCGGCCGCGGCCGCCCACCTGCCGGCGGGGCCGTGGGCGTGGGTCGCCATGTCGAGCACGAGCGCCCCCGCCGCCGGGTCCCACGTGCGCACGGTGTAGTCGCGGCACACGTAGCGCGGGTCCTGGCGGTTGGTGAACCGGCCGTCCGTGAGCTCGGGGAGCTGGGGTACGCCGCCCGGTTCGGCGGGGAAGAAGACCTTCGCGTGGTCGCTCGGCCCGAAGCACTCGAACCCGTCGAGATCGGGCCCCTCGAGCTCGACGCGACGCATCGCGCTGCTCAGCGTCGTGACGGTGCGGACGGTCAGGTGACGCAGGCGCGCGTCGAGCGCGATCCGCTGCGTGGGGCTGGTGCTCATCGGGCCCATCCTCCCCCGCGCTGCCCCGCAGCGCTCAGGCGTCGGGTGCGTGGTGGTCGAAGTTCGCCGTTCCGCGCCGCCAGTAGCCCGTCATCGCGAACGACGTACGGTCGTGGCCGTCGGCGGTGAGCAGCTCGCGGATCGCGCGGACGGACGACGTCTCGGCCGCCGCCCAGCTCCAGCGCCGCGCGGGCGGGACGTCGCGTAGGCCCTCGTGCGCCGTGCGTACCGCGTCGACCAGCAGCGTCGTCGTGCCCGGCTCGGCGCCATCGCGGTAGACCCACGTCACGTCGACGCGCGCGAGCGCGGGCAGGTCCACGTGGTGCTCGGGTGAGTCGACCTCGACGACGGCGTGCACCCGCGCCGACGCAGGCAGGCGGTCGAGCCAGTTGAGCAGCGCCGGGAGGCCCGTCTCGTCGGCAGCCAGCAGGTAGTGGGTGCGGTCGAGGGGCGGGAGCATCGAGCCGCGCGGGCCGAGCACCCCGAGTGAGAGTCCCGGCTGTGCGGCTGCCGTCCAGCGCCCCGCGGGGCCGTGCCCGTGCACCACCATGTCGAGCGTCAGCCGCTCGCCGTCGAACGTGCGCACCGTGTAGTCGCGGTACGTGAAGCGCGGGTCCCCGTGGTCGAGCCACCGGCCGTCGCTCACGGTCGGCAGGTGCAGCACGCCGTCGTCGGCGGGGAAGAAGACCTTCACGTGGTCGGCGGGTCCGTGGGACGCGAAGCCGAGCAGGTCCGGGCCGGTGAGGTGCACGCGGCGCAGGGAAGGGCTGAGGTCCTCGACGGCCTCGACCACCAGCTCGCGTGCGACGAGGGAGAGGGGCACCCGCCGCACCACGTCGTCCGTCCCGGGTCGCGTGCGGGTGCGCGTGGCGTCGACGGTCATCTGCTCTCTCCGGGGTTGTCGGTCGCGGCGTGGCCACGGGCGGCGTGCGGTGGGACGGGCCTTGCGAACCTCGTCGTTGCTTAGGCTAACCTAACTCGCGCCAAGCAAGATGAGGCTCACCTAACTTCGAGGAGTACCCGTGCTCACCCATCGTTCCGTCGCCCGGCGCAGTGCCGCCGCCGTCGTCGTCGCAGGTCTCGGCCTCGCCCTGACCGCGTGCGCGAGCACCGCCGAGCCGGGCGCTGAGGTCGACGAGTCGCCCGCCGAGGTCGAGGAGGGGCCGAGCGAGATCACGGTGACGCACGCGCAGGGCGAGACCACCGTGCCGGTCAACCCGGAGACGGTGCTGACCTTCGACCTCGCGACGGTCGACACGCTCGACCAGCTGGGCATCGAGGTGGACGGGCTGCCCAAGTCGAACCTCCCCGGCGACCTCGAGCGCTTCGCGACCGACGACGTGCTGGACATCGGCACCCTGTTCGAGCCCGACTACGAGGCCGTGGCTGCGGCCGCGCCCGACCTGATCATCGTCGCGGGACGCTCGTCCGAGGCACTGCCCGAGCTCGACAAGATCGCCCCGACGATCGACCTGTCGAACGACTGGGCGGACTTCCGCGGCAGCATCGAGGAGAACTCGCGCACCCTCGGCGAGATCTTCGACCGCGAGGACGAGGTCGAGGAGCTCATCGGTGACCTCGACACGAAGATCGAGGAGACCAAGGCGCTCGCGGCCGACGCCGGCAACGGCCTCATCGTCCTGACCAGCGGCGGCGAGGTGACCGCCTACGGCCCGGGGTCCCGCTTCGGGTTCCTGCACGACGAGCTGGGCCTGACCCCGGCGGTCGAGGACGTCGAGGCCGCGACCCACGGCGAGGCGATCAGCTTCGAGTTCCTCGCCGAGACCAACCCTGACTGGATGTTCGTCGTCGACCGCGACGCCGCCACGGGTGAGGCGGGCGCCGCGGCCGCGCAGGTGCTCGACAACGAGCTCGTGCACGGCACGACGGCGTGGAGCGAGGACCAGGTCGTCTACGTCGACTCGGTCGACTGGTACATCGTCAACGGTGGCCTCGGCACGCTCGGCCGCATCACCGACGAGGTCGCGGCGGCCCTCGCCCCGTGACGACCTCCCCGCACGCGAGCCGTCGGCCCCGGCTCGACCAGGCCCGATGACGGCGATCCTCACCGCCGCCCGACGGCCGGACGACAGCGCCCCGGTGGGTCCGCGGACCCGCCGGGCGCTGTTCGTCGTGCTCGTCGTCGTCGTGCTCGCGCTCTCGGCGGTGAGCCTCGTGGTCGGCGTGAGCGACGTGACCCCCGCGAGCGTGCTGCGCGCGCTGCTCGGCGCCGCGGACCGCGAGGCCACCGTGGTGCTGGTCTCCCGCGTCCCGCGCACCGTCGCGATCCTGCTGGCGGGGGCCGGCATGGCCGTCGCCGGGATGATCATGCAGATGCTCGCGCGCAACCGGTTCGTGGAGCCGTCGACCGCGGGCACCGTCGAGTTCGCGGTGCTCGGGATCCTCGTCGCGACGCTCGCGGTTCCCGGTGCGCCGCTCATGGTCAAGATGGCGGCCTCGGTGGTGTTCGCCCTCGCCGGGACGGCGCTCTTCCTGCGGATCCTGCGCGCGGTGCCGCTGCGCTCGGTGCTCGTGGTGCCGCTCGTGGGGCTCATGCTCGGCGGGGTGGTGAGCTCGGTCGCGACGTTCCTCGCGTACCGCAACGACCTGCTCCAGTCGCTCGTCGCATGGACCACGGGCGACTTCTCGGGCGTGCTGCGCGGCCGGTACGAGCTGCTGTGGGTGGTCGCGGGGCTCACGCTCGTGGCCTACCTCGCGGCCGACAGGTTCACCCTCGCCGGCATGGGCGAGGACTTCACCACCAACCTCGGCCTCAACCACCGGGCCGTCCTCAACCTGGGGCTGACGATCGTCGCGCTGGTGAGCTCGGTCGTCGTCGTGACCGTCGGCGTGATCCCGTTCCTGGGCCTCGTCGTGCCCAACGTCGTCTCGATCCTCCTGGGTGACAACGTGCGCCGCACGGCCCCGTGGGTCGCCGTCGGCGGTGCGGGACTCGTCCTCGTCTGCGACCTGATCGGCCGCGTGGTGCGCTACCCCTACGAGGTGCCCGTGGGCGTCGTCGTCGGCGTGGTCGGCAGCGTCCTGTTCCTCTTCCTCCTGCTGCGCAAGGGGGCCCGCGTTGCGTGACCCGGTCCGCGTGCACCTGGACGAGCAGGACGGCGACGCGCCTCCCGGCGCTCTGCCGGACGGCGGCGTGCGCGCGACGGTCGCGAGGGGCCAGGCCCCGCCCTCGCCTGGGACGCCGTCGGGCGACTCGCCCGTCGCCTCGACGCGACCCGCCTGGGCGCTCGCGGGGATCTGGGGCCTCGTGCTCGTGGCCGCCGTGGCGTTCATGACGGTGGGCGCGAACGGCGCCTGGGACTTCGTGCTGCCGTTCCGCGGCACCAAGCTCGCGGCGCTCGCGCTCGTCGCCTACGCGGTCGCCGTCTCGACCGTGCTGTTCCAGACCGTGACTGACAACCGCATCCTCACGCCGTCGATCATGGGCTTCGACACCCTCTACGTGCTGCTGCAGACGGTCCTGGCGTTCACGCTCGGCTCGGCCACGGTCGCCGGGCTCGACCACCGGCTGCGGTTCGCGGTGCAGGTGGTGCTGCTGGTCGCGTTCGCGGGCCTGCTGTTCCGGTGGCTGTTCACGGGCGCTCGGCGCAGCCTGCACCTGCTGCTGCTCGTGGGGCTCATCCTGGGCGTGCTGTTCCGCTCGCTGGCGTCGTTCATGCAGCGGCTCATCGACCCCAACGAGTTCGCGGTGCTCCAGGGCTCCTTCTTCGCGAGCTTCAACGGGGTGGACCCGGCGTTGCTCGGCGTCGCGACCGTGCTCGTGGCGGGTGCGTCGGTGCTCGCCTGGCGGCTGCGGAGCACCTTCGACGTGCTGCTGCTCGGCCGGCCCACCGCGACCATGCTCGGCGTCGACCACCGCCGCGTGGTGACCCTCGTGCTCGTCGTCGTGGCCGTGCTCGTCGCGGTGTCGACCGCCCTGGTGGGACCCGTGACGTTCTTCGGCCTGCTGGTCGCCCACCTCGCCTACCTGCTCGCGGGCTCGCACCGGCACCGGTACGTGCTCCCGGCCGCCGTCGGCGTCGCCGTCCTGTGCCTCGTGGGTGGCCAGACCGTGCTCGAGCGCGTGCTCGGCTACGACACGACGCTGAGCGTGGTGATCGAGCTGCTCGGCGGCCTGACCTTCCTGACCCTGCTGCTGCGAGACGCCCGTCGGGCGAGTGGAGGTGCCCGATGATCGACGTCGCCGGCGCGACCAAGGTGTACGGCGAGCTGCGCGTGGTCGACGACGTCGACCTGCAGCTCCCGCGCGGGGGGATCACCTCCGTGATCGGGCCCAACGGCGCGGGCAAGTCGACCCTGCTGTCGATGATGAGCCGGCTGCTGCCCATGGACGGCGGCACCGTGACGCTCGAGGGCCACGACGTGCACCGCGCGCCGGGTGACCTGCTCGCGCGCCGGCTCGCGACGCTGCGGCAGGACAACCACGTCACCGCGCGGCTCACGGTGCACGACCTCGTGACCTTCGGGCGCTACCCGTGGTCCAAGGGCCGGCCCACGGTCGAGGACGCCGAGCACGTGCGTCGCGCGCTCGAGTTCCTCGACCTCGAGCCGTTCGCGGGGCGGTTCCTCGACGAGCTCTCGGGTGGGCAGCGGCAGCGCGCGTTCGTCGCGATGGTGCTCTGCCAGGACACCGACTACGTGCTGCTCGACGAGCCGCTCAACAACCTCGACCTGCGCCACGCCGCCCAGATGATGCGCCTGCTGCGCCGCGCGGCGGACGAGCTGGGCAAGACGATCGTCCTCGTGCTGCACGACATCAACTTCGCGGCGCGCTGGTCCGACCACGTGGTCGCGATGCGCGACGGCCGCGTGGTCCACCAGGGCACGCCGCGGCAGATCATCGAGCCCACGGTGCTGCGCGACGTCTACGGCACCGAGATCGCCGTCCACCTGCTCGACGGCTCCCCCGTCGCCGTCTACTTCGGCTGACCCGCGCGCACACGCGGCGCGCCTGGGCCGGTGGCGCGAGCTGGTGGGGCTTCCCGCCGATCGCGCGGGGATCCTCACCCGATCGCACGGTCAGAGGGTGCGGCCGACGGCACAGGTGGGGGAGCACGCGCGCGGTCGTCCGCGCCAACCCCGTGAGCGCAGCGCGGCGCCGACCTGCGCCGCTGTCGTGCAGGGTGAGCGACGCACGTGCGACCAGCGGTAGCGGAGCGTGAGGTCACCGCGCTCGATCAGGACGGCGTTGTCCCGCCAGGTGTCGCGGTCGGTGCGACCTGCCGGGTGGGCCAGTGCGCCATCGAGCTCGACACGCACTCCCAGGCCGTCGTAGACCGCATCGGCCCTGATCCAGTGACCGTCGACGAGCTCCCGCCGCTGCCGGGTGGATCGGGGCAGGCCGTGTCGCCGCTCCACGTCACGGTGGTACCGACGTTCGAGCGGGGACTCCGCTCCGTCGTCCACAGCTGCCAGGACCTCGAGCAGCAGGGGGCGCCCTGGCAGTCGGGAGCGCCTGGACATCGCGGCCAGCAGGGTCTCCGGCCGCAGGCCCGCCCGGACGCCGCGGGTCACCAGCCCCACGGCGTCGTCGTCAGACCTGGCCGATGCGACGAGGTCCAGGACGGTCGTCGGCAGCGAGGTGACTGAGAGCCCGTTCAGGACGGCGACCTCGAGCTCGGTCCGCCGCCGGATGCGCACCTGGGACGTCGCGGTGACCTGGCGCGGCCGCCGGACGCTCACCTCGACCAGCCGCGGGGGGCGGTCGACGAGACCGTGGACGTACGCGGCCGAGCCGTGGCTGAGTGCGGCACCCGCTCCGGCGTAGAGCAGAGCCGCGACGGCGCGGACCCGCCACGTGAGCGGGCCGTTGTGCGTGACCATGACGCCGCGGTGCAACCGACGCCACTCACCCCGCCGGACCAGACGCTCGAAGCGGTCCGCCGACATCCCCGCCCGCAGGCACTGGGCCGTGGTCACCACGCCGTGCTGTCGATCTGCGACGGGGATGCGGATGCGTGGCACAGCGCGACGATGGCTCGCTCGTCCGGCCGGGGCGCAGGGGGCCCGCGGTACCTGTGGACCCGGCGCACGCCCTGACCCGGTGGATCATCGACGCGACCGTCCCGACCCCCCGCCTGAGCGCTCCGCCATGTCCGGGTGGGCTTCGCGCCTGATCGGGTGACCTTCGCCGCGCGATGCGCGGAGATGTCCACCCGTTCCCCCTGTCAGGCGGCGGGCGGGCGGGCCCACGGGAGATCGGGCGTCACGCTGAGCCGGAGCCGGAGCCGGAGCCGGAGCCGGAGCCGGAGCCGGAGCCGGAGGGTGCGGGTCGGCGCCGGTGTCACACCAGGGCGGCGCCCAGCACGCGGTCGACGAGGTTCGCGGGGACGGCGTCGTAGTGGTCGTGCTCGGCGGTGAACGAGCCCCGGCCGCCCGTGAGCGAGCGGAGGTCGAGCACGTACCGCGCGAGCTCGGCCTCGGGGACCATCGCCTCGATCACGCTGCGCCCGTCGGGCAGCACGTCCGAGCCGCTGATCCGCCCGCGCCGGCCCGAGAGGTCGCCCAGCACGTCGCCCTGCAGCTCGCCGGGCACCACCACGCGCACGCGGGACACGGGCTCGAGCACCACGGTGCCGGCCTTGGTGAGCGCCTCGCGCAGACCGTGGGCCGCCGCCGTCCGGAACGCCATGTCCGACGAGTCGACCGAGTGGTACTTGCCGTCGTAGGCCTCGACCTGCACGTCGACCACGGGGAACCCGTGCAGACCGCCGGCCTCCATCGCCTCCATGGCCCCGCGTTCGACGGCGGGGATGTAGTTGCGCGGGATGGCTCCGCCCACGATCGAGTCGACGAACGTGTTGCCGTGACCGCGCGGGGTCGGACCCACGCGCAGCTGGCAGACCGCGAACTGCCCGTGCCCGCCCGACTGCTTCTTGACCTTGCCCTCGGCCTCGGCCGTCCCGGCGATCGTCTCGCGGAAGGCCACGCGCACCGGCTCGGTGGTGACCTCGACCGAGAACTTGCGTGCGAGCCGCTCGAGCGCGACCGCGAGGTGCACGTCGCCGGTGCCACGGAGGACCGTCTGGGCGTGCAGCACGGGCTGGGACGAACCGGGAGCTGCGGCCGTCCCGGGGATCCGGTCCACCGACAGCGTCGGGTCCTCGGCGACCAGGCGCGCGAGCGCCCCCGACAGCTTGTCGTCGTCCTGCTGGGTCACGGGGACCAGGGCGAGCGCGTACGCGGGGGCGACTGCGGGTGGCGCCGGGACGCGCACCGGCGTGCCGCGTCGCGCGAGCGCCGAGCCCGTGGGCGACGCCGTCAGCTTCGCGACGGCCGCGATGTCCCCGGCGACGACGGCGCCCGTGGGCAGGTGCTCCTTGCCGCGCAGGTGGAACAGGCCGTGCAGCCGCTCGTCGGTGCCCGTCGCCGTGTTGACCAGGTGGTCGTCGTTGCGGATGGTCCCCGAGAGCACCTTGAGCAGCGAGACCTGCCCGACGAAGGGGTCGGCCACCGTGCGGAACACGTGCACCAGGGGGTCGCCGTCGGGGTCCGGCTCGACGCTCAGCTCGGTCTCGTCGCCGACGACGACGCGCGTGGCCCGTGGGGCTGGGCCCACCTCGCACAGGTAGTCGGCGAGTCGGTCGACGCCGACCTCCGAGAACGCCGAGCCCACCAGCACGGGCACCTCGGTCCCGGCGAGCACCTCGTGGGCGAGGGTCGCCTCGAGCTCGACCGCCGTCGGCACCTCGCCCGCGAGGTAGCGCTCGAGCTGCTCGTCGTCGCCCGAGACGATCTCCTCGGTGACCTCCTCGTGCAGCGCGCGCTCCTCGGCCGCGACGTCGTCGGGCATGGTCGCGGTGTGGTGCGTGCCGTCGGCGTCGTACTCGAAACCCTGGTCCGAGAGCACGTCCGCGACCCCGTGGAACGCGTCCTCCTCGCCGATCGGCAGCTCGAGCGGCACCAGGCCCGCGCCGAACGTCGACCGCAGCTGGGCGAGCACGCGGTGGAAGTCCGCGCGGGGCTTGTCCTCCTTCGTGACGAAGACGAGGCGGGGGATCCCCGCCTCGACACACCTGCGCCACACCGTCTCGGTGCCCACCTCGACCCCGTCGACGGCGCTCACCACCACCACCGCGAGGTCCACCACCGCCAGAGCCGCGTCCACGCCGCCCACGAAGTCCGCGTACCCCGGGGTGTCGACCAGGTTGACCTTGTACGTCTCGCCGTCGGACGCGGTCCACGTGAACGGCGCGACCGCGGGTGCGAGGGTCATCCCGCGTCTGGCCTCCTCGGGCTCGGTGTCGCACACCGTCCCGCCGTCCTCGACGCGCCCGGCGCGGGGGATCACCCCGGCCCTGTGGAGGAGTGCCTCCGCGAGCGTGGTCTTGCCGACACCGCTGTGGCCCACCAGGGCCACGTTGCGGATCCTCGGCGTCGCTGCCTGGTCCATGTCGGATCTCCTTCGTCGGAGTGGCCCTAGGTCGCCAGGCTAGCCACGCCACCTCCCCACGTGAACAGGACCATCGCCCCTCCCGCCCACCCCTCCACCCCGCCGACCCCTGCCCAGCGCACCACCTCCGCCGAGGTCGCCACTTCACGCCGAGGTCGTGGCTTGCACCTGGCGACCTCGGCGCGGACTGGCGACCTCGGCGGGTGGTGGCGGGCGGTGGGTGGCGGCGGGGGTGGCCGCGAAGCGCGGAGAAAGGGCCTGCCGGGGGCCGGGCGTGTGTGGCTATCATGGGCGCGGCCGCATGGGAGCGCTCTCGCGCGCGGCGGAGCAGGTCGTCGACGATCAGCCCGCCCGCCGGGGCCGTCGCTCCCGGCGCCAGCTGGGGAGCGCTCCCGCGCCCCGCTCGGCCACGACGAGGTAGAGAGAGCAAGGGGCTGCACCGCTATGCGCTACGGGCACTTCGACGACGAGAGCCGCGAGTACGTCATCACGACGCCGCACACCCCCTACCCGTGGATCAACTACCTGGGCTCCGAGCAGTTCTTCTCGCTCGTCTCGCACCAGGCCGGGGGCTACGCGTTCTACCGCGACGCCAAGATGCGCCGCCTCACGCGCTACCGCTACAACAACGTGCCCACCGATGAGGGCGGCCGCTACCTCTACGTCCACGACGACGGCGACGTGTGGACCCCCTCGTGGACGCCGATGAAGGCCGAGCTCGACCACTTCGAGGCGCGCCACGGGCTCGGCTACACGCGCATCACCGGCGAGCGGGGCGGCGTGCGCGCCGAGACCCTGCTCTTCGTCCCCATGGGCGAGACCGCCGAGGTCCAGAAGATCACGGTGACCAACACCTCGGACGCGACCAAGAAGCTCACGCTCTTCACGTTCGTCGAGTTCTGCCTGTGGAACGCGCAGGACGACCAGACCAACTACCAGCGCAACCTGTCGATCGGCGAGGTCGAGGTGGAGCCCGACGGCCCGCACGGCAGCGCGATCTACCACCGCACCGAGTACCGCGAGCGCCGCGACCACTACGCCGTCTACGGCGTGAACACACGTGCCGCGGGCTTCGACACGGACCGCGACACGTTCGTGGGCGGCGTGTACCGCGGGTTCGCGGACCCGGAGGTGCCCCTGCGCGGCACGGCAGGCAACTCGGTGGCGAGCGGCTGGTACCCGATCGGCTCGCACGCGCTCGAGGTCGAGCTCGAGCCCGGGGCCTCGCAGACCTTCGTCGTGGTGCTCGGCTACGTCGAGAACCCGCAGGACGAGAAGTGGGCCGACGACGCCCACCAGGTGATCAACAAGGAGCGTGCGCACGCGCTGCTCTCGCGTTTCGCGACCACCGCCCAGGCCGACGAGGCGTTCGAGCGCCTGCGCACCTACTGGACCGAGCTGCTGTCGACGTACTCGGTCGAGTCGACCGACGACAAGCTCGACCGGATGGTCAACATCTGGAACCAGTACCAGTGCATGGTCACGTTCAACATGTCGCGCTCGGCGTCGTACTTCGAGACCGGGATCGGCCGCGGCATGGGCTTCCGGGACTCGAACCAGGACCTGCTGGGCTTCGTCCACCTGGTGCCCGAGCGCGCGCGTGAGCGCATCCTCGACATCGCGGCGACGCAGTTCCCCGACGGCAGCGCGTACCACCAGTACCAGCCGCTCACCAAGCGCGGGAACAACGACATCGGCTCGGGCTTCAACGACGACCCGCTGTGGCTCATCGCCGGCACCGCGGCGTACCTGAAGGAGACCGGCGACTGGTCGATCCTCGACGAGCAGGTGCCGTTCGACAACGACGACGCCCTCGCGGACACGCTGTTCGAGCACCTCACCCGCTCGTTCCGGTTCACGGTCGACAACCGCGGCCCGCACGGCCTGCCGCTCATCGGGCGCGCTGACTGGAACGACTGCCTGAACCTCAACTGCTTCTCGAACGAGCCCGGCGAGTCGTTCCAGACCACCGAGAACCAGGCCGGCGGGGTCGCCGAGTCCCTGTTCATCGCGGCGCAGTTCGTGCTCTACGGCGCCGAGTACGCCGAGATCGCCGAGCGGCGCGGCCTCGCCGACGTCGCGGCGGCGGCGCGCGCGGAGGTCGAGGCGATGCGTGAGGCCGTGCTGACCCACGGCTGGGACGGCCGCTGGTTCCTGCGCGCGTACGACTACTACGGCAACAAGATCGGCACGGACGAGCACCCCGAGGGCAAGATCTGGATCGAGCCCCAGGGCTTCGCGGTCATGGCCGGGATCGGCGTGGGCGAGGGGCCCGACGACGCCTCGGCGCCGGCCGTGCAGGCGCTCGACGCCGTGGGCGAGATGCTCGCGACCGACCACGGCATGGTGCTCCAGTACCCGGCGTACACCACCTACCAGGTGCACATGGGCGAGGTCTCGACGTACCCGCCCGGGTACAAGGAGAACGGCGGCATCTTCTGCCACAACAACCCGTGGGTGATCATCGGCGAGACCGTCCTCGGCCGCGGTGAGCGCGCGTTCGACTACTACCGCCGGATCACGCCTGCCTACCGCGAGCAGATCAGCGACGTGCACCGGCTCGAGCCGTACGTGTACGCGCAGATGATCGCGGGCAAGGAGGCCGTGCGGCACGGCGAGGCCAAGAACTCGTGGCTCACCGGTACGGCCGCGTGGAACTTCGTCGCGGTCTCGCAGTACCTGCTGGGCGTGCGCCCCGACCACGACGGCCTCGTGGTCGACCCGCAGATCGGTCCGGACGTCCCGCGCTTCACGGTGCGTCGCGTGGCCCGCGGGGCGACCTACGAGATCACCGTCGTGAACTCGGGGGCCGACGGCGCCCGCGCCCGCCTCGAGGTGGACGGCGTCGCGGTCGAGGGGACCACGGTCCCCTACGCCCCGGCCGGCTCGGTCGTCCGGATCACGGCGACCCTCTGACGGCGGTCGGGCGCTTCATCCAGGGGGGCGCCCGACCGCTCCCACCCCCGCGGCCACGCGGCCGCCGGGGTGGGCCTGCGAGGCCCGGGAGGCCCGATGCGTGACGACAGGGTGCTCGCGATCGCGAGCTCGGTGTGGGAGGTGGGCGTGCTGCCCGCCGCGGGTGCGTCGCTCTCGCACGGCCGCGTGCGCGGGCCCGACGGCGAGTGGCGGGATCTGCTGCGTCCCACGCGCGCGGCGGCGCGGCGCACCCCGTGGGGCTGCTCGAGCTACGTGCTCGTGCCGTTCTCGAACCGTGTGCGCGACGGCGTGCTGCGCTGGGACGGCCGCACCTGGCAGCTGCGCCCCAACTCGCCCGACGGCAACGCGATGCACGGCACGGGGCTCGAGTACCCGTGGCGCGTCACCGCGCACTCACCGGTGGCCGTGACCCTCGAGCTCGACACGCGCGAGGCGGTGGGCGCGAACTTCCCGTGGCACTTCCGTGCGACGGTCACGTACGCGCTCGACGGGCCGCGCTTCACGGTGCGCACGCACGTGCGCAACCTCGCGGACGAGCCGTTCCCCGCGGGTTTCGGCCACCACCCGTTCTTCCGCCGCGGGCTCGTGGACCCGGCCCTCTCGGAGCTCAGCCTGCGACTGCCCGCGCGCGCCGCGTACCCGCTCGACGCGGGCCTGCCGACGGGCCCGGCCGGGCCGGTGCCGCGGCTGCTCGACTTCCGTGAGCTGCGTCGCCTCGACGGCGAGCTGCTCAACGACTGCCTCGTGCGTGACCCCGCGGGCGGCCCCGTGCGCCTCGAGTGGCCGGAGTCGGGTGTGGGTGTGGACCTCGTGGCCGACGACGTGCTCGCGCACACCCTGGTCTACGCACCGCGCGGGCGCGGCTACGTGGCCGTCGAGCCGGTGACCAACGCCAACGACGCGTTCAACCTCCTCGCCGACGGCGTCGAGACGCACGGCCTCCAGGTGCTCACGCCGGGCGAGGAGCTCGTGGGCGCGTTCCACCTGGACCTCGAGCACCTCTGACGCGGCCGACCCCCGCCGCGACGTGCGCGACGGGGGTCGGTGCGGTGACGGGTGGGCCCGCCGAGGTCAGGAGCCGACGGGAGCCGTCGCCTCGAGGATGTCGACGACGAACACGAGGGTCGCGTCGCCCGGGATGGTTCCGCTGCCCTCGGCGCCGTAGCCCTTCTCGGGCGGGACCACCAGCAGCACCTGGCTGCCGACCGTCTGTCCCACGACGCCCTCGTCCCAGCCCTCGATGAGCTGACCGGCGCCGATCACGGCCTCGAGCGGCTGCCGGCCCCACGAGGAGTCGAACTCGGTGCCGTCCCACAGCACGCCCGTGTAGTGGATGCGCACGTTCTGACCGGCCTCGACCACGGCCCCGTCGCCCTTGATGAGGGGCTGGACCACGAGCTCGGTCGGCTTCTCGGCGTCGGCCGGGATCTCGATCGACGGCTCGCCGTTCTCGCCGAGCTCGACCGTCGGCAGGCCCGCGGGCGGCTCGACCGGCTCGCCCTCGGCACGCGGGAAGGTCGCCTCGACGACCTCCATCGCGATGACCGTCGCGGGGCTCGCCGGGATCTCCTGCGTGGTCTCGGTCGCAGCCTGGCCCTCGGTCCCGGGCGCGGCGAACAGCAGGCGCGTGCCCACCTGCTGGTCGGTGAGGGCCTCGATCAGCGCGGGGACGAGCGCCTGGTCGGTGAACGACAGGCGCTCGGGCGAGCCGAGCTCCCACGTCGAGGCGAGCTGCGAGCCGTCCTCACCCGAGAGCACCACGTAGTTCACCTGGAGCTCCTGGCCGAGCTCGAGCGCGTCACCCGTGCCCTCGTCGACCACGCGGGCGACGGCCGCGCTCACGTCGAACGGCTGGTCGAAGGTGACCGTGGGCGGGGCGCCCGCCTCACCCTCGAGCGTGACGTCGTCGAGGGCCGCGACGTCGTCCGCGCTCGGCTCGGGGACGGTGGGCGCCTCCTGCGTGGGCGACGGCGTCGCCTCGGGCTCGGCGTCGCCCGAGCAGCCCGCGAGGAGCAGGGCCGTGGCGATCAGGGCGACAGGGGCGGCGGCGAGTCGGCGCACAGGCGCGATCCTTCGTCTGGGGAGCGTGCGGGGGAGTCCCGCGGGACGTCCGCGGCGCGGACCGCTCGATCGTACGCTCTGGACCTGGGAGCCACCTGGGCGCCTGGGGTCGCGCGGCCTCAGGATGGGGTGATGACCTCCTGGAGCGAGACGCCCGCCCACCCGCTGCGCTACGCCGTCGTCGGCAGCGGGTGGCGTGCACAGTTCTTCCTCCGCATGGCCCGTGCGCTGCCCGAGCGATTCGAGCTGCTCGGTGTGGTGACCCGGACCGCCGAGCGGGGCCAGGAGGTCGCCGCCGCCCACGGCGTGCCCACGTGGAGGTCCGTCGCAGACCTGCTGCGGGCGCATCCCGTGCTCCCTGACCTCGTCGTGACCTCGACCCCGTGGTCGGTGACGCCCGGCCTGGTCCGCGAGCTCGTCGCGGCGGGCGTCCCGGTGCTCGCCGAGACCCCTCCCGCGCCCGACGCGCCCGCCCTGCGCGACGTGTGGCACGACGTCGGCGCGTCGGGCCTCGTGCAGGTGGCCGAGCACAGCCCGTTCCTGCCGGGCCACACCGCCCGCGCACGGGTGCTCGCGGACGGGGCCGTGGGCCGTGCGACGTCGGTGCACGTCTCCTCGACGCACCAGTACCACGCGCTCGCGCTGGTGCGTGGCCTGCTGCGCGCGGGTGGGGCGGAGGCCGACCTGTTCGGGCCGGTCGAGGTGACGGGTCAGCAGCACACCGCCCCGCTCATGGACCCGCGCTCACGGGCGGGCTGGACAGGGGCGACGGAGCCGTCGGACGTCACCACGACCCTCGCGCTGCTCGACCTGGGCGACGGGCTCAGCGCGTTCTACGACTTCACGACCAACCAGCCGCGCAACGACCTGCGCCAGGACCGCGTGCTGGTGCGCGGGAGCCACGGCGAGCTCGCCGACGACGCGGTGCAGCGGTGGGTGGACCCGCGCGCGAGCGTCACGTCGCTGCTCGCGCGCCGGCAGCACGGCATCGGTCAGGACATGGAGCGGGCCGACCTCGAGCACCTCTCGTTCGAGGGGCGCGTCGTCTACCGCAACCCCTACCTGGGCGCGCGGTTGTCGGACGACGACATCGCGGTCGCGACCCTGCTCGACCGCTCCCGGGCCTGGGTGCGCGGCGACGGGGAGCCGCCGTACCCGCTCGCCGAGGCCGCGCAGGACCACCTCGTGGGCCTCGCCGTCGTCGAGGCCGCCCGCACGCGCCGCGTGGTCCGTACGTCCCGCGAGCCCTGGGCCCCGGCCTGACCGTCCTCGCCGCCGCCCGCGGGCTCGAGGTGCCGGACGGGCGATCCCGGGTGAGGCTGAGGCATGAGATTCGGGTACACGCTGATGACCGAGCAGAGCGGGCCGCGCGAGCTCGTCGACTACGCCGCCGCCGCCGAGCGCGTCGGCTTCGACCTCGCCGTGGCGAGCGACCACTACTTCCCGTGGCTCGACAGCCAGGGCCATGCGGGCTACGTGTGGAGCACGCTGGGCGCCGTCGCGCACGCGACGCAGCGGATCGAGCTCATGACCTACGTGACGGCGCCGATCCTGCGCTACCACCCCGCCGTCGTCGCGCAGAAGGCCGCGACCCTGGGCGTGCTGAGCGATGGGCGGTTCGGCCTCAACCTCGGCGCGGGCGAGAACCTCAACGAGCACGTGGTCGGCGAGCGCTGGCCCGCGGTGGGCGAGCGGCACGACATGCTCGAGGAGGCGATCGAGATCATCCGGCCACTGCTCGCGGGTGAGCGCGTGACGTACTCGGGTGAGCACTACCGGGTCGACTCCGCGCACGTCTGGGACCGCCCGGAGACGCCCGTCGAGATCGGTGTGGCGGTGTCCGGCCCGCAGTCGGTGTCGCGGTTCGCACCGCTCGCCGACAGGTTGGTCGCGGTCGAGCCCGACGGCGACCTGATCACGCGCTGGGACGCCGCGCGCGAGGACGCCGGGAAGGGCCGTACGCGCAAGATCGGGCAGATGCCGATCAGCTGGGACCCGGACCGTGAGGCCGCCGTCGCGCGGGCGCACGACCAGTTCCGCTGGTTCGCGGGCGGTTGGAAGGTCAACGCCGACCTGCCGACCACCGAGGCGTTCGAGGCGGCGACGCAGTTCGTCACGCCCGACGACGTCGCGGCGTCGATCCCGTGCGGGCCCGACCTGGACGCCGTGGTCGAGGCCGCATCGGCCTTCTGGGACGCCGGGTTCACGGACCTCGCGCTGGTGCAGATCGGGGACGAGAAGCAGCAGGAGTTCCTCGACACCGCCGCCGGTCCGCTGCTCGAGCGCCTGCGCGCCGCCGCCCCCTGACGTCTGCGTCCCACCGCCCGCGCGCGGTGGGGCCCGGGACCTCGGGGCCGGGATGCCGGCAGCGAGGTGGCAGGCTTGGGCGTCGTGACACCGACCCCTGCCCAGCTGCGCCGGTGGCGCCGGCACCTGGCCGACGAGCGCGCCGAGGCCGCGGTGTACCGCGAGCTCTCGCGGCACCGCCACGGCGAGGAGCGCGAGATCCTGCTCGCGCTCGCCGAGGCCGAGGGCCGCCACGCCGCGCACTGGGAACAGCTGCTGGGCGACCACGTGGGTGAGCCGCGCCGCGGCGACGTGCGGTTCCGCATCCTCGCGCGGCTCGCGCGGTACTTCGGCTCGGTCTTCGTGCTGGCGCTCGCGCAGCGGGCCGAGGCCCGCGCGACGTACGAGCTCGACGCCGACGCGACGCCTGCGATGGCCGCCGACGAGCGCATCCACGAGGAGGTGGTGCGCTCCCTCGCCACACGGGGTCGCCAGCGCCTCGCCGGGACGTTCCGCGCCGCCGTCTTCGGCGCCAACGACGGCCTCGTCTCCAACCTGGCGCTGGTCATCGGCGTCGCGGCCGCCGGGACACCGACGGCGACCGTGCTGCTGACCGGCCTCGCGGGGCTGCTCGCGGGTGCGCTGTCGATGGGTGCGGGCGAGTTCATCTCGGTGCGCTCGCAGCGCGAGCTGCTCGCGGCCTCGACCCCGAGCCCCGCGGCGCACGAGGCGCTGCCGCACCTGGACCTCGACGCGAACGAGCTCGAGCTCGTCTACCGCGCCCGCGGGCTGGACGCGACCGAGGCCCGCGCACGCGCCGATGCGGTGCTCGACGACATCGCGCGCCTCGGCCACGAGAGCCGCGAGTTCCACGCCGACACGGTGGTCGACGCGCACGAGGAGGTCGGCACGGCGACGGGCGCCGCCGTCTCGAGCTTCCTCTTCTTCGCGTCGGGCGCGCTCATCCCGGTGCTGCCGTGGCTCGTCGGCCTCGAAGGGACGGTCGCGGTGCTCGTCGCCCTCGGTGCCGTGGGCCTCGCGCTGCTCGCCACGGGCGCCGTCGTCGGCCTGATCTCGGGCGCCCCGCCGCTGCTGCGTGCGCTGCGTCAGCTCGCGATCGGTGGCGCCGCTGCCGCGGTCACCTGGGGCCTCGGCTCGCTGTTCGACACGACGCTCGGCTGAGGCGGGAGCGCCTCAACCCGCGTGGGGGATCGCCGGCACGGCCGTGCGGCTGCGCAGCGCGGGCAGTCCCGCGAGCGCGGCGACCGCCGCCGCGACACCCGAGAGCGCGACGACGGCGAACCCCGCGTGCGCACCCCGCGCGTCGATCACCGCACCAGCGATCGACGCGCCGAGCGACACCCCGACACCGAGTGACGTGCCCACCCAGGTGAGCCCCTCGGTGAGCTGCGTCCGAGGGACGAGCTGCTGCACCAGTCCGTTGCCGTTGACGAGGGTCGGCGCGATCGCGAAGCCGACCACGAACATCACGGCGGCGAGCGCGACGAGGTTCGTCACCACGAAGAACAGGGTCACGCCGAGGGCGAGCGCGACCACCCCGATCGCGAACCTGCGCCACAGCGGGCTCACCCAGTGCCGCACGCCGTAGCCGAGGCCCGAGATCATGGACCCCGCCGCGAAGATCGCGAGCACCAGGCCCGCGGCGCCCTTGTTCTGCTGCTCCTCGGCGAAGGCGACCGTCGCGACGTCGGTCGCGCCGAAGACCGCGCCCATGCACACGAAGACCGCCGCGAGCGCGACCATGCCGCCCGAGAGCATCACGTGCCGGTGGCTCGTCCCGGGCTCGCGCGCGCTGGGCGGTGGCTCGGTGCCGCGCTGCGAGAGGAACCAGACGCCCCCGAGCAGCACCGCGACCATCGGCACCACCAGCCCCGCGACCGGGTGCACCCCGGTGGCCAGCAGCGTCGCGAGCACCGGGCCGACGATGAACACGAGCTCGTCGACCGCGGACTCGAGGGAGTACGCCGTGTGCAGGGTGCGAGGGTCGTGCAGCACGTACGACCACCGCGCGCGCACCAGGGCCCCGATCGAGCCCGCGCTCGCCCCCGCGACGACGGCACCCGCGTACAGGGTCCACGAGGGCCAGCCGAGCAGCGCGGGGACCACGAGGCCACCGATCCCGAGCGCGGTGAGCACGACGGCGGGCCGCATGACCCGGGCCTGGCCGCGGCGGTCGACGAGGCGCGAGAGCAGCGGCGAGCAGATGGCGTGCGTGATCACCTGGACGGCCGAGATGCGCCCCGCGAGGGCGTAGGAGCCGTACACGTCCGAGACCATGAGGACGATCCCGATGCCGACCATGGAGATCGGGAGCCGGGCGAGTGCGCCGGCCGCGGAGAACGCGACGGCGCCGGGGTGCGCGAGCACCTCGCGGTAGGGGCGGAGCACCCGAGGATTCTCCCAGCCCGCCGAGGGTGCCGAGGCCCGTGTTTTCACCCCTCGTGCGTGCGGGGCCGCGTGGAAGGATGCTGGGCACGATGGCGCCGTGGGGGCACCACGGCCGCGGTGGCCGTTCGGGAGGAGGCGCGATGGGACCGTCGTCGGTGCGTCGCGTGGCCGCAGCCCTGGCGTCCTACGGCCTGCTGACCTACGTGGGCCTCGGAGCCGCGGTCTTCGGCCTGGCCGCGGCAGCCGTCGCGCTCGCCCCTCCGGACACGGGCGTCGCCGCCTGGTGGCCGGCCGCGGGCGTCTCGGTCATCGCGATCGCCTGGGCCCCCACGCGTGCGCGCAGGCTCGTCGCGGTCGCCGTCGTCGCCGTGCTGAGCGCCGTCGCGAACGTCGTCGCGGGCCGGGAGCCGGCCGTTGCGGCGGGTTTCGGCCTGGCCAACGCCCTCGAGGCGTTCGTGGTCGCCTGGTGGCTCACGCGCGACGGCCGCCGGCCGAGCCTGCGCTCGCTCGAGGACGTGTTCCGTCTGTTCGTGGCGACGGCGATGGGGATCGTCACGATGGGCGCGCTGGCGGGCGCCACCGTGGCGTTCGGCACCGACGGCGGGTTCCTCGTGACCGCGCGCACCGTCATGACGAGCCACGGTGCCGCGATCCTCGTGATCGTGCCGTTCGGCATGCGCGTGCTCGGCTCGCGCGCACCGGGGCGCGGGTTCGAGGCCGCGCTCCAGTGGGCGGCCGTCGTGGTGGCGACCGTGGTGATCTTCGGCCCCGAGCAGACGCTGCCGCTGAGCTTCCTCACCATGCCGTTGCTGGTCTGGGGCGCGCTGCGGCTGGGCACGCGCACCGTGACCACGCAGCTCCTGGTGCTCGGCGTGCTGCTCACGTGGCTGAGCCGCACGGGCGGGGGGCCGTTCGCCGCGAGGCTGGGCGAGGCCAGCACCGCGAGCACCTCGCTCGTGCAGGCGTACATGGTGGCGGCCGCGCTGATCATGCTCCCGGTCGCGGTGTCGGTCGCGCAGCGGCGCGCGGCGCTCGAGCGGGTCGAGGCGAGCGAGCGGCTGTTCCGGCTGGGCTTCAGCGAGGCGTTGCTCGGCACGCTCCTGCTGCGGCGGTGCGAGGCGGGGCACGTGGACACGCGTGCCGAGGCGGACCTCCAGCGTCGTGGCGGTCGTCGCGAGCCGGGAGCCGAGCCCGCCGAGGCCCCGGCCGACGGCCTCGGCCGGCACCGTGGCGGCGGGCTCGACGTGGTCGAGCTCAACCCGGTGGCGGCGCGGATCCTCGGCAGCAGCGAGACGGACCTCGTCGGGACCTCGTGGACGGGGCGCCTCGAGGAGGGCGACCGCGCGATGCTCACCGACGCCGTCGCTGCGATCGCCGAGGGACGCCTCGCGGGCTGGCACGGCGAGCTCGCCCTCGTCGGCTGGGACGGCACGCGCTGGGTCGAGGTCGCGATCTCACCGCTGCCCTCGTCCGCGGGCGACGGGCTGTTCGTCGCGCAGATGGTCGACGTCACCTCGCGGCGTGCGGCCGAGGACAGGCTGACGGCGCAGGCCCTCCAGGACTCGCTCACGGGCCTGGGCAACCGCACGCTGCTGCGCGACAGGATCGACCTCGCGCTGCGGACGCTGCCCGAGGGTGCGGGCGTCGTCGTGCTCTTCTGCGACCTGGACGACTTCAAGCACGTCAACGACACCGCGGGTCACACCAACGGTGACGTGGTGCTGGTCGAGGTCGCCGAGCGCCTGCGCTCGCTGCTGCGGCCCGACGACGTCGCGGCCCGGCAGGGCGGGGACGAGTTCGTGGTCCTGCGTCCCCACGCACGCGGGCCCGAGGAGGGCGAGGAGCTCGCGGCCGAGGTGCTCGAGGCGCTCGCTGCGCCGACGATGGTGGGCGGCCGCCCCTTCTCCGTGGGCGCGAGCATCGGCATCGCGTGGGGAACCGCGGGCGCCCGGGCGGACGACCTGCTGCGCGACGCGGACGCCGCCATGTACGCGGCCAAGGAGGCCGGCAAGCGGCGTGCGGTCGTGTACTCCGACGAGCACCGGGCGCGGGCCACGCGTGCGGTCGAGCTCGAGGCCGAGCTGCGCGAGGCGCTCGACCGCGACGAGCTCGAGGTCTACCTGCAGCCCGTGGTCGACCTGCTCGACGGGCGCACCACCGCGGCCGAGGCGCTGGTCCGCTGGCGGCACCCGACGCGCGGCGTGCTCGCGCCGGCCGAGTGGCTCGACGTCGCCGAGGCGTCGGGGCTCATGCCGCGGGTGGGCGCGTGGGTGCTCGAGCGTGCGTGCCGCCTCGCGGTGGGCTGGCCGGCCGACGACGTCCAGGTGCACGTCAACGTCAGCGCGCGGCAGCTCGACGAGCCGGACTTCCTCGACGTGGTGAGCGGCGTCCTCGCGCGCACCGGCCTGCCGCCCGCCCGTCTGGTGCTCGAGTTCACCGAGACGCACCTCGACGCCGTGAGCGACGCGCTGCTGACCGACCTCGCGGCGCTGCGACGGATCGGCATCGGCCTCGCGGCGGACGACTACGGCACCGGGTACAGCCCGCTGACGCGCGTGATCGAGCTGCCGATCTCGATGATCAAGGTGGACCGGCTGTTCGTCGCGGCGATGCTCGACGACGTGCGCAGCCGGGCGATCGTGACGACCCTCGTCCGGCTGGGCCAGTCCCTGGGCCTCGACCTCGTGGCCGAGGGCGTCGAGACCGAGGCGCAGGCCGCCGAGCTTCGCCGGCTCGGCTGCACGAGCGCACAGGGCTACCTGTGGTCGCGCCCCGTGCCGGCCGACGAATTCCGGCTCAGCCTGCTCGCCCCGCCGGTCGCCTGAGCGGACGGGCCCCCGGGAGGTCCGAGGACGCCGTCGTCGTCGCCCGCGACGTCACGCGAGTGCCTGCGCGACGACGTCCCGAGCGGCCTGCTGCACCTGCGCGAGGTGCTCGGCCGAGACGAAGGACTCGGCGTAGATCTTGTAGACGTCCTCGGTGCCCGACGGGCGTGCCGCGAACCACGCGTTCTCGGTGGTCACCTTGAGCCCGCCGATCGCGGCGCCGTTGCCCGGTGCCTCGGTCAGGCGGCCCGTGACCTCCTCGCCCGCGAGGGTCGAGGCCGTGACCTGCTCGGGACGCAGCGCGCCGAGCGCGGCCTTCTCCTCGCGCGTGGCCGGCGCGTCGACGCGCGCGTACCAGGACTCGCCGTGCCGCTCGACGAGGCGCGCGTGCAGCTGCGAGGGCGACGAGCCCGTGCGCGCCGTGATCTCGGCCGCGAGCAGCGCGAGCAGGATGCCGTCCTTGTCCGTGGTCCAGACGGTGCCGTCGGTGCGCAGGAACGACGCGCCCGCGGACTCCTCGCCGCCGAAGCCCACGGTGCCGTCGAGCAGCCCGGGGACGAACCACTTGAAGCCGACCGGCACCTCGCGCAGCTCACGCGCGTGGTGCGCCGCGACGCGGTCGATCAGCGCCGAGGAGACGAGCGTCTTGCCGACCGCCGCACCCTCGGGCCAGCCCGGCCGCGCGCCGCCGAACAGGTAGTCGATCGCGACCGCCAGGTAGTGGTTGGGGTTCATCAGCCCGCCGTCGGGTGTGACGATCCCGTGCCTGTCGGCGTCCGCGTCGTTGCCGGTCGCGACGTCGAACGGGGCCGAGCCGCCGTCCTGCATCGCGCGCACCAGGGAGGCCATCGCCGACGGCGACGAGCAGTCCATGCGGATCTTGCCGTCCCAGTCGAGCGTCATGAACGACCAGCGCGGGTCCACCTCGGGGTTCACCACGGTCAGGTCGAGGCCGTGCCGCTCGGCGATCGCGCCCCAGTAGTCGACCGCCGCGCCGCCCATCGGGTCCGCCCCGATGCGCACGCCGCTCGCGCGCACGATCTCGAGGTCCAGCACGTGCGGCAGGTCGTCCAGGTAGGCCGTGAGGAAGTCGTGGCGGTGCGTCGTCGGCGCCGCGAGCGCACGCTCGACGCTCACCCGTCGCACCGAGCCGACGCCCTCGCGCAGCAGGCGGTTGGCTCGCTCGGCGATCCACGACGTCGCCTCAGAGCCCGCGGGGCCGCCGTGCGGCGGGTTGTACTTGAAGCCGCCGTCGCGCGGGGGGTTGTGGGACGGGGTGATCACGATGCCGTCCGCGAGGCCCGAGCCGCCGCCCGAGCTCGTGGTGCGCACGCCCTGCGCCGTACCCGCGCCGTTGTGCAGCAGGATCGCGTGCGACACGGCGGGCGTGGGCGTGTAGCCGTCGCGCGCGTCGACGTAGACGTCGACCTCCGCCGCGGCGAGCACCTCGAGCGCGGTGCGCCACGCGGGCTCGGACAGCGCGTGGGTGTCGCGGCCCATGAACAGCGGGCCGTCGGTGCCCTGCGAGCGCCGGTACTCCACGATCGCCGCGGTGATCGCGATGATGTGCGCCTCGTTGAACGCGCCGTCGAGCGACGACCCACGGTGGCCCGAGGTGCCGAACACCACCTGCTGGGCCGGGTCGTCCGGATCGGGCGTGCGGTCCGTGTACGCGCTCAGCAGCGCGTCGAGGTCGACGAGGTCCTCGGGGAGGGCGGGGGTGCCGGCGCGTTCGTGCATGGCCCGATCCTCGCACCGCCGGGTCCCCGAGCGCACGGGATCGTCCGCAGTCGCCCCGCCGGCGGCGCAGGCACGACGGGTACGCTCGCTGCCCATGGCCAAGAGAGCGACCGTCGACTTCGTCCTGCGCCCCTTCGAGGGGCTGCCCGGGGAGCCCGACTACGTGGCGATGCGCGAGGTGGTGCCCGCGGCGACGGGGACGGCCCGCACCACGGCCGAGCACGGTGCGCGCGACGTCGTCGTCACGACGGTCCTGCCCATGGCGTGGCCCGCGCTGCACCGCGGCGACGGCGCGATCATGCTCGCGCTCCAGCAGCACGCGGGCTCGGGGGACGCGTCGCGCGACCTCGCCGACCTGCTGCTCCGGGCGCTCGAGCTGCCTGCCGGCACGCCGCTCACCTCGGCCCCGCTGCCCGAGCCCGGGCCGCGGCTGCAGGACGTGCTCGACCTCGACGTCCCGTTCGAGGTCACGGTGCACGAGGGCTTCGACTACTGGACGGCGTCGGGGGTCGAGCTGCCGCCCGACGCGCAGGCCTCGCTGGACCAGCTCAACGAGACGGTCGTGCCCACGCGCCGCCTGACCTCGGTCGAGGCCGCCTACTGGGCGCGCATGGGTGAGCGCGAGTACCTGCGCTGGGCCGTGCGGCACGACGAGCAGGACTTCCTCGACGCGCTGGCCCGGCTGCACGCGCGCCGCGAGTCCGGCCTCGCGGGTGGCGACCTGGGCAAGTTCATCGGTGCGTTCCGCTCGTGCGGTCTGCTCGTGCCGGTGTGGGACCTGAGCCCCGGCACCGAGCCCGAGGAGGTCGAGGGGCCGCTCGCCGAGCTCGCCGGGCGACTCGACGCCGCGCTCGCGGTGGACGCCCCGCTCGACGCGAACGAGCGGCGCGCTCGCGCCGGCCTCGTGGCCCGTCAGCTCACGCTGCGCTGAGCCGCATGACCGGGCGTTGACCATCGCGTGGCGCCGCGCTGACGTGGCCTCGAAACGTCGTTAGGGTGGTGGCGTGGCCAGCACCCGGGGACGCCGAGACGGCGCACCCCCCACCCCGAAGCAGCGGGTCGCCGTCGTCATCCCCGCCAAGGACGAGTCGCGCCGCATCGCGGCCACCGTGCGTGCCGCTCGCGCGATCCCGCACGTCGACCTCGTGCTCGTGGTCGACGACGGCAGCGAGGACGCGACCCAGCACGTCGCACGCGAGGCCGGCGCCGTCGTCGTGCGCCACTCGCACAACCGGGGCAAGGCCGCGGCCATGGAGACCGGTGCGGCGGTGGTCGCGATGCGCGACACCGACGACCGTCCGGCGCGCCTGCTGCTCTTCCTCGACGGGGACCTGGGCGAGTCCGCCGTCAACGCGGCGCCGCTCGTCCCGCCCGTGCTCGAGGGTGCGGCCGACGTGTCGATCGCGCTCCTCCCGCCCCAGCCCGGTGCGGGTGGACGCGGCATCGTCGTGGGGCTCGCGCGGCGCTCGATCCACGCGATGACGGGGTGGACGCCCACCCAGCCGCTGTCCGGCATGCGCTGCCTCACACGCGAGGCCTTCGAGGCGGCGACCCCGCTGGCGCGCGGCTGGGGTGTCGAGACCGGCATGACGATCGACCTGCTCACCAAGGGCTTCGTGGCGGTCGAGGTGCCGTGCGACCTGCGCCACCGCGCCTCGGGGACGGACCTGCGCGGTCAGATGCACCGCGCGGCCCAGTACCGCGACGTGCTGCTCGCCGTGAACGCCCGCAAGATGCGCGGCGTGATGCGCGGGATCGGGCGCCGCACCGCGCCCCCGTCACCGCGCGCCTGACCGCTCCTCGACCGGGTCGGGCTCGGCCGCCTCGAGGTCCACGTCGGGGTGCGCGAGCCGCCACTGCGCCGCAGCCGCGACCAGGCACGGCACCGCGACGGCGATCCCGGTCGCGGGGACCACGATGCCCGAGTCGTTGATGAGGAAGCCGAGACCCAGCGCGGCGCCCACGGCCGCGACGGTCGTGCCGAGCAGCGGGACCGCCTGGCCGAGCCCGGCGAGCGGGCTGCGACCCGCGAGGATCCGGCCCCCGGGGTGGGGCCCGCGCAGCACGAGCAGCGTCACCAGCACGCCGCCGATGGCGAGCACGAGGTAGCGCCACGAGGTCAGCACGCGCAGGTTGACGCTGAGCTTGCGCACGACGACGTCCCACAGGCCGCCGTCGATCACGGTCGCGAAGAAGCGACCGAGGTGCGTGCGCTCGGCGGGAGGGCGCAGCCAGTCGAGCACCGCGAAGCCCATGACCACCACGGCCGCGACGAGCCCGACGAGCAGCAGGGTGCGCCAGCGCACCTTGCGGCCGCTCACGGCGAGCGTGAGGATCGCGAACCCGAGGATCAGGGCGGGCGGTCCGCCGAAGTCGCTGCCCAGGCCGGGCGTGCCGTTGACCACGGTCACCACGAGGCCGATCCCGGCGACCGCGAGGGTCGCGGCGCGTCGACGACCCCGGTCGAGGAGCGGCTGGGCGACCGCCGTCGCGACCAGCAGGCTCGCGGCCGTCAGCAGGGCGAACGCCTGGTTGCTCATCCCGTAGAAGCGGGCCGCCATGATCCTGTGCGCGCCCATCGGCGAGTCGATCACGAGCGTCGCGCCCGTCATCGCGTCGAGCAGCAGCACGAGCACGGTGACCCCGGCGACGACCCCCGCGGGGCCGAGCGGGCGGTGCCGCCACGGCCCGCGCAGCGCGACGGCCGTGATGAGCGCGATCCAGCCGAGGATCACGGCCCAGAAGGCCCACGTGGGCGAGCCAGCGTTCCACCACGGCACCAGGCCCGCCAGGAACGAGGCGATCGGCGCCGCCCCGAGCGCCAGCCCGGCCACGCGGAGGACGCGCAGCGCGGGTCGCAGCGGCCGGCCCGTGGGCACGGTCCGCACGGTCAGGAGCAGCGCGGCGAGCACGAAGAAGACGGCCTGCGCGAGGACCACGCGGGTCAGGTACGAACCGCTGACGCGGGTGACCTGCCGAGCCTCGGTGGCCATGTCCTCGAGCGCGTCGATGCGTGCGGTCGCTCCCGCAGGGCCCGCGGTGGGGACCATGGGCGCACCGTCGAACGCGTCCCCGGGGCGGTCGAGACCGAGCAGGCCGAGGACGGTGGGTGTGACGTCGATCGCCTGGACCAGCCCCGGCTGACGCGTCGCCCCCGACGTGAGCAGACCGCGGTACGGCTCGCCGTCGGGGGACGTGCCGTGGGCCGCAGCGAGCTGCAGCGTCGCGCGGCCCGAGTCCGCGAGCGAGACCACGAGCACCGTCGCGTGGGTGCTGCGCGCGGCACGGAGCACCGTCTCGATGCGCTCGTCGACGGCGCGCACCTGCTCCAGGCGCGTCGGCTCGAGGATCGCGCCCACGCCGTCGAGGTCGTCCTCGGGGGTGCCCGTGAGCGACTCCGACTCCTCGGCCTCGGGCTCCTCGGGCTCGCTCTGGAGGCCGCGCTCGGGGCGCGCCTCGGTCGCGCGGCCCGGGTCGCGCACGGTGCCGGCGTCGACCACCACGAGGTCGGTGGTCCGCAGGCCGGTGCGGACCATGGAGTAGAGCTCGGTGGACGTGGCGGGCGTGCGCTCGACCGGGCCCACGACGGTCCCGTCGACGTCGGCGAGCGCGATCGCGGCCCCCGGACCGATCCCGAGCACCTCGGTGCCGGCCTCTGCGAGCGTCGCGCCGAGCCGCCCGGGCTGCGCACGGTAGGGCTGCTCGTCGGCAGCGAGCACGTAGTCGGCCCAGCCTGCGACGGTCCCGTCGGTGCGCACCTCGCGCAGCGTGCGGCACCCGCGGTCCGGGTCCTCGAGGTCGCCCAGCCGCGTGCCCGCGCTCACTCCGAGCCACCCGTCGGCCGGGCACGAGGTCGAGCGGATGCTGCGCGCCGCGACGTTGCCCAGCGCACCCGAGCGGGACAGGTCCCACAGCCCCGGGGTCGCGAGCGTGCGCACGTCGTCCCAGCGGACGCCCGTGAGGCCGACCAGGACCACGGGACCCGCAGGGGTCGCCTCCTGCGCGGCGCCGTCGGGCGCGTCGTCGGCGAAGGCCGGCGCGGCGAGCACGGCGACCAGGCCGAGGACCGCGACGAGGGCGACCAGCACCTGCACCGTGCGGCCGCGCAGACGGCGCATGCTGCTGCTGGACCCGGGCACCCGCCAAGCCTAGGGCGCACTACGCTCGGGCGGCGGAGAGGTCGCGGCGGACGCGTGACGGTGGTGTGCGGATGCCGTCGGACAGGAGGCAGGGATGGCCGAGCAGGAGGACGCCGCGCCCGCGGACGGCTCGTCGCGGCGGCTCCGGTACGCGTACCTCGGGCCGGCCGGCACGTTCACCGAGGCCGCGCTGCGGCAGGTCGCGGGTCCCGACGAGGCCGAGTACCTACCCCAGGTCGACGTGGTCGCCGCGATCGAGGCGGTGCGCACGGGCGCGGCCGACCGCGCCGTCGTCGCGATCGAGAACTCGGTCGAGGGCGGGGTCACCGCGGTGCTCGACACGCTCGCGACGGGCGCCCCGCTCGTGCTGCTGCGCGAGGTGCTGGTGCCCGTCTCGTTCGTGCTCGCAGCGCGGCCCGGCACGCGGCTCGAGGACGTGCGCGGCATCTCGGCGCACCCGCACGCGTGGGCCCAGTGCCGGCGTTGGCTCGCGGCGCACCTGCCGCACGTGGTGCACGTGCCCGCGACCTCGAACACGGCCCCCGCGGCGCTGCTCGCGGGCGAGGACGGCGCGCTGCCGTTCGACGCGGCGCTCGTGCCGCCGCCCGCCGTCGAGCACTACGGTCTGACGCCGCTCGCCGCGCACGTCGCGGACAACGAGCGCGCCGTGACCCGGTTCGTCGTCGTCGGGCCGCCCGGGCAGGTGCCCCCGCCCACGGGCGCCGACAAGACGACGCTCGTGGTGCACCTGCCGAGCAACCAGGCCGGTGCGCTGCTCGAGATGCTCGAGCAGTTCGCGGCGCGCGGCGTGAACCTGTCGCGCATCGAGTCCCGGCCCATCGGCGACGCGCTCGGGCGCTACTCGTTCTCGATCGACGCCGAGGGCCACGTGGCGGACGAACGCATGGCCGAGGCCCTCATGGGGCTGCACCGCGTGTGCCCGCACGTGCGGTTCCTCGGCTCGTACCCGCGGGTCGACGCACCGCACGGGGACGTGCGCCCCGGGACGCACGACGCCGACTTCGCGGCCGCGCGCTCGTGGGTCCAGCAGCTGCGCGAGGGCCGCGCGCACTGAGCGGGCCGTGCGCGTGCGGCCGGGCGTCAGTCGCCGGGCACGCGCACCACGAGGGCGTGCCGGTCGACGCGCGCGGAGACCTCGAGGATCTCGCCGATCGTGTCCCCGTCCACCTGCACCTGCTGGGGCTCGCGCGAGCGCACGCGCACCTCCTTGGCGCGGGAGTGGTCGATGTGACCGATCTTGTTGGGCAGGTCCGTGCGCACCCCGAAGCGCTGCATCGCGACCTCGCCGAACAGCTGGGTCCAGCCCGCCAGGCCGCCCCGGGTGTCGATCGCGCCCAGGTCGAGCCAGCCGTCGTCGATCTCCGCCTCGGGCAGCAGGGTGATGCCGCCCGGGAGGCGTCCGACGTTGCCGAACAGCAGGCTGCGCAGCCGCACGGGCACCCAGGGGCCGCCGTCCTTGGCGATCTCGAGGCGCATGCGGCGCCCGCTGAGATGCTTCATGCCCGCGACGAAGTACGCGATCCAGCCCACCCGCGCCTTGAGCTCCTCGTCGGTGTCGGCGACCATCGCCGCGTCGAAGCCCAGGCCCGCGATGACGAGGAAGATGTGGTCGCGCGCCGGCTCGTCCACCTCGGGCGGGGTCTCGCCCGGCTCGACCGCCTCAGGGTCCGCCTCCGCGATGTCGTCGGCGACCTGCGACTCGTCGCGCACCACCGTGAGCCAGCCCACGTCGATGGGCCGCTCGGTGCCCGTGAGCGCGATCTTGAGCAGCTCGTCGACGTCGTTGATGGGCAGGTCGAGGTTGCGTGCGAGCAGGTTGCCCGTGCCCTGCGGGATGAGGCCCATCGCGGCCCCCGTGCCCGCGAGACCCTCGGCCACCGCGCGCACCGTGCCGTCGCCGCCCACCGCGATCACCACCTGCGCGCCCTGCTCGAGCGCCTGGCGCGTCTGCCCGATCCCCGGGTCCTCGACGGTGGTGTCGAACCACAGCGGCTCGGGCAGGTAGCGCGCGGCGCACGCGCGCACGGCGGCGTCGCGCAGCTCGGGGACCCCCGGCTTGGTGGGGTTCGCGACGAACGCGACGAGCGTGTGCGCGGCGTCGGTGTCATCGGTCGAGGCGGTGCCGGCGCGGCCCGGGGCGCCGATCGACGGAGACACCGCGACGCCGTGGCCCACGAGGGCGCGGCGGTTGAGGACGGCGAGGACGACCGCGACCACGGCCACCACCGCCGTGAGGATGGTGACCCACTCGACCCACGTCATGGCCGCACGCTAGTGCGCGCGGAGGGTTCCCGCACCGGGCCGTGGGATCGCTTCGACCCGCGGCACCACGAATCAGGTGCGGCGCGCCCGGCGGGGCTCGATACCCTCGGCAGGTGATCGACCTGCGCCTCCTGAGGGAGAACCCCGACGCCGTCCGCCACAGCCAGCGCCTGCGGGGCGACGACCCGTCCGCCGTCGACCGCGTGCTGGACCTCGACGCGCGCCGTCGGGCCTCGCTCACGCAGTTCGAGGAGCTGCGCGCCGAGCAGAAGGCGCTCGGCAAGCAGGTGGCCAAGGCCACCGGTGACGAGAAGGCGGCGCTGCTCGCGCGGGCCAAGCACCTCGCCGAGCAGGTCAAGGCCCTCCAGGCGGACGCGGACGCGGCGGCGACCGAGCTCGACGCGGCCCTCGCCGGGATCGGGAACGTCGTGCTCGACGGCGTGCCCGCGGGTGGCGAGGACGACTACGTGGTGCTGCGGCACGAGGGCACCCCGCGCGACCTCGCGGCCGAGGGCGTGCCCGTGCGCGACCACCTCGAGCTCGGCGAGATGCTGCGTGCGATCGACACCGAGCGCGGCGCCAAGGTGTCGGGCGCGCGGTTCTACTACCTGACGGGCATCGGAGCGCGCCTCGAGCTCGCGCTGCTCAACGCGGCGATGGACCGCGCGACGGCGGCCGGGTTCACGCCCATGATCACGCCGACGCTCGTGCGGCCCGAGGTGATGCGCGGCACGGGCTTCCTGGGCGCGCACGCCGACGAGGTGTACCGGCTCGAGGCCGACGACCTGTACCTGGTGGGGACCTCGGAGGTCGCGCTCGCGGGCTACCACGCGGACGAGATCCTCGACCTGAGCGGGGGCCCGCTGCGCTACGCGGGATGGTCGGCCTGCTACCGGCGCGAGGCCGGCTCGCACGGGAAGGACACCCGCGGGATCATCCGCGTGCACCAGTTCCACAAGGTCGAGATGTTCTCGTACACCACCGTCGAGGACGCCGCCGACGAGCACGCGCGGCTGCTCGCGCTCGAGGAGGAGATGCTCGCGCTCGTGGAGCTGCCCTACCGCGTCATCGACACCGCGGCGGGTGACCTTGGCTCGAGCGCGGCGCGGAAGTTCGACTGCGAGGCGTGGCTGCCGAGCCAGGAGCGGTGGCTCGAGCTGACGTCGACGTCGAACTGCACGACCTTCCAGGCCCGACGCCTCGGTGCGCGCGAACGCACGGGCACGGGTGAGACCCGCGCCGTGGCGACGCTCAACGGGACCCTCGGCACCACGCGCTGGATCGTCGCGATCCTGGAGAACCACCAGCAGGCGGACGGCTCGGTGCGCGTGCCCGAGGGGCTGCGCCCCTACCTGGACGGCCTTGAGGTGCTCACCCCGGTCGGGAAGGACGCGTGAGCGCGGGCCCGGGCCCGCACCTGGTCGCGCTCGACGTCGACGGCACGCTGCTGCACTACGACGGTGGCCTGGCGCCGGCGGTGCGCGCGGCCGTCGCCGAGGTCGCCGAGGCGGGCCATCACGTGGTGCTCGCGACGGGTCGGTCGGTGCACGGCACGGTCCCCGTGGCGCACGAGCTCGGGATCACGCGCGGCTGGGCGGTGTGCTCCAACGGGTCGGTCACGATCCGGCTCGACCCGGAGCTGCCGGACGGCTACGAGGCCGACGAGGTCATCACGTTCGACCCGGCGCCCGCGCTGCGGCTCATGCACGCCGAGTTCCCCGACGCGTACTTCGCCGTCGAGGAGCTGGGCACGGGCTTCCGGATGAACAAGCTCTTCCCCGACGGCGAGCTCACGGGCGTGCACCGGGTGGTGGACCTCGACGAGCTCGCGGGGGAGCACGTGACGCGTCTGATCGTGCGCAGCCCTGGCCACACGAGCGAGGAGTTCCACGAGCTCGTCGCCCGCACGGGTCTGGCCGACGTGACGTACGCGATCGGCTGGACGGCGTGGATGGACGTCGCGCCCGAGGGTGTGACGAAGGCGAGCGCGCTCGAGCGGTTGCGCGGGATGCTGCGGGTCGAGCGGGCGCGCACCGTCGCCGTGGGCGACGGCAGCAACGACGTCGACATGCTGCGCTGGGCCGCGCGGGGGGTCGCGATGGGCCACGCGGGCGACCACGTGCGGGCGGCCGCCGACGAGGTCACGGGTGCGATCGAGGACGACGGCGCCGCGGCCGTGCTGCGCAGCGTCGCCTCCGCGCGCGACTGAGCGCCGGGCTCTGCCCGCTCGCCGGGGACCGGGCCGCGCCGCGGCGCGAGGGGCGGACGTCGGAGGCTCCGTGGACGGCGGTGGGACGTCGCACGTCGTCGCCGCGGAAGCGTGGGAACCGGGTGGGAGACCGTGGGAGCGGCGTGGGAGACCGCGCACGACCTGCGACGGTGCGGGGTGGACCCCGACGGGCGTGAGGAGCACAATCAGCGCCCATGGCCGCCGGCATCGAGGACGTGGCCCGCGCCGCGGGCGTCTCGACGGCGACCGTCTCGCGGGCGCTGCGCGGCCTGCCGAACGTGACACCTGCCACGCGTGCCCGGGTCCGGGAGGTCGCGACCGCGCTCGGCTACGTCGCGTCCCCGAGCGCGGCGAGCCTGGCCTCGGGGCGCACGCGCACCATCGGGCTCATCAGCCCCTGGATCAACCGCTGGTTCTTCGCGAACGTGATCGAGGGGGCCGAGCGGACCCTGCGCGCGCAGGGCTTCGACGTCCTGCTCTACACCTTCGACATCCGGCGGCGGCGGGGTCGCCCCCGCGTCGACCCGGACGTGCTGCGTCGCCGGGTCGACGGGGTCCTCATCGTCGGCCTGCCCCTCGAGCAGGACGAGATGGACGCCCTCGTCGGGCTCGACCGACCGCTCGTGTGCGTCGGCTGGGGCGGCTCGGGGCAGGTCACGGTGCGTCTCGACGACGTCGCTGCCGGCTACGAGGCGACGGCGCACCTCGTCGGCCTCGGGCACCGGCGCATCGCGCACGTGACGGGTGCGCCGGGTGACGTCGCGCCGATGTCGCCGCCGGTGGGACGTGAGGCGGGCTGGCGGGCGGCGATGGCCGAGGCGGGCCTCGCGGCCGGCTCGGACCTCGAGGTCCCCGGGAACTTCGACCTCGCGGGCGGACGTGACGCGACCAGCCACCTGCTCGAGCACGTGCCCGACCTGACGGCGATCTTCGCGGCGTCCGACGAGATGGCGATGGGTGCGGTCCTCGCCGTCCGGCGGGCCGGTCTGCGCGTGCCCGAGGACGTCTCGGTGATCGGCATCGACGGCCACGACCTCGCCGAGCTCGCAGGGCTCACGACGATCGCGCAGGACGCCGGCGCCCAGGGTGCGCGCGCGGCGGAGCTCGTCCTCGAGATGATTGCCGGCGGTGCGCCGGACGACGAGACGATCGCGCCCACGCAGCTCGTCGAGAGGTCGAGCACCGGACCGCCGCCCGGGAGCCGCCGTCTGCACGTCCCGCGCGGGGCTTGACCTGCCACGTCGCTCGGAGCACGCGCGTCAGAACGATCCGACAGCCTCCGTGACCGAATCGTTACTGCCCTGTGGCTGCGATGTTGCCGCACGGGGTTGCCCCCCGGCCGTGCAAGCGCTTGCATGACAGGGATGCCCGACGGAGCGCCTCATGCAGGCGCGCGCCGTGACATTCCCCGGGGACGCGTGAGCGCCCCACGACGACGTGGAGGAAGCATCTGATGAGGAGCATGAGGAAGGGCCGCGCGGGCGCGGTCGCCATCACCGGGGGGCTCACCCTCGCGCTGGCCCTCGCCGCCTGCACCGCACCCCCCGAGGAGGAGGGCACCAGCGGCGGCGACGACGGCGACCGCGAGATGGCCGAGGGCTGCGAGGCCTTCGAGCAGTACGGGGACCTGAGCGGCACCACCGTGACGGTCTACACCTCGATCACCTCGCCCGAGGACCAGCCGCACATCGACTCGTACGTGCCGTTCGAGGAGTGCACGGGCGCGACGATCGAGTACGACGGCTCGCGCGAGTTCGAGGCGCAGCTGCCCGTCCGCCTGCAGTCCGGCAACGCGCCCGACGTCGCCTACATCCCGCAGCCGGGTCTGCTCGCGACGCTCGTGCGCGACTTCCCGGACGCCGTCGTGCCCGTGGGCGAGGCGGCCGAGGCCAACGTCGACGAGTACTACGACCCCTCGTGGAAGGAGTACGGCTCGATCGACGGGACGTACTACGCCACCCCGCTCGGCGCGAACGTGAAGTCGTTCGTCTGGTACTCGCCGTCGATGTTCGCCGACGCGGGCTACGAGATCCCCGAGACGTGGGACGAGCTCATCGAGCTCTCCGACCAGATCGTCGCCGACGGCGGCACGCCGTGGTGCGCCGGCATCGAGTCCGGTGACGCGACCGGGTGGCCCGCCACCGACTGGCTCGAGGACGTCATGCTCCGCACGGCAGGCCCCGAGGTCTACGACCAGTGGGTCAGCCACGAGATCCCGTTCAACGACCCGGCCGTGGCCGAGGCACTCGCGACGGTGGGCGGCATCCTCAAGAACCCGGAGTACGTGAACGCCGGCTTCGGCGACGTGCAGAGCATCGCGTCGACGCCGTTCACCGACGCCGGCTTCCCGATCCTCGACGGTGAGTGCTGGATGCACCGTCAGGCGTCCTTCTACGCCGCGAACTGGGAGAGCGCCCAGGAGGGCGTGACCGTGGCCGAGGACGGCGACGTCTTCGCGTTCTACTTCCCGACCAACGGCGACGAGCGGCCCGTGCTGGGTGGTGGCGAGTTCGTCGCGGCCTTCTCGGACCGTCCCGAGGTCGCGGCCTTCCAGGCCTACCTGACGTCTCCGGAGTGGACCAACGCCAAGATCGAGGCGACCGGTCCGGGCTGGGTCTCCGCGAACAGCGAGCAGGACACCTCGCTCTACGAGTCCCCGATCGACGCCCTCTCGGCCGAGCTGCTGGCCGCCGAGGACACCGTGTTCCGGTTCGACGCGTCGGACCTGATGCCCGGTGAGGTCGGCTCGTCCTCGTTCTGGAGCGAGATGGTCAACTGGATCGCGAACGACAAGGACGACGCAGCCGTCCTCGACGCGATCGAGGCTTCTTGGCCCTGATCCGATGACCGCAGCAGGGGCCTGCCGCACCGGCAGGCCCCTGCTGCGTACCCCGCGCTCACGGCTTCGGGCACAGCCCCCGTCCCGGCTCACGTGAGACCCCCGGCACGAGGACGACGGAGGACTGGATGGGCGAGATCTGGAACAACGCCGGTCTGTGGATCGAGTACATCACCCGACCGGTGCGCGAGTGGCTGCTGGACCCGAGCGGACCAGGCCACAAGATCGCGCTGATGGTGGTCGCGATCGCACTCTTCGGGGTCGTGATGGGCGGCATCCTGCTGCTCGTCGACCGCAGCCGACGGGCCCCTGGGTGGCTCGTGACCGTAGCCTTCGTCGGCCCCGCGCTCGCGGCTCTCGCGTTCGGCCTCGTCTACCCGGCGCTGCGGACCACCTACTCGTCGTTCTTCAACCGCAACGGCTCCGAGTACGTCGGGTTCGACAACTACGCCCAGGCGTTCACCCAGGCCGAGTTCCAGCTCGTCCTGCGCAACACGGCACTGTGGGTGCTCCTCGTGCCCCTGCTCGCGACGTTCATCGGGCTGGTCTACGCGGTGGTCGTGGACCGCACACGGTTCGAGAAGCTCGCGAAGACGCTGATGTTCCTCCCCATGTCGATCTCCATGGTCGGCGCGGGCATCATCTGGCGCTTCATGTACGAGTACCGCCAGACCGAGGCGGAGCAGACCGGTCTGCTCAACCAGGTGCTGGTGAGCCTCGGGTTCGACAGCAAGCAGTTCCTCCTCGACGCACCTGAGAACAACGTCTTCCTGCTGATCGTGATGGTCTGGATCCAGGCCGGGTTCGCGATGACCATCCTGGCCGCCGCGATCCGGGCGATCCCGGACGACATCGTCGAGGCGGCGCGGCTCGACGGCCTCACGGGCCTGAAGATGTTCCGCTACATCACGATCCCGAGCATCCGGCCGGCCCTCGTCGTCGTCCTGACCACGATCGCCATGGCCACCCTCAAGGTCTTCGACATCGTCCGGACGATGACGAACGGCAACTTCGGCACGTCGGTGGTCGCCAACGAGTTCTACGAGCAGAGCTTCCGCCAGTTCAACCAGGGTCTCGGCGCTGCGCTCGCGGTCATCCTGTTCATCCTGGTGATCCCGATCGTCATCTACAACGTCCGGCAGATGCGCCTCTCGGAGGAGATCCGATGACCACGACGCCCCCTCCCCCGCAGGCGTTCGAGAAGGCCGAGCCGGACGAGGTCGAAGGCGGCACGGCCCCGGGTGTCGACACGGGACGGAAGTCCGGTCGCACGTCACGCCGGCAGCTCGGCACGCTCGCCAAGCAGCGGTTGTCCAACCCCTGGGCCTCCGGCATCGCGATCGTGATCGCTTTGCTGTGGACGGTCCCGACCTTCGGCCTGCTCGTGACCTCGTTCCGGCCGTCCGGGGCCATCCGCGACAACGGCTGGTGGAATGCGCTCAACCCGTTCGACAGCGAGACCGGGTTCACGTTCACGCTGCAGAACTACAGCGACGCGATGACGGGGTCCACGAACCTCGCGGACTACTTCGTGAACTCGCTGGTCATCACGCTGCCGGCGGTGTTCATCCCGATCAGCATCGCGCTCCTCGCGGCGTACGCCTTCGCGTGGATCGACTTCCGCGGCCGCGACGTCCTCTTCGTCGCGGTGTTCGCGCTGCAGATCGTGCCCATCCAGATCACCCTCATCCCGCTGCTCACGCAGTACGTCGACTGGGGGCTGGCGGGCTCGTTCTGGACGGTGTGGCTCTCGCACTCGATCTTCGCGCTGCCGCTCGCGATCTTCCTGCTGCACAACTTCATGAAGGACATCCCGCCGTCGCTCGTCGAGGCGGCCCGCGTGGACGGCGCGGGTCACGTCAAGATCTTCTTCCAGGTGCTGCTGCCCCTGCTGGTACCGGCGATCGCCGCCTTCGCGATCTTCCAGTTCCTGTGGGTGTGGAACGACCTGCTCGTGGCCCTCGTCTTCGGCTCCGCCCAGGACGTACGACCGCTCACGGTGCACATCGCCGAGCTCGCCGGCACGCGCGGGCAGACGTGGCACCTCCTCTCGGCGGGTGCGTTCATCTCGATGGTGGTTCCCGTGATCGTCTTCCTGAGCCTGCAGCGCTACTTCGTCCGCGGGCTGCTCGCGGGGTCGGTCAAGGGCTGAGCCCAGCCCACGCGCACGTCGGCCGGTGGTCCGCTGCGGGCCACCGGCCGACGTGCGCCTAGCCTGGCCCGGTGATCCCGCGCCCCGGCCACCTGGTGGGCCGCGTCCCGGCACCGGCGCTCTTCGTCGTCTCGGGGCTCAGCCAGTACCTCGGGGCCGCGCTCGCGGTGGGGCTCTTCGCCCGCCTCGGGGCCGCCCAGGTGGGGTGGCTGCGTCTCGTGGCCGCGGCGGCAGTGCTGCTCGCGTGGCGCCGGCCGTGGCGTGCGCGCTGGAGCGGGGCCGACCTGCGCGCCGCGGCCGCGTTCGGCCTGACGCTCGCGACGATGAACATCGTCTTCTACCTCGCGATCGCACGGCTGCCGCTCGGCACCGCCGTCGCGATCGAGTTCATCGGCCCGGTGGCGGTCGCGGCGATCACGGGCCGCGGCTGGCGCGAGCGCGCCGGGATCGCCCTGGCCGCCGTCGGCGTCGTGCTGCTCGCGGGGGTGACCCTCTCGCTCGGCGGGCCCGAGGCGACGCAGGGGCTCGTGCTGATCCTGCTCGCCGCCGCGTGCTGGGCCGGGTACATCCTGCTCGGGCGGCGGATGGCGTTGCGGGGCGACGGCGTGACGCGGCTGTCCGTCGCGATGGCCGTGGGCGCGCTCGCGTGGGCGCCGGTCCTCGCGCCGCGCAGCGGTGCCGCCTTCGCCGACCCGGGACTGCTGCTGGCGGTGCTCGGCATCGCGGTGCTCTCGTCAGTGGTCCCCTACGCGCTCGAGCAGGTGGTGCTGCGCAAGGTGAGCGCGGCGACGTTCGCCGTGCTGCTCGCGATGCTCCCGGCGACGGCGGCGGTCATCGGCGCGGTCGTGCTGCGCCAGTGGCCGCACCCGCTCGACGTCGTCGGCCTCGTGCTCGTCTCCGCCGCGATCGCGCTGACCTCGGTGCGGCGTCGTCCACGGCCCGCGGGCCAGGACTAGAGGTACTGCCCCGGGTGGCGCTCGTCGGGCGAGCCGGGGCTCGCGCCGGGCGGGAGGGCCGTGCCGGCGTCGGGCGGGACGACCGTGCCCGGGGGCAGGGCGCGGCGCATCTGGGCGAGCTGGGCCCGGGTCGACATCTCCTGCGCGACCAGCGCCGTCTGCAGGCCGTGGAACAGGCCCTCGAGCCAGCCGACGAGCTGGGCCTGGGCGACACGCAGCTCGGCGTCCGAGGGGTTCGCGTCGTCCGAGAACGGCAGGGTGATGCGCCGGAGCTCGTCCACCAGATCGGGTGAGAGACCGTCCTCGAGCTCGCGCAGCGACCTGTCGTGCACCTCGGCGAGGCGGCCGCGCGCAGCCTCGTCGAGCGGGGCGTTGCGCACCTCCTCGAGCAGCTGCTTGACCATGGTGCCGATGCGCATCACCTTGGCCGGCTGGCCCACGAACGTCGCGTCGGGTACCTCGTCCGCGCGCGCCGCGTCGCGTCGCTCCGGGTCGGGTCCCTCGGCGCCGGGCGCGGGGGCGCGGTGCTCGTCGGCGGCCCGGGGCGTCGCGTCGGCGTCACTCATGCCTCCCATTGTCCCCACGGGCGGCCCGGTCCGCGCCCGGTAGCGTGACGGCGGGTCCGCGCCGACGCGGCCCTGTCGGGCGCTGCCGCACACCGGTCGCCCGTCCCGGTCGACCTGTGGAGCCCTCGATGACCTGGCTTTCGTCTGCCGCCCACCGCCGCTGGCTCGAGGGCGAGACGGACCGTCTGCTCGCCTTCGGCCGCGCAGCCCGCACCGCGGAGGGGTTCGGGCGCCTCGACGAGCGCGGCCGGCTCGAGGAGGGCCCGAGCGAGCTGTGGATCACATGCCGCATGACGTACGTGCAGTCGCTCGGTGCGCTGCTCGGACGTCCCGGGGCGGGTGCGCTCGCGGATCACGGCGTCGCGGCGCTCGCGGGCCCGTTCCGCGACCGCGAGCACGGAGGCTGGTTCTCGGCGGTGGGCGTGGGTGGGGCCGTCGCGGACGAGCACACCCTCAAGGACGCCTACCCGCACGCGTTCGTCGTGCTCGCGACCGCCAGTGCGGTCGCGGCCGGCCGGCCCGGCGCGCGCGAGCTGCTCGACGACGCGCTCGCGGTGCAGCTCGCGCACTTCTGGGACGACGACGCCGGCATGGTCGTCGAGTCGTGGGACCGCACCTTCACGACGTGCGAGGCCTACCGCGGCGTCAACGCGAACATGCACACGGTCGAGGCGTACCTCGCCGCGGCCGACGTCACGGGCGACCTCGCGTGGCTCGACCGTGCGGCGCGCATCACCGAGCGCGTGGTGCACGGGTTCGCACGCGGGAACCAGTGGCGCATCCCCGAGCACTTCGACCCGCACTGGGTGCCCGACCTCGAGTACAACCGCGACGCCCCGGCGCACCCGTTCCGTCCCTACGGCGCGACCGTCGGCCACTGGCTCGAGTGGGCCCGGCTGACCCTGCACGTGCGCGCCGCGCTCGAGGTCGCGGGGCGCCCGGCACCCACGTGGGCCGTCGAGGACGCGGCCGCGCTCTTCGACGCCTCGGTGCGCGAGGGCTGGTCGGTCGACGGGGCCGAGGGCTTCGTCTACACGGTCGACTGGCAGGGACGCCCCGTGGTGCGTGAGCGGATGCACTGGGTGCTCTGCGAGGCGCTCGGTGCGGCTGCCGCGCTGCACGCGGTGACGGGGGACCCGCGCTACGACGCCTGGTACCGCACGTGGTGGGACCACGCGGCCACGCACTTCCTCGACCACGACGGCGGTTCCTGGTGGCACGAGCTCGCGCCCGACGGCGAGGTCTCGCGCACGGTCTGGGGCGGCAAGGCCGACCTCTACCACGCGGTCCAGGCCACCCTGATCCCGCGGCTCCCGCTCACACCCGTGCTCGCCCCGGCCCTCGCCCGCGGACTCCTCGACAGCACCACCTGACCGGTGGGGCCCGGGTCAGGGCTCGAGCAGCACCTTGCCGAACACCTCGCCCGAGGCCATGAGGCGATGGGCCCGCTCCGCCTCGTCGAGGGGGATGCGCGCGTGCACCACCGGACGGATCTCTCCGCGGGTCACCGCGGTCCACAGGCGCGACTCGACGTCGGTGACGATCCGGGCCTTCTCGGCGGGCGGGCGTGAGCGCAGCGTCGTGCCCAGCACCGTCGCCCGCGTGGTCAGCAGGGTGCCCAGGTCGAGCTCGCCGCGGCGCCCCTTCTGCATGCCGATGACCGCGAGGCGGCCGCCCGTCGCGAGCGCGTCGAGGTTGCGGCCCAGGTACGCGGCCCCCACCACGTCCAGGACGACGTCGGCCCCGCGGCCGTCCGTCACCTGACGGACGCGTTCGACGAAGTCCTCGGAGCGGTGGTCGATCACGACCTCGGCGCCCAGCGCGCGGCACCGCTCGGCGCGCTCGGGCCCACCCGCGGTGGTCAGGACGCGCGCGCCCAGCGCGCGGCCCACCTGCACGGCCAGGTGGCCCACGCCGCCCGAGCCGCCGTGCACCAGGAGCGTCTCGCCCTCGGTGAGCCGGGCCGCGTCGAACGTCGACAGGGCCGTGCACAGCGCCTCGGGGAGAGCAGCGGCCTCGACGAGGGAGACGCCGAGGGGCGCGGGGAGCACCTGTGCCGCGCTGACGGCGACACGCGCGGCGTAGCCCCCGCCGTCGAGCAGCGCGCACACGTGGTCCCCGACGCGCCACCGCGTGACGTCGCCGCCCACGGCGCTCACGCGTCCGGAGACCTCGAGCCCCGGCCAGAACGGGGCCCCGGGCGGCGGTGGGTAGTGGCCTGCGCGTTGCAGCAGGTCAGCGTTGTTCACGCCCGCCGCGACCACGTCGATCACCACCTCGTGGGGCGCGGCCACAGGGTCCGGTACGTCAGCGGGGCCGAGGACCTCGGGCCCGCCCGGTCGAGCTGCCGTGACGATTCGCACGGGAGAATTGTTGCAGGCGGGTGAAAAACGACCTATATCGTGTGGCGCGGGCGATCCGGTTCGTGCTTCGGCCTAATGCCGGACAGGGTGCGGGCCGATGTTGTCTCGGACGGCAGGGCTGACGCTCCATGTCGTCGTCCAGCACCTCGTGCGGTGTGCGCACATCGCACAGTGAAGGAGACACCATGCTTCGCAGGTTGGGTATCCGCGGGAAGGTCCTCGCGGCCCTGTCGGTGCCTGTGCTCGTCCTCTTCGTCCTCGCCGGCGTCGTCTCGCTCGACGCGGTGCAGGCGGCGCAGACGTCGCGCACCATGACCTCGCTGCTCTCCGCGGTCCAGGAGTCCCGCGAGGTCGCGACGGCCCTGCAGGAGGAGCGTCGTGTCTCGCTGCAGTACCTCGCGGGTGACGACGCCGTGCGTGAGCAGGTCGACGCGGCCCGTGCCCAGACCACCGACGCCCTGCAGGCTTTCCGGCGCTCCGCCGACCGCGTGAACTTCTCCGCCCTCGACCCCTCGGTCGAGGCGGCGATCGACGACATGTACACGTCCCTCTCGCGCCTCGACGACGTCCGCAGCCGCGTCGAGAGCCGCGCCGTCGGCGTGCGCCCCGTCCTCAACGACTTCTCGCGCAACATCGACGCCGTCATCGTGCTGCCGCAGCGCATGGCGGACGGCCTCGACGACCGTCGCCTCGCGCAGATCCTGGACGCGCACACCGAGGTCGCGATCCTCGCCGAGTCCTACCTCGAGGAGCAGGTGCTCGGCGCGGAGGTGCTCCGCGGCAGCGAGCGCCAGGACTCGGACCTGGTCTTCCTGTCGACGCTCTTCCCTGCGACGGACCTGCAGCACACGACCGCGATCGAGGCGGTCGCGAACCTCGACCTCGGCGACCAGGTCGAGGTCCCGCGGCTCGGTGCCTCGTTCCGCGACAACCAGTCCTACGACAGCTTCCGCACCCTGATCGCGACGGGTCGTAACCAGAACCTCGACTTCGTCGAGGCGGCCGACTGGGTCGAGCGCGCGGGCGAGGAGGTCGAGGCCCTCGACCCCGTGCAGAACGAGCTGCGCCGCGCGGCCACCGCACGCGCCAACGAGGTGGCGGGCGCCGAGCTGCGCACGGCCATCCTGACCATCGCGATCTCGCTCGCCGCGGTGGTCGCGTCGATCGTCGTCGCGTTCGCCATCGCCCGCCAGATCGTCAACCCGCTGCGGCGACTCACCGAGGCCGCCGGCACCGTCCGCGAGGAGCTGCCGCGACTCGTCGACCAGGTGGCGATCCCCGGTCAGGGACCTGACCTGAAGCTGACCACGATCCCCGTCGACAGCCGCGACGAGATCGGCCAGCTCGCGACCGCGTTCAACGACGTCAACGCGACGACCATCCAGGTCGCCCAGGAGCAGGCCGCGCTGCGTGGCTCGATCGCGGAGATGTTCGTCAACGTCGCCCGCCGCGACCAGGTGCTCCTCAACCGCCAGCTGTCCTTCATCGACGCGCTCGAGCGCTCGGAGGAGGACCCGAAGACCCTGGCCGACCTGTTCCGCCTCGACCACCTCGCCACCCGGATGCGCCGCAACGCCGAGTCGCTCCTCGTGCTCGCGGGCATCGACACGGGCCGCCGTCTGCGGGACCCGCTGCCCACGTCGGACGTCATCCGCACCGCCTCGTCGGAGATCGAGCACTACGAGCGCATCCAGCTCGACCTGCCGGTGGACCCGGCGATGCTCGGTCACACGGCCCTGCCCGCCGCGCACATGCTCGCCGAGATCCTCGAGAACGCGACCGTCTTCTCCGACCCGGGCACGCCCGTGCACGTCTCGACGGGTGTCGAGGAGGACTGGGTCCTCATCACCGTGCTCGACCAGGGCCTGGGCATGACGCCCGACGAGCTCGCCGAGGCCAACACGAAGATCGCGACGACGTCGGCCGGCGACGTGCTCGGCTCGCAGCGCCTGGGCCTCTTCGTGGTCGGTCGCATCGCCGCGCGCCTCGGCGCGCGCGTCGAGCTGGCCCGCGGCCCGCAGGGCACGGGAACGCTCGTGACGGTGCGCATGCCGATCGTGCTCTTCGTCGACGCCGCGTCGATCCCGTTCACGCCGCCCACGCAGGTGGCTGCCCAGCCCGAGCGGTTCGTCCTGCCCGAGCAGGCGGCCGAGGTCGTCCACGAGGCCGAGTACGCGCCGGCGCCCGCGCACGTGCAGGACGTCGCTCCGGGTTCGGTGGGCTCCGAGCAGAACCCCGCGGAGGAGGTCGACCTCGCGGCCCTCACCGACGGCACCACGCAGCACGGCCTGCCCCGTCGCCGGTCCGTGCCCGCGGACCGTGGCGCGCCCGCCCCCAGCAGCTACGACCGCGACGCCGACGACGCCGCGGCCGCCCCGTCGATCCCCCTCGCGCCCCGCGCCGAGGCCTTCGCGGGCGTCACGCTGGACGACGAGGAGGTCTGGACGCCGCCCGTGGTCGACGCGTCGGCGCCGCCGCTCGTGCGCCGTCACGTCGAGCCCACGCCCGAGGTGCCCGCGGCCCCCACCGAGGCTCCTGCGGCAGCGCTGCCGACCCGTCGACCGACGGACACCGGCAGCCTCCCCCTCCGGACGCCCGCCGAGGCGGGCCCCGCCCTGCCCCCCCGTCAGCCCGCCGGGCCCACCCCGCCGGTGGTCGAGTCGGGGACCGCGCTGCCCACGCGTCAGCCCACGAGCCCGATGCTCCCTCCGGCCGCCCCTTCGGCGCCTGCGGCGGCGTCCGCTCCCGCGGCGCCCGAGGGCCGTGCCGCGATGTTCACCGGGTTCCGGTCGCGGCGCGCGGAGCTCGCGGCCGCCGCGGTGCGCGTCGAGCACGGCGACGAGGCCACCGAGGACCGCCCGTCCGCCGGCGAGCAGACGGACGGCGCCGAGCGTCTCGCCGCGGCCGCGGCCTTCTTCGGTCGTTCGCCCGCGGCCGAGCCGACGGCGGCCGAGGCCTCGCAGCCCGAGCCCGAGCCCGTCGACGAGCAGCCCGCGTTCGTGATCCCGGCGCTGGTCGAGGACGAGGAGAGCTACGGCGACCCGGTGTTCGCCCCGGGTGCCCCCGCCGTGGTCGTCGAGGGGCCCGAGTCGGCGCGCTGGACGCCGCAGGAGCCCCTGCCGCAGCCGGTGGCCGAGGCCGCCGACGAGGACGAGGAGATCCCGTACTTCGGCCGGCACGCCTACGTGCCCGAGGAGGTCGCCGAGCAGACCTGGACGGTCCCGGCCGTCGAGCCGGTCGAGGACTCCGCGGAGCACGCCCCCGCGTGGGCCGAGCCCGAGGCCCCGGCCGCCGAGGCGCAGCCCGCGGCCCCCGCCTGGGACGCAGGGACGGCCGCGGCCGCCGTCTGGGACCGTGACGCGACCGAGGTCCATCAGCCCGTCGCCGACGACGTCCCGTGGCCCCCCGCGACCGACGCGACCTGGCCGCCGTCGGCGCCTCAGGCCGAGCCCGTCGCCGAGCACCGGGACGAGGCCCCCGCCGCCGAGCCGTGGCAGCCGACCGAGGCCCCCGCCGCGGAGCCGTGGCAGCCGACCGAGCAGCCCGGCCCCGCCGCTGCGCAGGCGGACCCCTCGACGTGGGGTGCGCCGACGGAGCCCGCGTGGTCGCCGTCGGCCGCATGGTCCGCCCCGACGGGTCCGGCGGTCGACGCCGAGCCCGCACCCGCGACCTCGTCGGCGCCCGCGTGGGGCCCGGTCGCGGCGCAGCCCGCCGCCCCGGCCGCTCCGGTCCCGGCTCCGCAGCCCGCCGCGCAGCAGCCGGCGGCCGACTCCGGCAAGGGCAAGAAGAAGCGCGGCTGGTTCGGTCGCAAGCGTCGTGAGGACGAGGCCCCGGCACCCGAGGCGGCTCCCGCCGAGCCCACGATCCAGACCGGCTTCGCGCCGATCCCGACCGGCTTCAGCCCCACGGCGAGCCCGGTGCGGCAGTCCGCCTGGGGAAGCTCGGACGGTGCGCACGCGCAGCCCGAGGCGCCCGCGCAGCAGCCCGCTCCGGTCGCCGAGGTGCCGATGGCCCCCGAGGTGCCGACCCCGTGGCAGCCGTCCGCGGCGCCCGCCGCTCCCGCGACGCCGGCCGCGGCGACGCCGTCCTGGGGCGCGGAAC
>NZ_JAACYI010000016.1 GCF_009996735.1 Cellulomonas sp. APG4 | reverse complement strand
CGGCCGCACGCTCGAGCGACTGGGCGCGGCCGGCCAGCGCACGCGCGCGCTCCTCGCTCGTGCGCAGCGTCAACCGCGCCTCGGTCTCGCGCGCTCGCGCGGCCGCGGCACGTCCCGAGGCCTCGTCCCGCTCGGTCGCGGCGGCCTCGATCTGGTCGTCCGACTCGGCCGGGTCCGCCTCGGCGTGCTCGAGGCGCTCGGCGAGCTCGGCGAGCTCGGCCTGGTCCGCCGTGAGCCGCTCGGTCGCCTGCGCGAGCGCGGCCTGCGCGCGCTCCGCCTCGGCACGTGCGGAGCGCGCGGCGGAACCCAGGTGCCCGAGCTGCTCGGCGACCGCCGCCAACGCCGCGTCGGACTCGTGCAGGCGCTCGAGCGTCGCCTCGTGACGCCCGCGCGCCTCGTCCTCGGTGCGCTGGGCGGCGACGGTCTCGAACCGCGTGCGCTCGAGGTCCGCGATCGCGGCGGCGAGGCGCGTCCGGGCGTCCTCGAGGGCGCCCTGGAGCTCGAGCGCGCTCGGCGCCGACGCCGAGCCGCCCCAGGCGCGGACGGCGCCCAGCAGGTCGCCGGCACGGGTCACGGCCGTGAGCTCCGGATGCTCGGCGACGAGCGCCCGGGCCCGCGCGAGGTCCTCGACCACCACGACGCCCTCCAGCAGGTCCGTCACGGCGGCGTGGACAGCGGCCGTGGCCTGGACGAGGCTCACCGCCGGGACGACGCCGTCCGGCAGTGCCGCGCGGGCAGACGCTTCCGGCCGGGTGTCCGAGCCGACGACGAGGGTCGCGCGCCCCGCGTCCTCCGCACGCAGCCAGCGCAGCGCGTCGACCGCTGCCCCGACGGACTCGACCACGACCGCCTCCGCGGCCGGACCCAGTGCTGCCGCGAGCGCGTCCTCCCACCCGGCGTCGACCGTCACCAGCCCGGCGAGCGTGCCCAGGGTGCCCTCGAGCGCATCGGCCGCGAGGAGCGCTCCCGCGCCGTCCTTGCGCACGAGGCTCATCTCGAGGGCCTCGACGCGTGCCGACCACGTGGCGCGCTCCCGCTCGGCCACCTGCTCGGCCTCACGCAGCTCGACGACGGCGCGCGACGCGGCCTCGAGCGCCTCGACGGCGGCCTCGTGCTCGGCGTCGAGCCCCTCCTCACCCTCCTCCACGCCCGCGACCTGCGACTCGAGGGCCGCGAACTCGACGCTCGCCTGCTGCCCCCGACGCTCCGCCTCCGTGACCGCCTCGCGCAGGCGGCCGATCTCCGCCTCGGTCGCCTCCACGCGACTGCGACGCGCCGCGACCTGGCCGGCGAGCCGCGCGAGCCCCTCACGCCTGTCGGCGACGGCGCGCTGGAGGGCGGCGACGCGACGCTCGGCGTCGTGCGCGAGCTGCTCGAGCTCGGTGCGCTGCGCCGTGGCCGACTCGACCGCGACGCGCGCGAGGTCCACCTCGGCCGCGAGCTCGGCCTCCGCCGCCCGGGCGCGCTGCGCCTGGGCCTCGAGGTCGTCCGGGTCGCGGCCCGAGCCGCCGTCGTCGTGCGTCGAGCCGAGCAGGCGCAGGCGCTCGCCCGCGAGCGTGGCCGTGCCGCGCAGGCGTTCGCGCGCCGAGGAGAGCCGGTACCAGACCTCGCTCGCCTCCGACAGCTGCGGCGCCGCCTCGGCCGCGGCGACCTCGAGGGCACCCAGGCGCGTACGGGCGGCCGCGAGCTCACGCTCGACCTCGGCCCGGCGCTCGCGCAGCGCGGTCTCGTCGGCGATCTCCTGCTCGAGGGTCGCGGTGAGCTGGGCCAGGTCGTCGGCGAGGAGCCGCGCGCGCGCGTCGCGCAGGTCCGCCTGGACCGTCTGCGCCTTGCGCGCGACCTCGGCCTGCTTGCCCAGCGGACCGAGCTGACGGCGGATCTCGCTCGTGAGGTCGGTCAGGCGCGTGAGGTTCGCCTGCATGGCCTCGAGCTTGCGCAGCGCCTTCTCCTTGCGCTTGCGGTGCTTGAGGACCCCGGCGGCCTCCTCGATGAACCCGCGCCGGTCCTCAGGCGTGGCTCGGAGCACCGCGTCGAGCTGCCCCTGCCCGACGATCACGTGCATCTCGCGACCCAGACCCGAGTCCGAGAGCAGGTCCTGGATGTCGAGGAGCCGGCAGGGCGAGCCGTTGATGGCGTACTCGGAGCCGCCGCTGCGGAAGAGCGTGCGCGAGATCGTCACCTCGGAGTAGTCGATCGGCAGCGCGCCGTCGGCGTTGTCGATCGTCAGGCTGACCTCGGCGCGTCCGAGCGGGGCGCGGCCCGAGGTGCCCGCGAAGATGACGTCCTCCATCTTGCCGCCGCGCAGCGACTTGGCGCCCTGCTCGCCCATCACCCACGCGAGCGCGTCGACGACGTTCGACTTCCCCGACCCGTTGGGCCCGACGACGCACGTGACACCGGGCTCGAAGTGGAGCGTCGTCGCCGAGGCGAACGACTTGAAGCCCCGCAGGGTCAGGGTCTTGAGGTGCACGGGCGCAGCCTAGGAGGTCCGGGCGGCGGACCTAGGACGTCGCGGCCGCGAGCCCCGGGAACCAGAGCTCGATCTCACGCGCGGCCGACTCGGGCGAGTCGGAGCCGTGGACCAGGTTCTGCGTGACCGCGAGGCCCCAGTCGCGGCCCAGGTCGCCGCGGATCGTCCCGGGGGCCGCGGTGGTCGGGTCGGTGGTGCCCGCGAGCGAGCGGAAGCCCTCGATCGCGCGCTGCCCCTCGACCACGGCGGCCAGGACGGGACCCGAGCCCATGAACTCCACGAGCGGGCCGTAGAACGGCTTGCCCTCGTGCTCGGCGTAGTGCGCCGCGAGCAGCGCGTCGTCGGCGCGGCGCAGCTCGACCGCGACGAGCGTGTACCCCTTGGCCTCGATCCGTCGCAGGATCTCCCCCACGAGGCCGCGGCGGACGCCGTCGGGCTTGACCAGGACGAGGGTGCGCTCGGGAGCCGTCATGGTCGCCCACCCTAGCGGCGACGGACGTCAGGCGAGACCGAGGCGCTCGCGCCGCTCGCGGTCGATGCGGCCACCGAGCCGCAGGGCGACGACCCAGAGCACCACGAAGATGCCGCCGACGACGAACATCGTGGGCACCGCGAGACCGAGACCGAGCAGTCCGAGCTGCAGCACCGAGCCCGCGACGTAGGCGCCGGGCCACCGCAGCAGCCCCGCCACCACCACGAGCGCGAGGCCGAGGCTCGCGCCGATCGCGACGAGCACCTCGGGCGGCGCGACCCGCAGGCCGTAGGCGACCAGCACCGCGAAGAGCACGACGAACGCCTCGAGCACGAGGATGGTCGAGGCGAACTGCCGCCGGGCGGAGCGCGGCGGCGCGGGGGGCGTGCCGTCCTGCCCACCCGGCCCCGGCGTCGACGCGTCGTCGGGCTCGGCTGCGCTCATGGCGGCAGGCTACCCGCGGTCCGACGGCGCCGGTCCGCCCCGCCCGTCGGGAGCGGGCACGAGGTCCGGGGCGTCGTCGGGCACGTCGACCGGCGCCGGAACGGCGAGCGCGGAGGGAGCCGCCACGGCCTCGCCCCGGGCGATCATCCCCGCCTCGCCCGAGAGGGTGATCTCGCGCAGCAGGAGGGTGAGCACGAAGCCGACCGCGACCAGCGGCACGAGGTACCAGAACGCGGGCGCGAGCGCGTCCGCGAACGCGTCGACGACGCCGTCGCGCACGGGTGCGGGGAGATCACGCACCACCGCCGGCGTGAGCGACTGCGCTCCCCCGTCGCCGCCTCCGGCGCCCGCGCCCAGCACGGGCGTGAGCCGGTCCATCAGACGCGTCGTGAAGACGCTGCTGAACAGCGCGATGCCGACCGCGGCCCCGATCTCGCGGAAGAAGTTGTTCGCGCTGGTCGCGGTCCCGATCTCGTGCGGGTCGACCGAGTTCTGGACCGCGAGGACGATCGTCTGCATCACGAGGCCGAGCCCGGCGCCGAGCACGAAGATCATGGCCCCGAAGAGCAGCATCGAGATGTCACCGGTGAGCCGCGTGAGCCAGACGAGCCCGAGCGTCGTGACGGCCATGCCGACCACCGGGAAGACCCGGTAGCGCCCCGTGCGCGTGATCGCGATGCCCGAGCCGATCGAGGTGAGCATCACCCCCGCCATCATCGGCAGCATGAGGAAGCCCGACTCGGTCACACCGGCCCCCGTCGCCATCTGCAGGAACGTGGGCAGGAAGCTCAGCGCGGCGAACATGCCCATGCCGATGATGAGCCCGACCGACGTCGCGATCGCGAACGTCCGGTTGCGGAACAGGTGCAGCGGGAGCAGCGGCTCCTCGGCGCGACGCTCGACGGCCACGAAGCCGACGGCGGCGAGCCCGGTCAGGGCGAGCAGCCCGCTCAGACGCGGGTCGGACCAGTCGTACCCGCCGCTCGCGATGCTCTCCCAGCTCGTGACGAGCACGAGGCCCGAGGTCGCGACGACCATGAGGGCGATCCCGGCCCAGTCGACCCGGCGGCGGCTGCGGTGGCTCGGCAGGCGCAGGGCGAACCAGGCGACGGTGAAGGCCGCCGCACCGATGGGCACGTTGAGCCAGAATGCCCAGCGCCACGTGAGGTGGTCGGTGAAGAAGCCGCCGAGCAGCGGCCCGAGCACCGCGGCGACGCCGAAGAGCGCACCCATGGGCCCCATGTACTTGCCGCGGTCCTTGGCCGAGACGACGTCGGCGATGATCGCCTGCGACAGGATGATCAGCCCACCACCGCCGAGGCCCTGCACGGCGCGCCACACGACGAGCTCGGCGAACGTGCTCGCGAGCGCACCGCCCACCGAGGCGAGCGTGAAGAGCCCGATCGCCACGAGGAACGGCCAGCGTCGGCCCCACAGGTCGCCGAACTTGCCGTACAGGGGCATCGCGACCGCGATCGCCAGGATGTAGGCGGTCATCACCCAGCCCTGGTGGGCGACGCCGTCGAGCTCGCCGACGATCGTGGGCATCGCGGTGCCCAGGATCGACTGGTCGAGCGAGGACAGGAACATGCCGGCCATGAGGGCGCCGAAGACGAGCCAGACCGTCCGTGGTGTCAGGACCACGAGCGGGGCGTCGGCGGGCGCGCCGCCGTCGGTGGCGGCTCGGGGAGCGGGTGCGGTCACAGGTGTCTCCTCGTGGGGCGGCGGGCCCCGCGGTGCGGGCCCGACCGGTGCGGGTCAGGGGTGGGGCGCGAGGCCAGGACGGGCAGGGGTCAGTCGGCGAGCAGGTCGCGCAGCCGCGTGACGACGCCGGGGACGAGCTCGCTCACCGGCCGCTCCTCGTCACCCGCAAACCACTCGACGAAGCTCGCGCGCACGAGCGCGAGCACGAGGGCGGTGGCGGCCTCGACCTGAGGATCGCCGACCGCGGCCCCCAGCCGGGTCGCGACGAGCTGTGCGACCTCGAGATGGTGCCGGTGGAAGGCCGCCACCTGACGCGTGAGGAGCGCGGGCTCGCGCTCGGCGAGCTCCATCGCGCACGCGATCCGGTGCCGCGCGACCGGGTGCCGGTCGACGAGCGACTGCACCAGGGTCGTCACGTCGGCGCCGAGGCGGCCCGTGGGCCCGCCCGCCGCGAACACCCGCGTCGCCTCGTCGTCGAGGCGCCAGGGCGGCAGGCCGAGCACGGCGTCGTCCTTGGACTCGAAGTAGTTGAAGAACGTGCGCGTCGAGACCCCGGCACGGCGGCAGATCGCGTCGACGGTCACGGCCTCGAGGCCGTCGGCCTCCACCAGGGCGTGCGCCGCGTCGACGAGCGCGTCGCGACGCGCGCGCTTCTGCCGCTCCCGCAGGCCCAGGGCCACCTCAGGCTCGGCCGGGGCGGCCTCCTCAGTTCCTTGCACGTCTGCAAGATTACACCCGATGCAAGATTTCCCCGTGCGACGTGAGCGTGACCGTCGTCACCCCTGCTCGAGGTCGCCCTCCAGCAGGCGCACCACCTCCGCCACCGCCTCGGCAGCCCCGTCACCGCTCGCCTCGACCTCGACCTCGGCACCACCCGACGCCCCGAGCGCCATGAGCTCGAGCACGCTGGTCGCGTTGGCTCCCCCCACCCGCACGGTCGCGGGCATCTCCGCGACCGCGCGCGCGAGCAGGGCGGCCGGCCTCGCGTGCAGACCGACACCCGGCGCGAGCACCGCACGTGCGCGGTGCACCTCGGCCTCGGGAGCGACGGCCGACGGGGTCTGCGGCCCGCCGTCACCGCGCGCGTCCGAGGCCGGCCCCTCGGGCGCGAACATCCGTCCGGCGCCGACGGCGGCCCGCTCGACCGCCGCGAGGTCCCCGCCCTGCTGAGCCTCGACGGCTGCGGCGACGGCACCCTCGACGAACGGCGCGGACGGCACCCGCACCGCGTCGGCGCCCCCGGTGCTCTCGGCCTCGAGCAGCTCGAGGGCCGTCTCCGCCGACATGACCGCCGAACCGAGGTCCGTCAGCACGACCACGCCGGCGACGGTCTCGAGGGCCGACCCGATGGCCTCGACCACGACATCCACGTCCGTCCCGATGCCGCCGTGGGCGCCACCGGCGGGGAGGACGAGGACGTCGGGTGCCATCTGCCGCGCGATCTGCGCGGCGCCCTCGGCTGCCGCGGCGGCGTGCGACACGAGGACCAGCCCGACGGTCACCTCACCTCGGTCGGCCATGTCACCGCTCCTCCGGCACCGTCGCCTCGACCGCCGCACGCAGCACCAGCGCCGAGGACGCGGCACCCGGGTCGAGGTGGCCCGCGCTCCGCTCGCCGAGGTAGCTCGCCCGCCCCTTGGTCGCGACCATCGGGATCGTCGCCTGCGCGCCCTCGTCGGCCGCACGCGCCGCCTCGGCGAGCACCTCACGCGGCGAGCGGGCCGCCGTCACCGCCTCGGTGGCCGCCGCGACGGCGGCGCTCCACGCATCGACCATCGTCTTCTCGCCCGGCTGGGCCTTGCCCCGCGCGACGACGCCCTCGAGCGCCGACTCGAGGAGGGCGAGCACCGCGGCCGAGTCGAGCTCGGCGAGACCGCTCACCTTGGCGGCCCGGAGGTAGGCGGTGCCGTAGAGCGGGCCCGCGGCACCGCCGACGGTCGACATCAGCGTGGTCGCGACGACCCGCAGCACGTCGCCCACCTGCGCGGGCGGCTCGTCGAGGCCGTCGAGGCGGACCACGACGGCCCGGAAGCCGCGGTCGAGGTTCTCCCCGTGGTCGCCGTCACCGATCCGGCGGTCGAGCTCGACCAGCTCGTCCCGGTGCTCGGCCACGAGCTCGGCGGTGCGCCGCACCCAGCGCAGGGCCCAGGCCACGTCCACGGTCATGCTCGCTCCCTCACGTCGTGCCGGTGCCCCCCGCGTTCGTACGTCGCGCCGTCCGGTGCCTCGGGGCTCACCACCGCAGCGCGACCGTGTGCACCGGAGCGTCCCACAACGCCGTCGTCTCGGCATCGAGGCGGAGCACCGTGACCGAGGCGCCCTGCATCTCGAGCGAGGTCACGTAGCTCCCGACGAGCGAGCGCGTGACGCGCGCACCGCGGGACTCGAGCAGGCGCCGCGCGTGCCGGTAGACCACGTACAGCTCCGAGACGGGCGTACCCCCCATGCCGTTGACGAGGAGCAGCACGTCGTCCCCCGCGGCGAGCCCCAGGTCGTCCGCGACGGGGTTCGTGAGCATCTCGGTGATCTCGTCCGCCGGCGCCATCGCGCGCCGGTGCCGGCCCGGCTCGCCGTGGATCCCGATGCCCACCTCGATCTCGTCCTCGGTCAGCTCGAAGCTCGGCGTGCCGGCGTGCGGCACGGTGCACGCCTCGAGGGCGACGCCCATCGAGCGCACGTTCGCGACGACGCGCTCGGCGATGTCCGCGACGGCCGCCAGGTCGTCGCCGCGCTCGGCGGCCGCGCCCGCGATCTTCTCGACCGCGAGCGTCCCGGCGACCCCTCGCCGCCCGGCCGTGTACAGCGAGTCCTCGACGGCCACGTCGTCGTTGACCACGACGGTCCGGACCTCGACGCCCTCGGCGTCCGCGAGCTCCGCGGCGGTCTCGAAGTTGAGCACGTCCCCGGTGTAGTTCTTCACGACGTGCAGCACGCCGCGGCCGCCGTTCGCGGCGACCGTCGCCGCCGCGACGGGGTCCGGGGTGGGTGAGGTGAACACGGGACCGGGGACGGCGGCATCGAGCATCCCGCGACCCACGAAACCGACGTGCAGCGGCTCGTGGCCGCTGCCACCTCCGCTGACGAGCCCGACCTTGTCGCGCACCGGCGCGTCGGCCCGGACCACGTAGAGCGGGTCGGGGTGCACCGTCACGACGTCCGCGTGGGCCAGCCCGAACCCCTCGAGCGACTCCTCGACGACCCGCGCCGGGTCGTTGATGAGCTTCTTCATCGCCGCTCCTCCCGTCGGCCACCGCGGGGACCGCCCGCGGTGGCTCAGCCCCGGCCGAAGAGGATCCTCGCCTCGGCCGCCATCGTCACCGAGCCTGTCACGACGACGCCTGCTCCGGTAGGTGATCCGTCGGTCCCCTGCTCGGCGAGCTCGACCGCGCGCGCGACCGCCTCGTCGAGCCTCTCGGCGGTGTGCACCCTGTCCTCCCCGAACACGTCGACGGCGATCTCCGCGAGGTCCTGCACGTCCCACGCCCGGGTCGAGCCCGAACGCGTGACGACTACCTCGGCGAGGGCGGGCTCGAGGAGCGAGAGGATCGTCTCGGCGTCCTTGTCCTCGAGCACGCCGACCACACCGACGACGCGGCTGAACGTGAACGCCTCGTCGAGCGCCGCCACGAGGGCCTCGACGCCCGCGGGGTTGTGGGCGGCGTCGACCAGCACCGCGGGTGAGCTCCGGACGACCTCGAGCCGTCCCGGTGAGTCGACCCCCGCGAAGGCGGCCTCGACCGCCTCGGCCCCGAGCGCACGCCCGCCGCGCAGCAGCTGCTCGGTCGCCGCGAGCGCGACCAGGGCGTTGTGCGCCTGGTGGGCACCGTGCAGCGGGAGCAGCACGTCCGTGTACACCCCGCCCGTGGTGCGCAGCGAGAGCAGCTGGCCGCCCACGGCGACGGTGCGGTCCACGACCTCGAGGTCGACACCCTCGCGCACCACGCGCACCCCGTGCTCGGCGGCAGCGGTGAGCACCACGCCCTCGGCCTCCTCGCGCTGCTGGGCGAGCACCACGACGGAGCCGTCCTTGATGATCCCCGCCTTGGCGCCGGCGATGTCCACGAGGTCGTGCCCGAGCCAGCGCTCGTGGTCACGCGCGATCTGCGTCAGCACCGCGACGTCGGCGTCGACCACGTTGGTCGCGTCGAGCGTCCCGCCCAGCCCCACCTCGACCACGGCGACGTCGACGGGGGCGTCGGCGAACGCCGCGAGCGCCATCACGGTGAGCACCTCGAAGAAGCTCAGCCGCGGCCGGCCCTGCTCCTGCGAGCGCTGGTCGACCATGTGCACGTAGGGCGCGACGTCCTGCCAGACCTCGACGAACCGCTCGGGGCTCAGCGGCTCGCCGTCGACGCAGATCCGCTCGGTGACGCTGGTCAGGTGCGGGCTCGTGAACCGGCCCGTGCGCAGGCCGTGCTCACGCAGCAGGCGCTCGACCATGCGCGCGGTGGACGTCTTGCCGTTGGTCCCGGCCACGTGCACCACGCGATAGGCCTGCTGGGGGTCGCCCAGGAGCTCGCACACCTCGCGGATGCGGTCGAGCGTGTACTCGAAGTCGTGCTCGGGCGCGCGGTCGAGGATCGCCGCGTACACCTCGGCGAGGGCGTCGTCACGGGGGTCGGTCATCCGGCCATTGTGGTCCACCGACGTGCTCCGGGCCGACCGCGACCGGCCGTCCACGCCTGGTGGACGGCCGGTCGAGCCGGCACGGCGCTCAGACCGTCCGGCGCTCCAGCACGACCTCGACCTCCGCGACCTCGCCGGGCACCACGTCGAGCTCGACCGCGAGGGTCTCGCGCATGACGAGCTCACGGTGCGCCGCGATGGCCTCGGCCCTGTCCGCCGGCACGGTCAGCGTGAGCGCGATGCGGTCCGACACGTGCAGGTCGGCCGCGCGCCGGGCGTCCTGCACCTGCCGGACGACGTCCCGCGCCCAGCCCTCGGCGAGGAGCTCGTCGTCGAGCGCGGTGTCGAGCAGCACGACGCCGCCGTCGCCCAGCACCGCGGCCACCGCACCCGTTGCGGCGCCGTCGGCCACCACGGTCGTGAGCTCGTACTCGGCGGGCTCGAGCGGCACGTCACCCGCATCCGTGGTGACGACGACCGCGCCGTCGGGCTCGGTCCGCCAGGCGCCCGCCTTGGCGGCCCGGATGACGTCCTGGACCGCGCGTCCCAGGCGCGGGCCGGCCGCGCGCGCGTTGACCGCGAGGCGCTGGGTCACGCCGAGGGCGTCGAGACCCACCTCGGCGAGGTCGACGAGGGTGAGGTGCCGTACGTTGAGCTCGGCCGTGATGAGTGCGGTGTAGGGCTCGATCGCCGCGGGGGCGGGGACCGCGACGGCGAGCTCACGCAGCGGCTGGCGCACGCGGAGCCCGTGCGCCTTGCGCAGGCCGAGCGTCGCCGAGACCACCTCGCGCACCTGGTCCACCGCCGCCACGAGCGCGTCGTCGGCCGCCAGCACGCGGCCCAGCTCGGTGCGGACGTCGTCCGTCTCGAGCGCGGGCCAGTCCGTCAGGTGCACGCTGCGACCGCCGGTGAGGCCCCGCCACACCTCCTCGGTGGTGAGCGGTGCGAGCGGGGCCATGACGCGGCAGAGCACCTCGAGCGCGGTCGCGAGCGTCGAGAACGCGGCCTCGTCCTCGTCCCAGAAGCGCTGCCGCGACGTGCGCACGTACCAGTTGGTCAGCAGGTCGAGGTGCTCGCGCACCGACTCGCAGGCACCCGGCACGTCGTACGCCTCGAGCTGGGCCGTGGTGCGCTCGACGAGCGTCCGCGTCCGCGCGAGGAGGTACCGGTCCATCACCGGCAGCCCCGCGACGTCGTCGGCCGCGAGCGGACGCGCGACCAGGCCCTCGCCCCCGCGTGCGGCACCGGCGTAGAGCGTGAAGAAGTACCACGTGCTCCACAGCGGCAGCAGCACCTGCCGCACGCCCTCGCGGATGCCCTCCTCCGTGACGACCAGGTTGCCGCCGCGCAGGATCGGGCTCGCCATGAGGAACCAGCGCATCGCGTCCGAGCCGTCGCGGTCGAACACCTCGGTGACGTCCGGGTAGTTGCGCAGCGACTTGCTCATCTTGCGGCCGTCCGAGCCCAGCACGATCCCGTGCGAGACGGACGTGCGGAAGGCCGGACGGTCGAACAGCGCGGTCGCGAGCACGTGCAGCGTGTAGAACCAGCCACGCGTCTGCCCGATGTACTCCGTGATGAAGTCGCCCGGGTAGTGGTGCTCGAACCAGTCGGCGTTCTCGAACGGGTAGTGCACCTGCGCGAACGGCATCGAGCCCGAGTCGAACCACACGTCGAGCACGTCGGGGATGCGCCGCATGGTCGAGCGGCCCGTCGGGTCGTCCGGGTTGGGTCGCGTGAGCTCGTCGATGAACGGGCGGTGCAGGTCCGTGACCTCGACACCGAAGTCGGCCTCGAGCTCGGCGATCGACCCGTAGACGTCCGTGCGCGGGTGGGCGGGGTCGTCGCTCACCCACACCGGGATGGGCGTGCCCCAGTAGCGGTTGCGCGAGATCGACCAGTCACGCGCGTTCGCGAGCCACTTGCCGAACTGGCCGTCGCGGATGTGCTCGGGCACCCAGGTGATCTGCTGGTTGAGCTCGACCATGCGGTCCCTGAACTCGCTGACGCGCACGAACCAGCTCGAGACGGCCTTGTAGATGAGCGGGTTCCGGCAGCGCCAGCAGTGCGGGTACGCGTGGTCGTAGGTCTCGTGGCGCACGACGACGGCGCGCTGGGGCGGCGCGACCGCCGCGAGCGGGCCGCCGCCCGCCTTGAGGTCGGCGATGATCCGCGGGTTGGCCTCGAAGACCTGCAGCCCGGCGTAGTCGGGGACCTCGCCGGTGAAACGCCCCTTCGAGTCGACCGGGACGACGGGCGCGATGCCCGCAGCGTCGCACACCGCCATGTCGTCCTCGCCGAACGCGGGCGCGAGGTGCACGAGCCCCGAGCCGTCCTCGGTCGACACGAAGTCCCCCGCGAGCACGCGGTGCGCGTTCTGCCGACCCTCGAAGTAGCCGAACGGCGGGGTGTAGCGCAGGCCCACGAGCGCGCGGCCCTCGACCCGTGCGACCTCGCGCGGCTCGGCGCCCAGCTCCCGGGCGTAGGCGGCCAGGCGCGAGGCCGCGAGCAGCACCTTCTCACCCGCGAGCGGGCCGTCGTCGGGCACGACCGTCACGTACTCGATGTCCGGGCCCACCGCGAGCGCGAGGTTGGACGGGAGCGTCCAGGGCGTAGTGGTCCACAGGAGCGCGAGCTCGCCGGTCTCGAGGCGCACCCCGACGGTGAGCGCAGGGTCCTGCCGCGAGGCGTAGACGTCGTCGTCCATCCGCAGCTCGTGGTTGGACAGCGGCGTCTCGTCGCGCCAGCAGTACGGCAGCACGCGGTAGCCCTCGTACGCGAGGCCCTTGTCGTAGAGCTGCTTGAACGCCCAGACCACGGACTCCATGTAGGACAGGTCGAGGGTCTTGTAGTCGTTCTCGAAGTCGACCCAGCGCGCCTGGCGCGTGACGTAGTCCTGCCACTCGTCGGTGTAGCGCAGCACCGACTCCCGGCACGCCTTGTTGAACGACTCGATGCCCATCTCGTCGATCTGCGACTTGTCGGTGATGCCGAGCACGCGCTCGGCCTCGAGCTCGGCCGGCAGCCCGTGGGTGTCCCAGCCGAAGCGCCGCTCGACCCGCTGCCCGCGCTGGGTGCGGTAGCGCCCGACGATGTCCTTCGCGTAGCCGGTCAGCAGGTGCCCGTAGTGCGGCAGGCCGTTGGCGAACGGCGGGCCGTCGTAGAAGACGAACTCGTTCGCGCCGTTCTCGCCCGCGGGGCGCTGCTCGATCGACGCCGCGAACGTGCCGTCCTCGCGCCAGTGGTCGAGGACCTCGCGCTCGAGCGCGGGGAGGTCCGGGGAGGCGGGGACGACGGCGTCGTCGGGGCGGTGCAGCGGGTAGCCCATGAGAGGTGCTCCAGGTGTGTCGAGCGGTCCGGCCTGGCTGCGAGGACGACCCGCGCCGCACCGAGTGCCCCGGTACGGCACCGCGCCGCGGTACCACCTCGCTTGCCGCCGCACGTGCGACGACCGCTCGTCGAAGGCTGTGACGGGCCCACCCGTCCGGTTCTACTGAGGCCCCGCACCTCGCGGTGCGCGACCCGTTCTTCCGGAGGCTCGCCGGTGATGGCCGGGTCGACGCCTGTGCGCCCGATGCTACCCGCTCAGCGCGTCGCACTCCCGTCACGGCGGTCGCGGACCGCGACGGTCGAGGTCGCGGCGTCGCGGATCACGAAGAGCTCCGTGGCCTCGAGCAGCGCCGAGAGCTTCTGGTAGCCGTAGTTGCGGGGGTCGAGCGACGACTGGTTGGCGATGTGCTGCCCGACGGTGGAGACCCGCGCCCAGCCCGCCTCGTCGGCGGCGCTCTTCACGGCGCGCCGCAGCAGCGTGACGAGAGCCGTGTCCTGCTTGAGGTGAGACGTCGGCACAGGTGCGCGGGTGCGGTTCTCGGCCCCTGCCGGTGCGGAGGCTGCGGCCGGACCTGCATCGTCCTCCAGCCTGTCCATCACCAGGAACCGAGAGCACGCGTTCTTGAACGGCGCGGGCGTCTTGTCGTCCCCGAACCCGTAGACCGAGGCTCCCCGCTCTCGCAGGTGCATCACGAGCGGGGTGAAATCGCCGTCCGAGGAGACGATGGCGAACGCCTCAGGCTTCTCCGTGTAATGCAGCGCGAGCGCGTCGACCACGAGCGCCATGTCGCTCGCGTTCTTCCGCGCGCTGTAGTCGTACTGCTGGATCGGTCGGATCGCCCGCTCGAGGAGCAGGTCCGCCCACCCCCGCAGGCTCGGCTTCGTCCAGTTCCCGTAGGCCCGCCGGATGCTGGTCTCCCCCGCCGCCGACAGCTCGTTCAGGATCACGTCGATCCCGCGCGGGGAGGCGTTGTCGGCATCGATGAGCAGCGCGATCCGCGCCCGCGGCGTCATGGCAGGAACGTAGCGCGCTCCCGGGGCTTGCGGTTGACGCGACGTCAACTCCTAGCGTCGGGTGGGTTCGCACAGGAGGTGCACATGACGACGACGGACGGCGTCGGCCCGGCCGACGAGCTCCCGATCCAGGAGGTCACCCGGCTCACGGGGACCACGAGCCGGACCCTGCGGCACTACGACGCCATCGGGCTGCTCGCGCCGTCCCGGGTGGGACCGGGGGGCCAGCGCTGGTACGGACGCGCGGAGCTGCTCGTGCTCCAGCGGATCCTCGTGCTGCGCTCGCTCGGCCTGTCCCTGGCCGCGATCGGGCGCGTCGTCGGGCAGGACGAGGACCCGGTCCACGCGCTGCGCCACCACCTGGGACAGCTGCGGTCCGAGCAGCATCGGCTCGAGCGCAGGGCGCGTTCGGTCGAGCGGACGATCACCGCACTCACGACGGGAGGGCCGATCATGGCCGAGGAGATGTTCGACGGGTTCGACCACACGCAGTACGAGGACGAGGTCACCGAGCGCTGGGGTGCGCGGGCCTACGCGGAGTCCGACAGGTGGTGGCGCGGGCTCCCCGAGGAGGAGAAGGCCGAGCTCGGGCGACGCACGGCCGAGCTCAACCGCGACTGGACGGACGCCGCCGCACGCGCGGTGGACCCCGCGTCCGACGAGGCCCAGTCCCTCGCCGCGCGTCACGTCGCGTGGCTCTCGACCTACCCGGGCGTGCCGGGCGGCCGGACGCCCGCACCCGAGTACCTGCTCGGGCTGGGCGACATGTACGTCGCCGACCCGAGGTTCGCCGCGAACTACGGCGGCGAGCGGGGCGCGGTCCTCGTCCGCGACGCCCTGCGTGTCCACGTCGAGCGCACCCGCTGACCGCCGGCTGCCCCCCTCCCGCCGAGATCGCACGCCCGCACCGAGTTCGCACCCCCGGGGGTGCGAACTCGGTGCGCCGGTGCGAACTCGGTGAGGGGCGGGGCAGGATCAGCGCATGAGCGACGACGTGCGCAGGTCCGTGTCCATCGAGCGGCTCGAGCAGGAGGTGTACCTCGCGCGCAACGCGCGGGGCGGCGAGCTGCGGTTCGGCAGCGGGGAGGGCGCCGACTTCACACCCGTGGAGCTGCTGCTCGCGGCGATCGCCGGCTGCACGGCCGTGGGCGTCGACGTCGTGACGAGCCGGCGCGCCGAGCCCGAGCGGTTCACGGCGACCGTCGAGGCCGACAAGGTGCGCGACGCGACCGGCAGCATCCTGCGCGACATCGTCCTCACGCTCGAGGTCCGCTTCCCCGAGGGGCCCGACGGCGACGCGGCCCGGGCCGCGCTCCCGCGTGCGCTCGAGGTCACGCACGACCACAGCTGCACGGTCTCGCGGACGATCGAGGCCAGCACACCTGTGCGCACGCGTCTCGCCTGACCCCGCCGCAGGCGCGGCTCACGAGCCCACGGCGACCTCGCGGGCACGCTTCGCCGACTCCGCGGGCCGTCGACCACCCAGCAGGTGCTCGCCGACGATCCGCGCCCGGTGGATCTCCGGGTTGTGCGAGGCGATGGTCCGGGCGTTGCGCCAGTGCCGGTCGAGGCCCCGCGTCCGCGCCGTGAGCGAGGCACCGCCCACGCGGAAGAGGTCGCTGGTGAGACCGAGCACGAGGTCGACGACGACGCCCTGCGCCGCGAAGACGGTCGCGTCCGCCTCGGCGTACGCCTCCGCGTCCGCGGTCCCGAGGTGCTCACGGGCCTGCAGGCGCTCGACGGCGAGCGCCGCCTCGCGGACGGTCGCGACGGCGGCGAGCGACCGTCCGGCGAGCTCGCCCACCACCTGCTGGACCTGCGGGTCCTCGGCGGGCACGGGGACCAGGGCCGTGAAGGCTGCACGCGGCCGCGTGCGGACGGCCTCCACGGCGTCGTCGAGAGCCCGTTGCCCGATGCCGGCGAGCGTGGCGAGCAGGACCGTCTGGAAGACGGCGGCCTGACTGCTCGGCCCGAGCAGATGGCGCGGCGCGACCGCGACGTCGTCCTCGTCCACGGGCACCGCCCGGAGCACGGTGGTCCCGCTGCCGGTCAGCCGCTGCCCGAACCCGTCCCAGTCGTCCCGGCGCTCGACCCCGGCGTGCGCGGTCGGGACGAGCGCCACGGCGGGGTCCTCGCCGTGGCGCCCCGAGGTGTAGACCCAGTCCGCGAAGAGCGTGCCGGTCGTGTAGTACTTCTCCCCGGTCACCGTCCAGCCGTCCGTCGCCCGGTCGACGGTCGTCGCCGAACGCCACAGCGGGGCGGTGCCGCGCTCGCTCTGGGCGTTGCCGACGAGCGCACCGGAAGCGATCCGCTCGACCCAGACGGCGCGCCGACCCGCCGCCGGGCCGAGCGGTGGTGGCGTCAGGACGAGCTCGACGAACCCGACGTGCCCGCGCAGCAGCTGGGGCAGGTTGGCGTCGGCCCGCCCGAGCGCGACGAGCAGCTCGACCAGCTCGGAGAAGCTGGCGCCCGCACCGCCGGCGGCGACGGGCAGCCGGACCGCTCCGATGCCGGCGGCACGCAGCGTCTCCACGGGTCCGAACGGGAGCTCGCGATCGAGCTCTCGCCGGAGGGCACCCGCCCCGATCTCCTCGAGCTCGGCCGCGAAACGGTCCACCAGGCGGCTCATCCGGCCACCGCCCCCGTCGGGACGAGGTCGTCGGCGGCGGTGCGGGACCCACCGAGGTTCGCCCCGCCGCGGAACCGCGCGGCCGGGTGGGACCCGGGCAGCCGCGCCCGGCCCTGACCGAAGAGCCGCTCGCGCAGCGTGCCGTCCTCGTAGGAGATCCGGTAGAGGCCGCGTCGCTGCAGCTCGGGGACGACGAGCTCGATGAAGTCCTCCGCCGTGCCGGGAGTGAGGAACTGGCGCAGGTTGAAGCCGTCGAGGCCGGTGCGCGCGACCCACTCCTCGATCCGGTCGACGACCTGCGTCGGGGTACCGATCGCGACGAACGGTGGCCGGTCGAACCGCGTGATCTCGTGCAGGGCGTCTGCGACGGTGCCGTCGGCGCGGTAGAAGCGCGTCCGGTTGCGGTGGTCGCGCCCCGCACGGGCCTCGGCCTCGAGCACGTCGGCCATGCGCATGTGGGGCGGGTAGGCGGCGAGGTCGATCCCGCCACCGCCGGCGTGCGCGAGGTAGCCCTCGGCACGCGACAGCAGTGCGAACTCGTCGGCCTTGCGCTGGGCCTCGATCTCGGTGCGCCCGACGATGATCACCGCCATGGCGTAGGCCTTGACGTCCTCCGCGGCACGGCCGTTCTCGACCGCCTGCCGGCGCACGTCGGTGATCACGTCGCGGTAGGACGCGAGGTCGTGGCCGCCGACGAAGATCGCCTCGGCGTGCCTGGCCCCGAACGCGCGGCCCGCACCCGAGGAGCCCGCCTGGAAGAGCACGGGCGTGCGCTGCGGCGAGGGCTGCGACAGGTGCGGTCCCGCCACCCGGTGCCGCGGCCCCACGTGGTCGATGTATCGCACCTTGGCCGGGTCCGTGTAGACGTGGCCGGCCCGGTCCGCCACCACGGCGTCGTCGTCCCACGAGCCCTCCCAGAGCTTGTAGACGACGTCCATGTACTCCTCGGCGTACGCGTACCGGGTGTCGTGCTCGACCTCGTCCTCGAGCCCGAAGTTGCGTGCGGCGTTGGGCAGGTACGACGTCACGACGTTCCACCCGAACCTCCCGCGCGTCAGGTGGTCGAGGGTGCTCGCCCGCCGGGCGAACGCGAACGGCGGCTCGTAGGTGGTCGAGAACGTCGCGGCGAACCCGAGGTGCTTCGTCACGGCCGCCATGGCCGGGATGATCACGAGCGGATCGTTGTTCGGGATCTGGACGGCCTCACGCAGGGCGGTCTCCGCACCGCCCCGGTACCCGTCGTACGTGCCGATCACGTCGGCGAGGAAGACGGCGTCGAACAGCCCGTCCTCGAGGAGTCGCGCCTGCGAGGTCCAGAAGTCGATGTCGTTGAACCGGTCCCGCGTGTTGTCGGGGTGCACCCACAACCCGTGCGAGATGTGGCCGACGCACGCCATCTCGAACAGGTTGAAGGAGATCGGTCGGGGGTCAGGGCGCGTCATCAGGGGCCTCCGGGTGTCGTGAGTCGGGGAACGGCCGCGAGCAGGCCGCGGGTGTACTCGTGCTGCGGGTCGGCGAGCACGTCGTCGGCGGGGCCGTGCTCGACCACCCGCCCGCCGTGCATCACCAGGACGTCGTGGCTCATGTGCCGGATCACGCCCAGGTCGTGCGAGATGAACAGGTAGGCGACGCCGAGCGCCTGCTGCAGGTCCCCGAGCAGGTCGAGGACCTGGGCCTGGACCGAGACGTCGAGCGCCGAGACGGGTTCGTCGAGCACGACGACGTCGGGCTCGGGGGCGAGCGCGCGGGCGATCGCGACGCGCTGGCGCTGCCCACCTGAGAGTCGCAGGGGCCGCCGGTCCAGGTGCTCGGGGCCGAGGCCGACGAGCTCGAGGAGCTCGACCGCGCGGGCGCGTGGGTCCGGGACCCGTGCGGGCGCCCGACCGATCGCGTCGGCGAGCACGCGGCCGACGCTCCAGCGCGGGTCGAACGAGCTCAGCGGGTCCTGGTAGACCACGCCGACCCGGCGGCGCAACGGACGACGACCCTGCGACGTCAGCGAGGACCAGGGTCCGCCGTCCAGCAGCACCTCCCCCGCGTCCGGGGTGAGCATCGCGAGGGCCATGCGCGCCGTCGTCGTCTTCCCCGAGCCGGACTCGCCCACGATGCCCAAGGTGCGTCCGCGTCCGAGGCTGAACGAGACCCCGTCGACGACCGTGCGGTCCACCTTGTCCGGGCCGCGGAAGCGCTTGGTGAGCCCGCGCGCCTCCAACACGGGCACGGTCGCGTCGGCGGCCGCCGACCCCGCCCGCTCCCGGGCGGTGACGCCGTGGTGGGAGGCGAGCGTCACCGGGACCGAGGACAGCCGCGTGCCCCGGGTGTGCTCGGACGGCACGGCATCCACCAGGGTGCGTGTGTAGGGGTGCCGCGGTCGGTGCAGGACCTGCTCGGCCGGACCCGCCTCGACGATCACCCCGTCCCTCATGACGCACACCTCGTCGGCGAGCCGGGCGACCACCGCGAGGTCGTGGCTGATGAGCAGGACGGCCTTCCCGCGCTCCTTGGTCTGCGCGAGCAGGTCGAGCACCTGGGCCTGCACCGTCACGTCGAGCGCCGTCGTCGGCTCGTCGGCCACCACGAGGGCGGGGTCCAGAGCCAGCGCCGTCGCGATCAGCGCACGTTGCCGCAGCCCGCCGGAGAGTTCGTAGGGCCGCTGCCGGGCCCGCAGCCCGGGCTCGGGCACCCCGACCTCGGCGAGCACCTTGAGCACCCGGCGCGCACGGCGGTGACGGTCACCCCAGCGGTGCAGCCGCAGCGGTTCGCCCACCTCGTTGCCCACCGTGCGGAGCTGGTCGAGCGAGACGAGCGCGTCCTGCAGGACGAACCCGACCTCGGCACCGCGCACCGCCCGCCACTGGCGGGGGCGCAGCGCGGTGAGGTCGCGTCCGGCCAGCTCGAGACGGTCGGCGGTGACGCTCGCCCCCGCGCCGGTGAGGCCGACCAGGGTCCGCGCGGTCACGCTCTTGCCGGAGCCGGACTCGCCGACGACGGCGAGGCAGCGCCCCGCCTCGAGGGCGAAGGAGATCCCGTGGACGACGTCGGTGGTGCGGCCGCCGCGCGTGAACCCGACCCGCAGGTTCTCGACCCGGAGCAGCGGAGCTCCCGGGCCCGCGTCGGCCCCGGGTGCCGGGCGGGCGGCAAGGGCGGTGGACGGGGTTGCGGTCATCGGTCGGTCCCTTCGAGTCGTCTCTGGGCGGCCCGGCCCAGCGCGGTCACGGAGACGGCGAGCAGCACGATCGCCAGCCCGGGCATCACCTCGAGCCACCAGGCGAAGGTCACGTAGGTGCGCCCTGCCTCGAGGAGGGCACCCCACTCGGGCGAGGGCGGCGCGACGCCCATGCCGAGGAAGGCGAGCCCCGAGGCCCACACGACGGACTGGCTGATGCCAAGGGTGACCACGGCGACCAGGGGTCGCATGGCGTTGGGCAGCACGTGGCGCACGACGACGTCACGGCGGCGGTGCCCGAGCGCGAGCGCGGCCTCGACGTACGCCTCCTGGCGCACGGCGAGCACCTGCCCACGGATCATGCGGGCGTACCCCGGCGCCGAGCCGATGCCGACGGCCAGGACGAGCGTCGAGGGCGACGGGCCGCGCACGGCGACGAGGAGGAGGGCGAGCAGCATCGTCGGGAACGCGAAGCTGACCTCGATGAGGCTGCCGACCACCCTGTCGACGAGGCGCCCGCCCAGGCCGGCGGCGAACCCGAGCACCGCGGCGATCGCGAGGGCGACCCCGGTCGCGCCGAGGCCGATCAGCAAGGAGTGGCGGGTGCCGTGGACCACGCGGGTCCACAGGTCGCGTCCCGACTGGTCGGTGCCCAGGAGGTGCTCCGTGGAGGGCGGGAGGAAGGCGGCCTCGAGGTCGATCGCCGTCGGGTCGCCCGGGGCGAGGACCGAGGGCGCGACGGCGGCGAGCACGAAGGCGCCGACGAGCGTGGCGGGCACGACGACGCCCAGGGAGGGCACCAGCCGCGGCGCCCGGCGGGCGGCGGGTGCGTGGGTCTGCGTGGTCATGACCGCCTCCGGGGGTCGACGAGGGTGTAGGCGAGGTCCACCAGGACGTTCGCGACGACGTAGACCGCGGCCACGAACATGACCACCCCCGCGACCACGGGGACGTCCCGGGCGTCGACGGCGGCGACGAGCACCTGACCCAGGCCCGGCCGAGAGAAGACGGACTCGACGATCACCGCACCCGAGAGGAGCGCACCCAGGGCCCAGCCGGACAGGGTGATCGCGGGCAGGACGGCGTGCCGGAGCACGTGCCGCAGGCGCACACCCGTGTCCCCCATGCCCCGCGCACGCGCCGAGGTCACGAACGGTTGCTCGAGGACCCGGTCGAACTCGTCGCGCGTGGCCTGGCCCAGGAAGCCCGCGAGCGGCACCGCGAGCGTGAGCACGGGCAGCACGGTCGCCGCGGGGCTCGTGCCACCCATGACGGGGAACCACTGCAGGTTGACGGCGAGGACGACCAGCAGGATGACGCCGAGCCAGTAGTGCGGGACGCTCGCCGCGAGCGCCTCGGCACCGGAGCCGGCGGCCGTGACGGCCCGGCTGCGGCGGCCCGCCGTCACCACGACGCTCACCAGGGCGAGCACCCACGCGGCCGCGAGCGCACCGAGCGCGAGCTGGGCCGTGGGCCACAGCTGGCCCCCGATCACCTCGGCGACCGGTGCGTGGCGCTGGTAGGAGACGCCCAGGTCACCGCGCAGCAGACCGCCGACGTAGGTCGCGTACTGGACGGCCAGGGGGTCGTCGAAGCCGTACTGCTCGTTGATCGGCGCGAGCTCGGCCGCGGTGCGCTCGACCGCCTCCCCGCTGCGCAGGTTGAGCAGCAGGGTCGCCCGGTCGCCGGGCAGCAGCGTCTGGGCGAGGAACACCACGGTGGCGGCCCCGAGGAGCACGAGGACCGCCGCGACGACCCGGCCGACGACGCGCCGCAGCGCGACGAGGAGCCGCGCCCGGCCCCAGGGGTTCGCGGGTGACGCGTCGACGGCGAGGGCCTCGGTGGGCGGGGCGACGGGCGTCGTCGTCGGTGCGGTGGCGCTCATCGCTCGAACCACGCGTCGTGGTAGACGGGCTCACCCTGCGACTGCTCGAGCCAGACGTCGTTCAGCCGCGGGTCCACGGCCAGGGAGGTCGTCTGCGTGTACAGGCCGATGCTCACGGCCTCGTCGCTGAGGATCTGCTGGGCCTCGCCGTAGAGCCGGTCCTGCTCGGCCCGGTCGAGGCTCGAGTTCGCCCGGACGATCAGGTCCTCGAGCTCGGGGTCGTTGTAGAAGCTCGAGTTGCTGAAGTTCGGGCTCTCCTCGAGGTGCTGCCGGAACGTGATGTGCAGGATCCCGGCGGTCGGGCTGGTCCAGTAGCCCGGCTTGGCGTCGTAGGACTCGGGCCCTGAGAACTTGCCCGAGAAGAGCTCGTCACGCGTCGCCGGGACGAGCGTCACCTGGAAGCCGACCTCGGCGACCTGCTCCTGGAGGTTCTGCAGCACGGTGGCTCCCTCGGGGGTGATGATCGAGCCCGCGCCGTACACGATGCGCACCTCGAGCCGCTCACCGTCCTTGACCCGGTAGCCCTCGTCGTCGGTGCTGTCCCACCCGGCCTCGTCGAGCAGGGCCGCCGCGGTGTCGGGGTCGTACGGGTGGTCGTCGGCCACCTCGGCGTTGTACCCGGGGGTGCTGGCGCTGACCGTGCCGTTGCCCTCGAACGGCACGACCCCGAGGAAGGCGCTGCGCACGGCCGCCTCCCGGTCGGTGGCGGCCGCGAAGGCCTTCCGCACCCGCACGTCGGTGAACGGGCCGGCCACCGTGTTGAGCCCGAGGGCGACGGGGCGACCAGGGGTGATGTACTGCTGCACCTCGTACTGCTGCTCGGCTGCGGTCCACTGGGTGGCGGGCACGTCGTAGACGACGTGCGCCTCCCCCGTGGTCAGGGCACCGAAGCGCGCGACCGGGTCGGGCACGATGCGCCACTCGATCCCGTCGACGTACGCCGGCCCCTGATGGAGGGCGTTGGCCGGCGCCGAGGCGTAGTCGGGGTTGCGGGCGAACCGGATGACACTGCCCCGCTCCCAGCCCTCGACGGTGAACGGTCCCGTGCCGATCGGTTCCTCGCAGTTCGCCTCCGGCCCCCGGGCGAGGGCCGTGGGCGACTGGATCCCGAAGTAGGCCTGCGCCAGCGCGGGCAGCAGCGATGAGTAGGGGCGGCTCAGGGTGAGCTCGAACGTCGTGGGGTCCACGGCGCGGCTCGACTCGTAGTAGGTGCCCAGGTAGGCCAGCACCGTGCTGTTGCCCTGCTCGGTGATCCAGAACTCGAAGTTGTCGACCACGGCCTGGGCGTCGAACGGCGTGCCGTCGGTGAACTCGACGCCCTCGGCGAGCGTGAACGTCCACACGAGCTGGTCCTCCGAGACCGACCAGTCGGTTGCGAGCCACGGGACGATCTCGCCGTCCTCGTCCTGCGAGACGAGTGAGTCGAGGACCTGACGGGACAGGTAGGCCTGCTGGATCCACCCGCCCCACAGGCAGGGTGGCTCCTGGACGTGGGCGTGCACGATCGTGCCGCCCTCGACGGGCTCGCCGGTGGTGGGTGCCGCCGGCTCGGCGCCGGCGGGTGCACAGGCGGCGAGCCCGGCCAGCAGGGCGACGGCGAGGGCGGGGCGGAGGCCGGACGCGCGCGGCCGACGGCGGACGGCTGGGCGCGGGCGTGCGTGGGTGGACATACTTCTCCTTGCGTGGAAGGCGCAGCCGAGGCTGCGTCGGCGTGGACCGTCGGTGGCATCCGACGGGTTCGGCGCCGGGAGGGCTGGCAGGCCCTCCCGGCGCCCTCATCCTCAGGCCACGGGCGCCTCCGCCCGGGCGAAGGCCCCGCGGTAGGCGGCGCCGCGGTGGCGGTCGGGCAGCCGGTCGGTCCCGAAGACCTTGTGACGCAGCGTCCCGGGCTCGTACTCACGCTTCTGCAGGCCCCGCTCCTGAAGGACCGGCGTGACGTGCTCGACGAACTCCTCGTAGGTTCCGGGCCGGGTCACGTTGATGACGTTGACCCCGTCGATCCCGGCGTCCTGCCACGTCTCGAGTGCGTCCGCGATCTGCTCGGGAGTCCCGACGATGCGGTTGGCGCCGGCGAGCAGCCGCCCGAGGTCGCGGATCGTGGGCTGCCGGTCCCCGACGCTCGCGCGCACGGCCGCCACGATGCTCTGGACCGCCTCGGTCTCGAGCACGTCGACGGGGTCGTCGGGGGCGTGGTGGCCGAGATCGACCCCGAGGCTCCCGGACAGGTGGGCGAGGTGCCCGTCCCAGTCGATGACCTCGTCCAGCTCGGCGGCCCTGCGGTGGGCCTCCGCCTCGGTGCTCCCGACGACGAACGTGAGCCCCGGGAAGAACTTGAGGTCCTCGGGACGCCGGCCGTACGCGGCGGCACGGCGACGCGTGTCCTCGATCTGCGCGCGGGCGGCCTGCGGGTGGGGCGCGACGATGAACGTGGCCTCGGCGTTGCGCGCGGCGAACTCGCGGCCGACCGGGGACGAGCCCGCCTGGAACAGCAACGGGGTGCGCTGCGGCGACGGCGAGACGAGGTGCGGACCCTCGACCGAGTAGCGGGCACCCCGGTGGTTGATCTTGTGGACCTTGTCGGCGTGGGCGTGGATGCCCCGCTCACGGTCCTGGACGAGCGCGTCGTCCTCCCACGAGCCCTCCCAGAGCTTGAGGACGACGTCGAGGTACTCCTCGGCCCAGACGTACCGCTCGTCGTGCGGCACGAGCCCGTCGTGACCGAAGTTGCGGAAGCCGTTCTCGAGGTAGCCGGTGACGATGTTCCAGGCGACGCGGCCGTTCGAGAGGTGGTCGAGGGTCGACAGCTGCCGCGCGAACGCGAAGGGGTGGGCCTGGACCACCGACGACGTCACCGCGAGACCGAGGTGCTCGGTCGCGGCGGCGAGGGCGGACAGCAGCACGACGGGGTCGCTGGCCGGGACCTGGAGTCCGGCCTCGAGGTACTTGCGGTGGTCGCCGCGGTACTCGCCGTACAGCCCTGTGACGTCGGCGAAGAACAGCACGTCGAAGCGCCCGCGCTCGAGCAGGCGCGCGAGCCCGAGCCAGTGGTCGAGCGAGTTGTGGTCGGTCTGGGCGGCGTCGGGCAGGCGCCACGTGCCCTGGACGATGTGCGACGTGGTGTTCATGACGAACGCCGAGAACAGCAGCGGCGGCCGTGCGGTGGGGTCGGACATACGGGTCTCCGGTCTCGTGGACGGGTCGGGACGGACGGTGTTGCGTGTGTGCGTGCGGGCGTCGAGGCGTGCGGGGGTGCGGGTCGTCACCGACCCGTGGCGTGCGCTCGTCGGACGAGCGGTGTGCGGTGCGGGACCAGGCCGCCGGGGCCGCCGCCCCCCTGCAGGGGCGGCCCCGGCGACCGGACCGGTCTCAGCCGACCGGGGCTGCCGCGCGGCTGAAGCGCGCGGCCGGGTGGTCCGGCAGCGCGCGGGCGTTGCCGGCGCCGAAGAGCCGCTCGCGCAGCGTCTCCCCGGGCGTGTACGCCGTGCGGTACCGGCCGCGCCGCTGGAGCTCGGGGACCACGAGGTCCGTGAAGTCCGCGAACGTGCCGGGCGAGAGGTGCTGGATGAGGTTGATGCCGTCGGCGTCGGTCGTGTCGATCATCTCCTCGATGCGGTCCGCGACCTCGTCCGGCGTCCCCGCGATGAAGCGCTTGTCGTGCTCGGGCTCCGAGAGGTACTGGACGAGCTCGCCGACCTTCTTGCGCTCGGAACCCTCGGACCACATGCGCTCGAAGGTCTGCATCGCGTCACCGCCCTTGTACTCCAGGTAGGAGTCCGTGTCGTCGCCCGACAGGTCGATGCCGGCCCAGCCGCTGAACAGGACGAGGTGACCCTCGACGTCGCGGTACTCCTTGAGCAGGGCGACCTTGTCCTCGGCCTCGGCGCGCGTCGGCGCGACGACCACCTCGGCCCCCACGAACGCCTTGACGTGGTCCCGGCTCCGCCCGGCCTCGACCGCGAGCCGGCGCAGGTCGGCGATCTCCTCGCGGGCCTGGGCGTCGTCCCGCGGGAGCAGGAACACGGCCTCGGCGTGCCGCGCCGCGAACCCCTTGCCTCGGCTCGACGTCCCCGCCTGGTAGAGGACCGGCGTGCGCTGCGGACTCGGCTCGGACAGGTGCGGCCCCGCGACCGAGTAGTACTCGCCCTCGAAGCCGATCTCGTGGACCTTGTCGGGGTCGGTATAGACGAGGTCGGCGGCGTCCTGCACGACGGCGTCGTCCTCCCACGAGGACTCGAGCAGGCGGTACACCACCTCGAGGTACTCGTCGGCGATCGCGTACCTGTCGTCGTGCTTGATCTGCTCGCTCAGGCCGAAGTTGCGCGCCGCGTCGGGCAGGTAGCCCGTGACGATGTTCCAGGCGAGCCGACCACGCGTGAGGTGGTCGAGCGTCGACAGTCGGCGGGCGTGGCTGAACGGCGGCTCGTAGGTGGTGGTCGAGGTGACCGCGAAGCCGAGGTGCTCGGTCACCGCGGCCATGGCGGGGACCACGAAGGCCGGGTCGATGTTCGGCACCTGCATGCCCGCGCGCAGCGCGGCACGCCGGTCGCCCTTGTACGTCGTGTAGGTGCCCACGACGTCGGCCAGGAACACGGCGTCGAAGAGCCCGCGCTCGAGCACGCGCGCGAGGTCGGTCCAGTAGGCGAGGTCCTTGTACTCGGTGCGACGGTTGCCGGGCACGCGCCACAGACCGTGGTTGATGTGGCCGGGCGTGGCCATCTCGAACGCGTTGACGTGGATCTGCTTGCTCACGGTGCTGCTCCAGGGTGTGGTGGGTCGGTGGCTCGGTCTCAGGCGGTGGCGGCGAGCGCGCGGTCCTCCGCCGCGACCACCCCGAGGGCCTCGCGGAAGCCCGCGGCTGTGCGCGCGACGCACTCGCGGGCGGCGTCGTCGACGAGCACGGGACCGCCCGAGGTGTGATCGATGTGCTGGTCCAGCACGAAGCGCCCGGCGGTCACGTGGCGCGCGCCCAGCGAGGCGAGGACCGGCCGCAGCGAGTAGTCGATGGCGAGGAGGTGGGCCACGGTCCCGCCGGTCGCGAGCGGGAGGACGACCTTGCCCTGCAGCGCCGACTGCGGCAGCAGGTCGAGGAACGTCTTGAGCAGGCCGGAGTAGGAGGCCTTGTAGATCGGCGTCGCGACGACGAGGGCGTCGGCCGCGATCACGGCCCGCACGGCAGCGGCGATCTCCGGTGCCGCCGTGTCGGCCGCGAGGAGGGCCGCGGACGGCAGCGAGCGGACATCGAGTGTGGAGACGGTGTGGCCGTCGCGGACGAGCTCGTCGCCCACGTGCCGCGCGAGGGCGGCGGTACGTGAGACGACGGACGGGCTTCCGGTGAGGACGAGGACGGTGGCCATTCGATCTGCCCTTTCGAACGACACGACGCGGGGTCGCGGATGGGTGGTGCTCGGACGGGACCGCCCGTGCGGGCGCGCCAGGGCGCACCGCGGGGCGGGAGCTGCGAGAAGGCGCGGGACGCCGTCGGACGGCGTGGCGCGGGGTGGAGGCGGGAGCCTCGGCTCGACCCGGTGCGCGTCAGGGCGCGACCGGCCGGGGGCCGGTCATCCGGGGAGAGAGGCGACGATCGTCGCGGGCGGGGTCGCTCTCAGCGACAGCCGGCCGGGGCTCCCGTGGACATGCACATTCGTGCGGCGACGAGGTCGCCGGGCACGAGGAGCAGTCGGACGGGAGTCATGGCACGACTGTGACAGCAGTGACCACGAGCCGGGAAGCCCCGTCCCAGATGACGGACCGTCAGGAACGCGCGACCACGGTGTTGCTGGCCTGGGCCCGCGGGCGCAGCACGAGCAGGTCCACGTTCACGTGGTGCGGGCGCGTGAGTGTCCAGGCGACCGCGTCGGCGACGTCCTCGGCGGTGAGCGGCTCGGCGACGCCCGCGTACACGGCGTCGGCGCGCTCGCGGTCCCCACCGAACCGGCGCAGCGAGAACTCGTCGGTGCGCACCATCCCGGGAGCCACCTCGATCACGCGCACCGGCTCGCCCACGAGCTCGAGCCGGAGCGTCTCGGCGATCGTGCGCTCGGCGTGCTTGGCCGCGACGTAGCCGCCGCCACCGGGATAGGTGCCGTGCCCTGCCGTCGAGCTCAGCACGAGGACGTCCCCGCGGCCCGAGGCCCGCAGCGCGGGCAGCAGCGCCTGGGTCACGCGCAGCGTGCCGAGCACGTTGACCTCGTACATCGCACGCCAGTCGGCCACCGATCCCGTGGCGACCGGGTCCGTGCCGAGCGCCCCGCCCGCGTTGTTGACCAGCGCGTGCACGGGACCCGTCGCCGTCACCTGCTCCGCGAGAGCCGCGACGTCGTCGTCGTCCGTGACGTCCGCGACCACGGCCTGCGCCCCCGTGGCGGCCGCGAGCTCCGCGAGCCGGTCACCGCGACGCGCGACGGCGACCACGTCCCAGCCCTCGGCACGCAGCCGGGTCACCGTGGCCCGCCCGATGCCCGACGACGCCCCCGTCACGACCGCCCGGAGCGGCTCCGTACGCGCGCGCCCGGCGGGCTGCCGCGCGGTGCGGGGGTCGGTGTCCATGGGTCCTCCCGGGCCTCGACGACGGCGCCCCACCCTAGTGCGCATGCGCCTCCTCGGGGCCGCGGTGCGACGCGTCGGACCCGCGCAGTACGCTCGACGGCGGATCCCGGGCCACCCCTTGGCCCGGAGCGCGGCTCGCACGTGGGCCGTGGTCCGCCGTCGGCAGCTGGGCCGACCTCCCCCTCTCCGTCGTCCCGGGAGCCCACGTGCCCGCAGCCCGTCCGACCACCCTCCGCCCCGCTCAGGTGCGCGTCCGGATCCCTCGACGCGGGCGCACGGTCGCGCTCGCCACGGGCCTCGCGCTCAGCTCGGCGCTCGGCCTGGCGGCGTGCGGGGCCACCGCTCCCGACGAGACCGACGGCACCGGCGGAGCGACTGAGGCGGCCTCCCCCGCCGCGAGCGGCTTCCCGCTGGACCTCGAGAACTGCGGTGTGCCCGTCGAGCTCGAGGCCGCCCCCGAGCGGGTGGTGACGATCAAGTCGAGCGCGACCGAGATGGTGCTCGCCCTCGGCGCGGGCGACCGCCTCGTGGGCCACGCCTTCCCGGACGCGCCCGTGCCCGCCGAGCTGCTCGACGGCGGGACCGAGCCGCCGCTCCTCTCCGAGAAGGTCCCGTCGGCCGAGGTGGTGCTCGAGACCGAGCCCGACCTCGTCTACGCCGGCTGGGAGTCGAACCTCACCGCCGAGGCGGGCGGGGACCGTGCCACGCTCGCGGGTCTCGGCGTCGCGACGTACGTGTCGCCGTCCGCCTGCAAGGACCCTGCCCACCGGCCCGAGCGGCTCACGTTCGACGAGGTCGCGGCCGAGATCCGGGAGGCAGGTGCACTGCTCGGCGTCCCCGAGGCGGCGGAGCGGCTCGTCACCCAGCAGCAGGAGGTGCTCGATGGGATCGAACCGGACGGACGCGGCCTCACGGCGCTCTGGTACTCGTCCGGCACCGACGTCCCCTACGTCGGCGCCGGGATCGGCGCGCCGCAGATGCTGATGGACGCCGTCGGGCTCGAGAACATCGCCGCGGGTGTCGAGGACACCTGGACGCCCTTCAGCTGGGAGCAGGTGGCCGAGGACGACCCCGACGTGATCGTGCTCGTGGACTCGGCCTGGAACTCCGCCGAGGCCAAGCGCGAGCTCCTGGCGACCAGCCCGGCGACCGCCGAGCTGTCGGCCGTGCGGGCCGAGCGCTACCTCGTGGTCCCGTTCCCCGCGACCGAGGCGGGGGTGCGCAACGCCGCCGCCGCCGCCGACCTCGCCGACCAGCTCGCCGTGCTCGAGGTCGGATGACCACCACCCGTACCTCGACGCCCCACGCCGCGCGGTCGACGGCCCCACGCGGGACGGGGCCGCACGCGCCGAGCCACGGCCCGCGACCGACCGGCCGCGGGCGTGTGCCCACGTGGGTCGCCGTCGTGCTCGCGGCGGCAGCGCTCGTGGTGTCGGTGCTCGTCGCCGTCGCGGTGGGCCCGGCGGACCTGTCCCCCGGCGACGTCGCGCGGTCGGTCGGCCACCACGTCGGCGGACTCCTGAGCGGCCCGACCGGGCCCGAGCCCACGCTCGGCGCGCTGCGCGACGGGATCGTGTGGGAGCTGCGCTTGCCGCGCGTGCTCACCGCGGCGGCCGTCGGCGCCGGGCTCGCGATCGCGGGAGCCGTGATGCAGAGCCTGACCCGCAACCCGCTCGCTGACCCCTACCTGCTCGGCCTGTCCTCGGGCGCCTCGCTCGGCGCGGTCGCGGTGCTCGTGCTCGGCGTCGCCGTGCTGCTTCCCGTGGCGGCCTTCGTCGGGGCGGTGCTCGCGCTGGCCGCCGCGCTGGCGCTCGCCGGGTCGCTCGGCACGCTCACGCCCGCGCGCATGGTCCTCGCGGGGCTGGCCGTCGCACAGCTGTGCGCCGCGGCGACGTCGTTCGTCATCTTCTGGTCGGCCACGGGCGACTCCTACCGCGAGATCCTCGCCTGGCTCATGGGCTCGCTCGCGGGTGCCGGCTGGGACGCCGTCGCGATCGCCGGCGGTGGCGTCCTGGTGCTCGGCACCGGGCTCGCCGCATCCGGGCGCACGCTCGACGCGTTCGCGTTCGGCGACACCGCCGCGAGCGCGCTCGGTGTGCACGTGGCCCGCACGCGCTGGACGTTGCTGACCGTCGTCGCCCTGCTCACCGGGGCCCTGGTGGCGGTCAGCGGCTCGATCGGCTTCGTCGGGCTGATCCTCCCGCACGCCGTGCGTCTGCTCGTGGGAGCCGGGCACCGCAGGCTCCTCCCGGTCGTCGCGCTCGTCGGCGCGACCTTTCTCGTGTGGGCCGACACCGCGGCGCGCACCGCGTTCGAGCCGCGCGAGCTGCCCGTCGGCATCGTCACGGCGTTCCTCGGCGCACCCGTGTTCGCGCTCCTGCTGTGGCAGCGCCGCCGCCGCAGCGGGGACCTCGCATGAGCCTGCGACTCGACCGGCTCGCCTGGGGCGTCGACGGACGGTTGATCGTCGACGGCGTCGACTGCACCCCGCCCACGGGCGCCCTCACGGGCGTGCTCGGTCCCAACGGTGCGGGGAAGTCGACCCTGCTGCGCCTCGTGGCGGGCGTGCTCGAGCCCGAGCACGGTCGTGTGATCCTCGACGCTGACGACCTGCTCGCGCTGCGGCGGCGTGACCGCGCACGCGTGGTCGCGCTCGTCGAGCAGGAGGCGAGCACGCACGCGCCCCTCACCGTGCACGACGCCGTCGCGCTCGGCCGCACCCCGCACGGGTCGCGCTGGGGCGGGCCGGGGCCGCGCGACGCCGACGTCGTCGACGCCGCGCTCACCGAGGCCGGGGTCGCGCACTTCGCCGAGCGACCCCTCACGACGCTCTCGGGTGGCGAGCGCCAACGGGTGCACCTCGCGCGTGCTCTCGCGCAGGAGCCACGGCTGCTGCTCCTCGACGAGCCCACGAACCACCTCGACGTGCACGCACAGCTCGACACGCTCGCGGTGCTGACCGACCTCACCCGGCGCGGGGTCACGGTGCTCGCGGCCCTGCACGACCTCAACCTCGCGGCGGCCGCCTGCGACCACGTCGTGCTGCTGCACGGCGGTCGCGTGGTGGCGGCCGGAGACGTCGCGGAGGTGCTGCGGCCCGAGGTGGTCGAGCCGGTCTACGGCGTGCGCTGCCTCGTCCTCGAGCACCCCGAGACCGGCCGCCCCGTGCTCACCTTCGCGCCGCGCTCCTGAGACCGCCCCGGTAGGCGTCTCGACAGCTGCGTCGTGTCGGCGCCCGTCGTGGTGGTGCACGATGGGCCCATGGCACCGCTCTGGCTCACCGGCGACGACGCGGCGGACACGCTGCTCGACACGGACCCGTTCGCCCTGCTGCTCGGGATGCTGCTCGACCAGCAGTTCCCGATGGAGAGCGCGTTCGCCGGTCCTCTCAAGGTGCGTGAGCGCCTCGGCTCGCTCGACCCGGCCACCGTCGCCGCCGCCGATCCCGAGGAGTTCGCGCGGCTCTGCGCCGTGCCGCCGGCCGTGCACCGCTACCCGGGCTCGATGGCCGGCCGCATCCAGGCCGTCGCGCGGGCCGTCGCAGACGAGTACGACGGCGACGTGACGGCGCTGTGGACACGCGGCCAGCCGGACGCCCGCGAGGTGCTGCGCCGCCTGCGCGCACTGCCCGGCTTCGGCGAGCAGAAGGCCCGGATCTTCCTGGCCCTGCTCGGCAAGCAGCGCGGTGTGCAGCCCGAGGGCTGGCGCGAGGTGGCGGGAGCCTACGGCGAGCCCCAGGCGCGTCGCTCGATCGCCGACGTCACCGACGAGGCCTCGCTCCTCGAGGTCCGCGCGACCAAGAAGGCCGCCAAGGCCGCGGCCAAGGGCGCCCGCGCCTGATCCCAGGGGCTCAGGGGGTCGGCGGGCGGCGGGCCTCGGCGTCGGCGTGGCCGCGGAGGTAGGCCTCCGTGGAGCCCTCGCGGAAGAGGTCGTGCTCCGCGGCACGCACGAGAGCGCGGGCGCCGGGGCCGTCGTCGGGCGTCACGTGCTCGGCGAGGCCGCGCACGACGGCGACCGGCCGGCCCTCCGTCTTGCCGCGCACCAGCTCGCTCGCGGCTGCGACCTCGTCCGCGATCGCCGTGGTGGTCACCACCAGGCTGCGGCCGTGCGTGTCGACCGAGCCGCGCAGGTCCTCGAGGACGGTGAGCCCTGCGGCACCGATCGCGATGTCCGTGAGGCCCTCGCGCCACGGCCGCCCCACCGTGTCCGTGACGACCACCGCGACGTCGACACCGAGCCGTGCCCGCAGCCCGGCGCGCAGACGGCGCGCGCTCGCGTCCGGATCCTCTGGGAGCAGCAGGACCGTCCCCTCGGGCGTGTTGCTCGCGTCGACCCCGGCGGCGGCCATCACGAGGCCCAGCGGGTTCTCGACGATGCGCAAGGGCGGGCCGTCGGGACGCTCGCGGCGCGCGACCACGCGCACCGTCTGGTCGGTGATCGCCTGCTCGCGGTCGGCGGCCGCGACCACGCGCCCCTCGGCCTTGGAGACGACCTTCGAGGTCACGACGACGACGTCGCCGTCACGCACGCCCCCGTCGCGTACGAGCGCGTCCCCGACGAGAGCCGTCAGGTCGTCCCCGGGCCTGACCTCGGGGACGCCGTCGGGCGCCCACACCTGGAGGCGACGCGTCACCGCACGAGCTTCGGGAGCACGTCGCGGCCGAAGACCTCGATCCACTCGCGCTGGTTACGGCCGACGTTGTGCAGGTAGATGCGGTCGAAGCCCAGGTCGACGTACTTCTGCAGGGCCGCGCGGTGCACGTCCGGGTCCGCCGAGATCACCATGCGGCCCTCGAAGTCCTCGGGCCGCACGAGCTTGGCCATCTGCTCGAAGTCGTGCGGCGAGCGGATGTCGGCCTTGGGGAACTTCATGCCGCCGTTGGGCCACTCGGTCATCGCGTTCGCGAGCGCCTGCTCGTCGGTCTCGGCCCACGAGAGGTGCACCTGGAGCACCTTCGGCATGGTGTCCGGGTCCTTGCCGGCTTCACGCGCGCCGGCGGCGAACCTGTCGAACAGGCCCGAGATCTTCTCGAGCGGGGCGCCCACGGTGATGATCCCGTCGGCGTGCCGTCCGGTGCGCCGGGCCGTCACCGGGCCAGCCGTCGCGACGAGGATCTCGGGCGGGACCTCGGGCATCGTCCACAGCCGCGTGGACTCGAGCTTGTAGAAGGTCCCGCTGTGCTTGACGTCCTTGCCGTCGATCCCCGAGCGGAAGAGCTTGGTGATGATCTCGATGGCCTCGAACATCCGGTTGATCCGCTCCGGCGCCTCGGGCCAGTAGCCCGCGACGACGTGCTCGTTGAGCGCCTCGCCCGAGCCCAGGCCGAGCCAGTGCCGCCCGGGGTACATGGCGGCGAGCGTCGCCGACGCCTGCGCGACCATCGCCGGGTGCCACCGGAACGTGGGCGCCGTGACCCCGGGGCCCAGGTCGCCGCGGGTGCGCTCGCCCAGCGCCGCCAGGACGTTCCAGACGAACGCGCTCTGGCCCTGCTGCGGCACCCACGGCTGGAAGTGGTCCGCGGCCATGACACCGCTGAAGCCGTGCTGCTCGGCGAGCGCGGACAGCTCGACCACCTCGGTGGGATGGAACTGCTCGAGCATCGCCGCGTAGCCGACGGTCAGACCCTGTGCCATGCGCTCCTCCAGGCGTCGTCGACGGGCGCGCTGCCCGTCACGGGCGACCCTACGCGCGCCCGCCCACGCGGCTCACCTCGTGCTCACGCGCTCCCGGGCTCGGCCTCACTCGTAGGAGACGGCGTCGAGCACGTCCATGCGCGCGGCCCTGATCGCGGGCCACACCGCCGCCAGCACGCCGACCACGACCGCGAGCGCGAGCACCACGCCCAGCTGCGACCACGGGACCACCAGCGTGCTCAGCCCTTCGTCCTCGTAGACCGACGGCAGCGTGGCCGCGAGCCCCGCACCCACGGCGACGCCCAGCACCGTGCCGAGCACCGCCGTGAGCACCGACTCGATCGTCACGACCGTCGCGAGCTGGAGCCTGCCCAGCCCGACGGCGCGCAGCAGCCCGATCTCCCTCGTGCGCTCGGCGATGGACAGGGCGAGCGTGTTGACGATCCCGAGCACCGCGATCACGATCGACAGCCCCAGGAGCGCGTAGAGGATCACGAGGATCTGGTCCACCTGGGCAGCGAGCTCGTCCGCGAACTCCTCGCGGTCCATCACGGACACCACCACGTACGGTGCGGCCACGTCGGTGAGCGCGTCACGCAGCCCGGACGCCGCGACGCCGTCCTGCGCCACCACGAACAGCGTCTGCACGGCGCCCTCGGCCGCGGGCACCAGCTCGGCGAACGAGTCCTGCGGCAGCACGAGCGGCACACCGACGGCGCGCGAGTCGATGACCGCCCCCACGACGACGTCGCGCTCCCCGAGCGCACCGGTGACCGTCAGCGCGTCCCCCACCGCCCAGTCGTTGTCCTCGGCAGCCTGCCGCTGGACCGCGGCGCGGCCGTCGGCGAGGCTCGCGAGGTCGCCGTCGACCACCTCGACCTCGAGCGACGCGCCGAAGAGACCCGCGGGGACGCCGATGGCGCTCACGCCCTCGCCGTCCGCGGTCACGGAGCCCACGCGCAGCGCGTCGGCCCGTTCGACGCCGTCGATCGCGGCGACCTGGGCCACGAGCTCGTCGGGGACCGCGAGCGTGGCCGACTGCAGCAGGAAGTCCGCGGTGGCCTCCTCCTCGACGATGGTGCGCGTCGAGGCCTGGGTCGACGCGGCGATGACGGCCGCGGCACCCACCAGGGCCATCCCGATCATGAGGGCCCCCGACGTGCTCGCGGTGCGTCGCGGGTTGCGCGTCACGTTGCCCCGCGCGAGGCCCCCGAGCGGCCGCAGCGCCGCGACAGCCGGAGCGGCCAGCACCGCGAGCGCGGGTGGCACGAGCGTCGGCGCGAGCAGCAGCAGGCCGATCACCACGGCACCCGCACCTGCTCCGAGCAGCGGACCGGGCTCGTCCACGGCGAGCCCCGCGGGCGCGAAGGCAGCCACGAGCACGGCCGACGCGCCGGCCACCACGAGCAGACCGCCCGCGACCGCGCGCAGCACGCTCGCGCGGTCGGCCACCACGACCTCCTCGCGCATGGCCTCGACGGGCGGCGTGAGCGCCGCACGGCGCGCCGGTACGGCAGCGGCCACGACGGACACGACGGTGCCGACCAGCACCGAGACGAGCACGGTGAAGCCGTCCACCGGGATGCGGCCCGAGAGCTCCATTCCCATCGACGCGAACAGCGCACGCAGCCCGGCGACGAGGGCCACGCCCGCCCCGACGCCGAGCGCCGAGCCGAGCACGCCGACCACCGCGGCCTGACCGAGGATCGACGCCAGCACCTGCGTGGGCGAGGCGCCGAGGGCGCGCAGCATCGCGAGCTCGCGCTGACGCTGCCGCACGATCATCTGGAAGGTGTTCGCGATGATGAACGCCCCCACGAACAACGCGATCGCGGCGAAGACCAGCAGGAACGTCGAGACGAAGCCCAGAGCGCTCTCGATCTCCGCGCGGGTCTCGGCCCGCACGTCCTCACCCGTGAGCACCTCCACGGCGGCCGGGTCCACCACGTCACCGGCGCCGAGCGCCTGCTCGACCCGCCGCACGACCTCCTGCTCGTCGAGGCCCTCGGCCGCGTGCACCGCGACCGTGGCGACGGTGCCGTCGGCGGCGTAGGCCTCGGTGGCGGTCGTGACGTCGAGGAAGACGATGGTCGCGCCGGCCACGGGCGCTCCGAAGCCCACCTCGCCGACCACCTCGACCTGACGCACCCCGTCACCGAGCACGACCGACGTCGTGTCGCCGACCGCGAACCCCGAGGCCTCGAGGGTCGCCGACTCGAGCGCGACCTCGTCGGGCCCCTCGGGCGCCCGGCCGGCCTCGACCCAGGCCGCGGGCTCGTCGGGATGCAGCGCGAGCGCGAAGCTCGGGGCGCCGCCCCCGCTCATCACCGCGGTGCCGTCGGGCCCCACGAGCACGATCGGGCCGGTGATGTCCGGGATCGCGGCCTCGACGCCGTCGACCGCCGCGAGCTCGTCGACCAGGTCGAGCGGGATCCGCGTGCGCTGCTGGCCGCCCATCGGGCCGGTCGGCTCGCCCGAGCCCACTGCCTCACCACCGCGCACGTACGCGTCGCCCACCATCGAGGTCTCGACCAGGTCGCCGAACGTGCTCGACATCATCGTCCGCAACGAGAAGGTCCCAGCGACGAAGGCGACGCCGAGCAGCACCGCAAGGACCGAGAGCGCGAAGCGGCCGAGGTGGCTGCGGATCCCCCGCAGCGCGACGCGCCTCACGGCCGGACGACGGCGTGGCGGCCGTCCGCGTGGCCGTGCGCCGTGGGCTCGTCCGCGGGCCGACGCCCCGCACCCAACTCGCGCAGCGCGTCGAGCACGCCCTCGGCCGTCGGCTCCTCGAGCTCGCCCACGAGCCGCCCGTCCGCGAGGAACAGCACACGGTGCGCGTAGGACGCCGCCGTCGGGTCGTGCGTGACCATCACCACCGACTGGCCGAGCTCGTCGACCGAGCGGCGCAGGAACCCCAGCACCTCACCCGACGAGCGCGAGTCGAGGTTGCCGGTCGGCTCGTCGGCGAACACGACGGCGGGTCGGGCGACGAGGGCGCGTGCACAGGCAACACGCTGCTGCTGCCCGCCCGACAGCTCGCTCGGCCGGTGGTCGAGGCGGTCGCGCAGCCCGACGGCGTCGACGACCGTGTCGAACCACGCGCGGTCCACCGGCGTCCGCGCGATGTCGAGCGGCAGCGTGATGTTCTCCTCGGCGGTGAGCGTCGGGATCAGGTTGAAGGCCTGGAACACGAACCCGAGCCGGGTGCGCCGCAGCCGCGTGAGGCGGCGCTGGTTCATCCGGCCGACGTCCTCGCCGTCGACGACGACGGTGCCCGACGTGGGCGTGTCCAGCCCGGCCATGCAGTGCATGAGCGTCGACTTGCCCGAGCCCGAGGGACCCATGATCGCGGTGAGCTCACCGCGCGCGAGGTCCACGCTGAGCCCGTCGAGCGCGCGCACCTGCGCCTCGCCCCGGCCGTAGACCTTCACCAGATCGCGCGCCGCGGCGATCCGCCCGGCGTCGTCCTGCCCGAGTGCACGCATGTCCGTCCGTCCTGTGAGGTGGTGCTCCGATCCTGGCGTGACAGCCGCGGGCCGGGGCATCGGGGACTCCCCTGGTCCGACCCCGGGCGGCAGGCGTGCACACCCTGAGGGCGGTCAGGGCCCGACCTCAGTGTCCTCGCTCGGCGGCGCCGACGACAGGACATGGGGCCCCGCGACGTCTGGAACAATCGCTCCCCATGAGCGACCAGCACCCCACCACGGCCAGCACCCCGACGACCACGCCGTCGTCGCGGGTACCGGACAAGGTGAGCCTCGACGGCCTCGAGGACCGCTGGGACGCCGCATGGGCCGAGCAGCGGACCTACGCGTTCGACCGCAGCCGCGGACGCGACGAGGTCTACTCGATCGACACGCCGCCGCCCACCGTCTCGGGCTCGCTGCACGTGGGCCACGTGTTCTCCTACACCCACACCGACGTCGTCGCGCGGTTCCGTCGCATGCGCGGTGCCGAGGTGTTCTACCCGATGGGCTGGGACGACAACGGCCTGCCGACCGAGCGGCGCGTGCAGAACTACTACGGGGTGCGCTGCGACCCCTCGCTCCCCTACGAGCCGGGCTTCACCCCGCCGCACGAGGGCGGCGACGGCAAGAGCATCAAGGCGGCCGACCAGCTGCCGATCAGCCGGCGCAACTTCGTCGAGCTCTGCGAGCGCCTCACGGTCGAGGACGAGCGGCAGTTCGAGGCCCTGTGGCGCCGGCTCGGCCTCTCGGTCGACTGGTCGCACGGCTACCAGACCATCGACGCCCGCGCCCGCGCCGTCGCCCAGCGGGCGTTCCTGCGCAACCTCGAGCGCGGCGAGGCCTACCAGGCCGAGGCGCCGGGCCTGTGGGACGTGACCTTCCAGACCGCCGTCGCGCAGGCCGAGCTCGAGGCGCGCGACTACCCCGGGCACTTCCACCGCGTCGCCTTCCACGGCACCGACGGGCCGGTCCACATCGAGACCACACGCCCCGAGCTCATCCCCGCGTGCGTCGCGCTGATCGCCCATCCGGACGACGAGCGCTACCAGCACCTGTTCGGGACCACGGTGCGCTCGCCGCTGTTCGACGTCGAGGTGCCCGTGCTCGCGCACACCGCGGCCGAGCCCGACAAGGGCGCCGGCATCGCGATGTGCTGCACGTTCGGCGACCTCACGGACGTGCAGTGGTGGCGTGAGCTGCAGCTGCCCACCCGCTCGGTGGTCCAGCGCGACGGCCGCCTGCTGCGCGAGACGCCGGAGTGGCTCACCACCGAGGCCGGCCGCACGCGGTACGCCGAGCTCGCGGGCAAGACGACGTTCTCGGCCCGCGCCGCCGTCGTCGACGCGCTGCGGGAGTCGGGCGACCTGGACGGCGAGCCCACGCCCACGCAGCGCAAGGCGAACTTCTTCGAGAAGGGCGACAAGCCGCTCGAGATCGTCACCTCGCGCCAGTGGTACATCCGCAACGGCGGCCGCGACTGGGACGGCCGTGACCTGCGCGCCGAGCTGCTCGCACGCGGCCAGGAGCTCGGCTTCCACCCCGACTTCATGCGCGTGCGCTACGAGAACTGGGTGAACGGGCTCAACGGGGACTGGCTCATCTCGCGTCAGCGCTTCTTCGGGGTGTCCATCCCGCTGTGGTACCCCGTCACGGTGGACGGCGAGGTGGACCACGACCACCCGATCGTGCCCGACGAGGCGATGCTGCCGGTCGACCCGAGCAGCGACGTGCCCGCGGGCTACACCGAGGACCAGCGCGGCGTGCCCGGCGGGTTCGTGGGTGAGGCGGACGTGATGGACACGTGGGCGACGTCGTCGCTCACGCCGCAGATCGCGGGTGGGTGGGGCTGGGACGACGACCTCTTCGCGCGCGTCTTCCCCATGGACCTGCGCCCGCAGGGCCAGGACATCATCCGCACGTGGCTGTTCTCGACCGTGGTGCGCTCGCACCTCGAGCACGACAGCCTGCCCTGGCGCCACGCGGCGATCAGCGGCTGGATCCTGGACCCCGACCGCAAGAAGATGTCGAAGTCCAAGGGCAACGTCGTGACGCCGATGGGCCTGCTCGAGGAGCACGGGTCGGACGCCGTCCGCTACTGGGCCGCGTCCGCGCGCCTCGGTACGGACGCAGCCTTCGAGGTGGGCCAGATGAAGATCGGCCGCCGTCTCGCGATCAAGGTGCTCAACGCGAGCAAGTTTGCGCTCGGCTTCGGCGCCGGCGACGCCACGACCCCGGACCCGGCCGCCGTGACCGTGGTGCTGGACCGCGCGATGCTCGCGGGCCTGGCGGACGTCGTCGACCGCGCGACCGAGGCGCTCGAGGCCTACGACCACACGCGGGCGCTCGAGCTGACGGAGACCTACTTCTGGACGTTCTGCGACGACTACCTCGAGCTCGTCAAGGACCGCGCCTACGGCTCCGCGGACGCGGCACCGTCCGCCGACACGGTCTCGGCCCGCACCGCGCTCGCCCTCGCCCTCGACACCCTCCTGCGCCTGCTCGCCCCCGTGCTGCCGTTCGCGACGGAAGAGGTGTGGTCGTGGTGGAAGGAGGGCTCGGTGCACCGCGCGCCGTGGCCCGAGGCCGCCCCGCTGCGGGCCGCCGCAGGCGACGCAGACCCGGCGCACCTCGCCGCCGCCGGTCGCGCGCTCGCGACGCTGCGCAAGGTGAAGTCCGAGGCCAAGGTGTCGATGCGGACCGAGATCACCTCGGCGACGCTCGCCGTCCCGACCGCGCTCCTGCCCCTCGTGGAGGCCACGGCGGCGGACGTGCGCTCGGCCGGACGCGCGTACGACCTCCGCCTCGAGGCCGACCCGTCGCTCGACGAGGGTGAGGAGCAGGCGCTCCAGGTGCGCGGGGCCGAGCTGGTGCCCGCGGAGCCCAAGCCGCGGCGCTGAGGCGCGGGCACGCCCTAGCGTGAGGGCATGACCCACCAGCTGCGCACCGTCCTGAACGTCCGCGACGACGACGAGCTCACCCGGACCCTGCACTGGTTCCGCGACGTGCTCGGCATGCGCGAGCAGGCGGCGTTCTCAGGTCCCGACGGGGCACGCGTGGTGATCCTGGACGCCGGACGCGCCACGCTCGAGCTCGCCAACCCGGCGCAGTCACGCTTCATCGCGCAGGTCGAGACCGACGGCGTCGCCTCGACCGCGGTGCGCCTGGCGGTCGAGGTCGACGACGCCACCGCGGCGACCGACGCGCTGGCCGCCGCCGGTGCGACCGTGCTGGCACGCCCCGTCCGGACGCCGTGGGAGTCGCTGAACTCCCGGGTGGTCGCGACCGCGGACGCGCACCTCACGCTGTTCACCGAGCTCGGTGGGCTCGAGCGTGCGGACCACGTGGGCGCAACCGTGGACGAGCTGGGCGGCGAGGCAGGTGTGCTCGCCCTCGCCGTCGAGCTCGCCGCGGCGAACGGCCGGACCGGGCAGGAGCCGTTCGCGGCCCTCGTGGTGCGCGACGGCGTCGTCATCGGCACCGGGGTGAACGCGCAGTCGGCCACCGTGGACCCGACCGCTCACGCGGAGGTGGCCGCGATCCGCGACGCGGCGCGGCGCACGGGGACGGCCGACCTGACGGGAGCCGTCGTCGTGTCGAGCTGCGAGCCGTGCCCCATGTGCCGGACGACGGCGTGGTCCGCCGGGATCGCCGAGGTCGTCTTCGCGGCACCCGCGTCCGCGGTCCCCGACGCGATCGCCGGTGACCGCACCGCGGGCGCGAGGCTGGCCGCTGCGATCGCGGACGCCATCCCGGGGCTGGTCCGGCCGGGCGCCGCCGACGACGCCGCCGCGGCGGCCGTCTTCGACCCCTGGCGATGACGGACCGCGGTGGGTCCCCCGGACGTCCGCGCACGGTTCCGACCCGCACTAGGGTCGAGGCACCGTCAGCCCCACCACCTGGAGCCCCGATGCGTGAGCACACCTCACCGAGCCTGATCACCCCGGACCCGTCGCTGACCGTCCCCGGCCTGCTCGCGGCCCGGCTGAAGCGCTCGCCCGAGGGCACGTTCATCGAGCGCAAGGCCGAGCTGGGCGGCACGTGGACGGCGATCTCGACGCGCAGCTTCGTCGATCAGGTGCGCGGGCTGGCCAAGGGCCTGGTCGCACGCGGCATCGAGCCGGGCGACCGCGTGTCGATCATGAGCCGGACCCGCTACGAGTGGACCCTCCTGGACTTCGCGGTGTGGTCCGCCGGCGCGGTGCCGGTGCCGGTCTACGAGACGTCGTCGACCGACCAGGTGCGCTGGATCCTGCGCGACGCGGGGGTGCGGCTCGCGGTCGTCGAGACGGGCGCCCACGCGACCGTCACGGGAGCCGCGCGACCGGACCTGCCCGAGCTCACGGGTCTGCTGGTGATCGACGAGGGCGGGCTCGACACGCTCCTCGCCGAGGGCTCCGACGTCCCGGACGAGGAGATCGAGCGGCGCAGCGCCCTCGCGTCGGCCGAGGACCTGGCGACGATCATCTACACCTCGGGCACCACGGGGAACCCGAAGGGCGTCGAGCTCACGCACGGGAACTTCGTGTCGCTGAGCCTCGAGGGCGTCGCGGGTCTCGCCGAGGTCGTCGCCCAGCCGCGGTCCCGCACCCTGCTGTTCATGCCGCTCGCCCACGTCTTCGCGCGCTACATCCAGGTGATGTGCGTCGCCTCGGGCGCCGTGATGGGCCACACGCCCGACACGAAGAACCTGCTGGCGGACCTGGGCACCTTCCGGCCGACGTTCATCCTGAGCGTCCCGCGGGTCTTCGAGAAGGTCTACAACTCGGCCGAGCAGAAGGCGTCGGCGAGCCGCGTGCGGCTCCGGCTCTTCCGGTGGGCCGCCCGCACCGCGATCGCGTACTCGCGCGCGCTCGACGCGGCCGACGGCGTGCCCGCGGCCCTGCGCGCGCAGCACGCCCTCGCGGACCGCCTGGTGCTGCACCGCCTGCGCGCCGCCCTCGGCGGAGCAGCCGAGTACGCGGTCTCGGGCGGTGCACCGCTCGGTGAGCGCCTCGGACACTTCTACCGGGGGCTGGGCCTGCGGGTGCTCGAGGGGTACGGGCTCACCGAGACCACCGCGCCCACGGCCGTGAACCTGCCGGAACGGACCAAGATCGGCACCGTGGGCCCGCCCTTCCCGGGCGCCTCGATTCGCATCGCGGACGACGGCGAGATCGAGGTCGCGGGAGCGCACGTGTTCCGCGGATACCACGCGAACCCCGAGGCCACGCGCGACGCCCTCGACGACGGCTGGTTCCGCACGGGCGACCTGGGCACGCTCGACGAGGACGGGTTCCTGACGATCACGGGACGCAAGAAGGAGATCATCGTCACCGCGGGCGGCAAGAACGTCGCACCCGCGGTTCTCGAGGACCGCCTGCGCGGCCACCCCCTCGTGAGCCAGGTCGTCGTCGTGGGCGACGGTCGGCCGTTCATCGCCGCCCTGGTGACCCTCGACGCCGAGATGCTGCCGGGCTGGCTCGCGAGCCACGGCCTACCGGAGATGGACGTGGCCGCGGCCGCGCGCAGCCATGCGGTCCTCGCCGCGATCGACCGGGCGGTCGAGCGCACCAACGAGGCGGTGTCACGGGCGGAGTCGATCCGCAAGGTCCACGTGCTCACCACCGACTTCACCGAGGCGAACGGCTACCTCACGCCCTCGCTCAAGGTGAAGCGCGCGATGGTGCTCTCGGACTTCGCCGAGCAGATCGACGCGATCTACCGCTGAGCCCGGGCACCGTGCGGGCGCCCGGGCTCAGCGCGAGGGGGCGCGCCGTGGCTCAGCGGTGCCGACGGTGGGTGTCGGCGGTGTAGCTCGGCGCCGTCTCGTGCGGGGTGGCGGGGTCGCTCCAGCGCAGCAGCGCGCCGATCCCGTCGACGAGGTCCACGCTGCCGTCGAGCACGAACGTCACGCCGGCGTCCTGCGCGATCGCCGCCCGCAGCAGCGCGACGTCGGCACGCAGCTCGCGTGCGTCCTCGGGTGCCCCACCGAGGGCGTCGAGCTCGCTGCGGCGCAACGCGATCTGGAGGGCGTCCGCGCCCGCCCACAGGGTGCGCTCGCCGAGACCCGTCGGCGCGCCCGCGGCGTCCTGGACCAGCACGAGCTCGGCGACCTGCCCCCGGCGCAGCACCTCGACCACGTCACCCAGATCGGTGACCGCCTGGTCCCCGCGTCCGAGCCCCTCGCGCAGCCGGTCGGCGACCGCCTCGCGGCGCCGGGCACGGAAAGTCTCGAGCACCTCGTGGACGTTCTGGGCGAAGACGTCCTCCTTGACCCCGTCGGCTCGCGAGCCACCCGGCACCTCGACGAGCAGCTCGGCGGTCGGACGGGTGACCGCGTCCCGGATCATGGCGACGGCCCGCACGTCGCCGGTGATCATCACGAGCTCGGGCCGGTGCTCGACCACTGCGCGGTCGAGCTCGGCGGCGACGGCCTCGGCGTTGCGCTCCCAGCTGTCCTCGACCCGTGACTGCATCCGCCGGTGGGACCACCCTCCCGAGCGCACCTTGTGCAGCACGTCGTGACCGCCGTCGACGGAGTCCATCGCCTCGTCCGCACGGTCGCTCGCGGTACCCGACCACGACAGGTCGGCACCCGAGCGGTCGACCTCGACGAGGAGGTAGCGCACGGCCTCGTCGGCGGCCTGTGCGGCGGGCATGAGGGCGGGCACCCCGTCGTGGAAGGCCTCGTCGCGCTGCGGCGGCCCCGCGAGCACACGGTCGAAGAGCACCTGGTCGCCCGCAGCGACGACGAACCTGCCGTGCGGCCCGGGCACGTGCGTGGGGCGCAGCACGACGTCTGCGAGCGTGTCGAGCGTGCGTGCGGGCGCGCCCTGCTGCTCGAGCGTGCGCCGCAGCCCGCCCCAGCGGCTGCGGATCTCGCGGTCACCGGCCTCGTCGGCGCGAGTGACGTCGAGGCTCACCGTGGTGAGCGGACCCTCGTGGTCGAGCAGCGGCTTGAGCGAGTCGAGCTTCATGAAGCACCTCTCGGTCGGGCGTCCCCGGCATCGCTCGAGCGACGCCGATGTCATGCCCTCCACCCTGGCCCCGGTCGCGACGACGCGCCACCCCGGACGGGGATCATGCGACGCTGCGTCCACGCACGTCGCGCAGGCTCCCGGAGCGGGCCCTGCGACGGCTCAGGCGGACTTCTCGCGCGGTGTCCGCTTGGGCTGCTCGCGCGGCACGATCGTGGGGTTGACGTTCTCGAGGACGGTCTCGGCCGTGACGACCACACGCGCGACGTCGTCGCGGCTGGGGACGTCGAACATGACCTGTCGCAGCACCTCTTCGAGGATGGCGCGCAGCCCTCGGGCGCCCGTCCCCCGCAGCAGGGCCTGGTCCGCGATCGCCTCGAGCGCGTCCGTCGCGAACTCGAGCTCGACCCCGTCGATCTCGAACATCCGCTGGTACTGCTTGACGAGAGCGTTGCGCGGCTCGGTGAGGATCCGCACCAGAGCCGCCTGGTCGAGCTTCGAGACGCTCGCGACGACGGGCAGGCGCCCGATGAACTCGGGGATGAGGCCGTACTTCACCAGGTCCTCCGGGCGGACCTCCGAGAACAGGTCCTCGTCCTCGCCCGACGCCATGGGGGCACCGAACCCGATGCCGCGTCGACGCGCCCGGGTGGCGATGATCTCGTCCAGACCCGCGAACGCTCCCGCGACGATGAAGAGCACGTTCGTCGTGTCGATCTGGATGAACTCCTGGTGCGGGTGCTTGCGCCCGCCCTGGGGCGGCACCGACGCCGTGGTGCCCTCGATGATCTTCAGCAGGGCCTGCTGCACGCCCTCACCGGAGACGTCGCGCGTGATCGACGGGTTCTCGCTCTTGCGTGCGATCTTGTCGACCTCGTCGATGTAGATGATCCCGGTCTCGGCCTTCTTCACGTCGAAGTCGGCGGCCTGGATGAGCTTGAGGAGGATGTTCTCGACGTCCTCACCCACGTAGCCCGCCTCGGTGAGCGCCGTCGCGTCGGCGATCGCGAAGGGCACGTTGAGCATCTTCGCGAGGGTCTGGGCGAGGTAGGTCTTGCCCGTGCCGGTGGGGCCGATGAGGAGGATGTTCGACTTGGCGATCTCGACGTCGTCGTCGGAGCGACCCGTCTCACCGGCCTGGATGCGCTTGTAGTGGTTGTAGACCGCCACCGCGAGCGAACGCTTGGCCTGCTCCTGGCCCACGATGTACTGCTCGAGGAAGTCGAAGATCTCGCGGGGCTTCGACAGCTCGACCAGGCCCGTCTCCGTGGCCTCGGCGAGCTCCTCCTCGATGATCTCGTTGCAGAGGTCGATGCACTCGTCGCAGATGTAGACGCCCGGTCCGGCGATCAGCTTCTTGACCTGCTTCTGGCTCTTCCCGCAGAAGGAGCACTTGAGCAGGTCCGCGCCGTCCCCGATGCGTGCCACCGATCACTCCTCCTCCGGAGAGCCCGGCGGGCCCCTCGTCACGAACCATTGCACACCACGTGTGGCGCGATGTCAGCCGCAGCGCCCCCGGACGGCGTGTCCTTCACCCGCAGGACCACCCGGTGCGGCCGGCTCGACCGGCCGGCACCGGGTGTCCCGAGCCTGTCAGGAGGGTACGACAGCGGCCTTGCGGCTCTCCAGGACCTGGTCGACGAGTCCGTACGCCTTGGCCTGCTCGGCCGAGAGGATCTTGTCGCGCTCGATGTCCTGGCGCACCTGGTCCACCGGCCGGCCGGTGTGCCGCGCGATGGTCTCCTCGAGCCACTCGCGCATGCGGATCAGCTCGTTGGCGTGGATCTCGATGTCGGACGCCTGCGCGTAGCCGCCGCCCTCCATCGCGGGCTGGTGGATGAGGACGCGTGCGTTCGGCAGCGCGAGGCGCTTGCCCGGCGTCCCGGCCGCGAGGAGCACGGCCGCGGCCGACGCGGCCTGGCCGAGGCAGACCGTCTGGATCTGCGGCTTGATGTACTGCATGGTGTCGTAGATCGCCGTCATGGCCGTGAACGAGCCACCGGGCGAGTTGACGTACAGGATGATGTCGCGGTCCGGGTCCTGGCTCTCGAGGACGAGCAGCTGGGCCATGATGTCGTCCGCCGAGGCGTCGTCGACCTGGACCCCGAGGAAGATGATCCGGTCCTCGAACAGCTTCGTGTACGGGTCCTGACGCTTGAAGCCGTAGGCGGTGCGCTCCTCGAACTGAGGCAGGACGTACCGCGCCGACGGCGAGGCCGGGGCGATGCCGCGGCTGCCCGCGGTCGCGAACCCGCCGGACAGGGCGGACGCGCGGGAGATGAACTGCGACTCGGTGCTCACGTGGTGCTCCTGGTGGTGTGGGTGACGGCGAGGGGGTCGGGCACGTGCGGCGTCGGGCTCATGCGCCCGTGGTGCCGCCGCCCCCGCTGACCGAGCCCGAGTGGGTCACGACGTGGTCGATGAACCCGTACTCGAGCGCCTCGGCGGCGGTGAACCACCGGTCGCGGTCGGAGTCGGTGTTGATCTGCTCGACGGACTTGCCGGTCTGCTCGGCGATGAGCTCCGCGAGCACCTTCTTCATGTGGAGGATGAGCTCGGCGTTGATGCGCACGTCGGTGGCCGTGCCGCCGATCCCGCCCGAGGGCTGGTGCATCATGACCCGCGCGTGCGGGGTCGCGTAGCGCTTGCCCTTGGCACCCGACGACAGCAGGAACTGCCCCATCGACGCGGCCATGCCCATCGCGACGGTGGCGACGTCGGGCTGGATGTACTGCATGGTGTCGTAGATCGCCATGCCGGCCGTGATCGAGCCGCCGGGCGAGTTGATGTAGAGGTAGATGTCCTTGTCCGGGTCCTCCGCGGCGAGGAGCATCATCTGCGCGCAGATCGCGTTGGCGTTCTCGTCGCGGACCTCGGACCCCAGCCAGATGATCCGCTCGCGCAGCAGCCGGTTGAAGATGTGGTCGTTGAGGCCGAAGCTCGGGCCCTCACCGCGTGCGTCACGCGGGACCGCGCCCGAGGCGACCGTGGATGCCTGGCTGGTGTCGTTCACGACTCTCCTTCGTCCGGTCCTGCTCACGTCCGTTGCGACCCTAACGCCCGGGCACCACGCGTCTCGTCCCGGCGCGGGCCGTTTTCGCTGACGGCGCACGCGCACGCCCGCGAACGCCACGAGGCCCCGCACCGGCGGGGGTGCGGGGCCTCGTGGACGGACGCGCGGAACGCGCTCCGCTCAGTCCTGCGAGGTGCTCTCGGCGGTGTCGTCCGCGGCGTCGTCGGCCTCGGCCGTGTCGTCCTCGTCGCTGCCGATGTACTCGGTGAGGTCGACGGCCGCGCCGCCGCCGTCCACCACGCTGACGCGGCGCAGGGCCACGGCGACCGCCTTGGAGCGGCCGACCTCGGCGATCATCGCCGGGATCTGCCCCTGCTCGTCCACGGTCTTGATGAACGTGTTCGGGTCCATGCCGTACTGACGCGAGGCGTTCACGAGGTAGTCGAGGAGCTCGTTCTGCCCGACCTTGACCTCGAGCCGCTCGGCGAGCGTGTCGAGCAGGATCTGGTCGGCGAGCGCGGTACGGGCCTCCTCGGTGACCTCGGCGCGGTGGGTGTCGTCCTCGAGGCGACCCTCGGACTCGAGGTGGCGGTGCACCTCGGCCTCGACCACACCGTTCGGGATCGGGATCTCGAGGCCGTCCTTGAGCTTCTCGAGCAGCAGGTCGCGCGCCTGGACCGCCTGCTGCGAGCCCTTCGCGCGCGCGGCCTGGCCGCGCAGGTCGTCGCGGAGCTCGGCGATCGTGTCGAACTCGCTCGCCATCTGCGCGAACTCGTCGTCGGCGGCCGGCAGCTCGCGCTCCTTGACCGTCGTCGCGGTCACGGTCACCGTCGCGTTCTCACCCGCGCGCTCGCCGCCGGCGAGCGCGGTCTCGAACGTCGTGGTCTCGCCCGCCGAGAGCCCGGTCAGGGCCTCGTCGAGCCCCTCGAGCATGTTGCCCGAGCCGATCTGGTAGGAGATGCCACTGACCGAGTCGATCTCCTCGTCGTCGATCGTCGCGCGCAGGTCCAGGACGACGAAGTCACCCTCGGCCGCCGGGCGGTCCACGCCGACGAGGGTGCCGAAGCGCTCCCGCAGCCCGTCGAGGCGCTCGTCCACGTCGGCGTCCGTGACCTCGACGTCGTCGACCGTGAGCGTCAGGCTCTCGAGCTCGGGCAGCTCGAGCACCGGCCGCACCTCGACCTGCGCCGTGAAGGTGAGGCCACCCTCGGCCTCGGTGAGCGCCGGGATCGCGGTGACCTCGATCTCGGGCTGGCCGAGCGGGCGCAGGTCGGCCTCGTTGACGGCCTGGCGGTAGAAGCCGGCCATCCCGTCGTTGACGGCGTGCTCGATCACCGCGGGACGACCCACGCGCTGGTCGAGGATCCGGGCCGGGACCTTGCCCTTGCGGAAGCCGGGGATCTGGACCTGCGAGCCGATGTGCTCGTACGCGTGGTCGATGCTCGGCTTCAGCTCGTCGTGGGACACCTCGACGGTCAGCTTGACCGTGGTGGCATCGATGGTCTCGACGGCGCTCTTCACAGCAGTGGTCTCCAACGGTTCGCAGGCGGTCCCCCGGGCGGGGCCGGGGGCAGGGGGCCGGGCCCGGTGGACCCTGGCCGACGCACCGCGCTGTCGAGGACGCCGACGACGTCGGCGGGGACACGGGGCGGGCGCGACCGATCGATCCTACGGGACCGGGGCCACGCACGACGAACGGCGCCGGGAGGCAGGGTCGGGATGACAGGATTTGAACCTGCGACCTTCCGCTCCCAAAGCGGACGCGCTACCAACCTGCGCCACATCCCGTGCGGGCCGAGCCTACTGGTTGGTCGACCGACACTCACGCAGCCGCGGGGCGCTGCCGGGCCCTCGCCGAGAACCGGCTACCCTGGGGGCGCCTTCCCTTGATGGGGAGCGCGCGGGCGTAGCTCAATGGTAGAGCCCCAGTCTTCCAAACTGGCTACGCGGGTTCGATTCCCGTCGCCCGCTCGCACGTTGCCGCCCGTGGGGCCAGCCGATAGCGTCGGCCCCACCGCACGGGACCGAGGAGGACGCGATGCACCGCACGGCCGCAGCGCCTGCCGTGCCGTCCGCGCACCGCCTCCTCCCCCTGTCCCGCCGCACCGCCTGCTGCTGTCGCTAGAGCGCTGGCACCCGCGCGACGCCCCGGCGCCGCGCGGTCGTCCCGACGGACTCCGCCAGCGCTCGCTCCGGGCCGGACGCCCCGCGCGTCGTGGACCTGCGCCCGTGCGACGACCACGGGCGCGTCCCGTACCGCCGCGGCCGGCCACCGGAACAACCTCCGGACCCGTGCAGTTGTCCCCGTAGCGCCCCGCGCTCCCGCCCCGCCGCTCCGGCGGCCCCCCGAAGACGAGGAACCATGGCCCGCATCGCACAGGACGTCACCCAGCTCATCGGCAACACCCCCCTGGTCCGCCTCAACCGGCTCACCGAGGGCGCCGGCGCCACCGTCGCCGCCAAGCTCGAGTTCTACAACCCGGCCAGCTCGGTCAAGGACCGCATCGGCGTCGCGATCGTCGACGCCGCCGAGGCGTCGGGCGAGCTGCCCGCGGGCGGCACGATCGTCGAGGCGACGAGCGGCAACACCGGCATCGCCCTGGCGATGGTGGGCGCCGCGCGCGGCTACGAGGTCGTGCTGACGATGCCCGAGACGATGTCCAAGGAGCGGCGCGCCCTGCTGCGCGCGTTCGGCGCCGAGCTGGTCCTCACCCCCGGGTCCGAGGGGATGAAGGGTGCCGTGAGCCGTGCCGAGCAGATCGCGGCCGAGCGGCCCGGGGCGGTGCTCGCGCGACAGTTCGCCAACGAGGCCAACCCGGCGATCCACCGCGCCACGACGGCCGAGGAGATCTGGGCCGACACCGACGGCGAGGTGGACATCGTGGTCGCCGGCATCGGCACCGGCGGCACCATCACCGGGGTCGGTCAGGTGCTCAAGGAGCGCAAGCCCGGCCTGCAGGTGATCGCCGTCGAGCCCGCCGAGTCGCCGATCCTCAACGGCGGCCAGCCCGGCCCGCACAAGATCCAGGGCATCGGGGCGAACTTCGTCCCGGAGATCCTGGACACCACGGTCTACGACGAGGTGATCGACGTCGACGCCGGCACGGCCGTGCGGGTCGCCCGCGACGCCGCCGCGCGCGAGGGCCTCCTCGTGGGCATCTCGTCGGGCGCCGCGATCCACGCGGCCACCGAGGTCGCCCGGCGCCCCGAGAACGCGGGCAAGCTGATCGTCGTGATCATCCCCTCGTTCGGTGAGCGCTACCTCACCTCGATCCTCTACGCCGACCTGCTGGACTGACGCGTGGACCGTGTGCGTCGCTTCCTCGCCGTCCTGCGCGAGGACCTCGAGGCTGCGCGCCGCCGTGACCCGGCGGCGCGCAGCTCGCTCGAGGTCGCGCTGGGCTACCCGGGCGTCCACGCGGTGTGGGGCTACCGGGTCGCGCACCGCATGTGGCGCGAGCCCGGCCTCCGCCTGCCGGCGCGGCTGCTGTCGCAGGCCGTGCGTGCGGCCACGGGTATCGAGATCCACCCCGGCGCCCAGCTCGGCCGGCGCCTCTTCATCGACCACGGCATGGGTGTGGTGATCGGCGAGACCTCGCTCGTCGGCGACGACGTCGTGCTCTTCCACGGCGCGACCCTGGGCGGGACGTCGATGCGGCACGGCAAGCGTCATCCGACGCTCGGCGACGGTGTCGTGGTGGGGGCCGGGGCGAAGATCCTCGGCCCCGTGTGGGTGGGCGACGGAGCGCGGGTGGGCGCGAACGCCGTCGTCGTCAAGGACGTCCCCGCCCTCGCGACCGCCGTCGGCGTGCCCGCCGTCGTGCGCGAGCGGTCGCGGACCACCCCGGCCCCGGACCCGGACGTGGACCCCGCGATCTACATCTGAGCGCCCGCGACGGCACGCCGTGGCGCACGCCCGCCGCACGTCCGACCGGGGCCTGGGCGCCGCGAGGTCAGTGCGCGGCCGCGGCTCGTCCTCCGCGTCGCGGGACCAGGTGCATGACGGTCACCACCACCGCGCCCACGAGGAGGCCGACGGCGGCCGACGCGAGGGTGTTGGTGAGCCACGCGAGGAAGCCTCCGAGGGCGCCGGCGGCCTCGTGGACCCACTCCTCAGCGTGGTGCACCAGCTCGTAGGGCGCGTGCCAGCCGAGCTCGTCGACCCCGACGAGCAGGATGTGACCGCCGACCCAGAGCATCGCGACGATCCCCACGGTCGAGAGCACCGCGAGGACGCGCGGCATCGCCCGCACGAGGAAGCGACCGAACGCCGCGACGGCTCCGTCGCGCGTCTCGGCGAGCCGCAGACCGATGTCGTCCATCTTCACGATCAGGGCGACGACGCCGTACACGAGCGCGGTGATCCCGAGCGCCACCACCACCAGGATGATCGCGCGCGACACGAACGGCTCGTCGGCCACCTCGTTGAGCGCGATCACCATGATCTCGGCGGACAGGATGAAGTCCGTCCGGATGGCCCCGCTGGCCATCTGCTTCTCCTGGTCCTCGCCCTGCACGACGGCGGGTGCGGGCTTCTCCTTCGCGTGCCCGCTGGCGAGCTCCCAGATCTTCTCGGCGCCCTCGAAGGCGAGGTACGTGCCGCCGACCATGAGGATCGGCGTCAGCAACCACGGCAGGAACTGGCTCAGCAGCAGGGCCGCCGGCAGGATGAACAGCAGCTTGTTGCGCAGCGAGCCCACCGCGATGCGCTTGATGAGCGGGAGCTCGCGGTCGGCGGCGAACCCGTGGACGTAGCGCGGGGTCACGGCGGTGTCGTCGATCACGACGCCCGCAGCCTTCGCGCTCGCACGCCCCGCGGCGGCGCCGATGTCGTCGACCGACGCGGCGGCGAGCTTCGCGAGGGCCGCGATGTCGTCCAGCAGAGCAGCGAGACCCCCGGGCATCAGCGGCTGCCCCGGCTCGCGGGGACGGGCTCGGGTCCGTGGGCGCTCTCGGTCACGGCGGAAGCGTAGCCCCGGCCCCCTCCCCCGTCTCGCGATGTGACCCGTCGAGCCGAGAGCCTTGTGCGACGACGCCACCGGACGCTACCTTCGCCGAGTCGGTCCCAAGGGCCGGACTGCAGTCTCGGATGTCAAGACGACCCGAGACCTGACGTGGAGGGGAGGTAGCGCCGATGCTCTGTCACCGTGACATGACGATGGCGCTGCCGATGATGGCCTCCATGTGTGGCTGCATGCCACGCGCCGGCGCCTGACGCCGCCCCACGGGCGGGCGTCCGCGGTCCGATGACGGACCCAGGTGTCGGCGGAACCCCAGCCCGCTCGTCGCCCACGCGTCGCTGCCCCTCGAGGCCCTGCGAGCCCCGCGCGAGCCCGGCCCCCGTGCACGTCCGCGGGAGTGCCGACCCACCGGAACGCCGACCGACCGGACCGGCGCGCCCCCGCGCCCGCAGCCCCGAGGACCCCCATGGCCATCACCACCCCCACGACCGTCAGGCACCACCCCGCCCACCCCGTCTCGGTGCAGGGCGTGGGGCGCACCTTCCCCGCCCGCGACGGTCGCCACACCGCGACCCCCGTGCTCGCCGACGTCGACCTCGAGATCGCCACCGGGGAGATCGTCGCGCTCCTCGGCGCGTCGGGCTGCGGCAAGTCGACCCTCCTGCGGCAGGTGAGCGGTCTCGACGTCCCGACGGAGGGCCGCATCCTCATCGACGGCAGCGCGGTGGACGGCGTCGACGCCCGGTGCGCCGTGGCCTTCCAGGAGCCCCGGCTGCTCCCGTGGCGCACGCTCGCCCAGAACGTCGCCGTCGGGCTCCCGCGGGGCACCGACCGGACGACCGGTGAGCGGCGCGTGCGCGAGCTGCTCGAGCTGGTCGGCCTCGGCGAGTGCACCCACCTGCGGCCGCGTCAGGTCTCGGGCGGCATGGCCCAGCGCACCTCGCTCGCCCGCGCCCTCGCCCGCAACCCGGGTGTGCTGGTGCTCGACGAGCCGTTCGGCGCGCTCGACGCGCTGACCCGCCTGCGCATGCAGGACCTCCTGCTCGAGGTCCACGCGGCCGAACCGGCCACGGTCCTCCTCGTCACGCACGACGTCGACGAGGCCCTCTACCTCGCCGACCGCGTCGTCCTGCTCGGACGTCCGCAGGGCAGCCCGAAGGGCACGCCCAGCACCGTGCGGTCCGTCGTGACCGTGCCGGGCGCACGGCCCCGCGACCGCGGCGACGCCGACCTCGCCCACCTCCGTGCCGAGCTGCTCGACGGGCTCGGTGTCCCCACCCACCACTCGACCGCTCTCACGGACTGAGTCCCCTCGTCCACCGACCACCCACCGACCGCTGCCACCCGGCACCCGGCCACCGAAGGAAGACACCATGAAGATCCGCACAGCACTGCACGTCACCGCCGCGACCGCCGCCGCGGCGCTGATGCTCAGCGGCTGCGCAGCCGGTGAGGACGCCGCCGTCGAGAACGACCCCGCGCCCGGTGCGACCACCGACGGCGAGTGGAGCACGGACACCCTCAACATCGACTTCGCGACGTACAACCCGCTGAGCCTGATCATCAAGGACCAGGGCTGGCTCGAGGCGGAGCTCGGCGACGACGTCGAGGTCACCTGGGTGCAGTCGGCCGGGTCGAACAAGGCGAACGAGGCCCTCCGCTCGGACGCCGTCGACTTCGGCTCGACGGCCGGATCGGCCGCACTCCTCGCCAAGGCCAACGGCTCGCCCATCTCGACCGTCGGCATCTACACCCAGCCCGAGTGGTCCGCGATCGTCGTCCCGGCCGACTCCGACATCACGTCGGTCGACGACCTCGCGGGCCGGTCGATCGCCGCGACCAAGGGCACGGACCCGTACTTCTTCCTGCTGCAGACGCTCGAGGAGCACGGCCTCACGCTCGACGACGTCGAGGTCCAGAACCTCCAGCACGCCGACGGTCGCGTCGCGCTCGACAACGGCAGCGTGGACGCGTGGGCGGGTCTCGACCCGATCATGGCCGACACCGAGGTCAACAACGGTGCGCAGCTGATCTACCGCAACATCGACTTCAACACCTACGGCTTCCTGAACGCGCGTGAGCAGTTCCTCGAGGAGTCGCCCGACGTGGCGCAGCTCGTGCTCGACGCGTACGAGAAGGCCCGTGCGTGGGCGCTCGAGAACCCCGACGAGACCGCGCAGATCCTCGCCGACGTCGCGGGCATCGACCTCGCGATCGCCGAGAAGGTCATCAAGGAGCGCACGGTGATCGACCTCGACCCGGCCCCGGGCGACGCGCAGCGCGCCGTGCTCGAGGTCGTCGGACCGATCTTCGTGGAGTCGGGCGACGTCCGGTCGCAGGAGGACATCGACGCCGCCCTGGACACGCTCTTCGAGCCGAGCTTCGCCGAGGACGCCGACGCCGCGAACGTCGGCGACTGACGCCCTCGCCGGGGCCCGGTCACACGCCGGGCCCCGGCACCGCGGACCGCACGACCGCACGACCGCACCCGCAGACCCACCGCACCGCACGGGCGGAAGGACGAGGACATGACCAGCACCAAGGGCTCCACGGCGACGGCCACCGTCGACGACGAGCGCCCCGAGAGCACCTACGCGCAGGGCCGGGTACCGCACCAGGACGGCGCGACGCAGGTCGCCGTCTCGTCGTACGGCACGCCGGCCGTGGAGCGTGCACGCCGCGACCCGCTCGCCCGGCGACCGCTCCGCCTCGCCCTCACCCTCGTGGTCCCCGCCCTCGTCCTGCTCGCCTGGCACCTGGCCACCGCCGTGACCGGCGCGGTGCCGGCGCACCAGCTGCCCGCGCCCGGGGCCGTGTGGGAGGCGGGGGTCGACCTCGCGCAGCGCGGAGAGCTCTGGACGCACATCCAGATCTCGACCCAGCGCGTGCTGCTCGGCTTCACCATCGGTTCGCTCGTGGGGCTCGCGCTCGGTGCCGTCGTCGGCCTCTCCCGCCTGGGCGACGTGCTCCTGTCGGGCACCCTCGGTGCGCTGCGCGCCGTGCCCTCGCTCGCGTGGGTCCCGCTGCTGATCATCTGGCTCAAGATCGGCGAGGACTCGAAGGTCACCCTCATCGCCATCGGCGCCTTCTTCCCCGTGTACACGACCGTCGCCTCGGCGCTGCGGCACGTCGACCCGCAGCTCGTCGAGGCCGGCCGGGCCTACGGCCTGCGCGGGGTCCGTCTGCTGACCCGGGTCCAGCTGCCCGCCGCGACTCCCGCCGTCGTGGCCGGTCTGCGCCTCGCGCTCGCGCAGGCCTGGCTCTTCCTGGTCGCTGCCGAGCTCATCGCGTCCTCGATGGGCCTCGGGTTCCTCCTCAACGACTCGCAGTACAGCGGCCGGATCGACCGGATCCTGCTCGCGATCGTGCTGCTCGCCGTCCTCGGCAAGACGACCGACGCCCTGGTCGGTGTGGCCGAGCGGAGGCTGCTGCGCCGATGGTGACGATCTCGCACCTGCTCGACGAGCAGCGCTCCTACCCCGCCCCCGACGGCTCGTGGAACGTGGGGCCGTCCGACCACGCCCGGCTCACGGCGGAGGCCGACGCCGACCACGTCGCCTTCTGGGAGCGCCTCGCCCGGCGGCTCACGTGGGCCGAGCCGTGGCACACGGCCCACACGTGGGCCCCGGCCGCACCGGACCCGCAGGACCCCGAGCGCCTGACGGCGCCCCGGGCCGAGTGGTTCGCGGGCGGGCGGCTCAACGCCGCGGTGAACTGCGTCGACCGCCACGTCGACGCGGGTCTGGGCGAGAAGGTGGCCCTGCACTTCGAGGGTGAGCCGGGCGACCGGCGCACGGTGACCTACGCCGACCTCCAGCGCGAGGTCTCGCGCGCCGCGAACGCGCTCCTCGCGCTCGGCGTCCGGCCCGGCGACCGGGTGGTCCTGTACCTGCCCGTGCTCGTCGAGACCGTCGTCGCGACCCTCGCGGTGGCCCGCATCGGGGCGGTCCACTCGCTCGTCTTCGGCGGTTTCTCGGCCGAGGCGCTGCGCTTCCGGCTCGCCGACACCGGCGCGAAGGTGCTGATCACCTCCGACGGGCAGTTCCGTCGCGGGGTCGCCGTCCCGACCAAGCCGACCGCGGACGACGCCGTCGCGGGCCTCGCCGTCGAGCACGTGCTCGTGGTGCGACGCACGGGTGACGACGTGCCGTGGACCGAGGGCCGGGACGTCTGGTGGCACGACGCCGTCGACGCGGCCGCGGACGTGCACGAGGCCGAGGCCTTCGACGCCGAGCACCCCCTGTTCATCATCTACACGTCGGGCACCACGGGTCGGCCCAAGGGCCTCGTCCACACGACCGGCGGCTACCTGACGCACGCGTCGTGGACGCACTGGGCGCTCTTCGACCACCGCGACGACGACGTCTACTGGTGCACCGCCGACCTCGCGTGGGTCACGGCCCACACGTACGAGATCTACGGACCCCTGAGCAACGGGGCGACGCAGGTCATCTACGAGGGGACCCCCGCGAGCCCGCACACCGGCCGCCACCTCGAGATCATCGAACGCTACGGCGTGACCGTCTACTACACGGCCCCCACCCTCGTACGCACGCTCATGACCTGGTTCCCGGACGGCGTGCCGGACACGTGGGACCTGCGCAGCATCCGCCTGCTCGGCACCGTCGGTGAGTCGATCAACCCCGAGGCGTGGGTGTGGTTCCGCGAGCAGATCGGCGGCGGCCACGCCCCTGTCGTCGACACGTGGTGGCAGTCCGAGACGGGGGCGGCGATGATCGCCCCGTTGCCCGGCGTCACGACCCTGCGGCCCGGGTCGGCCGCACGACCCCTGCCGGGCATCTCGGCCCGCGTGGTCGACGAGCACGGCGACGACGTGCCCCCGGGCGCGGGCGGCCTGCTCGTCGTCGACCGTACCTGGCCAGGCATGGCGCGCACGGTGTGGGGTGACCCCGAGCGGTACCGCGACGCCTACTGGTCGCGGTTCGCCGCCCAGGGCTGGTTCCTCGCGGGCGACGGCGCCCGGCGTGACGCCGACGGCGACGTGTGGCTCCTCGGCCGCGTCGACGACGTGGTGAACGTGTCGGGGCACCGCCTGTCGACCATCGAGATCGAGTCGGCCCTGGTCGCGCACCCCGCCGTCGGCGAGGCCGGCGTGACCGGCGTGAGCGACCCCACCACGGGCCAGGCCGTCGCGGCCTTCGTGATCCCGGCCCGGCGACCTGAGCACGCGCACGACGACGACGCCTGGGTGGACCACGCGCTGGCCCTCACCGAGGAGCTCCGTTCCCACGTGGCCCGCGAGATCGGGCCGGTCGCCAAGCCCCGGCACGTCCTCGTGGTGCCCGACCTGCCCAAGACCCGCTCGGGGAAGATCATGAGACGCCTGCTCGGCGACCTGCTCTCGGGAGGCACGCTGGGCGACGTGACCTCGCTGCAGGACGACGCCGTCGTCGACCGGATCGCCCGTGTGCTCGCGGCGCACCGCCGCCGGCACACCCGTCCCGGCCCCGAGGGCCCGCCCCTGGCCGTGAAGGAGACCGCAGGATGACCACGGACGAGACGACCGAGGCGGTCGCCTCCGGGACCACGCCCGACGGCGACCGCCGCTGGGGGTTCCGGACCCGTGCGCTGCACGCCGGTGGCGTGCCCGACGCCACGACGGGCGCCCGCGCCGTGCCCATCTACCAGACGACGAGCTTCGTCTTCGAGGACACCGCGGACGCCGCGAACCTCTTCGCGCTGCAGAAGTACGGGAACATCTACTCGCGCATCGGGAACCCCACGGTCGCCGCGCTCGAGGAACGCCTCGCCTCGCTCGACGGCGGCATCGGGGCCGTCGCGACCGCCTCGGGCATGTCGGCCGAGTTCCTCACCTTCGCCGCGCTGTGCGGCGCGGGTGACCACGTGGTCGCCTCCGCGGGCCTCTACGGCGGCACGGTCACCCAGCTCGACGTGACGCTTCGCCGCTTCGGCGTCGAGACCACGTTCGTCGTCGGCACGGACCCGGCCGACTACGCCGCGGCGATCCGGCCCGAGACGAAGGTCGTCTACACCGAGGTCGTCTCGAACCCGTCCGGCGAGGTGGCCGACCTCGCGGGGCTCGCCGAGGTCGCGCACGCCGCGGGAGTCCCGCTCGTGGTCGACGCGACGCTCGCGACCCCGTACCTGTGCCGGCCGATCGAGCACGGCGCCGACGTGGTGATCCACTCGGTCACCAAGTTCCTCGGCGGCCACGGCACCACCCTGGGCGGCGTCGTCGTCGAGAGCGGTCGCTTCGACTGGGGCAACGGGCGGTTCCCGCAGATGACCGAGCCGGTGCCCGCGTACGGCGGCGTCTCGTGGTGGGAGAACTTCGGGGAGTACGGGTTCCTGACCAAGCTGCGCTCGGAGCAGCTGCGCGACATCGGCCCCGCGCTGCCCGCGCAGTCGGCCTTCCAGCTGCTCCAGGGCGTCGAGACGCTCCCGCAGCGCGTCGACGCGCACCTCGCCAACGCCCGCGTGATCGCCGAGCGGCTCGAGGCCGACCCGCGCGTGGCCTACGTCAACTGGGCCGGCCTCCCCTCGCACCCCCACCACGCCCGCGCCGCGCACTACCTGCCGCAGGGTCCTGGGGCGGTGTTCGCGTTCGGTCTGCGCGGGAGCGACGCCGTGCCCGCGCGCGCCGCCGGTCGCACGTTCATCGAGTCGCTCCAGCTCGCGAGCCACCTCGCGAACATCGGCGACGCCCGCACCCTCGTGATCCACCCCGCGTCGACCACGCACCAGCAGCTGTCGGGCGAGCAGCTGGTCGCCGCGGGCGTCCCCGAGGACCTGGTGCGGATCAGCGTCGGGCTCGAGGACGTCGAGGACATCTGGTGGGACCTCGACCAGGCACTCACGCGTGCGGTCGGCCCCGCCGGCACCCCACGTACGCACGGCGTAGCGACGGCGGAGGAGACGGCATGAGCGACGCGACCACGGCCCCGGCCGGAGCGGCCTGCGCGCTGCCCGGTACGAGCGGCACCGCGGTGGCCAGCGCTCCAGCTCCCCGCACGTGGGCGGGCCCGAACGCGGACGCTCGCTTCGAGATCCTGCGCCGGACGCGCTCGATCGCGATCGTCGGGGCCTCGCCGAACCCGTCGCGCGCGAGCTACTTCGTGGCCACGTACCTGCTCTCGTCCTCGCCCTACGACGTGTACTTCGTCAACCCGCGTGCAGAGGAGATCCTGGGGCGACCCGTGTACCCGTCGCTGAGCGCCCTGCCGGTGGTGCCCGACCTCGTCGACGTCTTCCGACGCCACGACGACCTGCCGGGCGTGCTCGAGGAGACCCTGGCCGCCGGGGCACGGACGCTGTGGCTCCAGCTCGGCTCGTGGCACGAGGAGGTCGCCCGCACGGCCCAGGCCGCGGGCCTCGACGTCGTCATGGACCGGTGCGTCAAGATCGAGCACGCCCGCTTCCACGGTGGGCTCCGGCTCGCGGGGTTCGACACCGGGGTGATCAGCTCACGCCGGGCGCTCCGCTGACCGTCGCGTCAGGCTTCTCGTCGGGCCACCACAGCGCACGACGCAGGACGACACGCGGCTGCGGCTGCTCGGCCCGCTCGTCGTCGGTGAGCGGGCACCCCTCCGCACGCAGGCGTCGCACGGCCTCGTCACGCAGGCGTGCGGGCGGGTCGCCCGACGCGTTGACGACGCGCCACCACGGCACGTCACCGCCCGCCCGCGCCATGACGCGCCCCACCTGACGCGGGCCGCCCCGGCCCAGCACCTCGTGGACGACGTCGGCCACGGTGCCGTAGGTCATCGCCCGCCCCGGCGGGATGGCGGCGACCACGTCGAGGACGGCCTCGAGGTACTCCTCGTCCACGTGGGCCTCAGGTGCGCCGGACGAGGATGAGCGCGCGGTCGTCGCTCTCGGCGGCACCGACGCCGGCGAGCAGCGCGTCGGCACCGCCGGACCTGGTGGCGACGACGCGCTCGGCCTCGCCCATGAGCCTGTCGATCCCCAGGTCGACGTCGCCGCCCGGCACCTCGACGAGGCCGTCGGTGTAGATCATCAGCGTGTCCCCGTGACCGAGCACGCCGTGGTGGACGCCGAAGGCCGGCTCCTCGACGACGCCGAGCGCCGGACCGCCGCTCGTGTCGACGATCTCGATGAGCCCCGAGCCGGCGTGCAGGTGCAGCGCGGGCGGGTGCCCGGCGGTCGACACGCGGTAGTCCCCCGTGCCCAGGTCGACCGCGAGGTGCAGCGCTGTCGCGAACCCCTCGGACCAGTCCTGACCGAGGAGGTAGCGGTTCGCGGCCGGCAGGAACTCCTCCACCGGCATCGCGCCGAGCAGGCCGCCGAACGCACCCGAGAGAAGCAACGAGCGCACGCCGGCCTGCTGTCCCTTGCCGGACACGTCGACGAGCGCGATCTCGAGCAGGTCCGGGCGCCGGCTGCGGGAGGCCACCACGAAGTCGCCCGAGAACGCCTCGGCATAGGCGGATCGCACCAGGCTGTCGACCTGCCAGCCCGCAGGGAGGTCGGGGATGCGGCCGTGGGCGGTGAGGCGGTCGCGCAGGTCGACGAGCATCAGGTCGCTCGCGGCGCCCTGGAGCCCGAGCCGCGCGCGTCCGCGGACGAAGACGAGGCCGGCACCGAGCGCGAGGGCCAGGAAGAGCACCTGTCCGGGCACGAAGACCAGCCATCCACCCGCGTGCAGCACCACGAGCGCGAGCACGACGGCGAGGCTGAGGACGGCCATGCCGGCGAGACGCAGGACGAAGACCCCGAGCAGGACGGTGACGAGCAGTGCGACGGGCGGCACCCACTGGGGGCTCACGGCGGTGCCGACGGCGCACAGCGCCGCCATCGCGACCAGGGCGACGGTGGTGACCACCTGTCGCGAGCCGAGCCACGCGGGCCGCAGGGCGTGGGGCTGGGCGAGCAGCCGACGGCGGCGCGCGAGACCGCGGCGGCGCGTCCGGGCACGCTGACCGGGCGCGGCCCTCGCCGACGCTCCTGCCGACCCGCTGCTCACGCGGCGAGCGTACCGACAGGCCCGGACGAAAAGAGGGGAGCACGCCGCGAGCCGACGGGGCACCATGAGCCCATGACGACGCTGCCGCACGGCTACCGCACGGTCGAGGTCACCCACGCCCGCAGGGAGGAGCTGCTCACCGTCGACACGTGGGCCTTCCCGGGGCCCTTGTCGGACGAGCAGCTGCTCGCGCTGCCGTCCCCGCTGAGCTGGGACCGCACGCGCGGCGTCGAGGCGGACGACGGCGAGCTCGTGGCCGTGCACGCCTCGTACCCGTTCGCCGGCTTCCCCGTCCCGGGGGCACGCACCGCTGTGTCCGGCCTCACCTGGGTGGGCGTGCACCCGGGCCACCGGCGTCGCGGCCTGCTGCGCGCGATGATCGACGAGCACGTCCGGCGCAGCCTCGCGCGCGGTGAGGCCCTCTCGGCGCTGTTCGCGGCCGAGGCGCCGATCTACGGGCGCTTCGGCTACGGGCTCGCGGCCAACGACCTGCGCCTGACGGTCCCGCGGGGTGCGGCCCTTCGCGACGTGCCGGGCGCCGAGGACGTGCGCGTGCGGCTCGAGCGTCTGGGCCCCGAGCACGACGAGGTGCTGCACCGCGTGCACGCGAGCGTCGACCGTCCGGGCTGGGCCACGCGCGAGACGCCCGAGCTGCGCGCTGCCTTCATGTCCGACCCCGAGCACGGCCGCGACGGCGCCGAGTCGCTGCGCATCGCGCTCGCCGAGCACGGCGGCGAGGTACGCGGCTACGCGATCTTCCGCCGCCGCTCGCACTGGGACGTCCCTGGTCCCCGCGGGGTCGTGCGGGTGCGCGAGGTCGTGGCGCCCGGGCCGGCCGTCGCCCGTGCGCTGTGGGGCGTGCTGCTCGACCTGGACCTCATGGCCAAGGTCGAGACGTGGCTCATGCCCGTCGACGACCCGCTGCTCCACCTGCTCGTCGACCCGCGCGCGGCCGAGCCGCGCGTCGCGGACAACGTCTGGCTGCGAGTGCTCGACGTCCCGCGCGCTCTCGCCGCACGCCGCTACAGCGCACCGGTGGACGTCGTCCTCGAGGTCGCCGACGCCCTGGTACCCGCGAACGCGGGACGCTGGCGCGTGGCAGGTGGACCCGACGGCGCCGAGGTCCTCCCGACGGATGCCGAGCCCGACCTGCGGCTCGACGTGCGCTCGCTCGGTTCGGCCTACCTCGGCGGTGTGACCTTGGCCGCCCTCGCCGGCGCCGGTCTGGTCACCGAGGTGCGACCGGGGGCCCTGGCGGCGGCGTCGACGGCGTTCGGGTGGCCCGTCGCGCCCGTGTGCAGCTGGGTGTTCTAGCGGGACGCGCCCGCCACCCTCAGCGGCGGTCGGTCTGCTCGTACGCCGCGAGCAGGTCGATGCGCCGCTGGTGGCGCGCGTCCCCGCTGAACGGCTCGGCGAGGAACGCCTCGACCAACCCGGTCGCGTCGTCGACCGAGTGCTGCCGCGCACCGATCGCGACGACGTTCGCGTCGTTGTGCGCACGTCCGAGACGGGCGGTCTCCTCGCTCCAGGCGAGGACGGCCCGCACGCCGACGACCTTGTTCGCGGCGATCTGCTCGCCGTTCCCCGAACCGCCGATCACGATGCCCAGGCTGCCGGGCTCGGCGACCACGGCCTCCCCCGCGGCGAAGCACACGGGCGGGTAGTCGTCCAGCGCGTCGTAGGTCTCGGCACCATGGTCCACCACGTCGTGCCCACCGGCACGCAGGTGCTCGACGAGGGCCTGCTTGAGCTCGAACCCGGCGTGGTCGGCGGCGATGTGGATGCGCATGCCGCCATCCTGCCAGCCCGGGCCCATCTCGCGGGGCCGCGCCCGGACCACGGTCGTCGGTCCGTCGGGCGGCCGCATCCGCCGTTAGCCTGGGCGCCATGACGACGCACGACGCGCTGCGCAGCGGCATCGACCTGACGGCCCTCGACCCCGCCGCACGCCCCCAGGACGACCTCTACCGCCACGTGAACGGCCGGTGGATCGACAGCCACGAGATCCCGGGCGACCGCGCGATGGACGGCGCGTTCCGCGCGCTGCACGACGAGGCCGAGGAACACGTGCGCGCGATCATCGAGGAGCTGGGCGCACGCGTCGCCGACGACGCCGCGACCGACCCCTCGGGCCCCGCGGCGCAGGTGGGTGCGTTGTACGCGAGCTTCATGGACACCGACCGCGTCGAGGCGCTGGGCCTGGGTGCGGTGTCCGACGAGCTCGGGGCGATCGACGCGGCCACCGACCGCGCGGCCCTGGTCCGCCTGCTCGGCGAGCTGCAGCGCACCGGCGGCGCGGGGGCGGTCGGCTTCTGGGTCGACAACGACGCCAAGGACCCGGAGCGCTATGTGGTGCACCTCGTGCAGTCGGGGCTCGGGCTCCCCGACGAGGCGTACTACCGCGAGGAGCAGTACGCGCCCGTGCGCGACGGCTACCGCACGCACCTGGCGCGGATGCTCGGGCTCAGCGGGCTCGACCCGGCCGCCGCCGAGCAGGCGGCCGGCCTCGTGCTGGACCTCGAGACGCAGCTCGCCGCCGTGCACTGGGACGTGGTCCGCGACCGCGACGCGGACCTCACCTACAACCCGATGACGCTCGCCGAGCTCGCGGCGCGCGCTCCCGGCTTCGACTGGCACGGGTGGGCCGCCGCCCTCGGCGCCCCGGAGGGTGCGCTCGACCAGCTGGTCGTACGCGAGCCCGACTTCGCCGAGGGCTTCGCGCGGCTCTGGGAGCAGGCTCCCGTCGAGCAGTGGCAGGCGTGGTTCCGGTACCACCTCGTGACCGCACGCGCGCCCTACCTGCACGACGCCGTCGTGCAGGCCAACTTCGACTTCTACGGGCGCACCCTCACGGGCGCCACGCAGATCCGCGACCGCTGGAAGCGCGGCGTCTCCCTCGTCGAGGGCGCGCTCGGCGAGGCGGTGGGGCAGGTCTACGTCGAGCGCCACTTCCCACCCGCGCACAAGGAGCGGATGGTCGAGCTCGTCGACAACCTCGTGGCCGCGTACCGCGAGTCGATCACCGACCTCGAGTGGATGACCCCGGCCACGCGCGAGCGCGCGCTGGCCAAGCTCGAGGCGTTCACGCCCAAGATCGGCTACCCGGAGCGGTGGAAGACCTACGCCGGGCTCGAGATCCGGCCCGACGACCTGGTGGGCAACGTGCGTCGCTCGCACGCCTACGAGCAGGACCGCGAGCTCGGCAAGATCGGCAGGCCGGTCGATCGCGACGAGTGGTTCATGACTCCGCAGACCGTGAACGCCTACTACAACCCCGGGCTCAACGAGATCGTCTTCCCCGCGGCGATCCTCCAGCCGCCGTTCTTCGACCCCCAGGCGGAGGACGCGGTCAACTACGGCGGGATCGGTGCCGTGATCGGTCACGAGATCGGGCACGGCTTCGACGACCAGGGCTCGAAGTACGACGGCCTGGGGCGCCTCGAGGACTGGTGGACGGCGCAGGACCGCACCGAGTTCGAGCGGCGGACGAAGACGCTGGTGGACCAGTACGCGCAGTTCTCCCCGGCGCAGCTCGACGACGTGCACCGGGTCAACGGTGAGCTCACCATCGGCGAGAACATCGGCGACCTCGGCGGGCTCTCGATCGCCCTCGCCGCCTACCGGATCGCCCTCGGCCGCCCGCTCGACGAGGCGCCCGTGGTCGACGGGCTCACGGGTGTGCAGCGGGTGCTGCTCAGCTGGGCGCAGGTGTGGCAGTCGAAGGGCCGCGACGAGGAGATGATCCGCCGCCTCGCGACGGATCCGCACTCGCCCAACGAGTTCCGCTGCAACGGCGTGGTGCGCAACCTCGACGAGTTCCACGACGCGTTCGACGTCACGCCCGACGACGCCCTGTACCTCGCCCCGGAGGAACGCGTCCGGATCTGGTGAGGGGGCGTCCCTCAGCCGGCCGGGGCGTGCGGGGGCGCGGTGGGACCGGGTGGCGTCCCGTCCGCGTACCACCGCGTCTGCGGTGCCGCGACGAGCACGGCCGAGGCGTCCCGCGGAGACAGCCACAGGTCGCACGGGTGTCCCGCCTCGGGCAGGAAGGTCGCGGACGACCGGGTGCGGACCACCCACGCCCCGGGACCGTCGTCCGGCACCACGGTGAGGGTCAGCCGCAGGACGTTCGTGTCCGCGAACGGTCGTGACACGACCTCCGCGACGTACGCCTCGCGGTGCTCGTGCGCGGCCATCAGCGCACGGGCACCGGTGCGCGTCGCCCGTCCCCGTGCCGAGAGCAGGCGGAGGCCACCGCGCGTCGCGAGGCCGTCGACGTACGCCGTCGGGAAGCGCCCGAGGTCGGCCGCCGTGGGCAGCACCACGAGCATCGCCTCAGGGGGCCCGGGCGTCACCGTCGTGCTCCTCGTCCCGGCAGGTCGTCAGAAGATCGTGTAGCCGGCGCGCGCGAGGGAGAAGCCCGCACCGCTCGGGTTGTGTCGGCAGAAGGCGCCGTTGCGCGAGCTCTGGCACGTCATGTCCCCCACGGAGCTCGCCTCACCGTAGGCGAGCTCGGGTGCGTCCTTGGGTGCGGCGGGCGGCTCGCCCTCGACGCACGGGAACGTGACCTCCTCGGACTCGGCGTCGACGCGGAGCACGTTGCCGACGGTGCCCGCACAGTCCTCGGGCGCCTCGGGCGCGTCGTAGCTGAACGACAGGATCGTGCACGTGGCCGACGTCTCGTCCATCGCGCAGTGGATGTTCCCGCTCGGCAGGACGAAGGCCGTCAGGGCCTCGGCGTCGGTGGGATCCTCGGGCGCGCTCGCCTCGGGCGTGGTCTCGGGCTCGGCCGCCTCGGTGGTCGGCTCCTGCGCCGGGCCGCCGCGCTGCGGGGCGTTGACCGCCACGAGCACGAAGGCGAGCACCAGCAGCACGTCCACGACCAGGAAGGCCGTGAGGCCGGGGCCGAGGGTCCGCCGACCGCGCCCGGGCCGGGCACCGCTCGGGGTTGTCGTCATCCCGCTCCTCCTTCACGCAGCCACGGAAGCATGTCATGACCCGCACCGCGGGTGCGAGGCGCGCGTCAGGCCTCCAGCAGCGCCATCGCGGCCGACCGCCCGGGCACAGCGCTCACCCCGCCACCGCGCACGGCTCCGGCGCCGCACAGCAGCACGCGGGGCTCGCGCGTCGCGACGCCCCACCGACGCGCGGGGTCCGTCCCACGTTCGTCGTCCGCGGCCCACGGCCACTGCAGGTCGCGGTGGAAGATGTGCCCTCCGGGCAGGTGGACGTCCTGCTCGAGGTCGACCGGGGTGCGCACGTCGAGGCACGGCCGTCCCTCGCCGTCGGACGCGAGGCAGTCCACGAGCGGCTCGGCCAGCACGCTGTCGAGGGACGCGAGAGTCGCGGCGAGCGCGGCGTCGCGTGCACCGTCCGGATCGGCCCGGAACAGCCGCGCGGGCATGTGCAGGCCGAACAGCGTGAGGGTGTGGTGCCCGCTCGCCCGCAGCTGCTCGCCCAGGATCGACGGGTCGGTCAGTGTGTGGCAGTAGATCTCCGCGGGCGGCACGGTCGGGATGCTGCCCGACGCGGCCTCTCGGTGGGCCGTGGCGAGCTGCTCGTAGCCCTCGTTGACGTGGAAGGTCCCCGCGAACGCCGCCGCGGGGTCCACACCGCGGTCACGCAGGCGAGGCAGACGACGGAGCAGCATGTTGACCTTGAGCTGCGAGCCCTCGGGTGCCTCGACGTCGCGCCCGAGCAGACGCTCGAGCTCGTGCGGGCTGCACCCCGCGAGCACGTGCGTCCCCTCGGTGGCACGGTGCACGCCGTCGTCGTCGCTCCAGTGGACGGTGACGCCCGCGCGCGTGCTCTCGAGCGCGTCCACGCGGGCCGAGGTGCGGATCTCGGCGCCTGCCGCGCGTGCGGTGTCCGCGAGCGCGCGGCTGACGGCCCCCATGCCGCCGACGGGAACGTCCCAGTCGCCGGTCCCTCCTCCGATCACGTGGTAGAGGAAGCACCTGTTCTGGACGAGGGTCGGCTCGTGCGCGTCGGCGAACGTGCCGATGAGCGCATCGGTCAGGACGACGCCGCGCACCAGGTCGGCGGAGAAGGTCCGCTCGACCAGCTCCCCGAGCGGGGCGTGGAGGTCCCGCCACCACTCCTCCCCCACGGCCGCACGCACCTCGCGCGCTCCGGGCAGGGGGCCCGTCATGGTCGGGAAGACCGCGCCGGCGAGTGCGGCCGTGCGCGCACCGAAGGCCTCCCAGGCCGCGAGGTCGCGCGCCGCGCCCACGGCGTCGAAGGATCTCGCGGTCGCGGCCGGGTCACCCGAGTCGACGAGGAGGCCGCACGTCGGGTCGCTGGGTGCCGGCGTGTAGGACTGCACCCGTCGCCGCACGAGCCGGAGCGGCAGGCCGAGCTCGTCGCGCACCGCGCGAGGCAGCAGCGAGACGAGGTAGGAGTAGCGCGAGAGCCGCGCGTCCACCCCCGGGAACACCTCGTCCGAGACGGTCGCCCCGCCCAGGTGGTCGGCCGCCTCGAGCAGCAGCACCGTCCGCCCCGCTCGTGCGAGGTAGGCGGCCGCGGTGAGCCCGTTGTGGCCGCCGCCCACCACGACGACGTCGTACCTCGCGCGCACGGTGCCCTCCATCCCCCCACGCTACGACCCCCACCCCACCCGCCCCTTCCAAACGTTCGAAGGCGAACAGGTACACGTATGGGCCGGTACTGAACAGGCGCATACGCACGAGAGCTCGCAAACGTAGGAACCTGCATGGGTGGCGCTGGCGCGCCCTGCAGCCCCTCGCACGTGCGCCATCCCCGCGTCCAGGCACAGCACGCCGTCGTGCGGGAGGCCCATGCGCACCTGTGTGCGCATGGGCGGGATCGGACCGGGCCACTCCGCGCGTACGTTCGCATTCGAACGTTTGGGTTGCGGTGGGGAGGGTCAGGTGAAGATCGGGCCCTGGGTGCGGGTGCGCTTGAGCTCGTAGAAGCCCGGGACGCTCGTCACGAGGGCGAAGCCGTCCCAGAGTCGGCCGGCGTCCTCACCTGCGGGCGCCGGCGTCATGACGGGGCCGAAGAAGGCCTGGCCGCCGTCGATCGCGATCACGGGCGTACCGACGTCGTCGCCGACGAGGTCGATCGCGCGGGCGTGCGAGGCCCGCAGCTCGTCGTCGTGCGCGTCGCTCGTCGCCGCATCCGCGAGCTCGACGGACAGGCCGACCTCGACGAGGGCCTCGCGCACGACGACGTCGCGGTCCTTGCGGCCCTGCGGGTGCAGGCGCGTGCCGATCGCGTCGTACAGCGGCTTGAGCACCTGGTCGCCGTGCGCGGCCCGCGCGGCCATGAGCACCCGCACGGGGCCCCACGCCGCGTCCATCAGGCGCCGGTAGTCCTCGGGGAGGTCACGCCCCTCGTTGAGCACCGCGAGGCTCATCACGCTCCACGTCACGTCCACCGGGCGGACCCGCTCGACCTCGGTCAGCCATCGCGACGTCATCCATGCCCAGGGGCACATCGGGTCGAACCACATCTCCGCCGTGCGGCGGGGGGCGGGGGTGCTGCTCACGGACGGGGCTCCTTCGGTCGCGGACGCACGCCGCTGCGGCGTGCGAGCGCCACACCGACCCGGCGGCCGATGTGGCGCACCAGCACCGTACGTCGCCGCCGCGGGCCCCGCCGTCGCACGGACGCGCGCCCCACGGCGACGCCGTGAAAGGATCGGGCCCGTCGTCCACATGCTGAGCAGCCGAGGAGCGTGCCGTGCCCGCAGAGAACCTGACCCGTGCAGAGGCCCGCGAGCGCGCGTCGCTCGTCGACGTCCAGTCCTACGACGTCGCACTCGACCTCACGACGGGTCCGGAGACCTTCACCTCGACCACCGTGGTGCGGTTCACGGCGGCCGACGGCGCGTCGACGTTCCTCGACCTCATCGCACCGCAGGTGCACGAGGTCGTCCTCAACGGCCGGACGCTCGACGTCGCCGCGGTGGTCGCCGACTCGCGGATCGCCCTCGACGGCCTCGCCGAGGAGAACGAGGTGCGCGTGGTCGCGGACTGCGCGTACATGAACACGGGTGAGGGTCTGCACCGTTTCGTCGACCCCGTGGACGGCGAGGTCTACCTCTACTCCCAGTTCGAGGTCGCCGACTCCCGGCGGGTGTTCGCGGTCTTCGAGCAGCCCGACCTGAAGGCCACCTTCGCGTTCGCGGTGACCGCGCCGGCCCACTGGACGGTCGTGTCGAACTCCCCCACGCCCGAGCCGCTGCTGATCTCGGCGGGCGACGGGGACCCGACGGCCGCGTCGGCGCGCTGGTCGTTCGCGCCGACGCCGCGCATCTCGAGCTACATCACCGCGATCATCGCGGGCCCGTACCACCGCGAGACGTCGGAGCTCACGAGCCGTGACGGCCGCACGATCCCGCTCGCGGTGCTGTGCCGGGCCTCGCTCGCCCAGCACCTCGACGCCGACGAGATCCTCGACGTCACGCGTGCCGGGTTCGCGTTCTACGAGGACCAGTTCGGCATGCCGTACCCGTTCGCCAAGTACGACCAGGTGTTCGTCCCTGAGTTCAACGCGGGCGCGATGGAGAACGCCGGCGCCGTGACGTTCCTCGAGGCCTACGTGTTCCGCTCGAAGGTGCCCGAGGCCACGGTCGAGCGGCGGGCGGTGACGATCCTGCACGAGCTCGCGCACATGTGGTTCGGCGACCTCGTGACCATGCGCTGGTGGGACGACCTGTGGCTGAACGAGTCGTTCGCCGAGTACGCGTCGACGCTCGCCGCCGCCGAGGCGACCCGCTGGACCCAGGCGTGGACCACGTTCTCCTCGCTCGAGAAGTCCTGGGCCTACCGGCAGGACCAGCTGCCCAGCACCCACCCGATCGTCGCCGACATCCGCGACCTCGAGGACGTCGAGGTCAACTTCGACGGGATCACCTACGCCAAGGGCGCGTCCGTGCTCAAGCAGCTCGTGGCCTGGGTGGGCAAGGACGAGTTCATGGCGGGCGTCCGGGCCTACTTCGCCGCCCACGCCTGGGGCAACACCGAGCTCGTCGACCTGCTGCGCGAGCTCGAGCGCGAGAGCGGCCGCGACCTGTCGGGCTGGTCCGAGCTCTGGCTCCAGCAGGCCGGCGTGACGCTGCTGCGTCCCGAGATCGAGACGGACGACGACGGCGTCATCACCTCCTTCGCGGTGCGTCAGGAGGTGCCCGACGCGCACCCGGTGCAGCGCCCGCACCGGCTCGCCGTCGGCGGGTACGATCTGGTCGAGGGGCCCGACGGGCGCCCGCGCCTGGCCCGCGTGGTACGCGTCGAGCTCGACGTGGACGGTGCCCGCACCGAGGTGCCCGAGCTCGTGGGACGCCCGCGCCCCGACCTGGTGCTCGTCAACGACGACGACCTCGCGTACGCCAAGGTGCGCCTCGACGAGGCGTCGCTCGCGGTCGCGACCGAGCACCTGCACACGTTCACCGAGTCCCTCCCGCGCACCCTCGTGTGGGGTGCGGCGTGGGACATGGCGCGCGACGGCGAGCTCGCCGCGCGGACCTTCGTGGACCTGGTGCTCGCGAACATCGCGTACGAGACGGACTCGACGGTGGTGCTCGTGCTGCTGCGGCAGCTCGCCACGACGCTCGACCTGTACGTCGCACCCGAGCACCGTGCCGAGACCGCGACGCGCGCCGCGGACACGCTGCTCGCGCTCGCGCGTGCCGCTCAGCCCGGGAGCGACCTGCAGCTCCAGCTCGTCAAGGCGTTCGCCGCGAGAGCGGCGACCCCGCCGCAGCTCGAGGCCGTCGCGGAGCTCCACGGCGGCTCGGTCGAGCTCGCGGGCCTGAGCATCGACACGGACCTGCGGTGGGAGCTGCTCACGTCCCTCGTCGCGGGCGGGCGCATGGGAGAGACGGAGATCGCCGCGCAGCTCGCGGCCGACCCCACCGCGACCGGCGAGCGCGCCGCCGCGGCGGCGCGCGCCGCGATCGCGACGCCCGAGGCCAAGGCGGCTGCGTGGGCCGCCGTCGTCGACGACGGGACGCTCGCCAACGCCCTGCAGACCTCGACCATCGCGGGCTTCGGACGTGTGCACGACCGCGCCCTGCTGCTGCCGTTCGTGGACAGGTACTTCGACGCGCTCGAGCAGGTGTGGACCACGCGCACCAACGAGATCGCCCAGAACGTCGTCGTCGGGCTCTACCCCACGCTGCTCGCGGGGCTCACGGGACCCGAGAGCGTCGACGTGCTGGCGCGCACCGACGCGTGGCTCGAGCAGATCGGCGACCGGCACCCGGCGCTGCGGCGCCTCGTGGTCGAGAACCGCGACGGCGTGCGCCGGGCGGTCGCGGCGCAGGAGCGCGACCGCGCCTGACACCGTCCGGGGGGCGCCACCTACGGGGTCGGCGCCCCCGGGAACCGGTCGAGCCAGCGCCGCGCCGCCGCCCGCCCGCGCAGCCGCACCCAGCGGTCGTCGGCCGCCGCGGCCATCTGCTCGCGGTTCGGTCCGTACGTTCGCCAGGACCAGAGCACGATGTTCTCGGCGGGCTCACGGGTGAGGAGGTTGGCCACCCGCTCGCGGTTGCCGTTCCACAGCGCGCGGCGCAGCAGGACACGGGCCAGCGTGCGGCGCACCACCCTGGACATCACCAGCCACCGTGGGTGGTCGAGCCAGACGACGGTGTCCGCGAGCGCAGTGATCGCGGCCGTGCGCGAGCGGTAGTTGCCGTCGACCACCCAGCCCTGCGGCGCCGCCGCGACCCACCGCGCGATGTCGGCCGCGAACGTCTCGTCGTCCGCAGGACGCCAGCCCGGCTGGTGGAAGAGCCCGTCGAGCTCGAGGTGGGGCACGCCGAGGCGACCCGCGAGGTCACGCGCGAAGGTCGTCTTCCCCGCCCCGGAGGTGCCCATCACCCGAGCCCGCCGCGGGCTGGTCACCTGCCGTTGAGGACGGCGACGAGTGACCCGAGCCGGGGGTTGTCGAACAGGTCGTCGACGAGCACGAGGCGCTGGGCGGAGTCGGCCAGCGGCACGCGCCAGTTCGGGTACTCCTGGTCCGTGCCCGGCTGGTTCTGCGCACGACGCTCCCCCACCGCGTCCGCGAGCGAGACACCCACGAGCACCGACGGCGAGTCCATCACGAGCCGGTGCAGGGCCTCGACGAGCTGCCGCTCGGACGGGTCGGCGCCGATGAAGCCGCGCTCACCCACCAGGCCCACCATCTGCGCGCGCTCGTGCCGCGCCGCGGCGCGGACCTCCTCGACCGGCTCGGTCAGGAGGCCGAGACGGTCGCGCAGGTCGACGTGCTCACCCGCGAGGTAGCCCGCCGTGGGCGGGAGGTCGTGCGTCGTGACGGTCGCGAGGGCGAGCCGCCGGTAGTGCTCGGGCGCCATCGGCGCGTCCCCGTCGCGCTCGAACCACAGCACCGACGTGCCGAGCACGCCGCGCTCGTTCAGGTAGTCGCGCGCCCAGGGCTCGACGACGCCCAGGTCCTCACCGATCACCAGCGCGCCTGCGCGGTGGGCCTCGAGGCACAGGATCCCGACGAGCGCCTCGTGGTCGTAGCGCACGTAGGCCCCGTCCCGCGCGCTCGTACCCTGCGGGATCCACCACAGGCGGAACAGGCCGATGACGTGGTCGATGCGGATCGCTCCCGCATGCCGCAGCACGGTGCGCAGCATGTCGCGGTAGGGACGGTAGGCGGCGCGCGCGAGCGCGTCGGGACGCCAGGGCGGCTGCGACCAGTCCTGGCCCTGCTGGTTGTACATGTCCGGCGGCGCGCCCACGGAGACGCGCTGTGCGAGCACGTCGCGCATGGCCCACGCGTCGGCACCCTCGGGGTGCACGCCGACGGCGAGGTCGTGCATCACGCCGATGCGCATCCCGCCGGCGCGTGCGGCGCGCTGCGCCGTGGCGAGCTGCTCGTCGGCGACCCACTGCAGCCAGCAGTAGAAGGTCACCCGGTCGGCGAGCTGCTCACGCAGCCGCCGCACCACGTCGGAGCCGACGTCGTCCGCACCCTCGGGCCACGCCTCGTCGCCGAAGTGCTCGGTGATCGCGCACCAGGTCGCGAACTCCTCGAGCCCCTGACCCTGCTCGGCCCGGAAGGAGCGGAACGCGGCCTCGCGCGCCGCCGCCCGCGGCGCCGCGAAGACGATCTCGAGCGCAGTCCGCTTCGCCGACCAGGCAGGATCACGCTCGATCGGGCCCGGCTCGGTGCTCAGCGGCCTCGCGACCTCGGCCTGCCACTCGATGAGCGACCGCTCGGCGACCGGCAGGTACGCGACCTCGGGGACGTCCTCGACGCGGATGTACTGCGGGTCCATGAAGCGCCGCGTGGTCGGCAGGTACGGCGACGGCGTCAGCGGCGGTACGGGCTCGGCGGCATGCAACGGGTTGATCAGCACGAAGTCGGCACCGCAGCGACGCCCCGCGAGCCACGCGATGTCGCGAAGGTCGGCGAGGTCCCCGACGCCCCACGAGCGCCGCGACCGCACTGAGTAGAGCTGGGTCATGAAGCCCCAGGCGCGGCGCTCGGTGAGGCCCGGCCCCAGCTCGAGCCGCTGCGGGGTCACGACCACGGTGCAGCGCGCCGTCGTGCCTGCGCTCTCGACCACGAGGGTGTGCCAGCCGAGCGGCAGGTCGTCCGGGATCTCGAGCGTCGCACGCCCCACGAGCCGTCCGTCCACCGTGCGCGGAGGCACGTAGACGTCCACCTGCTCGACGTGCCGCTCGCCGCCGCCTGCCTCGGGGTCGAGCTCGAGGCGGGCCTCGACCGGGTCGCCGTGGTCCACGTGCACCGGGACGTGCGGGCGCTGGCCCGCACGGAGCACGACCACGGGCGGCAGCATGCGCCGCCACGGCTCGTCGTCGGCGTCGGCCAGCGCGACCTCGACCCGCTCCGGGGTCGACGCGTCGACGCCCAACGCGCCCAGCACGGCCACGAGGGTCTGCTCGGGCACGGCGCGGTGGCCCCCCGCGAAGTCCCAGAAGTCGGGCACGACACCGTGCCGAGCGGCCAGTGCCAGCAGGGGCGCGGGCAGGGCGTCGGTCGGGTTCTCAGCCACGCACCGATCCTGCCAGAGGCACGCCGACCTGGCTGGTCGGACGCCCCCCCGCGAGCCCGTGCGGAGCCGTCCCGGGCCCGTGTGGAGCCTTCCCGGGCCCGTGTGGAGCGTTCCCGACGCGTGCGGAGCGTTCCCGACGGGTCGACCGGCGTGTCGGGCACGGAATCGCTCCACACCCGCTGAGGGGTGGCCGGGTGGGCACGGGGCGGATGGCGACCGGTGGCGCGTGGCGGACGGATCTGACGCCCCGCCGCACGGCGGCTAGCCTGCCGGGATGCGGATGCAGTCCCCCGAACCCACCACCGGCCCGGGCCTCGACGACGTCGCCGACAAGTCCGGCGAGGCCTTCGAGTGGCTCGTCGGCGCCCCGCTCCAGTCGCTCGTCGCGGTGGTCCTCGGCGCCGTCGCGCTCGCGATCGCCCGCTGGGTGATCTCGCGTGCCGTGCGCTCGGTCGTCGAGGGCGGCACCAAGGTGCGCAGCCACGCACGGCGTCTGCTCATGCGCACGCGCATCGACGTGGGCGGCTCCGACGCGCTGGCGATCGCACGTCGCGTGCAGCGCGCGGAGACGATGGGCTCGGTGCTGCGGTCGGCGGCGGGTCTCGTGGTGGGGATCGTCGTCATCACGGCGATCGCCAACATCAACGACTGGGACCTGGGCCCCGTGCTGGCCTCGGCCGGCGTGGTGGGCGTCGCGCTCGGCTTCGGCGCGCAGACGCTCGTCAAGGACTTCCTGTCGGGCCTCTTCATGCTCGTCGAGGACCAGTACGGCGTCGGCGACGTGGTGGACCTGGGCGAGGCGTCGGGCACGGTCGAGGCGATCGGGCTGCGCGTGACCCAGGTGCGCGACCTGTCAGGCACCCTCTGGTACGTGCGCAACGGCGAGGTGCTGCGCGTGGGCAACATGACGCAGGGCTGGTCCAAGGCGTTCATCGAGGTGCTCGTGCCGCCCGGAAGCGACGTCGACCAGGCGACGGCGCTCCTGCGCGGGGCCGTCGACGAGCTCGCGGCGGACGAGCGGCTGGGCGACCTGCTGCTCGAGGAGGCCTCCGTCACGGCCTACGAGGACCTCACGGCCGAGGCGGTCACGCTGCGCCTGATGGTCAAGACCGCCCCTGCCGCGCAGTGGGAGGTGCAGCGCGAGCTGCGCGCCCGGATCCGCAGCGGGTTCGAGGCCGCGGGCGTCCCGCTCGCGCTCCCGCGCCGCGAGGTGCTGGTCGAGCGCGAGGTCACCGGGTCCGCCACGGGTACCGCTGCCACGAGCGGTCAGGACCAGCGCAGCAGCAGCTGACCCTCGCCCACCATGTCGCCGTCGGCCACCACGACGGCGACGTCCTCGGGTCGCGCCTGGAGCGCCACGACGGGCGTGAGGGTCGAGCCCCGGGCGGCCCGCACGCGCCCCGGCGTCCAGGCGAGCACGGGGTGACCGGCGGCGACCCACTCCCCGTCGCGCACCGCGAGCGCGAAGCCGTCGTCGACGAGCGGCGCGGTGCGCGTGCCGACGTGCACGAGGACCGAGCGCTCGTCGTCCGCCTGCACGACGACGGCGTGCGGGTAGGCGCTCACGACGCGTCCCGCGCACGGGGCCACGACGACGACGCGCTCGGGCTCTTCCGGCTCGAGGGGCGCGAGCGCGACGCCAGGGCCGAGCACGCGTCCCGCGAACACCGGGTCCTCGACATCGGCGAGCGGCCCGGCGGTCCCCGCCATCGGCGCGACCACGTCGAGCACGGGCCGACCACGTCGAGGCACCGATCACCCTCCCCGTCGCGCGGCACCGGATGCGTCGGACGAGGCACCAGCCCGACGCGCGACCACCCTAGGCAGGCTGAGTCGCGCCCGGCATCCGGGGCGGAGCGGCCGCCCGCGCGCGACTCAGGTCAGCGCAGGTCCTCGATGTCCGAGGCGAGCGTGTCGGCCTCGGGACCGACGACGACCTGGACCACACGGCCCGACCGGACGACGCCGAACGCCCCCGTCGCCTTGAGCGCCGCCTCGTCGACGAGCGCCGGGTCCTCGAGCTCGACCCGCAGGCGGGTGATGCACGGCTCCAGGTCGACGACGTTCGCCTCGCCGCCGAGGGCCGCGAGGATCTCTTCGGCCTTGCTCATCGGTTCTCCTCCAGTGTGCGGCGGGTGCGGGACCCCGCCTGCGATGGACAGCACAGTAGTCACTCACCGCGCTGCTGGCGTCACCCGCGAGGACGCCGTCGACGCACGCACCCCGGCGCGTGGGGGATGATGAGTCGCGTGAGTCCCGCGAGCCCTGAGTCGTTCTACGCGACGGTCGGCGGCTCCGAGACGTTCCGGCGCCTCGTCGACGCGTTCTACGCCGAGGTCGCGCGCGACGACGTGCTGCGACCGATGTACCCCGAGGAGGACCTGGGCCCGGCGGCCGAGCGCCTGCGGACCTTCCTCGAGCAGTACTGGGGCGGCCCGACGACGTACTCGGAGCAGCGCGGCCACCCGCGCCTGCGGATGCGCCACCACCCGTACAAGGTCAACCCCGACGCGAGGGACCGGTGGCTCGCCCACATGCGCACGGCACTCGACACGCTCGACCTGCCTCCTCTGCAGCACGCGACGCTCTGGGACTACCTCGAGCGCGCGGCCCACGCCATGGTCAACACCTTCGAGGAGTGAGATGACCGACGTCCCGCCCCGCGACCCGCTCGAGCTCGTGCTCGAGGTGCTCGAGCTCGACGACGCCGCGGCGCCCGACACGTTCACGGGCACGAGCCTGCGCAAGCCCGGCGGGCGGGTGTTCGGCGGGCAGGTGCTCGCCCAGTCGCTGCTCGCGGCGGCCAGGACGGTCGCCGACGACCGCCTCCCGCACTCCGTGCACGGGTACTTCCTGCGGCCGGGCGCGGTGGACAAGCCCATCACATTCGCCGTCGAGCGCCTGCGTGACGGGCGCTCGTTCACGGCGCGCCGCACCCACGCGCTGCAGGACGGCGCGCCGATCCTGTCGATGATCACCTCCTTCCAGACGGAGCAGCCCGGGGTCGAGCACGCGGACACGCCACCGAGCGACGTCCCGGAGCCCGAGACGGTGCCGAGCGCGGGTGAGGTGCTCGCCGGGGTCGACCACCCCCTCGCTGCGTTCTGGACCCAGGCGAGCGCGTTCGACCTGCGGCACGTCGGGCAGCCCATCTACCTGTCGCCCGGCACCGAGCCCACGGACCGTCAGCTCGTCTGGATGCGCGCGCACGGCCCGCTGCCCGACGACGAGGTGCTGCACCGGGCGCTCCTCGCGTACGCGTGCGACCAGGTGATGCTCGAGCCCGTGCTGCGGCGGCACGGGCGCAGCTGGGCCTCGCCGGGCCTGTCCATCGCGAGCCTCGACCACGCCATGTGGTGGCACCGGCCCGTGCGGGTCGACGAGTGGCTGCTCTACGTCCAGTCCGCGCCGAGCGCCCACGGCGGGCGGGGCCTGGGCGCGGCGCGCGTCTACCGGCGCGACGGCGCGCTCGTCGCGACGATCGCCCAGGAGGGCATGGTCCGCTTCCCGGACGACTGACGCGCACGGGGCAGGCACGGTCCGGCCGGACAAGGTCCCGCGGGCCACCGCGTTCGGCGTGCCGGGCCGCACGAGCGACCGCACACTGTGCGCATGCCACGTCTGCGCCGGGTGCGCTCGACCGATCCCGGCTGGACGCGCCGTCGGGCCGGCAAGGGCTGGGTCTACCTCGACGAGAACGGTGAGCGGATCGCCGACCCGCTGCTCGTCGCCCGCTGCACCGACCTGGTGATCCCGCCGGCATGGGCCGACGTGTGGATCTGCCGCGACGAGAACGGCCACATCCAGGCGATGGGCACGGACGACGCCGGCCGCCGCCAGTACCTCTACCACCCGCAGTGGCGTGCCCGCCGCGACCGCGCCAAGCACCAGCACGTGCTCGAGGTCGCGCGACGCCTGCCGCGCGCGAGGCGCAAGGTGGCCGAGCGGCTCGCCGAGCCGGGCATGGGCCGGGACAAGGTGCTGGCCCTCGCGTTCCGTCTGCTCGACGACGCCTACTTCCGTGCGGGCGGCGAGTCCTACGCGCGCGACAACGGCAGCTACGGCCTGGCGACCGTGCGGCGCGAGCACGTGCAGCTCGACCGCGACGGCGTGGTGTTCCGCTACCCCGCGAAGTCCGGCCAGGAACGCGAGTCCCGCGTCGACGACCCGGCGATCCGCTCGCTCGTCCGCACGCTCCGCGACCGCGACGACGACCACCCCGAGCTGCTCGCGTGGCAGGACGACGACGGCGCGTGGCACGACGTCACGGCGACCGACGTCGCCGACGTGGTCAAGGAGCTGCTCGGCCCCGAGGCCCGGCCCAAGGACTTCCGCACGTGGCACGCGACCGTGCTCGCGGCGGCGGCCCTCGCGGACCACGACACCCCGCGGTCCGAGCGCGGACGACGACGCGTGCTGGCCCAGGTGGCCCGCGAGGTCTCCGAGGAGCTCGGGAACACCCCCGCGGTGTGCCGGGCGTCCTACATCGACCCCCGCCTGTTCGACCTGTGGGAGCGCGGCAGGACCATCGGGCGGCGGCGCACACGCACCGGCGCCGAGCGCGCCGTCCGCGAGCTGCTCGGCTGAGGCTGCGACCGGCGCTACTCCATGTCCTCGAGCTGGCGGCCCTTGGTCTCCTTGACGAACCTCAGCACGAACAGGAACGAGAGCAGCGCGAAGGCGGTGTAGAGGCCGTAGGCAAGGCCGAGGCCCACCGAGGCGAGCGCGGGGAACGTCGTCGAGATCGCGAAGTTGCTGAGCCACTGCACCGCGGCGGCGAGGCCGAGGGCGCTGGCCCGGATGCGGTTGTTGAACATCTCGCCCAGGAGCACCCACACCACGGGACCCCAGGAGACGCCGAAGAAGACGACGAACAGGTTCGCGGCGACCAGCGCCGTGGGCCCGGCTGCACCCTCGAGCGCGGGCTCGCCGTCCACGATCGGCGCGGACGCGAAGGTGAACGCGAGCACACCGAGGCTCAGGACCATGCCGGCCGAGCCGACGAGCAGGAGGGGACGCCGACCGACCTTGTCCACCAGAGAGATCGCCACGACGGTCACCACGATGTTGGTGACCGAGGTGATGACCGTCTGCTGGAGCGAGTCCGCCTCCGAGAAGCCGACCTGCTGCCACAGCGTCGAGGAGTAGTAGAAGATCACGTTGATGCCCACGAACTGCTGGAACATCGACAGCAGGATGCCCACCCACACGATGGGCAGCAGCCCGAGCACAGGCCCCCGCAGGTCGCTGAACGACGAGCGCGCCTCCCGGGCCGCCGTGCGACGGATCTCGCGGAGCCGCTCGTCGATCCCGGACTTGAGGACCTGGCCGAGCACCTGACGCGCGGTCTTCTCCTCCCCCTGGGCCACGAGGTAGCGCGGCGACTCGGGGATCTGCAGGGCCATGACCCCGTAGGCGACCGCGGGGATCGCCTCGGTCATGAACATCCAGCGCCATGCCTCGAGGCCCAGCCAGAGCTGCTCGGCCGCGCCGCCCGCCGCCGTCGCGAGGGCGTAGTCCGACAGCAGCGCGACGAAGATGCCCGTGACGATCGCGAGCTGCTGGAGCGAGCCGAGCCGCCCGCGGATGGAGGCGGGTGAGATCTCCGCGATGTACGCGGGTGCGATCACCGAGGCGGCACCCACGCCCAGGCCGCCCACGAGGCGCCAGGCGATGAGGTCCCACGGCCCGACGGCGAGGCCCGAGCCGATCGCGCTCGCGGTGAACAGCACCGCCGCGATGAGCATGACGCGGATGCGACCCTGCTTGTCCGCGATGCGCCCCGCGAGCCACGCACCGAGCGCACAGCCCAGCAGTGCCGACGAGACGGCGAAGCCCGTAAGGCCCGCACCCATCCCAAACTTCTCGCGGATCGCGACGACGGCGCCGTTGATGACGGCCGTGTCGAAGCCGAACAGGAACCCGCCCAGCGCGGCGACCGTGGCGAGCAGCACCGCTCGTCCGGTGTCGTAGCGCTCGGCCGTCCCCGTGCTGCTCCCGGACCCCGTGCTGGCCTCGCTCATCGGGCACCCCCCTCGTCGGTGGAGCCGACGCTAGGTGAGGCCGCCCCGCCCCACCACCGGAACGACGACGACGCCGTGGTGGTCGGGCGGGGCGGTGACCCGCGCGGGCGGGTGCGTTCAGTCGAGCATCGCGCGGACCGTCGCCGAGTGGTGCCTGAGCACTGCGGCGGCCTCCTCGCTCACCCGGTCCCGGTGCCCACGCGGCGAGAGCTCCCGCTCGAACGCCTCGAGCGCGCGGACCGCGGGCCGCGCCCGCTCACCCTCGACGTGCCTCCGGGCGCGGTCCAGGTGGGCCGCGAGCCGCGCACCGTGCCGCGCGCTGACGTCCCCCGACGCGACGTACTCCCCCAGCACCTTCGCGAGTGCCGTGACGCTGCCGGGCGCCCAGTGGTCGACGAGGGGGACCTGCGACCAGTCGGTGTCCGACGCGAGGTAGAACCCTGGGTAGGACGGCTGGTTGTACGCCGTCTGCTGACGGGCGACCTCGGCCCGGTACTGGAGGTCGTGCAGCAGTGTCGTGAGCTTGTGCTCCGTGACCTCGGTCGAGACGTACACGCGGATCGCGCTGCTGTCGAGCGTCCGTACGAGCAGCTCCTCGCGCCAGTCACCCAGCACGTCCGCGACGAGCGACGGGTTGCCCTTGGTCCAGTTGTTGGTCGCCGTGCCCTCGGCGGTGAGGAGCGTGCCGCGCGTGACGTCGTCGATCGTGGGCGTCACGACCGTCTCGGTCGCCGCGCCGTTGACCAGCTGGGTCGTGCCGTCGGCGGCCCAGCGGATCGACTGGTTGGTGCCCGGCACCTCGGACGAGAGCAGCTCGCCCGTCGGGCTGTGCAGACCCAGCGCGCCCGAGCCGCCGGGCATGCTGGCCCACGACTCGATGCCGCGCGACCCGGGGAGCACGTCGCCGATCATGCCGCGCCCGGTGTCGCGCCCGGAGTAGGTGCCGAACAGGACCTCGCCGTCCTCCGCTGCACGCATCGCCATGCCGTAGGGCGCCCAGGCGCCACCCTCGTGCACGGTGAAGACCTCGAGCCCGGGCCTGTCCGGGTCGATGTCCGTGACGTGCATCGCGTCGCCGTGGCCCAGGCGCAGCACCTCACCGGGCGCCGCGCTGCCCTCGGGCATCTCGGCCGTCGACGAGTACAGGAGCGAGCCGTCGTCGTCGATCGTCGCGGCGCCGTACACGATCTCGTGGCGACCGTCCGCGTCCACGTCGGCCGCGCTGAGCGAGTGGAACCCCTGCGTGGTGAGGGAGCCGAACTCGGGGTCCGTCCCGTCGACCCCGTGCGGCGAGGCGTTGAACGGGTTGTCCATCGGCGTCCAGCCCGAGTCGACGAGCCACCGCTTGTGCAGGTGCTTCCCGTCCCAGTCGTACGTCGTCAGCGTGGAACGCGTGTAGTAGCCACGTGCGAAGACCGCCGACGGGTGCGTCCCGTCGAGATAGGCCACGCCGGCCAGGAAGCGGTCGACCCGGTTGCCGGGCTCGATGCGTGACATCGCGTAGTCGCCCCACATGAGCCCGTCGTCGTGGCGTCCGGGCTCGTAGCGCACGGTGTCGAGCTCGGCGCCGGTGAGCCCGTCGAAGACCGTGAGGTACTCGGGTCCGGTGAGCACGAAGCCCTCGAACGTGCGCAGGTCGTTGCGCCCGCTCCGCGCCGGGGCGTAGACGTCGATGAAGTGGTCGACGAGCGCCGCGGCGTCGGCCTCGGAGAGCGGGTAGTCGTACCGCGGCTCGAGGCCGAGGGCCTCCTCGATCGTGGCCGGCCAGCGCCCGGCAACAACCTCGGGGTGCTCGTGCCAGCCTTCGAAGACGCCCGCGAGGTGCTCGGCGTAGTCCTCGGCGCTCAGCCGGAAGTCGTCGTCGTGCGAGAAGCCCGCCCGCCGGTCCTCCTTCGGCATGGTGACGTGCCGGGTGCGCACGGCCTCACCGTCGCGGTAGGTCGTGCTGCGCGTGCCGGGCGCCGTCTTGAGCATCGTCTCGGCACGACCGTCCCCGTCGAAGTCGTAGACGAGGAACTGCGTGTAGTGCGCACCGGCGCGGACGTTGACACCCAGGTCGATGCGGTTGAGAAGGGTGCCGTCGGCCTCGTAGGTGTCGACGTAGACGGGTCCGGTCCAGCCCTTCTGCGAGACGTCCTTGGAGTTGGACGGGTCCCACTTCACGACGTACTCGAGCGCGCCGTCGCCGTCGACGTCACCCACGCTCATGTCGTTCGCGCTGTAGGTGTACGCCTCGCCGGCGGGCGTGACGCCGTCGGCGGGGCGGGTGAGGGGGATGTCGAACCACGCCTGGTCCCAGGGCGTCGCCTCGGCCCCCCGGTCCACCTCGACGCCGTCGACGACGGCGACCACGCGGTAGGTCGAGTCGGCGGTGCCGTCCGGGTCGAGCAGGTTGGTGCTGTCGGTGACCGTGGCGAGGCGCTCGCCGTCCCGGTAGACGGCGAAGTCCGTGCCCGTGAGGCCGGTGGTCGAGTGGCCCGTGGCCTCGTGCGCGAGCAGCCGCCACGACAGGTGCACACCTGCGTCGGTGCTCGCGGCGACCAGACCCCGGTCGAGGCGTTCGAGCTGCGGCGCGTCGATCCCGTGCGGGTGGTCGGGTCCCCGTGGCGGGCCGTGGTGCGGGCCGGCCTGCGCGGTCGTGATCCCGGCCGCGGTCAGGGCGAGGATGGCCGTGCCGGTCCCGGCGAGCCGCACGGCGCGCCGCGCGCGGGACCCGCGGGCGGGGTGGTCGGGTGTGGCGCCGGGCTGCCGGTGGTGCGGTGCCCGACGGTGGTCGGTCAGACTCATCGTTGAATCCTTCGCTCGGGTCGGTGAGGCCCGAGGGGGTGAGCCGGCCACGCACGACGCCGCCGGACGGTTCGCTTGAACCGTTTCAACCCCCCGTCGTCCGTGACGCTAGTCACGTCGCGGCGTGACCGTCAACGGGTCCGAGCGGATCCAGGCAAGCGCTTCCCCCGACTTCGACGCGCCCGCACCCCCGCGCGCGCCTAGGGTCGGCCCATGTCGGAATCCTTGGTCTGCGCGGTCACCGGTGTCACCGGGTACGTGGGCGGCCGCCTGGTCCCCGAGCTCCTCGAGGCCGGGCACCGGGTGCGCGCGGTCGCCCGGAACCCCGAGCGGCTCGAGGGCCGGCCGTGGTACGACGACGTCGAGGTCGCCGAGGCCGACGCCACCGAGCTCGACCAGATCCGCGCCGCGCTCGAGGGCGTCGACGTCGCCTACTACCTGATCCACGCGCTCGGCTCCGGGCGACGCTTCGAGGCACGCGACCGGGAGACCGCGCGCACGTTCGCGCGTGCCGCGCGCGAGGCGGGCGTGCGCCGCATCGTCTACCTCGGCGGCCTCGTCCCGCCCGACGAGGACCTGTCGCCCCACCTCGAGAGCCGCACCGAGGTGGGCGAGATCCTGCTCGCCTCGGGCGTGCCGACCACCGTGCTGCGCGCCGCCGTGGTGCTGGGCTCGGGCTCGGCGTCCTTCGAGATGATGCGCTACCTGACCGAGCGCCTGCCCGCGATGACCACCCCGCGCTGGGTCGACAACCGCATCCAGCCCATCGCGATCCGGGACGTGCTGCGCTACCTCGTGGGCAGCGCGACCATGCCGCCCGAGGTCAACCGCGCGTTCGACATCGGCGGTCCCGAGGTGCTCACGTACCGCGAGATGATGCACCGCTACGCCGCCGTCGCGGGCCTGCGGCGCCGCGTCATCGTGGGGGTGGGCCTGCTCACCCCACGCCTGTCGAGCCTGTGGGTCTCGCTCGTGACACCCGTCCCCGGACCGCTCGCACGACCCCTCGTGGAATCCCTGGTGCACGAGGTCGTCTGCCACGAGCACGACATCGCCGAGCACGTGCCCGACCCGCCGGAGGGCCTGGTGCCGTTCGACACCGCCGTGCGCTGGGCGCTCCAGCGCATCCAGGACGCCGACGTCGCGACGCGGTGGTCCTCGGCCGCGGTACCCGGCGCACCGAGCGACCCGCTGCCCTCGGACCCGGACTGGGCGGGGGGCTCGCTGTACCGCGACGAGCGGCGCACGCGCGTCGACGCCCCGCTCGCGACCGTGTGGGAGGTGCTCCAGGCGGTGGGTGGCGAGCGCGGGTGGTACTCGTGGCCCCTCGCCTGGGAGGTGCGCGGGGTGCTCGACCGGTTGAGCGGCGGGCCCGGGCTGCGCCGTGGACGCCGCCACCCGACCCGCCTCGTGGCCGGCGACGCGGTCGACTTCTGGCGTGTCGAGCGCGTCGAGCACGAACGCGTGCTGCGGCTGCGCGCCGAGATGCGGCTGCCCGGGCTCGCGTGGCTCGAGCTCGCGGTGCGCCCCGAGGCCGACGGCAGCACCACGCTGCGCCAGGTCGCGACCTTCCACCCGCACGGCCTCGCCGGCCAGCTCTACTGGTGGGCCGTGACACCGTTCCACGGCGTCGTCTTCGGCGGGATGCAGCGCGGCATGCGCGCCGAGGCCGAGCGGCTCGCCCGCGAGGAGGCGTCCGGCTGACGTGAGCGCCGACGCCCGACCGCTGTCCGTGCGCTCCGCGGACCTGCCCGTGCTGCGGGCCCCGATGCGGTCACGGCTCGACGACGTCGACGCCGCGGGTGCCGTGCGTCGCGCCCTCACGCGCGGGGTGTGCGGCGTCGGCGGACGCCTCGACACGCCACCGGCGTCTCTCGACGCCGCGGTGCTCGCCGTGCGGCAGGCGCACGGCGACCGCGCCGCTCGCAGGCTCGACCGGTTCGCGCGCGAGCCCGACGGCGCCTTCGTGTGGACGCGCGACGAGGTCGGCTACGCCGTGGGCAGGCTCGCCGGCGCGTGGCTGTTCGACGGCTCACCCGAGGCGTTCGCGCTCGACCTGGTGCACGTGCGCGCCACGGTGTGGGCGCCGCGACGGCTGACGGCGCACGAGGCGCCCGGCCAGGTGGTGACCGCGTTCGCGCGCGGGGGCCGCAACCTGCAGCGGGTAGCGGCGGCGGGCGCGACCGAGGTCACCTGGGAGGCGTGGCGGCAGGCGGGTGGAGAGCCCGGCAGCTGACGTGGACGCGACGCAGCGCCGTGCCGCTCAACCGGCCGGGCGGCGACGCATCGCGACGGGCTCGCCCAGGTACGGCCGCCACGCGGTGCGCTCGGCCTCGGCGATCCGGCGCGGCCGAGCCGTGGCGGCGTCGACGAGCACGAGCGTGGTCTGCGCACGTACGTACACCACCCGCTCGCCGTCCGCGGTGGCGGTCACCTCGTAGCAGACGTCGATGCTCGCGCCACCCAGGTGGCCGATCCACATCTCGACCACGACGGGCTCGCGGCGGTAGCCGAGCGGGAGCAGGTACTCGATCTCCTGACGCGCGACGAGCGTGTGCGTCGGCGCCCCGGGGCCGGCGTCGAGCAGGGCCGTGGGCCACGCCTCGTGCGCCTCGGGGTGCCGCCAGAAGGCCGCGATGCGCGCCTCCTCGAGCAGGCGCAGCACCTCGACGTTGTTGACGTGGCCGTAGGCGTCGAGGTCGGCCCAGCGCAGCGGCACGGGCACCCGCAGGCGGGTCATCGGGTCCTCCTCGGGTCACGGCGCACCGGCCGGGCTGCGCAGCAGGGCTCAGCCACCGTAGGGCAGCACGGGCAGACCCGGGACCTCGACGCGCGCGCGGAACACCGCGCCCGCCTCGGGCTCGGGGTCGTCGAGGTTCTCGCGCGAGGTGGTGATGAACAGGTCCCGCAGGTCCGGACCGCCCAGGGTGCACGCCGTCGTGAGCCGGGCCGGCACACGCACCTCGGCCAGCACGCCGCCCCCGGGGGCGTGGCAGCGCACCAGGCCCGCGCCGTTGAGCGCGACCCACACGTTGCCCGCCGAGTCCACGGTGAGCCCGTCGGGGCGATCGCCCTCGGCACCCGCGTGGAACGTCCGGCGCCGCACGAGCTCACGGTCCACGACGTCGAACACGTCGGTGCGGCGGGTGGGGGTGTCGTCGTAGTAGGCGAGCGCGCCGTCGGGGCTGAACGCGATGCCGTTGGAGATCGTCACGTCGTCGAGCACCACGCGCACGTCGCCGGCCGGGTCCACGCGCACCAGGCGACCACCCCCGGGTGCCGTGTCGTACCGCATCGACCCCGCGTAGAGGTTCCCCCACGGGTCGCAGCCGCCCTCGTTCATCCGGACGCCCTCGCCGACGAGCTCGATGAAGGGCTCGGGCACGCCGTCGACGTCGGCCGCGAGGCCGAGCCCTCGCTCGAGCCCGACGACGTACCCGCCCCCCGTGCGGGGTCGGACGAACGCTGCCACGTCACCCACGTGCAGCCGCTCGACCTGACCGTCGCGCAACGTGAGCAGGTCGCCCGCGAGCATGTCGACCCAGCGCAGGCCGCCCCACGACGGCGACCACACGGGCCCCTCCCCGTGGTAGGTGAGGGCCTCGGTGACCTGCTCGGCGTCGATCTGCACACGTCCTCCTGCGTCGTCGTGAACCGTCGTCGTTCGGGTTTGCGAGCTCAGCGGGCCCGACGTCATCCTCGCCCGTCCACCGCGCGCAGTGCAGCCTCGCGACACGCGGCGTGCCGATCACGCACGGCGTCGACGGGCTCGACCACCAGGCGGTCGGCCACCTCCCCCACGGCGGTGCGCAGCCGCGCGTGCGCACGCCGGGCCCTCCTGCGTGCCCCGGCCGCCACGGCGAGCCTCGCGACGCCCGCCATGAGCAGCCCCAGCAACGCCCCACCGAGCAGCGCGACGGTGGGCCACGGGACCTCCCCCCACGTGGGCGGGGCCGGCAGCGGGACGGCGAGGCGCTCGGCCACCGCGAGCACAGCCCACCAGGCGAGGCCCGCCAGCATCACGAGCACGAGCAGCCACTGGAGCAGGTCCACGCCGCGCCACCACCCCGCACGGCCCTCGACCCCGAGACTCGTCGAGGCGACGGCGTGGTCGAGCGCGTCGGGCAGGGGTGTCGTGTCGGCCGCCTCGTGGACGGCGAGGGCCCAGTCCTCGGGCAGACCGGCCGCGGCGGCCTGCGTGTAGGCCCGCACCGCACCGCGTGCCCGGGCGTGCTCGGCGGCACCCGTGGCCGGCAGCGAGCTCCGCGCGACCTCGGGGTCGGCGGATGCGCCGAGGTGAAGGCGGCGCAGGGGGTCGGGCCGCATCCGGGCGAGCCATCGCGTGGGCGGCCACCCGGTCGCCTCACGACCGCGACGTCGCCAGGACGCACCGACGGCGTCGACCACCACCGGCAGCCCGGCGGCGCGTTCGAGTGCGGCGACCAGCTCGGTGCGCGCCCGTCCGGGGACCGACGTCGTCTCGCCGCACGCAGCGAGCACGTGCGCGGCGACGTCGGCGACGTCGGCCTCGGTCCGCGCACGCGCGGCCCTGCGGCGGCGCGCCGCCTCGGCCAGCCGGTCACGCAGCTCGCCGACCCCTGACCCGGTGCGCGCGGAGAGGCCGAGCACCGGCACCCCCGCGAGCCCGTCGTCGGCCAGCAGCCGGGAGAGGTCCCGCTCGACCGCGCTCCGCTCGCCGGGTTCGAGGCGGTCGGTCTGGTTGAGCACGACGAGGAGCACGTCGCGGTGCCGCGCCAGACCGCGCAGGTACCGCTCGTGGATCGCGGCGTCGGCGTACTTCTGGGGGTCCACGACCCACACCATCAGGTCGACCAGCGCCACGAGTCGTTCAGCCTCGAGCCGGTGCTCGGTGCGCACCGAGTCGTGGTCGGGCAGGTCGAGCAGCACGAGGCCACCGGGAACCTCGGCCGTCGCGTCGGCCTCGTCGACCAGGTGCCGGCTGCGCACGCCGAGCCAGTCGAGCAGCTCCCCGGCGCCCGTGCCGCGCACCACCGCGAGCGTCTCGGAGGTGGTCGGCCGGAGCACGTCGACGGTCGCGAGCGGGCTCCCGACGAGGGCGTTGAGCAGGGACGACTTGCCCGAGCCGGTCGCGCCCGCGAGCGCGACGACGGTGTGCTCGTCCGAGAGCCGGAGCCGGTGACCCGCACGTTCCTCGATCTCCCGCGCCCGGGCGACGACGTCGTCGGGGAGGACGTCGCGGCCCGCGGCGAGCGCGTGCGTGAGCGCGTCGAGGCGCTCACCGAGGCTCAGCCCTGCCACAGCCGCCTCCACCAGCGCGCGACGCGCCCCTCACCGGGCTCGGCGGTCGCATCGTCCGCCGACGACGGCGCAGCGCCGCGGGCGGGTGCGACGCGCTCCGCGGCACCCTCCGCGGGGGCGAGGGCGCGCGCCGCGCGGCTCAGCTCCTGGCCGGCGGCTCGCAGCCGGGCGCCCTGGTCGGGCGCGAGGTCGAGCGCGTCGAGGGTCGTCGTGAACCGTGCGACCTCGACGTCGAGCAGGGCGTCGAGACGGGCCGTGAGGTCCTGCTGCGCGGTCCTGGTGAGCCTGCGCACGGCGTCGTCGCCGAACACCGCCTCGAGCAGGCGCTGCGCGAGCACCGCGGTGCCGCCGGCGACGCCGACCTCGGCCGCGGTGAGCCCTCCGGTGGACGCGAAGATCGCGACCATGAGCGCGGCGCCGAGCCCGTTCACGCCGAACGAGAGCGCGCGCGCCGTGAACCGCTTGTCGGCACCCTCGGTCGCGACGAGCTCGAGCACGCGCTTCTGCCACGCACGGACCTCCTCGGCGATGCGCGGTCGAAGGTCCGTCGAGGACCGCCCGAGGTCGGGTCCGTGCAGCAGGGCACGGCCGGCAGGGTCGGCCCGCCACGCCGACGTCGTGCGCTCGGCTGCGGTGTCGGCGGCGTCGACGACCAGGTCGACGAGGCCGCTCGTGATCGCCTGGGCGACAGGCTCGGGGGCCGGTCGCCCACGTAGGAACGCCGTGAGCCGGTCGCGCGAGCGGCTCACGCGCTGCTCGACGGCGCGCAGCAGCTCGCCGGTGCCCACGAACTCCTGCCAGCGCGCGAGCACCTCCCCGCGCAGCAGCGTGCCGTCCGAGGTCGCGGCGTCGAGGCTGCGCGCCGCGGCACGGTGGGCCTCGCGTGCGGTGCGGCGCAGGCTCTCGACGTGCGCCGTCTGCGCCTCGGCCGCCGACGCGAGGCCTGGCGCCTGGGCGAGCAGGTCGTCGACCGCGCCCGCGACGGTCGCGCGCACCATCTCGGCACGGGCGGTCGGGTCGCCGACGACGTCGCGGAGCCAGGTCCCGAGCTGCGCGACGGCGCGTTCGGGCAGCAGACCGTCGTCGGTGCGGGACTCCGGGACCACGAGCAGCCGCGCCTGCGCGAGGCCGCGCTCGGTCAGCATGCGCCCCAGGTCGGCTGTCACGGCCTCGCGAGCGGGCTCGTCCACGCGGTTGAGCACCATCGCGACCACGGCGCGGCGGCGGGCGGCGGCGGCGAGCAGGTCCCACGGGACGGCGTCGGCGTAGCGCGCCGCCGTCGTGACGAACACCCACAGGTCGGCGGCCGCGAGCAGCTCCGCACCGAGCTGCCGGTTCTCCTCGACCACGGAGTCGATGTCCGGGGCGTCGAGCAGCGCGAGGCCGCGCGGCACGGCGGTGTCGGCGACCAGCCGCAGCGCCCGGCCCTCGGCGTCGCGGCCGGTCACGCGGGGCAGCGTCGGGAGGATCCGGTCGGAGCGGAACCACACGGTGTCGTCCGGGTGGTGGACCAGCACGGGTGAGCGCGTGGTGGGCCGCAGCACACCCGCAGGGGTGACAGCGGTGCCCAGGAGGCTGTTCACGAGCGTCGACTTGCCCGCCCCCGTGGAGCCTCCGACCACCGCCAGCAGCGGCGCACCCATCTGCCGCACGCGCGGGAGCAGGTAGTCGTCCAGGTGCGCCGTGAGCCGACGCACGGCCGCGCGGTCGTCGTCCGCACCTGGCAGGTCGAGCGGGAGCCTGAGCTCGGCGAGCGCGGCGCGCAGGCCCGCGAGGGCGGCTGCCAGCGCGCGCCCCTGCTCCGCGTCGTCCGTCCCAGGTCCGTCGTCGACCATGCCACCTCCCGTCCTGCCGCCAGTCTGTCCCACGGCAGGACGGGACGCGTCCCGACCAGCGCGGTCAGTCGCGCGTGAGCTTGCGGTACGTCACGCGGTGCGGGCGAGCGGCGTCCGCGCCCAGGCGCTCGACCTTGTTCGCCTCGTAGGACTCGAAGTTGCCCTCGAACCAGTACCAGGCGGACGGGTTCTCCTCGGTGCCCTCGTAGGCGAGGATGTGCGTCGCGACCCGGTCGAGGAACCACCGGTCGTGCGAGACGACCACGGCGCAGCCCGGGAACTCGAGCAGCGCGTTCTCGAGCGAGCCCAGGGTCTCGACGTCGAGGTCGTTGGTGGGCTCGTCGAGCAGCAGCACGTTGCCGCCCTGCTTGAGCGTGAGTGCGAGGTTGAGCCGGTTCCGCTCACCGCCCGAGAGCACGCCCGCGGGCTTCTGCTGGTCCGGACCCTTGAACCCGAACGCGGCCACGTACGCACGCGAGGGCATCTCGACGTTGCCGACCTTGATGAAGTCGAGACCGTCCGAGACGACCTCCCACAGCGTCTTCTTGGGGTCGATCCCGCCGCGCGACTGGTCGACGTAGGAGAGCGAGACCGTCTCGCCGACCTTGAGCTCGCCGCCGTCGAGCGGCTCGAGACCCACGATCGTCTTGAAGAGCGTCGTCTTGCCGACGCCGTTGGGGCCGATCACGCCGACGATGCCGTTGCGCGGGAGCGTGAACGACAGGCCGTCGATGAGCACACGGTCGTCGAAGCCCTTCTTCAGGTCCTTGGCCTCGATCACGACGTTGCCCAGGCGCGGGCCCGGCGGGATCTGGATCTCCTCGAAGTCCAGCTTGCGCGTACGGTCGGCCTCGGCCGCCATCTCCTCGTACCGCGCGAGACGGGCCTTGGACTTGGTCTGGCGACCCTTGGCCGACGAGCGCACCCACTCGAGCTCGTCCTTGAGGCGCTTGGCGAGCTTGGCGTCCTTCTTGCCCTGCACGTCGAGACGCGCCTGCTTCTTCTCGAGGTACGTCGAGTAGTTGCCCTCGTAGGGGTAGAGGCGTCCGCGGTCCACCTCGGCGATCCACTGCGCGACGTGGTCGAGGAAGTACCGGTCGTGGGTCACGGCCAGCACGGCACCCTCGTACTGCGACAGGTGCTGCTCGAGCCACAGCACGCTCTCGGCGTCCAGGTGGTTCGTGGGCTCGTCGAGGAGCAGGAGGTCGGGCTTCTCGAGCAGCAGCTTGCACAGCGCGACGCGACGCCGCTCACCGCCGGAGAGCACCGACACGTCGGCGTCCGGCGGCGGGCAGCGCAGCGCGTCCATCGCCTGCTCGAGCTGCGAGTCCAGGTCCCACGCGTTGGCCGCGTCGATCTCCTCCTGGAGCTTGCCCATCTCCTCGAGCAGCGCGTCGTAGTCGGCGTCCGGCTGCGCCATCTCCTCGGAGATCTGGTTGAACCGGTCGAGCTTGTCCTTGATCTCGCGCACGCCGTCCTCGACGTTGCCCAGCACCGTCTTCGACTCGTCGAGCGGCGGCTCCTGGAGCAGGATCCCCACGGTGTAGCCGGGCGACAGCCGCGCCTCGCCGTTCGAGGGCTGGTCGAGGCCGGCCATGATCTTGAGGATCGTCGACTTCCCCGCGCCGTTGGGGCCGACCACGCCGATCTTGGCCCCTGGGTAGAAGCTCATGGTGACGTCGTCGAGGATCACCTTGTCGCCGTGCGCCTTGCGCGCCTTGTACATGGTGTAGATGAACTCAGCCACGATCGGGTCTGCTCCAACGGTCGTGCGGGAGGCGCGGGGCGCGCCGGGGCCAGCGGCCAGCCTACGGCGTCCCGACGGGGCGGGGCTCCTCCGCCCGTCCGCCCTCCGCCACCTCGTCCGCCAGGCCGGTCGGGCCGACGGGCTCGCCCACCTCGTCGGTCCCGGGCGGCTCGGGCGGCCCGTCGACCGACGGCGCGGGCGACGTGCTCCACGGGTCGTCCACCGGGGCCCTCTCCTCGCGCTCGACCGACCCCTCGCCGTCGCCCGCGTGGATCCGGCGCGCGAACTTCGCCGTGCCGCGCATCAGGTCGTGCCCCACGGCCGAGGCGTCGATCACCGACGCCGTGCGCGGACCGTTCTCCCCCACCCACTCCTCGGTCCGCAGCCGTCCGTGCACGATCACGGGCTGGCCCTTGTGGATCGAGGCCGCGATGTTGAACGCGGCCTCGCGGAACGCCTTGACCGTGAACCACTCGGTGCGCCCGTCGGCCCACGCGCCCTGCTTGGTGTCGTACCACCGCGGCGTCGTCGCGACCCGGAAGCTCGTGAACGCGACCCCCTGCCCCACGACCTCGCGCGGCGTGGACGCGGCCCAGCCGACCACCGTGACCTGAAGACCGTCCCTGCTCATGGTTCCCTCCCCGTGCCGGACCGTCCGGCTCGCGCCGAGCCTGACGACGAGCCGGACGGGGTGGCGAGGAGGACCCGCCGGCCTGTGGACGGTCAGGTGCCGGCGGGGGCCGTGGACGTGTCGGCGGCGGAGGCGTCGTCGGTAGGGACGTCGGCGGCGACCTCCCGCACCGCGCGGTGCGCGGCCAGCACCTCACGCGACGGTGCCACGAGACGTGCCTCGACCACCTCGGTCAGGCGCGACCGCACCTCGGTGACCACCGCGGCCGCGCGCCGTCGTCCGCGCCGGCGGGTGACGGCCCGCCCGGCCGTGAGCAGCAGCGCGGCGAGCGCACCGCCTCCTGCGGCGAGCCCGGCCAGCAGCGTCGCGGTGTCGGTCCAGCGCCCCGCGCCGACCACCGCTCCCACGCACACGCCGATCACCACGAGCGCGGCGAGCCCCACGACGGCCGCGAGCGCGCGCAGCACCGTGCGCGCCCCCGTCGGCACGCGCGGGAGCTGGACGTCACCGAGCCGCGCGTCGATCGCCACCCGCAGCTCGTCGCCGGTCGCCAGGTCCGTCTCGAGGCGCTCGACCCAGGACGACGGCAGGCCACGGGCGACGTCCTCGACCCAGCGCTCGCGCGAGCGCGCGACCCGGTCGGCGTGCGCGGGGCCCACCACCGGAGCGCCGACCCGCCCGGCGGTCACCTCGGCTGCTGCACGAGCGACCCCGTCGAGCCCAACCGCCGTCGCGAGCTCGTCGACCACGCGCCCGACCGGCAGGTCGACGGGCTCCGACGCCCCCGCCGTACCCGCGAGCGCACGCGCGGCGTCGCGCAGCTCGGCGGCCGCGCGGGTCGCGGCGGCCGGGGTAGGGGTTGAGCGCGGGAGGCGGGGTCTCGGCGCCGGGGGGGGGAGAAGCCGCCGCCGAGCGGACCCGGGAGGAAGACGCGGCGGCCCGCCACGCCGGCCAGCGCGGGTCACCCGAGATCTCAGGGACGAGGACGCC
>NZ_JAACYI010000015.1 GCF_009996735.1 Cellulomonas sp. APG4 | reverse complement strand
AGATGTGTATAGAGGCAGCGCCACCGCCGCGGGCGCTGTCGCGGCGGCGTGGCTCGGCCCGGACCTGCCCGAGGAGCACGCGGCCGCCCTGGGCCGCGCCTGGAGCCGGACGGCCCTCGACGGCGCGCCGTCCGAGCCGCCCGGTGCACTGGCCGCGCCGCTCGAGCGGCTCGCCGAGGTGCGCTGGCCCGTGGGCGTGTGGGCGCGCGCCATGCACGCTGCGGCGTGGGCGGCGCACACCACGGGACGGCTGCGCGCCCAGCTGCTCGCGGTGGTCGACGCGACGGCGGACGCGCTCACGCGCGAACCCGACGCCGATCCGTTGCGGGTCCGCGCGGCCCTCCCCGCACTCCACGGCCTGGTGGTCGCCGAGCTGCTCGCGGACGTGCTCGAGGACGACGTGCTGGGCGAGCTGCGCCTGGGCGCCTCGGCCGCCTGAGCCGAGGGCCCGAGCGTCCTTGCCGGGGTGGCTGTGCCATGCGATCCTTGTTTCGCACAACGATATGTGCGTTCCGCCTAGCGAAACGAGTTCCATGGACGCCCTCGCCGCCCTCGCTGACGCCCGCCTGGTGCCCGTCGTCGTCCTCGACGACGCCGGCGACGCGGGCCCCCTTGCCGAGGCCCTCGTCACGGGCGGCCTCCCCGTGGCCGAGGTGACGTTCCGCACCGCGGCAGCGCCCGACGCGATCCGGCAGATCGCCGAGCGCGGCGACGTGCTCGTGGGCGCCGGGACGGTCCTCACCCCTGCGCAGGTCGACCAGGCCGTCGCGGCCGGTGCCTCGTACGTCGTCTCGCCGGGTCTCAGCCGCGCCGTCGTCGAGCGGTGCCAGGAGCACGGCGTCGTCGCCCTCCCGGGTGCCGTGACGGCCACCGAGATCCAGGCCGCGCTCGAGCTCGGGCTCTCGACGGTCAAGTTCTTCCCCGCCGGTACCTCGGGTGGTGCCGCCGCGATCTCCGCGCTCGCGGCCCCGTTCGGCGACGTGCGCTTCGTGCCGACGGGCGGGATCGGCGCGTCGAACGTCCGCGAGTACCTGGACGTCCCCGCGGTCGTCGCCGTCGGGGGCTCGTGGATGGTGCCCAAGGACCGCATCCGCGCGGGCGACTTCGCGGGCATCACGCGGCTCACCGCCGACGCCGTCGCCCTGACCCGCCCCGCCCCCTGACCTGCCCCACTCACCCCGCGAACGCCGAGGTTGGACTTACGGTCGCTTCCCAGCATGGGAAGCGACGGAGAGGCCGATCTCGGCGGGCCGAGACCGAGGAGACACCGATGTCCCTGACCATCCGTCCTGCTGACGAGTGCCGGTACGACGCCGTCTCGCTCGGCGAGGTGATGCTGCGGCTCGACCCGGGGGAGGGCCGCATCCGCACCGCGCGCTCGTTCCGTGCGTGGGAGGGTGGCGGCGAGTACAACGTGACCCGTGGCCTGCGCCGCGCGTTCGGACTGCGCGGCGCCGTCGTCACCGCGCTCGCCGACAACGAGGTGGGCCGCCTGGTCGAGGACTTCATCCTCACCGGCGGTCTCGACACCCGGTTCATCCAGTGGGTGCCGTTCGACGGGATCGGTCGCGAGGTGCGCAACGGCCTGAACTTCACCGAGCGCGGCTTCGGCGTGCGGGGTGCCGTCGGCGTCTCGGACCGCGGCCTCACCGCGGCCTCGCAGATGAAGCCGGGCGACGTCGACTGGGACCACCTGTTCGGTGACCTCGGGGTGCGCTGGCTGCACACGGGTGGTATCTTCGCGGCGCTCAGCGAGAGCACGGCCGAGGTGGTCGTCGAGGCCGTGACCGCGGCCCACCGGCACGGCACCGTCGTCTCCTACGACCTCAACTACCGGCCCAGCCTGTGGCGGTCGATCGGTGGCCAGGCGAAGGCCCAGGAGGTCAACAAGCGGATCGCCGAGCACGTCGACGTGATGATCGGCAACGAGGAGGACTTCACCGCGAGCCTCGGCTTCGAGGTCGAGGGTGTCGACGAGAACCTCTCCGACCTCGAGGCCGACAAGTTCGCCGCGATGATCGAGACCGCGGCCGCGGCCTATCCGAACTTCCAGGTCATCGGCACCACCATGCGCACCGTGCGCTCCGCGAGCGTCAACGACTGGGGTGCGCTCGCATGGTCACGGGAGACCGGCGTGGTGCAGGCGACCCACCGCGAGCGGCTCGAGATCCTCGACCGCGTGGGCGGCGGCGACTCGTTCGCCTCGGGTCTCATCTTCGGCCTGCTCGACGGCCAGCCCCTGCAGACCGCGGTCGAGTACGGCGCCGCGCACGGGGCGCTCGCGATGACCACCCCGGGCGACACGACCATGGCGACCAAGGCGGAGGTGCTCAAGCTCGCGGGCGGCGGCAGCGCCCGCGTCGACCGTTGACCTGCGTCACCAGTCGTGCAGGGTGCCGTCGCGCAGGCGGTTCACGGGCAGGTAGGCGGGGGTGTACTCGAAGCGCGTCGCGAGGTCGTCGTCGAGCTCGACCCCCAGGCCCGGCGTCTCTCCCGGGTCGAGCAGGCCGTCGCTGAAGGTGTAGCTGGTGCGGAAGACCTCGAGCGTGGTCGCGCTGTGCTGCATGTACTCCTGGATGCCGAAGTTCGGCAGCGCGACGTCCAGGTGCAGCGCCGCCGCCATGCCCACGGGTGAGATGTCCGTGGGCTGGTGGAAGCCCGAGCGGATCCCGTAGAGGCCGGCGAGGTCCATGAGCCGCCGCACGCCCGTGATCCCGCCGGTGTGCGCGGGGGACGAGCGCACGTAGTCGATGAGCTGCTCGGTGATGAGCGTGCGGTAGTCGTGGATCGACGTGAGCACCTCGCCGATCGCGAGGGGCACCGTGGTCTGCTGGCGCACGCGGCGCAGCAGCTCGGGGTTGTCCGCGGGCGTGCAGTCCTCGAGCCAGAAGAGCCGGAAGGGCTCGAGGCTGCGGCCGAGCTGGGCGGCCTCGTTGGGGCTGAGCCGGTGGTGCGCGTCGTGCAGCAGCGGGAGCTCGGGGCCCAGCTCCTCGCGCAGGCGCTCGAACACGTGCGGGATGTGCCGCAGGTACGCCGCGGTGTCCCACTCCTCCTCGACCGGGCGCGCGGTGCGGCCGGCGGGCTCGTAGTCGTAGCGCTCGCCCGCGCGCTGGTCCGTGCCCACCCCGTAGACCTTGCCGAGCCCGGGCACTCCCGTCTGCACGCGGACCGCGCGGAAGCCGAGCTCGAGGTGGTTGCGGATCGAGGTGAGCAGCGCGTCGACCGTGCTGCCCGACGCGTGGCAGTAGGCCAGCGCGCCGCGCCGGCTGCGACCGCCGAGCAGCTGGTACACCGGCACCCCGGTGACCTTGCCCTTGATGTCCCACAGCGCCATGTCGACCGCGGCGACGGCCGTCATCGTGACAGGCCCGCGGCGCCAGTAGGCCCCGCGCGTGAGGTACTGCCAGGTGTCCTCGATCGCGTGTGCGTCCCGGCCCACGAGCAAGGGGGCGACGTGGTCGCGAAGGTACGACGCGACCGCGAGCTCGCGCCCGTTGAGGGTCGCGTCACCCAGCCCGACGACGCCGTCCGACGTCGTGACGCGCAGCGTGACAAAGTTGCGGCCCGGGCTCGTGACGAGCACCTCGGCCCTCTCGATCCTCATGGGTCCCCCTCGCGGCTCCGTCGCCGTCACGGCACCCGTGGTGCCTCGTGTCTGCAACGCTGAAGCCGATGCTGACAGTACTTGACGCGATACCGCAAACGCTCGCAGAGTAGGGTCACCGCGTCGGCGACCGTCGGCGCGACCGACGCCTGGAGGTCCCGTGCCCGCCGGAGCCCGCGAGGTGGCGCGCGTCGCCGGGGTCTCGCTCTCGACCGTCTCGCGCACGCTCGCGCGGCCCGACCAGGTGGCACCCGAGACCCGCGAGAAGGTGCTCGCCGCGGCACGCAGCCTCGGCTACCGGCCCAGCCCAGCGGCACGCGGCCTCACGACGGGTCGCACCCAGACCCTCGGCCTCGTGGTGCCCGACCTCGAGAACCCGTACTTCACCTCGGTGGTCAAGGGTGCCCAGCGCCGCGCGCTCAGCCTCGGCTACGCGCTGATCGTCGCCGACACCGACGAGGACTCGCGCCAGGAGGTCGAGCTCGTCCGCAGCATCGCGACCCGGGCCGACGGCGTGATCCTGTGCTCGCCCCGCACACCCGAGGAGGTGATCGTCGACCTCGCCGCCGACTGCACGATGGTGCTGGTCAACCGCCCCTGCGGGGACGTCCCGACGGTCACGATCGACAACCGCGACGGCGTGCGGCAGGCGCTGGACCACCTGCGCGCGCTGGGCCACCGGCGTATCGCCTACGTCGGCGGGCCGCGCGGCTCGTGGTCCGACGACGAGCGGCTCGCGGCGGTGCGGGACGCCGAGCACGAGAGCGACCTCGAGATGATCGAGCTCGGCTCGTTCCGGCCCTACGTCTCGGGCGGGGTCGCCGCGGCGGACCTGGTGCTCGCGAGCGGTGCGACCGCGGTGCTCACCTACAACGACCTGCTCGCGCTCGGCGTCCTCGACCGGCTGCGTCAGCGCGGCGTGGACGTGCCGGGACGCATGAGCGTGGTCGGCATCGACAACATCCCGGCCGCGGCGCTCACCACCCCGCCGCTCACGAGCGTCGAGGTGCCGCGGGCCGCGAGCGGCAGCGCGGGAGTGGACCTGCTGCTCCAGCGACTCGAGCCCGAACGACCGGTACCACCCGCGGAGGACCGTCTCGCGGTCCAGCTCGTGGTGCGCGGCTCGACGGGGACGGCGCCGTGAGCGGGCCGCTGGCGATGGGCCTCGTCGAGCACGTCGCGTGGACCGGGTACGGGCCGCTCGACGCGAGCGCGGTCCCGGTGCTGCTGGTGCACGGCGTCACGGACTCGGGGGAGTGCTGGCCGGGCGTGGTCGCCCACCTCACCGCAGCGCCCGTCCCGCGGGCGGTCGTCGCGATCGACGCGCGGGGCCACGGCCGCTCGGGCCTGCCCGACGAGCCGTTCACGATCGACGCCCTCGCGGCCGAGGCCGCCGCGGTGGTGCGCGAGGTGATCGGCCGGCCGGCCCTCGTCGTCGGGCACTCGATGGGCGGTCTCACCGCGCAGCGCCTCGCCGCGACGGCACCCGAGCTGGTCGCGGGGCTCGTGCTCGAGGACCCGGCGTGGGTGCGCGAGCGGCCGACGACGCCGACGGGCGCCCCGGCCTGGCTCGCGGGCGCGCTCGCCGAGTGGTCGGCCGTCCCGCTCGACGAGCTCGTGGCGCGCTCGCGGACCGCGCAGCCCGGGTGGCCCGACGAGGAGCACGAGCCCTGGGCGCGCTCGGCGCAGCAGGCCTCGCTGCGGCTGCTCGAGCTCGAGCACCGCTGGTTCCCGGAGGACGCGGAGACCTGGCCCGACGCGCTCGCACAGGTGCAGGTGCCAGTGACGCTGGTGACGGGTGACCCGGCGCGGGGCGCGATCGTCGATCCCGGCCAGGTGGCTCGGGCCGCCGAGGTGCTGGGCGAGGCCCCGCACGGCCGCCTCATCCACGTCCACGTCCCGTCAGCAGGTCACAACGTGCGCCGCGACGCCCCCGACGCGTTCCTCGCAACCCTCGACACCGCGTTGGCTGCGTCGTGACGCCGTCGTCGAAGGGCCGTCTCGCGGCCCTGACCTCCGGCGTCCTCATGGCGACGTCCGCGTGCGGTGGCACGCAACCCACCGAGCAGGGCACGAACGCCCACTTCGCGCTCACGAACGCACGTGCGGTCGTGGACCCTGGAGACTCGTACCCGGTGAATCTCATCTTCCTTGCCGAGGCGACGGACCCCATCTGGGACAGCGTCACAGGCGTGGGCCTTCCCGGTGGTCAGCAGGTCTCTGAGTCGCAGCTCTCGGTCGAGCGCAGCGATGCACACCTGGACGGGCTGCGGCTGGGCAACATTCGCTTCGAGCTGCCACCGGAGGATGATGCGGCCGAGTTCGCAGAGGTCGAGCTGTTCCTCGACGGCGTGGCCGCCCCTCAGGTCGTCGCCGTCGGCGACTGGGCAGTCATGTGGTCGCAGCTGCCGTCGGACGTGTCCCCGACGGGTGACTTCGCTCTCAGCGTCCCGCGGTGCGGCGCGATCGAAGGTGCGTTCCGCAACGAGTCCTCGAGCAGTCTCGAGGTCGTCGAGGTCGCCGTGGAGACTCCTGGCGTCAGCGTCACGCCCGCGACGCTCCCGTCGGGCGTGGTTCCCCCGGGTGCGACGGTCGAGGTGGATGCAGAGGTCGACTGCGACATGGAGCTCGCCGACTTCTACGTGCTCTCGCCGGCGGTCACGCTCGCTCGACCCGACGGGTCATCGGTGGCGGCGCATCTCGACCCGATAGCGGTCGGCCTCACGTCGATCGAGGAGGACACGCTCCGGCGGATCGCCACCCGGGACAGCTGACCGCTCGCGGTCAGGTGGGGTCGGCGTGGAGGGCCGCGAGGAGGCTCTCGCCGTAGCGGTCGAGCTTGGCCGCGCCGACGCCTGCGACCTCGCCGAGGCCCGCGAGGTCGGTCGGTTGCCGGGTCGCGACCTCGCGCAGCGTCGCGTCATGGAAGACGACGTAGGCGGGGACGCCCTGCTCCTTGGCGGTCGCGGCACGCCACGCGCGCAGCGCCTCGAACCTCGCGGCCGCGGCGTCGTCGAGGTCGACCACCGCGGCGGCGCGTCCGCCCCCGCGGCCCGAGCCCGAACGCCGCGACCCGCGCGCGGGGCGGGGGTCGCGGCGCAGTCGCACGTCACGCTCACCGCGCAGCACGGCCCCACCCGCCTCGGTCAGGTGGAGCGTCCCGTAGCCGTCGGTGTCCACCGCGAGCAGGCCCTGCGCGAGCACCTGACGCACGACGCCGCGCCACTCGCCGTCGGCCAGATCTGTCCCGATGCCGAACGTGCTGAGCTGGTCGTGACCGAGCTGGCTCACGCGCGGCGTGGCCTTCCCGAGCAGGATGTCCACCAGGTGGCCGGCGCCGTAGCGCTGCCCGCGCTGGTCGAGCCGCACCACCGTCGAGAGCAGCTTCTGCGCCGCGACGGTGCCGTCCCACGACTCGGGCGGCGTGAGGCACGTGTCGCAGTTCCCGCACGGCTCGCACGTCTGCCCGAAGTACGCGAGCAGCTGGACCCGGCGGCACGTGACCGTCTCGCACAGCGCGAGCATCGCGTCGAGGTGCGCCGAGAGCCGGCGGCGGTGCGCGGCGTCCCCCTCGGACGAGTCGATCATCCGGCGCTGCTGGACGACGTCCTGCAGCCCGTACGCGAGCCACGCCGTCGACGGCAGGCCGTCACGCCCCGCGCGGCCCGTCTCCTGGTAGTACCCCTCGACGGACTTGGGCAGGTCGAGGTGCGCGACGAACCGCACGTCGGGCTTGTCGATCCCCATGCCGAACGCGATGGTCGCGACCATCACCAGGCCTTCCTCGCGCAGGAAGCGCGCCTGGTTCGCGGCGCGGACCCGGCGGTCGAGGCCCGCGTGGTACGGCAGCGCCTCGATGCCCTGCGACGTGAGGAAGGCCGCGGTCGACTCGACCGAGGCGCGCGACAGGCAGTAGACGATCCCCGCGTCACCGGCGTGCTCGGTGCGTAGCAGCTCGAGCAGCTGGGCCCGCGGGTTGTCCTTGGGCACGATCCGGTACTGGATGTTGGGCCGGTCGAAGCTCGCGACGAAGTGTCGGGCGCCCTGGCCCTCGGTGAGCTGGAGCCGCTCGCCGATCTCGCGGTGCGTGGCCTCGGTGGCGGTGGCCGTGAGCGCGATGCGCGGGACGGTGGGCCAGCGCTCGTGCAGCAGCGAGAGCTGCAGGTAGTCGGGGCGGAAGTCGTGCCCCCACTGCGAGACGCAGTGCGCCTCGTCGATCGCGAACAGCGCGATCGTGCCGCGGTCGAGCAGCTCGAGGGTCGCGGGCACGCGCAGCCGCTCAGGTGCGAGGTAGAGCAGGTCGAGCTCACCCGCGAGGAACGCCTGCTCGACCTCGCGCCGCGCGGCGCCGTCCTGCGTGGAGTTCAGGAACCCCGCGCGCACGCCCAGCGCCGAGAGCGCGTCGACCTGGTCCTGCATGAGGGCGATGAGCGGTGAGACGACCACGCCCGTGCCCTCGCGCACGAGGGCGGGGACCTGGTAGCACAGGGACTTGCCCGAGCCCGTCGGCATGAGGACGAGCGCGTCCCCGCCGGCGGTGACCTGGTCGATGATCTGCGCCTGGTCACCGCGGAAGTCGGGGTAGCCCCACACGGTGCGCAGCACGTCGAGGGGCGCCGTACCGGGCGCCACCGGAGCGGGTGCCCCAGCAGGCTGTGCCGCCGTGCCTGCGCTGCCATGCTGTACCGCCGTGCCTGCGCCGGCAGGCCTGGCGGCCGCGGTCGAGTCGGACGACGACGGCGTCGCGCGGCGGGCCGGAACGTCAGCCTCAGCCGCGGGCGGCACGTCGTCGTACTCCGGGTCGTACGGCGGCTCGTCGGGGAGCGGGGCCCAGCCGTCGTCGAGGGCACCCGGGCTGTGGGCGTCGAGAGGTCGGGGGGTGCGCGTCACGCGACCACCCTACGAGCCCCGAGGGCCCCCGACGGAGCGGGTGTGGACGCCGCTCAGAGGTGGTCGCGCCACGAGTGCGCGGGCTCGTACCCGAGCAGCGCTCGAGCGCCGTCGATCGCCAGGAGGGTCTCGTGCTCACCGAGGTCCCGGCGCAGCTCGACGTGGGGAACGTCGCCCTGTTCCGAATGGCGGGCCGGTACAGATGCGATCGTGATGGTCGCGGTAAAGCCTGCCCCGCGGTCAACGCTGGTCGCACGGACCGACGTCCCGCAGGACCACGCTCGCGTTGTTCCCGCCGAAGCCGAAGGCGTTGACCATGGCGGTCCGCACGCCCCCCTCGGGCTGGTACGGAGTCGTCGGGAAGAGCACGTGCGGGATGTCCAGCGGGCGCTCGAGGTTCGCCGTCGCGGGCAGGACCCCAGTCTGCAGGGCAACCGTCGCCGACACGATGCCGGGGAATCCGGAGGTGTGCAGCAGGTGCCCGAGTGCCCCTTTGTGCGAGGAGACCGGGACCGGCGGGCTCCCGAGCCGCGCGACCAGCGCTGAGACCGCGCGGGCCTCTGCCTCGTCGCCCTGCGGCGTCCCGGTCGCGTGCGCGTGCACGTAGTCGAGCCTGTCCACCGCGGCGAGGCTCATCGCCTCGGTCATGCACCTGCGCACCACGTCGTCGTCGGAGGCTGCCGCCGAGCGGCCCTCGATGCCGGCGACGACCGCTGCCACCTCGATGTCCGCGGTCCTTCCGCGTGCCTCGGCGTCGTCCCGACGCTCGAGGAGCAGGGCCCCTGCGCCCTCGCCGATCGTGATGCCATCGCGGCGTTGGTCGAACGGCCGGGGTGGGTGCGAGCCCACGGCCCGCACCACCTCCAGGCTCTGGGTCGAGTAGACGTTGCAGGTCGAGACCCCGGCGACGAGGACCGCGGGCGCCTCACCGTCGGCCAGCAGCCGGACTGCGAGGTCGACGGCGAACAGCACCGAAGCGCACGCATGCGACAGTACGAGCGGCGCCTCCCACTCGAGCTGTGACGAGCGGACGGTCCTCGGGGTGTAGAGGGGGGTCGTGCGCGGGTCGTCCTGAGGTTGCTCGGACTGGCCCACCAGGATCAGTTCCGGAACCCCGTCGTGGGGTCCCCAACCTGACTCTCGCAGTGCCTCGTCGACGGCCAGCCCCAGCCACTCGTCGGACGTGGCGCCGATGCGGGCGGGATCGATCGGGTCCGTACCGTTCACGACGGGGCCCGGCGCCGTTCCTGACCCACCTGCGGTCGTGGTGCCGCGCACGTACGCGTCGACACCGAGGCCGTAGGCAGTCACCAGACCACGACCGGTGAGCGCCACCGTGACTCGCTGGGCGGTGTCTGTCATGCCAGACCTCCGGGCAGGTCCGTGGGCTCGCCGCTGACCGAGCAGCTCACCAGGACGTCGGCCTCACGCGGATCCACGCTCCCGCACCACACCTCGAGTCGCATGACCATGAGGTGTCCGGTGGCGGGAGCCAGGCGCGCGACCGTCCGCTCGTCGTACGCCGAGGCGATGACAAGTGCGCCCCGCGGACCACCGGCGCCCAGCTCGGCAATCGCCCCCCGGATCGGCTCGGACGTCTCCATGTCCGTCGAGATCCGTGGGTTGAGGCGCGCACCCGGGTCGTCCACGCGGTCGATGAGGCCACGTGTCTGCAGGGCGGCGTAGCGAGCCGCGAAGACGAGGAGCAGTTCCACCGACCCCAGCTCGCAGCCGTGCTCGGAGCGGAGCGCCTCGAACGCCCGTACCACGCACGTCTGGGTGATGCGCCGGCCCGCTGCCTCGACGCTCTCGACCCGTGCGGGAGTCCCGTCGAACCGGCCAGGGCCTCCCTGCTCGCCGACCGCTCGTCGGACGCGGTCGTTCACACGCGACGCGACGTGCGGGCCCGGTCCTGCGACCACCCACCGGTGCTGGACCTCACCCGGACGACCCAGGGCGGCCGGGGGTCGCGTCGCTGCACCCGTCACGACGTGACCGGCCCGGACCCGGCCCTGGACGGAGTCGGCCCCGCCGGTCGGTCGGCGACCGAGAGCCGACCGAGGGCCCACGGCCCCAGCGCTCCTCCCGCCAGGATGAGCGCTGCAGCGACGAGGCACCCGATCTGCCAGGACCCGACGTCGTAGATCACACCGGCCGCGGCCGCGCCCACAGCCGCACCGGTCAGCCCGGCGGACTCATAGACCCCCAAGGCCCGGCCCGTCATCCCCGGTGAGAGCTCGGTGACCACGGCCTGCTCGACGGGAACGATGACGGCCCATGCCACACCCGAGAACAGCCAGAGAGCGGCGATGACCCACGGGCCACCGGCGAAGGCGAGCCCCACGGCGAACACGGCGCTGAGCACCGAGGCCCCGACCATGGCCCGCCGCCGCCCGATCGAGAGCACGACACGGTGCATCGGTTCAGGCATGACCGCCATAGCGATCGCGCCGGGGAGGAAGACGTAGGCGATCGGGATGACGCCGAGGTCGAAGTGGCGCTGCAGATGCAGGAGAAGGAGCATGCCGACGGCGGTCTCAGCCATTGCGGTGACCACGACGGCCAACAGGATGGGCGACAGCCGCCGGACCGACGCGACAGCGGGTGCCGTTCCCTCGTGACCCGCAGCTCCCGAGGGACCCGGACCGCTGGTCGTCGAGGCTCTCGGCGCACCCCACAGGACGGCGGCGCCGACGAGGCATGAGGCCGCGCACAGCGCGAAGACCCCTTCGAAGTCGACGAACCCGAGGACCGACAGCCCGACGACGAAGGCCACCCAGGCGCCGGTCTCCTCCGCTGCCATGAGTCGTGGGAACACGGCGCTGTCGACACCGAGCCGCTCGCTGACGATGGAACGGAGCGCGACCCACAGCAACGACCCTCCGACTCCGCCGACTCCGGCAGCGGCGAAGGCGATCCACGAGCTCCCGGTCAGGCTCGCTGCGGCGTACCCCACGCACGAGAGCGCGTACGCGCACGCCCCGATCGCGGCGACGCTCCGACGCTCGGTCCGGTCGCAGAGCCGTCCGGCGACGGGCCGGACGACGATCGAGACGACGAGCTCGAGTGCGACGAGCAGGCCCACCCTGGTCGCGTCCAGGCCCAGGGCGACGCCGGCCCACAGCGGGATGAGGAAGTCCAGGAGATCTCCTGGGCCCCGAGTGAACGAGGCCGCGCGCAGGGCGTGCCGTTCTCGCGGGCCGCCGAGCTCGGTCTCGGTCATGGTGTGCTCCCCCCCTGCAGCGACATGCCCGGCCGCGTCCCAGCGCCGTGCCGGCTCTGTGCCCGCTGCCGTCCCGGTCCCCCGGCGTGCGTCGTACCGCGCCCGGCGTGCCCTCTCGGTGAGCAGGGCGCGATCCATCTTGCCGTTCGGCAGCAGGGGGAACGACTCGACCACCAGGATGCGGTCGGGCACCTCGTGCGCGGCGAGGAGCTCCCGAAGCCGGGCCTTCCACGTCCCGGCCGGGGCGGTGCACGGGTCCTGAACCACCCCGGTCAGGTGTGCCCCCATCCGCTCGTCCGGCAGTGCGACGACCACGAGCGGGATGCCTCCGAGCTCGGCGGTGCGCTCGATGCTCGCGGGGTACAGCGTCATCCCGCCGCGGTGGACGGCCTGCGCACGGCCCACGACCCGAAGGCGACCGGAGGCGTCGATGCTGCCGAGGTCGCCCGTGACGAACCACCCGGCCGCGTCGGGGATCCGGCTCCCGGAAGTGAGGTAGCGGTCGAAGGCATATCGCGAGCGGATGACCACGTCCCCGGTCACTCCTGCGGGCGCTTCGACGCCGGTGGGAGACACGATGCGCACCTCGACACCCGGCAACGGCCGGCCCAGGTCACGACTGTCGGCTAAGGCGGCGAGCGCGACGTTCCCGAGCTCGGTCGAGCCGTACCCGTCGAGCAGAGGTCGGCCGGTCGCCCTGGCGAAGCCCTCGGCCAGGCTCGATGGCAGAGGCGCTCCGCCCACGCACCACATCCGTACGTCCGGGCCCACTGCCTCGACGCCGTCACTGCGCAGGGCGGTGAGGATCTCGGCCATCACCGGTGGGGTCGCGTCGCCCACCGTCGGACGTCGATCGTGCATCTGGCGGAGCGTCTGCACCGGTCGTCGGTGATTGCCGACCAGCAGCTCGCATCCCACGAGCCACCATGCCAGGACGAGCGACATGCCGTACTGGTGCGTCATGGGCAGGAGGGGGAGCAGTCGGTCGGACGACGTGTAGCCCATGGCCGAGGCAGTGAGGGTGTTGCCCAGGACGGCTGCCCCTGTCTTGACCACCCCGGTGGGTGTCCCGGAGGAACCCGACGTCCACATCACCAGGGCGTCGCGTCGCCGCTGCCAGTGTCAGCCGTCGCTCGGCGACCTTGTGCGCGTGCGAGACGAACGGGGGGAGTGCCTTGCGGCACTCCCCCCGTCCGTCGACGACGACGTCAGTCGACGTCCTCGTCGACCCAGTCGAAGGTCTTGGTGACGGCCTTCTTCCAGTTGCGGTACAGGCGCTCGCGGTCGCCCTCGTCCATCGACGGCTCCCAGCGCTTGTCCTCGTCCCAGTTGTCGATGACGTCCTGCTCACCGGACCAGAAGCCGACGGCGATCCCCGCGGCGTACGCGGCGCCCAGGGCCGTGGTCTCGGCGACCTTCGGCCGCACCACCGGTACGCCGAGGATGTCGGCCTGGAACTGCATGAGCGTCTCGTTGGCGATCATGCCGCCGTCCACCTTGAGCTCGGTGAGGTCGACGCCCGAGTCGGCGTTCATCGCGTCGAGCACCTCGCGCGTCTGGAACGCCGTGGCCTCGAGCGCGGCCCGCGCGATGTGGCCCTTGTTGACGTACCGCGTGAGCCCGACGAGCGCGCCGCGAGCGTCGGAGCGCCAGTGCGGGGCGAACAGCCCGCTGAACGCCGGGACGAAGTACGCCCCGCCGTTGTCGTCGACCGTGGCCGCGAGCTTCTCGCTCTCCTCGGCGCTCGAGATGATGCCGAGGTTGTCGCGCAGCCACTGGATCAGCGAGCCGGTGACGGCGATCGAGCCCTCGAGCGCGTACACCTGCGGCTGGTCGCCGATCTTGTAGCAGACGGTGGTGAGCAGGCCGTTCTTCGACTGGATGGGCTCGGTGCCGGTGTTGAGCAGCATGAAGTTGCCCGTGCCGTAGGTGTTCTTGGCCGTGCCCACCTCGAAGCAGGCCTGGCCGAACGTCGCGGCCTGCTGGTCGCCGAGGATCCCCGCGATCGGCACGCCCGGCACCATCCCGCCCTTGCGGCCCTCGCCGTACACCTCGGACGACGAGCGGATCTCGGGGAGCATCGACATCGGGATGCCCATCTCGCCCGCGATCTCCTCGTCCCACTCCAGGGTGCGCACGTCCATGAGCATGGTCCGGGACGCGTTGGTGACGTCGGTGACGTGCACGCCGCCGTTGGTGCCGCCCGTCATGTTCCACAGCACCCAGGCGTCGGTGTTGCCGAACATCAGGTCGCCGGCCTCGGCCTTCTCGCGTGCGCCCTCGACGTTGTCGAGGATCCAGCGCACCTTGGGCCCCGAGAAGTACGTCGCGAGCGGCAGGCCCACCTTCTCCTTGTACCGGTCGGCACCGCCGCCGAGGGCCGCGAGCTCGTCGCAGATCTTCTGCGTGCGGGTGTCCTGCCACACGATGGCGTTGTAGACGGGCTTGCCCGTGGTGCGGTCCCACACGACGGCGGTCTCACGCTGGTTGGTGATGCCGACGGCGGCGACGTCGTCCTTGGTGAGGTTCGCGCGGGTGAGCGCGAGGCCCACGACCTCACGCACGTTGACCCAGATCTCCTCGGGGTCGTGCTCGACCCACCCCGCCTTGGGGAAGATCTGCTCGTGCTCCTTCTGCCCCGTCGCGACGATCGACCCGGAGTGGTCGAAGATGATCGCGCGCGAGCTCGTGGTGCCCTGGTCGATGGCGAGGATGTAGTCGGCCATGTCATTCCTTCGTTCGGTGTGGGTCAGGGGGGACTGCGTGGGGGAGGGCCGCGGGCCCGACGACGCGCGGCCGGCCGGTGTCAGCCGACGGCGGCCGCCATGAGGCCGGCGAGGACGCCGCCGATGATCGGGCCGACGACAGGCACCCAGGCGTAGCCCCAGTCGCTCGACCCCTTGCCGCGGATGGGCAGGACGGCGTGTGCGATGCGGGGGCCGAGGTCACGTGCCGGGTTGATGGCGTAGCCCGTGGGGCCACCGAGGCTCGCGCCGATGCCGACGACGAGCAGGGCGACGGCGAGCGGGCCGAGCTCGTGCGGGGTGTTGCCGAACTGGATGACCACGTAGACCAGCACGAAGGTGCCGATGATCTCGGTCACGAGGTTCCAGCCGTACGAGCGGATCGCGGGGCCCGTCGAGAACACCGCGAGCTTGAGCGCCGGGTCGGCCTCCTCGTCGAAGTGCGGCTTGTAGGCCAGGAAGGCCAGCACCGCGCCGAGGAAGGCACCGACCATCTGCCCCAGCAGGTAGATGAGCGTCGACGCGAACGTGACCGGCACCGCCTGGTTGCCGTCGTAGAACTCGGCACCGTTGGCGAGCAGGCCGAACGTGACCGCGGGGTTGATGTGGGCGCCGGACTTCCACGCGGCGAACACGCCGGCGAAGACCGCGAGGCCCCACCCGAAGTTGATCAGCAGCCAGCCGCCGTCGAACCCCTTGCTCTTGGGCAGGAGCACGTTGGCGACCACACCGGCACCGAGCAGCAGCAGCAGGCCGGTCCCGATCACCTCCGAGAGGAAGACCCTGCCAGGGACAGTTCCATGAGTTCCTCGATTCCGTCGGACTTCGTTGTCGTGGAGCCGTGAGGTCAGGAGCCGGCGGCCGCCGGCGGTCGGGGTGTGCGGTCAGGTGCCGGCCGGGCCCGCGGCGCCGCGCGAGTCCTCCGGCGAGCCGGGCTTGTGGCCGCCCTGGGCGTCCGCGCCGAGGGGCACGAGCGGTGCCGGGTCGGGGACGCGCTCGCGCACGGCCTGCGCCGTGGCGTCGTCGGGCTCGAGCGCCGCGGCCTCCTCGGCCTCGCAGCGCTCGCGGTACCACGTGACCTCCTGGCTGCGGCGCTCGGCGTCCCAGCCGAGCACGGGCGCGATGAGGTCGACGATCTCGTCGACCGCGCTCAGCCCGCGGTCGGCCTGCTCGTACGTGAGGCGCGTGCGGTGGAGCATCACGTCCTCGAGGTGGAGCACGCCCTCGTGCGTCGCCGCGTACACGATCTCGGCCCGCAGGTAGGCGGGTGCGTGCTCGAGCGGTCGGGCGAGCGAGGGGTCCTCCTCGGCGAGTGCGACGAGGTCGGCCACCATCGCGCCGTAGCGGTGGAGCAGGTGGTCGACCATCGCGCGGGTCCACCCGAAGCGGGTCGCGAGGCGGCGCGACTGCCGCTGGAGCACCGCGTGCCCCTCGGCACCCACGAGCGGGATGCGGTCGGTGATCGAGGGGAGCGTCTTCGCGCGGTCGCCCAGGGCGAAGTCGACGGCGTCGACGGCCATCACCCGGTAGGTGGTGAGCTTGCCGCCCGCGACCACGGTGAGCCCCGGCGCGGGCGATGCGACGGTGTGCTCGCGCGAGACCTTGGCCGACGACGTGCCCTCCTTGGTGCCCGGCTGGAGCAGCGGCCGCAGGCCCGCCCACGTGCCGATGACGTCGTCCCGGGTGAGGGGGCGGGCCAGCACCTCGTTCGCGTGCTCGAGCACGTAGTCGATGTCGGCCGCGGTCGCGACGGGGTGCTGGAGCGACTCCTCCCACGGGGTGTCCGTGGTGCCGATGACCCAGTACCGCGACCACGGGATCACGAAGAGCACGCTCTTCTCGGTCTGCAGGATCAGGCCGACGTCGCCGCGGATCCGGTCGCGCGGGACGACCACGTGGATGCCCTTGGACGCGAGCACCCGCAGGCCGCCCTCGTCCTCGGCGAGCGCCTCGGTCTCCTCCGTCCACACCCCGGTCGCGTTGATCACCTGGTCGGCGCGGACGGTGATCCGCCGGCCGGTCTCGAGGTCCTGCACGACGGCGCCGTTGACGGCTCCGGTGCCGCGCTTGGTGAGCTCGACCACCTGCGTGCGGCTCGCGGTGTGCGCGCCGTAGGACGCGGCGGTGCGCACGAGGGTCGTCACCAGGCGCGCGTCGTCGACGCTCGCGTCCCAGTAGCGCACGGCGCCGACGGCGGCGTCGTGGCGCAGGTCCGGGAACATGCGTTCCATGCCGCTGCGCGTGAGGTGGCGGTGCCAGGGCATCGCGCGCTTGCCGGGCGCCATGCTCGCGAGCACGTCGTAGAGCGCGACGCCCGCGCCCACGTAGGCCCGCTCCCAGACGTTGTGGTGCAGCGGGTAGAGGAAGGACACCGGCCGCACCAGGTGGGGCGCGATGCGGCGCAGCAGCAGGTCGCGCTCGGTGAGCGCCTCGTGCACCAGGTGGAAGTCGAGCATCTGGAGGTAGCGCAGGCCGCCGTGGACGAGCTTGCTCGACCGGCTCGACGTGCCGCTCGCCCAGTCCTGCGCCTCGACGAGGCCCACGGTGAGCCCTCGGGTGACCGCGTCGAGCGCGACGCCGGCACCGGTGACCCCGCCGCCGATCACGAGGACGTCGAGCTCCTGGCCGTCCTCGGCCGACGCCGCGAGGGCGTCGAGGGCGCTGGTCCTGGCCTCGGGCGTCAGTGCCGACGTGCTCACGGTTCCTCCTCCGCGCACGGCACCCGCCGTGCTCGTCCCGCGCGGCCCAGGCGGCCCCGGGATCGAGGCGACCGTGACGGGTCGCGCGCCACGGTCCTATCTGGTCACACCCAGAACGAACGCGCAACGGGAGTGCACAAACGTGCAACACTCGGGGCCCGAGGTGCGTCGCGGCCGTCGTCGGCCGGGCCGAGGACGAGGAGGTCGCGATGGAGCGCGAGGACGTGCTGCGGGCCGCGTCGATGTACTACCTGCAGGACCTGACCATGGACGTCATCGCCCGGCACCTCGGTACGTCGAGGTCCACGGTGTCGCGGTTGATCAAGCGTGCACGCGAGACGGGCCTGGTCGAGATCTCGATCCGGCCTGCACGAACTCTCGCCCCGGGGCTCAGTCGCACGATCTCCCACGACCACGGCATCGAGGCCTACGTCGTCCCGGTGCCGGACTCGGCGACCGAGCTCCAGCGCCTCGAGCAGGTCGCGCTCACGACGGCGAAGCTCGTGGGCTCGTGGTTCGACTCCGAGATGGTGCTCGCGGTCGCCTGGGGCACCACCCTCGCCGCGATCGGGCGCAACCTCACGCCCAAGGTCACGCGGGGCAGCTCGGTGGTCCAGCTCAACGGCGCGGCGAACACGCGCACCAGCGGCGTCGAGTACGCGAGCGACCTCATCTCGGGCTTCGGGCACGCGTTCGACGCCGCGGTCCACCACTTCCCGGTGCCGGCGTTCTTCGACTACCCCGAGACCAAGGCGATGATGTGGCGCGAGCGCTCGGTGCGACGCGTGCTCGACGTCCAGCGCCGGGCCGACATCGCGCTGTTCAGCGTCGGCGCCGTGAGCGGAGGGGTGCCGAGCCACGTCTACTCGGCGGGCTACCTCGACGCCGAGGACGTCGCGCTGCTGCGTGACGAGGGCGTGGTGGGCGACGTGTGCACGGTGTTCCTCCGCGCCGACGGCAGCTACGCCGACGTCGCCCTGAACGCTCGCGCCACGGGCCCCACGCCCACCGAGCTGCGTCGCATCCCGCGTCGCGTGTGCGCCGTCGCGGGCGACAACAAGGTCGCACCCCTGCGTGCCGCGCTCGCGGCCGGCGCGGTGACGGACCTCGTGATCGACGAGATCACCGCGGCCGCGCTCGTGGACCTCCCGGCGACCATCGCGCGCCCCACGCCCGGCCGCGGCCCCCGGTAGCAGGCCGCCCGTCGGGCCCTCCGCGGTGGGTCCCCGCGGCATGCGTGGGCGCCGTGCTCTAGGTTGCTGGTTCGTGGACGAGCACATCCCGGCCGTCGAGCCCGACCCCTGGCGGGTCGACCGCGACCTGCCCCGGACCGACCACGACCTGCGCCGCACCGAGCACGACGGCGTGCTGCAGCGCTCGGACGACGACGCCCCGGCCCCGTTCGTGGTGCGGGCCGCGCTGCCGCGCGACGTGCCGCAGATCCGCGACCTCGTCGAGCCGTACGCCGAGGAGCGCATCCTCATCGCGAAGGAGCTGGTCGGCTACTACGAGGGCGTCCAGGAGTTCGTGGTCGCCGAGGACGCCTCGGGCTACCTCATCGGCTGCGGTGCCCTGCACGTCATGTGGACGGACCTCGCCGAGATCCGCACGCTCGCCGTGCACCCCAACTGGCGCGGCCGCGGCGTGGGTCACGCGATGATGCGGATGCTCATGGAGCGTGCACGCACCCTCGGCCTCACGCGCGTGTTCTGCCTGACCTTCGAGGTGCGGTTCTTCGAGCGGCACGGCTTCCGTCCCATCGCGGGCACGCCGGTGGACGCCGAGGTGTACACGCAGCTGCTGCGGTCGCACGACGACGGCGTGGCGGAGTTCCTCGACCTCGCGCGCGTCAAGCCCAACACCCTGGGCAACACGCGCATGCTCGCCGAGCTCGACCCGGGGGCAGCCGGCTGGGGTGACGCGCAGCGCTGAGTCAGTCCTCGACGGCCTTCGCCATCGCGACCGCCGTCGTGAGCGCGTCGCGGTCGCCGGGCCCGGCCGCGCGGCCGGTGGCCTCGAGCTCCTCGACCACCCACAGCGCGTTGCAGGCCGCACGCACCACCACCCAGTCGCGCGCCCGGTCGTAATCCAGGCCCGCGTGCTCGACGACCACGTCGAGCCTGCGCCGCAGCGCCCGCCGCACGTCCCCGGTCCCGACCGCCTCGTCCCACCGGTTCCACAGCAGCGGCGCGGGCTCGTAGTGCGGGTCGCCCGACAACGGCTTGGGGTCGATCGCGAGCCACGCCTCGCGGGTGCCCGCGAGCACGTTCCCGTCGTGCAGGTCGGTGTGCACGAGCGCGCCGTCGGTCGCCGCGTCGCCGGACAGGTCGCGGCCCAGGCCCGCGGCCCGCTCGACGAGGCGACGCGGCACGGGGGCGTCGCGCGGGAGTGCGGTGAGGCGCTCGGCCCAGCGGGCGACGGCGCGCGAGAGCGTGCGCAGCCGTGGCACGGCCGGCCGGTGCAGCCGCCCGTAGAGCCCGGCCACCACCGCGCACGCGTCCTCCACCGGCAGGGACGTGAGGGCGGCCGGCCCGAGGCGCTCGAGCAGCAGGGCCCACCGTCGCGGGTCGGCGCGCAGCAGCTCGACGGCGCCCGAGCCGTGCCAGTGCTGCAGGGCGAGCGCCTCGTGCTCGGCGTCCTCGTGCGGCCAGCCCACCTTGAGCACCGCGCGCCGACCGTCCGCCGTCCGCACGGGCAGCGCGAGGGAGCACCGGCCGTGCATCGCTGCGCCGTCCGGCGCGAGGTCCCATGCGTCCACGAGCTCCTGCGCGAGGTGCGGCAGCCGCTCGAGCCACGGCACCCAGGTCGGGTCGGGCGCCGGCTGCGCCACGAGCCCCGCGGGCAGCTCGATCACCGCGGCGCCTCGCCGGGCAGGTGGTGCCAGCCGTCCGTGACCTCGACCAGGCCGTCGGCGACCAGGCCCGCGACCGCACGTGCGCGCTGCTCGTCGGCGGGCCACGCCTCGACCAGGTCGTCGGCGCGCGCGTGCCCCGCCGCACGCAGGTGGGCCAGCACGCGGCCGCGGGCCTGCCGGTCCGTGCCCGTCCAGGCCTGGGTGCGGCGCCGTCCTGCGTGGGCGTCGGCGGGCCTGCCCGCCTGCAGCCAGGCGCACCGCGCCGACACCGGGCACTCGTCGCACGCGGGTGATCGCGCCGTGCACACCAGTGCGCCGAGCTCCATCACGGCCTGGCTCCAGCGTGCCGCCGTGGCGTCGTCCGGTGGCAGCACCTCCTCGGCCGCACGCCGCTCCGCGACGCCCAGGTGCGGCGGCGGCAGGGCGGTGCCCGCGAGCAGCCGGCCGAGCACCCGCCGCACGTTGGTGTCGAGCACCACCGCCCGCCGCCCGTGGGCGAACGCGACGACGGCGGCCGCCGTGTAGGGGCCGATCCCGGGCAGGGCGAGCAGGGCGGCCTCGTCGTCGGGGAGCTCACCACCGTGCTGATCGACGAGGGCGCGGGCGCACGCCACGAGCCGCAGCGCGCGGCGCGGGTAGCCGAGCGTGTCCCATGCACGCAGCACGTCCGCCGTGGGCGCGGCCGCGAGGTCCGCGGGCGTGGGCCAGCGCTCCATCCATGCGACCCACCGCGGCAGCACCCGCACCACGGGCGTCTGCTGGAGCATGACCTCGCTCACGAGCACGCCCCAGGGGGTGCGGTCGGGAGCGCGCCACGGCAGGTCGCGTGCGACGTCGTCGTACCAGGCGAGCACGGGCGCGACGACGGGGTGGACCACCCGAGGATCATGCCCGAGGCGGCGCGGCTCCCCCGAACCGTGACGCGAGCGTCGTAGCGTGGCACGCGAGGAGGCGTCATGAGCACCGTCCTGCGACCGGTCGGCCCTCGCCCGCAGCGCGTGTACTGGCTGCGGCGCCTGGTGCTGCTCGTGGCGCTCGTCCTCGTGCTGGTCCTGGTCTGGTGGGGTGTGCGCGCCCTCGGCGGCGGGTCGGACGATCCCGGGCCGGGACCGGACGCCGGGGCCACGGTCCCCGCGGAGGAGCCGGCGACGACGGACGGACCCGTCGCGTGCGACGCGTCCCATCTCGCGGTGACGCTCACCTCCGACGCACGCACGTACGGCCCCGACGAGCGCCCGGTCCTCTCGCTCGCCGTGGCCAACACGTCCGAGCAGGCGTGCACGGTGGACGTGGGCTCGGGCAACGCGGTCGTCACCGTGATGTCGGGGTCGGACCGCATCTGGTCGAGCGCCGACTGCGCCGCGGACGTGCCCGAGCGCCTGCTGCTGCTCGACCCGGGCGCCGCCGACACGTCGACCGTCGACTGGGCGCGCGAACGGTCGGACGCCGAGTGCACGGCCGGCCTCCCGGCCCCGCGGCCCGGCACCTACACGGCCCAGGCCACGCTGCTCGAGATCGAGAGCGCGACGGCGGTCTTCGAGCTGGGCTGAGCCTGAGCAGGGGCGGAGCCCCGGAGGTCAGACGTAGCGCTCGAGGATGCTGGACTCGGCGAGCCGCGACAGCCCTTCGCGGACGGCACGTGCGCGCTGCTCGCCGACGCCGTCGACGGCCATGAGCTCGTCGATGCCCGCCGCGAGCAGCTTCTGCAGCCCGCCGAAGTGGCCCACGAGGCGATCGACGATCGTCGAGGGCAGGCGGGGGACCTTCGACAGCAGCCGGTAGCCGCGGGGGCCGACGGCACCGTCGAGCGAGTCGTCGATCGTCGACAGGCCCAGCACACGCGCGATGTGCGCGAGGTCGAGCAGCTCGGTCGCGTCGACCTCCGCGAGGTCGGCCTGCACCTGCGCGAGGGCGCGGCCCGAGCGGCCTGCCTCGACGTAGTCGCGGATGACCAGCTGCCGGTCGGAGCCGATGCCGCCCACGAGCTCGTCGAGCTGGAGCGCCATGAGCCGGCCGTCGGTGCCGAGCTCGACCACGTAGCCCGCGATCTCCTCGGAGATGCGGCGCACCATCTCGAGCCGCTGGACCACCGCGGCGACGTCCCGCACGGTCACCAGGTCCTCGATCTCGAGGGCCGAGAGCGTGCCGCTGACCTCGTCGAGGCGGGCCTTGTAGCGCTCGAGGGTCGCGAGAGCCTGGTTGGCGCGCGACTGGATCACGTCCGAGCCCTCGAGCACGTAGCGACGGTGGTCACCCACGTAGAGCGCGATGATCCGCATCGACTGGCTCACCGACACCACGGGGTAGCCCGTCTGCCTGGCCACGCGCTCGGCCGTGCGGTGACGCGTGCCGGACTCGGTGGTCTCGATCGTCGGGTCCGGGAGCAGCTGCACGGCCGCGCGCAGGATGCGCGTCGCGTCGCGGTCGACGACCACGGCTCCGTCCATCTTCGCGAGCTCACGCAGACGGGTCGCCGAGAACTCGACGTCGAGGGCGAAACCGCCCGAGCAGATCGACTCGACCACACGGTCGTGACCCAGCACGATGAGCGCGCCGGTGCGACCGCGCAGGATCCGCTCGAGACCGTCGCGCAGCTCCGTCCCGGGCGCCACGGCGGCGAGGGTTGCGCGCAGCATCTCCTCGGCGGAGCGCTCGGTCGTGGCCACGTGCCGATGGTACGCGAGCAGGGTCCCCCCGACCGCGGACGCGCGAGGCGTGGCGGGAGCGATCGTGGGTGAGGTCACGGGCGCGGCACGGCGTCGGCGCCGAGCGCGAGCCGCGTGGCCGTCGCGAGGTCCGTGGCCTCGAGCACCTCGAGCCCGTCGAGGTCCGCCCCGGGCTCGACGCTCCCGGCCGGCACCACCGCGCGGCTGAACCCGAGCCGGCGGGCCTCGGACAGGCGGCGCGTGAGCCCGACCACGGGCCGGATCTCTCCGGCGAGGCCCACCTCGCCCACGGCGACGAGCCCCTGGGGCAGCGCGAGGTTCTGGGTGCCGCTCGCCGTGGCGAGGGCGATCGCGAGGTCGGCCGACGGCTCCACGACGCGTGCGCCGCCGATGGTCGACACGTAGACGTCCCGCTCGGCGACCGGCACTCCGGCGCGGCGCTGGAGGACCGCGAGCACCATCGCCAGCCGGCTCGAGTCGACGCCGCTCGTGGTGCGTCGCGGGTTGCTGAGCATTGACGGCACCACGAGCGCCTGCACCTCGGTCGCAAGCGGGCGGCGACCCTCGAGCGTCACCGTGACGCACGTGCCGGGCACGTGGTGGACGGCGTGCGACAGGAAGAGCCCGCTCGGGTCGGCGAGGCCGACGATGCCGTGCTCGGACAGGTCGAAGCACCCGACCTCGTCCGTGGGGCCGTAGCGGTTCTTGGTCGCGCGCAGCAGCCGCAGCCGCGAGTGGCGGTCGCCCTCGAACTGGCAGACGACGTCGACGAGGTGCTCGAGCGTGCGCGGCCCGGCGACGCTGCCGTCCTTGGTCACGTGACCCACGAGGACGGTCGGGATGTCCCGCTCCTTGGCGGCGGCGATCAGCGCCGCGGCGACCTCGCGCACCTGCCCGACGCCGCCCGGCGCGCCCTCGACCTGGGCCGAGGCGACCGTCTGCACCGAGTCGACCACGAGCAGCGACGGCTCGGTCGCGGCCACGTGCCCGAGCACCGTGCCGAGGTCCGTCTCGGCCGCCAGCAGCAGACGGTCGGCGAGCGAGCGCGTGCGCTCGGCGCGCAGGCGCACCTGTCCCGCCGACTCCTCACCGGTCACGTAGAGGACCGTCTGGCCCTCGGCACGCGCGACACGCGCCGCGACGTCGAGCAGCAGGGTCGACTTGCCGACCCCGGGCTCGCCGGCCATCAGCACCACGGCGCCGGGGACGAGCCCGCCGCCGAGCACGCGGTCCAGCTCACCGATCCCGGTGGGCCGGGCGCGCGCGGTCTCGACGTCGATCTGGGCGATGGGGCGCGCGGGCGTGCGTGCGGGCGTGGTCGCGACCGTGCGGGGGCCGCTGCTGGCCGACTCCTCGACCACCGTGCCCCAGGCCTGGCACTCGCCGCAGCGGCCGACCCACTTGGCGGAGGTCCACCCGCACTCGGTGCAGGCGAAGCCGGGACGGGCGGGGCGGGAGCGGGGCGTGGGCACGTCGGGGACGGTACCCGTGGCCCCCGACACGGGCCGCCGCGACGTCGGGCCGTCGGCCTCTTGTCGGCGGGCCGGGCGAGGAGGAGCGTCGGGGCATGGCCACGCAGCCGGTCGGGCCCGTACCCGACACCACGGACGTCGCGGTGCGCGCGCGGGGGCTGCGCGTGGTGCGCGGCGGGCGACGCGGCGTCGTCGTGCTCGACGGCCTCGACCTGAGCGTGCCCGCCGGGTGCGTCGTCGGCCTGCTCGGTCCGAGCGGCAGCGGCAAGACCACCCTCATGCGCGCCGTCGTCGGCGTCCAGGCCGAGGTCACGGGCGAGGTCACGGTGCTGGGCCTCCCGGCCGGGCACGCTCGGCTGCGTGACCGGGTCGCCTACGTGACCCAGCAGCCGAGCGTCTACGCGGACCTCTCGGTCGAGCAGAACCTGACCTACCTCGCGCGGCTCGTGGGTGCGTCGTCGGACGACGTCGCGCGCAGCCTCGAGGCGGTCGAGCTCGGTGCGCTGGCCCGGCGCCGCGTGGGCGTGCTCTCGGGCGGCGAGCGCTCGCGCGTGTTGCTCGCGGCGGCGCTGCTCGGCCGGCCCGAGCTGCTGGTGCTCGACGAGCCGACCGTGGGTCTCGACCCCGTGCTGCGCAGGGACCTGTGGGACCTGTTCGCCCACCTCGCGAGCGAGGGTGCCTCGCTGCTGGTCTCGAGCCACGTGATGGACGAGGCGCGACGCTGCGACCACCTGCTGCTGCTGCGCGACGGGCGGCTGCTCGCCGACGAGCCCGTGCCGGCCCTGCTCGCGCGCACGTCGGCCCCGGACGTCGAGTCCGCGTTCCTCGCGCTCGTCGAGGACGCACCTGCGCGTGCGGGGCGGCCTCCTGGAGGTCGGACGGGGGAGGGGGCCCGATGACGGCGCGACGCACGCTCGCGACGACGGTCCGCGTGCTGCAGCAGATCCGGAACGACCCGCGCACCGTGGGCATCCTCGTCGGGCTCCCGTGCCTGCTGCTCTGGCTCGTCGCGTGGATGTTCGACGGCACGCCCGTGCTCGACACGTTCGGCCCGCTCCTGGTGGGGCTCTTCCCGCTCATCGTGATGTTCCTGGTGACCAGCGTGACGACGCTGCGCGAGCGGCAGTCGGGAACGCTCGAACGGCTCATGGCCGGACCCGTCGGCAAGGGGGACGTCGTCGTCGGCTACGCCCTGGCCTTCGGCCTCGTGGCGGTGCTCCAGGCGCTGGTGGTCGTGGGCTTCACGGTGCTCGTGCTCGGCATGGAGGTCGCGGGTGCGCTGTGGGTGGTGGTGCTGGTCGCGGTGCTCGACGCCGTGCTCGGGACCGCGCTGGGGCTCGCGGCCTCGTCGGTCGCGCGCACCGAGTTCCAGGCCGTGCAGCTGATGCCGGTGGTGATCTTCCCCCAGCTCGTCACGTGCGGGCTGCTGATGCCGCGCGACCAGATGCCCGCCGTGCTCGAGGCGATCTCGCGCGCGCTGCCGCTGACCTACGGGATGGAGGCGCTCCAGCAGCTCGCGGCCGGCGCGGACTTCACGGAGGTGCGCGGCGCCGTCGGCGTGGTGGTCCTCTTCATCGCGGGCGCACTCGCCCTGGGCGCCACCACCCTCCACCGCCGCACCCCCTGACCGGCCCCTGCCCTGACCCCGGCGAGTTCGCACCGGCGCACCGAGTTCGCACCCGGGCGCGTGCGAACTCGGTGCTTGGGTGCGAACTCGGCGAGGTGGTGGGGCGGGGGAGGCGGAGGGGTTGTGCGGGGTTGAACGAGTGTTTAGGGTGTTGAACGTGCGTTCAGAGGACCTCACCACGCGGGCGCGGATCCGCGACGCCGCTGTCCGGTGCTTCGGTCGCGGCGGGTTCCGCGTGGGTGTCCGCGTGGTCGCGAAGGAGGCCGGGGTGAGCCCGGGGCTCGTGCTGCACCACTTCGGGTCCAAGCAGGGCCTGCGCGAGGCCTGCGACGCGCACGTGCTCGGCGTGATCCGTGAGCACAAGCGCGAGGCGGTCGGTGGAGCGGGCGCCCAGGCGCTGCTCATGGCCCTGGCGTCGCTCGACAGGTTCGCGCCGCTGGTCGCGTACGTGCTGCGCAGTCTCCAGGAGGGCGGCTCGCTGGCGCGCGCGTTCGTCGACCACCTCGTCGAGGACACCGAGGCCTACCTCGCCGAGGGCGTGGCTGCCGGCACCCTGCGGCCCAGCCGTGACGAGGCCGCGCGCGCCAGGTATCTCACCCACATGGGGATCGGCACGCTCATGGTCGACCTCACGCTGGACCCGCCCGAGGACCCTGACGACGCGACGGCGTTCCTCACGCGCTTCTACGAGCGGACGGCGCTGCCCGTGCTCGAGCTCTTCACCGACGGCCTCATGACGGACCGGTCCATGCTCGACGCCTACCTGCTCTACGTGGGCGACCCGCCCGCCGAGGGTACCGACGCCGACCCACCCGCTGCCTGACGCACCCCGACGGCGCCGCACGGCGCTCACGGCCGACGACCGTCCGCGACCCGGCTCCCTCGCGAGCCGCCCGACGGCGCGCACGCCTCCCACCGCAGACCCTTCGCAGAGAGCATCCACGATGACCACCTCCACCAGCTCCACGCCGGTCGACGCGACGTCGGCCCCCGCACCCGTGATCGACGTCCGGGGCCTGACCAAGACGTTCGGTCCGGTCCGCGCCCTCGACGGTCTCGACCTCGTCGTCGAGCCCGGCGAGGTGCACGGGTTCCTCGGCCCCAACGGTGCCGGCAAGTCCACGACCATCCGCGTGCTGCTCGGCCTGCTGCGCGCCGACGCGGGGCGTGCGCGCCTCTTCGGCGGTGACCCGTGGGCAGACGCCGTCGAGCTGCACCGCCGCCTCGCCTACGTGCCCGGCGACGTGAACCTCTGGCCGCGGCTCACCGGCGGTGAGGCGATCGACCTGTTCACGAGCCTGCGCGGCGGCGTCGACGCCCGCCGCCGGGACCGCCTGCTCGAGCGCTTCGACCTCGACCCGAGCCGCCGCACCCGCAGCTACTCCAAGGGGAACCGCCAGAAGGTCGCGCTCGTCGCCGCGCTCGCGAGCCGCGTGGACCTGCTCGTGCTCGACGAGCCGACGTCGGGCCTCGACCCGCTCATGGAGCTCGTCTTCCAGGAGGCCGTGCGCGAGGCCGTCGCGGAGGGCACCACGGTGCTCCTCTCGAGCCACATCCTCGCGGAGGTCGAACGGCTCTGCGACAGGGTGACGATCATCCGCGAGGGCCGCGCGGTGCAGAGCGGCAGCCTCGCGGAACTGCGTCACCTCACCCGCACCACGGTGCGTGTGACCACCGACGGCGACGCCTCGACCCTCGCGACGCTCGCGGGGGTCCACGACGTCACGGCCGACGGCGACCAGGTGCTCGCGTCGGTCGACGACGGCGCGCTCTCGGCGGTCATGGCGCACCTCGCCCCGCTGGGGATCCGCAGCCTCGTGACCACGCCGCCCACGCTCGAGGAGCTGTTCGTCCACCACTACGGCGAGCAGCCCACCGCCGCGGGGAGCGCGTCGTGACCGCCGTGGACGTGCGTGCCCCCGGGACGACCACGGGTGCTCGCGGCGGCGACGGCGCGGGTCCGCTCGTCGGCACGGCCCGGCTCGTGCGCTTCGCGCTGCGACGGGACCGGGTCCGCATCCCCGGGTGGGCCCTGGGGGTCGGCGGCACCGTCGTGTACTTCGGCGTCGCGATCCAGGCCGTCTACCCCGACGAGGCCTCGCGGCAGACGCGTGCCGCGATCATGGCGGACCCCGCGGGGGCCCTCATGACCGGTCCCGGGTACGGGCTCGAGGACTACACGTTCGGTGTGATGCTCGCGGCCGAGATGCTCGGGTTCCTCGGCGTCGCGGCGGCGCTCATGTCGATCTTCCTCGTGGTGCGGCACACGCGGTCCGAGGAGGAGACCGGGCGCGCCGAGCTGGTGCGCTCGGGCGTCGTGGGCCGGTACGCGCCGCTCAGCGCCGCCCTGGTCGACGTGCTGGTCGCGAACCTCGCCGTCGCCGCCGTCCTGTTCCTGGCTCTGCTGGGCAACGGGCTCGAGACGCCCGACAGCGCCGCTTTCGCGGCCGGCGTCGCGATGGTCGGCCTGGTGTTCGGCGCGGTCGCGGCGGTCACCGCGCAGGTCGGCGAGCACGCTCGCACGGCCTCGGGGCTCGCCGGGGCGGCACTGGGGCTCGCCTTCGTGCTGCGCGGCGTGGGTGACATGCAGCAGCGTGGCGGCAGCGCCCTCTCGTGGACGTCTCCCATCGGCTGGTCGCAGCAGATGCGCACCTACGTCGACCTGCGGTGGTGGCCCCTGCTGCTGGGGGGCGTGCTCGCGGCGGTGCTCGTGGCGGCCGCCTACCTGCTCGCGTCGCGGCGGGACCTAGGGGCGGGGCTGGTCGCGGCGGGCCGCGGGCGTGCGTCGGCGGGCCCGTGGCTGCGCGGCCCGGTGGGCCTCGGGGCCCGGCTCCAGCGTGGCAGCGTCCTGGGCTGGTCGTTCGGCATGCTCGTCATGGCTGCGCTCACGGGTGCGATGGCCGAGGGGATCGTCGACAGCTTCGAGGCCCAGCCCCAGCTCATGGAGGTCTTCGGCGCCGGGCTCACGGGCGCGGACGTGGTGCGCGGCACCCTCTCGGCGTTCCTCGGCTTCTTCGCGATGGCGGTCGCCGTGTTCGCCGTGGTGAGCGTGCACCAGCTGCGCCGCGACGAGGCGGAGGGTCGTACGGGAGCCGTGCTCGCGACCGCCGTCGGGCGCGGCCGGTGGCTGCTCGCGTCCGTGGCCGTCACGACGGGCGGTGCCGTCGTGGTGCTCGTGGTGACCGGTCTCGCGCTCGGCGGTGCGGCGGCTGCCACCACCGGGGACGCCGGGCTGGTCGGTGAGCTCGCGCTCGCGGGCCTGGTGCACCTGCCGGTCGTGCTGTGCTTCGCGGGGCTCGCGGCCCTGCTGCACGGGCTCGGCGCACCGGCCTGGCCGGTGTGGCTCGTGCTGGTCGCGTCGATCGTCGTCGGGCTCTACGGCCCGCTGCTGGACCTGCCCGCGGCCGTCGTCGAGCACGCCCCGTTCGCGCTCGTGCCCGCCGTGCCGGCCGAGTCGTTCGAGGCGGGCCCCGTGCTGGGCGCGCTGGCCGTCGCCGTGCTGCTGACCGGGGCGGCGGTGGCGGCGCTGCGGCGGCGAGACCTCGTCGCCTGACACCCACGGCCCACCCCGGCGCCTGCGCGGGCGCCGGGGTGGCAGGCCATAGTCTGTGGCGAGCGAGGGGGTCGGGCACGCCGGCCGGGAGGACGCGAGAGGCAGGCCATGAGCGAGACGAGCGCGCACGAGGACCAGCGCGAGGTGAACGGTCGCAGGCGCCCGCCGAGGTGGGTGCTGATCGCGGGCGGCGCGGTGCTCCTGGTGCTCGTGGTCGTCGCGATCGTGCTCGTGACCCGTGGGGGCGGTGAGCCCGAGCCGCTCGAGCCCGAGGTCGTGACCCTTCCCGCGCCCACGCCCACGGTCGAACCCGTCGAGCGGGCCGAGGGCACGGCGTTCGCGCAGGCCCTGCCCTCGACCGTCCTCCAGCTCGCGCTGTCCGCCTTCGCCGAGGAGCCGTCGCTGCTGCGTGAGGGCGCGCTCGAGGCGTACCGGCTGGACTACACCGACGGCGGAGCCACCGAGGTGGTCGTGCTCGCGGGGCAGTGGGAGACCCCCGACGAGGCCGCCGCCGCGATGGCGGAGGCCGTCGCCGCGGGCACGCCCGAGGGCGCCGAGACCACCGAGGGCACCGTGGAGGTCGACGGTGCACAGGTGGGGACCTCGGTGCTCGTCACCGGCGACGGCACGGACACCGTGTGGTGGACCAACGGCACCGTCATGCTCCAGGCGACGGGCCCCACCGGCACGGTCGCCGACGTGCAGACCGCCTACCCCCTCTGACCGGTCCCGGACCTCGACCCGCAGGAGCACCGATGAGCACCGACCAGCCGCACCTGCCACGCGTCGCCGTCCTCGGCGGCGGAGTCATGGGTGAGGCGATCGTCGCCTCGGTGCTGCGCGCCGGTGTCGCGGTGGACGACGTGAGCGTGGCCGAGCCCTCGGCCGCACGGGCGACCGAGCTCGCCGAGCGCTACGGCGTCCGCGCGGCCGACCCGGGAGCCAAGGTCGCGGGCCGCGCCGACGTCGTCGTGCTCGCGGTCAAGCCCAAGGACGTCCCGTCCGTGCTCGCCGAGATCGCGCCCGCGCTGCGCCCCGGCACGCTCGTCGTGAGCGTGGCGGCGGGTGTGCCGCTCTCCGTCTACGAGCGCGCGCTGCCCGAGGGCACGCCCGTCGTGCGTGTGATGCCCAACACGCCCGCGGTGGTGGGTCGGGGCGCGAGCGCGATCGCGGGCGGCGCCGCGGCCACGCCCGAGCACCTCGAGCGCGTCACCGCCCTGCTCGCGGCCACCGGGCTGGTCGTCACCGTCCCCGAGGCTGATCTCGACGCGGTGACCGCGGTCTCAGGCTCGGGCCCGGCCTACGTCTTCTACCTCGTGGACGCGCTCGCCGAGGCGGGCGTGCTGCTCGGCCTGGGCCGGGCCCAGGCCCGCGAGCTCGCGGTCGCGACGTTCGCCGGCGCGGCCCACCTGCTCGAGGAGACCGGCGAGCACCCCGTGGTGCTGCGCGAGCGGGTCTCGTCGCCGGGCGGCACCACGGTCGCCGCGCTGCGTGAGCTCGACGCCCACGGGGTGCGTGCCGCGGTGCTCGCGGCGGCCGAGGCGGCACGCGACCGCTCGCGCGACCTCGCGCGCGAGCTCGACGGGTGAGCGCCGCCGCCCGCCCGCCCGCGATGAGCGACGTCGCGGCCGTCGCGGGCGTCTCGCACCAGACCGTCTCCCGCGTGCTCAACGACCACCCGAGCGTGCGCCCCGAGACCCGCCGCCGGGTGCTCGACGCGATCGCGCAGCTCGGCTACCGCCGCAACACCGCGGCGCGTGCGCTCGTGACCCGGCGCACGGGGACCATCGGCGTGGTCACGTCGGGGTCCGCGCTCTTCGGCCCCACGAGCACGCTCATCGCGGTCGAGGAGGCCGCGCGGGACGCGTCGTACTTCGTGAGCGTCGCGACCGTGGCCCGGTGGGAGGTCGAGGCGGTGCGGCGCGCCCTCGAGCACTTCATGTCCCAGGGCGTCGAGGGCGTGGTGGCGATCGCCTCGCACGACGACGCCGTCGCGGCGGTCCAGGACTTCGCCTCCCCCGTGCCGGTGGTGATGGTCGGCCCGGCGGACCTGCCGGGGCCCGTGCACTCGGTGGCGGTGGACCAGGTCGCGGGCGCACGGCTCGCGACGCGGCACCTGCTCGACCTCGGTCATGCGTCCGTGCTGCACCTCGCGGGCCCCGTCGACTGGCTCGACGCCCGCTCACGCGTCGCGGGCTGGGAGGCCGAGCTGCGCGCCGCAGGCATCGAGCCCGGAGCGCCGGTGGCGGGCGACTGGAGTGCGGGCCGGGGCTACGAGGTGGGGCGAGAGCTCGTCGCCTCAGGGCTGCCGAGCGCGGTCTTCGCGGCCAACGACCAGCTCGCCCTCGGGCTCCTGCGCGCGTTCGCCGAGGCGGGCGTACGCGTGCCCGACGACGTCTCGGTGGTGGGTTTCGACGACGTCGACGGCTCGTCCAACTTCTACCCGCCGCTCACCACGGTGCGCCAGGAGTTCCGGACGCTCGGCGCGCGCTGCCTCGCGACGCTGCTCGCCGCGATCGAGGGTGAGCACGTGGCGGGCGCGCTCATCGAGCCGAGCCTGGTGGTGCGGGCGAGCAGCGGCGCGCCGTCCCACTGAACCTGCCGGCGCCGGCGCGGACGCACGAGCGTGCGCCCGCGCTGGCGCCTCAGCCCGCCAGCGCCGCGAGCAGCTCGGCCGGGTCGAGGTTGCCGACCGGGACGGCGCCCGTGCGGCGGTAGGTCACCACGCCGTCGTCGTCCACCACGAGCACCCCGCTGTGCTGGAGCGCGAGGAACACGCCCAGGCCCACCTGCGCGTGGCCCGAACCCGTCGCGTGCACGCGGGCGAGCGGCGAGGCGTGGCGGGCACGCACGGTCGCGGCGTCCGCCGCGTCGCCCGGGGCGAGCACCACGAGCGCGCGGTCACCGAGGCGCCCCGACGCGGCGAGGTCGACGAGGTTCGCGACGTGGCGGTGGCACACCGGGCACGTGCTCGAGCGCATGAAGTAGACGACGGCCCCACGCCCGTCGCGCACCGTGGCGAGGGTCGCGACGGTCCCGTCCGGGCCGACGAGCTCGATGTCGGGCAGGCGGGCGCCCACCTCGGCGGCCGTGGTCTCGGTCATGCGGGGCTCCCTGGTGCGGTCTGGACGGTGCGTGCGGTGCGGACGGCGGGTGCGGAGCTGACCGCGAAGACGGGGTGACGGGCGGCGAGGTGCGCCATCGCGTCGTCGTCGTGCAGGGGTGTGCCCGCGAAGGCGGTCCGCACGTAGCCGATCGCAGCGAAGCGCGTGCGGTAGCGCCGGAGCACCGCGAGCCGTTCGGCGCCGGTCACCTCGACCAGCTCGACGGCGTGCGCCCGGCGCAGGTGCTCGAGCTCGGCGCGTGGATCGGCGCGGGCGTTGTGGACCCATGCGGTGTCGCCGAACGGTGAGACCAGCCACGTGCGCCCGCGGTGGCGGAGCACGACGACGGGGACCACGTGGGTGCGGCCGCTGCGGCGGCCGCGTGTGCGTAGCAGCCGGAGCGGACCGAGGGGCAGGCCGAGCGCGAGCAGGCGCGCGGGGAGACGTGCGGCCTCGCGCACGCCGGGTGGCAGGCGACGACCTTCGCGCGGCGTCGGGATGTTGGGTTGGATCATGATTTGGACTGTAATCCAAACAGGCGTGCGCGTCGAGACCTACGCTGGGGCGGTGCGCACCCCGCCTGTCGAGCTCGCCGACGCGCTCGTCGCCCATGCCGAGCACGTGCTGACCGAGCCCGGGCTCCGGCTCGAGGACGTCGCGCGGCTCGTGGGCACGTCCCGTGCGCGGCTCTACTACTACTTCGCCGGCCAGGACGACCTGCGCGACTTCCTCGTCACGCGTCATCTCGCCGAGGGCGCCGAGGTGCTCGCCCGGGCGGCCGACGGAGCCGCGGGTGGACCTGCCGACCGCCTGGCTGCCGTCGTGCGTGCGGCCGCCGCGCACCTCGCCGAGCACCCCGGCGTGTGCGCGGGCCTGCTCGCCGGCTCGGGGCCGGAGGCCGGCGGCGCGCTCGCGGCCGCCGACGACGTGGTCGTCGCACCCGTGCGGGCGCTCCTCACCGAGGCGGCGCGGGCGGGCGAGCTCGACGTCGCCGACGTGCGGGTCGCCGCGGACGCCGCGGTGGGCGCGATCCTCGTGGCGGTGATCGGGCGCTGGCGCCGGGGTGAGACGACCGGAGCGGAGGGCTTCGCGGATGCCGTCGCGCGGCAGGTGATGGGTGGTCTGCGCGGTCTCACGGGGGCGGCCGGGTGAACGGGACGAAGGTCCGTGCGCGACCCCGCTTTGACTGACATCGTGTGAGCGTTAACATCGCAGGCGAGCCATGAAGGGGTGGGAGCCGATGCCGCACGACGACGCGCGATCCGTGATCGCCGAGGGCCGCGCAGCCCTCGGCATCGAGCTGGGCTCGACCCGGATCAAGGCGGTGCTGACCACGCCCGACGGCGTCGTCCTCGCGAGCGGTGCGCACGCGTGGGAGAACGACCTGGTCGACGGCGTCTGGACCTACCCGCTCGACGCGGTACGCACGGGCCTCGCCGCGTGCGTGACGGACCTGCACGCCGACGTCACCCGCAGGCACGGCGAGACCCTGCGCCGGGTCGCCACGCTCGGGCTCTCGGCGATGATGCACGGCTACCTCGCCCTCGACGCTGACGGCGAGCTGCTCGTGCCGTTCCGCACGTGGCGCAACACCTCGACGGGCCCGGCTGCGGCCGAGCTCACGGAGGCGCTCTCCTTCAACGTCCCGCTGCGCTGGTCCGTCGCGCACCTCTACCAGGCCGTGCTCGACGACGAGCCCCACCTCAGCCGCCTGGCGTCCCTCACGACGCTCGCGGGCTGGGTGCACACGCAGCTCACGGGACGCACCGTGCTGGGCGTGGGGGACGCGAGCGGCGTGTTCCCGGTGGACCCGGCCACGCGCGACTACGACGCCGCGATGCTCGCGCGCGTCGACGAGCTGCTCGAGGCGCGCAGGCCCGGTCTGCGCCTGCGCCCCCTGCTGCCCGACGTGCTCGTCGCGGGGCAGGAGGCCGGACGGCTCAGCGAGGCCGGCGCGGCGATGCTCGACCCGAGCGGCACCCTCGAGCCCGGCGCCCGGCTGTGCCCGCCCGAGGGCGACGCCGGCACGGGCATGGTCGCGACGCAGGCCGTCGCGCCGCGCACGGGCAACGTGAGCGTGGGGACGAGCATCTTCGCCATGGTCGTGCTCGAGCGCCCGCTCGCACGGGTGCACCACGAGCTCGACGTCGTCACCACGCCCGTGGGCGACCTGGTCGCGATGGTCCACTGCAACAACGGCGCGAGCGAGGTCGGTGCCTGGGCGGCCGTGTTCGGTCGGTTCGCCGAGGCGCTCGGCCACCCGACCGAGGCCGACGCCGTCTTCGGCGCGCTGCTCGCCGAGGCCGCGGACGCCGAGGCCGACGCGGGCGGCGTCCTGGCGTACAACAACCTCTCGGGCGAGCCGATCACCGGGCTCGACGCGGGACGGCCCCTGGTCGCCCGGACACCGGGCGCCGACTTCACGCTCGGCAACCTCGTGCGCGCGCAGCTGCACGGCGCCTTCGCGACGCTCAGTGTCGGGATGCGCGTGCTCGAGGCCGAGGGCGTCGAGGTCGACACGCTCTTCGCGCACGGCGGCATGTTCCGCACCGCGGGCGTCGCGCAGCGCCTGCTCGCCGCCGCCGTCGGCGCTCCCGTGGCCGTGGCCGCGACGGCGAGCGAGGGCGGACCGTGGGGCATGGCCCTGCTCGCCGCCTACCTCGACGCGGCGGACGAGCAGAGCCTGGGGGAGTTCCTCGCGACGCGCGTCTTCGCCGACGCCGCGGCCGAGGTGGTCGAGCCCGACCCCGACGACGTCGCGGGGTACGCGGCGTACCTCGAGCGCTGGACGGCGGGCCTCGCGCTGCAGCGCACCGCCGTGGAGGTGATGGACCGATGACCGCGACCGTGCCGGGCCTGGACGCCTACGGACCCGAGGTGCACGAGGAGGTCGCACGCGTGCGCGAGGTGGTCGCACGCCTGCACGCCGAGCTGCCGCGCTGGGAGCTCGTCGTGTGGACCGCGGGCAACGTCTCGCAGCGGCTCACCACCGCGGACCTCTTCGTCATCAAGCCCAGCGGCGTGACCTACGACGAGCTCACGCCCGAGGCGATGGTGGTCTGCGACCTCGACGGCAACCTCGTCGACGGGACCCGCGCGCCGTCGTCGGACACCGCGGCCCACGCCTACGTCTACGCGCACATGCCGCACGTGGGCGGCGTGGTGCACACCCACTCGACCTACGCCACGGCGTGGGCGGCGCGCGGCGAGGAGGTGCCGTGCGTGCTCACGATGATGGCCGACGAGTTCGGCGGCCCCATCCCGATCGGTCCGTTCGCACTGATCGGCGACGACTCGATCGGCCGCGGCATCGTCGAGACGCTGCGAGGCTCGCGCAGCCGGGCGGTGCTCATGCGCAACCACGGCCCGTTCACGATCGGCCGTGACGCGAAGGACGCCGTCAAGGCCGCCGTCATGGTCGAGGAGGTCGCGCGCACGGTGCACATCTCGCGTCAGCTCGGCGAGCCCGTGCCGATCCCGCAGGCCGACGTCGACTCCCTGTACGCCCGCTACCAGAACGTCTACGGCCAGGGCGACTCCGCCCCGGTCCAGGTCGAGGAGGACCCGCATGAGCAAGCCCTACGCCGACCGTGAGGTCTGGTTCTGCACCGGAAGCCAGGACCTCTACGGCGAGGACACCCTGCGTCAGGTGGCCGAGCAGTCGCAGGCGATCGCGGCGGCCCTCGACGCGTCCTCGGACGTCCCGGTGCGCGTGGTGTGGAAGCCCGTGCTCAAGGACTCCGACGCGATCCGCCGGCTCGCGCTCGAGGCCAACGCCGACGACGCGTGCCTGGGCGTGATCGCCTGGATGCACACGTTCTCGCCCGCCAAGATGTGGATCGCCGGGCTCGACGCGCTCCGCACGCCGCTGCTGCACCTGCACACGCAGGCGAACGTCGAGCTGCCGTGGTCGACGATCGACTTCGACTTCATGAACCTCAACCAGGCCGCGCACGGCGACCGCGAGTTCGGCTACATCCAGTCGCGGCTCGGCGTGGCGCGCAAGACCGTCGTCGGGCACGTCTCGAACCCCGTGGTGCAGCGCAAGGTCGGCACCTGGGTGCGTGCGGCGGCCGGCTGGGCCGCGACGCACGAGCTCCGGCTGGTGCGCTTCGGCGACAACATGCGCAACGTCGCGGTGACGGAGGGCGACAAGACCGAGGCCGAGCTGCGCTTCGGCGTCTCGGTCAACACGTGGGGCGTCAACGACCTCGTGGCCGCGGTCGACGCGGTGGACGACGCCGCGGTCGACGCGCTCGTGGCCGAGTACGAGGAGCTCTACGACGTAGCACCCGAGCTGCGACGCGGCGCCGAGCGGCACGAGTCGCTGCGCTACGGCGCGCGCCAGGAGATCGCGCTGCGCGGGTTCCTCGAGGGCGTGGGCGCGCACGCGTTCACGACGACGTTCGAGGACCTGGGCGGGCTGCGCCAGCTGCCGGGCCTCGCGGTGCAGCGGCTCATGGCCGCGGGGTACGGCTTCGGTGCCGAGGGCGACTGGAAGACGGCGATCCTCGTGCGCGCGGCCAAGGTGATGGGTGCAGGCCTGCCGGGCGGCGCCTCGCTCATGGAGGACTACACCTACGACCTCACGCCGGGCGACGAGAAGATCCTCGGGGCCCACATGCTCGAGATCTGCCCGTCGCTCACCACCCAGCGCCCGTCGCTCGAGATCCACCCGCTGGGCATCGGCGGCCGTGAGGACCCGGTGCGCCTGGTCTTCGACACCGACCCGGGGCCGGGCGTGGTCGTGGCGCTGTCGGACATGCGGGACCGGTTCCGGCTGACGGCGAACGTCGTGGAGGTCATCCCGCCCGACGCGCCACTGCCGCACCTGCCGGTCGCGCGTGCGGTGTGGAAGCCCCAGCCCGACTTCGCGACGTCGGCCGAGGCGTGGCTCATGGCGGGCGCGGCGCACCACACGGTGCTGTCGACGCAGGTGGGCGCGGACGTGTTCGCGGACTTCGCGGACATCGCGCGCACCGAGCTGCTGCTCATCGACGAGGACACCACGAGCCGCGGGTTCGCCCGCGAGCTGCGGTGGAACCAGGCCTACCACCGGCTCGCCCAGGGGTTCTGACGAGGGGCGCCGGTCGCGGCCGGAGGGTCGCTGTGTGGTTGTCGTGACTTTCGATATGACAACGTGCGGATCGGAGGAGCGAGGCGTCGAGAGCGCGCCGTCGCTGACCTTGGGCTGCACGTCGTCGCAGGTCACAGCCCCTACGTGACGCGCTGTGCGCCTCGACTCTGCCTCGTCAGGGCGAATGTGTCGGACGTTATGATTTCGCAATCAAAAGTTGACTTCAGGAAGTTGACGCAGCGTTGAAGCCTCCTCCACAGTTGTCCCGTGCTCAATGAGGAGACCGAGGTCCTGCCGGTGAACCTGCGGCGTGAACGCATGCTGCAGCAGGTCACCGAGCGCGACTTCGTGCGCGTCACGGAGCTGGCCGAGGCCTTCGGCATCTCCGAGGTCACCGTGCGCGCGGACCTCGCCGCCCTCGAGCTCTCGCACGGCCTGCGGCGCGTCCGCGGCGGCGCGATGGCACCCGCCCGCTCGAGCCGCACCGAGCCCTCCTTCGAGGAGGCCCTGGTCGAGTACGCGGGGGAGAAGCAGCGCATCGGCGAGTATGCCGCCTCGCTCGTGTCGTCGGGGATGAGCGTGATCCTCGACGTCGGGACGACGACCACGGCCGTCGCACGCGCACTCGTGGCCCGCGCGGACCTCGACCAGGTCACGGTCATCACGAACGGGCTCAACATCGCCCTCGAGCTCGAGGCCGCGATCGGACGGTTCACCGTGGTCGTCACCGGCGGGACGCTCCGCAGGCTCCAGCACTCGCTCGTGAACCCGCTCGCCAACGTGCTGCTGGGCGGCCTGCGGGCGGACCTCGCATTCATCGGCTGCAACGGCGTGGACGCGGAGCACGGGGTCACGAACCTCAACCTCCCCGAGGCCGAGGTCAAGCAGCAGATGGTCCGGGCCGCCGCGCGCGCGGTCGTCGTGTGCGACGGCTCGAAGCTCGGTCAGGCCCACCTGGGCAAGGTCGTCGACGCGTCGGCCGTCCACACCGTGCTCACCGGGGCCTCGGCCCCGATGCACGAGATCACCCGTCTGCGCCGTGAGGGCGTCGAGGTGGTCCGGGTCGAGTAGACCCACGCACTTCCTGGCCGGTCGAAGGTCAGGTCGCTCGGCCGGCCGTGGAGATCCAGGGCCAGCCCCCACAGGAAGACAGTTCTCGAGGAGGAGACATGAGCACCAGGAAGTTCGCCGCGGTCGCGGCGGGCATCACGCTCGCGATGGGCCTCGCCGCGTGCGGCGGCGGCGGCGCGGGCGACACGAGCGGTGACACCGACGCCGGCGGCGACTCGGGCACCGTCGAGGAAGGTGGCCTGATCGGCGTCTCGATGCCGACCCAGACCTCCGAGCGGTGGATCGCCGACGGCGAGGCCGTCGAGGCCGGGCTCACCGACGCGGGCTACGAGGTCGAGCTCCAGTTCGCCAACGACGACATCCCGACCCAGTCGCAGCAGATCGACCAGATGATCACCAACGGCGCCAAGGCGCTGATCATCGCGGCGATCGACGGCACGGCGCTGACGAGCCAGCTCGACGCGGCCGCGGCGGCGAACATCCCGGTCATCTCGTACGACCGGCTCATCCGCGACAGCGAGAACGTCGACTTCTACGTCACGTTCGACAACTACAACGTCGGCGTGCAGCAGGCGACCTCGCTGCTGGTGGGCCTCGGCCTGCTCAACCAGGACGGCTCCGAGGGCGACGCGACCGGTCCGTTCAACGTCGAGCTCTTCGCGGGCTCGCTCGACGACAACAACGCGCACTTCTTCTGGAAGGGCGCGATGGACACCCTCCAGCCGTACTTCGACGACGGCACGCTCGTGGTCCCGTCGGGCCAGATGGACATCGAGCAGGCGGCGATCTTGCGCTGGCAGCAGGAGACCGCGCAGAAGCGCATGGAGGACCTGCTGACCGCGTCGTACAGCGACGGCACCGAGCTGCACGGCGTGCTCTCGCCGTACGACGGCCTGTCGCGCGGCATCATCACCGCGCTCCAGGGCGTGGGCATGGGCCCGACGATCGCCGAGGGCCTGCCGGTCGTGACCGGTCAGGACGCCGAGATCGCCTCGGTCAAGCTCATCGCCGACGGCGTGCAGTTCGCCTCGATCTTCAAGGACACCCGCAAGCTCGCCGAGCAGGCCGTGGTCGCGGCCGAGGCATACCTGCAGGGTGAGGAGCCCGAGGCGAACGACACCGAGACGTACGAGAACGGCGTCAAGGTCGTCCCCTCGTACCTGCTCGAGTCGGACATCGTCTACGCCGACAACATCCAGTCGCTGCTCGTGGACTCGGGCTACTGGACGGCCGAGGAGGTCGAGTCCGGCGTCGCCGAGTGATCGGCTGACGTGAACCCGCGCCCGGCCCGGCGGTCCCCCTCCGCCGGGCCGGGCGCACCGGACGGCCGGGTTCCCGGCCCCGAGCAGTGAGGACCCGTCGCATGAGCGACAACATTCTGGAGATGCGCGGCATCACCAAGACGTTCCCCGGCGTCAAGGCGCTCCAGGACGTCACCCTCGAGGTGCGGCGCGGTGAGATCCACGCCATCTGCGGCGAGAACGGCGCCGGCAAGTCGACCCTCATGAAGGTGCTGTCGGGTGTGTACCCGCACGGCACCTACACCGGCGAGATCGTGTTCGAGGGCCAGGAGGCCCGGTTCGGCTCGATCAACGCGAGCGAGGACCGCGGCATCGTCATCATCCACCAGGAGCTCGCGCTGGTGCCGTACCTGTCGGTCGCCGAGAACATCTTCCTCGGCAACGAGACCCGCGGCCGCGCAGGGCTCATCGACTGGCACAAGGCGAACTCCGAGGCGGCGGCGCTGCTCGAGCGCGTCGGGCTCGCCGAGCTCCCCGTCACGCCCATCAGCCAGCTGGGCGTGGGCAAGCAGCAGCTCGTCGAGATCGCCAAGGCGCTGTCCAAGGAGGTCAAGCTCCTCATCCTGGACGAGCCCACGGCGGCCCTGAACGACAACGACTCCGAGCACCTGCTCGAGCTCCTGCGGCAGCTCAACGCCCAGGGCATCACCTGCATCATGATCTCGCACAAGCTCAACGAGATCGCCGAGATCGCCGACCGGACGACCATCATCCGCGACGGTCGCACGATCGAGACCATCGACATGAAGGACCCTGCCTCCACGCAGGACCGCATCATCCGCGGGATGGTCGGCCGCGACCTCGAGCACCGCTTTCCCGAGCGCACGCCTCAGATCGGCGAGGAGATGCTTCGCGTCGAGGGCTGGACGGTGCACCACCCCACGCAGCACGAGCGCGTCGTCGTCGAGGACGCGAGCTTCACGGTGCGCGAGGGTGAGGTCGTCGGCATCGCCGGCCTCATGGGTGCGGGGCGCACCGAGCTCGCGATGAGCCTGTTCGGGCGCAGCTACGGGAGCAACATCACGGGCCGCGTCTACAAGCGCGGCGAGGAGATCAGGCTGCGGTCGGTCTCCGAGGCCATCGCGCACGGGCTCGCGTACGCGACCGAGGACCGCAAGCGCTACGGGCTCAACCTCATCGAGGACATCCGGCGCAACATCTCCGCCGCGGGCCTGGGCAAGCTCGCGCGTCGTGGCTGGGTCAACGGCAACGAGGAGCTCAAGGTCGCCGAGGAGTACCGCCGGGACCTGAACATCAAGGCTCCCAGCGTGCTCTCGGTCGTCGGCAAGCTCTCGGGCGGCAATCAGCAGAAGGTCGTCCTGAGCAAGTGGATCTACACCGATGCCGACGTGCTGATCCTCGACGAGCCCACGCGCGGGATCGACGTCGGGGCCAAGTACGAGATCTACACGATCATCAACCGGATGGTCGCCGCCGGGAAGGCGGTCGTGGTCATCTCCTCCGAGCTGCCCGAGCTGCTCGGCACGTGTGACCGCATCTACACCCTCGCCTTCGGCCGGATCACCGGCGAGGTCCCCGCCGAGGGTGCCACCCAGGAGCGCCTGATGGAGCTCATGACCATGGAAAAGGAAACGGCCCGATGACCGCCATCGCCTCCCTGCGGGAGATCGCCACCCGCAACCTGCGGCAGAGCGGGATCATGATCGCCTTCGTGGCGATCGTGGCCCTGTTCTCGTTCCTGCACCCCAACTTCCTGAGCCCCGGGAACCTGACGAACATCGTCCTGCAGTACTCCTACATCCTGATCCTCGCGATCGGCATGGTCATCGTGATCATCGCGGGTCACATCGACCTCTCGGTCGGCTCCCTCGTGGCCCTCACGGGAGCCGTCGCGGCGACGGTCGTGGTCCGCGAGGGGATGCCCTGGTGGATGGGTGTGCTCGCGGCGATCGTGGTCGGCCTGATCGCCGGGCTCTGGCAGGGCTTCTGGGTGGCCTTCGTCGGTATCCCCGCGTTCATCGTGACGCTCGCGGGCATGCTCCTGTTCCGTGGGCTGACCTGGCTCGTCCTCGACAGCATCTCGCTCTCGCCGTTCGGCGGGACGTACTACCAGATCGCCAACGGCTTCCAGAACGGCCTGCTCGGTGGCTACGGCTACGACGTGTTCACCCTGCTGATCTTCGGCATCGCGGTGGTGGGCTACGCGGTGAGCGCGTGGCGGAACCGTCAGGGAGCCCTGCGCTACCAGCAGGCGGTCGAGGCGCTGCCGCTGTTCGTCCTGCGCATCGTCGTCGTGGGCGCCGTCGTCATGTGGTTCGCGTACCAGCTCGCGCAGAGCCGTGGCCTGCCGAACGTGCTGATCCTGCTCGCGATCCTGATCATCGTGTACTCGCTCGTGACCCAGCGCAGCGTCTTCGGGCGCCACGTCTACGCCATCGGCGGGAACCTCAACGCCGCGCAGCTGTCGGGCGTCAAGGTGCGCAAGGTCAACTTCGCGATCTTCGTGAACATGGGCTTCCTCGCGTCGGTGGCCGGCATCGTGTTCTCCTCGCGCATGAACGGTGCACAGCCGGGAGCCGGCGAGATGTTCGAGCTCGACGCGATCGCCGCGTGCTTCATCGGTGGCGCCGCGGTGACCGGCGGCGTGGGCCGCGTGACAGGCGCGATGATCGGCGGTCTGATCATGGCGGTCATGAGCAACGGCATGCAGCTCATGGGCGTCGACCAGTCCGTGCAGCAGGTCACCAAGGGTCTGGTGCTGCTCCTGGCCGTCGCGTTCGACGTGTTCAACAAGCGTCGCGCCGCCGGCGGTCGCTGACCCCACGCACCGGCGGCCCACCCCGCCGGCCCGACGCCCCACGCGTCGCACGAAGGCCCCGGACACCCTCCGGGGCCTTCGTGCGTCCCTGCACCCGGCCTGCTGCCGAGACGACGGCGTCCGGGGCACGTCGCTGCCGCACGCCGAAGGACTCCCGTGCCGGCCGCCGTCGGCCCACGCGCGCCGCGGTCGGCCCACGCGCGCCGCGGTCGGCCCACGCGGGGCGTGTGACGGGCGTGCCCCGTGAGGCGCGGGAGTCCACCCAGCCGCCCCGAGGGCCACTCTCGTCACGCGCACCGCATGGGCGGACCGCGCGGGCGAGTGCCGACCGCGGGCGACCTGTTGAGCGAGACGCGACCACGGGTGACCCGTTGAGCTGGGCACGACCGCGGGTGACCCGTTGAGCGAGTGCCGACCGCGGGCGAACCGTTGAGCGAGCGCGGCCGGGAGCGGCAGGCGGCGAGTGGGAGCGGTTCCGCACGCGTCGCGTTGCACGGCGTTATCGGAATGTGACCTGGGCGTCTTGTGAGCGCCGTTGTGAGCGCTAACAATTGGCGTCGACGGGTCGAGGACGACTCGTCCGGTCACACGGACCGCCCGCCAACCCGCGACGTCGCGGGTGTTCGGGCAGGTCGTGGCCGAGGGGCGCGCGACGAGGAGGACGCACGTGACGCCGCGGCGGACCGCGCTCTCGGCCCTCGGTACAGCGCCATGTGACGGAGCCCGAGCGCCCGACCACCCCGTCTCCCGCCCTCGGACGCGGCACCGCACGCCAGGAGGTTGCCCCCTCCCGACGTGCGGCGGCCACAGCCGGACGTGACCAGGAAGGAGATCCCGAACCACGCCCCCTGCGGGCGACTCCCCACCCTTGCCGAGCGTTGGAGCATGATGATCCTCTCTCACCGACGGGCCCGCGGGCCCGCTGATCCCACGTCCGCCTCAGGATTCACCCGGCGGCCCCTCGTCGCCGCTGCGACGTCCCTCGCGCTGGCCGCCGGACTGGCCGCGGCCGTGCCCACCGCTGCAGTGGCAGAGCCCTCGTCCGACGGCCTCGTCCTGCACTACGCGCTCGACACGCTCGACGGCACCACCGTGCCCGACCTGTCGGGTGCGGGCCGCGACGGGACCGTCGTCGGCGGCGCGACCGTCGACGCCACGGGGATCACCCTCGACGGCGTCGACGACTACGTCGACCTGCCCGACGACGTCATGGCCGGCCTCGACGCGATCACCGTCGCGTTCGACGTCAAGGTCGACCCGTCGCTCGGCGGCGTCCACTTCATCTACGGGCTCGGCAACACGACCGGCTCCGCGGGGGACGGCTACCTGTTCGCGGAGGCGAACCCGCTGCGCACGGCGATCGCCTCGGGCAACTGGTCGACCGAGCAGAACCTCGAGACCACGCCGCCGCGCAACCTCGCGCGCGGGGTCTGGAAGCACCTCACCTACACGCTCGACGGCGGCACGGCCGTGCTCTACGAGGACGGCGTCGAGGTGGCACGTCGCACGGACCTCACCCTCACGCCGGGCAGCATCGGCGACGGCCGCACCACGGAGAACTTCATCGGCCGCTCGGTCTACCCGGGCGACCCGCTGTTCAAGGGCTCGGTGCACGACTTCCGCATCTACGACCGCGCGCTGGGCGCCGACGAGGTGGGTGAGCTGACGGCGGCCAACGCGGCTGCGGCCCTCGCGGCCGACGTCGCCGCGTTCACGATCGGCGACACGTCGGCGGTCGAGGCGGACCTCGACCTCCCCGCGGTGAGTGCGGGAGGCTCGAGCGTGACGTGGGCGACGTCCGACGCGGGAGTGGTCACCGCGACCGGCGAGGTCACCCGGCCCGCCGCGGGGGAGGACCCGGCGACGGCGACGCTCACCGCGACGCTCTCCCAGCGCGGTGCCACCGCGACCAAGGACTTCGAGGTGACGGTGCTGCCCCAGCTCGACGACACGACCAGGGCACAGGCCGCGGCTGCGGCCCTCACGGTGCCGAACCTCGACGACGTCCGCGGCAACCTCACGCTGCCCACCGGCGGCCCGGACGGCAGCTCGGTGGCCTGGGAGAGCTCGGTGCCCGAGGTGATCACACCGACGGGTGAGGTCTCCCGCCCGGCGACCGGCGAGGACGCCGTCGTCGTCGAGCTCACCGCGACCGTGACGGTCGGCACGGCGTCGGTGACGCGGGTGCTGCCCGCGACGGTCCCGGCGCTGCCCGAGCGCGCGGACTACGAGGGCTACCTCTTCTCGCACTTCCTGGGTGAGGGCCTCGAGGACGGAGAGCAGGTCTACTTCGCGCTCAGCGAGGGGAACGACCCGCTCGCGTACACCGACCTCAACGACGGTGAGCCGGTGATGGTCTCGCGCAGCGGCGAGATGGGCCTGCGTGACCCGTACATCATCCGCTCGCCCGAGGGTGACAAGTTCTTCCAGATCGCGACCGACCTGCGCATGTGGAACTCCTCGAGCGGGAGCTGGGACGACGTCCAGCGGCACGGCAGCCGCAACATCGTGGTCTGGGAGTCGACCGACCTGGTCACGTGGTCCGAGAGCTGGGTGGCCGAGGTCGCGCCGTCCGAGGCGGGCAACGCGTGGGCACCCGAGGCGTTCTGGGACGAGTCGATCGGGGCGTACGTCGTGTTCTGGGCGTCCAAGCTCTACGCCGACGACGACCCCGACCACGCGGGCAGCACGCACAACCGGATGATGTACGCGACGACGCGCGACTTCCGCACGTTCAGCGAGCCCCAGGTGTGGATCGACCCGGGCTACTCGGTGATCGACTCGACCGTCGTCGAGCACGAGGGCGTCTACTACCGCTACACCAAGGACGAGCGGAACAACACCTCGAGCACGCCCTGCTCGAAGTTCATCACGGGCGAGCGGTCGGCGGACCTGCGCTCGACCGACTACGAGCTCGTGGCCGACTGCATCGGCGCCGGGACCGCCACGAGCCCCGGCATCGACCGCGGCGAGGGCCCCCTGGTGTTCAGGTCGAACACCGAGGAGCGCTGGTACATGTTCATCGACGAGTACGGCGGCCGCGGCTACGTCCCGTTCACGACGACGGACCTGTCCACCGGCGAGTGGGAGATGGTCGCCGAGGGCGAGTACTCCTTCCCGAGCCGGTACCGCCATGGCACGGTGCTCCCCGTGACCGCCGCGGAGTGGCGCGCGCTGCAGAACGCGTACGGCGAGGCCGACGACGCGACGTCCGTCGCGCGCGACCTCGCGGCCCTGGACATCCCGAACGCCGACGACGTGCGCGGCAACGTCACGCTCCCGGCCGAGGGTGAGAACGGCACGTCGTTCACGTGGGCGTCGAGCGCGCCCGCGGTCGTCACGACCACGGGTGAGGTCACGCGTCCCGCGCCGGGCTCGGCCCCGGTCGAGGTGGTGCTCGAGGTCGTGGCGGCGAAGGGCGAGGTGTCCGACAGCCGCACCTTCACCCTGCTCGTCCAGCCGGCGGTGGAGCTCGACGACCTCGAGGCGTACTTCTTCCCCTACTTCAAGGGCGAGACGGACACCACGTTCGAGGAGGTGTACTTCTCCGTCAGCAGGGGCGACGACCCGCTGCGCTGGCGCGAGCTCAACGACGGCGCATCCGTGCTGCGGTCCGGGGTGGGCGAGGAGGGCGTGCGCGACCCGTTCATCCTCCGCTCGCCCGAGGGCGACAGGTTCTTCCTCATCGCGACGGACCTCAACATGCACGACCGCTACGGCCGCTACGACTTCGGCTCCGCGCAGGAGCGGGGCAGCCGGAGCATCGTCGTGTGGGAGTCCACGGACCTCGTCACGTGGACCGACGAGCGCGCCGTCGAGGTCTCGTCGGCGTACGCGGGCAACACGTGGGCGCCCGAGGCGTTCTACGACGCCGAGGCCGGCCACTACGTCGTGTACTGGGCGTCGAACCTCTACCCGTCCACGGAGCAGGCGGGTCGCGACGTCGGCACCACCTACAACCGGATGATGTACGCCACCACGCGGGACTTCGTGACGTTCAGCGACCCGCAGCCGTGGGTCGACGTCCGGCGCGGCGCGGGCCGAGGGATGATCGACGCGACGGTGATCCGCGACGGCGACACCTACCACCGGTTCCTCAAGGACGAGGCGTCCATGACGATCCGGCAGGAGCGGTCGCCCGAGCTCGACGCCACGGTCGAGGGCACGCTGCCCACGACGACGTCGTCCCCGTGGCAGCTGGTCGCGGAGCAGGTGGGGACCGGGCAGCCCAACCCGTGGGGCGGGACCTTCACGCAGGGTGAGGGACCGCTCGTCTTCCGGGACAACGCCGACCCGTCGCACGTGTACCTGTTCATGGACCAGCCGTCGTACCACGGCGGGCAGGGCTACATGGCGTTCGAAACCGACGACCTGTCGTCCGGCGAGTGGACCTCGGTGCCGACGGCGCAGCTGCCCAGCAGTCCGCGGCACGGGACCGTCCTGCCGATCACGCAGGCCGAGCACGACAGGCTGCTGGCCGCGTACCAGCCCGATGCGCTCGTGGTCTCGGCCGCGCCCGTCGAGGTGACGGTCGACGTGGGCGAGGCGCCCGTGCTCCCCGGCGCCGTCGCCGTGACCCTCGGCGACGGGGCGACCGAGGAGCGTGCGGTCACGTGGGACGCGGTGGACCCGACGGCGTACGCGGCGCCGGGCACCTTCACCGTGGGCGGGCGGTTCGCCGACGGCGTCTCGGTGCGGGCCGAGGCCGTCGTGACGGTGCTCGCCCCGCTCACGGGGACCAGCGTGCGCGCCCAGGTGGTCCCGGGGTCCGTGCGCGAGGGCTGGCCGGCCCTCGTGCTCGCCAGGATCTCGTCCGACGAGCGGGTCCGCCTGTGGGATCGTCCGTCGGGCCGGATCGAGGTGCTCGCGGGCGACGACGTGATCGGTGAGGGTCCCGTGGTGCTCGGCATCGGCCTGGCCGCCGTGCTCACGGACGGCCTGGCGCCCGGGCGGCACGAGCTGACGGTGCGCTACGGCGGTGACGACCGCTTCGCGACGAGCGAGGACACCGTGACCCTCACCGTCCGCGCGGCACCGAGGGGCAGGTGGTCCCTGCGGTGACCTGAGCGGCCGCGCCGCGCGTCCCTGACCCGCCGCGGGTCAGGGACGCGCGGCGAAGCGCTCGAGCAGGTCCGCGTGGCCCGAGACGATGAGCAGGTCGTTGCCCGAGATGCGGGTCTCCTCGGTCGCGTAGACGAAGTCCTCGCCCGGGGGCTTCACGCCGATCACCGTCACGCCGTACTTCTTGCGGATCTGCGACTGACCCACGGTGAAGCCCTGCGTCTCGCGCGGCGGACGCATCTTGACGATCGTGAAGCCGTCCTCGACCTCGATGTAGTCGAGGAGCTTGCCCGAGACGAGGTGGGCCACCCGGTTGCCGGCGTCGGCCTCGGGGAGCACCACGTGGTGGGCGCCGATCCGGTGCAGGATCCGCGCGTGCTCGCTCGAGATCGCCTTGGCCCAGATCTGGGGCGTGCCGAGGTCCACCAGGTTGCCCGTGACGAGCACGCTCGCCTCGAGCGACGTCCCCACGCCCACCACGGCGACGCCGAAGTCGCGCGCACCGAGCTGCACGAGGGCCTCGGGGTTGGTCGCGTCGGCCTCGACGAGCGGGAAGCGGCCCGTGTAGTGCTGCACGAGCTCGGGGGAACGCTCGACCGCGAGCACCTCGTGCCCGAGGCGCTCGAGCGTGAGGGCGATCGAGGAGCCGAACCGGCCGAGCCCGATGACCAGCACGCCCGCATCGCGCTTGTCGGCGTCCTTGTCCCGGCCGCGAGGTCGCGGCTGCGGGACGGGGACGCCCTCGTCGACGGGCACCTCGAGCGCGCCCAGCAGGCTCGACGGTTCGGGGCGGTGCGTGTCAGCCAATGATCGGCCTCTCCTCGGGGTAGCGGATCACCCTGCGCCGGTCGCGTAGGGCGAGGGCCGCCGCCACGGTCATGGTCCCGGTGCGCCCCACGAACATGAGCGCGGTCAGGACGTACTTGCCAGTCTCGGGCAGGTCGGCGGTGACGCCGGTGCTCAGCCCCACGGTCGCGAACGCCGAGAGCACCTCGAAGAGCACGACGTCCAGCGTCCACCCGGTGATCTCGAGCAGCAACAGGCTCGCGACCAGCACGGTGGACGCGCCGATGAACACGACGGCGACGGCCAGGCGCAGGGTGTCGCGCGGGACCCTGCGACCGAACGCCTCGACGTCCTGGTCTCCGCGTGCCTCCGCGAGGATCGCGAGCAGCATGACGGCGAGGGTCGTGACCTTGATGCCGCCCGCGGTCGAGGCGCTGCCGCCGCCCACGAACATGAGCGCGTCGGTGAGCAGCCACGTCGCCTCGTGCATCTCGCCCGTGTCGACGGTCGAGAACCCGCCCGAGCGCGGCATCACCCCGGCGAACAGCGAGGCCAGGATCTTGGTCGGCAGGTCGAGGCCGCCGAACGTCTCGTCGCGGCGCCACTCGAACGCGCCGATGAGCACGCTGCCCGCGAGCACGAGCAGCCCTGACGTGGCGAGCGTGAGCTTGGTGTGCAGGCTCCAGCGCGCGACGTCACGGCCCCGGTTGGCGATGTTGAGGATCACCGGGAAGCCGAGCGACCCGATGAACACGCCCAGGATGATCGGCAGGCCCATCCACCAGTCACCGACGTAGGGCATCAGCCCTTCCTCGGTCGGCACGAAGCCGGCGTTGTTGAACGCCGAGACGGCGTAGAAGACGCCGTACCACAGCGCGTCGCCCAGGCTGTCGCCCAGCGTCAGGAAGCGCGGCACGAGCACGACGGCGATCGCGACCTCGAGGACGAGCGAGGTCAGGATGACCACGCGCACGAGCGAGCCGACCTCGCCGAGGCGCGCGGTCTTGGTCTCCGACGCCGTGAGGAGGCGCTGCGTCAGCCCGATGCGGCGCGAGACGGCCATGCCCAGCAGCGAGGCGAGCGTCATGACGCCCAGGCCGCCCACCTGGATGCCCGCGAGGATCACGGCCTGCCCGAACCCCGACCAGTAGGTGCCCGTGGGCACGGTCACCAGACCCGTGACGCACACGGCCGACGTCGCGGTGAACAGCGCGTCCGCGAAGGGGGCGCTCCGACCCGACGCCGTGGCCTGGGGCGTCAGGAGCAGCGCCGTGAAGACCGCGATGACGCTCGCGAACACCGTGAGGGCGAGCCGGGCGGGCGACTGGCGGGCGACCTGGTCGACCTTCTCGCGCGCGAGCAGGAACGGACGGGGGACCTCCACGCCGCTCCTTCCCGGGGCCGTCGACGAGCTGCTGCGCGCCAAGGCAACTCTGGCACGTCCCACGGCCACGGGCCCGCACGCGCCACGGCCGGTCGCCGGGCGCTAGCGTGCACCCATGGGCCCACCCGGACAGACCACGGCGCACGTGGTGTGGTCGCCCGAGATGCTGGGCTACGACTTCGGCCGGGGTCACCCGATGGCGCCGGTCCGGCTCGAGCTCACGTTCGCGCTCGCCGACGCGCTCGGACTGCTCGACGCGCCGGGCGTGCGCGTGGTGGGGGCCGCCCCGGCGCCCGACGACGTGCTGGCCCTCGCGCACGACCCGGCGTACGTCGCCGCGGTGCGTGCGGCCTCGCGCACGGGGGAGCCCGACGTGCCGCACGGTCTCGGCACCGAGGACGACCCGGTGTTCCCGGGCATGCACGAGGCGGCCGCCCGCATCGTCGCGGGCAGCGTCGCGGCCGCCGAGGCCGTGTGGTCCGGCCGGGCGCTGCACGGCGTGAACGTGGCGGGCGGGATGCACCACGCGATGCGGGACCGCGCGTCGGGCTTCTGCGTGTACAACGACGCCGTCGCGGCGATCCGTCGCCTGCTCGACGAGGGAGCGGAGCGCGTCGCGTACGTCGACCTCGACGCGCACCACGGCGACGGCGTCGAGCGCGCGTTCTGGGACGACCCCCGCGTGCTGACGGTCTCGGTGCACGAGAGCGGCCGCACCCTCTTCCCCGGCACGGGGCACGCGAACGACGTGGGCGGCGCCCACGCCCGCGGCCGCGCGGTCAACGTGGCCCTGCCGCTCCGCACGTCGGGCTCGCGGTGGCTGCGTGCTGTGGAGTCGGTCGCGGTGCCGCTCGTGCGCGCGTTCGCGCCCGACGTCGTCGTGAGCCAGCACGGGTGCGACGCGCACGGCGAGGACCCGCTCACCCACCTGGACGTCTCGGTCGAGGCCCAGCGCGTCGGGATCGAGGCGATGCACGAGCTCGCGCACGAGGTGAGCGGCGGACGCTGGCTGGCGCTCGGCGGCGGCGGGTACGCCGTCGCGCACGTCGTGCCGCTCGTGTGGACGCACCTCGTGGCGATCGCTGCCCACCGCCCTCTCGACCCGGTGGCGCCGGTGCCCGAGGCCTGGCGCGTGCTCGTGCACGAGCGCCTGGGGCTCGAGGCGCCGCTGACGATGAGCGACGAGCCCGACCTGCGCCGCCCGCGCGCGTGGTCGGAGGGGTACGACCCCGCCGACGACGTCGACCGCACCGTGCTGGCGACGCGCCAGGCCGTCTTCGACTGGTACGACCTCGACCCCCTCTACGACTGACCCGACGCCGACGGGGCTGTTCGGGTGATGTCACATGCGTCGCAGAGGTCGCGCCCTTTCACTCGCGTCCCTCCAGGCCCTAGGGTTCACGTGCGCGGCGCAGGGCCACGCACCGCGGGCCGTGCGCCCACGGACAGTCGGAGCGAGGCGTCATGCAGAACGGGCCCCAGCCGCGGGTGCGCTACCTCACGGTGGCCGAGGTCGCCGAGCTCATGCGCGTCTCGCGCATGACCGTCTACCGCCTCGTGCACGGTGGTGAGCTGCCCGCCGTCCGCGTGGGGCGCTCGTTCCGCGTGCCGCAGGACGCGCTCGACGCCTTCCTCGCGACGTCGTCCGTCGAGCACCTCGAGGAGCCCGTCGACGAGCGCCGCGAGGGCGAGGGCCGCCTGAGCTCCTGAGCCCGGCACCCGTCGTTCCGCGTCGACGCGGGGGACCGGGTAGAGTGGGCGACGGACTTTTCCGCGCGCGGGGTCCTGCCGAGCCGGACGACGGCACGTCGTCGGCACTGACAGCGGTCCGCGCAGACCCGATCAGACTGCGAGGACCCGTGGGCTCCGTCATCAAGAAGCGCCGCAAGCGCATGGCCAAGAAGAAGCACCGCAAGCTGCTGCGCAAGACGCGCCACCAGCGCCGCAACAAGAAGTAGTCACGTTCCCCGAAGGGCCCGGCCGTCACGGCCGGGCCCTTCGGCGTCCCGGGACGGGCCGCCGTCCTGGTCGATTGACAAGCCGGACGCGCTGCTGGGAGCGTGAGCACTCGCTGTTCTACATCGATGCAGAGGCGTCTGCCGTCGGTCTCACGGCCGCGTCGGACCCTGGCAGTGTGGGTACTGCCGCCCCGTGCCCCGCAGGTTGGAGAGTCCGCCGCATGTCCCAGGCCACCGTCGTCCTCGACCCCGCCTTCACCGTCGGCCCCGTCCGGCGACGCACCTTCGGCAGCTTCGTCGAGCACCTCGGCCGCTGCGTCTACGGAGGCATCCACGACCCCGAGCACCCGAGCGCGGACGCGGACGGGTTCCGCGGCGACGTGCTCGCGCTGGTCCGCGAGCTCGGTGTCTCGACCGTGCGCTACCCAGGCGGCAACTTCGTCTCGGGCTACCGCTGGGAGGACGGGATCGGCCCGGTGGACCAGCGTCCCCGCCGCCTCGACCTGGCCTGGCACACCACCGAGCCGAACACCGTGGGTGTCGACGAGTTCGTGCGGTGGTGCACCAAGGCGGGCGTCGAGCCGATGATGGCGGTCAACCTCGGGACCCGCGGCGTCCAGGAGGCGCTCGACCTGCTCGAGTACTGCAACGTGCCCGGTGGCACCCACTGGTCCGACCTGCGGCGCGCGCACGGCAGCGAGCAGCCGCACGGCATCCGCCTGTGGTGCCTCGGCAACGAGATGGACGGGCCGTGGCAGGTGGGTCACAAGACGGCGGCGGAGTACGGCCGGCTCGCAGCCGAGACCGCGCGCGCGATGCGCATGGTCGACCGTGACGTCGAGCTGGTCGCGTGCGGCAGCTCGGGCCGCGCGATGCCGACCTTCGGCGCGTGGGAGCGCACCGTGCTGGGCGAGACGTACGACCTGGTGGACATGGTCTCGGCGCACGCCTACTACTGGGAGCAGGACGGGGACCTCGCGAGCTTCCTGGGGTCGGCCCTCGACATGGACCGCTTCATCGACGACGTCGTGCACACCGCGGACTCGGTGCGCGCCGAGCGCGGCGTCGACAAGCGCATCGCGATCTCGTTCGACGAGTGGAACGTCTGGTACATGAACTCGGGCCCGTCGGCCCCGCCGCGCGAGGACTGGCCGGTGGCCCCCGCGCTGCTCGAGGACCGCTACAACGTCGCGGACGCCGTCGTCGTGGGCAACCTGCTGATCTCGCTGCTGCGGCACACGGACCGCGTGCACGCCGCGAGCCTCGCCCAGCTCGTCAACGTGATCGCCCCCATCGTCACCGAGCCCGACGGGCGCGTGTGGCGCCAGACCACGTTCCACCCGTTCGCCCTGACGTCGCGGCACGCGGCAGGTCAGGTGCTGCGACCCGAGGTCCGCACGCCGACGACGCAGACCGCGAAGTTCGGCGAGACCCCGTTGCTGGACGCGGTCGCGACCCATGACGACGAGTCGGGGGCGATCACGGTGTTCGCGGTCAACCGCTCGGTCGACGGGCCACTCACGCTCGACGTGGACCTCCGGGCGTTCGGTCGCGTGGAGGTGGTCGAGGCGGTCACGCTCGCGAACCCGGACGTCCACGCGCGCAGCAGCGCCGACGACGAGGACTCGCTCGTGCCGCGTCCGAACGCGACGGCCGCGGCCGAGGACGGGCGCGTGCGGGTCGAGCTCCCGGCCGTCTCGTGGTCGATGCTGCGCCTGCGGACCGCCTGAGGCGTCACCGCCGTCGGCGCGGTCAGCGCTGGAGCGCGCGCCGGGCCGCGCGGATCACGAGGCTCGCGGCCCAGGCGCCGCCCGCGAGGCTCGCGGCGTGCGTGCTGCGGCGCACCGCGGTGCGGCGCCGTCCGCGGAACTCGCGCACGGGCCACCCGGCCGCGCGCGCGTGACGGCGAAGCCGTGCGTCGGGGTTGATCGCCACGGGGTGGCCCACGCTCGACAGGATCGGGACGTCGTTCGTCGAGTCGCCGTAGGCGTAGCACGCGCCGAGGTCCAGGTGCTCGACCTCGGCGAGCTCGGCGACGGCGCGCGCCTTGGCGCGCCCGTGCATCATGTCGCCCACCAGGCGCCCGGTGTAGAAGCCGTCGACGTGCTCGGCGACGGTGCCGAGCGCTCCCGTGACCCCGAGCCTGCGGCCGATGAGCTCGCCGATCTCGACGGGGCTCGCGGTGATGATCCACACCTGGTGGCCCGCGCGCAGGTGCTGGGTGAGCAGCTCCTGCGTCCCGGCGAACACGCGCAGCGACAGGACCTCGTCCCAGACCTCCTCGCCGATCGCCGTGATCTCGGCGACCGAGCGGCCGGCCACGATCGACAGGGCGCGCGCCCGCACCTGGTCGATCTGGCGGAGGTTCTCGCCCATCATCAGGTAGCGCGACTGGTGCAGGGCGAAGCCCAGCAGGTCCCGTGTCCCGAAGAACCCGCGGCGGCGCAGACCCACCGCGAGGTGGAACGCGCTCGCCCCTCGGATGATCGTGTTGTCGAGGTCGAAGAACGCGGCGACGCGGGCGGGCCGCAGGTGCTCGTGCGCGGCCTCGACGACGGCCTCGGCCGAGTCCTGCGGAGCCCGTCGGGGGTCGCCGTCGGGGGCGACGCGGTTCGGCTCGGCCACCCGGCCACTGTAGTCACCGGCCTAGGGTTGACCCATGAGCTCACCCCGCGTGGTCCTGTACACGAGGGCCGGCTGCCACCTGTGCGACGAGGCCCGGCCCGTGGTCGCGCAGGTCGCGGCCGAGGCGGGTGAGCAGTGGGTGGAGGTCGACGTCGACACCGACCCGGTGCTCGTGGCCCGGCACGGCGAGTACGTGCCCGTGGTGACGGTCGACGGCGTGCAGCAGGCCTTCTGGCGCGTGGAGGCGCCGCGGCTGCGCCGGGCGCTCGGGGTCACGGGATGACGCGGGCGGTCCCGGCGTCGACGGTCGCGCGCCTGCCCGTCTACCTGCGCGCGCTCGAGCAGCTCGCCCAGCAGGAGGTCACGACGACGTCGTCGGGCGAGCTCGCGGCCCTCGCCGGGGTCAACCCGGCCCAGCTGCGCCGGGACCTGTCGTTCCTGGGGTCGCACGGCGTGCGGGGGGTCGGCTACGACGTCGAGCACCTGACCACGCAGGTCGCGGCGGCGCTGGGTGTGACGGGGGACCTCGTCGTGGTGCTCGTCGGGGTCGGCAACCTGGGGAACGCGTTCGCCAACTACGTGGCGGGTGCGGGCTCGGGCTTCCGGGTCGCGGCGCTGGTGGACGCCGATCCCGCCGTCGTCGGCCGCACCGTCGCGGGCCTGCGCGTCGAGCACGTCGACGGGCTCGAGGGCGTGGTGCGGCGTGAGGGTGCCCGCATCGGCGTGCTCGCGACGCCGGCGGAGGTGGCGCAGGACCTGTGCGACCGGCTCGTAGCCGTCGGTGTCACGGGCCTGCTGAGCTTCGTCCCGCGCGTGCTCCAGGTGCCCGACGGCGTGGACGTGCGCACCGTCGACCTGGCGAGCGAGCTGCAGATCCTCGCGTTCCACGAGCGGCGCAAGGCCGCGCGCCAGGCGAGTGCGGAGCCCGTCGGCTGACGGTCGGCACGTCCCGGGCAGCACGACGCCGCCGGTGCCCGAGGGCGCCGACGGCGTCGTGGTCACCCGGCCAGGGGGAGAGCCGGGGACGTGGGGGGTCAGGCCCGGACGGCCGAGACGTCGATCGCGATCTTGACGGTGTCGCCCACGAGCACGCCACCGGTCTCGAGCGCGGCGTTCCAGGTGAGGCCGAACTCCTTGCGCGAGACCTCCGTGGTCGCCTCGAAGCCCGTGCGCGCGTTGCCGAACGGGTCGGTCGCCGCGCCGTGGAACTCGGTCGCGAGCGCGACCGGGCGCGTCACGCCGTGGATGGTCAGGTCGCCACGGACCACGTAGTCGTCGCCGGCCTGCTCGACCGAGGTCGAGGTGAAGGTCCAGGTGCCGTGGTTCTCGACGTCGAAGAAGTCGGCGCTCTTGAGGTGGCCGTCGCGGTTCGCGTCCTTGGTGTCGATGGTCGCGGGGTCCAGGGTCGCCGTGACCGAGCTCGACGCGAGGTCCTCACCGATGACGATGGTGCCCTCGGTGATGGCCACGGTGCCGCGCACCTTGGCGATGCCGGCGTGGCGCACGGTGAACGAGGCCGAGCTGTGCGAGGCGTCGACGTTCCAGGTGCCGGTGGTGAGGCCGGCGGGCAGCGTGGTGGTGGTCATGGTGTCCCCTTCTCGCCCTGGCGGGCTTGATTGAAGTCTCAACTATCGGTTTCGTTGACGTTTTTACTACAGTTGAGGGCAGCGCGCAAGGGGCTCGTCCCACGTCTCGTCGGAGCGAGGTGGCAGGCTTGCCCCCACGCGCGACGCGACGCACACGCGACGCACCCGGTCCGCACCCGGGTGCCCCGACAGGACGGAGAGGGGACCACCATGGCCGAGACGACCCCCCGTCCCGCGCAGGCCGTGGGACCCGCGGACGAGCCGCGCTGGCTCACGGCCGACGAGCAGGTCGCATGGCGCTCGTACCTGCTGGGGAGCGCGCGCCTCGCCGAGGCGCTCAACCGCCAGCTCGAGGAGGACGCGGGCATCTCGCTCAGCGAGTACGAGATCCTCGTGCGCCTGTCCGAGGCACCGTTGCGCACCATCCGCATGTCCGAGCTCGCCGCCTCGCTCATGCACTCGCGCAGCCGCGTCACGCACACCGTCACCCGCATGCAGAAGCGCGGCCTGGTCGACCGTCGTACGTGCCTCGACGACGGCCGCGGGGTCAACTGCGTGATGACGGAGGCCGGCTGGCAGCTCCTCGTGCGCAGCGCTCCCGGGCACGTGCGCGCCGTGCGCGAGAACCTCGTGGACCTGCTGCCCGCGGGGCAGTTCGCGGCGCTGGGCGAGGCGATGGGCGCCGTCGCACGCGGCCCGGCGCGCGACGCGAGCGACGTCACGGGCTGACCGCGCCGGGCGGCCGGTGCCGCCGCGCGATTCCCGTGCACGCGTGCGCGTGAGCGACAATGGGCCCATGCCCACCACCACGACGGTCCACCTGCTCCGGCACGGCGAGGTCCACAACCCCGAGGGCATCCTCTACGGACGCCTCGAGGGCTACCGGCTCTCCGAGCGCGGCCTCGCGATGGCCGAGCGGGTCGCGGCCCACCTGTCCGGCGCCGAGGGCGGCGCACGGCACGACGTCGTGCACGTGGTCGCCTCACCCCTCCAGCGCGCGCAGGAGACCGCGGCACCGCTCGCCGCCGCGTTCGGGCTCGAGGTCGCGACCGACGAGCGCTTCCTCGAGGCCGAGAACCACTTCGAGGGAATGACGTTCGGCGTCGGCGACGGCTCGCTGCGCTACCCGCGCCACTGGCCGCGGCTGTGGAACCCGTTCCGGCCCTCGTGGGGTGAGCCGTACCGCGCCCAGGTCGCCCGGATGCTCGCGGGCATCGCCGCGGCTCGCGACGCGGCGGCCGGCCACGAGGCCGTCGTCGTGAGCCACCAGCTTCCCATCTGGGTGACGCGGCAGGCGCTCGAGGGCCGCCGGCTCTGGCACGACCCGCGGCGTCGCGAGTGCAGCGTCGCGTCGCTGACCTCGCTGCACTGGACCGACGGCGCCTTCACGGGGGTCACCTACTCCGAGCCCGCGGGCGACCTGCTGCCCGGCGCGCGGCAGGTGCCGGGCGCATGAGCCGGACCGCCCCCGCGCCGCGCCGCGCCGCCCGGCGCGCGCGCACCGCCGCCGCGCTGGTGCTCGTCGCGGCGCTCGCGGGCTGCGGCTCGCAGGTGGGCGGAGGCTTCACCGACGACGGCGAGCGTGCGGGCTACGTCTCGGCGGACACGTCGGTGACGACGTGGCCGGTGGGCGAGCGCGAGGGCCCCGTGACCGTCAGCGGGCTCGACTTCGACGGCGAGGCCGTGGACACCGCCGACTGGGCCGGTGACGTCGTGGTCCTCAACACCTGGTACGCCGCCTGCCCGCCGTGCCGCGCCGAGGCACCCGACCTCGTGGCCGTCGCCGAGGAGTACGCCGACGACGGCGTGCACCTGCTCGGCATCAACTCGACCGACGACGCGGGCGCAGCGCTGGCCTTCGAGCGCACGTTCGAGGTGCCCTACCCGTCGCTGCACGACGCCGACGGCGCCGCGGTGGCGGCGCTCCAGGGCGTCGTCGTGCTCAACGCCGTGCCCACCACCGTGGTGCTCGACCGCGAGGGCATGGTCGCGGCCCGGGTGCTCGGCAAGGTCGAGGGCTCGACGCTGCGCGGCCTCGTCGACGACGTGCTCGCCGAGGGCGAGGGCGCGTGACCCTGCTGTCGATCGGGGACACGTTCGCCCAGACCGTGCTCGGCGGGTCGATGCTGCTCGCGCTGCCGTTCGCCGTGCTCGCGGGCCTCGTGTCGTTCGCGTCGCCGTGCGTCCTGCCGCTCGTGCCCGGCTACCTGGGCTACGTGACCGGCATGGCCGGGGCGACCACCGGGACGTCGTCGGGCGCCACGGGTGGCGCAGCACCCGCACGGCTCGCCGATGCCGGCCGCGGCCGGATGCTCGCGGGCATGGGGCTGTTCGTCCTCGGCTTCACGGTGGTCTTCGTGGCGCTCGGGGTGCTCGCGGGTTCCCTGGGGGCGAGCCTGCTGCGCGCGAGCGACGTCGTGACCCGCGTGCTCGGGGTGGTCGTGGTGCTGCTCGGACTCAGCTTCGCGGGCTGGCTGCCCGTGGGGCAGCGCGAGCGCCGCCTGCACCTCGCGCCCCGGGCCGGCCTGTGGGGTGCGCCGCTGCTGGGCGTCGTCTTCGGCCTCGGGTGGGTCCCGTGCATCGGGCCCACCCTGATCGCGGTCTACACCCTCGCGCTCGACGAGGCGTCGGCCGGCCGCGGTGCCGCGCTCGCGGTCGCGTACTGCCTGGGCCTGGGCCTGCCGTTCGTGCTGGTCGCGCTCGCGTTCGAGCGCTCGACCCGGGTGCTGCGCGTGCTGCGTGACCACCGCGTGCTGCTCATGCGAGCCGGCGGCGTGGTGCTCGTGCTCGTCGGGCTCGCCCTGGTCACGGGCGTGTGGGCCGCGTGGACCCAGTCGCTCCAGGGCCTCGTCGGCGGCTTCGAGACGGTCGTGTGATGGCGGGCGACGAGCAGACCCCCCGCCCACCGGGCACACGGCCCGACGACGCGCCCACGCTGCCGGCCGTGGGCGTCGTGGGGCTGCTGCGCTGGACCTGGCGCCAGCTCACGTCGATGCGCGTCGCGCTCATGCTGCTGATGCTGCTCGCGGTGGTGGCCGTGCCCGGGTCGGTGCTCCCGCAGCGCCCGCAGTCGCCCGCCGACGTCGCGCGGTACCTCGAGGACAACCCGGGCCTGGGCCCGTGGCTCGACCGCCTCGGCTTCTTCGACGTCTACGCGAGCGTGTGGTTCTCGGCCGTCTACCTGCTGCTCTTCGTCTCGCTCGTCGGCTGCATCGTGCCGCGGCTGCGGCTGCACCTGCGGGCCGTGCGCGCGCGGCCGCCGCGCGTGCCGCGCCGGCTGGAGCGCTTCGCGGTGCACGACGAGGTGGTGACCGACGCGACGCCCGCGCAGGTGCTCGCGGCGGTCGAGCCCGTGCTGCGCGGGCCCCTCGCGCGCCTGCCGCGGTTCCGCACCGAGGTCGAGCGGTCGCCGCGGGACGGCGTCGCCGCGACCGTCGCGGCCGAGCGCGGCTACCTGCGCGAGACGGGCAACATCGCGTTCCACCTCGCCCTGCTGGGCATCCTCGTGAGCGTCGCGGCCGGGCAGATGCTCGAGTACCGCGGCCAGGCGATCGTGGTCGAGGGTCGCGGCTTCGCCAACGCGGTCACGGACTACGACACGTTCGAGGCCGGGACGTTCTTCGACGCGTCCACGCTCGTCCCGTTCACCATGCGGCTCGACCGTTTCACGGCCGACTTCTTCGCCGACGCCCGCCCGCGCGACTTCGTCGCCGACGTCACGCTCATCGACCCTTCGACGGGCGGTGAGCCGCGCCAGCGGGAGATCCGCGTGAACCACCCGATCACGGCCGGCGGGGCCAAGATCTACCTGCAGGGCAACGGCTACGCGCCCACGGTCGAGATCCGGGACGCCGCGGGTGAGCTCGCGTTCGCGGGGGCCGTGCCGTTCCTCCCCGAGGACGGCGTCTACACCTCGCGCGGGGTCATCAAGGTGCCCGACGTCTCGACCGGGCCGCAGATCGGCCTCGTCGGCTACCTCCTGCCCACGGCCGAGGTCACCCCCCTGGGTGTGCGCTCGGTGTTCCCGCAGCCGGCGGACCCCCGCCTCGTGCTCACGGTGTGGTCCGGTGACCTGGGGCTCGACGACGGCGTGCCCCAGAACGTCTACGAGCTCGACTCGGAGGCGATGACGCAGGCGGTCGACGACGCGGGGACGCCCGTGACCCTCGTCGTCGAGCCGGGGACGCCGGTCGAGCTGCCCGACGGCCTGGGCACCCTCACGTGGACGGACCTGCCGCGGTTCGTCGCGCTCGACCTGCGGCACGACCCGGCCCTGCCGTGGCTCGCGGGGTTCGCCGTCGCCGCGCTCGTGGGCCTCGCGGTGTCGCTCTTCACGCCCCGGCGCCGGATCTGGCTCCGGGTGACCGAGCGGGACGGACGTACAGTGGTCGGCGCGGCGGCCCTCGCGCGCGGGGACGACGTCGGGCTGCCCGACGAGCTCGAGCGCGTGCTGCGCGCCGTGCGGGACCTGGACGAAGGACGGGAATGAGCCTCGGAGAGATCAGCCAGCTGCTGGCATGGGGTGCGACCACGGCGTACGCGATCGCCCTGGTCGCGTTCGCGATGGACCTCGCGCGCCTCGCCGACCGGATGGGCGTCGAGCGGGCCCGTGCGGGCCGGTCCGTGCTCGCGACCGCGGGCGCACCGGGCGTCCCACCCGCCGCCGACGACGCGCCGGACGCCCCGGCCGCGGTGCTGGCGAGCCGCACCCGCGCCGTCGGCATCGCGATGGCGACGACGACGGCGGGCTTCGGCCTGCACCTCGCTGCCGCGGTGACGCGGGGCCTCGCGGCCGGGCGCGTGCCGTGGGCCAACATGTACGAGTTCGCCCTGGTGGGCGCGCTCGTCGCCGTCGGGGTGTTCCTCGGGCTGTGCCGGCGCCGGGACCTGCGGTTCCTCGGCACGATCGTCGTCGGGATCGCCGTGCTCGCGCTCGGCGTGGGCCTCGCCGTCTTCTACACGCCCGCGAGCGCCGTCGAGCCCGCCCTGCAGAGCTACTGGCTGGTCATCCACGTCTCGATCGCGATCGTCGCGACGGGGCTCTTCGCCGTCTCGTTCGCGACCAGCGTGCTGCACCTGCTCAAGGACTCGCGCGCCGCGGGCTCCCCGCGCCTGGCGGGCGAGCGGTGGCGGGCGCTCGACGTGCTGCCGTCGACGCGTGAGCTCGAGGCCCTGTCGTTCCGCGTCACCGCGGTGGGCTTCGTCCTGTGGACGTTCACCGTCATGGCGGGGGCCGTGTGGGCCGAGCACACGTGGGGCCGCTACTGGGGCTGGGACCCCAAGGAGGTCTGGAGCTTCGTCGTGTGGGTCGTCTATGCGGCCTACCTGCACGCGCGGACCACGCGTGGCTGGTCGGGTCGCCGTGCTGCGTGGTTCGTCGTGGTGGGCTTCGCGACCGTGGTCTTCAACTTCACGGGCGTGAACCTGTTCTTCCAGGGCCTGCACGACTACGGCGGCGTCCCCGGCGGGAGCTGAGGTCTCAGGCGGAGGAGCCGCCCGACTCGTCCTCGGGGGCCGTCTCGTCGCGGGCCCGGCGGCGCCGCTGCTCCTGCTCGAGGCGCCACAGGAAGTCCGGGTCGTCGTCGGGGGCGACAGGCCCGCCACGCCGCGGGCCTGGGCGACCGCCACCACCCGGCCGAGCGCCCTGGGCCCCCGCTGCGCGTCGGCTCAGCACGATCCAGACGATCGGTCCCACCACCGGCAGCAGCACCACGATCGCGACCCACGCGAGCGCCGACAGACCCGAGCGTTCCTCCTCGCGGCTGCGTGCGAGGTCGACGAGCGCGTAGACGGCGAGCGCCACGGGGACGATGTAGACCAGGGCCCTGAGCATGACTCCAGCGTAAGCGGGCTGCGCCTACGCTGGGTCCGTGCCCCTCGTCGTCTACTCGCTGCTCAGGCTGGCCCTGCTCGTCGCCGCGGTCGTCGCGGGCTGGGCCGTGGGCATGCGTGGCTGGCTCCTGGTGGTCGTCGCCACGGTGGTCGCGTGGGCGGTCTCGTACCTCGTGCTCAACGGCCGGCGCGCGGCCGCGGCGACGTGGCTCGCCGAGCGCGCCGAGCGGCGGCGTGCCTCAGGCCGGCGGATCAGCGCGCACGTCGATGCCGACGACGCCGCGGAGGACGCCGAGGCCGAGCGGCTCGGGAGCCGGAGCACCGTGCCGGCCCCGCAGCCGCGCTCACATGGCCAGGCCGAGGCCGAGCAGCACGCCGTAGGCGAGCTCGAGCGCGCCGGTCGCGGCGAGGACGGGGCGCAGCAGGACGCCGCGCGCCCCGAGCAGGACGGTTCCCACGAGGATCCCGGCGGGGACGGTCAGCAGCAGCACCAGCAGTGACCACGGCGCGACGAGCGCGCACGCGAGGCCCAGCAGGATCGCGACCGCGACGAGTCCCGCGTACACGCGCCGGGCGCGCCGGTCTCCCAGGCGTACCGCGAGCGTGCGCTTGCCGGCCGGGGCGTCGGTCGGGATGTCGCGGATGTTGTTGACCATGAGCAGCGCGCAGGCGAGCAGGCCGATGCCCGTCGCCCCGGCGACCGCCGCCCAGGAGACCCGGTCGGCCTGCGTGTAGGTGGTGCCGAGCGTCGCGACGAGGCCGAAGAAGACGAAGACGCCCACCTCGCCCAGGCCGAGGTACCCGTAGGGGCGCCGCCCGCCGGTGTAGTACCAGGCTGCGACGACCGACGCCGCACCCACCGCGAGCAGCCACCAGTGGCCGCTCACGGCGACCAGCGCGAGCCCCAGCGCGGCGCCCACGCCGAGCGCCCCGAACGCCGCCGCACGGACGTGGCCCGGCCGGGCGGCCCCGGACGCGGTGAGCCGCAGCGGGCCCACGCGGTCGAGGTCGGTGCCGCGCACGCCGTCCGAGTAGTCGTTCGCGTAGTTGACGCCCACCTGGAGCGCGAGGGCGACGCCCGCGGCGAGCAGCGCGCGGCCCACCGAGGCGGCACCGAGCTGCGCGGCCGCGCCGGTCCCCACGAGGACGGGCGCGACGGCGGCGGGCAGCGTGCGCGGGCGGGCTCCCTCGAGCCACTCGGCGGGCGTGGCCATGGTCCTCCGGAGGTCGGGCCGGTCGGGCCGGCTGCGTGCGGGGCCGGACGGGCCGGCGGTCTACGGGGCGCTCAGCCCCTCCGGGCCGACGGCGAGGCGGTGGGCTGCCAGTCGTGCCGCCCCGGCCCGGTCGGTCTTGCCGGGCCCCCGTTCCGGGAGGGCGTCGACGAGCACGAGGTGCCGCGGAGCGGCCGCGGGTCCCAGCCTACGGCGCACGGCGTCGCGCACCTGGTCGAGCGAGGGCGCCGCCCCCGCCGGGACGACGACGGCGACCACCGAGCGGCCCCACTCCGGGTCGGGGACCCCGACCACGCACGCCCCGCGGACGCCGGCGAGGGCCGTGATGACGTCCTCGACCGCCGCGGGTGCCACGTTGACACCCCCGGTGACGATCACGTCGTCCGCGCGGCCCAGCACGCGCAGCGCGCCGTGCGTCATCTCACCCACGTCGGTCGTGCGCAGCCAGCGGCGCCCGTCGTGCTCGACGAACAGCCGGGCGTCGAGCTCGGGTCGTCCCAGCACGCCGCGGGCGAGCACCGGGCCCGCGAGGAGCACGCGGCCGTCGGGCTCGGTGCGCACGCTCACGCCGTCGAGCGGGGTCCCGTCGTACACGCAGCCGCCCGCGGTCTCGGTCATGCCGTAGGTGGTGATCACGGGCAGGCCCAGCGCATGGGCGCGGTCGAGCAGCGGCGCGGGCGTCCCGGCGCCGCCCACGAGCACCGAGGTGAGGTCGAGGAGCGGTGCGAGGTCGCCGGTGAGCGCGTCGCCCGCGGCCTCGACCACGCGGTGCAGCTGGGTCGGGACGAGCGCGGTGTGCACGGGCGCACCGTCGGCGGCGGCGCGCGCGACCGCCGACGCGAGGGCCGCCGGGTCGAACCTGCCCGGGCGCACCACCACGGGTGCCCGGCCGGCGTCGAGCGACCGCACGAGCACCTGGACGCCCGCGACATGGTCGGTGGGCAGGGCGAGCACCCACCGGCCGGGGCCGCCGAGCCGGGCGTGGGTGGCACGGGCCGAGGCGTGCAGGGCCGCGGCGTCGATCATCACGTCGCGCGGGTCGCCCGTCGAGCCCGACGTCCGCAGCACGACGGCGACCTCCCCGGGCACCGTCACGTGCCCGGCACGGGTGGCGCCGCCGTCGGCGTCACCCGCGCGGTCACCCTCGGCCTCGAACCGCGGCCGCCCGGGCGCGAGCGCGGGTCCGGTGCCCTCGAGCGCAGCCTCGAGCGCGCTCAGCAGACGGGTCACCGAGCCGTCGTCGGGCGTCCCCGCGGGCACCGGGAGGAGGGCGCGTTCCACGTCCTCACCCTAGGCGCGCCGTACAGTTGGGCGGTGCCCGGCCCGTGCGGGCCTCGCACCGCGGTCATCCGCGACCGCGCTGACGTACGCGAACGAGCCGGTCCGCCGGCGCGAAGGAGATGCCCCGTGGCCCTGCCCACGACCCACACCCGCACACCGCGCCGGTCCCGCGCGACCGTCGCCCTCGCCGTGCTCGCGACCGCCCTCCTCGCGGCGTGCTCGCCCGCAGAGCCCGAGGTGCCGGCTCCGGTCACCGTGACGCCCACGGTCGAGGCCGACCGTTCGGCGCCGCCCGAGCCCGTGATCCCGGTGGTGTGGCCGCTCACCGGCGTCGAGACCGAGGAGGTCGCCGCGCGCCCGGCGCTCGCCGTCAAGGTCGAGAACACCACCTCGGCCCGCCCGCAGACGGGTCTGGACCAGGCGGACGTGGTGTGGGAGACGATCGTCGAGTTCGAGGTCTCGCGGTTCATCGCGGTCTTCCACTCGCAGGTCCCCGCCGAGGTGGGGCCGATCCGCTCGGTGCGCCCCATGGACCCGCTCGTCGTGGCGCCGCTCCAGGGCCTGCTCGCCTACTCGGGCGGTCAGTCCGGGATCCTCAGCCAGGTCCAGGGCAGCGGCGTGCAGTCGCTCAGCCACGACGCCGGTGCGCCCGGCATGTACCGCGTGAGTTTCCGCCGGGCGCCGCACAACGTCTACGGCGAGCCCGAGACGTTCTGGGCCGCGGCCGACGCGGGTCACTCGGCGCCGCCGGCCGAGCAGTTCGCGTTCGCGCGCACGGCCGAGGACGCCTCGGCCGTGGTGGCCGGGGCCCCCGCGACCACGCTCGCGTTCCGGATGTCCTCCCAGGCCCGCCCCACGTGGACGTGGGATGCGGAGGCCGGCAGGTGGCTGCGTGCCGAGGGCTCGACGCCCGCGACCACGCCCGACGGCGATCGGCTCTCCGCGGTCAACGTCGTGGCGATCGACGCCGCGCACGTCGCGAGCGGCTTCCGCGCGCAGGGCGGTGCGGCGGTGCCCACCTACGAGCTCGTGGGCTCGGGTTCCGCGACGGTCGCGACCGGAGGCAAGTACCTCGACGGCACGTGGTCCAAGGAGTCGCCCGAGGCGCCGCTCGTGCTGCTCGACGAGGCCGGCGAGCCGTTGACGCTCGCGCCCGGCAACACCTGGGTCGAGCTGGTCCCCCTGGGCTCGGGCTCGCTCACCGTGAGCTGACCCCTACGACCTGAGGATGACCCGTCGGCCCCTGCGCCCCACCCCGGGCGGAGGGGCCGACGTGCAGGTGGGTCCCAGGGGCCGATCCGCGGGCCGGGTGCCCCGGAGCAGGCTGGTGCCATGGCCCAGATCACCGTCCACCACCACCTCGACCACGAGCCCGCCGACGCCCCGCGGGGCGACGAGGAACGGCCCCACGACACCCTGCGTTCGGTGGTCCCCGTGACCGTCGCGTTCGCGCTGCTGCTCGGCGTGGTCGTCGTCGCCGGGATCGCCCTCAAGGACGTCCTCGACTTCGGCGTCTGGCTGCTCAGCGCGGGCTGACGGGCCGCCCACGGCGACCCCGCCGTGGGTGGGGCGCTCAGAAGTGGTACGGGAAGCCCGACCAGTCGGGCGTCCGCTTCTCGAGGAACGCGTCCCGGCCCTCGACCGCCTCGTCCGTCATGTAGGCGAGCCGCGTCGCCTCCCCCGCGAAGACCTGCTGGCCCATGAGGCCGTCGTCCGCGAGGTTGAAGGCGAACTTCAGCATCCGCACGGCCTGCGGGGACTTGCCCGCGATCGTCCGCGCGTACGCCAGCGCGAGCTGCTCGAGCGCGTCGTGGTCGGCGACCTCGTTGACCGCCCCCCAGCGCTCGGCGTCGTCGGCCGAGTACTCGCGAGCGAGGAAGAAGATCTCGCGCGCACGCTTCTGGCCCACCTGACGTGCGAGGTAGGCCGAGCCGTAGCCGCCGTCGAACGAGCCGACGTCGGCGTCGGTCTGCTTGAAGCGGCCGTGCTCGCGGCACGCGATCGTCAGGTCCGCGACCACGTGCAGCGAGTGCCCGCCGCCCGCGGCCCAGCCGTCGACGACGGCGACGACCACCTTGGGCATGGTGCGGATGAGACGCTGCACCTCGAGCACGTGCAGGCGACCGGCGCGCGCCGGGTCGATCGCGTCCGCCGTCTCGCCGTCGGCGTAGCGGTAGCCGTCGCGGCCGCGGATCCGCTGGTCGCCGCCCGAGCAGAACGCCCAGCCGCCGTCCTTGGGGCTCGGGCCGTTGCCCGTGAGCAGCACGACGCCCACGTCGGGACTCTGCCGTGCGTGGTCGAGCACGCGGTAGAGCTCGTCGACGGTGCCGGGGCGGAAGGCGTTGCGCACCTCGGGGCGGTCGAACGCGACGCGGACCACCGGCAGGTCGCGCTCGTCCGGACCCGTGCGGTCGACCCCCCGGTGGTACGTGAGGTCGACGAGGTCCTCGAACCCCGCGACCGTGCGCCAGCGCCGAGGGTCGAAGGTCTGCGAGACGGGGGCGGGCAGCGAGCTCATGGGCGTCACAGTAGCCAGCGCGCCGCTAGCATCGACCGCGGGTCGCCGTCGTGGCGACCCCCGCCGGGACGGCCCGGCCAGGCGACGCCAGACCCGTGACGGGACGACCCGGCACGACGACGGGAGAGAACATGGCCTGGGCCGTGCTCATCGTGTCAGGACTGCTCGAGGCCGGTTGGGCTCTGAGCCTCAAGGCGTCCGAGGGCTTCACGCGCCTCGGCCCGACGATCGCGTTCGGCGTGCTGCTCGTGCTCTCGATGGCGGGCCTCGGCTGGGCCCTGCGCACCCTCCCCGTGGGGGTCGCGTACGCCGTGTGGACCGGTGTGGGCGCCGTCGTCACCGCGGTCGCCGGGATGCTCTGGCTGGATGAGCTCGTGTCGGTCGGGAAGATCGTCTCGATCCTGCTCATCGTCGCGGGCATCGTGGGGCTGCACCTGTTCGGCGGCGACGAGGCCGCCGCCGCTGCGGGCGGGGGCGGTGACGTGACGGCGAGCGACGTGACTACGGTGGCCGAGTGAGTCGTGACCTGCACGTCTACCGCGTCGGCCTGCGGACGCGGTTCCGCGGCCTGACCGAGCGCGACGGGGTGCTCCTGCGCGGCCCGGCCGGCTGGGGCGAGTTCTCCCCGTTCTGGGACTACGACGACGCCGAGGCGCGTGCGTGGTGGGCCGCTGCGGTCGAGGCTGCCGACGAGGGGTGGCCCACGCCCGTGCGCACCCGCGTCCCGGTGAACGTCACGGTGCCCGCGGTCGACGGCGTCCGTGCGCACGCGATCGTGCGCGGCTCGGGCGGGTGCCGCACCGCGAAGGTCAAGGTCGCCGAGCCGGGCCAGACCGAGGTGGACGAGGTCGAGCGGCTCGAGGCCGTGCGCGACGCCCTGGGTCCGGACGGGCGCATCCGCGTCGACGCCAACGGCGCGTGGGACGTCGGCACGGCGCGCGCACGGCTGCGCGTGCTCGACCGAGCCGCGGGCGGGCTCGAGTACGTCGAGCAGCCGTGCGCGAGCGTCGAGGAGCTCGCGGCCGTCCGGCGCGGGTCTCACGTACCCGTCGCCGCCGACGAGTCGATCCGTCGCGCGGCCGACCCGCTCGCGGTGGTGCGGGCGCAGGCCGCGGACGTCATCGTCCTCAAGGTGCAGCCGCTCGGTGGCGTGCGCGCATGCCTCCGGCTCGCCGAGCAGGTCGGCCTGCCGGTCGTGGTGTCGTCGGCACTCGAGACCTCCGTCGGGCTCGCCGCAGGGCTCGCGCTCGCCGCAGCCCTGCCCGAGCTCGAGCACGCGTGCGGGCTCGCGACCGCGCACCTCCTGGCCGACGACGTCGCCCCGTCCCTCCTCCCGTGCGACGGCGCGATCGAGGTCCGCCGGATCGAGGCGGATCCCGCGCTGCTCCGTGCGCACGCGGCGCCACCCGAGCTCGAGGCGCGCTGGCGTGCCCGGGTCGCGGCCGTCGAGGAGGCCGCATGAGCGCGCCCGCCCCGCCTCCGCCGGCCGTACCCTCGCCCGCGGTGCCCTCGCCCGCCGTGCACGCGGCGCGCGTGCTGCTCCAGGCGCTCGCGGGCCTCGGCCTGCGCGACGTGGTGCTCGCGCCGGGGTCGCGCTCGGCCCCGCTCGCCTACGCGGTCGCGGAGGCCGCGGCCGACGACCGCGTGCGCGACCCGCACGCGCCGGCCCTGCGACTGCACGTCCGTGTCGACGAGCGAGCCGCCGCGTTCCTCGCGCTCGGCCTCGCGGCGGCCGCCCGGGCCGAGGGCTCGTCGCGCCCGGTGGCCGTCGTGACGACGTCGGGCACGGCCGTCGCGAACCTGCTGCCCGCGACGCTCGAGGCGCGCCACGCGGGCCTCCCGCTGCTGCTCCTGACGGCCGACCGTCCGCACGAGCTGCGCGGCACGGGTGCGAACCAGACCACCGACCAGGTGGGCCTGCTGCCGCCCGCGCTGCGCACGCTGGACGTCCCCGCGCCCACGGGGCGGCCGGGGGAGGACCGCGACATCCGCCACGTGGGCGTGCGAGCGGTCGCGACGGCGCTCGGGCTGCGCACGGCCCGCCCGGGCCCCGTGCACCTGAACCTCGCCTTCCGCGAGCCGCTCGTGCCCGACGGGGCGCCCTGGCCGGCGCGCGCGCGCGAGGGCGTGCCCGTGGTCGAGCCGCGGGTGCCCGCACCGCCGTCCGACCCGGGCTGGTCGCCCGCGCCGCGCACGCTCGTGGTCGCCGGCGACGGTGCCGGGCCGGTGGCCCGCGAGGTCGCCGAGGCCAACGGCTGGCCGCTCGTGGCCGAGCCGAGCTCGGGGGCCGCCGGCGGACCACGGCTGGTGCGCGCCTACCGGCACGTGCTGACCTCGCCCCTCGCCGACGCCGTCGAGCGCGTCCTCGTCCTCGGGCGACCGACCCTCGACCGTGCCGTCCAGAGGCTGCTCGCGCGCGAGGACGTCGAGACGGTCGTGGTGGGCGGCCCGGACCCGGAGTGGACCGACGCACCGCGCGCGGCCGACCGCGTGCTGGCGGGCGTCCCCGACGAGCTGCGTGCGGGGCTCCCGGGGACAGGGCCCGAGGGCTGGGCCGAGGCCTGGGCGCAGGCGGGTGCGCTCGCGTCGGACGCCGTCGCCCACGTGCTGGCGACGACCGACCGCCTCACGGGTCCCGTGGTCGCGCGCACCGTGGCGAGGGCCTGCGGACGCGACGACGTGCTCGTGGTCGGGTCCAGCAACCCGGTGCGTGACCTGGCCCTCGTCGCGGCCTGGGACGAGCCGCCCCTGGTGCACGCGAACCGCGGGCTCGCGGGCATCGACGGCGTCGTCTCGACGGCCGTCGGCGTGGGCCTCGGGCTCGGGCGCCCCGTGCGCGCGCTCGTGGGCGACCTGACGTTCCTGCACGACGTCGGGGGACTGCTCGTGGGCCCGCTCGAGCAGCGTCCCGACCTCACGCTCGTGGTCGCCAACGACGACGGCGGCTCGATCTTCGCGACCCTCGAGCACGGTCAGGAGGGTGGCGAGGGAGTGTTCGAGCGGGTCTTCGGCACGCCCCACGGTGCCGACCTCGCGGCGCTGTGCGCGGGTTACGGCGTGCCCCACGTGCGGGTCCACGACGAGGTCGCGCTCGAGGGCGCGCTGCGTGCGCAGGTGCGTGGGGTGCGCGTCGTGGAGGCCGTCGTCGACCGCGTGGGCCGGCGCGCTCTCGACCGCGCGGTCGCGCGGGCCGTGGCCGAACGCCTCGCCGACGACTCCACCCTGCGGGGTGCCTGAGGTTCCCAGGAACCTCCCAGGTGCGGCCCAGCCTGCGACAAGGCCCATGGGGTCTCCTGGGGTGCGACACCCGAGGAGGACCCATGACGCAGCAGACCGGACCCACCGACCCCCAGCAGCCCACCCAGGTGGTGCCCACCCAGGCGCCGCAGGCCCCGCACTTCGCACCGCCCGGACACCCCGGGCCGGCTCCCGCCGGGACGCCCGACGGGGGATCGGCGCCCACGCCCGCGTACGGCCCTGCCACGCAGGCCCCGACGCCCGCGTCCGCCGCGGCGACGCGACGCACGCCGTGGCTCGCGCTCGTCGGGACGGCCACGGGCGCCGCCCTCGTCGCGAGCCTCGCGACCGCGGGCCTCGTGGGCGCGTTCGACGCGACCCCGGCGACCACGTCCACCCGCGCGGCCGAGGAGCCCGCCACGTCGACCACGGTGCCCGTCGCCGGCTCGAGCTCGCAGCAGCCCGACTGGGAGGCCGTCGCGGACGCCGTGCGGCCGTCGGTGGTCGCGATCGACGTGCGCACCGCGCAGGGCGCAGGCACGGGCTCGGGCGTGCTCATCGACACCGAGGGGCACGTGCTGACCAACGACCACGTCGTGGGCGACGCCGTCGACGACGGCCTGCGGGTCACGCTGTCCGACGGCCGCGTGTACGAGGCCGAGGTCGTGGGGCTCGACCCCACCACCGACCTCGCGGTCATCCGCCTGGTCGACCCGCCCGCCGACCTCGCTCCCGCGCAGATCGGCAGCTCGGACGAGGTCGAGGTCGGGGAGTCGGTCATGGCCGTGGGCAACCCGCTGGGCCTCGACAGCACCGCGACCACGGGCATCGTCTCGGCCGTCGACCGGCCGGTGTCGACCTCCGACGGCGGCTCGACCGTGGTCACCAACGCGATCCAGATCGACGCCGCGATCAATCCCGGCAACAGCGGCGGCCCGCTGTTCGACGCGCAGGGGGCCGTGGTGGGGATCACGTCGTCCATCGCGACCGACGGCTCGAGCAACGGCTCGATCGGGCTCGGCTTCGCGATCCCGTCCAACCTCGCGAGCCGCATCGCCGAGCAGCTCATCACCGACGGGACCGCCGAGCACGCGTTCCTCGGCGTGGGTCTCGTGGACGGCACGGCCTCGGCCGACGGCACCACCCGGCGCGGCGCCCAGGTCGAGCAGGTCAGCGACGGTTCCCCGGCCGCTGACGCCGGGCTGCGCTCGGGAGACGTCGTCGTCGCGATCGACGGCTCGCCCGTGAGCGGTGCCGAGTCGCTCACCGCGCACGTGCGCGAGCACGGCGCGGGGGACACCGCGGTGCTGACCGTGGTGCGAGGCGGCTCGACGACCGAGGTGACGGTGACGTTCGCGGTGCGTCAGGCCGACGAGGAGACGCCGCAGCAGCAGGAGCAGGAGCAGCAGCAGCTGCCGGACCGCGGCGGCTTCCCCTGGGACATGTTCGGGCGCGGCTGAGTTCCCGGCCGTCAGCCGCCGAGCGCGTGGCGCATCGGCTCGAGCTTGGCCTCCGACTCGGCGAGCTCCGCCGCCGGGTCGGAGGCCGCGACGATCCCGCAGCCCGCGAACAGGCGCAGACGGTGCGGGTCGGCCGGGTCGAGCTCGGCCGAGCGCAGCGCGATGCCCCACTCGCCGTCGCCGTCGGCCCCGAGCCAGCCCACCGGTCCCGCGTACCGGCCCCGGTCCATCACCTCGACCTCGCCGATCAGCTCGCAGGCCGCCTCGGTGGGGGTGCCCGCGACCGCGGCGGTCGGGTGCAGCGCGGCGGCGAGCCCGAGGCTCGTGGGCCCCTCGCCCGGCCCGGCCGTGAGCACGCCGGTGACGTCGGTCGCGAGGTGCAGCACGTTCGGCAGGTGCAGCACGAACGGGGTCTCGGGCACGTTGGTCGACGAGCAGAACGGACCGAGGGCGCGGGTGAGCGACTCGACCGCGTACTCGTGCTCCTCGAGGTCCTTGGACGAGTGGGCGAGGATCGCGGCGCGCGCGAGGTCGGCGTCGTCGTCGCCCGTGCGGCGGATGGTCCCCGCGAGCACGCGCGAGGTGACCAGGCCCTTCTCGCTGCGCAGCAGCAGCTCGGGCGTCGCGCCGAGCATCCCGTCGACGCTGAACGTCCAGCACGACGCGTACCCCTCGGCGAGGCGGTGCAGCACCCAGCGCGGGTCGAGCGGCTCGGCGGTGGTCGCGACCACGTCTCGTGCGAGCACCACCTTGTCGAGGCGGCCCGCGCGGATCTCGGCGACGGCCCGCGCCACCGCGTGCTTCCAGCCCTCGGGGTCGAGGGACCCGGGCGCGAGCGCCACCCGGCCCGGCGCGACCGGACGTGACGCCGTCGTCGGCGTCGGGACGGGCGCGACAGACCCCACCTCGAGCGACGTGACCCAGGCCCGCCCGCCACGTCGGCCGACGACGACGCGCGGCACCACGAGCGCCCCGCCCGCGGGGGAGCCCGCCGCGAAAGCGAACGAGCCGAACGCCACCGGGCCCGTGCCGGGCATCCGCACCTCGTCGCGCACGACGGCGTGCCGCACGACCTGGCGCCACGCGGCCTCGGCCTCGGCGAAGCGCCCGGCACCTCGCGTCTCGACGCGCAGCAGCTCACCCCAGGCGACCAGGCCGTCGCCGCGGCGCACCCAGGCGGCACCGCCCTGGGCGGGCAGCAGGTCGAGCAGCACCGCCGGGAGCGAGGCGACGTCGACCTCGACCGTGCGTGCCACGAGCGGCCCAGGGAGGGCCGGCGTGCCGGGCCGGTCGGTCGGGGACGGGTCGGTGCTCATCGCCGTACAGCGTAGGACCGCCGCGGGCCCTCGGCCGCCGCACGCGCACCACGTGACGGCCTGGGAGGATGGCCACCATGAGTCGCCCCTCCCTCGAGAAGCGTCCGCACGAGGTCGCCGCGATGTTCGACGGCATCGCGCAGCGCTACGACCTGACGAACGACGTGATCTCCCTCGGCCAGGACCGCCGGTGGCGCACCGCGACCATCGCCGCGGTCGACGCGCGTCCCGGCCAGCGCGTGCTCGACCTCGCGGCCGGTACCGGCACGTCGAGCGAGCCCTTCGACGCCGCGGGCGTGCACGTGGTCCCGTGCGACTTCTCGGTGGGCATGCTCGCGGTGGGCAAGGCGCGCCGCCCGGACCTGCCGTTCACCGCCGGCGACGCGACGCGCCTGCCGTTCGCGGACGCGTCGTTCGACGCGGTCACCATCTCGTTCGGCCTGCGCAACGTGGTGGACACGGGCGCGGCCCTCGCCGAGATGCTGCGCGTGACGCGCCCGGGCGGTCGCCTCGTGGTGTGCGAGTTCTCGACGCCCGCCTGGCCCCCGTTCCGTGCGGTGTACTCGGGCTACCTGGTGCGTGCGCTGCCGGGGCTCGCGCGCGCGGTGACGGGTCAGGAGGGTCCCTACACCTATCTCGCGGAGTCGATCCGGGACTGGCCCGACCAGGAGGGTCTGGGCCGTCGCATCCGTGCGGCGGGCTGGACCGACGTCGCGTACCGCAACCTCTCGGGCGGGATCGTCGCGCTGCACCGCGCGACGCGGCCGTCGACGTGACGACCGCCGCCGTCGCACCGGGCCCGGGCGCGAGCGGCCAAGGAAGGTAAGCCTCACCAGACGGCACCCGGGACGGGCACTAGACTCGCGGCGATCAGTGGTGAATCCGTTCACAAGGATGAGGCGGGGCGTGGGGTCTCAGGGCATGGGTGGGGACGCGGACGTCATCGTCGTCGGCGCAGGTCCCGCCGGCGCGACCGCGGCGTACTACCTCGCGACGCACGGCGTCGACGTCCTCGTGCTCGAGAAGTCGGCCTTCCCGCGCGAGAAGGTGTGCGGCGACGGCTTCACCCCGCGTTCGGTGCGCGAGCTCGTCGCGATGGGTGTCCCCATGCGCGAGGAGGACGGCTGGATCCGCAACAAGGGCCTGCGGGTCTACGGCGGCGGCCACCGTCTCGAGCTCCCGTGGCCCGAGCTCGACGAGTTCCCGAGCTGGGGCGTGAGCCGCACCCGCCGCGACTTCGACGACACCCTCGCGCGGCACGCGCGCGCCGCGGGTGCGCGCATCCAGGAGCTGACCAACGTCACGGGCCCCGTGCTCGACGAGCGCACCGGCCACGTGGTCGGTGTCACCGCCCGGCCGGTCGACGAGGCCGGCCGCCGCGCGGGGGACGAGGTCACCTACCGCGCACCCCTCGTGATCTCGGCCGACGGCGTCTCGGGGCGCCTCGCGCTCGCGCTCGGCATCGAGAAGAACCCGCGCCGGCCCATGGGCGTCGCGGTGCGCACGTACTTCCGCACCCGGCGGCACGACGACGACTGGATGGAGTCCCACCTCGAGCTGTGGGACGGCGCGCCGAACCGGTCCAACCTGCTGCCGGGCTACGGCTGGATCTTCGGCCTGGGCGACGGCACCGCGAACGTGGGCCTGGGCAGCGTGAGCTCGACGGCTGCCGCCACGAAGATCGACTACAAGGACCTGCTGCAGCGCTGGGTCGCGAACACGCCCGCGTCGTGGGAGTTCACACCCGAGAACCAGGTGGGCCCGGTGCGCAGCGCCGCGCTGCCCATGGGGTTCAACCGCAAGCCGCACTACACGCGCGGCCTCATGCTCGTGGGCGACTCTGGCGGGATGGTCAACCCGTTCAACGGCGAGGGCATCGCCTACGCGATGCAGGCCGCGCGTCGGGCGGCCGAGGTGGTCGCGCAGTCGCGCGCGAAGACCACCGACGCGGCGCGCGAGAGCACGCTCGCGACCTACCCGCGGATCATGGCCGAGGAGCTCGGCGGCTACTACACGCTGGGCCGCGTGTTCGTGAAGCTCATCGAGCACCCCGAGGTCATGCGGATCTGCACGCGGTACGGCCTGCCCCGGCCGGCGCTGATGCGGCTCACCCTCAAGCTCCTGGCCGACGTGTACGAGCCGCGCGGCGGTGACCTGTCCGACAGGTTCATCGCGGCGCTGACCCGGATTGCGCCGGCCGCATGACCCGACCACACTCGGCGGAGGCGTCGCCGCGACCGCGCCTGACCTGGAGGGCCCGATGACGAACCCCTACATCCCGATCCTGGTCCTCATGGGCGTCGCAGCCGTGCTGGCCCTGGGTGGCGTGGGCGCGAGCCGCATCATCGGCCCCCACCGCTACAACCGGGCCAAGCTCGAGGCCTACGAGTGCGGGATCGACCCCACCCCGCACGCCGTCGGCGGCGGTCGGTTCCCGATCAAGTACTACCTCGTCGCGATGACGTTCATCGTCTTCGACATCGAGGTCGTGTTCATGTACCCCTGGGCGGTCGCGTTCTCCGAGCTCGCGCTGTTCGGGGTGGTCGCGATGATCACCTTCCTCGTCCTCATCACGGTGCCGTTCGTCTACGAGTGGCGCCGTGGCGGGTTCGAGTGGGACTGAGGGACGAGGAGGGAGGAGCACCATGGGCATCGAGGAGTCCGCGCCGTCAGGCTTCCTGCTGACGACGATCGAGAGCTTCGCCGGCTACATGCGCAAGGCGTCGCTGTGGCCCGTGACCTTCGGTCTCGCGTGCTGCGCGATCGAGATGATGGCCACCGGCACGCCGCGCTTCGACATGTCGCGGTTCGGCATGGAGGTCTTCCGCGCCTCGCCGCGCCAGGCCGACCTGATGATCGTGGCCGGCCGCGTGAGCCAGAAGATGGCGCCCGTCGTGCGCCAGGTGTACGACCAGATGTCCGAGCCCAAGTGGGTGCTCTCGATGGGCGTGTGCGCGTCCTCGGGCGGGATGTTCAACAACTACGCGATCGTGCAGGGCGTGGACCACATCGTGCCCGTCGACATCTACCTGCCGGGCTGCCCGCCGCGGCCGGAGATGCTGCTCAACGCGATCCTCACGCTCCACGAGCAGATCCAGTCCTCGCCGCTCGGCGTCAACCGCGAGGAGGCGGCCCGCGCCGCCGAGGCCGCGGCGCTCGAGGCCACCCCGACCTCCCAGATGAAGGGCCTGCTGCGGTGAGCGACGCCCCCAAGAAGCCCTCCGACGAGGAGAAGGACGCCGCGGCAGCCGCCAAGGGCGGCTCGGGACCCGTGGGCACGCCTGACCCCGGCACGCCGCAGACCACGAGCGAGGCCGCGCTCGAGGCGGGCGCGCAGAACGCCCCCGCGAACGCCGTGGGTCAGGTCGGCCCCGGTGGGCGGCCCGAGCTCGATGTCGTCGACGTGCGCTCGGGCATGTTCGGTGTGGCAGACGCGGGTGACACCTCGGGCTACGGCGGCCTCGTGCGCACCATCGCGATGCCTGGCCCGAGCGAGCGGCCGTACGGCGGCTGGTTCGACGAGGTCGTGGACGTGCTCGCCGAGGTGCTCGGCGAGGGCGGCACCGCGTGGGACGACGCGATCGAGAAGGTCGTCGTCGACCGCGGCGAGCTCACGCTGCACGTCGCCCGGGAGCACGTGGTGCCCGTGTGCCAGGCGCTGCGCGACGACCAGGACCTGCGCTTCGAGCTCGGCCTCGGCGTCTCGGGTGTGCACTACCCGGGCGACGCGGGACGCGAGCTGCACGCGGTCTACCACCTGACCTCGGTGACGCACGGGCGCTCGCTGCGGCTCGAGGTGTCCGTGCCGGAGACCGACCCTCACATCCCGTCGTCCACGTCGGTCTACCCGGGCCACGACTGGCACGAGCGTGAGACCTGGGACTTCTTCGGGATCGTGTTCGACGGGCACCCCGGCCTCGCGCGCATCGAGATGCCGGACGACTGGCCCGGGCACCCCCAGCGCAAGGACTACCCGCTCGGCGGGGTCCCGGTCGAGTACAAGGGCGCGAGCATCCCGCCGCCCGACGAGCGGAGGGCGTACAACTGATGGCCACCTCACAGACCCCTCACGCGAGCCCGCACATCGTCGACGAGGCGACCGAGGGCGTGCCCACCTTCGAGGCCTCGGGCGGCGACTGGTCGGACATCGCCGAGGAGGCAGCGCGCCTGGGCGAGGAGCGCATCGTCGTCAACATGGGCCCGCAGCACCCGTCGACCCACGGCGTGCTCCGCCTCATGCTCGAGATCGACGGCGAGACGGTGACCGAGGCCCGCACGGGCATCGGCTACCTGCACACCGGCATCGAGAAGAACATGGAGTACCGGACCTGGTCCCAGGGCCCCACGTTCTGCACGCGCATGGACTACCTCGCGCCGCTGTTCCAGGAGACCGCGTTCTGCCTGGGCGTCGAGAAGCTCCTCGGCATCACCGACGACGTCCCCGAGCGCGCGACCGTCATCCGCGTGCTGATGATGGAGCTCAACCGCGCCTCGTCCCACCTCGTGGCGCTCGGCACGGGCGGCAACGAGCTCGGCGCGACCACGATCATGACGCAGGCGTTCACGGGCCGCGAGGAGATCCTGCGGATCTTCGAGCTGATCACGGGCCTGCGGATGAACCACGCGTACGTGCGACCCGGAGGCGTCGCCCAGGACATCCCGCCCGGCGCGCTCGAGGCGATCCGCGACGCGCTGCCCAAGGTCCGCGACTACACGGGCCAGCTCGGCGACCTGATGCTCGCGAACCCGATCTACAAGGGCCGCACCGTCGGCGTGGGCCACCTGAGCCTCGCGGGGTGCATGGCGCTCGGCATCACCGGGCCCGTGCTGCGCTCGACGGGCCTCCCGTACGACGTGCGCAAGGCCCAGCCGTACTGCGGCTACGAGACGTACGACTTCGACGTCCCCACGTCGACCGACGCCGACTCGTTCTCCCGGACCGTGCTGCGTCTCGAGGAGATCTACCAGTCGCTGCGGATCGTCGAGCAGTGCGTCGACCGTCTCCAGCAGATGGGGCCGGGACCGGTGATGGTCGCGGACAAGAAGATCGCGTGGCCCGCGCAGCTCGCGATCGGCTCCGACGGCATGGGCAACTCGCTCGACCACATCAAGCAGATCATGGGCACCTCGATGGAGGCCCTGATCCACCACTTCAAGCTGGTCACCGAGGGCTTCCGCGTCCCCGCGGGCCAGGTGTGGCAGAACGTCGAGGCGCCGCGCGGCGAGCTCGGCGTGCACCTCGTGTCCGACGGCGGCACGCGGCCCTACCGGGCGCACTTCCGCGACCCGTCCTTCAACAACCTGCAGGCCGTCTCGCTCATGTGCGAGGGCGGCCAGGTCGCCGACGTCGTCGTCGCGGTGGCCGCGCTCGACCCTGTGCTGGGAGGGGTGGATCGCTGATGGCGACCACGGCGTACGAGCCCTACGAGGGCACCAAGCTCGAGCGGCTCGAGCGGGACGCGGCGCAGGCCATGGCGCGCTACCCGGACACGCGCTCGGCGCTGCTGCCACTGCTGCACCTGGTGCAGTCCGAGGACGGCTACGTGAGCCCTGACGGGATCGCGTTCTGCGCGCGCCAGCTCGGTCTCACCACGGCCGAGGTCTCGGCCGTCGCGACCTTCTACACCCAGTACAAGCGACACCCCAACGGCGAGTACACCGTCGGTGTCTGCACCAACACGCTGTGCGCGATCATGGGCGGCGACGCGATCTTCGACGAGCTCAGCGAGCACCTCGGCGTGGGTCACGACGAGACCACCGAGGACGGGAAGATCACGCTCGAGCGCGTCGAGTGCAACGCGGCGTGCGACTACGCGCCCGTGATGATGGTCAACTGGGAGTTCTTCGACAACCAGACGCCCGACTCGGCGACCCAGGTGGTCGACCGGCTGCGGTCGGGGGAGCCCGTCGCACCCACGCGAGGGGCGTCGTCGGTGTGCTCGTTCAAGGCGATGTCGCGCGTGCTGGCCGGCTTCCCGGACGGCCGCGCGGACGAGGGCGTGGGCGCGGGCGAGGCGACCGTGGTCGGCCGTCGCCTCGCGCGCGAGAAGGGCTGGACCGCCCCGGCCGGGCCCGCGTCGGCCGAGAGCACGGACACCGAGGCGTCGTCGGCCGGGCAGGCTGCGGGGATGACGCGCGGGCGTGACTCGAGCGTCGACCAGCCCGCGGCACCGCCCCAGGGCGGCACCCAGGGCGGCGACACGGGTCGCGGTACCGACGCGAGCAAGGAGTCGTGATGAGCACCACCCTGAGCCCCGTGCTGAGCGACCAGTGGGACGCCGAGCGGTCCTGGACCCTCGCGACCTACGAGCAGGGTCGCGGCTACCGCGCCCTGCGCACCGCCCTGGGCATGGCCCCGGCCGACGTCGTGACCGCGGTCAAGGACTCGGGCCTGCGGGGTCGCGGTGGCGCCGGCTTCCCGACCGGTCTCAAGTGGAGCTTCCTGCCCCAGCCCGACGGCGGCCCGCGCTACCTCGTGGTGAACGCCGACGAGTCCGAGCCGGGGACGTGCAAGGACATCCCGCTGATGATGGCCACGCCCCACCTGCTGGTCGAGGGCGTCGCGATCACGTCGTTCGCGATCGGGTGCACGCACGCCTTCATCTACGTGCGCGGCGAGGTGCTGCACGTGTACCGACGGCTGCTGCGCGCCGTCGAGGAGGCCTACGCGGCCGGGCACCTCGGCAAGAACATCCACGGCTCGGGCTTCGACCTCGACGTGACGGTGCACGCGGGCGCCGGGGCGTACATCTGCGGTGAGGAGACCGCGCTGCTCGACTCGCTCGAGGGTCGCCGCGGTCAGCCGCGGCTCAAGCCCCCGTTCCCCGCGGTCGCGGGCCTGTACGCGCGCCCGACGGTCGTCAACAACGTCGAGTCGATCGCCTCGGTCCCGTCGATCATCGACCGCGGGGTCGACTGGTTCCGCTCGATGGGGACCGAGAAGTCCGCCGGGTTCGGCATCTTCTCGCTCTCGGGCCACGTCGAGCGGCCCGGCCAGTACGAGGCGCCGCTCGGCATCACGCTGCGCGAGCTGCTCGACATGGCGGGTGGCGTGCGCGGCGGCCACGAGCTCAAGTTCTGGACCCCCGGAGGCTCGTCGACCCCGCTGTTCACGGCGGAGCACCTCGACGTGCCGCTCGACTACGAGTCGGTGGGCGCCGCAGGGTCGATGCTCGGCACGCGCGCGCTGCAGATCTTCGACGACAGCACGTGCGTGGTCCGCGCGATCACGCGCTGGGCCGAGTTCTACGCGCACGAGTCGTGCGGCAAGTGCACGCCGTGCCGCGAGGGCACCTACTGGCTCAAGCAGATCCTCGCGCGGATCGAGCACGGGCGCGGGACCATGGAGGACCTCGACACCCTCCTCGACGTCTGCGACAACATCCTGGGCCGCGCGTTCTGCGCGCTCGGCGACGGTGCGACCTCGACCATCACCTCGGGCATCGCGCTGTTCCGGGAGGAGTTCGAAGCGCACATCACGGGCGGGGCGTGCCCGTTCGACCCGGTCGCCTCGGCCAAGTTCGACTACACCCCACGCAACCGGCGGGCCGACGTGCACGCGCTCTCCGGTGTGGCGGCAGGAACGGTGGGAGCATGACGACGACGACCCCCGCAGCCTCGACGGGCGCCCCGCCCGTCGAGCAGGTGACGCTGACGATCGACGACGTCGAGGTCTCCGTCCCCAAGGGCACGCTCGTGATCCGCGCGGCTGAGCAGATGGGCATCGCGATCCCGCGGTTCTGCGACCACCCGCTGCTCGAGCCCGTCGGCGCGTGCCGGCAGTGCCTCGTCGAGGTCTCGACGCCGGACCGCGAGGGCAACCTGCGCCCCATGCCCAAGCCCCAGGCGTCGTGCACGCTCGAGGCGACGCCGGGCATGGTCGTGCGCACGCAGCGCACGTCGGCGGTCGCCGACAAGGCCCAGCACGGCGTGATGGAGCTCCTGCTCATCAACCATCCGCTCGACTGCCCCACCTGCGACAAGGGCGGCGAGTGCCCCCTGCAGAACCAGGCGATGAGCAACGGCCGCCCGACGAGCCGCTTCCACGACGTCAAGCGCACGTTCCCCAAGCCGCTGGCGATCTCGACGCAGATCCTGCTCGACCGGGACCGCTGCGTCCTCTGCCAGCGCTGCACGCGCTTCTCGGAGGAGATCGCGGGCGACCCGTTCATCGACCTCCAGCAGCGCGGCGTGCGTCAGCAGATCGGTGTGTTCGACCCGGGCGTGCTCGGGTTCGCGGGCTCGGAGCCGGCCGAGGTGTACCGGGGCGTCCAGCCCGACGGCACCCCGATCAGCAAGGCCGAGGGCCTCCCGGCGCAGGACCCGGCGGGCCCCGCCGGTCAGGCGACCGTCGACACCTCGGGCCGCCCCTTCGCGTCCTACTTCTCGGGCAACACCGTGCAGATCTGCCCGGTCGGCGCCCTCACGAGCTCGGCCTACCGGTTCCGCTCGCGTCCGTTCGACCTCGTGTCGACCCCCGGCATCGCCGAGCACGACGCGAACGGTGCCGCCATCCGCGTCGACCACCGCCGCGGCGTCGTCCTGCGCCGCCTCGCGGGCAACGACCCGGCCGTCAACGAGGAGTGGATCAGCGACAAGGACCGCTTCGCCTACCCGTGGCAGGGCATGCCCGACCGTCTGACCGTGCCGCTCGTGCGTGAGCGCGCGGCCGACGGCACGCGTGGCGAGCTGCGCCCCGCGAGCTGGGGCGAGGCCCTCGAGGCCGCGGCCACCGGGCTCGCCGCCGCACGTGACGCGGGCGGCGTCGGCGTGCTCCCTGGCGGCCGCGTCACGCTCGAGGACGCGTACGCCTACGCCAAGTTCGCGCGCGTCGCCCTGGGCACCAACGACGTCGACCACCGTGCTCGTCCGCACTCGGCCGAGGAGGCCGAGTTCCTCGCGCACCACGTGGCGGGCGCCCGGATGTCCGTCACGTTCGACGACCTCGAGAAGGCACCGACCACGCTGCTCGTGGGCTTCGAGCCCGAGGACGAGGGCGGCATCGTCTTCCTGCGTCTGCGCAAGGGCGTGCGCGCGCACCGCAACCGTGTCGTGTCCGTCGCGCCGTTCGCGAGCCGCGGGCTCGAGCGCCTCTCGGGCACGCTCGTCCCGGCCGCGCCGGGGACCGAGGCCGAGGTGCTCGACGCGCTCGTCCCGGGCGCCGACGGCGTGCTCGGCGAGGCCGCTGGGCTGCTCGGCCCTGACGCCGTCGTCGTCGTGGGCGAGCGTCTGGCGACCGTGCCGGGTGCGTACTCGGCCGCGCTGCGTCTCGCGGAGCGCACGGGTGCACGGCTCGTCTGGATCCCGCGCCGCGCAGGTGAGCGGGGCGGCGTCGAGCTCGGCACCCTGCCCGGCCTGCTCCCGGGCGGGCGACAGGTGACCGACGGCGCCGCGCGCGTGGACGTCGCGGCGGCGTGGGACGTCGAGCGGCTGCCCGAGACCCCGGGCCGTGACGCCTCGGCGATCCTCGCGGCCGCGGCTGCGGGTGAGCTGGGCGGCCTCGTCGTCGGTGGTGTGGACCCCGACGACCTGGCGGACCCGGTGCTCGCGCGCGAGGCGTTCGCCTCGGCCGGCTTCCTCGTCTCGCTCGAGGTGCGCGCCTCGGCGGTGACCCAGCTCGCCGACGTCGTCCTCCCGGTGGCGCCCCCGGTCGAGAAGCCCGGGACCTTCCTCAACTGGGAGGGACGGCCCCGGCCCTTCCCGCAGGCCCTCACGTCGACCGCGATGGCCGACCACCGCGTGCTCGACGCGCTCGCCGACGCGATGGACGTGCCCCTCGGCCTGCGGACGTTCGGCCAGGTGCGCGCCGAGATCGACCAGCTCGGGGGCTGGGACGGCGCCCGCGCCGCGGCCCCCTCCGTCGCCGCGACCGAGCCGCCCTCGCTCGCCGACGGCGAGGCGGTGCTCGCGACGTGGCACCTGCTGCTCGACGCAGGTCGCTGCCAGGACGGCGAGGCGTTCCTGGCCGGCACGGCGCAGCGGCCCGTCGCCCGGGTCTCGCCGGAGCTCGCCGGCCACCTCGGCGTCGACACGGGCGCCGGCCTCACGGTGCGCACCGAGCGCGGGCAGGTCACCCTGCCCGTGGTGGTGACGCCCATGCCCGACGGCGTGGTGTGGCTCCCGACGGCCTCGACGGGCTCCGCCGTGCGCGCGACCCTCGGGGTCGACGCGGGCGCGGTGGTGCGCGTGCAGGCCGCCGCGCTGCCCGGGGCCGCACGCGCCGAGGTCGGACCAGCCGGGGGAGCGGCGCAGCCGCAGCCCCTGACCGAAGGTGAGGAGCGGTGATGGGTGCACTCCTGGCGCCGGCCGGGCCGGTGCTCGCGCAGGTGAGCGGGGACCAGGTCGCGACCGCCGACTTCAGCAACGACACGTGGTGGATCGTCCTGATCAAGGCGGTCGGCATCATCGTGTTCCTGCTCACGAGCGTGCTCATCGCGATCTGGTTCGAGCGCAAGGTCGTCGCGCGCATGCAGGTGCGGCCCGGCCCCAACGTGCACGGCCCGTTCGGTCTGCTCCAGTCGCTCGCCGACGCGATGAAGCTCCTGCTCAAGGAGGACATCACGGTGCGCGCGGCGGACAAGGTCGTGTACATCGTCGCGCCGATGATCTCGGTGTTCTGCGCGCTGCTCACGTTCGCCGTGATCCCGCTGGGGCCGCAGGTGAGCATGTTCGGCATCGAGACGCCGCTGCAGCTCACGGACTTCCCGGTCGCGGTGCTCTACATCCTCGCGGCGACGTCGCTCGGCGTGTACGGCATCGTGCTCGGCGGCTGGTCCTCGGGCTCGACGTACCCGCTGCTGGGTGCCGTGCGCTCGACCGCACAGGTGATCTCGTACGAGCTCGCCATGGGCCTGTCCCTCGTGAGCGTGTTCATCCTCGCAGGCTCGATGTCGACCTCGCAGATCGTCGAGTCGCAGACGCAGGTGTGGTGGTTCCTGCCGCTGCTGCCCGCGTTCGTCATCTACTTCATCTCGATGGTCGGTGAGGTCAACCGGCTGCCGTTCGACCTTCCCGAGGCCGAGGGCGAGCTCGTCTCGGGCTTCATGACGGAGTACTCGTCGATGAAGTTCGCGTGGTTCTTCCTCGCGGAGTACATCAACATGCTCAACGTGTCGGCCGTGGCCACGACGCTCTTCTTCGGTGGGTGGCGCGCGCCGTGGCCGATCTCGGCCATCAACGACGGCATGTTCAACGAGGGCTGGTGGCCGGTCCTGTGGTTCCTGGCCAAGCTCTGGTTCTTCATGTTCCTGTTCGTCTGGATCCGCGGCACCCTGCTGCGCTTCCGCTACGACCAGTTCATGAAGTTCGGCTGGAAGGTGCTCATCCCCGCCGCGCTCGTGTGGATCGTTGCGGTCGCCGCCGTGCAGGGTGTGCGGCAGTTCACCGACGTCGACCTCCAGACGCTCCTGTTCGTGCTCGCGGGGCTCGCCGTCGTCGGCGTGGTGGTCTCGTTCCTCGTGCCCGAGCGACGCCAGGCGCCCGTGGACACGGGACCCGAGGAACCGTTCGACGCGTTCGCGGGCGGCTACCCTGTTCCGCCGTTGCCCGGACAGACGCTGCCCCCGTCCCCACGGAGGCTGCGTGCCGAGCGCGCGGCCGAGGGCGGTGGAGGCACCGGCACCCTGGCCGTCACGGCCGCACCCGACCAGACCGACACGCCCGAGGACGAGGACGAGGAGGGGACCCGTGGCTGACGACAAGGAGATCTCCCGGCGCGAGGGCGCCGGCGAGGTCGGTGCGCCGTCGGGTCAGGAGTACGAGTCCCTGATCCCGGCGAAGAAGGGCCTGGGCGAGCTGCTCGCTCCGGCGGCGGGCTTCGGCGTCACCTTCGCCAACATGTTCAAGCCGGCCGTCACCGAGCAGTACCCGTTCGAGAAGGTGCCGACCAAGCCGCGCTACCACGGACGTCACCAGCTCAACCGGTACCCGGACGGCCTCGAGAAGTGCATCGGGTGCGAGCTGTGCGCGTGGGCGTGCCCGGCCGACGCGATCTACGTCGAGGGCGCCGACAACACGCCCGACGCGCAGTTCTCGCCAGGTGAGCGGTACGGCCGCGTCTACCAGATCAACTACCTGCGCTGCATCTTCTGCGGGCTGTGCATCGAGGCGTGCCCCACGCGCGCCCTGACGATGACGAACGACTACGAGCTCGCCGGGCCCACGCGCCGCGGGATGATCTACGAGAAGACGGACCTGCTGGCGCCTCTCGGCGAGGGCATGCTGGCCGCACCGCACCCGATGGTCCCCGGCACCGAGGACGACGACTACTACCGCGGCGAGGTCACCGGCCCCGTGCCCGAGCAGATCGACTGGGTCGCGCAGTGGCGTCCGGACGAGCCCTCGCTCGCGAACGTCCAGCGGACCGAGGCAGGCCGATGAGCGTCCTGACCTCCCTGGCCGAGACCGGCAGCACCACCACCGCCGAGGCCGTGCTCTTCTGGTGCCTCGCGCCGGTCATGGTGCTCGCGGCCCTCGGCCTGCTCTTCGCGCGCAAGACGGTCCACGCGGCGATGAGCGTCGTCGTCGTCATGGTCTCGCTCGCGATCCTCTACGTCGCCCAGGAGGCGCCGTTCCTCGGCGTCGTGCAGGTGATCGTGTACACGGGCGCCGTGATGATGCTCTTCCTGTTCGTGCTGATGCTCGTGGGCGTCGACGCCTCCGACTCGCTGGTCGAGACCATCCGCGCGCAGCGCTGGATCGGCGCCCTCCTCGGCCTGGGGCTCGGCGTGGTGCTCGTGGGTGTGGTGCTCACGGCGACCGACATCGCCCCGGCGGGCCTCGCCGCGGCCAACGCGGACGGCAACCCCGTCGGCGTCGCGCGCGTGATCTTCGGCGACTTCGTCTTCACGCTCGAGGTGGTCGGCACCCTCCTGGTGGTCGCGGCGCTCGGTGCGCTCGTGCTGACGCACCGGGAGCGGCTGACCCGACGCATCGGCCAGAAGGAGCGGGCCGACGCGCGCGTCGCGGCCGGTGGGCTCCTGACGCCGCTGCCGGCACCGGGCGTGTACGCCCGCAGCAACGCGATGGACGTGCCGGCCCTCGGGCCCGACGGGCGTCCGCTCGACGTCTCGGTGCCGCGCGTGCTGCGCATCCGTGGTCAGGAGCGCTCGATCGCCGAGGTCGCCGCGAACGGCGACGCGGTGGCGGACGAGCAGCTCGAGGGCGTGGACGAGGGGCCGGGGGGCGCGGGCATCGGCTCGACCCCGCCCGAGCGCTCGATCACCGGTGAGGAGCAGGTGCGATGAACCTCGGCAACTACCTGGTGCTGTCGGCGCTGCTGTTCACGATCGGCGCGACGACGGTGCTGCTGCGCCGCAACGCGATCATCGTCTTCATGGGCGTCGAGCTCATGCTCAACGCGGCCAACCTGGCCTTCGTGACCTTCGCGCGGATGCACGGTGACCTCCAGGGGCAGGTCGTCGCGTTCTTCGTGATGGTCGTGGCCGCCGCCGAGGTGGTCATCGGCCTCGCGATCATCGTCGCGATCTTCCGCACCCGACGCTCGGCCTCGGTCGACGACGCCAACCTTCTGAAGAGCTGAGGAGCGCGCGACGGTGACGACACTTCCTGCTGCCCTTCCCGCCGCCGCGGGCGAGATGGCCCACGCCGTGCCTGCCGAGGGCGTCTTCACGAGCGCCTGGCTGCTCGTGGCGCTGCCGCTGCTCGGTGCCGCGGTGCTGCTGCTGGCCGGACGTCGCAGCGACCGCTGGGGACACTGGCTCGGCGTCCTCGCCTCGGCCTCCTCCTTCGTGGTCGGTGCGGTGCTGCTCGTCGCGATGCTCGGGCTGCCGGCCGAGGAGCGCGTCCAGGACCTGCACCTGTTCGACTGGATCACGGCCGGTGCGTTCGAGCTCGCCGCGGGCCTGCGGGTGGACCCGCTCTCGCTCGCCTTCGTCCTCCTGGTCACCTTCGTCGGCACGCTGATCCACGTCTACTCGGTCGCCTACATGGAGCACGACCGCGACCGGCGTCGCTTCTTCTCGTACCTCAACCTGTTCGTCGCGGCGATGCTGCTGCTGGTGCTGGCGGACAGCTACGTGCTGCTCTTCGTGGGCTGGGAGGGCGTGGGTCTCGCGTCCTACCTGCTCATCGGCTTCTGGAACCACGAGATGCCCAACTCGGTCGCGGCCAAGAAGGCCTTCGTGGCCAACCGCGTGGGCGACATCGGCATGCTCGTCGCGATCATGATCCTGTTCGCCGCCTTCGGCGCGACGGACTTCGAGACCGTCTTCTCGCTCACGGAGGGCGCGAACGAGGGGCTGCTCACGGCGGCCGGCCTCATGCTGCTCCTCGCCGCGACGGGCAAGTCCGCGCAGTTCCCGCTGCAGTCGTGGCTCGGCGACGCGATGGCCGGCCCCACGCCGGTCTCGGCGCTCATCCACGCCGCGACCATGGTGACCGCCGGCGTCTACCTCGTCGTGCGCTCGGCCCCCGTCTACGCGGGTGCGCCGACCGCGCTGCTCGTGGTCGCGATCATCGGCGCGTTCACGCTGCTGTTCGGGGCGATCGTCGGAACCGCGAAGGACGACATCAAGAAGACGCTCGCGGCCTCGACCATGAGCCAGATCGGCTACATGATGCTGGCCGCCGGCCTGGGTCCGATCGGCTACGCGTTCGCGATCTTCCACCTGATCACCCACGGCTTCTTCAAGGCCGGGATGTTCCTGGGTGCCGGCTCGGTGATGCACGGCATGTCCGACGACGTCGACATGCGCCGCTTCGGCGGGCTGAGCCGGGTCATGAAGATCACGTGGCTCACGTTCGCGGCCGGGTGGCTCGCGATCCTCGGGCTGCCCCCGTTCTCCGGGTTCTGGAGCAAGGACAAGATCATCGAGTCCGCGTTCGCGACGGCCGACGCCCAGGGCTGGCAGCCGTGGGTCTTCGGCACCGTCGCCCTCGTGGGCGCCGGGATCACCGCGTTCTACATGTCGCGCCTGTTCTTCATGACGTTCCACGGCGAGCGCCGGTGGACGGACGGGCACGGTGGCGCGGGCTCGTCGGACCTCCCGGTGCGTCACCCGCACGAGTCGCCCGTGCTCATGGTCGGCCCGATGGTCGTGCTGGCCGTCGGCTCGGTCGCCCTCGGCGGTGTGCTCGCGCTCGGCAACGGCTTCGTGACGTGGCTCGAGCCGGTCACCGGGCACGCCGAGCACCACGAGCCGGTGCTCCCGGTGCCGGTCATCATGGCCGCGACGATCGTGCTGGTGCTCGTCGGCGCGTTCCTCGCCTGGCGCCAGTACGCCGCGTCGCCGGTCGCGGTCGTGCCGCCGCGCGGGTCGGCGCTCACGCGCGCCGCGCGTCGCGACCTGTACCAGGACGACGTCAACGAGGCGCTGCTGATGCGCCCGGGCCAGTACCTGACCCGGTCGCTCGTGTACGGCGACCGGCACGTCGTCGACGGAGCGGCCACGGGCCTCGCCCGCGTGGTCGCCGGCTCGGGCGAGCTCGTGCGGCGCGTGCAGAACGGATACGTACGCTCGTACGCCGCGACGATGGTCGCCGGCGTCGTCGTCCTGGTCGCCGTCGTCCTGGCGTTCCGGATCTGAGGGGAAGAGACACACGATGGCTGAACAGACCTTCCCCTGGCTCACCGCGATGATCGTGGTGCCGCTGGTGGGCGCGGCCGTGCTCTGGGCGCTGCCCAGAGGCGCGCGGCGCCACGCGCGCGCCGTTGCGGTCGCGGTCTCCCTGGTGGTCCTCGCGCTCGGCGTGGCCGCGACGCTCGCGTTCGACACCGCGCAGGCGGCGACCCACCAGCTCACGGAGCAGGCGGCCTGGATCCCGGCGCTCGGCGTGAGCTACGCCCTCGGGGTCGACGGCGTGGGCCTGTCCCTCGTGCTGCTGTCGGTCGTGCTCGTGCCGCTCGTGCTCCTCGCGGCCTGGCGCGAGCACCCCGACGCCGCGCTGGCGGACGGCGAGCTCGACCCCGCCGAGGCGACCGCGGGCGACGTCGCCGGTGACCGGATCCGCCGGTACATGGCCCTCGTCCTGGTGCTCGAGGCGTTCATGGTCGCGATCTTCGCGGCGCGCGACGTCTTCCTCTTCTACGTCCTCTTCGAGGCCATGCTCATCCCGGTCTACTTCATGATCGGTGCCTTCGGCGGCCTCCAGCGGCGCTACGCGGCGGTGAAGTTCCTGCTGTTCTCGCTCGCGGGCGGCCTCGTGATGCTGGCCGGCGTCATCGCGCTCTACCTCCAGGGACCCGGTGGGCCCGACGGGTTCCTCGTCGAGAACCTCGTGGGCGCGGAGATGTCGACCACGACCGAGCGCCTGATCTTCCTCGCGTTCTTCCTCGCGTTCGCGATCAAGGCACCCATGTGGCCCGTGCACACGTGGCTCCCCGACGCCGCCGAGCAGGCCCCGGCGGGCACCAACGTGCTGCTCGTGGGCGTGCTCGACAAGGTCGGGACGTTCGGCATGCTCACGCTGTGCCTCCCGCTGTTCCCCGAGGCGTCACGCTGGGCCGCACCCGTGATCATCGTGCTCGCGGTGATCTCGATCCTCTACGGTGCGCTGCTCGCGATCGGTCAGGCCGACCTCATGCGCCTGATCGCCTACACCTCGGTGAGCCACTTCGGCTTCATCGTGCTGGGCATCTTCGCGTTCACCTCGGTGAGCATCCAGGGCGCCTCGTTCTACATGGTCAACCACGGGCTCTCCACGGGGGCGCTCTTCCTGCTGGCCGGGTTCCTGGTCGCGCGCCGCGGCTCGCAGCGGATCGCCGACTTCGGCGGCCTGCAGAAGGTCGTGCCCGTGCTCGCGGGCACGTTCCTCGTCGCGGGTCTGTCGGCGCTGTCGCTGCCCGGCCTGTCGACGTTCGTCAGCGAGTTCCTCGTGCTGGTGGGCACCTACGCGTCGAACCGCCCGGCCGCCGTCGTGGCGACGCTCGGGGTGGTCCTCGCCGCGCTCTACGTGCTGTGGACCTACCAGAAGGTCTTCACCGGCCCGGTGCGTCCCGAGCTCGCCGCCACCGTGGACCTCTCGGCGCGCGAGAAGTGGGTCGTGGGGCCGCTGATCGCCGCGATGCTCGTGCTCGGCTTCTACCCGGCCCCGGCGCTCGACCTGGTGCGTGAGCCCGCGCAGACCTCGCTCACGCAGGTCGGCGTGGACGACCCGCAGGCGACCCAGGTGGCCAGTACCACCATCTCCGAGGACGGGAGCGACCAGTGACATCGGCCTTCGTGGCTCCGGAGATCCCCTGGGCCGAGCTGACGCCGGTGGCGGTCGTGCTGCTCGCGGCGGTGGTGGGCGTGCTCGTCGAGGCGTTCGTGCCGCGTCGCGCGCGTCGCGTCACCCAGCTGGTGCTCGCCTTCGTGGCCCTCGCGGGCGCGCTCGTCGCGGTCGCGGCCCTGTGGTCGGACACGCTCGCGACCGGCGGCGCGTCGCACCTCGGCGGCGCGTACGTGCTCGACGGCCCCGCACTCGCGCTCCAGGGCGTCCTGGCCCTCATGGGTCTCGTCTCGATCCTCGTGGTCGCCGACCGGACCGAGGACGGCGCCGAGGACGCGTTCGCGCCCACCGCGGCCGCCGTGCCCGGGTCGGACTTCGAGGAGCTCGCGCGCCGTCGCGGGCTCGCGCAGACCGAGGTCTTCCCGCTGGTGATGTTCGCGCTCGGCGGCATGATGATCTTCCCGGCCGCGGGTGACCTGCTCACGCTGTTCGTCGCCCTCGAGGTGCTCTCGCTGCCCCTCTACCTGCTCGCGGGGATGGCCCGTCGTCGCCGGCTCCTGAGCCAGGAGGCGTCACTCAAGTACTTCCTGCTCGGCGCCTTCGCCTCGGCGTTCTTGCTGTTCGGCGTCGCGCTCCTCTACGGGTTCGCGGGCTCGGTGCGACTCGCCGACATCTCGCTCGCCGTCAGCGGCGTCAGCGGGCTCGACCCGCTGCTGCTCGCGGGTGCCCTGCTCGTGCTCGTCGGGCTGCTGTTCAAGGTCGGTGCCGTCCCGTTCCACTCGTGGACGCCCGACGTGTACCAGGGGTCACCCACGCCGGTCACCGGGTTCATGGCGGCGTGCACCAAGATCGCCGCGTTCGGCGCGCTGCTGCGTGTCCTCTACGTGGTGCTCGCACCGCTCGAGTGGGACCTCATGCCGCTGATGTGGGGCGTCGCGGTGCTGACGATGCTGGTGGGCACGGTCGTCGCGATCGTGCAGACCGACGTCAAGCGCATGCTCGCGTACTCGTCGGTCGCCCACGCGGGCTTCGTCCTCGTCGGCGTCGTGGCACTGACCCAGAGCGGGATCAGCTCGGTGCTCTTCTACCTGGTGGCCTACGGACTCGCGACGATCGGCGCGTTCGGCGTCGTGTCGCTCGTGCGTGAGGTCAACGCGGGCCCGGGCGGCGCCGTCGTCGCGGAGGCGACGCACCTGTCGCAGTGGTCGGGGCTCGGACGTCGCCACCCCCTGCTCGCAGGGTCGTTCGCGCTCTTCCTCCTCTCGTTCGCGGGCATCCCCCTCACGGCGGGCTTCACCGGCAAGTTCGCGGTGTTCACCGCGGCGCTCGAGGGCGGCCTCGGCTGGCTCGTCGTGGTCGGCGTGCTGGCGTCGGCGGCCGCCGTCTTCTTCTACGTGCGCCTCATCGTGCTGATGTTCTTCACGGACGCGGTGGGCACCCCTGGGGAGACCACCACGGTCGTCCGCTCGGAGGGCTTCACCGCGGTCGCGGTGGGTGTGGCCGTGGTCGGCACGGTGCTGCTCGGGGTGCTCCCGTCGCCCGTGCTCGACCTGCTCGGGGACGTGGCGGCGTTCGTCCCGTGACCACTCCCGCCCTGCCGCTCACCGACCCGGCGCTCTCGGAGCTGCTCACCGGTCGGCTCGCGCTCGTCGAGGAGCGGCTGCGCGACGCGGTGACCCACACCGACGTGCTCGCCGACACGGCGTCACGGCACCTGGTCAACGCGGGTGGCAAGCGGCTCCGGCCGCTGCTGTGCCTGCTCGCGGCACAGCTCGGCGACGGCCGTCGCCCCGAGGTCGTCGACGCCGCCGTCGTCGTCGAGCTCACGCACCTCGCGACGCTCTACCACGACGACGTCATGGACTCGGCGCCGCTGCGGCGCGGTGCCCCTGCGGCGCACGAGGTCTGGGGCAACCAGGTCGCGATCCTCACGGGCGACCTGCTCTTCGCACGCGCCTCCGGCCTGGTCGCGGGCCTCGGGCCGGAGGCCGTCCGCATCCAGGCGGCGACCTTCGAGCGGCTGTGCCTCGGGCAGCTCCACGAGACGGTCGGCCCGGCGGACGGTGCGGACGCGGTCGAGCACTACCTCCAGGTGCTCGCCGACAAGACGGCGTCGCTCATCGCGACGTCGGCCCGGTTCGGTGCGATGTTCGCGGGATGCCCGGCAGACGTGGTGGACACCCTCGTGCAGTACGGCGAGAAGGTGGGCGTGGCGTTCCAGCTCGCCGACGACGTGATCGACCTCGCCGTGGACGGTGCGGCGACGGGCAAGACCCCCGGGACGGACCTGCGCGAGAAGGTCCCGACGATGCCGGCGCTGCTGCTGCGCGCCCGTGCGGCGCGGCCCCAGGCCGCGCAGGCGGACCGTGACCTGGTGGCGCTGCTGGACTCGGACCTCTCGGGCGACGAGGCGCTGGCGCAGGCCGTCGCGGCCCTGCGCGCGCACCCGGTGCTCGACGAGACGCGTGACCTCGCGGGCCGTTGGGCACGGGAGGCGGTCACCGCGCTGGGTACCCTTCCCCCCGGGGCCGTGCGGGACTCGTTCGTCTCGTTCACCGAGGCGCTCGTCGACCGCGCCGCCTGACGACGCATCTCGTTCACCCGTTCGGCTCATGTCCGGGGCCGAACGCGCCGATGTGTCACTCGTCCGGACGAGCAGCCACGAGGGGAGGGCCGTGCGCACGACGTGGGGGTCGGCCACCGACCGGGGTCGCGTGCGCCCGCACAACGAGGACTCGCTGCTCGCCTACCCGCCGGTGTTCATGGTGGCCGACGGCATGGGCGGGCACTCGGCGGGCGACGTGGCGAGCAGGCTCGCGGTCGAGGAGTTCGGACGGCTCGCGGGCCGTGCGACCGTGACCCCCGACGACGTCCACGCGTGCATCGGGCGTGTGGCGGAACGCCTGCGCGGCGCGGTGGGCACGCAGTCCGCCGGGACCACCGTGGCCGGCGCCGCGGTCGTCTCGCACGAGGGCTCCGCCTACTGGCTCGTCTTCAACATCGGCGACTCGCGCGTCTACCGCTGGGCAGCGGGCACGCTCGAGCAGATCAGCGTGGACCACTCGGTGGTCCAGGAGATGGTCGACTCGGGTGAGCTGCACCCCGACGACGCGCGCGAGCATCCCGAGCGGCACGTGATCACCCGCGCCGTCGGCACGCGGTCCGAACCGGACCCGGACTACTGGCTCATCCCCGCAGCGCCCGCCGACAGGCTGCTCATCTGCTCGGACGGGCTCACCACCGAGCTCGACGACACCCAGATCGCGCGACTCCTCGCGACCGAGCCGGACCCGCAGGAGGCTGCTCGGAGCCTCGTCGCGTCGGCGGTCGAGGCCGGTGGCCACGACAACGTGAGCGCCGTCGTCGTCGACGTGGCGGCGGCCCGCGACGCCGCGGACGTCGACACCACGGTGCCGCCTGCCACGGTCCACCACGTGTGGGACGAGGACGTCGACGGCGCGACCCAGCCCCGCCCCACCCGACCCCACCACCCGGAGGTGGCACCGTGATCGTCCCCGGCTACGCCCCTGGCGACTGGTACGCCGTCGTGAGCGACGGGACCGTCGTGCTGCTGCCCCCCGAGACGGATGCGACCGTTCTCGACCAGATGTGGACCTCGCTGCGCGAGCACACGGACCTCACCGACCACCTCGGCGTGCTCACGCGCGAGCGGATCACCTCCCTGCCCCCGTTCGCGATGGTCTCGGTCGTCGCGGGACTCGTCCGCGTGATCGTGCGCGGGGACGTCGAGGTCGAGGTCGTGGGTGACCGCGGCAGCCGCGTGCTGACCGCACCCGACGTGTCGACCTGGAGCGAGGCCGTGGTGCAGGGCGCGCTCGCGGTCACGGTGCGAGCGGACAGCGCCGCCGACGCCCCCGAGGCCTCGCTCGCCGTGCTCTCGGCGGTCGTGCGCGCGTCGCAGGTCCGCGTCGGGCTTCGGGCCGACGTCGGCACCGCCGCGGGCGCCGACGCGGCGGCGGCACCCGCTCCTGAGGCGCCCGGTCGCGGTCAGTCCGGGCGGCGGGCGCACGCTGCTCTCGAGCCGGACGCCGAGCCGTCGGTCAGCGAGGCGTCGGTCGGCGAGGCGTCGAGCACAGAGCCGTTCAGCACAGAGCCGTCCCTCCCGGAGCCGACCACCGCAGGCGGCGAACCGGCCACCCCTGCCCCGGCGGTGGACGAGCACGCCACCGGGGAGCAGACGGACGCATCCCCTGCGTCCGTCGAGCCGACTCCCGCCGCCACCCTCCCGCCGCCCGCGCCCGCGCCCGCTCCCGCGCCACCCGCCGCTGCCCCGGCGCAGCCGGCCCCCTGTCCCCTATACACATCTGACGTTGCCGACCATACGC
>NZ_JAACYI010000014.1 GCF_009996735.1 Cellulomonas sp. APG4 | reverse complement strand
TCGGCGAGCCCGTGCGCCGCGACCGCGTCCGCGAGCGCCCGCCGCAGCTCGGCGACCCCGGAGCCGGTGGCGGCGGACAGGCCCAGCAAGCGCACGTGCGCGAGGCCGTCCTCGCGCAGCAGCCGCCCCACGTCCTCGAGGACGGCGTCGCGCGCGCCCTCGGGCACGGTGTCGAGCTGGTTGAGCACGACGAGCATCGACGTCTCGTGCCCGTGCAGGTGCCGCAGGTAGCCCGTGTGCAGCGCGTCGTCGGCGTACTTCTGCGGGTCCACCACCACGAGCACCAGATCGGCGTGCGGCAGCACCCGGTCCACCACGCGGCGGTGCTCGGGCTCGACCGAGTCGTGGTCCGGGAGGTCCAGCAGCACGAGCCCGCGCAGGTCCGCCTGGGACTCGCCGTCGAGGGCGCTCTCACGCTCGAAACGGCGCGTGACGGGCACCGCGAGCCAGTCGAGCAGCGCACCCGCGTCGTGGGCCCACACGCACGCGGTCACCTCGGACGTCGTCGGTCGCCGCACCCCCACGTCCGCGAGAGCGAGCCCCGCGAGCGCGTTGAACAGGCTCGACTTGCCCGATCCGGTGCCACCCACGAGCGCCACCACGGTGTGGTCGACGCCCAGCTCGAGCCGCTCGGCGACGGCGTCGAGCAGGCGCTCCACGTCGGCGCGCGTACCGGCCGGGACGCCGCTGCCGGCACCCTCGAGCGCCGAGCGCACGTGCGCCGCCCGCGCGAGCAGCTCCGCCGTCCGCGCCCCGACCTCCTGCGCGTGCCGCGCGCTCATGCCAGCCCCTTGAGCACGGCCAGGCGCAGCCGCAGCCTGCTGGCGGCGTCGTCCGCGAGCTCCGCGTGTCCGAGGGGGCCGAGGACCTCGTCCGCAGCGGCCCGGGCCTGGGCGGAGGCGCGGGCGGCGAGGTCGTCACGCGTCGCGCGCACGAGGTCCTCGACGACGACGCTCCCGAGCCCGTCGTCGAGCACGCGCCGTGCGGCCGGGAGGCCCACCGCCGCCGCCCGGACGAGCGTCGAGACGCCGTCGGGTCCGGCCGACGTCGCGAGGCGGGCGTACCTGCGGCGAGCGTGTCGGTCACCCGCGTCGGCGAGGGCGGCCTGGGCGGCGGCGCCCCCTGCCCACTCCTCGACCTGAGCCGCGACGTCGTCCTGCGCCGGGGCGGACGGCAGCCGGTCGAGCAGCCACGCGGCGCCCGCGAGCCCGCTCACCCCGAGCGCGTGCCGCACCGCGGCGTGGCCACGCCCACGTGCGGTGGCGAGCGCCACCTCGACGGCTCCCCGCACCTCCGCGTCCACCGCGCCGAGGGCCTCACGCCGTGCCGCGCGGCGGCGCCGGCCCCAGCGTCCGTCGAGCACGCCCTGTCCCGCGGCCCAGCGGCTGCGCACCGGACCGTCCCCCGCACCGCCCGAGCGCACGGCGTCCGCGGCGGCGTGCGCGGGCTCGTCGACGGACTCGCGGACGAGCCCCTCGAGCGCCGTGCGGGCGTCGGCCTGCGCCTGGACGCCGTCGGCGAGCTCGTCGACCCACGGCCGCAGGGCACGCAGGGCACCGCGCTGCGTCCGCGCGATGACCGAACGCGCACGATCCGGCCCCGCGACCATCGCGAGCCATCTCCGTACCGGGGCCACGTGCCGCGCGTCGAGCATGCCCTCGTGCGGACCCAGGTCCGGCACCAGGAACAGCGGCACGCTCGACATGCCGCGAGCCCGCAGGCGCCCGAGCAGGTCGCCACGTACCTCGACCAGCGCCGCGTCGGGCACGCGGTTGAGCACCATGGCCATCGACGTGCCGCGCTCGTGCGCGCGGTCGAGGACCGACCAGGGCAGGGCGTCGCCGTAGCGCGCCGCGGTGGTCACGAAGAGCCAGAGGTCGGCCGACTCGAGCAGCCGGTGCGCCGTCGAGCGGTTCGACTCGAGCAGGGAGTCCAGGTCAGGCGCGTCCACCACCACGAGCCCGCGTGGCACGCCGTCGTGCGCGACCACCTCGACGATCTCGAGGAGCGGGTGCCCGGCGAGCAGGTCGCCGTCGTCCGGGTGGTGGACGAGCACGGGCCGGCGCGTCGTGGGCCGCAGCACGCCGGCGGCACTCACCTCGGTCCCGAGCAACGAGTTCACGAGCGTCGACTTGCCCGCACCCGTCGAGCCCGCGACCACCACGAACCCCGGCGCCGAGAGCTCGCGCAGACGCGGCAGCAGGTGGTCGTCGAGCTGGTCGAGCAGCCGACGGCGGCTGTCCTCGGCCTCCTCGACCCCGGGCAGCGGCAGCACGAACTCGGTCGCGGCCACGTCCCGGCGCAGATCCGTGACGGCGTCGAGGAGGGTCGGGCTCGCCGGCCCGAGACGACCCGTCACCGCCGCACCCAACGGCTCCGGGGCGGTCGCGGTGATCACGGTCCAATCCTCGCCTGCTCACCCGTCTGGACCAAGCGCGCACGCCGTCCGCACGCGACCGACGTGCGCCCGGACGTCCGCACTACGCTGGTCCGGCCGGGCCCCCGTAGCTCAGTGGATAGAGCATCGGACTTCTAATCCGCAGGTCGCAGGTTCGAATCCTGCCGGGGGCGCTGGGGACCGACCCGTCCGAGCCTGGAGGTGCGTGGTGCCGACCGAGAGCTCGTCCCCGCGGGCCGTCGTGGTGGGCGGCGGGATCGCGGGCCTCGCCTCGGCGGTCGCGCTGCGCCGCGCCGGCTGGCGCGTGACCGTCCTCGAGCGAGCGGCCGACGTGCGCGAGGTGGGGGCCGGCGTGGCGATGTCGCGCAACGCCGTCGCGGCCTTCCGCGGGCTCGGCTTCACCGACGACGACGTCGCGGCCCTCGGTCGCCCGACGTGGGCGGCAGGGACCTGGGACGAGCACGGCCGACGGCTGCTGACCGTGCCCGCGACGCCGCAGGTGCGGTCGGCGGTGTCGCTGGTCGGGGTGCACCGGCGGCGACTGCACGGCGCGCTCCTCGACGCGGCCCGGGACCACGGCGTCGAGATGATTCCGGGCATCGCCGTCACCGAGGTCGATCCCGGCGAGGCCGACGGCGCCCCGGCTGTGGTCGCGGGACACGTCGCGGAGCTGGTGGTGGGCGCCGACGGGATGCGGAGCGCGGTCCGGGCAGCGGTCTACCCCGGTCACCGGCCCGTCTACAGCGGGTACTCGAGCTGGCGTGCCGTGGTACGCGCACCGCAGGTGCCCGACGCGCTCGTGCAGTACTGGGGCCCGCACGCCGAGTTCGGTCTCATGCCCGTCGCCGACGACGAGACGTACTGGTACGGCTACGTCGCGATGCCCGAGCGCACCGTCCTGACCGACGAGCTGGGCACCGCCCGTGAGCGCTTCGCGGGGTGGCCCGCGCCCGTGCGGGACGTGCTCGCGGTCACCCCGCGCGAGGCGGTGCTGCGGCATGACGTGCACCACCTGCCCGGCGGGCTGCCGCGCTACGCCGTCGGGCGCGTGGTGATGGTCGGCGACGCCGCGCACGGGTTCCTGCCGACGATGGGTCAGGGGGCCGCGACCGCGCTCGAGGACGGCCTGAGCGTCGGCCTGCTGATCGGCGCGCCCGTGGCCGACGGCGGGCGGCTGGCCCCCGCGCTCGAGGGCTTCGACCGTGTCCGGCGGCCGCGGTGCCGCGGACTCGCACGCGCTGCGCTCGCGTCGGCCCGCGTGGGCGCTCACCTCGGCGGTGGCGTGCCGCAGACGTTGCGGCGTGGGCTCATGCGCCTCGTGCCCTCGGCGGCCCTGAGCCGCGGGGCCCAGGGCGCCATGGGGTGGACCCCACCCGCACCCGCCTCCCCCGTGCGCTGACGCGCGCTCACCCGCGGTCGGGCCCCGCCTCGGCGCGAGTCTGTGCAGAGGTCGCGCGAGCGGCGAGCACCGCCCGCCGTCGGTCCACGACCACCACACCCCCGAGCACCGCGAGGGCGAGCGCGGACGACGCGACGACGTCGGTCACGAAGTGGTACCCCAGGTACAGGCGGCTGAGCGCGACGAGGGCGGTGCCGAGCACCACGACGAGCACCCAGACGACGAGCGCCCCCACGCGGGGCCGGCGCACCCAGGCGAGATAGGCGACCACGAGCAGCAGCGTCGCGGCCCCGATGGTGTGCCCCGAGGGGAACGAGTACGTGGTCTCCGCTCCCGGGACCGTCATCGTGTCGACCGGGGGCCGCGGTCGCGCGACGACCGCCTTGAGCGTGAGCGAGACCAGGGTCGACACGACCATCGCGGCAGCGAGGAGCCCCGCCTGCCACCACTCGCGTCCGGCGAGCCCCCACACGAGCGCCGCGACCACCACGACGACGGGCAGGACGGCCGGCCCGCTCACGGTGGTCACCGCGGTCAGGAACGCCGTCACCGCCTCGCTGCGCGCCGCCGCGAGGGCCTCGAGCACCGGCGTGTCGAGCGCCGCGAGGTCGTCGTTCTCACCGACGGCGTCGAGCACGGCGAGGAAGCCCGCCACGCCGAGGGCGACGAGCGCGAGTCCCAGCAGCACCGCGATCTGCGGCCCGCGGTCGACCACCCAGCCGCGCCTGCCCCACAGGTCACGGCCCAGGCCGGTGATCGAGGCGCGCAGACGGTTCCAGGTGGAGGGCACGGCACGAGCATCGCAGCGCGTCCGGGCGCCCGCGCGACGGGGCCGGACATCCCGCGCAAAAAGCCGTGCATGCCGCACCGGGCCGCTGCGACGCTGGCACCACCGCGGTGGAGGACCTGGCCCGTCCTCGATCCTGTCCCTTCCAGCCCAACGGAGCACCACCATGCACCCCATCAGCCTCTACGACGCAGCGGTGCGCGATCACCGGCGCGCCGAGGTCGAGCGGGCGCGCCGCCAGCAGGTGGCGATCCGCCGGCACGAGCGCTCCTCGACCCCGCAGGGGTCCACCACCGCGCAGCCGTCCAAGGCCGTCGGCATGACGACCTTGCTCCGGGCGAGCACCCGCCGCCCCACCCGTGCCCGTGGCGCCGCCACGGGAGTCCCGGCCCGGCGGCCGGCCGCAGATGTGCGGTCGGCCGCCGGGCCGGTCTGCGTGCAGGCGGCCCTCACGCCCGCCTGAGCACCGCCCGCTCGGCGCGCGCCCGGTCTGCCACCATGTCGCCCATGACCTGGTCCCGCGGCACGGCGCGCTGATGGGCCGCCACGCGGCACCGCCTCCCGAGCGCCCGGACGTCCCGCGCACCTCCGGCTCCCCCGGCACCGCGGACGACGACGCCTCCTCGGGTACTGCCTCGAGCGGGCCGTGGGACCGCGTGCTGCTCGCCGTCGTCGTCGGCCTCGTCGTGGGTGCCGTCGCGGGCTGGAGCGCGGCGTCGTGGCTCGTGGCGGGACTCTCGGCCGCAGGAGGCGCCGCGGTCACCCTGGTGGCCGCGTGGGTCGCCGGGACCGTCCCCGGGCGAGGGCCCTAGAGTGACCGGGTGAGCCCAGCCTCTGCACCCAACGACAAGATCGTCTGGATCGACTGCGAGATGACGGGTCTGGACCTGTCCCGCGACGCCCTGGTCGAGGTCGCCGCCGTGGTCACCGACTCCGAGCTCAACGTGCTCGGCGAGGGCGTCGACGTGGTCGTCACGCCGCCCGTCGAGGCGCTCGAGCAGATGGACCCCTTCGTGCGCGACATGCACACGAGCTCGGGCCTGCTCGAGGCGTTGCCCGGTGGCCTGACACTCGCGGAAGCGCAGGAGCGCGTGCTCGCCTACCTGCGCGAGCACGTGCCCGACGCCGGCAAGGCGCCCCTCGCGGGCAACTCGGTGGGCACCGACAAGGCGTTCCTCGAGAAGGAGATGCCCGAGCTCGTGGGTCACCTGCACTACCGGGTGATCGACGTCTCCTCGATCAAGGAGCTCGCGCGCCGCTGGTACCCGCGCATCTACTTCTCCTCGCCCGAGAAGAACGGCGGCCACCGCGCCCTGGCCGACATCCTCGAGAGCATCGACGAGCTGCGCTACTACCGCGAGGCGATGCTGGTGCCGCAGCCGGGGCCTGACTCGGCCGCCGCCAAGGAGATCGCGGCACGCGTCCTCGCGTCGTCGGTGCGCAACGCCCGCAACGCGCCCTGACGCGCGTCGGCCCCGACCTCACGACAGAGGCCCGGATCGCGGCGAACCGCGATCCGGGCCTCTGCTCGGGGTGGCTAACGGGACTTGAACCCGCGACCCCCTGGACCACAACCAGGTGCTCTACCGACTGAGCTATAGCCACCATGACCCGGCGCACGCGCACGGACCGGCGGAAAGTCTACCTGCTCCGCGGTGGTGCTTCGTCCGCCCGCTCCGGGATCCGTGACGACGCCTGCGAGGGCGCCCCGACGCCTACCCGACGCGTGCGGCGACCGCGTCGGCGAACCGCTCGAGTGCGCCGTCGGCGAGCGAGGTGAACAGCGACGGCTCGACCATCTCGAGCTCGAGCAGCACCGGCTGGTCGTCGTCCCCGCTGACCACGTCGACCCGCGCGTACAAGAACGGCTTGGGCACCTCCGCGCCCGCCTGCTCCGTGAGCAGGCGACGCGCCGTCAGGATCACGTTGCGGGCCATCTCGATCTCGGGGCCCGGTGCCTCGGCGGGGCGCATCTCCTCCTTCTTGTACACGCCGTCGACGCCCACGTCGGGACCGTCGAGCATCGCGGCCTTGACCACGCTGTGCGAGTACTGGCCCGCGATGAACACGTGGGCCCGCTCACCCACCTGGTCGACGCTCTGGAGGTAGCGCTGCACCATCACGGTGCGGTCCGCCTCGAGAAGCCGGCGGGCGTGCTGGATGGCGAGGCCCCGCGAGGACGCGTCGATGGCCGTGTAGCGACCGGTGTCGACCGAGCCGGCCGAGACCGCGGGCTTGATGACGAAGTCCCCGTGCGCAGGGAAGCGCGTGTGCAGAGCTCGCGACGACAGGTGCCTGTCGGGCTCGAGCCACATCGTCGGGACCACCGGCACACCCGCCCGCTCGAGCTCGCGGAGGTAGTGCTTGTCCGTGTTCCAGCGCACCACCGGATAGGGGTTGACGAGGGTGGAGACCCGGTCCACCTCGGCCGCCCAGGTGAGGAACTCCGAGCGGCGCTGAGCGTAGTCCCACGTGGACCTGATGAGCACGAGGTCGAACGACGACCAGTCGACCGAGCGGTCGTCCCACACCGCGGGTTCGGCGTGGACCCCGCGGGCCTCGAGCGCGCCGACGAGCGGGGCGTCCTCGGGGTCGAGCTGGGGCAGGTCGGCACAGGTGGCCAGGGCGATGCGCGTCACACGTGCACCCTACGGTGTCGGCGCCGACGGGCCCCGACCAAGGGTCCCGGCGTGTGCGCGGCGAGCCGCCCCGTGGCACGCCCGCCCCTCCGCCCCGACGCGCGGCCCGTGTGCCATCCGCGCTGATCTGCGGTTTGATCGTCTCCGGGGGCCATGCACCGAGCACGAGAGGACGGGTCGATGGACGACGCTGCTCACGACGCCGGGTCGGGGATGACCCTGCACGAGGAGCCCGAGCGCTCAGTTGTCGAGGCCTGGGGCGAGATCGACCTCGCCGTCAGGCACAGCGCAGGGCCGATGTGCCAGGTGGTCGCCGACCGCGGGCTGCCCGTGGTCATCGACGCGAGCCGCATCACGTTCATCGACTCCACGGGGATGTCGATCCTCGTGCGCCTCGCCCGCGACGGAGAGGCCCGCGGCTACCCCGTCGAGCTGCGCAACGCCCCGTGGATGCTCAAGGAGCTCCTGACCATCACGGGCGTCGACCAGCTGCTCCCCTTTGCCGACGACGAGGGCGAGGACGCCCCGACCGGCTCCGCCTGAGCGCTGAGCCCGGCACGACGAAGGCCCCCGACCGGGCATCATGCCTGGTCAGGGGCCTTCTTCTGTGCGCCATCAGGGACTCGAACCCCGAACCCGCTGATTAAGAGTCAGCTGCTCTGCCAATTGAGCTAATGGCGCGCGGTGCAGAACGTTAGCACCTGCGCAGGGCCCGCGCGAAAACGACGCCGTCGGCCGACGACGGCGTCCGCTGGCCCGTCCTCAGGTGGTGACGGGCTGGTCCGGCGACTCGGTGGCGCCGTCGGCCCCGTCCCCCTCCTCGTGCTCCCACCAGGCGACCTCCGGCAGCCCCTCGTCCTGCAGGATCTGCGGCGACTCGGGGCCGCTCGGGATCGCGAGGTCGGCGAGGAGGGCGAGCGGGACGTGCTGGCTCAGGAGGTTCATCACCTCGTGCGAGGCCTCCTCGTCCACCTCGTCGACGTCGACGTCGGTCTCGAGCGCGTCGGTGGGGAGGGCGGCAGGCGCCTCGCCGTCATGGTCGCGTGCAGCGTCGTGCGCGGTCATCGCCCGACCTCCCTCCGTGCCCTGGTGCCCCGCGCCGCGGGGCACCGTGCCCGCGGCGGCGCCACAGGCTGTCCAGACGGCTACTGCACCACCCGCGGGCCGGTTGCGCAACAGGTTGCGCCGCGCGTCCCTCCGACGGGTGCACGCACCTCACGGGACCTCCACACGGCCCACGGGGCGTCCGTGGCGCGCGGCAGGCCTCACAGGTAGAGCCCCGTGCCCTCGCCGCCCGCCTCGGGCTCGGCCACACCGTGCAGGTCGCGCTCGCGCAGCAGCACGTAGTCGGTGCCCTGGAGCTCGACCTCGGCCCGCTCCTGCGGGTCGAACAGCACGCGGTCACCACGCTGCACCTGGCGTACGTGGGGCCCGACGGCGACCACCGCGCCCCACGCGAGACGTCGCCCCACCGAGGCGGTCGCGGGGATCACGATGCCCGAGCTCGACAGCCGCTCGGAGCTCTCGCCGTCGAGGTGCACGAGCACCCTGTCGTGCAGCATGCGGATGGGCGGGACAGCACCGGGGGTCGTCGAGCTCACCCGCGCACCGTACCGGCCGTCGCAGCCACCGCGGGACGTCCCGCGTCGCGCACCCGGCCGCGACGGCGCACGGGGGCACAGGTTCCCGAGCGGTCGCTAGGCTGAGGCGGCCCGCCGACCAAGGAGACCCATGACCCGCCTCGCCGCCGGTGACCTCGCGCCGGACTTCACGCTCCCCACCGACGACGGCGGGAGCCTCACGCTCTCCGAGCTGCGTGGTGGTCGGGTGGTCATCTTCTTCTTCCCCGCCGCGATGACGCCGGGCTGCACCACGCAGGCGTGCGACTTCCGCGACTCGCTCGAGACGCTCAAGGCCTCGGGGTACACCGTCGTCGGGATCTCGCCCGACCCCGTCGAGAAGCTCGCGCGGTTCCGCGAGGAGGCCGGCCTCACGTACCGGCTCGCCTCCGACGTCGACCGCGCGGTGCTGACCACCTACGGCGCCTACGGCGAGAAGAAGCTGTACGGCAAGGTGGTCGAGGGCGTCATCCGCTCGACGATCGTGGTGGGCACCGACGGCACCGTCGAGCTCGCGCAGTACAACGTGCGCGCGACGGGCCACGTGGCGAAGCTGCTGCGGGACCTGCGCCTGGTCTGACAACCGGGCCGGTCCGGACGACGAGCCGGCGCGCGACGCCACGACGGCGTCGGGTGACTAGGCTCGCCCCCGAGCGCGAGTGGCGAAATCGGCAGACGCGCCAGGTTTAGGTCCTGGTGCCCTCGGGCGTGCGGGTTCGACTCCCGCCTCGCGCACCCCGTCAGGTGATCGGCCCGCGCTGATGACGGACGCAGTCCCGGTGGACTCAGTGCTGGTGGACTCAGTGCCGGTGGACTCAGTGCTGGTGACCGGCGTGCTCGTCGGCCCCGCCGGCGGCCTGCTGCTCGGCGAGCTGACGGCGCACGTCGTCCATGTCGAGGCCCTTGACCGCCTGCACCACCTGCTCGAGCGCGGGCTTGGGCAGCGCGCCGGCCTGGGAGAAGACCAGGATGCCGTCGCGGAACGCCATGAGCGTGGGGATCGACGAGATCTGCGCGGCGGCCGCGAGGCCCTGCTCGGCCTCGGTGTCGACCTTGGCGTGCACCACGTCGGGGTGCTCGTCGGAGGACTCCTCGAAGACCGGCCCGAACCGCTTGCACGGCCCGCACCACTCGGCCCAGAAGTCGACCAGCACGATGCCGTTCTCGGTCACGGTCTTCTCGAACGTCGTCTCGGTGAGCTCCACGGTGGCCATGGGGGTTCCTCTCGTCGGCGGCACGGGTGACGGCCGCGCACACGGCGGCCCTTCGGGTGCGTCAACGCCCGCGCGCCCGTCGTATTCCGTGGGTGCGCCTTAGGCTCGGGGCCATGACGGACACCGCCGACTTCCCCGAGGAGCCCACGCCCGACGGCTGGCTGAGCGAGTCCGAGCTCGCCGCTGTCCGTGCGCGACTGCCGATGCTGTACGTCGACGCGGTGCCCGTGCGGGTCGACGAGAGCGGTGACGTGGTCGCCGTCGGCCTGCTGCTGCGGGTGGGCCGTGACGGGACCATGACCCGTGCGCTCGTGTCCGGCCGCGTCATGTTCCACGAGCGCATCCGCGACGCGCTGCTGCGCCACATCGAGAAGGACCTGGGTCCGGTCGCGCTCCCCCAGATCCCGGCCGCACCCCAGCCGTTCACGGTCGCCGAGTACTTCCCGACCCCCGGGATCACGCCGTACCACGACACGCGCCAGCACGCGGTGTCGATGGCCTACGTGGTACCCGTGTCCGGCGACTGCGAGCCGCAGCAGGACGCGCTCGACCTCGCGTGGATGACGCCCGAGGAGGCCTGCGGCGAGCAGGTCCAGGTGGAGATGGTGGGTGGGCAGGGCTACCTGCTGCGCCAGGCGATGGCGCACGTCGGCCGACTGCCCACGTTCTGAGCAACCTCAGGCGCCAAGGTCGAGGCGCGGCCAGTCCGCGAGGTCGGCGAGCAGCGCGCGGTCGTGCGTCGCGACGACGACGGCGGCCGAGGTCGCGCGCAGGGCGTCCGTCAGGTCGTCCACCAGCGCGACCGACAGGTGGTTGGTGGGTTCGTCGAGCAGCAGCACGTGGGGCGCGGCGAGCAGCGCCCGCGCGAGGGCGAACCTGCGTCGCTGGCCCACCGAGAGCTCGACGAGCGGCCGGTCCAGCTCGTCCTCGGTGAGCAGGCCGAGACCCGCCACGGGCACGAGCTGCTCGGGGTCGAGCGCACCGGCCTCGAGCAGCCCGAGCGCGTGCGCGGCGTAGGCCTCGAAGACCGTGCGGGTGTCGAGGCCCTGGTCGTCGCCCTGGGCGAGCAGGCCGAAGCGCACCCCGGGCGCGACGTCGCGCACGCCGCGCTCGGGCCGGATCGCACCCGCGAGCACGCCCAGCAGCGTGCTCTTGCCAGCGCCGTTGGGTCCCGTCACCAGCAGACGACCGCACGGCGGCACCTCGACGCGGACGCCGGGCAGGTCCACCCGGCCCGGGACGTGCGGGCCGCGCACCTCGAGCAGCACGTGCCCGACGGCGTGCCCCGGCGGCAGGGCGGGCAGGTCGGGGAACACGAGCTCTGCGGGCGGCGGCGGCACCTCGACGGCCTCCGCCTCGAGACGCTCGACCAGCCGGTCGGCGGCCTTGACGTGGATCCGCGCCCGGGTGGCGCGGCGGTGCTTGTCGCTGCCCTTCGGCGGCCGCCACTCGTCGGAGAGGCCCTCGTAGGAGGCGTCGAGGCGCTCGAGCAGGCGTGCCCGGCGCTTCTGCTCGGCGGCGTACCGCTGCCGCCAGCGCCGCAGCGCCTGCGTGCGCGCGAACCGGTAGGCCGCGTAGCTCGAGGCGCCGTACAGCGCGGGCCTTCCGTCGACCGAGGGGTCGAGGTCGAGGATCGCGGTCATGATGTCGTCGAGCAGCCGACGGTCGTGCGTGACGATGACCACGGCCCCGGGCCACGCCCGCAGCTCACCCGTGAGGTGCTCGACGGCTGACGCGTCGAGGTGGTTGGTCGGCTCGTCGAGCAGGAGCACGTCCGCGCGCTCGGCCAGGCGGCACGCGAGCCGCGCGCGGTAGCGCTCCCCCACCGACAGGCTCGCGAGCGTGCGGTCGAGGTCACGCGGCGCGCCCAGCCGCGCGAGGGCCTCGTCGGCGCGCCGGTCGGCGTCCCACACCGAGAGCCGCTCGGCCGCGGCGAGCGCCCGGCTCAGCCGCTCACGTGCCGGGGCGTCGTCGTCGCCGGCACGCCCGAGCGCGTCGACCGCGGCGGTCGCGGCCTCGAGCTCGCGCGCGACCGCACGTGCCTCGGCGAGCGCGTCCTCCACGAGGTCGCCCACGGTCGCGTCCTCGGGCACGTCGAGGTCCTGCTCGACGTGCGCGAGCGTCCCGACGCGGCGCACCTCACCCGAGGCCGGCGCGTGCCGTCCGGCGAGGGCTCGCAGCAGCGTCGACTTGCCGGTCCCGTTCTCGCCGACGAGGCCGATGCGGTCACCGGCCGACGCCGTGAACGTGACGCCGCTGAGCACCGTGCGGCCGGGGTAGCCGACGGCGAGGTCGCGCGCGGCGACGTGCCCCACGGGTGAGGTCGAGCCGCTCCCGAGCGCAGCACCAGGCATGACTCAGCCGGCCCCCAGCGCGGCGGCCACGTGCGGCGCGAGCGCTCGCATGGCGGCCCCGCGGTGGGAGACCGCGTTCTTCTCCTCGGGCGTGAGCTCGGCACTCGTGAGCCGCTGCTCCCCGGCCCGGGTGGGCTGCGCGTCGGGCACGAGGATCGGGTCGTAGCCGAAGCCGTGCGACCCGCGCGGCGCCGTCGCGAGGACACCACGCATGTGGCCGATCTCGACGTGCTCGTGGCCACCGGGCGTGACGAGGGCGGCCGCGCACACGAAGCCCGCGGCGCGGTGCACCTCGGGGACGTCCGCGAGCTGCGCGAGCAGCAGCTCGAGGTTCGCGACGTCGTCGCCGTGGCGGCCCGCCCAGCGGGCCGAGAAGACGCCGGGCGCTCCCCCGAGCACGTCGACCGCGAGGCCCGAGTCGTCCGCGACGGCGGGCGCGCCCGTCGCGGCCGCGAGCGCGCGTGCCTTGATCAGCGCGTTCTCGGCGAAGGTGACACCGTCCTCGACGGGTGGCGGCGCGCCGACGTCGGCCGCGCTCACCACGTCCGCCGGGTCCAGGCCCGGCACGAGCGGCGCGAGGATCGCACGCAGCTCACCGAGCTTGTGCCGGTTGTGCGTCGCGAGGACGAGGCGCACGGTCACGCGTGCGGCCCGTCGCCGTCCGCGAGCGCCGCCTGCTGCAGACGCGTGAGCTCGCCCGTGCCCGCGAGCGCCAGGTCGAGCAGCACGTCGAGCTCGCCGCGGTCGAACGGCGTCTGCTCGGCGGTGCCCTGCACCTCGACGAACCTGCCGCTGCCCGTCGCGACGACGTTCATGTCCGTGTCGGCACGGACGTCCTCGACGTAGGGCAGGTCGAGCATCGGCACGCCGTCGACGATCCCCACGCTCACGGCGGCCACCGAGTCCGTCAGCACCGGCTTGGGGCTGCGGATCGCCCCGCTGCGCTGGCCCCACGCGACCGCGTCCGCGAGCGCGACGTACGCACCGGTGATGGCCGCGGTGCGCGTGCCGCCGTCGGCCTGGAGCACGTCGCAGTCGAGCACGATCGTGTTCTCGCCCAGCGCCTTGACGTCGATCACCGCGCGGAGCGAGCGGCCGATGAGACGCGAGATCTCGTGCGTGCGCCCGCCCACGCGGCCCTTGACCGACTCACGGTCCGAGCGCGTGGTGGTCGAGCGCGGCAGCATCGCGTACTCGGCCGTGACCCAGCCCGAGCCCGAGCCCTTCTTCCAGCGCGGCACGCCCTCGGTGAACGACGCCGCGCACAGCACACGCGTGCGGCCGAACTCGACGAGCACGCTCCCCTCGGCGGCGTCGAGCCACCCCCGGCTGAAGGTCACGGGGCGCAGCTGGTCGGTGCGTCGCCCGTCGGCGCGGGCGGTGGTCGAGGAGGTCGAGGTCATGGGGACGACCCTAGGCGACCCCGGCGACACCGGCCGCTCCCGTCCGGACGCCGTCGGCCGCGACCGGGGGCGTCTCAGAGGGCGACGACCATGCCCGGCGCGGCGACGTCGATGGGCCCGGCGTACACCTCGCGCGCCTCGGTCACGGCGTCCGCGGCGTCGTTCCAGGCCGGGAGGTGGGTGAGCACGAGCCGGCCCACCGCCCCGCCGGCCGCCGCCTCCCCCGCACGCCGTCCGGTCAGGTGGATCCCGCGCACCGCGTCGTCACGGCCCTCGACGAACGCGGCCTCGGCGAGCAGCACGTCGGCGCCCGCCGCGAGCTCGTCGAGCCCTGCGCACGCATCCGTGTCCCCGGTGTACGCGAGCACCACGCGACGCGACGGGTCGTCCTCGGCCGGGCCCTCGACCCGCACGCCGTACGCCGGGACGGGGTGCTCGACGGCCACGGGCGTGAGCGTGAGCGGCCCGACGGCGACCGGGTGTCCCGGCTGCCACGTGTGGACCGTGAGGTGGTCGCCCATGCTCTCACCGGGCTCGAGCCCGTAGGCGTCGGCGATCCGCGACGCCGTACCGAACGGGCCGTGCACGACGACGCGACGGGGCCGCCCACCCCGGGGGTGGTACTTGAGGAACACGTACAGGCCGCACAGGTCGGCCATGTGGTCGGGGTGCAGGTGCGACAGCCCGATCAGGTCGACCTCTGCAGGGTCCACGTGCCGCTGGAGCACCCCGAGCGCGCCGCTGCCCAGGTCGAGCACGACGCGCCACGTACGCCCCGAGGCGTCGTCGGCCTCGACCAGGTAGCACGACGCGGCCGAGTCCGGCCCGGGGAACGAGCCCGCGCAGCCCACCACGGTGAGCCTCACCGCAGGCTCGCCGCGGGCTCGACGGACAGCACCTCGGGGCCCAGGAAGCGCCGCGCGAGGGTCTGGAACGACGCGGCGTCGCCTGTCGCGAGGAACCGGTGCTCGGGCGGCCCCAGCGACGGGTCACGCTCGAGCCCGTGCGCCACGAGCGTGCGGTACACGTCCTTCGCCGTCTCCTCGGCGGACGAGACGAGCGTCACCTGGTCACCCATGACGTAGGAGATGACGCCGGTCAGCAGCGGGTAGTGGGTGCAGCCGAGCACGAGCGTGTCGACGCCGGCCTCGACCACCGGGGCCAGGGACTCGCGCGCGACGGCGAGGGCCTCGGGGCCCGACGTCGTACCGGCCTCGACCAGCTCGACGAAGCCCGGGCACGCCTGCGAGGTGAGCTCGATGCCCGACGCGACCGCGAAGGCGTCGTCGTACGCGCGCGACCCGACCGTCGCACGCGTGCCGATCACCCCCACCCGGCCGCTGCGGGTGGCCGCGGCCGCACGCCGGGCGGCGGGCAGGATCACCTCGACCACGGGCAGGCCGCGACGCTGCGTGTAGCGCTCGCGGGCGTCGCGCAGGACGGCGGCCGAGGCGCTGTTGCACGCGATCACGAGCATCTTGACGCCCGCGTCGACCAGGTCGTCCATCACCTCGAGGGCGTGGGCGCGCACGGCCGCGAGGGGCTTGGGGCCGTAGGGCGCGTTCGCGGTGTCGCCGATGTAGAGGACCGACTCGTGGGGCAGCTGGTCGAGCACGGCCCGGGCGACCGTCAGACCGCCGACACCGGAGTCGAAGATGCCGATGGGGGCGTCGTTCACGCGCCCGAGCCTAGACCGGACGTCACCCCGCTCCTGCCCGGACCGGGGTGACGTCCGCCTCACGGCGGCGGTGCGGTCCCCTCCGTGAGCCCGGCGAGCATGAGGTCCACGAGCGACTCCTGCAGCAGGCTCAGCACCACGTAGACCGTCGCGAGGAAGCGCTGGGACACCTCCGAGTCGTCCGGGTCGTCGTCGTGCTCGCGGCCGACGAGGTCGTACAGCGCGTCGGCGTCGGCGTCCGTGCGCACCCCGAGCCGCTCGGACGCGACCAAGCGCAGGTCGGTGAGCGCGGCGGCCACCTGCTCGGCCTCGCTCGCGACCACCACCAGCTCGGGGCGCGCGCCCTCGAGGGCCGCACGCAGCCGCAGCAGGTTCCGGTGCTTGGTGACGCGCAGGTCCGCCTCGGTGAGCCGGCGGAACTCGGCCGCGAGCTCGGTGTCCTCCCGGGACGCGTCGGGCAGCAGACGCCGCAGCGCGGGATCCCACGGCGGGGTCACGGGTCCCTGGCTCACGCGCACCGAGGCGAGCGGGTCGTCCGGGACGTCCTCGGGGATGCCGCCGCCCGGCGCGTCAGCTCCTACGAGCGCGAGCACCTCGTCGACCACGTCGAGCAGGACGACGCGCTCGGTCGGGTCGAGCAGCGCGACGAACCCCGCACCGTCCTCGGGTCGGAAGCCCCGCATCAGCGCTCGGCCGCCTGCACCGTGGCCCACAGCCCGAAGCCGTGCATCGCCTGGACGTCGGCCTCCATCTGCTCGCGGTTGCCGCGCGAGACGGTCGCACGGCCCTCGGTGTGGACCTGGCGCATGAGGCGTTCCGCGGTGGCCTGGGGGTAGCCGAAGTAGGTCCGGAACACGTAGGTGACGTAGCTCATGAGGTTCACCGGGTCGTTCCAGACCACCGTCGACCAGCCGTCGGGACCGCGCTCGGCCGGGCGCTCCTCCGCGCGCACGTCGCGCACCGGGGCGGGGGCACCGGTGGGCCCGACCGTCGCCGTCGCGGGGCGTGAGATGCGCACGCGTCCACTGTAGGCAGCGCGGCCGCGGTGGGCGCGGCGGGCGGGCTGCCCCTACTGTTCCCCTCATGAGCGCAGAGCTGCCCTCGCCGTCGGCCACCTCTGTCAGCCTCCTCCCGGCCGAGCGCGAGCGCGCCTCGACCGCGCTGCTGACCGACCGCTACGAGCTCACGATGCTCCAGGCGGCGCTCGCCGACGGCACCGCACATCGGCACTGCGTGTTCGAGGTGTTCACGCGTCGCCTCCCGCTCGGTCGCCGCTACGGCGTGGTCGCGGGGACCGGCCGGCTGCTCGAGGCGATCGCGGACTTCCGCTTCACCGAGGCCGAGCTGCGCTACCTGTCGCGGCACGGCGTGGTGGACCGGCCCACGCTGCGGTTCCTCGCCGACTACCGGTTCAGCGGCAACGTGGTGGGCTACGCCGAGGGCGAGTGCTTCTTCCCGGGCTCTCCGGTGCTGGTGGTCGAGGGGACGTTCGCCGAGGCCGTGCTGCTCGAGACCCTCGCGCTCTCGGTGCTCAACTACGACTCGGCGGTCGCCTCGGCGGCCTCGCGGATGACGAGCGCCGCCGTCGACCGGCCGTGCCTGGAGATGGGCGGCCGCCGTGCGCACGAGCAGGCCGCCGTGGCCGCGGCACGGGCCGCCGTCGTGGCCGGCTTCGCGGGCACGTCCAACCTCGAGGCGGGGCGGCGCTACGGGGTCCCCACGATCGGGACGGCCGCGCACTCGTACACGCTCCTGCACGACGACGAGCCGTCCGCCTTCGCCGCGCAGGTGGCCGCCCAGGGTGCGGGGACGACCCTGCTGGTCGACACCTACGACGTCGCGCGCGGCGTCGAGCACGCCGTCGCGGCCGCCGGGACGGGCCTCGGGGCCGTGCGGCTCGACTCGGGCGACCTGCCGACCCTCGCGCACGAGGTGCGCGCCCAGCTCGACGCCCTCGGGGCCACGGGCACCCGCATCGTGGTGAGCTCCGACCTCGACGAGCACGCCATCGCGGGTCTCGCGGTGGCGCCCGTCGACTCCTACGGCGTCGGCACCTCGGTCGTCACCGGCTCGGGCGCGCCCACCTGCGGGATGGTCTACAAGCTGGTCGCGCGCGAGGGACGCGACGGAAGCCTCGAGCCGGTCGCGAAGGCCTCGGCGAGCAAGACGAGCAGCGGAGGACGCAAGGCGGCGGCGCGGCGGCTCGGCGACGACGGCCGCGCGGTCGAGGAGGTCGTGGTCTCAGGGCCCGACCACTCGGTCGCGACCTGGGCGCCGCAGACCGCCGACCTGCGCGCCCTGCACGTGCCGCTGGTGGTCGAGGGCGCGGTCGACACCCGCTGGACCGGCGCGCCGGGGGTGAACCTCGCCGTCGAGCGGCACGAGGCCTCGCGGGCCGAGCTGCCACGCGGGGCGCGCAGGCTCTCGGCCGGCGACCCCGCGCTCGACACGGTGCACGTGCGGCTCGACGACGCCTGAGCCCGGGCGTGCGGGCCGTGCCCGTGGTGAACGGGGCCGGACATGACAGGACCCCGGGGCGCCGAGCGCTCCCGGGGTCCTGCCCGCAGGCGTCTACACGCGTGACTTGCCGCGGCCCACGAAGCCGAGGATGAGGCTCACGACGAGCACGATGACGCCGAGCCAGATGAGGAACTGCGCGGCCTCGACAGCCACACCGAGGATCAGCAGTACGACGCCGACCAGCAGGATGATCAACCAGGTAGGCATGTGGAGCCCTTTCTGTCCTGCACCGGGGAGGGGGTACGTTCCGGTGCTCGTTGCGACGAGCGTGGCAGGGGTCTGCGCACCCCGCATCCGGAAGCACCAAGTCGCGCGGAGGTCGTTCTTTCCTGGTACAAGCGGCGCGCACCGGGCCGGACGACCGTTCAGCGGCGGCCCACGAACCAGTCCCGCACCAGAGCCGTGCGCGCCTCGAGCTGCTCGGCCGTCGCGAGCGCGACCTCAGGCCCGCCGCACCTGCGCCGCAGCTCGGTGTGCACCGAGCCGTGCGGCTGACCGCTGCGCCGCGCCCACGCCCCGACCAGCGCGTTGAGCTCCTTGCGCAGCTCGGCGAGGCGGCGGTGGTCGACCGCGGGCTCCGGCGCCCTCTCGCGGGCCTTGCCGCGCCGCACGTGGTCGGCCTGCCGCTGGCGCAGCAGATGGCTCACCTGGTCGGCGTCGAGCAGGCCCGGCAGGCCGAGGAAGTCGAGCTCCTCCTCCGAGCCCACCTCGCCGCCCGTGCCGAACTCACCGCCGTCGAACAGCACGCGGTCGAACGACGCCTGGGCGTCGAGCGCCTCGAAGGTGCCCTGCGCGCCGTCGGAGAGGGAGTCCGACGCCTTCTCCTCGCGGTTGGCCGCCGCGAGCAGCAGGTCCTCCGGGGTGGTCGCGTCGTCGTCGTCCGTGGTCGGGCGGTCGAGGGCGTGGTCGCGCTCGAGCTCAAGCGTCGCCGCGAGCGCGAGCAGCTGCGGCACGCTCGGCAGGAACACCGAGGCGGTCTCGCCGCGGCGTCGCACACGCACGAACCGCCCCACGGCCTGTGCGAAGAACAGCGGGGTGGCGGTCGACGTGGCGTAGACCCCGACGGCGAGCCGCGGCACGTCGACGCCCTCGGAGACCATGCGCACGGCGACCATCCACCGGCTGGTGCCTGCCGAGAACTGCTCGATGCGCTCGGACGCGCCGTCGTCGTCGGACAGCACGACCGTCGCCGGCTCGCCCGTGACCGCGCGCAGGTGGGCCGCGTAGGCACGCGCGTCGGCCTGGTCGGTCGCGATCACCAGGCCACCCGCGTCGGGCACCGCGCGGCGCACCTCGGACAGGCGCTTGTCCGCCGCGGCGAGCACCGACGGCACCCACTCGCCGTTCGGGTCGAGCGCGGTACGCCAGGCCTGCGCCGTCATGTCCTTCGTCAGGTCCTCGCCCAGGCGCGCACTGACCTCGTCCCCCGCGCGCGTGCGCCAGCGCATCTGGCCGCTGTAGGAGTGGAAGAGCACGGGGCGGACGACGCCGTCGCGCAGCGCGTCGCCGTAGCCGTAGGTGTAGTCCGCCGCCGAGCGTCGGATGCCGTCGGGCCCGGGGGCGTAGCTGACGAACGGGATGGGCGCGGTGTCCGAGCGGAACGGCGTGCCCGTGAGCGCGAGGCGGCGCGTGGCGCCCTCGAACGCCTCACGCACCGCGTCTCCCCACGAGAGCGCGTCGCCGCCGTGGTGGATCTCGTCGAGGATCACGAGCGTGGGCGCCGCGGCCGTGCGGGCCGCGTGCAGCGCCGGCTTGGACGCCACCTGCGCGTAGGTGAGCGCGACGCCGTCGAAGTGGGAGCCGTGCCGTCCCTGGCTGTTGCGGAACGCAGGGTCCAGGTGCACGCCCACGCGCGCCGCGGCGTCGGCCCACTGACGCTTGAGGTGCTCCGTGGGGGCGACGACCGTGACGCGGCGCACCACGCCGCGCGCGATGAGGTCCGTCGCGACCCGCAGCGCGAACGTCGTCTTCCCCGCGCCCGGGGTCGCGACGGCGAGGAAGTCGCGCGGCTGGCGCTGCTCGTAGGCCTCGAGCGCCGCGGCCTGCCACGCGCGAAGCTTGTGGGCGGTGCCCCACGGGGCACGCGCCGGGAACGCCGGCGAGAGGTGCGAGGCCGCGGCGGGCGACGGGCTGGCGACGCCCGAGGGCGCGCCGGCCTCAGCGGCCGTCCGTCGCGCGGGCTGGTGGCCCGCCGTCACCGTCCGCCGTCGCCCGAGCCGCCGGAGCCCTCGCCGTCCTGCGGGTCACGCAGGCCGTCGTAGATCTCCTTGCAGATGGGGCACACCGGGAACTTGTTCGGGTCGCGGCCGGGCACCCACACCTTGCCGCACAGGGCGATCACCGGGTCACCCGACAGCGCCGACGCGAGGATCTTCTCCTTGCGCACGTAGTGCGCGAAACGCTCGTGATCGCCGGGCTCGACCTCCTCGCGGGTCTCGGTGCGCTCGAGGACGCTCGTCGAGGTGCCGCCGCTGCCGGGGTCGTCGAACGGGTCCTGGGGACCGGGGGCGCTCGGCTCGCTCATGCGCCCGAGTCTACGTCGCTCGGGCGCGCGGTCCCGGGAGCGTCGGGGACGCGCTGGGGGTCCACGGGGTCGAGGGCCCAGCGGATGGTCCGGGTGACCGCACGGCCCGCGGCGAGTGCGAGGGTGCGGTCGAGCAACGGCACGTCGGGCAGCCCGAGGGGCGCGCGGGACCACCGCGGCAGCATCCCGACGGCGCACGCCGCGAGGCCCGCGTACACCGGCCGGGCCGCGAGCGGGAGCGGCGGTCGCAGCAGCAGGAAGCGTGCGGCCTCGCTCGCCGCTGTCGACGCCCGCAGCTCGGGGCGCATCTCCTCGAGCGCCGCGGCGAGCTCCGCGACCGTCGTCGGGACCTGCTCGGCACCCAGCTCGCGCGCGACGCGCGCCGTCTGCGCGACGTACTCGTCGGCGCCCGCGGCGTCGAGCGGCACGCGGCCCAGCAGCTGGTGCGCGCGCAGAAAGCTGTCGACCTCCGCCACGTGCACCCAGCGCAGCAGGTGCGGGTCGGACGCGCGGTAGGGCTCGCCCTCGGGCGTCGTGCCCCGCACCCGCTCGTGCACCGCGCGCACGACGGCGACGGCACGCGCCGAGTCCTCCGCGGTCGCGAACGTGGTCTCGGCCAGGAAGGTCGCCGTGCGCTGGAGGCGTCCCCACGGGTCCGAGCGGTAGCCCGAGTGTGCCGCGACCGCCGCCATCGCGCGCGGGTGCAACGACTGGAGCAGCAGCGCGCGCAGCCCGCCCACGAACATCGAGGCGTCGCCGTGCACGCGACCGATGGCGCTGTCGGGCTCGAACCAGCGGGGCCCCGGCGTGCGGTGGATGCGATGGCGCACCTGCGCGGCGTCCGGCCCGGCCACGCGGGACAGCAGCGCGGCGGCGGCCGCCGCCCGCGCGGAGGCGACCCGGGTGCGGGCGGGGGCGGGGAGGCGTCCGAGGGCCATGCTCGATGGTCACACGCGCCGACGACACGCGCGCCCCCCGACCGCCCGCGCGGCGTCGTCCTGTCACGTCCCACGGTCCGCTTGCACGCGCGCCGGCATCGGCTCGGCAACGGATGCGTCACGGCATGATCACCGACGAACCCGCAGGTGACGAAGCCGCAACGATGTCCCCGAACCCCCACGGACGCCGTCGTCGGCGCTCTAGCGTGACGGCCATGCGCACCCCACGTGTCCTCGCCGTCGTCCTCGCCCTGACGCTCGTCGCCGGGTGCAGCGCCGCCGGCAGCGGTGACGCGGCCGACGTCGCGGCGACGTCCGACGGCGGTGGCGAGTCGGCGGGCATGGCGGACATGGGCGCTGCCGAGGAGGGCAGTGACTCCGCGGAGGCGCCGCGGGCTGAGAGCGGCCTGGTCCCCTCGGTCGAGGACAGGCAGTTCGTGACCGAGGGATCGGTGGGCCTGACCGTCGAGAGCCCGCGCCGCGCGGCCACGGCGGTCGCACAGCTCGTCGAGCGCGTCGGCGGGCACGTGCAGGAGCGCGTGGAGCAGGGCACCGAGGACGACGAGTTCGCGAGCGCGCACCTGGTGGTGCGCATCCCGTCGACCGAGGTGTCGGGCACGCTCGAGCAGCTCGGCACCCTCGGCACGGTCGAGGAGACGTCGATCACGAGCACCGAGGTGACCGCGCAGGCGCGCGACCTCGACGCCCGCATCCGCGCCCTCGAGATCTCGGTGGCCCGGCTCGAGGACCTGCTGAGCCGCGCGACGTCCACGCAGGCGATCGTCGAGGCCGAGCAGGCGCTCACCGACAGGCAGGCCGAGCTCGAGTCGCTCGAGTCCCAGCGCAGCCGCCTCGCGGACCAGGTGGCGCTCTCGACGCTGCGCATCGAGCTGTGGACCGAGGACACGGTGCCGCCCGAGCCGCCCACGGGCTTCTGGGGCGGGCTCGTCACGGGCTGGAACTCGCTCGTCGCGACGCTCACCGGGCTGGCCGTGGCCCTCGGCGTGCTCACGCCGTGGCTCGTCGTCCTCGGCCTCGTCGCCCTCGTCGTGCTGGCGCTGCGGCGCCGGCTGCGGCGCACCGATCGACCGGGCCCGGCGGCAACGGCGCCGTCCGGCCCGGTTCCTCCCCCGGCTCCGGCGGCCCCCGCGGCCGCCCCGACGACGACGCCGTCGGACACCCAGACAGCCGCCGACGAGCCCGCCGACAGCACGGCAGCGGAGTCCGAGCGCGCGGGCGCACGCCGGGAGTCCTGACCCGTCCGGCCACGGCGTCACCCAGCCGCGCACATGGCTGTGCGACACGGCGCGGCGTGCCGCCCGGGCCCGACGGCGTCGCTCGCCCAGACTTGCCGGGTGGGTGACCGGGACGTGCGACGCGGGCTGAGCGCCGTGGTCGCCCTGCTGGTCACGGCGTCGCTCACGGCCTGCACGGTGGAAGCGGTGACCCACGCGGATGGCGAGGGCTCACCGGCCGCGACCACCAGCGCGCCGCGGGCCGAACCGTCGCCCGCCGCGACCGGGGAACCGGGCCTCTCAGCCGGGGCGGCCCTCGACGCCGTCGGCCGGCTCGAGGTCAAGGGCCGGGCACCGCGCACCGGGTACGAGCGGGACCTGTTCGGCGAGGGCTGGGTGGATGTGGACCGCAACGGCTGCGACACCCGCAACGACGTGCTGGGCCGTGACCTCACGGACGTCACCACCAAGCCGGGCACGCGCGGCTGCGTGGTGCTGACCGGCATCCTGCTCGACCCGTACTCGGGCGCGACCCTCGCCTTCGTGCGCGGTGCGGCGACCAGCAGCGACGTGCAGGTGGACCACGTGGTCGCGCTGGCCGACGCATGGCAGAAGGGCGCCTGGCAGTGGGACGGGCCGACGCGCGTGGCGTTCGCGAACGACCCGCTCAACCTGCTCGCGGTGGACGGCGCGCTCAACCAGCAGAAGGGCGCCGGGGACGCCGCGACGTGGCTCCCGCCGTCGAAGCCCTACCGGTGCGCCTACGTCGCGCGCCAGGTCGCGGTCAAGCACGCCTACGGCCTGTGGGTCACCGAGGCCGAGCGCGACGCGATGGCGCGCGTGCTCACGGGCTGCCCCGCCGAGCCGCTCCCCGTCGCCACCGGACCTGTTCCCGGCGCGCCGCCCGCTCCCCCATCCGACGACGCCGTCGTGCCCTTCGCGAGCTGCGCCGACGCGCGTGCCGCGGGGGCTGCGCCTGTGCTCCGCGGCGACCCCGGCTACGGCCCCCACCTGGACGGCGACGACGACGGCGTGGGGTGCGAGTAGGGGCGAGCAGCGGCCCGCAGATCCGGGGCCGGGCGGCTCAGCCTTCGAGGAGCCGCGCGATCACCCGGGCGCCGGCCTCGGGCGACGTGTGGGGCGAGTCGGTCAGCAGGCTCAGCATGGCTGCCATGTTGGCGACCGAGACGATGGCGAGAGCGATGTCCCTGTCCTCGGTGGTGGGCTCCTCGGTCGCGGCGCCGCGTCGCGCTGCCCGCAGCGCGGCCACCTGCTCGGCGAAGTGCTCCAGACCCTGCTCCTGGACGGCACCGAGCTCCGCCCGGGCCTCGGGGTGGCGGATGCCGTAGCTCACGAACTCGAGCATCAGCAGCAGGCTCGGGTTCTGCTGGGCGTCGCGGAGCCAGGCCGCGATCGCGGCCTCGTCGATCCCCTCGGCCGTGACGCCCGGGAGCTCGGGTTCGTCGCACGTCGCCTCGTGCCGGACCAGCAGGGACTCGCGCGCGAGGGCCAGGAAGACCTCGCTCTTGGAGCCGAAGTGCGCGTAGAGGGCACCCTTGGTGAACCCTGCCTCGGCGGCGATGTCCCCGACCGACGCCCCCTCGTACCCGTGGGCGGCGAAGACCCTCGCCGCGGCGGCGAGCAGCTCGCTGCGGGTGCGGTCGACCTTCTCCTGACGACGGTCCTGGCCGCGGCGACCCCCCGCGCTGCGCTCGACCTTCTCCGACGCCTCGGCCAGGCCGCGGGAGGCCTCCCGAAGGCTGACGGCGATGGTCTCGCTGACCTCCGGGACGGCGTTCGAGACCTGCTTGCCGATCAGGCGGGTGAGGGCCGCCGTGGCGTCCGCCAGGGCGCGCGTCGCCGCGCCGATCGACTCCTCGTGCGGGGTGTGTCCGTCCTCGTGCTCGCGTGCCATGGATTCATCCTAACCCCGGGATGTACTGATCGGTATCTGATCCGCTCGACCACCTGGTATCGGATACCCGGCGTCTGCTACGTTCCAGAACATACCGATCGGTATGTCACCGAGGAGGGGTTGATGGGACAGGACGAGGTGCTGACGATCCGGGGGCTGCGCAAGCGCTATCGCGGACGTCGGGGCGTGCAGGCGAACGACGGGATCGACCTGGACGTCCGGGCCGGTCAGGTGGTCGGGCTCCTGGGCCACAACGGGGCGGGCAAGACGACCCTGGTCAACCAGGTCGTCGGGCTCGTCCTCCCCGACGAGGGCACGATCACCCTGGACGGGATCGACGCCGTGGCGCGGCCGGACGAGGCACGGTCCAGGGCCTCGATTCAGGCCCAGGCCAACGTCCCGATCAGCGGCCTGACGCCGCGCCTGGCGATCGAGCTGGTCGGACGGCTCCGCGGCGGCCACCGCACGGCGGTGCGGGCGAGGGCCGCCGAGCTCATCGAGGCGCTCGACCTCTCCCCCTGGGCCGACACGCGAGCGGAGAAGGTCTCGGGCGGGATCGCCCGCCTGACGGCGTTCGCGATGACGGTGGTGCAGCCCGGCCGGCTGGTCGTGCTCGACGAGCCCACGAACGACGTCGACCCGGTGCGCCACCGTCTGCTGTGGCAGCAGATCCGACGGCTGGCCGACGACGGCGCGGGCGTGCTGCTGGTCACCCACAACGTGCGCGAGGCGGAGCGGGTGGTCGACCGCCTCGCGATCCTCGACCACGGCGTCGTCCTGGCTGCGGACACCCCTGCGGGCCTGACCGCCTCGTGGCAGGGCACGCTCACCGTCGAGCTGGACCTGCTGCCGGGCGCTGCGGTGACCTGGCCCGACGGCGCGCGTCCCCGCGGCAGCGACCGGTTGCGCGAGTCCGCGAGCATCGCGACCGAGGACGCGGCCGAGGTGGTGCGCTGGGCGCAGCACCAGGTGGACCAGGGCGTGATCGAGCGCTACTCGCTGGTCCCGGCCTCCCTCGAGGACGTCTACGTCGAGCTGGTCGGTGCCGAGCACGCCGGCGCCTCGGCCGAGGAGGTGGCCGCGTGACCGCCGTCCGGCAGACCCTGCTCCTCGCCCAGTGGCAGTTCCGCCGCCAGTCCACGTTCCTGCCCCTGCTCGTCGTCGTGCAGGTCTTCATGGCCGTCGCCACGGTGGTCGGCTACGGGCTGCTCGTGGGCGATCCGCCACCCGAGGTCGCGCTCTACCTGGCGACCGGTGCGCCGACCATCACGCTCATCACCGTGGGGCTCGTGATGACCCCGCAGCTGCTCGCCCAGTCCAAGACCGAGGGCAGCCTCGACTGGATGCGCACCCTGCCGGTGCCGCGCGGGCTGTTCCTCGCCTCGGATCTGCTCGTCTGGACCGTGCTCGCCCTGCCGGGGATGGTGCTGGGGGTGCTCGTGGGCGCGGCGCGCTTCGACATCGAGCTCTCCGTCGCGCCGTGGCTGGTGCCGGCCACCCTGCTGGTCTCGATGACCGCGGCCGCCGTCGGGTACGCCCTCGCCTCCGTGCTGCCCCCGCCGCTGGCCAACCTGGTCACGCAGATGCTCGTCTTCGTGGTGCTGCTCTTCTCCCCGGTCAGCTACCCGGCCGAGCGCATGCCCGCCTGGCTGCAGCAGGTGCACGAGTGGGCGCCCATCGAGCCGATGGCGCAGCTCGTGCGCGCGGGTCTCGCACAGGACGCCTTCGCGATCTCCGGCCGGTCGCTGCTGGTGCTCGCGGTGTGGTGCCTGGCCGCGACGGGTGCTGCGGCGACGGCCTTGCGCCGACGGGCCTGAGCGCTGCGGGTCGCGGCGCCGAGCCGGCGCCGCGACCTGCGGATCACCCGAAGGTGTTGTCCACAAGCGCCCGATCTGCCCGATTCGCTCCCCTATGCTCGTCGGGCACTTGACGGTCGAACGCGCGAGGGGGACGTGTGGACGGTGTCGCGCTGCTCGAGCACGAGGTGCGTGAGCTGATCCGCACGCGCGGGGTCGACCCGCTGCGCGACCGTCAGGGCCTGAACGCGCTCGTGACCGACGCCCTCGCCGACTACGACGAGCGCTCGCTGCGTGGCCGGGTGCCGCCCCTGCCCGACGCGACGGCAGCGCACAAGGCCGTCGTCGACGCCGTCGCCGGGTTCGGCCCGCTCCAGCAGTACCTCGAGGACGACGAGGTCGAGGAGATCTGGATCAACTCACCCGCGGAGGTGTTCGTCGCGCGACGCGGGCAGGCCGAGTTGACGACCACCATCCTGACCGACGGTCAGGTGCGTGAGCTGGTCGAGCAGATGCTGCGCCTCTCGGGACGCCGCTTGGACCTCTCGAGCCCGTTCGTGGACGCGTCGTTGCCGGGAGGCGAGCGGCTGCACGTCGTGATCCCCGACGTCACGCGCCGCGACTGGGCGGTCAACATCCGCAAGTACGTGGTGCGCGCCTCGCACCTCGACGACCTGGTGGCCCTCGGCTCGCTGACGCCGCAGGCCGCCCGATTCCTCGGCGCGTCGGTCGCGGCCGGCCTGAACGTGCTCGTCTCGGGCCCCACCCAGGCGGGCAAGACGACGATGCTCAACGCCCTCGCAGGTTCTGTGCCGCCCAGGGAGCGGCTCATCACGTGCGAGGAGGTCTTCGAGCTGCGCGTCCCGCACCGCGACGTGGTGGCGCTCCAGTGCAGGCAACCGAGCCTCGAAGGCACCGGCGAGATCACGTTGCGGCGGCTCGTCAAGGAGGCGCTGCGCATGCGGCCCAGCCGGATCGTCATCGGCGAGGTCCGCGAGGCCGAGAGCCTCGACATGCTCATCGCGCTCAACGCGGGCGTGCCCGGCATGTGCACGGTGCACGCGAACGGTGCCCGCGAGGCGCTCACCAAGATCTGCACCCTGCCGCTGCTCGCGGGAGAGAACGTCGCGTCGAGCTTCGTGGTGCCCACCGTCGCGTCAGCGATCGACCTCGTCGTGCACCTCGAGGTCGACTCGCGCGGGCGACGGCGCACCCGCGAGATCCTCTCGGTCCCGGGCCGGGTCGAGGGTGGGGTGGTCGAGGCGACCGAGGTCTTCACCACGCGCGGGGCCGCGCTGGTGCGAGCCGACGGCTTCCCACCCCACGCCGAGCGCTTCGCCCGGATCGGCGTTGACCCGGCCGAGCTGCTGCGACCGGGGGCCTGATGGGCGCACTCACCGGACTCCTGCTGGGAGCAGGGCTCTGCCTGGTCCTGTGGGCCTTCACCGGCCCGCTCCCGCCGCGAAGGTCCGCTCGCGCCGACCGTGTACGGGACCTGCTCGTCCAGGCGGGTGCCCCGGGCGTCTCGGTCGGTGGCCTGGTGGGCGCGAGCTGCACGCTCGCCGCGCTCACGGGGCTGCTCGCCCTCGGCCTCACGGGCACCTGGAGCATCGCGCTCTGCTTCGCAGGGCTCGCCGCCACGGGACCGACGGCGCTGGTCCGCGGCCGTGCGCGGCGACGGCGGGCGGCGCTGCGCGGGCTGTGGCCGGAAGTCGTCGACAACCTCGCGTCGGGAGTCCGCGCGGGGCTGTCCCTGCCCGAGGCGCTGACCCAGCTCGGCGAACGGGGACCCGAGCAGCTGCGCCCCGCGTTCCGGGCGTTCGGCGAGGACTACCGCGTGGCCGGCCGCTTTCCTGAGGCGCTCGATGCGCTCAAGGAACGGCTGGCCGACCCGGTGGCCGACAGGATCGTCGAGGCGCTGCGCATGACGCGTGAGGTCGGCGGCACCGACCTCGGAAGGCTCCTGCGGACCCTCTCCGGCTTCCTGAGGGAGGAGGCCCGTACGCGTGCCGAGCTCGAGGCCCGTCAGAGCTGGACCGTGAACGCCGCGCGCCTCGCCGTCGCCGCGCCCTGGGTGGTGCTGGCGATGCTCGCCACCCGCGCCGAGGCCGCCGCTGCCTACGGGACGGCGTCGGGGGCCGCGGTGCTCCTCGCCGGCGCCGGCTCGACCGTGGTCGCCTACCAGCTCATGGTGCGGATCGGCCGCCTGCCCGACGACGAGCGAGTGCTCCGGTGAGGTCGGACCTGCTGCCGACCGTCGGCTCCGCACCTGCGCCATGGGTCGGAGCGGCGCTCGGCGCGCTCGCTGGTGTCGGCCTGCTGCTCGTGCTCGGGGCGCTCGCGGCGAGACGTCCCCGCCTCGACGACCGTCTCGCGCCCTACCTGCGACCCCGGCCGGGGCGCTCCGCCCTGCTTCCGACGACTCGGTCACCGTTCCCCGTGCTCGAGCGCCTCATCGCACCCGTGATGGTCGACGCCGTCCGGCTGGTCGAGCGAGTCGGATCACCGCGTGCCGACGTGCAACGCCGCCTCGCGCGGGCGGGCTCGGCGCAGACGGTCGAGCAGCTGCGCGCCGAGCAGGTGGTGTGGGCCGCTCTCGGCACTGCCGCCGGCCTCGGACTCGCCCTCCTGACCACAGTCCGCGGCGCCCACCCCGTCGCCGGGCTCGTGCTCGTCGCCACAGGTCTCCTCACCGGTCTCGTCTCGCGCGACCAGCTGCTCAGCGCACAGGTACGCCGCCGCGAGCAGCGCATCATCTCGGAGCTCCCGACCGTGGCCGAGCTCGTCGCCCTCGCCGTCGGCGCAGGCGAAGGCCCTTTGGCGGCGCTCGACCGCGTCGCGCGCGCGACCCACGGCGAGCTCGCCCAGGAGTTCGGACGGGTCGTCGCGGACGTCCACGCAGGTGCACCCGTCGCGGTGGCCCTCGAGCGCCTCGCCGACCGCACGGGCGTCGTGCCGCTCGCGCGGTTCGCCGAGGCCGTCGCCGTCGCGATCGACCGCGGGACGCCCATCGCCGAGGTGCTGCGCGCCCAGGCGGCCGACACCCGCGAGGCGGGCCGCGCCGCGCTGATGGAGGTCGGCGGCCGCAAGGAGGTCCTGATGATGGTTCCCGTCGTCTTCCTCATCCTCCCCGTCACCGTCGTCTTCGCCGTCTTCCCCGGGCTCACCGCCTTGCGCCTCGAGCTCTGACCGTCGTCCACCACTGCAAGGAGATCCTGTGCTCCACCACCTGACCCCGTTCGACCGGGCCGTCAACGCCCTGCTCCGGCGGCTGCCGGCACCTCGCGACGACCGCGGAGACGTGCCCGGCTGGGTGCTCGTGACGCTGATGACGGCGGGGCTCGTGCTCGCGATCTGGGCGATCGCCGGGCCGGCGCTGACCGGGCTGTTCGACGACGCCATCGCCCGTGTCACGTCGTTCGGCGGCTGAGCGCGCGCGGTGCCGGCCCCAGGACCACGAACGAGGGTCGGCGATCGTCGAGTTCGTGCTCGTCGGCGCCCTGACGACGCTGGTCTTCGCCTCGGTGCTGCAGCTCGCCCTCGCACTGCACGTGCGCTCGACCCTCGTGGACTGCGCCGCCGAGGGCGCGCGGTACGGGGCGCTGGCCGACAGGTCGCCCGACGACGCCGTGGCGCGCGCCCGCGAGCTGATCGACCTCTCCCTGCACCCCCGCTTCGCCGAGCAGGTGACCGCACAGCGCGTCGTCGTCGACGGGCTCGACGTGGTCGAGGTCGAGCTGACCGCTCCGCTGCCGCTGCTCGGCCTCCTCGGGCCACGCACCCTCACGGTCGACGCGCACGCGCTCGCCGAGGCCGCATGACGACGAACCGGAACGTGGCGAGTCGGTCCTCGGCCGCGGTCGCCGTCGCGCAGGAAGCCCCCCGCACAGACGACGGCTCGGCGATCGTCGAGTTCCTCGGCGTGACGCTCGTACTCCTGGTCCCCGTCGTGTACCTCGTTCTCGTGCTCGCCCAGCTCCAAGGGGCCGCGTTCGCGGTCGACGGCGCCGCGCGCGAGGCCGCCCGCGCGTACGTCACCTCGTCCACCGACGAGGCCGAGGGACGTGCCCTCGCCGCCGCGGGTCTGGCCCTCCAGGACCAGGGCGTGGACGCCGACGAGTCCTCGCTGACGCTCACGTGCGACGGCAGGTGCGACGGTCCGGACGGAGTCGTGACGGCGCACGTCGAGGCCGACGTGCGCCTGGTCGGCGTCCCGGCCTTCGTCGACGCGCTCACCGTGCCCGTGAGCGCGAGCGCGAGCATGCCGACCGAGCGCTTCGTCGTGCGGGACGGGCCGTGACCGCGCGGCCGCGCGACGAGGGCCGCGTGATGATCCTCTCCCTGCTGTACGTCGTGCTCGCGCTGCTGCTCGTCACGGCCGTGGCATCGGCCACGAGCATCCACCTCGAGCGCAAGGCGCTCCTCGCCCTCGCCGACGGCGCCGCGCTCGCGGCCGCGACCGCGCTCGACGAGGAGGCGTACTACGCGCGCACCGGCGGTGAGGAGCCACTGATGCTGACCGACGCCTCGGTAGCCGCCGCCGTCGAGCGACACGTCGCGGCGACGGCCGCGGACGACCTGGAGGGCCTCGCGATCACACGCGCCGTCGCGATCGACGGCCGTACCGCCGAGGTCACCCTGGCCGCAGTCGCTCGCCCACCGCTGATCACGTGGGTCACGGCCCCGTGGTCCGACGGTATCCGCCTCGAGGTCACCACCCGCGCCCGCGCGGGTTGACCCCTACCACCCACGCGGGGAGGGCGATCCCTGCGGGCGGTCGGGACGGAGGGCGCACAGCGGGTAACCTCGACGGTCGTGGCAGCCACCGACTTCCCCGCCGAGATCTCCGCCCTGCGCACCACCCTGGGCACCATCCGCGCGGTGAGCGACCCCGAGGCCCTGCGCCGTCGCATCGCCGAGCTGTCCGACCAGGCCTCGGCCCCGGACCTGTGGGACGACACCGACGCCGCGCAGAAGGTCACCTCCGAGCTGTCGCACGCGCAGTCCGAGCTCGAGCGCCTCGAGACCTTCGAGCAGCGCATCGAGGACCTCGAGACCCTCGTCGAGATGGCGGTCGAGGAGAGCGACGCGGACACGCTCGCGGACGCCGAGGCCGAGCTCGAGACCGTCCGCAAGGACCTGGGCGCCCTCGAGGTCCGCACGCTCCTCAACGGCGAGTACGACGCACGCGAGGCCGTCGTGACCATCCGCGCCGGGGCGGGTGGCGTGGACGCCGCCGACTTCGCCGAGATGCTGCTGCGCATGTACCTGCGCTGGGCCGAGCGGCACGGCTACCCCACCGCGGTGCTCGACACCTCCTACGCCGAGGAGGCCGGCCTCAAGTCCGCGACTTTCGAGGTCAAGGCGCCCTACGCGTTCGGCACGCTCTCCGTCGAGGCCGGCACGCACCGCCTGGTGCGCATCTCACCGTTCGACAACCAGGGCCGCCGCCAGACGTCGTTCGCGGCCGTCGAGGTGATCCCGCTCATCGAGCAGACCGACCACATCGACATCCCCGAGAACGAGATCAAGGTCGACGTGTTCCGCTCGTCCGGCCCCGGCGGCCAGTCCGTCAACACGACCGACTCGGCCGTGCGCCTCACCCACATCCCCACGGGCACCGTGGTCTCGATGCAGAACGAGAAGAGCCAGATCCAGAACCGCGCCGCCGCGCTGCGCGTGCTCCAGTCCCGCCTGCTGCTGCTGCGCCAGGCCGAGGAGCGCGCCACCCAGAAGGAGCTCGCGGGCGACATCAAGGCGAGCTGGGGCGACCAGATGCGCTCGTACGTGCTCCAGCCGTACCAGATGGTCAAGGACCTGCGCACCGAGCACGAGGTGGGCAACCCCAGCTCGGTGTTCGACGGCGACATCGACGGCTTCATCGAGGCCGGCATCCGCTGGCGCCGCGGCGGCACCGAGAACTAGGGCGCGTCTTCCGGAGACCCCCTTCCATGGGGCAGCATCTCGACGAAGACGACGCAGAAGTCACGTCGAGCCCGAGGAGGTTGCTGACAGTGGCAACTCGCGTCCGCCTCATGAACGAGTACACCGTCAACTGGCCCCTGTGGGTCCCGGGTGGGGTGGCGAGGGAAGGCGACCTTCCGGTCAGCGAGCCCGTCGCGGTGGCGCTCAAAGCCTGGGCGCGCACGTTCAACGAGCACTTCGACTGGCAGCACGGGTGGGACGACCCGAAACGCCGCGACGCGCACGTCGCGGAGGCGGCACGCCTCCAGCGCGCACTCCAGGCCGATCTCGGTGACACCTACGAGGTGGTTCTGGAGCTCTGGGAGGTCGACGTCCGGTAGCGGGTCTCGCCGCGATGGTGGCGTGGCTCCGGCGCTCGACCTCGCCCTTCCTGCACGACGTCGTTCAGCGGCGGGCCGCGTGCACAGCGATCTCGGTCGCCTTGACCGCGAGGTGGACGTCGCGCCCGGGCACCAGGTCCAGGTCCGTCGCCGCGGCCGCGGTGACGTCCGCGTGCACGGTCATCGCGGCGCCGTCCTCGGCGGCCACCGAACCCGTGCACTCGACGTGCAGGCGGACGACGGCGCCGCGCAGCTCGGTCTGCCGTACACGTGCGGTGAGCACGTTGCGTGGGCTGCCCGACGGCGGCTCGACGTGCACCGCGACCGCGCTCGGGGCGAAGACCGCGGCGGCCGGGTCACCCGGCGCGCAGCCCTCGTCGCGCAGGCCCACCAGGCGCACCCCGCCCGCCACCAGGCCGTCGTCGGTCGCGGTACCCAGCACCAGGTTGAGATCGGCCAGCCGCGCGGCGAACCTGCTGCGCGGGCGGCCCAGCACCTCGCGCGTGGGCCCGTGCTCGACCACGCGCCCGCCCTCGACCACCAGCACGTCGTCGGCCAGGGCCAGCACGTCGAGCAGGTCGTGGGTCACGACGAGCGCCGTGCGGCCGCGAAGCACGCGTGCGAGCAGGCGCCGGACGGCGGGCGCCACATCCACGTCGAGTGCGGCGAGCGGCTCGTCGAGCAGCAGCAGGTCCGGGGACGCCGCGAGCGCGCGGGCGATCGCGACGCGCTGCGCCTGGCCGCCCGAGAGCTGCGCGGGCCTGCGCCTCGCGAGGTCGGTGAGGTCGAGCTCCTCGAGCACCGCGAGCGCACGCCGCTCGGCGTCCCCACGACGCTCCCCCGCGCTGCGTGGGCCGAACGCGACGTTGCCGAGCACGTCCAGGTGCGGAAGCAGCAAGGGCTCCTGGCCCAGGAGCACCGTGCGGCGCGCATGGACCGGCACGCGCACACCGCGATCGGTGTCCGTGAGCACGTGGTCGCCCAGCACCACGCGACCGGCATCGGGACTCACGAGACCCGCGACCACGCCCAGCAGGGTCGACTTGCCCGCGCCGTTGGGACCGATCACCGCCGTGACGCGGCCGGGTCCCGGCTCGACACGCAGATCCACGTCGCGCTCGCGCACCACGGCGTGGACCGTCAGGCCGGGCGCCGGCGTCCCGGCGGGCGTCCCGCTCACGCCGCCACCACCGGCCGTCGGGCGTGCGTGAGGACCACCACGACGACGGCGACCAGCACGAGCACGAGGGACAGCGCGACCGCGGCGTCGGGGTCGGTCTCGCGCTGGAGGTAGACCTCGAGGGGCAGCGTGCGCGTCACGCCCTGGAGGCTGCCCGCGAACGTCAGCGTCGCCCCGAACTCCCCGAGGGCACGCGCGAACGCGAGCACGGCACCCGAGGCGAGGCCGGGGGCGACCAGCGGGACCGTCACCCGGCGGAGCACCGTCGTGGGCCGCGCACCGAGGGTCGCGGCGACCCTCTCGTACCGGGTGCCCGCGGTGCGCAACGCGCCCTCGAGCGTGAGCACCAGGAACGGCAGCGCGACGAACACCTGCGCGAGCACCACCGCCGTCGTCGAGAACGCGATCTGGACGCCCGCGACCTCGAGGTACCGGCCCAGCAGGCCGCGGCGGCCGAAGGTCATGAGCAGTGCGAGCCCGCCCACCACGGGCGGCAGCACGAGCGGCACGAGCACCAGGGCACGCAGCACCGTGGTGCCCCGGCCGGCCCCACGAGCGAGCACGAGCGCGAGCGGGACCCCGAGCAGCACGCACACCATGGTGCTGACCGCTGCGGCGCGCAGGCTCAGCCCGAGCGCCGCCCGTGCGCCCTCGCTCGTCACGAGCCCTGCGAGCTGCGCCGGGTCGACGCGTGCGGCGAGCGCCACGAGCGGGAGCACCACGAGGGCCGCGCCCAGCGCCGCCGGCACGAGCACCCACCGCGGCACCGGCACCCGCTCGGCCGTCATGGGGCTGCGAATCCCGCGTCGGCGAGCACGGCCTGACCCTCGGGGCCTGCGAGGTACGCGACCAGGCGCGCGGCGGCAGCCGCGTCACCGTCGGGCGCCGCCGCGTCGTCGTCGGACGCCGCATCGTCGTGGTCCGACGCGCCGTCGTCGTCGCGCGACGCCGCGCCGTCGTCGAGCACGGCCGCGAGGTAGGTCGCGCGCGCCGTCGGCACGTCGGGCAGCTCGACGGACCGCACGTCGTCCCCGACCCGGCGCGCATCGGTCACGTAGACGACGCCCGCGTCGGCCTCGCCCGCGACCACCTTGCCGAGCACGTCGGTCACGGCGTTCTCCTCGCTCACGGGCGCGATCTCCAGCCCCAGCTCGTCGGCGAGCGCGACCGTCGCGCGCCCGCACGGCACCTGGGGAGCGCAGACGACGAGGTCGACGTCGTCCCGGGCGAGGTCCTCGGGTCCCGCGACGTCCGCAGGGTCGTCCGGAGGGGTCACGAGCACCAGCCGGTTGGTCGCCACGACGACGGGCTCCCCCGCCACCCGACCGGTCGCCCGGGCCTCGTCCATGGTCGGGGCGTCGGCCGTCACCAGGACGTCCGCCGGGGCGCCGTCGGCCACCTGTGCCACAAGGTCGGCCGAGCCCGCGTAGGAGACCCGCACCTCGACGTCGGGCTCCGTCGCGCGGAAGTCGTCTGCCACCTGGTCGAGCACCTCGGTGAGCGAGGCCGCCGCCAGCACGGTGAGCGTGCGGCCGTCGTCCGACGGGGTTCCGGGGACGCAGCCGGACGTCACGACGGCAACCCCGACGAGTCCCGCCGCCACGCGCCCATGCCGCCGTCGTGCGGGCCTCATGACACTCCGCCCGGCGTCTCGACGATCACCGTGGTCGCCTTGACCACCGCGACGGCGAGGCGACCGGGCTCGAGCTCGAGCTCGCGGGCGGCGTCGGCGCTCATGAGCGACACGACGGTGTGCGGGCCGCACTGCATCTCGACCTGCGCCATGACGCCGCCGGCGGTCACCCGCGTCACCAGGCCCACGAACCGGTTGCGCGCCGAGCGACGCACACCCGTGGGGTCCGCGGGCGCCGCGGCGCGGGCCTGCGCGAGGTCGGCCAGCTCGCGCCCGTCGACCACCTGGAGGCCGACGTCGTCCCGGCTCGCCGTGAGCGTCCCGGCATCGATCCAGCGACGGACGGTGTCGTCGCTCACGCCGAGCAGACGCGCGGCCTCGCTGATCCGGAAGTGCGGCACACGCGCAGCCTAACCTCCGCAGATACGGCGCTCCAGAGCCGGAAGCGCCGCGCCCGCGGGACTCAGTCGGTCTCGAGCACCAGCTCGAAGCCACCCGCGTGCGGCACCGCGAGCGCCCCCGCACCGACCGCCACCGCGTCACCGTCGAGCACGGCACCGCGCACGTCCACCCCGTGCACCACCACGCGCGTACCGGTGCGCCTGTCACCGTCGAACCCGTCGCCCTCGACCTCGGCCCGCAGCACCAGCCGCGTCCCGTCGCGACGCACCTCGACCGTCGTGCGACGCAACGCACCGCGCTCGGCCGCCGTCGTGACGCCGTCGTCCTCCTGGAACGTCGACGTGACGCCGTCGCCGTCCGCGGGCGGGTAGACGTGCAGCTCGAGCACCGAGGGCCGGTAGCCGTCGGTGGACGCCGGCGCCTCGGGCCACTGCGGGATCACCGCACCGGCGCGCACGAAGATCGGGATGCGATCCATGGGCGTGGGTGCGACCACGAACCGGCCACCCGCGAGCCGCTCGTCCGTGTGCAGGTCGAACCAGTCCCCCGGCGGCAGGTAGACCTGCCGAGAGGTCATGCCCTGCGCGGTCACGGGCGCCACCAGCAGGTCACGGCCCAGGAGGAACTGGTCGTCGCGCCCCCGCACCAGCGGGTCGCCCTGGAACTCGAGCACCAGCGGGCGCTGCACCGGCAGGCCCGTGCGCGTGGCCTCGACGAACGCCGCGTACAGGTAGGGCATGAGCCGGTAGCGCAGCCGCACGGCCTCGCGCACCAGCCCGAGGACGACGTCGCCGAACGCCCACGCGTACTGGTCCACGTTGCCGATCGCGGAGTGGTTGCGGAAGAACGGCGTGAGCGCGCCGTACTGCATCCAGCGCACGAACAGCTCGGCGTTCGAGCTGCCGAAGAACCCGCCCACGTCCGCACCCACGAACGGCTGACCCGAGATCCCCAGGCCCGCGGCCATCGGCATGCTCAGCGCGAGGTGGTCCCAGCGCGAGAGGTTGTCGCCCATCCAGTTGGCCGCGTAGCGCTGGATGCCCGGTGAGCCCGCGCGGCTCAGCACGAACGTGCGCAGCTCCGGCATCTCGGCCCGCAGGCCCTCGACCGTGCCCATCGCCATGAGCAGCGCGTACTGGTTGTGGAACCGCTCGTGGCTCGCGGCGCCGTGGTCGAACCGCATCGCGTCGGGCGGGATGCGGCCCGTGGCCGGCTCGTTCATGTCGTTCCAGATGCCCGCGACACCCGAGCGCACGTGCTCGGTGTTGAGCCGGCCCCACCACGCGCGCGCCTCGGGCGTCGCGAAGTCCGGGAAGACCGTGTCGCCCGGCCACACCTGACCCACGTACAGGTCGCCGCTCTCGGTGCGGCACAGCACGTCCTGCGCCACGGCGTCGTCGAACACGGCGTAGCCCGGATCGTGCTTGACGCCCGGGTCGATGATCGTCACCACACGGAACCCCTGCTCACGCAGACGTTCGAGCATGCCCGGCGGGTCCGGGAACTTGTGCTCGTCCCACGTGAAGACGCGGAAGCCGTCCATGTACTCGATGTCGAGCCAGATGCCGTCGCACGGCACCTCGAGCTCGCGGTGGCGCTGCGCGAGGGCCTCGACCTGCGGCTGGGTGTACGCATGCCAGCGGGACTGGTGGTAGCCCAGCGCCCACAGCGGCGGGAGCGCGGCACGCCCGGTGAGCCAGGTGTACGCCTCGATCACGTCCCGCATCGCGGGGCCGGCGATGACGTACTCGCACCAGTGCCCGCCCGCGCCGTGTACCACGATCTCGCGCGGGTCCGTGAGGTCGTAGTCGAGCCGGTAGCCGTTGTCGACGAACGAGGCGCTCACCGCCCCGCCCGGCCAGCGCTGGTGGTGCAGCAGCGGAATCGACATGTAGTACGGGTCGAACTCGGTGCTCGTGGGGTCCGTCCGCGGGTCGCCCTCGGGCCGGTGACCGTGGAAGCGCGCCGAGGCGTCCTGGTCCAGCACGTCGGAGTTCCACAGGGCGAAGTCGCGCCCGCCACGCTCGAAGGTGCCCGTCTTCTCGCCCAGGCCCAGCAGCGCGTCGTCGGGCCGCGAGCGTCTGCGCAGCACGAAAGAGTCGTTGAGCACCGCGTAGGGCCACCAGCGCCCGTCCGCGTCCTGCGCGGTCTCGACCACGGGGCTGCCGTCGGGCCGGTGCACGTCGAGGCGGAACGGGTCGAGGTGCACCGTGGCGACCAGGCCCGCGGTACGAACGCGGACGGCGTCGTCGTCCTCCTCGACCTCGAACGGCACCTCGAGCCCGAGCGGGTCCACGCACACCGCGTGCGTGGGCGCCTCGTCGAACCGGCCGCCACGGCTCGCCATGAACCGCACGACGTCGTCGCGCACCACGTCCACCCGCATGCGCTCGCGCCCCAGGTCCACCAGCACGCCGGACGGCGTACGTTCGACCCCCACGACGCGCTCGAACCTCAGGTAGTGCTCCGTCGACGGCACCATCGCGACCCTCTCTCTCGCCTCCCTCCACCCAACCACCCTCCACCCCCTGCCCGCCCCCCAGCCCCCGCCACCCCCATTCCCCGGGATCGTGACTCTTGTGCCGAGATCGCTCCTGCCGCTGACGAGGTCGCCGCAAGTGTCACGATCTCGCGAAGGGGGTGGGGCCGGGCAGGGAGGGGGGTGGGGCCGGGCAGGGAGGGGGTGGGGCCGGGCAGGCGGGGTGGGCACGGCGGGCGTGTCCGGGTTGTCCGGGTTGAGGGGCGCCGGGCCGCGCCGGGCTACGGGCGTGCGGCGTGTTGGGGCGGGGCCGACGGCGCGCACTGCTTACGCTCGCCGCGGGGTGACGCCTGCCCCCGGCGCCGCACGGCGCCGTCGTCGACCCTGAGGACCCTCGTGATCCGCTTCGAGAACGTCACCAAGGTCTACGCCCGCGGTGCCCGGCCAGCGCTCGACGGCGTGGACCTCGAGGTCGAGCGCGGCGAGTTCGTCTTCCTCGTCGGCGCGTCGGGCTCGGGCAAGTCCACCTTCCTGCGCCTCGCGCTGCGCGAGGAACGCCCGTCGGCGGGCCGCGTGTTCGTCGCCGGCCGCGACCTCGGCAGCCTCTCGACGTGGAAGGTGCCGCACCTGCGCCGGCAGATCGGCGCGGTGTTCCAGGACTTCCGCCTGCTGCCCAACAAGACCGTCTTCGAGAACGTCGCGTTCGCCCTCCAGGTGATCGGCAAGCCCCGCCACCACATCCTGACCACCGTGCCGGACACGCTCGAGCTCGTGGGCCTGGGCGGCAAGGAGAAGCGTCGCCCGCACGAGCTCTCGGGCGGTGAGCAGCAACGCGTCGCGATCGCGCGTGCCTTCGTCAACCGGCCCGCGATCCTGCTCGCCGACGAGCCCACCGGCAACCTCGACCCGACCACCTCCGTGGGGATCATGCGCCTGCTCGACCGCATCAACCGGACCGGCACCACCGTGGTCATGGCCACGCACGACGACGAGATCGTCGACCAGATGCGCAAGCGTGTGGTCGAGCTCGAGAACGGCCGGATGGTGCGCGACCAGTCGCGCGGCGTCTACGGCTCGACGCGCTGAGGGGGCCGGGACCGTGCGCCTCCAGTTCATCCTCGCCGAGATCGGCATCGGCCTGCGTCGCAACCTCGCGATGACGATCTCCGTGATCCTCGTGACCTTCGTGTCGCTCACGTTCGTGGGTGCCGCGGGCCTGCTGCAGATCCAGATCGGGCAGACCACCGACGAGTGGTACGACCGCGTCGAGGTCTCGATCTACCTGTGCCCGCAGGACTCCGACGTCCCCACGTGCGCCGCGGGCGAGGTGAGCGAGGAGCAGATGGACGCCCTGGTCGCCGAGCTCGAGGGCGAGGCGATGGAGCCGTACGTCGAGCAGTACTACGTCGAGACCAAGGAGCAGGCCTTCGCCTCGTTCCAGGAGCGGTTCGCCGACGAGGAGTGGGCGCGCGGCGTCACGGCCGACCAGATGCAGGCCTCGCTGCGCGTCGCGCTCGTGAATCCCGAGCAGTACCAGGTGGTCGACGACCACTTCACCGGGCGGCAGGGCGTCGAGGAGGTCTTCGACCAGAAGCGCCTGATCGAGCCGATCATCCTCGCGATGAACCGGCTCAGCCTCGTCTCGGCAGGGCTCGCGGGTGTGATGCTGCTCGCCGCGGTGCTGCTGATCACCACGACGATCCGCCTCTCGGCGATGAGCAGGCGGCGCGAGACCGGCATCATGCGCCTGGTCGGGGCGTCCAACCTGTTCATCCAGCTCCCGTTCATGCTCGAGGGGGCCATTGCGGCGACCATCGGCGCGGGCCTCGCGGTCGGCGGCCTGTGGTTCGGCATGCGCTACCTCGTCGAGGACTGGCTCGCCGGCTCGCTCGAGTTCATCCCGTGGGTGGGCTCCGAGGCCGTCTGGACGCTCGCCCCCCTGCTCGTCGCCGTCGCGATCGTGCTCGCCGCGATCTCGAGCGTCGTCACCCTGAGCCGCTACACGAAGGTCTGAGATGACTCGCCCCTCCCCCCGCCGCCGTGCCACCGCCCTGGTCGCGACCCTCCTGGCCGCGCTGATGGCCGCGGGAGCCGTCAGCCCCGCCGTCGCTGGCAACCTCGACGACGAGCGGCGGCGGGCCGAGCAGCGCGCCCAGAACAACCAGGAGGCGCTCGAGGACGTCCACGCGGACCTCGAGAGCACCGACGCCGCGCTGCTGCAGACCCAGGCCGAGCTCGAGGAGGTCCAGGCGCAGATCCCCGTCGCCGAGGCCGAGCTCACGGCCGCCGAGGACAGGCTGGCCCAGCTCCAGATCGAGGCCCAGCTGCTCGCCGACCGCCTCGAGGTGGCGCAGGGCGAGGAGGCCACGATCACCGAGGACATCTCCACGGACACCGCGCGCGCCGAGGAGCTGCGGTCCGCCGTCGGGCAGGTGGCGCGTGAGGCCTACAAGGGCGAGATGACGACGTCGTCCCTCGCGGCGGTGCTCGACGCGTCGACCACCGAGGAGTTCGTCGAGGAGAGCGCGCTCGCGTCGACCGCGCTGCGCACCCAGACCCAGGCCCTGCGTGACCTCGAGCAGCTCACGGGCGTCAACCGCAACCGGCAGGCACGGCTCACCGCGGTGCGCGAGGAGATCGACCGCCTGAAGACCGAGGCCGACGCGAAGGTCGTCGAGGCCGAGCAGGCGCGGCAGGCCGCGGAGGACGCCAAGAACGCGCTCGAGGACCTCCAGGCGCAGCAGCAGGCCAAGCTCGTCGCGATCGAGGACCAGAAGGCCGCGCACCTGGCCAAGCAGGCCGAGCTCGAGCAGCAGCAGGAGCAGCTCGAGGCCGACCTCAAGGACGTCATCGCACGCCAGGAAGCCGCGCGCAAGAAGGCCGAGGAGGAGGAGCGGCGCCGCCAGGAGGAAGCCGCCAAGAACAACGGCGGCTCGAGCGGTGGAGGCGGTGGCGGCTCGTCGGCGCCCGCCGCCGGCAAGCTCACCAACCCGACCCCGCTCAACCCCTGGGTCATCACGTCGTCGTACGGGTACCGGATCCACCCGGTGTACGGGTACCGCAAGCTCCACGCGGGCACGGACTTCCGCGCCTACTGCGGCACGGCGATCCTGGCGGCCGCACCCGGCACCGTCGTGTGGGCCACCGGCCGGGGCGGGTACGGCAACCAGGTGATGCTGGACCACGGCTACTCGGCCGGGAAGTCGCTCATGACGAGCTACAACCACCTGTCCCGGTTCGCGGTGCGCGCGGGGCAGTCGGTGAGCCGAGGCCAGGTGGTCGGCTACTCCGGTACCACGGGCACCTCGACGGCGTGCCACCTGCACTTCGAGGTCTACCGCAACGGGGCCACGGTCAACCCGATGGGGTATTTCTGACCGGCCCTGTCGCACCGATCCCCTAGCCTGGGGACATGGCCAAGGACACCTCGGGGCGCAAGCTCGTCGCGAGCAACAAGAAGGCCCGGCACGACTACCACATCGACGAGACGTACGAGGCCGGCCTCGTCCTGACCGGTACCGAGGTCAAGGCGCTGCGCGCCGGTCGCGCCTCTCTCGTCGACGGCTTCGCGTCGGTGGACCGCGGCGAGGCCTGGCTCGAGGGCGTGCACATCCCCGAGTACACCGAGGGCACGTGGACCAACCACGCACCGCGGCGCAAGCGCAAGCTGCTGCTGCACCGGCGTCAGATCGACGAGCTCGAGCGCGAGTCGCAGGCCAAGGGCCGCACGATCGTGCCGCTCGCGCTGTACTTCGTGGACGGCCGGGCCAAGGTCGAGATCGCACTCGCTCGCGGCAAGAAGGAGTACGACAAGCGACACACGCTGCGTGAGCGCCAGGAGAACCGCGAGGCCCAGGCGGCGATGAGCCTGCGTCGTCAGCGATGAGCTGCTGCACCCCGGCGCCCCGCGGGGCTCGTCTGCGTGAGCGACTCGCCCCGCTGCGCTGCGCGCTCGTGGTCGCCGCCGTCCTCATCGGCGTCCCGCTGCTGCTCGCGACGCCGGCCGACGCGTCGTCGGACCCGGAAGACCGCATCGTCCGCTACGACCAGACGATCGAGCTGCGGCCGGACGGGCACGCAGGCGTGACCCTCGAGCTCGACGTCGACTTCGGCAACGACCCCAACCGCGGCCCCGTGCTGTGGTACCTCGTGAAGCAGCCCGTCGAGGCCGAGGAGCCGACGGACCGCGTCTACCGCATGACGGACTTCTTCGTGACCAGCAGCACGGGCGCCGAGACGGCCGTCGAGACCAGCGAGGAGGGCGCGTACCTCGAGGTCCGCATCGGCGACGAGGACCGCGACGACTTCACGGGCGTGCACTCCTACCGCGTCACCTACGAGGTCGAGGGCTGGGTCAGCTCGACCGAGCACTTCCCGCGCCTCGACGAGGACGAGCTGTACCTCAACGCGATCGGCTCGGCGTGGCAGGTCCCGCTGGAGGACGTGCGGGTGACCGTGATCGGCCCGGTCGACGCGACCGGTGCGGAGTGCGTGGTCTCCGAGGGGGACGAACCGTGCACCGACGCCGACCACGCCGGGACCACTGCCGAGTTCACCCAGGACGAGCTCGACGCCGGCGAGCCCATGACGGTGCGGGTCACCTACCCCGCGGGGACGTTCGCCGACGCCGCTCCCCTGCTCCAGGACCGCTGGACGGCAGGACAGGCGTTCGCGACCGAGCCAGGACCGCTCGCCCTCGCGGCGGTGCTCGGCCTGGGCGGCACGGCCGCCGTCGTGCGTCGTGCCCGACGGCGAGGCCAGGACGAGGAGTTCCGCGGGCTCACGCCGGGCCTCGCTCCGGTGCCGGGGCAGCAGGCCGACGTCGGTCCGCGCACGAAGGCCCCCGTCCCGGTGCGGTTCACACCGCCCGACGGGCTGCGCCCCGGCCAGCTGGGCACGCTCGTCGACGAGGTGGCCGACCCGCACGACGTGACCGCGACGCTCGTCGACCTCGCCGTGCGCGGCTACCTGCGCATCGAGCAGGTCGAGTCACCCGAGGAGGACGGCAGCGGGGGTGACTGGCGGCTCGTGCTGCTGGGCGGCACGGACCAGGCCGGCCTCCTCGCCTTCGAGCGGCTGCTGCTCGACGAGCTGTTCGAGGGCCGCGACGTGATCGCACTGTCGGACCTGCGCACGACCTTCGCAGCGTCCATGGCGAAGGTGCAGGACGCGTTGTACGACGACGTGACCACGCAGGGCTGGTTCCGCTCGAACCCCAAGCACGTGCGTACCACCTGGGGGCTCGCCGCAGCCGGTCTCATCGCCCTCGGCGTCGTGACGACCGTCGTGCTCGCCGTGTGGACCACGTGGGCGCTCACCGGGGTGGCCGTCGTCGCCGTGGGGATCGTCGCGGCGGCGCTCACGGGCATGGCCCCCGCCCGCACCGCTGCCGGCACCGCCGTGCTGGTGCAGGCGCAGGGTTTCCGTCAGTACCTCGAGACGGCAGAGGCGGACCAGATCCGGTTCGAGGAGGGTGAGGACCTGTTCAGCCGGTACCTCCCGTTCGCGATCGCCTTCGGCCTTGCCGAGCGGTGGGCAAAGGTCTTCGCCGATCTCGCGGCGCGCGGCCAGGCGATGCCCGAGCCCACCTGGTACGTGGGCGCGGCCTACCTGCACGGCGGGTTCTGGCACGACGCCGGCGCGTTCACGCGCGACCTCACCGGCTTCACGGCGATGGCCGACAGCGCGATCTCTGCGCCCACCCCCGGCTCGTCGGGCTCGGGCGGCTCGACGTTCTCCGGCGGCGGCGTGAGCGGAGGCGGCGGAGGCACGTGGTGAGGTCGATCGCGACGACCGGCCCGGTGCCTGCACCACTCCCCGGGGTGTGAGCGACACGCGGGACCTGGCGTGGACGTGAGCAAGATCATCCTTCGCTAGGGTCTCGCCTCGGAGCCCGGCTGCCGATGACGACGTGGGCGACGAATCCCCCGGAGGTGTGGCGATGCCCCGTGCCCACGGCACCGCAGGTCGGCGAGAAGAGGCCCGCACGCTGGCCCTCGCCTGCCTCGTGACCGCAGGCGTGGTCGGCACCACGGTGGTCTTCCCGTTCAGCCCCACCGCGCCGCGCACGCTCGGCATCGGCTTCGCGGTCCTCGCGCTCGCCCTCGCCGGCGGCCTGTGGACGATCGCCGACAGCGCACGCGCCGCGCACATCCACACCGCGCTGGGCATCGCGACCGTCGCGATCGCCGCGTGCGTCGGGGCGTCGACCACACCGAGCGGCACGCTGATCACGTCCGTCTCGTTCCTGTGGGTGGCCCTGTTCAGCGCGCTGCACCACCGCACGCGCGTGATGGTCCGCTACCTCTACGGGATCGTCGTCGGCCTCGGCCTAGGGCTGTGGTGGTCCGGGGCTCCGTCCCCCGTGCAGTCGTGGTTCTTCCTGTCCGCGACGTTCTGCTCTGTTGCCGTGGTGCTCAACCACCGGGTGGTCCGCCTGCGCCAGGAGGCGACCACCGACGCCCTCACCGGCGCGCTGTCCCGACGGGCGTTCCGCACCGTCGCGGAGCTCGAGATGGCCCGGGCGCGGCGCACCGGTGCGCCGCTGACGCTCGTGGTGCTCGACCTCGACGACTTCAAGCTCATCAACGACGAGCGCGGCCACGCCACGGGCGACGACGTGCTGCGTGGCCTGGCGCGCAGCTGGCGCGGCGACCTGCGCGCGGAGGACGTGCTGGGGAGATTCGGAGGGGACGAGTTCACGCTCCTCCTCCCCCGCGCCGACCGCGCGACGGCCACCGCCGTCGTCGGCCGCCTGAGCGACGAGCTCTGCTCGTGGTCCGCCGGCATGGCGACCTGGCGGGGCGAACCGTTCGACGAGTGGTTCTCCAGGGCCGACGACGACCTGTACCAGGTGAAGTCGGCCTCCTGACCTGCCCGTCCGTGCCGCGACGGCCTGCGGGAATAGGTGGGAGTGCGGCTCCGTTGGGACGTATGCTTGACCTGCTCGTCCGAGGCGCCACGGTGCTGCGGCGGGTGGTTGACAACTGCACAGGGGGTGATCGGTTTCGACGGTGGCCGTCGTTCCAGGAGAAGCGGGCCGAGGATGTGGGGTTATCTCGTTAACGCTCCCCGCAAACCCATAGGTGCCGATTCCAAGCGCACCGACTTCGCACTCGCCGCCTGAGCGAGTCCCGAAGTCCGTCAGCCTGAGCTAGCTCTCGACTCAGTGTCTGGCGTCATCTAGAGAGCCACTGCTCCCAACCCTCGTCGTCGGGGTTGGGGGGACTTTCAGACGACTGGGCCTGTCAGCGACTTGCTTGCGTGATCGCTGGGGCCGAGAAACTCGTAGCAAGCTGCGCCCGGAGAAGACCTGTTTCACTGCCATCGGACGCGGGTTCGATTCCCGCCACCTCCACCCCATCGCGAAGGCCGTCGCCCACCAGGGCGGCGGCCTTCGTGCTGCCCGTCAAGGCCAGACCGCCGGTACACGGCGTCGTCCAGCCCGTCAGCGGACCGTCGCGACGAGCCCGCCTTGTGCCGGCGCCACGGTCACGGAGGCCAGGTCCGGCGCTATCGCGTCCGCTTCGCCGAGCTCGGCGGCGTCGTGCGACGTGGTGACGGCGAGCGTCCGCGCACCGGCGGCCTTGCCGGCGCGGACGCCCACGGGCGCGTCCTCGACCACGAGGCACCGTCGCGGGTCGACGCCGAGGGCGGCGGCCGCCTTCAGGTACCCGTCCGGGTCCGGCTTGCCGGCGGTGACGTCCTCGGCCGCGATCAGGACCCGTGGCACGGGCAGCCCGGCGGCGGCGAGGCGCGCACGCATCAGCCGCTGCGACCCGGACGTCACGGCCGCCCACCGATCAGCAGGCAGCCGAGCCAGCAGAGAACCTGCCGCGGGCAGCGCGACGACGTCGTCCAGGTCCTCGAGCTCGAGTCGCTCGAGCTCGAGGACGGCCTCCGCCCGCTGCTCGGGAGGGACGAAGAGCGCGACGGTGTCCTGGGTTCGCCTGCCGTGGCACACGCGCAAGACCTCGGCCGCGTCGACGTCGCGTCGTGACGCCCACGTGCGCCACGTCCGCTCGACCGCGGGAGTGGAGTCGACCAGCGTTCCGTCGATGTCGAAGAGCACGGCCTCGAGGTCGAATCGCATGAGCCGCACGTTATCGGTCGGCGCCGGACCCCGATGGCCCGAGAGTGTCAGCCGCGGGAGACCTTCGCCGCGTACAGGTCGACGTCGGCTGCATGGAGCAGGGCAGTCACGTCGTGGCCGTCCCACTGCGCGACGCCTGCCGACCAGCCGCAGGGTTCCGCAGCCAGAGCTGCCAGCGCCACTCGGGCGTCGTCGGCGGTGGCCTGTGGCAGCAGGATGGCGAACTCGTCCCCGCCGAGCCGGCCGAGTGACCCCTCGGGCGGCAGCGTCTGCTGCCACGCACGGGTGAGGTCCACGAGCACGGCATCACCGGCTGCGTGGCCGTGGACGTCGTTGACGGCCTTGAAGTCGTCGAGGTCGATGGTCGCGAGCGCGACGGTGCCGCCGGTGCGACGTGCGCGCCGGATCGCGAGCTCGACGGCGCCCGTGAAGGCGCGGCGGTTGAGGGTCCCCGTCAGCGGGTCCGTCGAGGCCTCGCGCCGCAGCGCCTGGACCGTCCGGTTCAGCACGACCGCGACGGCGGCGTACGTCCCGACCACGAGGAGCCACGTCAGCACAGGTGAGAAGGCGTCGGCGTACCCGAGAGCCACGGCCAACCCGACGGCGATCGCCACCAGGTACCGCGCGAGCACCCGCGGTGAGTGCTGCACGGCGCTGTAGGCCGCGATCCAGAGGAAGCAGATGGCCGTCATCACGACACCCGACGGCGTGGTCGACAGCGCCACCCCTGCCGTGACCGCGAGGGTCAGCAGCACGAGCGCGGCATGCAGGTGCCAGGGACGGATGCGTTCCTGGCCGACGAGCAGCGCGGTCGCCACGGCGAGCAGCACGCCCCCCGCGCTCCCCCAGTACGCCAGCGGGGAGGTCGGGCTGTAGGGCAGGACGACCGCGGCGAGCGAGATCATCCCCGTCAGCGCGCAGATCACCGCGAGCGCGCGTGTCTGGCTTCGAACGGTGGGACTCGCCGGGCGTGCCATCGACGCGGCTCCTCGGGTGGGGGGCTGAGAGGGCTCCCTGAGGGCATCGGCACACGGCGCGCCGGGGATGAGGTCCACCTGCGCGGCGCCCTGGCGGGAGGATGGCGTGGGGCGCGCTGTGTCGCTCGGCCGAGGCTGTCGCCCGGCTTCCGCGACGAGCCGAACAGCGTCCGCGTGGGGCCTGTGGACGACTGCGAGGCACGCAGGGATCTGGGCGAGGATCGGCGCATGCTGCTGCTGCTGCTCCCCGCCGATCCGCTCGATCCTCGACGTGCCGATGAGCACTTCCGTGCCGAGGGCGTCGCCGCGCGTGCCGCGGGGCACGCCGTCGGGCTGGTGGACCACGACGCGCTCGCGGCCGGCCGCTGGGAGGACGCCGTCGTCCGCCTTCCGGGGCCTTCGGACGACGCCGTGTACCGGGGCTGGATGCTGCGTTCGGAGCAGTACGCCCGGCTCGAGGAGCAGCTGGGGCGACGCGACGTCCGGCTGCGCACGTCGGTCGAGCACTTCCGTGCGGCCCATGAGCTGCCCGGCTGGGCCACGGCGCTCGCGGACGTCACCCCCGAGTCCGTGTGGACCGACGGGCCGGATCTCGACGCGTTCGAGCGCTGCTGCCGCGATCTGGGCTCGGGTGCGGCCGTGCTGCGCGACTTCACCAGGTCCCTCAAGCACCACTGGGACGAGGCCGCGTACGTCCCCGACGTCGCGGACGTCCCGACCGCGCGCGCAGTCGCTGCGAAGTTCCTCGAGCTGCGCGGCGACGACCTGGTGGGCGGTCTCGTGCTGCGGCGGTTCGAACGGTTCGTCTCGGCCGAGGCACGGACGTGGTGGGTCGACGGCGAGTGCAGGCTCGTCACCGCCCACCCGGACACCCCGTCGGACGTGCCGCCGGCCCCGGCCCTCACGGCCGTCGCGCCGCTGGTCGCCAGGCTCGGGCTCGCGTTCGTCACCCTCGACGTGGTGCTGCGCGACGACGGCGCGTGGCGCGTGGTCGAGCTGGGCGACGGACAGGTGAGCGACCGGCCCTCGAGCACCCCGGCGGAGGACCTCCTCGCCGCGATCGTTCCGCGCGGGCTCAGCGGTTCGCGAACGCCCAGTCGTTGACCAGGGCGCTGCGCGCCTCACGGCTGAGCTCAGGGTGCCGTCTGTCGACGTGGGCACCCACGAGCCGGATCTCCGCGGAGTAGTCGCCGCGTGCGGCGCCCAAGGGGATCCGGCCCAGCTCGGCGACCACGGCCGTGACCTCGGCGAGCAGCTGTTCAGGGGAACGGCGCACCGCCACGCGGCCGACGTCGTCCCGCCTCTCGCTCGTGACGCGGAGCGGGCGACGCAGGTAGGCCTCGACGCCGGCACTCAGCTCGACGTCGACGGGGACCGGGCGACGCGGGACGGCGGTCGTCCCACCGCGCGCGATGACCTGCCGGACGGCCGCGGCGACCGACTCCAGCAGGTAGCGCCGCTCGCGTTCCGCAGGGCTGACCGCACGGGGGCGGGGTGGTTCGCGACGCAGCGCCGCGACGCGCCAGGGCGGCTGGGCACCGCCGACGTTCGTGCGCTGGAACGTTCGCCACAGGGCCGCGTAGAGACCCCACTGCTCGAGGGCCGTGCCTCGGTCGACACCGAGGTGCGCGTCGATCTGCGGCCATGACAGGCCGGACCGCCGCAAGGTGTCGAGCACGTGCTCGGGCACGAGCAACGCCCGCCGGAAGCTCAGGGTGAACGCGTCCGTGACGTTCTCCGATGCCGCTGGTACGTCCGGCCGACTCAGGTGGCCGATCGCCCGGACCAGCAGCGCCGACCGGACGGACGGGTGCAGGTGAGCTGCGATCACCACCCGCGCACCGCGCTCGTCGCGCACGGCGACGACGGCGGCGTCGCGCGCCGGCGTTCCGAGCACGACGTCGATGCCCATCCGTGCTGCGAGCAGCTCGGCGTCGAGCGGGACTGACTCCTCGGGCCAGTAGCGGGCGAGCACCGCGTTCGCGGCTCCGATCGCGCTCTCGTGCACGTCGAGCTCGGCATCGTCCACCGCCACACGTCCCCCCGCCGTCCGATCCACCGAGGTGATCATGGCAGCGATGGCCGCACACCGAGCCGCGGCGCGTCGACGGCAGACACGCGCGGGCGGGTCTCGCCGTCTCAGGCGGCGCGCGAGAACGTCAGGTGGACCACGCCACCGGGTGACGTGACGGCCTCGACGTCGTACTGCTGCTCGAGCCCCTCGAGCCCGTCCCACAGGCGCACGCCCCGACCGAGCACGATCGGCACGACGACGGCGTGCAGGTGGTCCACGAGCCCGGCGGCCAGGAACGCGCGGACCGTCGTCGGGCCTCCGCCGATGCGCACGTCGTGCCCGTCCGCGGCCTCGCGGGCCAGGTCGAGCGCCTCGGCGGGCGGGCGGTCGACGAAGTGGAACGTCGTGCCGCCCTCCATCTCGACGGATGCCCGCGGCCGGTGGGTCAGCACGAACACAGGTGTGTGAAACGGCGGGTTGGGTCCCCACCAGCCCCGCCAGGCAGGGTCGTCCTGCCACCCGGGCGGGCCGAACTTCCCCGCACCCATGATCTCGGCGCCCACACCCACGTCGAAGAGCCGCACGAACGCGTCGTCGACGCCTCGGGTACCGCCCTCCCGCCCGAACATCTCGCCGCCCGCGCGGGTCGCGACCATCCACTCGTGCAGCCGGTGCCCGGCGTGGCCGAACGGTTCCTCGAGGCGGAGCCCCTCGCCGGTGGCGAAGCCGTCGAGGGAGAGCGAGAAGTTCTGCACACGGGTCATCGACATCGAGGGTGATCCTTCCCAAGCGCGTGACTACGGACTGCTGCGTCACGGTAGACAGCCCGTGCGGCGCGAACTCATCGGCCAGCGCCATCGGTCGGGTGCGCCGCAGCGCAGCCGGACACGGGCTCGAGCACCACCACCGGCGCCGTCGTCGTGCGCTGCGCGGCGTAGCCGTCGAGGTCGCCGTTGACCGCGGTCCAGCGGCCCCACAAGCAGTCGCGCTCCGCGCCGACGGCGGCCCTCGCGCGGTACCGGCGCGGCTCACCATCCGCAAGGCGCACCATCGCCTCCGGCCGCTCCCGCAGGTTCACCCACCACGCGGGGTGGCCCTCCTGCCAGCCGTTCATCGCGAGCGTCACGAGGTTCGGACCGTCCTCGAGGTACCCGAGGATCACGCTCCGCTCCTGACCGGAACGACGTCCCACGGTGGTCAGACGCAGCGTCCCCCACCCTCGCTTGCTCTCGGTGGTCCACAAGAAGCGTCCGCCGCTGAGCCGGTGAAGCGCGCGGTGGACGCGCCACGCCGTGCGCACGAACCACCGCGGTGGGACACGGGGCGCACCCCCGTCCGACGTCGCGCCCTTTGTGCCCGTGGTGCCGCTCATGCCCCGATCGTCCCGCGATCGCGGGGGTAGCCCATCCCCCGCAAGAACGACCTTTCGGATGCCCCGTACGCCCTCCGGCAGCACCTTGCTGCGTCGTCTCAGCGACTGCAGCCGCTGATGCCGCGGAACTCGATCGGACGACCGTCGCGGGTGAACGTGATCGCGGTGCTCACGGAGAGCCGCACACCGTCCTTGAGCAGGCGGGTGTGCGGCCTCCCCGAGCCCCCGCCGGTCGGTCCCCCGACGACCTCGACGTGCGGCAGCCCGACCAGCGGGTGCAGGAAGTCCTCGGCGGCCGAGTAGGTGAGCGCGTCGACGAGCACGCGCACCCGCCCCGGCCACGGTTCGTCGTCGGGCCGGATCGTGAGCGGCTGCGCCGGGGCGAGCGTCCCCCGGCCCGTGGTGAACGCGATCGAACCGAAGGTCGCGGCCCGTCGCACGAAGAGCCGGCGAGCCTCGGCGGCGGCCACGAGGGACCCCCCGACGTTGCCCCGCAGGTCGAGCACCAGCTCCTCGTCCGGGTTCGCGCGGGCGAGTGCCTCGCGGAGGCGGTTCGGCACCTCAGGGGCGAACGACCGGATGTGCACCTGGTTGCCGCGGGCGACCACGCTCGGCCGGGCCCGGCGCTCCTCGGTCCATGCGCGGCGGACGCCGTCGGGCCCATAAGCCTCGAAGCGGCGGGCGGCGCCCTCGGCCGCCAGGAACCGCCGTCCTGCCACGAGCGCGTGCTGGTGCGGGGACGCGCCGGTGCGCGCCAGCCAGGCACCTGGGTCGGCGACGGTGAGCACATGACCCGGCCGGACGCCCGCCGCCCAGGCCGCGGTGTCGTCGGGGACCTCGAGCAGCACCGCGCCGTCGGCTCGCATCTGCGCGACGTACGGCGGATGGAACCGAGGCCCCGGCGTGATCAGCTGCGTGTGCGCGTCACCCAGCTCGGCAACCCACCGCGCCGCCTCGTCCCAGAACTCCACTCCCTCGAGGCCGCGCAGGTGGTCGTACCGCTCGGCGACGCGGACCAGGTCGAGGCCCCGCAGCTCCGCGTACGGGTAGACGTGGGCGAGCTCGGCCCGGATCCGGTCGGCCGTCTCGGCATACGTCGCTGCCTCGACGTCCTGCACGACGGCGGTCGGGGCGTGGGCGAGGCTGTGGAGCAGGTTCACGCCGTCGAGGAGGTCCGACGGCGTGGGCAGCGCGAGCACGAGCCTGCGCGACCGGGCCTCCGCCTCGAGGGTCGCCGCGGCGACGTGCGGGTCCACCCGCACCGCCCAGGTGTCCGGACCGCCGTCGTCGGCGCCATCGAGATCGATGTGGACGGGGGTACCGAGCACGGCCGCGAACTCCGCGGCCTCGAGCTCGAGGAGCGACGCGACGTCGTCGGCGAGCGCGAGCCCGCCCAGGGGCCACCGGACGGGCCCGGTGAACGACGGCAGCACCGGACCGCCCTCAACAGTCCGGCGGCTCGACGCAGCCCTCGGTGCACTCCGCCGGCGGGTCCGCGAGGATCGCCGCGGTGATCTCTCGCGCGGACCCGGCGATCGAGGTGAGCTGCTCGGGAGTCAGCACGTCGACGACGAGGCGGCGTACCTCACGCACGTGACCCGGAGCGGTCTCCTCGAGCTTGGCCTGCCCGGCCTCGGTGAGCACAGCGACGCCGCGCCGGCCGGCCTCATCCGAGAGGCGGCGACGTTCCACCCAGCCGGCGCGCTCGAGCCGGGTGACCGCATGCGACAGGCGCGAGAGCGACCCTCGCGACATCTCGGCGAGCGTGCTGAGCCCGAGCTCGCCGCCCGGGGCCTCCGAGAGCGCGGCGAGCACGTGGTACTCGAACCCGTTGAGACCGGCGTCGTGCTTGAGCTGGGAGTCCAACGCCGCGGGGAGGAACGAGAGCATCTCCATGAGGTCACGCCAGTTGCGCAGCTGCTCCGCGGACAGCCACCGGACCTCGTCGGCCGGTGCTGGCACTGCGCGGTTCGTGTCGGACGTCACAGGCGCCATGGTACTCGTCGCTTGAATGTTCAAGTCGTGCACCCTAAATTGCTTGAACGTTCAAGTCGCACCTACCCGGGAGATCCCATGTACCTGCTCCGCGTCGACTCCAGCATCCAGGGGGCGCGCTCCGCCAGCAGCGCGCTCGCCGACCTCGTGCTCGACCAGGCCCGCGCGTCGCAGCCCGACCTCCCGGTGGTGACGCGGCACCTGGCGCAGCAGCCGCTGGCGGCGGAGACCTGGGCGAACGCGATCTCCGGCGGGTTCACGGCAGAGGACGACCGCACGCCCGAGCAGCGAGAGGCCGTCGCGATCGCCGCCGGCCTCGCCGACGAGCTCCGGCAGGCCTCGAGCGCGGTGCTCGCCCTGCCGCTCTACAACTGGGGCGTCTCCCAGCACGTCAAGACCTGGATCGACCTCGCGATCGCGGGCGCGCCCACCGGCACGCCCCTCCTCGAGGGCACACCGACCGTGCTCGTCACCACCCGCGGAGGCGCGTACGGCCCGGGGACCCCGCGCGAGGGCTGGGACCACAACACGGCATACCTGCGAAGGATCCTCGCGGACGTGTGGGGCGCAGACCTGACGGTCGTCGAGCGCGAGTTCACCCTGGTCGGCGTGAACCCGGCCCTGAACGAGTTCAGCGACCTGGCCCAGCGCATGCGCGCCGAGGCGGAACAGGCCGCCGTGGACGCCGGTGCCACCCTCGCCCGACGCCGGGCAGCCTGAACGTTCGGCGCCGCGCGGAGTCAGCGCCCCGTGGTCGAGAAGTGCTGGTAGTCGATCGGGCTGGTCCACAGGCCGCCCCACTGCCACCCCTCGGCTGCGAACGCGGCAACCACCTCGTCGTCGGCATGCAGCACGCCGGGCACGTCGGGGCGTCCCGCGTACTCCGCCCCCGCCGGCGGGTAGACCGCGGTCCCCCGGACGTACGGGTTGTGGACGGGGTTGAGGTCGATCGCCCGCCCGTAGGCGTGCTCCGACCAGCTGCTACCACCCGTGATCGCGCGGCAGTTGAAGGCCGAGGTGTTGTTGGCGGCCATCGACGCGTTGTCGTCCGCGCCGAAGTCGTCGACCAGACGCATGCTCTCGATCGGGTAGCCGACCTCGAACAGCATGCGGAACACCTCGACCATTCCCTCGGCCAGATCGGCGTGCACCACCAGCTCACCCGTCGCGACGTCGCCGGAGAACCTGTGGTGCGTCAAGGTCAGGTACCTCAGGTCGCCGAGCGGGACGGGACACCCAGGACGCCAGGACGCCGACATGCGCTGCTCCAGCTCCGGGCCGATCTGCTGGATGCCCGCCTCGAAGCGTGGCGTCACCGGCTCGGCGGCTTCGGGGGCCGCGGCCGGGCTCGCCGTGGGCTCTGGTGTCGCGCGCGGCGTCACCGCGGGGGCGGAGGCCCGGACGGACGGGATCGGCACCGACGTCGCCAAGGGTGTCGGCTCGGGCGCGCCGCACCCCGCAGCGAGCGGCGCCACGATCGCCAGCAGCGCCGCCGTCCTCCCCCGCTGGCTCACCATCGACCCAGTATGTGACCCGGGAGGCCCGGGCGCCTGCGCCCGCAGCCGCGCGCTCAGGCCCGCAGGATCGACGACATCTTCTTGCCTCGCGCGACCTCGTCCACGAGCTTGTCCATCCAGCGGATCTGCTGCATGAGGGGATCCTCGATCTCCTCGACGCGGTGACCGCAGATCACCCCGGTGATGAGGTGCGCGTTCGGGTTCATCGCGGGTGCCTCGGCGAAGAAGGTCTCGAGGTCGGTCTCGGCCTTCAGCACCTGCTCGAGGCCGGCCTCGTCGTAGCCGGTCAGCCAGGCGATGACCTGGTCCACCTCTGCCTTCGTGTGGCCCTTGCGCTCGGCCTTGGCGACGTAGTGCGGGTAGATCGCGGCGAACGGTGTCGCGAAGATCCGGTGCCCCACGGCCCCTCCTCGGTGCCGGGCCCGCCCCGGCGCGACGACGAGCGTAGCCGCGCACACACCAGGACGGCGCTAGGCCGCCCTCCGCTCCGGGCCGTCGACGACGGACGCGGCGGCGCCGTCGTTCGCGAGGCCGTACATCTGCCGCGAGGGCGTACATGCGCATGTACGGCCCCGCTGTCGATGTACGGCCTGGCCGGCCAATGTCGTGGCCGGCCGGGATCAGGTCAGGGACGCGTCGTAGATCGACTGGATGGCGGCGTCGAGGGTCGCGTCGAACTCGGCGTCGGTCTGCTGCGCCGTCAGACCCTCGGTGAGGGCGCGCGAGAAGCTCGCGACGACGCCGTGCTGCCGCGCCAGCCGCGCGTTCGCCTCCTCGCGCGAGTAGCCACCCGAGAGCGCCACGACCCGCAGCACGTGCGGGTGCGCGACCAGGGGCGCGTACAGGTCGTCCTGCTCGGGGAGCGTGAGCTTGAGCATGACGCGCTCGCCGTTGCCCAGGGCGTCGAGGTGCGCCAGGATCGCCGCGGTCACGAGCTCCTCGGCCGCGGTCTTCTCGGGGCTGCGGATGTCGACCTCGGGCTCGATGATCGGCACCAGCCCCGCCGCGAGGATGCGCCGTGCGACGTCGAACTGCTGGGCGACGTTCGCCTCGATCCCGGCCTCGTGCGCCCGCAGCACCACCGAGCGCATCTTGGTGCCGAACACCCCGTGGCCGAGCGCGCGCTCGAGCAGGCCGTCGAGGGCCGGCATCGGCTTCATCAGCCGCACGCCGTCGGCCTCGTCGGCCAGTCCCTTGTCGACCTTGACCACGGGGACGATCCCCTTGTCCTGCCACAGGTACTCGGCCGTCCCCTTGCCGCCGACGTCGCGCTCCATCGTCTGCTCGAACAGGATCGTCGCGAGGATGCGCTCGCCCGTGAACGTCGGGCTGGTCATGATCCGCGCGCGCATCGTGTGGATCAGGTCGAACATCTGCGCCTCGTCGGCGTAGGCGTCCTCGCCCAGGCCGTACAGGCGCAGCGCCTTGGGTGTGCTGCCACCGCTCTGGTCCAGCGCGGCGACGAACCCCTGCGCGCTCTCGATCTTGTGGAGCTGCTCCGCGTCCATGCCGACCACCTCTCGCACGCGCGACGGCCGCCGTCGGGCCGCCGGCCCACCTCCAGTGTCCTCCTCGAGGCGAACCCGCGTCGCTCGAACGGGTCAGCAGCCGTCCACGTCGTGGGCGCAGAGCAGCTCCCAGGCCTGCTGCGCCCAACCGACGACCTCCTCGCGCGCGGCGGCCACGTTCGCCTCGCCACCGAGCGTCCCGGTGAGCGTCACGGCCGCGCCGCGGCGGGTGAGCGCGAGGTAGCGGCCGATCGCGGTGTCGAGGTCGCCGTCGGCCGAGGCCCCGTAGTAGTCGATGGCGAGACCGTGGCCCTGGGCACCCACCGGGATCTCCTCGAGCACCAGGATCCCGCCGTCCGCGCCGGCCTCGGCGCACCGGGTGAGCTCGGCCACGAGGGCGTCGGCCGCCTCGACCGCGGCGTCGGCGTCCGGGAAGACGGCCACCTGGTGCAGCCCCACGGCCATCTCGAACTCCCCGGTCCCCTGCGTGAGGGTGAGCATCGCCGAGGCGTCCGGGGTCACCGGCTCGCATGCCTGCGGCAGCTGCCAGGGCCCGACGGCGTCGTCGACCTCGCGCGGCTCGTCCGCGGTGCCGAGCGCCTCCGCGGGCAGCAGGACGTCCTCGGTCACGTCGTCGGGCACCTCGGCGCTCGGCTCGGGCTCCGGCTCAGAGGTCTCGACCGGCTGCGTCTCATCCGGCTCGGAGATGGTCGGGGTCGTGGTCTCCGGAGCCTCGGGGGTGCCACCCGCACACGCGGCGGTGGCCCCGACGACGAGCCCGGTCAGCAGGATCCGCATGGAACGTCGCATCACCTCACCCTCGCACGGCCCCCTCCGCGCGGCACCCCACGGCGGCCGCCAGCCCCCGCCCCCATCGCCCATCCCCCGGCGCAGCCACCCACCGCCGTGAGATCGCACTCCCGCACCGAGATCGCACTGTCGAGAGTGCGATCTCGGTGCAGAAGTGCGATCTCAACACCCGGGTGGGGGTGGATGGGGCCGGGGCGCGGCGTGTGGGAGGGGGCGGGTGGGAGGGGGCAGGTGGGAGGGGGCGGGTGGGGGCGGCGGGCAGGCGCGGGCGGGTCAGGTTCCTGGGGCGTCTGGCGCGAGGCGGGCGGCCTCGCGCAACAGGTGGTGGCGCTCGGCGAGGTTGGCGGCCGACGACGCCGCGTGCGCGTAGAGCTCGGCGGCCGTGGCCGGCTCGCCGGCGCGTTCGTGCAGCCAGGCCGCGACCGCCGCCCTGCGTGGCACGTCGTCGGGCACGGACGCGAGCGCAGCGAGCCCCGCGCGAGCGCCGTCCACCTCGCCGACCGCGACCGCGCGGTTGAGCGCGACCACGGGCGAGGGGTTGATCCGCAGCAGCTCGTCGTACCACTCGAGCACCTGGGGCCAGTCCGTCTCGTCGGCCGAACGCGCATCGCAGTGCAGCGCCGCGATCGCCGCCTGCGCCTGGTACTCCCCGAGCCTGTCCTGCGCGAGCGCGGTCTGGAGCACGTCGACACCCTCGGCGATCAGGCTGGTGCCCCAGAGGCTGCGGTCCTGGCGGCCGAGCGGCACGAGCATGCCGTCGGCGTCCCGGCGCGCGGGGCGACGCGCGTGGTGCAGCAGCATCAGTGCGAGCAACCCACCCACCTCGGGCTCGGGGCTGAGCCGGGCGAGCAAGCGCGTGAGCCGGATCGCCTCGGCAGCGAGATCCACCTCCCCCGTGTACCCCTCGTTGAACACGAGGTACAGCACGCGCAGCACCGCGCCGAGGTCGCCGTCGGCGCCCACCCCGTGCTCGGAGACGGTGCGCTTGGCACGCGAGATGCGCTGCGCCATGGTCGCCTCGGGCACCAGGTACGCCTCGGCGATCTGGCGCGTCGTCAGGCCGCCGACGGCGCGCAGGGTCAGGGCCACCGCGGACGCGGAGGTGAGCGCCGGGTGGCAGCACCAGAAGAGCAGCTGGAGCGTGTCGTCCCGCTGCTCGACGGGCCCCTGGGCGACGTCGTGCAGCACCCGCACCTCGCGCGTCCGGCGGGACGCCTCCGAGCGGTGCGCGTCGACGAGCTTGCGCCACGCGACCGTGACGAGCCAGCCCTTCGGGTCCTCCGGGAACCCGTCGGGCCACCGGCGCACGGCCTCGACCAGGGCGTCCTGGACGGCGTCCTCGGCCGTCGCGAGGTCGGCCCCGCGACGGACGAGGACGCCGAGCACCTGGGGCACGAGTGGCCTCAGCAGCTCGTCCACGGTCAGTCGACCACCGGCGGCGTGTACTCCAGGAAGGGCCGCACCTCGATCCACTCCTCGAGCGGGCGGCCACCTGGCCCCGGTGCGGACGAGAGGTACGCGGCGGTCTCGTGGGCACGCTCGAGCGACTCGACGTCGATCATCATCCAGCCCGCGATGAGGTCCTTGGTCTCGGCGAACGGCCCGTCGGTCACCGGCGGCCTCCCCTCGCCGTCGTACCGCACGAACGCCCCCTCGGGAGCGAGGGCCTCGCCACCCACCCACTCGCCGCGGCGACGCAGGTCGTCCGCCATGTCCTCCATGAAGCGCAGGTGCGCGGCGATCTCCGCCGGCGTCCACTCCTCCATCGGCGTGCGCGCGTTGGGTCGCTGCTGAGGGCCGCCGCGGTAGTGCTTGAGCAGCAAGAACTTCGCCATCGTCCGTCTCCTTCTCGGTCCGGCCACGCCGTCGTCGACGTGACACCCCTGGGACGGAGCCGGCACGCCGGTCTCGACATCATCGCGACAGCGCGAGGACCCGCACCACGGCCGGCGCAGTTGCGTCAGGCCTCGAGAAGCCAGGCGAGCAGGAAGACACCGAGCAGCACCAGCGGGGCGACGACTCCGAACAGACGGAGCTTGCTGCGCTCGACCCAGGCCGTCGACCCCGGGTACGCGGCCTCGATGTCGACCGCGCGGTCAAGGAGGATCTCGCGACGCACCGCGACTCCCTCGTCGCCGAGCAGGGCATGGACGTCGGGACGCTGCCAGAACTCGGGGCAGGCGCCGAGCACTGCGATGACGCCACCGCGTCGGTCGAGAAGAAGGACACGCCTCGCCGGACCGTCGACCACGCACACCTCACCGATGTCGGAGAGTCGCACCTCGCGGCGACGCAGCAGGCCCTGGTGGACCAGCACGGTCCTCCCGTGCACGTCAGATCTCAGGCTCAGGGAGCCGCGCGCGAAGAGAACCGCGAGGGCCAGCCCTGCCACCGCGAAGGCGAGGCTCACGAGGGCGGCCCGCGAGCCCGGACCCTCCTGAATCGCAAGCAGCAGGAGGCTGCCCCGCCGTCCCGGTTGGACCACTGCGACGACGGCGATGAGGACGACGAGCCTCCGGCGGGGGCGCCACGTCACCGGCAGGCGGGGGACGCCGGGAGGGTCGGGGGCGGCGCGGCCGGGCCGGTGCAGCGATCGACGCGTGACCCGCTGCTCGGCGCCACGCGTCCCCTGCTCAGCAACCACGGCTGCCCCCCTACGCGGGCGATGCCCCGCTCGATGTAGACATCGGCACCCGGACGCCCGGACTCGAGCGTGAGATCGCACTGCCGCACCGAGATCGCACCGTCGAGAGTGCGATCTCGGTGCGGGAGTGCGATCTCGGCGGGCTGTCGGCGGGGCGCCGGCGCACGCCGGGCTCGATCAGTCCGTCGGGACGATTGCGATGGCGTCGATCTCGACGAGGGCGCCAGGGCGCGCGGGAGCCAGGGACAGCACGGACACCGCGGTGCGGCGCACGCCCCACACCTCGGCCGACGCGGCGTAGGCCTCGTCAGGGTCCACGTCAGGGGCGAGGTAGATGGTCATCCGGACCACGTGGTCGGCGTCGGTGCCCGCCGCGTCGAGAACGGCGAGCACGTTGCGCAGCGCCTGCTCGGTCTGGGCCCGGAGGCCCTGGAGCAGCTCGCCCCGCACGTCGACGCCGTTCTGCCCGCCGACGTACAGCGTGGGGCCGGGTGGAGCGAGCATGCCGTGGGCGAACGCCGGGCTGCGCAGGAGCCCTTCGGGGTCGATGGGAACGGGCAGTGCCATGGTCTGTCCTCTCGGTGGTGACGGATCGAGCCGCAGGTTCAGCGCAGCGGCGTGGTGCGCTCAGCGGGCGAGTGCGGCGAGGTCGCGCTCGGCGAAGCGGCGGTGCTCCACGTGCTCGCGCAGCACCGTGCCGACGCAGCGCCGCACGGTGACCGGTGCGTCGTCCTCACCGGGCAGTCGGACCGTGCGTTGCTCGTCGAGCGACCCGTCGGTGACCTCGTCGAGCGCGTGCCGGACGGCGCCCCAGCGCTCCCGCACAAGAGCGACGACGTCGTCGAACGCGGGGCGCGCGTCACGGTCGAGCCCCACCGCCGCCGCGGCGTCGTCGGGCAGGTCGCTCTGCGGCAGCGCCCACGGGTGGAACGAGTCAGCGCGGCCCTGCAGGGCCAGCCCCACCCACGTGTCGACCACGTAGACGAGGTGGCGCAGCGTCTCGACGAACGACCACTCGCCGTCCACCCGCCTGTGCAACGCGTCGTCGGGCAAGGCCGCGGCGTGTCCGAGCGTGCCCGCCCACAGCTCCTCGACCTGTGCCCACATCGCGCGCACGTCGTCGGCCGTGCGCACCGCGCGCAGCCGCACGCGTTCGGGGAAGCGCCGGTCGAGCTCCGAGGCGACGAACGCGCCCACGGGCACATCGTCGACCACCACCTCGCCGGCCATCCCGTCGATCCCGGTGATCACCAGGCCGTCCACGGCACAGCTCGCCAGGCGCACGCCGCGCAGGTCGCTGTCGCGAACCGCCACTCCGCTCAGGTCGACCTCGCGGAACTCCGCACCCGCGAAGCTCGCCTGCCGGAACGTCGCCCCCCGGAACTGCCCTGTGCGCACGTACTCCTCGGCCATCTCAGTCCCTCCCACGCGACGTCGTCCTGCGTGGAACGGTAGGACCCGGTCCGGACGATCCGCGTCCGGTACCCGTCGTCAGGACTCGCCGTCGAGCACCTCGCGCAGGCGTGCCGCGAAGGCCTCGGGCTCGCCCGGCTGGCCGAACTCGTCGCCGAGGAACCCGCCGTGGTTGCTCGGGAACACCGCGAGCTGGGTGCCGAGCGCGGCCGCGATCGCCTCGGAGGTGCGCCAGGTGAGGATCCCCTTGCTCTCGATGCCTGCGGCGATCACCACCCTGGTCGGAGCGGCGCGCAGGGCCTCGACGTCGGGCCGGTAGGCAGTCACCGCGGCAGAGGCCCCGGACATCAGAGGGTCGTCGCGCGAGCCGTTGTCCTCGGCGGGCAGGCCGAAGGCCGCGGGGTCGGGTGCGGGGTCACCGAAGTCGGACGTGAACTCGCCCTGCCACGAGGTCAGCGCGATGAACATCGCCATGCCCGCTCCCCACCCCCGCTCGGCGTAGGTCTCGTCGACCTTGCGCGCAGCGGCGAACGCCTGTGCGGCATCGGGGAGAACCGACAGCGCGGGTGGCTCGTGCGCGACGAGCGTGCGCACGTCCTGCGGGTGCCGCGCGACGAGAGCGAGGCCGGTCACGGCCCCACCGCTCGAGCCGAACAGGTCCACGGGCCCGGCGCCGAGCTCCTCGATGAGCAGGTGCAGGTCGTCCGCCTGCTGCTCCGGGTCGTGCGTCGTGCCGCCGTCGTGCCGGGTGCTGCGCGAGATCCCGCGCGGGTCGTAGGTGACGACGGTCCGGTCCGTCAGGTAGGAGGCGAGCGTGCCGAAGCCGCTCGCGTCCATGGGCTGGCCGATCGCGAGCAGCGGCGGGTGCCCGCCGGCGGCCGGGAGCGAGCCGCGCACGTCGTAGGTGAGCGTCGCGCCCGGCACGTCGAGCGTGTGCGTGGTGAGGATGGTCGGCGTGGTCATGCTGGCTCCCAGAGTCCGGACGTGTGCACCCTGCACCTCAGGTCTGACACGCGGGGACGGCCGAACTCATCGGGGCCCCGCAGACCTTCCTGCGGGGCCCCGACGGCAGCTCACGCGCGGACGGCGGCCTTGAGCACCGAGCCGGGCGCGAGGCGCACCCCACGACCGGCGGGGATCTCGAGCGGCTCCCCCGTGCGCGGGTGTCGCCCGGTGCGCGCCGCACGCTCGGTGGGCTCGGCGACCAGCAGGCCGGGGATGCGCACGGCGACGCCGTCGCGCAGCGCGTCGGCGAGCACGTCCTGCACGGCGGTCAGGGCGGCGTCTGCCTGTGCACGGGACAGCTGGGCGCGCTCGGCCACGCGCTCGACGACGTCGGGGCGGTTCAGGGTCATGTCTCTCCTCGTTCGGGGTTCCACGGATCGATCAGCCCGCGCTGCACCGCTCGTGCGAGGCGGCGCGGGACGTGCACGGAGCGGCCGTCGACGACCACCTCGACGAGCCGCACGGGCTCGGCCTTCCACTGCGCACGCCGCGAGCGCGTGCGGGAGCGGGACATGCGTCGCTTGGGGACGGCCATCAGCCCTGCCGCCCCTTCCAGCGCGGGTTGCGCTTGTTGAGCACGTAGACCCGCCCGCGACGACGCACGACGATCGCGCCGTCCTTCTTCGCGAGCGAGGCGAGCGACGCACGCACCTTCATCGCGCACCGCCGTCGGGCCGCTGGCCGTAGCGGCGACGGAACTGCTCGACGCGGCCCTCGGTGTCGAGCACGCGCGTGCGGCCCGTCCAGAACGGGTGGCTCGCGCTCGACACGTCGACGTCGACCACGGGGTACGTGCGGCCGTCCGTCCAGGTCGTCGTCCGCTCGGACGTCACGGTGGACCGCGTGAGGAACGCCGTGTCCGTGGTGAGGTCGCGGAACACGACCGGGTGGTACGGCGGATGGATGTCCTTGCGCATGGCTCTGGCCTCCTACCAGCTCGACTTCGTGATCCCGGGCAGCTCGCCGCGCAGCGCCATCTGCCGCATGCGCACCCGCGAGAGCCCGAACGCGCGCAGGTGACCGCGCGGTCGACCGTCGACGACGTCCCGGTTGCGCACGCGGGTGGGGCTCGCGTCGCGCGGCAGGGCGTGCAGCTCCGCCATGGCACGGGCGCGCTCCTCGGGGGTCGCGTGGACGTCCACGGCCGCGGCCTTGAGCTCGCGACGGCGCTCGGCGTGCCGGGCGACGACGGCGCGGCGGTGGGCGTCGCGCGCGATCTTGCTCGCCTTGGCCATCAGCGGCTCTCCTTGAACTCGACGTGGCGCCGCAGCACCGGGTCGTACTTGCGCAGCACGAGCCGCTCGGGCGTGGTGCGTCGGTTCTTCCGCGTGACGTATGACGCGCCGGTCCCGGCTGCGGAGCGCAGGGTGATGATCGGGCGCTGGTCCTGTCGCCGGGCGGCCATCAGAGCCTCTCCCCGCGGGCGAGGATCTCGGCCACCACGGCGTCGATCCCGCGCCGGTCGATCGTGCGGATGCCCCGGGCGCTCACCCGGAGGCGCACGTGCCGCCCGAGCGAGGGCACCCAGTAGCGCTTGCGCTGGATGTTCGGGTCGAAGCGGCGCTTGGTGCGCACGTGGGAGTGCGAGATCGAGTGGCCGAACCCGGGTGTGGTGCCCAGGACCTGGCAGACGGCGGACATGCGGACCTCCTGTGGGTAGGGCCTCGAAACTAGAGATTGATAATCGTTCTCGTCAAGGCGTACCGTGCTCGGGTCCGGTTCCGAGCCGGCCCCTACCCCGTCCCCGACCGCAGGGAGAACCGCATGTCCCACCGGCTGCCGCTCACGGTGCTCACCTCCGTCGACCCCGTGCTGCGCGACTCGCTCGTGCTCGGCTTCCTCATGGACGTCCCGTCCGGCGTCGTGCTGCAGCACGACATCCACGACGACGGCGTGGGCGGCGGCGAGATCCGGCGCCTCGTGCTGGACCGCGACGGCGTGGTCGAGGACGCGCGCGTGCCGCTCGAGCACGCGTGCCTGAGCTGCGCCGTGCGCGAGGACGCCGTCCCCCGGCTGCGTGAGCTCGCCGCCGACGGACGGTGGGACGCCGTCGCCCTCGCGCTGCCGGTCTCGGCCGAGTCGTTGCCCGTCGCCCGCGCGCTCGACGCCGAGGTGCGCCGCGGTGGGCTGCTCACCCGGCTGCGCCTGTCCGCCGTGACGGCCGGCGTCGACCTGGACGCGCTGCACGACGACCTCCTGGGCGACGACCTGATCGACGAGCGCGGTCTCGCCCTGACGCAGGACGACCGGCGCGCGGTGGGTGAGGCGGTCGCCGCCCAGCTCGCCCACGCCGACGTCGTCGTGACGCACGGGACCGACGCGACGGGCTCGGCGCTCCTCGAGCACGTGCGCGCGCTCGACGGCCGCCGGGTGGACGGCCTGCACGAGCTCGACGTGCGACGGCTGCTGGCCGGCCACCACGACGCGCGCGCGGGTGAGGCGAGGCTCGACCCGCTGCAGGTCTCCGCGCCTCGCCACCGGTCGGCGCCGGGAGCCTGGACCGTCGAGCTGCGCTCGTCCCGCCCGTTCCACCCCGAACGCTTCGTCGAGGACGTCGAGCAGCTCGCGGCAGGGCCGTTCCGCGGGCGCGGCGTGTTCTGGGTGGCCAACCGTCCCGACACCGTCTGCGTCTGGGACGCGGCGGGGGGCCAGCTGTCGATCGGCGCCCTCGGGACGTGGGGCCGACGTCGTCCCGAGACGCACCTGGTCGTGACCGGCGCCGGGGGCCACGCGCCCGACCTGCGGACGCCGTTCGAGCACCTGCTGCTCACCGACGCCGAGATGGCCGAGGGACTCGGTCCCTGGCTCGGCGCCGAGGACGTGCTCGAGCCGTGGCTGGGGGCGCGCCAGCTGGGCTGACGTCCCCGCACCGGGAACGGCGTCGAGGCACTAGCGTCGGAGGCACCGCCCGTCCCGACCGCCCCGGAGCGCCCCATGACCCTGCTGCCCGACGACGTCTCGGCCCGCCTGCTCGAGGACGCACGCGCCCTCGCACCCGAGCTCGCGGCGCTGCGCCACGACCTGCACCGCATCCCCGAGCTCGAGCTCGATCTGCCGCTCACCCAGCAGCGTGTGCTCGAGGCGCTCGAGCCCCTCGACCTCGAGGTGTCGACGGGGACCGGGCTGACCTCGGTGACGGCCGTGCTGCGGGGCGCGCGTCCGGGCCCTGCGGTGCTGCTGCGCGGAGACATGGACGGGCTGCCCGTGACCGAGGAGTCGGGTGAGGAGTTCAGCAGCGAGCACCCCGGGGCGATGCACGCGTGCGGTCACGACCTGCACATCGCGGGCCTCGTGGGCGCAGCCCGGCTGCTGGTCGAGCGGCGCGAGGAGATCGCCGGTTCGGTGGTCTTCATGTTCCAGCCCGGCGAGGAGGGCTACCACGGCGCCGAGCGCATGATCGAGCAGGGCGTGCTCGACGCCGCGGGCGAGCGCGTGGTCGCTGCGTACGGCGTGCACGTGATCTCGTCGCTCACCCCGGTGGGCGTGGTCACCGGGCGTCCGGGCACGCAGATGGCGGCCTCCGACCAGCTCTACGTGACCGTGCGCGGCCGGGGCGGCCACGGCTCGACCCCGCACAACGCGGCGGACCCGGTGCCCGTCGCGGCCGAGATCGTGCTCGCCTTCCAGACCGCGATCACGCGCCAGCTCGACGCGCAGGACCCGGTGGTCGTCTCGGTGGGCCGGATCGCGGCCGGCACCATCGACAACGTCATCCCGGCCACGGCGGAGCTCGACGCGACCGTGCGCACGTTCTCGCGCGAGCACTGGGAGGCGATCCCCGAGATCCTCGAGCGCGTGGCGACCCACGTCGCGGCGGCGCACGGCCTCGAGGCCGAGGCCCGCTACGTGCGCGGCTACCCGGTCACGGTCAACGACGAGGCCGAGGCCGCACGCGTCGCGGACGTCACGCGCGCCCTGCTCGGCGACTCGGCCTGGGAGCCCGCGCCGCGACCGGTCGCCGGCGCCGAGGACTTCTCGTACGTCCTCGAGCAGGTGCCCGGCGCCTTCGTGTTCGTGGGCGCGACGCCGCCCGAGCTCGACCCCGCCACGGCGCCCTACAACCACTCGGCCCACGCGCGCTTCGACGACGGTGCCCTGCCGATCTCGGCCGCCCTCCTCGCGGGCCTCGCCCTGGACCGCCTGGCCCAGGGCTGAGGCGCGCGGCCCAGCTGCGGATCAGCCCAGCCGGCCCGTCTCACGCCGGTGCGAAGTCGACCTCCGCGGTGGTGACCGTGCCCGCCGTGCGGCCGGGTGCCTTCTGGAAGCCCCAGTAGAGGTTGGTGTGCGCCACGACGTCGGCCGGGCTCGGTGCGCCCCAGGCGGTGAGGTCCTCGGTGGTGTGGGCGTCGCTCACCAGCAGCGCGTCGTAGCCGCGCGTGAGCGCGCCGTGCAGGGTCGAGCGCACGCACATGTCCGTCTGCGCACCCGCGACCACCAGCCTCCCCACACCCAGGCCAGCGAGCACCTGCTCGAGCGTGGTGCCCTCGAACGAGTCGCCGTAGGCCTTCTCGACCAGCGGCTCGCCGTCGGCCGGGGCGAGCTCGGGCACGAGCTGCCAGCCCTCGCTCCCCCGCTCGAGGCCCTCGTCGGCATGCTGGACCCAGACCACCGGAACGGCCTGCGCCCGGGCGCGGTCGACGAGGCTCGCGACGTTAGCGACGACGGAGTCGCGCTCGTACGCGCCCGCGACGACGTCGTTCTGGACGTCGATCACGAGCAGGGCGGTGGCGGGGCGGTTCTCGAGCGTGGTCATCTGCGGCTCCCTCTCCGGCGGTTGCGCCCACGCTAGGGTCGGTTCCGGACGTTGTGCTTCCGGATCCCGAGAGGTGCGCGTGACTGTCGAGTCGAGCCCCACCGCACGCGCGTTGCGCGCGCTCGAGCTGCTCCACGGCAACCCAGGGATGACGGCGACCCGGCTGGGCGAACGGCTGGGCGTCACCGAGCGCGCGGCCCGGCGCTACGTGGGCGTGCTGCGCGAGGCCGGCATCCCGATCGAGTCGGTGCGCGGGCCCTACGGCGGCTACCGGGTGGGGCGGGGCCTTCGCCTGCCACCCGTCGTGTTCTCGGGCACCGAGGCCCTCGGCCTGGTGATGGCGGCCCTCGACGGGCACCACGACACGAACGACCCCGCGACCCCGGTGGGCAGCGGCCTCGCGAAGCTCGTACGCGCCCTCCCTCCGGCTGTCGCGGCGCAGGCCGAGCTGGTGCGGAGCACCGCGGCCGCAGCTCCCGATCGGGGCGCCGCCCGGCCGGACCCCGCGACCACTGCGGCGCTCGTCCAGGCGTGTGCCGACCGTCGTCAGGTGCGCGTGGCCTACCGACCCGAGCGTGGCGTGCCGCGAGACCTCGACGTCGACCCCTGGGCCGTCGTCGTGCGCCACGGCCGCTGGTACCTCGTGTGCCGCTCCCACCACGCCGACGCCGTGCGCACCTACCGCGTGGATCGCGTCGCGGGGTGCACCACGCTCGAGACGACGTTCGTCCCGCCGGACGGCCTGGACCCGGTCGCGGTGCTCGAGGAGCACCTGGCCGTGGGCTGGCCCCACGACGTCGACGTGCGGATCGACGCCCCCGCGGACGTCGTGCGCCCGTGGCTGCCGCGCGCCCTGGGGCGTGTCGAGCCCGACGGGCCGTCGCGCTGCAGGCTCGTGGCCACGACCAACAACCCCGAGTGGTACGCCCAGCAGCTCGCCGTCGTGCCCGCTGCGTTCCACGTGCAGGGCGGCCCCGAGCTCACGGCCGCGATCGCCGGCCTCGCGCAACGGCTGCTGGCCTCCGTCGGCCACACGGGCACGGACCAGGCCGCCAGTCCCCCTACGGCGTGATCCGCTGCCCGATCACCTGGGCGAGCACGTGCGCGTCCCCGGCGACCACCAGGGAGCCGTCACCGGTGGGGACGCGCTTCCAGAGCATCAGGGCCAGACGCTCGGCCGACGAGGTCACCGTGACGTCCGGCGACCGCCCGGTCTCCCCTGCCATGTCCCAGGTGAGATCCGCGTCGTCGGCGACCAGCCGGACGGTGACCTCGAGCGGTGGCATCCGCCCCATGCGCACCTGACGTGGCTGCATCACGGTGACCACCTCGTCCACGGTGTCCGCCCACACCGGCGCGGGCGCGGACGTCGGGAGCCCGCCCGCCGTGCGCACGTCCCACAGGTGCACGAGCGTCTCGTGGAGCTGGCGGCGCCGCCAGAACGACGCCGGCCCCGGCCCCAGCAAGGTCGAGCCGATCGCGTCAGGACCGAGCTCCACGAGCGCCGTCCGCAGCTCGTGCGCGTGCTCGGCGTAGAAGGGCGCGAGGTCGAAGGGCCCGCGGCCGAGCGGCACCTCGCGCGTGCGCCGCGCCTGCGCCGCAGCCCAGTGGTGGATGCGGCCCAGGTGCACGACGACGTCGCGCACGCGCCAGCGCCCGCACCAGGGCACGCGCGTGTCCGGGTCGACCTCGTCGATCGACGCGAGGAACGCGTCCTGCACCCGCACGAGCTCCGCGAGATGGTCGAGCCCACCGACGTCCTCCATGCCCAGATCCTGTCCGACCCCTCCGACACCCCACCACCCCCGCTCCCCGACCCCACCCACACTGTCGAGATCGTGACCTGTGCGCCGAGATGGGGGGCTACGGCCGACGATCTCGCCACCGGAGTCACGATCTCGGCGGGAGCCCGGGGGCCAGGGGGCGGGGGTGGAGGCCCGGGGGGTACCAGGGAGGTGGGGTGGGGAGGCTCGGGCGCGCCTAGGGTGGTGGGGTGCAGTGCGCCCTGTTCGACGCCGAGGTGTGCCGGTCGTGCACGTGGCTGTCGCGGCCGTACGGGGAGCAGCTCGCCGCCAAGGAGCAGCACGTCCGGACCGTGCTGGGCGACCCGCCCGGGCTGGCGTGGGCACCCGTGGTCGCGAGCGCCGAGCAGGGGTTCCGCAACAAGGCGAAGCTCGCCGTCGGAGGCACCGTCCAGCAGCCGACCCTGGGCATCCTCGATCCCGGCGGCGTCGGCGTCGACCTGCGCACCTGCCCGCTCTACCCCGCCACCCTCGCGAGGTCGTTCGACCCGCTCGCCGAGTTCGTGGGCCGGGCGAGCCTCACGCCCTACGACGTCCCGACGCGTCGCGGTGAGCTCAAGAACGTCGTCGTGAGCGTCTCGCCCGACGGCGAGCTCATGGTGCGGTTCGTGCTGCGTTCGCAGGAGTCGCTCGCGCGGATCCGCAAGCACCTGCCCTGGCTCCTCGGCGAGCTACCGACCACCCGCGTGGTGTCGGTCAACCTGCTGCCTGAGCACAAGGCGGTGCTCGAGGGCGAGCACGAGATCGTGCTGACCGAGCAGGCCGTGCTGCCCATGCGGCTCGACGTCCCGTTGCGCCTGCGGCCGCAGAGCTTCTTCCAGACGAACACGCAGGTGGCCGTCGAGCTCTACCGCCAGGCGCGCGCCTGGGCGGACGACGCGGCGCCGTCGTCGGTGTGGGACCTGTACTGCGGGGTGGGTGGCTTCGCCCTCCACCTCGCACGCACGGACCGCGAGGTCACGGGGGTCGAGCTGAGCGACGAGGCCGTCGCGGCCGCGCGCGAGTCCGCCGCGGAGGCGGCCGTCGACGCCACGTTCGTCGCCGCGGACGCCACGGCGCACGTGCTCGCGACGCCGCCCGGGGAGGCCCCCGACCTCGTGGTGGTCAACCCGCCCCGACGCGGGATCGGGACAGAGCTGGCGACCTGGCTCGAGGCCTCGCGCACACGGCACGTCCTCTACTCGAGCTGCAACCCCACCACGCTCGCGCGCGACCTCGCCGCGATGCCGTCGCTGCGACCCGTACGGGCACGCCTGCTCGACATGTTCCCCCACACGGCGCACAGCGAGCTGCTGACCCTCCTCGCGCGCGGCTGACGCGCACGACGTGCCCGACGGCGTCCTCGGGCTCAGCCCGGCGCGGGCAGGCCGGCCGCGATCGCGTCGAACGACTCGGCCAGGACCTCCGCGAGCTCCCTGCCAGGCCGGCCCGTGCCGACGTGCAGCAGCGAGGCACGCGCGGCGGCGACGGCGAGGTTGGCGGCGAGGCGCGGGTAGGGGTGCTCGGTCGGGTCCATGCCCAGGCGCTCGGCCACGGCCGCTGCGAGCCGGCGCTCGAGCTCGGCCGTCGCGCCGAGCATCGCGGCACGCAGGGACGGGTTCTGCTCGACCACGCGCATGCGCAGCCGCCACAGGTCACGGTCGACCACGACGTCGTCCGCGTAGGCCACGAAGACGGCGCGCAGGGAGTCCAGCACGGGCTCGTCGACCGGCCGGGCCGCGAGCCCGGCGAGCAGCCGCGGCAGCAGCTCGGGGTCGTTGCCGACGAGCGCGTCCTCCTTGCCCGTGAAGTAGTTGAAGAACGTGCGCGGGGAGACGCCGGCGGCGGCCGCGATCTCCTCGGTGGTGACGGCGTCGAGCCCACGCTCGGCGACCAGCTCGAGGCCCGCGAGCCGCAGGGCGCGCCGTGTCGCGCGCTTCTTGCGCTCGCGCAGACCCTCGTCCTTCGCGGCCGAGGCGGGTCCGGAGGGGGCGAGGGGCGCGGGGGCGGCGACCATGGGTACGAGGCTACACATCCTGCAACTGTGCAGTCTGTGCGAACTTGCAGCCTCTGCAAGTTCGACGTAGCGTCGACCGGCCGGGTGGGCCCGGCACATCACCGCGAGGAGACCCACGTGCCGCGACGCACCACCACCGCCGAGAACGCTCCTGCCCTGGGTACGCCGGCTCCCCCGAGGGCACGCCTGAGCCCCGAGTCCCGCCTCGTCTTCATCGGACTCATGCTCGGCATGCTCGTCGCCTCGATCAGCCAGACGATCGTCTCCCCCGCGCTCCCCGTGATCGTGGCCGAGCTCGGCGGCATGGCGCACTACAGCTGGCTCGCGACGGCGGCCATGCTCGCGGCCGCGGTGGTGGTGCCGGTGATCGGCAAGCTCTCCGACCTCTACGGCCGACGCACCTTCTACCTGGGCGGGCTCGTCGTCTTCATGCTGGGCGGGGTGCTCGCCGGGCTCGCGCAGGACTTCTGGTGGCTCGTGGGTGCCCGCGCGGTGCAGGGGCTCGGCATGGGCGCGCTCATGACGCTCTCCCAGACCATCATCGGCGACATCATCCCGCCGCGGCAGCGCGGCACCTACCAGGGCTACATGGGCGCCGTCTTCGGCCTCACCTCGGTGGCCGGACCGCTCGCGGGTGGCTGGATCACGGACACCGTCGGCTGGCGCTGGCTGTTCTTCGCGGCCCTGCCGATCGGCGTCGTGGCGCTCGTGTTCGTTGCGCGGTACCTGCACCTGCCGCACGCTCGGCGCGACGCCCGGATCGACGTCGCGGGCATCCTCACGCTCTCGGCCGCGCTCATCGCGATCCTGCTCGCGACGTCGTGGGGCGGCACCACCTACCCGTGGGCCTCACCCCAGATCCTCGGCCTGTTCCTCGCCGGGGCGGCGCTGCTCGCGATCTTCGTGCCGATCGAGCTGCGCGCGGACGAGCCCGTCATCCCGCTGCGCCTGTTCCGCAGCTCGGTGGTCACGTTCTCCAACCTCGCGGCCCTCGCCGTCGCGATGGCCATGTTCGGCGCGGTCTTCTACATCCCCGTGTACGCGCAGGGCGTGCTGGGCGTCGACGCGACCAGCTCGGGCGCGATCGTCATCCCCATGAGCGTGTCGATGATCGGCGTGGGCATCCTCGTCGGTCTGCTCATCACCCGCTGGGGCCACTACAAGCCGTTCATCGTGGGCGGCACGGTGATCATGACCGCGGGCTTCTGGCTGCTCACGCGCATGCACCACGGCTCGAGCGAGCTCCAGCTCACCCTCGCCATGGTGGTGATCGGCGTGGGGCTGGGCGGCGCGATGCAGACCTTCACGCTCGTGGTGCAGAACGCCGTGGACCGCCGCGACCTGGGCGTCGCGACCGCGACCCTGCAGTTCTTCCGCAACGCGGGTGCCACCGTGGGCATCGCGGTGCTCGGCACGATCATGACCTCGCGCCTGGTCACCACCATCCCCGCACACCTGCCGGCGGGCGCCGCGGCGCACCTGCCCGACGGCGGGCTCGACGCGGGCTCCGTGCTCGACGCGAGCACGCTCGCGACACTGCCCGACGCCGTCGCGACGGCCGTGCGTCAGGGCCTCGCGGACGCGCTGCACAGCGTGTTCCTGGCCTCGATCCCCATCGCGCTCGTCGCGGTCGTCGCCTCGTTGCTCGTGCGCAGCATCCCGCTGCGCACGACGCTCGAGCCGCACCGGCCCGCGCCGGCCGAGGACCGCTGACCCCCACGTCAGTGGGTGGTGCCATGCTCGACGCGTGGTCACCACCCCGCATCGGGTCGAGGGCACCTACCTGGTGCTCGTGGCCGGCAACACCCTCGCGGCGTCGCTCGTCTGGGGCGTCAACACGCTCTTCCTGCTCGACGCCGGTCTGAGCAACCTCGAGGCCTTCGCCGCGAACGCCTTCTTCACCGTGGGCATGGTGCTCTTCGAGATCCCCACGGGCGTGGTCGCCGATGCCTGGGGCCGGCGGCTGTCGTACGTGCTCGGCACCGTCGTGCTCGCGGCGACGACGCTCGCCTACTGGGCGCTCTGGCTCGGACGCGCCCCGTTCTGGCAGTGGGCCGTGGTCTCGGTGCTGCTGGGGCTCGGGTTCACGTTCTTCTCGGGCGCGCTCGAGGCCTGGCTCGTCGACGCGCTCACCGCGACGGGCTGGACCGGGGACCTCGAGCAGGTGTTCGGCCGCGCTCAGGTGGTCGGCGGGGTCGCGATGCTCGTCGGCGCGGTGGGCGGCGGCGTGCTCGCCCAGGTCACGGACCTCGGCGCGCCCTTCCTCGTGCGGGTCGCCGCCCTGACCGTGATGACCGCCGTCGCCCTCGCCGCGATGCGCGACCTGGGCTTCACACCGACGACGGCGCGCCCGGGCGAGGCCGTGCGCGGGGTGCTTCGGGCGTCCCTCCGGCACGGCCTGGGCCACCGGCCGGTGCGCTGGCTCATGCTCGCCGCGCCCTTCGTCTCGGGAGTGGGCTTCTACGCCTTCTACGCGATGCAGCCCTTCCTCCTCGAGCTGTACGGCGACACGGAGGCCTACTCGGTCGCCGGGCTGGCGGCCGCGGTGGTCGCGGGCTCCCAGGTCGCGGGTGGCGTCCTCGCCCCGCGCCTGCGTCGCGCGTTCCGCAGACGCACGACGGCGATCATCCTGGCGACCGCGGTCTCGGCGCTCACGCTCGCGGTCCTCGCGACCCTCACCACGGTCTGGGTCGCCGTCGGCGTCCTCGTGCTGTGGGGCCTGCTCGACGCCGCGGCCACCCCGGTGCGGCAGGCCTACCTCAACGACCTGATCCCCTCGAGCGAGCGGGCCACGGTGCTCTCGTTCGACTCGCTCATGGGCAGCAGCGGCGGCGTGGTGGTCCAGCCCGCGCTCGGACGTGTCGCCGACCTGGGCGGCTACGGCGCCTCGTACCTGGTGGGCGCGGGCGTCCAGCTGCTCGCCGTGCCGTTCCTGTGGCTCAGCCGACGCGAGGCCCACACCGCCGACGTCCGCACGTCGTGAGGGGTGCCAGCACCACCGTCCCCCGGGTGCGGACACCCTCGCCACCCGGGACGACGCCTCGCGATACTCGACCGGTGGGACGAGCGACCCGGCGGTGGATGCGCGACGTGCAGCACCTGCTCGTCGGGGTGCTCGCCGACGTCGCAGGGCTCCTCGTGCTCGCCCTCCTGGTGGTCGCGGCGGTCCTGGCGGTGGCACCGTCAGGGCGGCGGGTGCTCGTCCGGGCGATCGGGCTGCAACGTCGCCTCGCCGACCACCAACGGCTCCGGACGCAGCCACCCGTGTCGAGCCCCTACCTCCCTTCGCGTGGCGACGCGGACGTGCGCACCCTCCTCCGTGACCAGGCGACATGGCGGGATCTCGTGTGGCTCGTCCTGCCGACGCAGACGTGGCTCGCGCTGCTGACCGTGCTGCTCACCCTCACCGCCCTGCAGGGCCTCCTGCTGCCCGTGATCCACCTGATCGCCCCGGACTCCGGTGTGGTCTACAACGGCGTCCCCGTCACGGGCCTTGGCGTGTCGTTGCTCGGCGTGCCGATCGGCGTGGGCGTGGGCGTGCTCGCGGCCCTGGCACCGCAGGCGTTCCTCGACGTCGAGGCACGCTTCACGCAGGCGTTGCTCGGCCCGACGACTGCGCGCAGGCTCGCGGGCGAGGTCGCGCGTCTCGCCGAGACCCGCAGCGAGGCCGTGGACTCCTCGGCCGCCGAGCTGCGGCGGATCGAGCGCGACCTGCACGACGGCGCCCAGGCGCGGCTCGTCGCGGTCACCCTGCACCTGGGCATGGCCGAGGAGCTGCTCGACACCGACCCCGCCGCTGCGCGCGGCCTCGTGCGGGAGGCCCGCTCTGCGGCGCACGACGCGATCGCGGACCTGCGCGCGCTGGTGCGCGGCATCCACCCGCCGCTGCTGGCCGACCGTGGGGTGGGCGACGCCCTCGAGGCCCTGGCTCTCGCGAGCCCCGTGCCGGTCGAGCTCGACGTGAGGCTCGGACGACGCCTGCCCGCCCCGGTCGAGTCCGCCGCCTACTTCACCGCCGCCGAGCTGCTGACCAACGCCGTCAAGCACGCGGGCGCCGCGCGCATCGTCGCGAGCCTGCACGACACGGGCGACGCCCTCGTGCTGCGCGTGCACGACGACGGGCGCGGCGGAGCGGACCCGGCGCTCGGCACCGGGCTGCGCGGGATCGCGCGCCGGATCGAGGCGTTCGACGGCGCGCTCGAGCTCACGAGCCCCGCCGGGGGGCCGACGACCGTCGAGGCGGTGCTGCCGTGCGCGTCCTGATCGCCGAGGACCTCGCCCTGCTCCGCGACGGGCTGGTCCGCATGCTCGAGGCTCACGGCATGGAGGTGGTCGCCGCGCTCGAGGAGGGCACGGCCCTGGCCGACCGGCTCGTCGAGCTGCGGCCCGACGTCGCGGTGGTGGACGTGCGGCTGCCACCGGGGTTCACCGACGAGGGCCTGCGAGCCGCCGTCCTCGCGCGCCGCGAGGTGCCCGGCCTGCCGGTGCTGATCCTGTCGCAGTACGTCGAGCAGGTGTACGCGTCCGAGCTGCTGTCCGACCGCACGGGCGGGGTCGGCTACCTGCTCAAGGACCGGGTGGGCGACGTGCGCGACTTCGTGGAGGCCGTGCGCCGCGTCGCAGCGGGAGGCACCGTGATGGACCCCGAGGTGATCGCGCAGATCCTCGGGGGCGGCCGCCAGCACGACAGGCTGTCCCCGCTCACACCACGCGAGCGCGAGGTGCTCGCGGTCATGGCCGAGGGACGCTCCAACGCCGCGATCGCCGAGCGACTGGTCGTCACCGAGAAGGCCGTGAGCAAGCACATCAACAACATCCTGGCCAAGCTCGACCTGCCGCCGTCGGACGACGACCACCGCCGCGTGCTCGCGGTGCTCACCTACCTCGACGAGGGTGCGCGCCCCTGAGGAGGACCCGGACCCGCGGCGAGGGGGGCGCCGCGGGTCCGGGAGATGGGTCGGCCCGGGGTCAGGCGCCGGTGCCCGACCAGTCGGCCGGGCCGTGCGGACCGTGCCCCCGCTCACCGGTCGACCGCCCGAGCGGGCCGCGGCCCAGCGCCCCGCCCTCCTCGACGCGCTCGGCGATGCGGTCCTCGAGGTCGGCGGCGCGCTCGTCCGCCTCGGCCTGCGTGAGGCGTCCGTCGGTCACGGCGTCGTCCAGGCGCTCGCGGGCCGCCGCGACGAGGGCGTCCACCAGCGCGTCGACCTCGACACCCTCGTCGCGCGCCACGTCCGCGAGCGTGTCGCCGTCGTGCAGGCGCGTCAGCAGCTCCTCGGTGGTCAGGCCGAGCACCTCCGCCGCCGCGTCCACGCCCACCGCGTCGCCACGCATGTGCCCTCCGGCACGGGGACCCAGCGCGTCGGAGCCGGCGAGCGTCTGCGCCACCGCCTCCGCCTGGTCCGTCTCGATCGTCCCGTCCTCGACCAGCTCGTCGAGAGCCTCGACGATGCGCTGCTCGCGGAGCGCGAGCCGCTCGTCGTCCTCCTCCGCGGCGACCGCAGGAGCCACCGCCCCGGCAGCGACGGCCACCCCGACGGCGCCCGCGACCCCGGCCGCACCCAGCACCCACCTGCGCCTCGACGTGCTCATGATGCGCCTCCTCGTCGCCGCGCCTCCGGCGGCTCCGCCTCCAGGGTGCACCTCGAACCTGTGTGCAGGCTGGGAACTCGATCGGGGCGCCGACGGACGGAGGATCACCCGAACGTGCGACCGCCCGGCTTTACAGGGATGGTCCCGACGTGCCGATAGTCAGGACATGGCGTCGGGTCCCACACAGAACTACGACGACGCCACCCTCGGCACCTGGCAGCCCCGCCCGCTCCTCGCCGGGACCGTGCGCGTGCTCGCGCCGCTGCTGCCCGCGCTCCTCGCGCTCGCCGTCGGGCTCGCCACGGCACGCTGGCTCCCGCCCGAGCGCCTCGGGATGCACCCGTGGCTGTGGCTGCTCGCGCAGGTCGCGCTGTCGACGGCGCTCGTGCTGCTCGCGACGCGCTGGACCCGCAGGCTGCTCCCGCTCAGCACGCTCCTGCGGATGACCCTCGTCTTTCCCGACCGTGCGCCCTCCCGCTTCGCGGTGGCGCGACGCACGTGGTCCCCCGAGGTGCTCGAGACCTGGCTCGAACGCACCCGGTCCGCGCGGCAGCCCGGCGAGGCCCCTGACCCGGCAGCGCTCGTGCTCGAGCTGGTCGCCGCGCTCGGCGCGCACGACGAGGTGACGTTCAAGCACAGCGAGCGCGTGCAGGCCTACGCCGCGCTCGTCGCGACCGAGATGGGCCTCTCGCGCGAGGACGCGGCCAAGCTCGGCTGGGCCGCGTTGCTGCACGACGTCGGCAAGCTGCACGTGCCGGCCGACGTGCTGACGAGCACCAGCCGGCCGAGCCCCGGCGAGTGGGCGGTGCTCACGACCCACCCGCACGAGGGGATGGAGCTCGCGCGTCCGCTCGCCGAGTGGCTCGGGCCGTGGCTCGACGCGATCGGTCAGCACCACGAGCGCTGGGACGGCGGGGGCTACCCCGCGGGCCTCGCGGGGACGTCGATCTCGCTCGGTGCCCGCGTGGTCGCCGTCGCGGACGCGTACGACGTGATCACCTCCGCACGGTCCTACAAGGAGCCCCTCTCGGCCGCGGCGGCACGCGAGGAGCTCGCGCGCTGCGCGGGGACGCAGTTCGACCCCGACGTCGTCCACGCGTTCCTGCGCGTGGGTCTGGGTCGCCTGCGGATCGTGGCCGGACCGCTCTCGGTGCTCTCGGGGCTGCCGGGCCTGCGCCACGTCCCGACGCCGGACCTCGGCTCCGCGGCGACCACCGTCGCCTCGGCCCTCCCGGTCTCGAGCGCCGCCGCGACGTCGGCCGCCGTGGGCGCGACCCTCGCGGTGACCGGCGCGATCGCCCCGCTCCCCGCAGCCGCCGAGGTGGCGCAGGACACGGTGGTCGAGCAGGTGGACCGAACCGTGACCGACACCGCCGACGACGCCCCGGCGGGTGTGCCGTGGTCGCCGACCACGTGGCCGCCCACCGCACCGCCGAGGAGCCTGCCGACCCCGACCGTCCTGCCCACACCGACGGCCCCGGCCGGCGCCGAGCGCATCCCGGGTCCGCCGGAGCTGCCGGCCGCGGCCGACCGCGGGGCAGGCCCACCCGACGACCTGCCGGACCCCGCGACGTCGGGGTCGTCCGGCAAGCCCGCCGGCACCCCCGGGACCCCCGGCAAACCCGCCGGCACCCCCGGCACGCCCGCCGGGACCCCCGGCACGCCCGCTGGCACGCCGGGCAAGCCCGCCGGAACCCCCGGCAAGCCGGCGGACGCACCGAGCAGCCCTGCCGACGACGGCCCGCCCGCGACTCCGCCGGGCAAGCCCGCGGGAGGGAACGGACGTCCGACCCCGCCGTCGGGCCCGGGCAAGCCCGAGGCACCGGAACCGAAGGACGGTGGGCCGCCCGCGCCTGCCCCCGGGAAGGGCCGCGGACGCGGCTGACCCGCACCGCTCAGGCGCGTAGGCCCTCGGCCGCGAGCCTGCGCCGCTCACCCCGACGCGCCTGGAGCGTGTAGAGCACGGGCACCACGACGAGCGTGAGCAGCGTGGAGGTGAGCAGGCCGCCGATCACCACGAGGGCGAGCGGCCGCGAGATGAAGGCGCCACCGCCGGTGAGTCCCAGCGCCATCGGCACCAGCGCGAAGATCGTCGCGGCCGCGGTCATGACGATGGGGCGCAGGCGCTTGCGGGCCCCCTCGCGCACGGCGTCGTCCAGGCCGCGCCCGCGCTCGCGGTACTGGTTGATCAGGTCGATGAGCACGATCGCGTTCGAGACCACCACACCCACGAGCATGAGCAGACCGATGAGCGCGGGGACGCCCAGGGGCGTGCCCGTGACCAGCAGCGCGAGCAGCGCGCCCGTGGCCGCGAAGGGGACCGAGACCAGCAGGATCAGCGGCTGGACGAGGCTGTTGAACGTCGCGACCATCACGATGTAGACGATCGCGACCGCGAGCAGCAGGGCCAGACCGAGGTCGGCGAACGCCTCCTCCTGGTCGGCCGCGACACCGCCCAGCGTCACGTCGGTACCCGCCGGGAGGTCGAGCTCGGCGACCACCTGCTCGAGCTCGGCCGAGAGCGAGCCGATGTCCTGGCCCTCGGGCGTCACGGCGATGGTGGCGCTGCGCGCCCCGTCGAGCCGCGTGATCGCCGAGGGCACCTGCACCACCTCGACGCTCGCGAGCGCCGAGACCGGCACGGGTCCCTGGGCCGTCAGCAGGGGCGCGGCCCGCAGCTCGTCGACGGTGAGCGGCGCGTCGCCGAGCGTCGCCCGCACGTCGACGGGCCCGTCGCCCAGGTCGACCGTGCCCACGGGCACGGGCTGCATGAGGCCCGCGACCGCCTGGGCCACCTGGTTCTCCGTGAGGCCCGCGCGCGCCGCGGCGTCCCGGTCGACCGTGACGTCGACGATCTCCTGGTCGCTCGCGAGGTTGTTGACCGCCGACAGAACGCCGTCCACCTCGGCCGCGGCGTCGGCCACGAGTCCTGCGGCCTCCCCCAGCACGTCGACCTCGGGCGCGGTGACGACGAGGTCGATCGTCGAGCTGCCGAACGCGGCATCCCCACCTGAGACGGTCAGGGCCGTGGTGCGGTCGCCGCCCAGGTCCGCGACCGTGCGTCGCACGGTGTCCTGCGCGGCGACGCCGTCGACGTCGGGGTCGAGCGTCACCGCGAACGAGGCCTGCTCTCCCCCACCGGTGAAGGCCGCCGTCGTCGGGTCCGAGCCCACGGTGGTCTGCACGGTGGCGACCTCGGGCAGCTCGCGCAGCGCGTCCTCGACCTCGCGCGCGGCGGCGTCCTGGGCCTCGAGCGACGTGCCGGGGGCGAAGTCCTGCGTGACCGTGACGGTGTCCTGACCCGAGTCGCCCAGCAGGTTGGTCTCGAGCTGCGGCACCAGCGCGAGCGTCCCGCCGAGCACCGCGACGGCCGTGGTCAGCGTGACCCACGGGTGCCGCAGCGCGGCCGCGAGCGTCGGCACGTACGCGCGCTGCCACACCCCGCGACGCTCACGCTCCTCGGCAGCGTCGCGCACCGCGGCGAGGTCGCCGTCGGCCGCTCGCGGCGCGCGCACGAACCAGTACGCGAGCACCGGCACGATGGTCAGGGCCACGAACAGGGAGGCTCCCATCGCGATCGCGACGGTCATCGCGAACGGGCGGAAGAGCTCGCCCACGATCCCGCCGACGAGGCCGATCGGCACGAACACCGCGACCGTCGCGACGGTCGAGGAGGTGATCGCGCCGCCCACCTCACGCACCGCGGTGAGGATCGCGTCGCGCTTGGACTCGCCGTAGGACAGGTGCCGCTTGATGTTCTCGATCACCACGATCGAGTCGTCGACCACGCGGCCGATCGAGATGGTCAGCGCCGCGAGGGTGAGGAGGTTGAGCGTGTAGCCCGTCACGCGCATCACCGTGAAGGCGACCAGCAGCGACAGCGGGATCGAGACCGCGGAGACGAGGGTCGAGCGCAGCGAGGCGAGGAAGAGCAGGATCACGACGACGGCGAACACGAGGCCCAGCGCGCCCTCGGTCGCGAGCCCCTCGATCGACTCCTCGATGAAGGGCGCCTGGTCGAAGACGACGCTCACGCGCACGTCCTGGGCAGCGAGGGCGTCCTCGACGTCCGCGATCGCCTCCTGTACCGCGTGCGACACGTCGACCGTGTTGCCGGCAGGGGTCTTGGTCAGGGCGACCGCGAGCGCGGGCTCGCCGTCGAGCCGCGAGAGCGAAGTGGCTGCGGCCTGCGTGTCGACCACCTCGGCGACGTCGGACAGCACGACCCCGCCGGCGGGGGCCGTGCCGTCCGGCGGGATCAGCGGAAGGGCGGCGAGCTCGTCGACCGAGGTGACGGGCGTGCCCACCTGGACGGAGTACGTCTGGGCGCCCTCGGTGATCGTGCCCGCGGGCAGGGTGAGGCCGTGCGCGTCGAGCACGCCGAGCACGACGTCGGGCGTGAGGCCGAGCGCGGCCAGGCGGGCGAGATCGACGTCGAGCACGATCTCCTGCTCCGCCACGCCCGTGAGGGCGACGGTGCGCACGTCGGGCACGTCCTCGAGCGCGGGCACCAGCACGTCCTCGACGGTCGCGGTCAGCGCGGCGTCGTCGGAGCCGCCCGCGACCGCGAGCTGGACCACCGGAAGGTCGTCGACGGATCCCGTGAGCACCTGCGGCTCGACGTCGGCGGGGAGCCCGGTGCCGGCACGGTTCACCGCAGTGGTCAGCTGCTGCGCGGCGAGGTCCATGTCCGTGCCGTACTCGAAGGTCGCCGTCGTGACCGAGAGGCTCGTGGACGACGTCGAGGTGATCTCCTCGACGCCGCGCACGGCGCGCGCCGCGGTCTCGACGGGCTCGGTGACCTGCGCCTCGACGACGTCGGGCGACGACCCGGGGTACACGCCGAGCACGAAGGCTGCGGGCAGCTGGACGGACGGGATGAGCTCCTGCTTGAGCGCCCCGAGGCTCACGACGCCCAGGGCGGTCACGGCGAGGGTCAGCAGCGCGGTCACGGCACGCATGCCGAGCGAGAGCCTGGCGAGTCGGTGCACGACGTCCTCCGGAGGAGCAGCAGCAGGGGCAGCGACATCGCCGTCGCGGGGCGTCCAGGCTACATGCTTAGCCTCAGGCTCAGGAGTTCGCTACCCTCGCGGCGTGCCCACCCCCGACCCGCGGCGCGCCGCTCTCGTCGCGGAGTTCCTGCGCACGCACGACGAGCTGAGCGACCTGCTGGTCGCGTACTCGATGGACCACCTCGCCCACAGCCGGCTGACCGCGCAGCAGCTGCGCGTGCTCGCGCTGCTGCACCTGCGCGGACCGCACACGCCGTCCGAGCTCGCGAGCGTGCTCGGCGTCTCCGGCCCCACCGTCTCGGGTCTCGTCGACCGCCTCGAGGCGGCCGGGATGGTCATGCGTCGCAGCGACCCCGACGACGGCCGGGTGCGTCGCGTGGTCGCGACCGACGCTGCGGTGGACGCGCTGCGCGACCTCGTCGCGACCCGCCCACCGGCGGAGGCCGAGGTGCTCGACGCGCTCGACGACGCCGACCTCGAGCACCTCGCGCTCGGCGCGGCCGCCCTCCTGCGCGTCATGCGCGCCCGCGCAGGCTCCGGGGCCGCCGACCGGCACGCGGACGGTTCCGACCAGGGGTCCGCACGGGCATAAGGTAAGGCAGTGCTTACCTCCGGGACCTCCCGGGCCGGGGCCCCGGAGCAGGCCCGGCCGTCCGGCGCGCACCCCGCCGTCGGCCTCGTCGTCCTGGTCGCGACCCTGGTGCTCGCCGTCGCGCTCAGCCTCGCCGTCGGCGCACGCGGCACGAGCCCCCTCACGGCGCTGACCGCGCTGCTCGACCCGGCCGCCCTCGGGGGGCCCACCTCGCCCGACGTCGTCGTGATCCGCGAGCTGCGGGTCCCGCGCACCGTCATCGGTCTGCTCGTGGGCGCGTCCCTCGGCGTGGCGGGCGTCGTGATGCAGGGGGTCACCCGCAACCCGGTCGCGGATCCCGGGCTGCTCGGCGTCAACGCCGGCGCGGCGTTCGCCGTCGTCCTCGGGCTGAGCCTGCTGGGCGTGACCTCGGTCCTCGGGCTGGCCGGGCTCGCACTGCTCGGCGCGCTGGCCGCGGCGGGGCTCATCGCGGCCGTCGCCGCGTCCGCACGCGCAGGCTCGTCGCCGGCCCTCCTCGTGGTCGCGGGCGCCGCCGTCACCGCGGGACTCACCTCGCTGACCACCCTCGTGCTGCTCGGCGACCCCGCGGCGCTCGACCGCTACCGCTTCTGGACCGTGGGCTCCCTCACGGGCCGAGCCCTCGACGACGCCCTCGCGCTCACACCCGTGCTCGCCGTAGGTGCCCTGGTCGCCGTCGCGCTGGCCCGGGCGCTCGACGCCCTCGCGCTCGGCGACGACGTCGCACGGGGCCTCGGCTTCCGCCTCCCCCGCACGCGCGCCGCCGCGATGGCCGCCGTCGTCCTCCTCTGCGGCACCGCGACCGCCATGGCCGGGCCCCTCGTGTTCGTCGGGCTCGTGGGGGCGCACGGGGCTCGTGCCCTGGTGGGCGGGGCGCACGCCCGGCTGCTGCCCGTCGCCGCCATGCTGGGCGCCACGCTCGTGCTCCTCGCCGACGCGCTCGGGCGCGTGGTCACGCCGCCGGGCGAGCTCGAGGTGGGCATCGTCGTCGCCGCGGCGGGCGCCCCGCTCCTCGTGGGGCTCGTGCGGTCGAGGAGAGTCGCGCTGTGACCGCCGCAGCCGTGCAGGTGGGCGAGGTAGACCGCGCCACCGGGCTGCCCGAGCTCCGGCGCAGCGACCGACGGCGCGGCCTGCTCGTGGTCGCATGCCTCGGCGTGGGTCTCGTGGGGCTCGCCGTCGTGGCCCTGTCCGTGGGGGCCGTCGCGCTGTCGCCCGGCCAGGTCGTCGAGGCCCTCGTCGGCGGGCCAGGCACCGAGGGGCGCTTCGTGGTGACGGGCCTGCGGCTGCCGCGGTTCGCGCTCGGCGCCGTCGTGGGCGCGGCCCTCGGCCTGGCCGGGGCCCTGCTCCAGTCGGTCGTGCGCAACCCGCTGGCGAGCCCGGACATCGTGGGCCTCACCGGCGGCGCGAGCGCGGCCGCCGTGCTCGCGATCTCGCTCGGTGCGACGGGGCGAGCGGTCGAGGGGGCCGCCCTCGTGGGTGCGCTGGGCGCGGCCGTCGCGGTGTTCGCGCTGAGCGGCCGCGGGGTGACGGGCACCAGGTTCGTCGTCGTCGGCGTGGCCGTGGCCTTCCTCGCCCAGGGCTTCCTCGGCTACGCCCTCACGCGCGCGAGCCTGACGCAGGCCGAGAGCGCGTGGTTCTGGCTGGTCGGGAGCGTGGGCACGGCCGCGTGGGCCGACGTGGGACGCGTGGGTGGCACCGTGCTGGCCGCAGGCGCGCTCCTCGGCCTCGCCCACCGCCCGCTCGGCGCCCTCGCGCTCGACGACGACACGGCCCGCGCGGTCGGCGCCCGCCCCGTCGGGACCCGGGTGGGCGCGATCACGCTCTCGAGCGCGCTCGCAGCGGTCGCCGTCGCCGTCGCGGGTCCCGTCGCCTTCGTCGCGTTCGTCTCCGGCCCGATCGCCCGCCGCCTGCGCGGCCGCGGGCCCGCGCTCGTCACGGCACCGCTCGTGGGCGCCGTCGTCGTCGTGGCCGCGGACCTCGCCGCGCAGCACCTCGTCCCGGGCAGCCTCAGCCCGCCCGCGGGCCTCGTCACCGGTGCGCTCGGCGCGCCGTTCCTCGTCTGGCTCCTCGTCCGGGGCGAGCAGAAGAAGGAGCTCCCCGCATGACCTCCCCCCTCCTCGCGGCCGAGGGCGTCACGCTCGGGTACGGGCAGCGCGCCGTCGTGCACGACGTCGACCTGGCCGTGCGACCAGGTGCGCTCACCGTGCTCGTCGGAGCGAACGCGAGCGGGAAGTCGACGCTCGTGCGCGGGCTCGCGCGCCTGCTGCACCCCTCCTCGGGGCGCATCACGCTCGACGGCACCGACCTGCACCGCCTGCCCACCCGCCAGGTCGCGCGCACCCTCGGGATCCTCCCCCAGCACCCGGTGGCGCCCGAGGGGATCGCCGTCGCCGACCTGGTGGCGCACGGCCGCTACCCGCACCGGTCGTTCTTCCGCGGGCACCGCAGCGACGACGACGAGGTGGTCGCGGCCGCGCTCGAGGCGACCGACACGGCCGAGCTCGCAGGCCGCCGGGTCGACGAGCTCAGCGGCGGCCAGCGGCAGCGCGTGTGGGTCGCGATGGCGCTCGCGCAGCAGCCGCAGATCCTGCTGCTGGACGAGCCCACGAGCGCGCTCGACGTCGCGCACCAGGTCGAGGTGCTCGACGTGCTGCGCGCCGAGGTGCGTCGTGGCACCACCGTGGTGCTCGTGATCCACGACCTCACGCTCGCGGCGCGCTACGCGGACGAGCTGGTGGTGATGGCGGGCGGCCGAGTGGTGGCGCGGGGCGAACCGGTCGTCACGCTCACCGAGGACGTCGTGCACACGGCGTTCGGCGTGCGGGCGCGCCTGCTCGAGGACCCGGACACCGGCCGGCCCGTGGTGCTGCCGCGCTCGGCGGGCGACCGGGAGTAGCACCCGGGTGCCGCCGTCGGCGCCGGCTTGGTCGCGCAGGGTTGGTGAGGCTAGCCTTACCTCGCACGCCGCACCGGAGCGGGGGTTCCCCGCCGGGCACGTGCCCGGGCGTGCCCGGTCCTTCACCCCAGGAGCAGATCCCGTGACACGAGCCCGCCGGCACGCCGCCCTCGCCGTCGCCGCCCTCACCGCCCTGAGCCTCGCCGCGTGCAGCAGCGAGGCCGAGCCCGAGGCGCCCGAGACCGAGGAGGCCGCGGCCGACGACGCCGCGTTCCCCGTGACGATCGAGCACGCCTTCGGCGAGACCACGATCGAGGAGGAGCCCACGCGCGTCGTCGCCTGGGGCTGGGGCGCGGCCGACGCCGCCATCGCCCTCGGCGTGACCCCCGTGGCGATCCCCTTCCAGGCCTACGGCGGCGACGAGCAGGGTGTCCTGCCCTGGATCTCCGAGGCCCTCGACGAGGCCGGCGAGGAGATGCCGACCGTGCTGCCCGACTCGGGCGAGGACGTGCCGTTCGAGGAGATCTCGGCCGCCGAGCCCGACGTGATCCTCGCGCACTACTCGGGCCTCACGCAGGAGCAGTACACGACCCTCAGCGAGATCGCGCCCGTGGTGGCCTACCCGGGCGAGGCGTGGTCCACGCCGTGGCGTGACGTCGTCACCATCGCGGGCGAGGCCCTCGGCAAGCAGGACGAGGCGGAGACGGTGCTCGCGGACATCGACGCCGAGCTCGCCGCGGCCGCCGAGGCGCACCCCGAGTTCGAGGGCCTGAGCCTCGCCGCCGTGTGGGACATGGCGGGGACGTTCTACGTGTACGCGGACGAGGACCCGCGCGTCGAGTTCATGCTCGACCTGGGCTTCACCAACGCCGAGGCCGTGGACACGCTCGACACCGACGAGTCGCCGTTCTACTTCACGCTGAGCCACGAGCGCCTGGACGAGCTGACGAGCGACGTGCTCGTCGTCTACGGCACCACGCAGGAGGAGGCCGACACGTTCCTCGAGGCGCCGTACGCCCAGGTCATGCCGCAGGTGACCGAGGGCGCCGTCGCGCCCCTGGTCGGCGCCGAGTTCATCGCGTCCGTCTCGCCGCCCACCGCGCTCTCGCTGCCGTGGGGTCTGGACGACGTCGTGACCCAGCTGGCCGCCGCGGTCGAGGCCAAGGGCTGAGCACGCCGGACCATGCGCGCCAGGGCCGTCACCTCACGGTGGCGGTCCTGTCGCGTGTCGGGCCCACGCGGCAGACTGCGCGGGTGACCCGCACACCCGTGACGTACGCGTTCGACGCCCCGTTGTGGCTCTGGGAGGCGCGCCAGGGCGAGGGCTGGACCTTCGTGAGCCTGCCCGAGGAGGTCGCCGACGAGGTGCTCGAGCTCGCGGCGCCCGTCGCGCGAGGGTTCGGCTCGGTCCGGGTCGAGGTCACCGTGGGCGCGACCACGTGGCACACGTCGCTGTTCCCGAGCAAGGACGCCGGGACGTACGTGCTCCCCGTCAAGAAGGCCGTGCGCCGGGCCGAGGGCCTCGAGGTGGGTCGGAGCGCGTCGATCGAGCTCCGGTTGCGCGACGTGTGAGCGCACCCGTTCCCGAGCAGCGCCGCACGCTCGTCGTGCTCGTCCTCGCCCAGCTGCTGAGCGGTGCCGGTCTCGCGGCCGGGATCACCGTGGGCGCGCTCCTCGCCCAGCAGATGCTCGGGTCGACGAGCCTCGCGGGTCTGCCGAGCGGACTGTTCACCCTCGGCTCGGCCGGCGCCGCCGTGGCCGTGGGGCGCATCTCGCACCGTTCGGGCCGACGGCCCGGGCTCGCGCTCGGCTACGGCGTCGGCGCGCTCGGGGCACTCGGCGTCGTGCTCGCCGCGCTGTGGGACCACGTCCCCCTGCTCTTCGCGGCCCTGCTCGTGTACGGCTCGGGGTCGGCGACCAACCTCCAGGCGCGCTACGCGGGCGCGGACCTCGCGGCACCCGAGCACCGCGGCCGCGCCGTCAGCACCGTGCTGGTCGCGACCACGCTGGGCGCCGTCGTCGGGCCCAACCTCGTGACCGTGACGGGCGATCTCGCCGAGTCGTGGGGCATCCCCGCCCTCGCGGGTCCGTTCGTGCTCGCGGGGGTCGCGTACGCCGCTGCCGCCATCGCCCTCGCCGTCCTTCTGCGGCCGGACCCGCTGCTCCTCGCGCGCAGCCTCGCGGCGCGTACCGGGGCCTCGGGTTCCGGCACGGCGGCCGACGGCGCGCCCGGGCTGAGCTCGCGGGAACGGCGTCGGGCGATCGGCTTCGCCGCGGTCGTGATGGTCGTGACCCAGCTCGTGATGGTCGCCGTGATGACCATGACCCCGGTGCACATGACCGGCCACGGCCACTCGGTCGGCGCAGCCGGGTTCGTCATCGCGGTGCACGTGGCGGGCATGTTCCTGCCGTCTCCGCTCTCGGGCTGGCTCGTCGACCGCTACGGCGCCGAGACGGTCGCGGCGGCTGCGGGGGTCACGCTGCTGGTCTCGGGGGTGCTGACGGCTGCCGCCCCCGTGGAGTCGGTGCCGCTGCTCGCGGTCGGCCTGGCGCTGCTGGGCCTCGGCTGGAGCTTCGGCCTCGTGAGCGGCACCGCGTTGCTGACGGCCGCGCTCCCCCTGACCACACGAGCACGGACCCAGGGCACCGTCGACCTCGCGATCGCGCTCGCAGGCGCGCTCGGCGGAGCCGCCTCCGGCCTCGTCGTCGCAGGTGCGAGCTTCGCCGCGCTCGCACTCGCGGGTGGTGTGCTGGCGGTCGCCGTCGCCGGCGTGACCGTGGTGGTGCTCCGGCGGCGGGCGCGTCCTGCTGTGGCGGCCTGAGCCCGAGGACGTTGGTCCGAGGCAGGACGCCGTCGTCGCTCCGCGCCACCTCCAGCTCCCGAAGGTTCGAAGGCGAACGTCTCAGCGTTTGGGCGCGTCCAGAACGGGCCTCCGCGCACGCAAGCTCGCATCCGTCCAGACGTTCGGATGCGAACGGTGGGCAGATGCGAGCTCGCGTGCGCAAACGGCGGTTCAGTACCAGCCCACCCGCGCAGAGGTTCGCCTTCGAACCTTTGGGCACCGGGGAGGGCGGGAGGGGGGTGGGTCAGGTGCCGCCCTCGTGGGCGATGCGGGTCGCGTGGGCGTGGGCCGTCGCCGGGTCGAGGTAGCGGCCGCCGCGCGGGACCAGCCCACCGTCGCCGTCGAGGTCGTAGCGCAGCGGCTGGGCGGGCGGCAGGTTGAGGTCCACGACCTCCTCGGGCGCGAGACCGTCGACCAGCGTGCACAGCGCCCGCAGCGAGTTCCCGTGCCCGACGACGAGCACGCGCTCACCCGCGTGCACGCGCGCCAGCAGGTCCTCCCAGCACGGCCGCACGCGCCCGACGACGTCACGCAACGACTCCCCCGCGCCCGGTTCCGGCAGGCCGGATCCCGGCTCGCGGTACACCGGCCCGAACGCGGAGACCTGCGCGGGGCTCGCCGGTGCGGGGGTGCCGTCGAGCGTGCGGCGCACGGTGATGAACCGATCGGGCCCGTACCTCTCGCGCGCGACCGCCTTCGGCACGTCCGTGAGGCTGCCGTAGTCCCGCTCGGCGAGCCGCCATGTGCTCTCGACCTGCACGCCGTCGAGGCCCGCTGCGTCGATCACCAGCTCGGCCGTGCGGCGCGTGCGCACCATGGGCGAGGTCACGACGACGTCGGGCCGCAGCCCGTGCGCCACGAGCAGCCGAGCCGCGTCACGGGCCTGCTCCCGGCCACGCTCGGTGAGCCCGACGTCGAGCAGGCCCGTGAACACCTGCGCCGCGTTGTGCACGCTCTCGCCGTGCCGCAGCAGCACGAGCACGCCACCCGCCCCGTGGGGCGCGGCGGCCGACGACGGGTCCGGGCTCACCTGACGAGTCCGCCGCCCACCCACGAGCGGATCGCGGCGACGTCCTCGGGCCGCAGCTCCATGCGCGCGCCGCGGCAGAGCCCGACGACGTTCTGCGCCCACGTCTCGGCGACCTGCTCGGCGGTGGTGGCCCGGGTCAGGTCGAGGCCCGCATAGAGGATGCCCTGGATCACCGTGTTGACCGACCCCCGGCCGATCGCCTCGCCCGCCGCCTGGCACGCGGTCCACACGCGCTTGGCGGTCTCGGGCCGGTCGAACGACGTCGAGCTCACGTCCTCGGCGAGCGTGGTGAGCAGCAGCCGGTAGCGCTCGGGCGTGAGGTTGGGGATGTCGGTGACCTCGACCACCTGGCGCTGGAGCGGCGGCAGGTCCACCGGCTCACGGCCCGGCAGGTCGGCCTCGCTGAAGCGGCGGGCATCCCAGACGAAGCCCGGGCTCGGACGCGACGCGTAGCCCAGCTCGGGTACGTGCGCCGAGAGCCACGCGAAGAACCCGCCCGTGCCGTCCCACCCGCTCGACGGCAGTCCCGGGTCGGCCTTCTGCGCCGCGGCGGCGACCGCGCCGCCGGTGAGCGGGCGGTCCGCGCCGCGCACCGTCCGCAGCACCGCACGGCGCGCGGCAGCGGTCCCCGGGCCCGACGACGTCGCGGGGGCGGGCTCGTCGGTGCCCTCGGCCGACGCTCCTGCCGCGTCGGGCAGTGCACCCTCGGCGAGGTCGACCTCGGGGTGCTTGACCAGCTCCGCGAGCTCGTCCGCGGTGACCACGGTGTCCGCGACCGCCCGGTACGCGCTCGCCGCGGGGCTCGCCGTCACGACTGTGACCCGGCGGTCGGCGGCCCGCCAGCGCAGCGCGAGCGGCGTGAAGTCGGCGTCGGCCGAGAGGATCACGAACTCGTCGTAGCGCGTCTCGGCCGCGAGCGCGTCCACGGCGTCGAGCACGAGGTTGATGTCGGCGCTGCTCTTGCCCTGCTGGGTGAGCGACGGGCAGTCGACGACCGCGAAGCCCGCGCGCGTGAAGTTGGGCCGGAACTGCGAGAACACGGACGGGTTGAGGTAGCACGAGCGCACGAGGAAGCGCCGCGTGAACTCGCCGTCGGCGTCGCTGCCCTGCTCGAGCGCACTGAGCCAGTGCCCGGGCGAGCTCGCGAAGGCCTCCGCCGCGCTCGCGTCGAGCTTCTGCAGCCCGATGTAGACGTTGTCGAAGTCGACGAACAGGGCGCAGCGCAGGCGCCGCGGGGTCTCGGTGGTGTCGGTGCTCACGCCGCCATCCTGGCAGTGGTGTGATGGTGACGCAGCGGCCACGGCCACCGACGCGAGCGGAGCGACGATGACGAGCACCCCCACCCCGGAGTCCCCCGACTGGATGCGGCCGCTGGGCCGCACCGGCCTCGAGGTGTCGGCCCTCACCCTCGGCGCGAGCCCGCTCGGCAGCATCCCGCGCCTGTACGGCCGCGAGGTCTCCGCCGACGAGGGCGTGCGCACGGTGCTCGCCGCACTCGACAGCCCGGTCCGCTGCCTCGACACGTCGAACGGCTACAGCGACGGCGAGTCCGAGCGCCGCATCGGCGAGGCGATCCGGCTCACCGGGGGTCTGCCGCGTGGCCACGTCGTCGTGACCAAGGTTGACCCGCGCGACCGCGACTACTCGGGGGCCCGTGTGCGCGCCTCCGTCGCCGAGAGCCGTGAGCGCCTGGGCCTCGACCACCTGCCGCTCGTCCACCTGCACGACCCGGAGAACTTCGCGTTCGAGGAGATCACCGCGCCGGGCGGCGCACTCGAGACGCTCGTCGCGCTGCGCGACGACGGCGAGGTGGGTGCGATCGGGCTCGCGGGTGGCCGCGTCCAGGAGATGGAGCGCTACCTCGCGACGGGCGTCTTCGACAGCCTGCTCGTGCACAACCGCTGGACGCTGCTGGACCGCAGCGCGGGCCGTCTGCTCGACATGGCTGCCGAGCAGGGTCTGGGCGTCTTCAACGCCGCGGTCTACGGCGGCGGGATCCTGGCCGGCTCGGGCTCCACGTACGGCTACCGCGAGGTGCGAGCCGAGGTGCGGGCGGCGATCGACGCGATGGCGGCCGCGTGCGAGGCGCACGGGACGGATCTGCGCACCGCGGCCCTGCAGTTCTCGCTGCGCGACCCGCGCTTCGCGTCGACGGTCGTGGGCATGAGCCGGCCCGAGCGCATCGCCCAGACGGTCGACGCGGCGCGGGCCCCGGTGCCGGACGCTCTCTGGGACGAGCTCGAGCAGCTCGTGCCGCCCGTCCACGCGTGGCTCGACGCGCCCTTCGACTGAGGCCGGCCCCTACCGTGTCCTTCGTGGACCCCGCACCCTCGACCGACGTCGTCGCGCCCGCGCGCCCCGGCCCGGGCGGCGTCGTGACGGCGGCCCCCGACCCCGACGAGCCCGGCTGGCGCCGGGCTCCCGTGGGCCGCGACGAGGTGCGCAACGACGCCGTCGTCGCGGGCGGGCTGCTGGTGCTCGCGCTGCTCAGCATGGTGCTCCAGCGCATCGCTGGTGTGTACGAGGAGCCCGCGGCGGGCTGGGTCTCTCTGCTGTGCCTGGCGGCGACCATGCTCCCGCTGGCCCTGCGACGGCGGCTGCCGAGCGTGGTGGTGGCCGTCGTGACGGTGATGTTCATCGTCACCGTGATGCTCCGGGTGCCCGAGACCCTGGTGATCAACATCGCGCTGTTCATGGCGCTGTACTCGGTGGGTGCGTGGGAGCCGGACCGGCGTCGCGCCACGTGGGTGCGCCTCACCGTCGTCGTGGTGATGCTCGGGTGGCTGCTGATCCAGATCTTCCTCACCGTCACCGACCCCGAGTCCATGCCGGACTTCTCCCGGGCGGGCGTGCTCTCGCCGCTCATCGCGTTCCTGCTGACCCAGCTGCTCACCAACATCCTCTACTTCGCGGGTGCCTACTGGTTCGGCGACCACGCGTGGCGCTCGGCGCGTGAGCGCGCCCGCACCGCGTACCGCGGCCGGCTGCTGCAGCTCGAGCGGCAGGTGGTCGAGCGCCAGGCCGTCGCGCTCGAGCGGCTGCGCATGGCGCGCGAGCTGCACGACGCCGTCGCGCACCACGTCTCGATGATGGGCGTGCAGGCCGCGGCCGCCCGCACGCTGCTCGGGACGGACCTCGACCGCGCGGGCCAGGCGCTCGCGCGGGTCGAGGACTCCGCGCGGCAGGGCATCGACGAGCTCCAGGGCATGCTCGGCATGCTCCGCAGCTCGGCGACGGACCTGCCGGGCGAGCGTGACGCGCTGCCCTCGGCGCAGGACGGCGTCGGTTCCCTGAGCGTCGAGCGCATCCCCGAGCTGGTCGAGCGCGCGGCTGCCGCGGGCCTGCCCACCGACTACACGGTGGTCGGCGAGCCGGTTCCCCTGCCCCCGCTCGTCTCGCTCAACCTCTACCGGATCGCCCAGGAGGCGCTGACCAACACGCGCAAGCACGGCGGCGTCCGTGCGCGCGCCGACGTGCGCCTGCGCTACCTGCCGGGCGCGGTCGAGCTCGAGGTCGCCGACGACGGCGCGGGCGGGCGCACCACGGGCCTGCCGTCGTCCGGCCTGGGCCTGGTGGGCATGCGTGAGCGTGTCGCGGCCGACGGCGGCACGCTCGAGGCCGGCCCCCGACAGCGCGGCGGGTTCCTGGTCCGCGCCCACGTCCCCCTGAGGAGCGAGAAGTGAACGACCGTGAGGACGCCGTCGTCGACCCCGGGCGGGGCGGCCCGCCGTGGCGCGTGCTGCTGGTGGACGACCAGGAGCTCGTGCGCGCCGGCATCGGCACGATCCTCGACGCGCAGCCCGACCTGACGGTGGTGGGCGAGGCGCGCACCGGTCGCCAGGCGATCAGCCAGGCCCGCGCGCTACGGCCCGACGTCATCTGCATGGACGTGCAGATGCCGGACATGGACGGCCTCGAGGCGACCCGCCTGGTGGTGGCGGACCCGGACATCCACGCCGCGGTGCTCATCCTCACGACGTTCCAGCGCGAGGACTACCTGGTCGAGGCGCTCGAGGCCGGCGCCCAGGGGTTCCTGCTCAAGAACTCCCGTGCCGAGCAGCTGGTCGAGGGCGTGCGCTCGGTCGCGGCGGGCGACGCGCTGCTCGCCCCCGAGGTCACGCGAGCGGTGATCGCGCGCGCCGTCGAGGGCGGCAGGGCCGCGACCGACGCGCAGACGGACGCCGCCGCCGTCGCCGAGCTCACCGAGCGCGAGCGCGAGGTGCTCCAGCTCGTGGCGCGCGGCCTCACCAACGACGAGATCGCGGCCGAGCTCTTCCTGGGCCGCGCCACGATCAAGACGCACGTCTCGAACGTGCTGACCAAGCTGGGTCTGCGCGACCGCGTGCAGGCCGTCGTCTTCGCGTACGAGCACGGGCTCGCCCGGCCCTGACCTCCCCGCGCGGCGCGTGCCGGGCCGGCGCGCCTCCCCCGCGCGCCCGACGGCGGACCACCCCTCCGCCCCGAGGTGGAGGGGACCGGGGGCCGAGGTTCCGCCTCGCGCCCGAGGTCGCCGCACCGCGCGCCGTCTAGCGTCGAGGGTGCAGCCGCGCGCACCGGCGCGGCCCCACCGACAAGGAGCGTCCATGCTTCGCCTCGACGGCATCCACAGGTCCTTCGGGGACCGCCTCGTGCTCGACGACGTCGGGTTCGCGGTCGAACGCGGCCGGCTCACGGGATTCGTGGGCGGCAACGGCGCGGGCAAGACGACGACCATGCGGATCATGCTCGGGGTGCTCTCGGCCGATGCGGGCGAGGTCACGATGGACGGTCGCCCGCTCGACGCAGCCGGACGGCGCGCGTTCGGCTACATGCCCGAGGAGAGGGGGCTCTACCCGAAGATGCGCGCGGCCGAGCAGCTCACCTACCTCGCCAGGCTGCACGGCTACGACCGCGCGGACGCCGACGCCCGGGCGCGCGACCTCCTCGAGCGGCTGGGTCTGGGCGGGCGTGCGGACGACCGGCTCGAGGACCTCTCGCTCGGCAACCAGCAGCGGGTGCAGATCGCGGCCGCTCTGGTGCACGACCCGGAGGTGCTGATCCTCGACGAGCCGTTCTCCGGCCTCGACCCGCTCGCGGTCGACGTGGTGGTCGGCGTGCTCGCCGAGCACGCCGCCCGCGGTGTCCCGGTGCTCTTCTCGTCCCACCAGCTCGACGTCGTCGAGCGCCTGTGCGACGACGTCGTGGTGATCGCGGGCGGCCGGATCCGTGCCGCCGGCGGTCGCGAGGAGCTGCGTGACCGTTTCGCGGAGCCCCGCTACGAGCTCACGACCGCGGGTGACACCGGGTGGCTGCGCGCCGAGCCCGGTGTGCAGGTGGTCGACTTCGCCGGGGGTTGGGCGCAGTTCGACGCCGACGAGACGACGGCGCAGCGCGTGCTGCGCACCGCGCTCGACCAGGCCCCGGTCCACGAGTTCCGACCCGTACGACCCAGCCTCGCGGAGATCTTCCGCGACATCGTCCGTGACGAGACCGCCGAGGCCGAGCAGACCGCGGCCGAGCAGGCCGACGCGACGTCCCCCCGTACCGCCGAGCCCACCCCGGAGCAGGTCCGATGAACGCCCGTACCCCGTCCCCTCGCCCGGCCGTCCCCGGGACGCTCCAGTCCACGCTGCTCGTCGCCGAGCGCGAGGTCGTCACGCAGGTGCGCTCCAAGTCGTTCCTGATCTCGGCCGGCGTGCTCCTGGTGGGCGTGCTCGCCGCGATCGTCCTCGGGTCGCTCCTCTCCGGACGGACGACCGATCCGGTGCGGGTCGCCGTGGTCCCCGAGACCGTCGCGCTGGTCGACGCGGCCGACGACCTGGAGGGCGTGCGCGTCGCCGACGTCGCCGAGGCCCGCGCCGCGGTCGAGGCCGAGGAGGTCGAGGCCGCCGTCGTCGCGGACACCTCGGCCGACGCCGTGCTCGACGCGCGCGTGATCGCGCTCGGCAGCGCGCCCGAGCGTGTGCTCGGTGCGCTCACCGTCACGCCCGAGGTCGAGATCCTCGGCGACCCGGACCCCGAGTTCGGCATCCGGTTCCTGGTGTCGCTCGCCTTCGGCCTCGTGTTCATGATGACCGCGACGACGTTCGGCTCGACGATCGCCCAGAACACCGTCCAGGAGAAGCAGTCGCGGATCGTCGAGATCCTGCTGTCGACGGTCTCGGCGCGTGCCCTGCTCGCGGGCAAGATCCTCGGCAACAGCGCGCTCGCGGTCGCGGAGACCGCCGCGCTCGCCGCGGTCTCCGTGGTCGGCATGGTGGTCACGGGGCAGGACGAGCTGCTCGGGGCGCTCGGCGCGCCCATGGCCTGGTTCGCGATCTTCTTCGTGGTCGGCTTCGTGCTGCTGGCGGCGATCTTCGCGTCGAGCGCCTCGCTGGTGTCCCGCATCGAGGACACCGGCCCGGTGCTGACGCCCGTCATGATGCTGACGATGGCTCCCTACTTCGTGGTCGTCTTCTTCAACGACAACGACCTGGTGCTGCGTATCGCGTCGTTCTTCCCGGTGAGCGCGCCGGTCGCGATGCCGGTGCGCCTGTTCCTGGGCGAGGCGGTGTGGTGGGAGCCGCTCGTGGCCCTCGTCGTGCTCGCCGGCACCACGGTCGCCGTGATCGCGCTGGGCGCCAAGATCTACGAGCGGTCGCTGCTCCGGCTCGGCGGCCGGGTCAAGCTCGCCGAGGCGCTCCGCGAGTCCTGACCCTCCCGCGGCCGGCCGGGCGGAGGGCTCGGCCGGCCGCGGCGTACCCTCCCCGGGTGACCCCGGACGACGTCGTGACGCGGCTGCGCGCCGCGGGCTCCGTGTTCGCGGAGGACGAGGCGGCGCTCCTCGTCGATGCCGGGCGGGACCCGGCCGACCTCGCGCGGCTCGTCGAGCGGCGCGAGGCCGGCGAGCCGCTCGAGCTCGTGCTCGGCTGGGCCGAGCTGTGCGGTGTGCGGGTCGAGGTTGCCCCCGGGGTCTTCGTCCCGCGCCGCCGCACCGGCCTCGTGGTGCGCGAGGCCGTCACCGCGCTCGACACCCGGTGCGCGGGCGTGCGCGTGCTGGTGGACCTGTGCTGCGGCACCGGGGCGGTCGCCGCGGTGGTCGCCACGCTCGCGGCCCCGGGGGCACCCCTCGAGGTGCATGCTGCGGACATCGACCCGGCGGCGGCCCGGGTCGCGCGCCGCAACGTGCCCGGCGAGGTCCACAGCGGCGACCTGTACGACGCGCTGCCCGCCCGCCTGCGCGGTCACGTGGACGTCCTGGCGGTCAACGCACCGTACGTCCCGACGGAGGCGATCGCGACGATGCCACCCGAGGCACGCGTGCACGAGCCGCGCACCGCGCTCGACGGCGGCTCCGACGGCCTCGCTCTGCACCGCAGGGTCGCGGACGGTGCCGCCGTCTGGCTGCGGCCCGGCGGCGTGCTCGTGCTCGAGACGAGCACGACGCAGCGCGACCTCTCTGCGGGACTCCTGCGCCGCGCGGGCCTGCGCACGCGCGTGGTGCGGGACGACGACCTCGACGGCACGGTCGTCGTCGGCGTCCGACCCACGTGTGACGGGTGAACCGACCCGCGCCGCGGGCAGCTCAGGCGCCGTCGCCGGTGAGGGCCGTGACGAGCCTGGTCACGAGCTCGCCCTGACCTGTGACCATGAGTGCGGGCGCCTCGGCGGCCGCGACCCAGCGGACGCGGTCGAGCTCCGGGACCGTGATGCTGCGCCCCGAGCGCGGCGGCCACTCGACCTCGACGAGGTTGCTGACCGCCGCGGCCGGGTCGAGGTCACCCTCGCGCGCCCACGCCGTCACGACCTTGCCGCTGCGCTGGCGCACCCGGCCGAGCGGCAGGTCCGGGCCGCTGCCCTCGGGCAGGGAGCCGACCTCCTCGGCGAACTCGCGCAGGGCGGTCGCGTGGGCGTCCTCCCCCGCGCCGGGCTCGCCCTTGGGCAGGGTCCACGCCCCGGCGTCCTTGTTCCGCCAGAACGGGCCGCCCATGTGGCCGAGCAGCACCTCGACCCCGCCCGCCGTCCGGCGGTACAGCAGGAGGCCCGCACTCTCCGCCACGCGTCAGTGTCCGGCCCCGTGGGCGGCCGGGCCCTGCGGTGTCCGCATCGCGAGGGCCGCCGGGATCGCCAGGAGCGTGAGCACCGCCCCGACCAGGAACGCGTCGTGCACGCCGTCGGCCACGGCCAGGACGTCCGTCGCGGGGCCGCGCGTGCTCGCGAGCGCGCCGGCTGTCATGACGGTCACGAACAGGGCCGTGCCCGCCGCGCCCGCGACCTGCTGGACCGTGCCGACGACCGCGCTGCCGTGCGAGTAGAGCCGCGGCGCGAGCGAGCCGAGCGACGCCGTGAAGAGCGGGGTGAAGGTGAGCGCGAGGCCGAGGCTCAGCAGCACGTGCAGCACGAGCACGTGCCAGGCGGCCGAGCGCTCGTCGAGGGTCGTCATGCCCCACACCGCGCTGCTCACGAGCACGGTGCCCGGCACCAGCAGTCGGCGCGCGCCGAACCTGTCGTAGGCACGGCCGACGCCGGGCGCCAGCACGCCCATGAGCACGCCGCCCGGGAGCACGAGGAGTCCCGTCGTCAGGGCGGCGAGGCCGAGCACGTTCTGGGTGTAGTAGGGCAGCAGGATGAGGGTGCCGAACAGCGCCAGCATGCTCAGGCCCATGAGGCCGACCGCGACCGAGAACACCGGGGACGTGAAGGTGCGCAGGTCGAGCAGCGCCGCGTCACGCCGCTGGAGCCAGAGCTGACGCGCGATGAAGAGCGAGAGCGCCGCCGCCCCGACCACCACGGGCGCCCACGCGCCCACGAGGCCGCCGGCGGCGTGCGAGGCCTCGCCGAACCGGCTGAGCCCGAACACGATCCCCCCGAACGCGAGCGCCGCGAGACCCACCGAGAGCACGTCGACACGCGCGTAGCGGGGCTCGGTGAGGTTGGTGAGGCGGGCGGCGCCGAGCGCGAACGCCCCCAGGGCGATCGGCAGCACCAGCACGAACAGCCAGCGCCAGTCCAGCACGCCCAGCACGAAGCCGGAGACCGTGGGGCCCAGGGCCGGTGCGACCGAGATGACCACCGAGATGTTGCCCATCGTGCGGCCACGGCTCGCGGGGGGCGTGACGGTCATGACCGTCGTCATGAGCAGCGGCATCATGATCGCCGTGCCGCTGGCCTGGACCACTCGGCCGAGCACGAGCACGACGAAGCCCGGCGCGAGCGCGCACACGAGCGTGCCGACGGAGAACAGCCCCATCGCGGTGAGGAACGCCGCCCGGGTCGTGACCCGCTGGAGCACGAACCCGGTGATCGGGATGACGACCGCCATGGTGAGCATGAACGCCGCCGTGACCCACTGCGCGGTGCTCGCGGTGATCGCGAGGTCGGCCATGAGCTGGGGCACCGCGACGGACATCATCGTCTCGTTGAGGATGACGACGAAGGCCGAGACCAGCAGCAGGGAGACCGCCCGCCGGTGGGCCGGCTCCATGCGTGCGGGTGCGGGGGGATCTGTCGGCCCGGAGGTCAGCGGGGACGGCGCAGGCGCCGCAGAAGAGGTCTCAGCCATGGGTCACACCGGTCCGGTCGCGTCGGGTCAAGGGGTGTGCGCGGCGCTGCGCGAGCGTCAGTCTGCTCCCGGCCACCGACACGGGTCGACCTCATTCGCCGTCGGCGTACCGACCCGCGCGGCGGCACGGTGCGGGCCCGGCCGAGCCGGCCGTGCCGCCCACGGGCGGCGGGGCGCTCCTGCTCAGCGGTGCCGCAGGCGCTTGCGCGACGCGGCCCACAGGTCGATGCCCGCGTCCACGGCGTGCTCGTCGATCGCCGCGAGCTCGTCGTCCGCGAAGTCGGCATTACCGAGCGCCGCGAGGTTCTGCTCGAGCTGCGCGACGCTGCTCGCCCCCAGCACGAGCGACGTCATGCGCGGGTCGCGCAGCGCCCACGCGACGGCCATCTGCGCGAGCGACTGACCGCGCCCGCGCGCGAGCGCGTCGAGGGCGCGCACGTGCGCGAGCGCCTCGTCCGTCAGCAGGGCGGGATCGAGCGAGGTCCCCTCGGCCGCGCGCGAGCCCTCGGGGACGCCGTCGAGGTACTTGTCGGTGAGCATGCCCTGGGCGAGCGGTGAGAAGCCGATGCAGCCGGCGCCCACCTCCTCGAGCGTGTCGAGCAGCCCCTCGGTCTCGATCCAGCGGTTGAGCATCGAGTACGAGGGCTGGTGGATGAGCAGCGGGGTGCCCAGGTCGGCGAGGATCTGTGCGGCCCGCAGGGTGTCCGCCGGGCTGTAGGACGAGATGCCCGCGTAGAGCGCGCGGCCCGAGCGCACGGCCGTGTCGAGCGCGCCCATCGTCTCCTCGAGCGGCGTGGCCGGGTCGAAGCGGTGGGAGTAGAAGATGTCGACGTGGTCGAGACCGAGCCGCTCGAGCGAGCGGTCGAGGCTCTGCAGCAGGTACTTGCGCGAGCCCCACTCGCCGTAGGGCCCGGGCCACATGCGGTAGCCGGCCTTGGTGGAGATCACGAGCTCGTCGCGGTGGTGGCGGAGCTCACGTGCGAGCAGGCGCCCGAGGTTCGCCTCGGCGGCGCCGGGCGGCGGGCCGTAGTTGTTGGCGAGGTCGAGGTGGGTCACGCCCAGGTCGAAGGCGCGCAGCACGATGTCGCGCTGGGTCGCGAACGGACGGTCGTCACCGAAGTTGTGCCAGAGCCCGAGGGAGATCGCCGGCAGGTCCAGGCCGCTGCGGCCGCACCGGCGGTAGGTCATCCGCTCGTACCGCCCCGGGGCCGCCCCGGACGTCTCGCTCCCGGCCATCAGGCGCCTCCTCGTCGTCGTCCGTCCACCCTAGGCGCGTTCAGCCGACGAAGATGCAGAACGGGTGGCCGTCCGGGTCGGCGAGCACGTAGAGGGGCTCGTCCGGGTCGTCGGTGCGGTCCAGCAGCAGGGTCGCCCCGAGGCGCTCCGCACGCGCCCGCTCGGCCTCGAGCTCGTCGGCGTCGGCCACGGTGAGGTCGAGGTGCAGCTGCTGGGGCACCCCGGGCTCGGGCCACGTGCTGCGGGGCAGCTCCTCGACCTGCTGGAACGCCAGGCCCGGGCCCGACGGCGCGCGGAGCACGAGCCAGTCGGCCCCGTCCGGGTCGGGCTCGCCCGCGGGCGGCGGCTCGTCACCTGGGCGGTAGGTCAGCCCCAGGAGCTCGCGGTAGAACTCCGCGAGCCCACGGGCGTTCGTCGTGTCGAGGACGACGGTCCTCCAGGCGGGTACGGCCACGGTCGCTCCTCGGTTCGTCTCGCGCGCCTCGTGCGGGTCCGGTCCAGCGTGCTCCCCGCCGACGCCCTGCGCCATCCGGGGCCCCGCGGCCAGCGACCTGCCCGCCCTCAGCGCGGAGCTGACCGCCGCCGGGCCGCCCCGAGCAGGGCGGCGACCCCCGCCGCGGCCGCGACACCCC
>NZ_JAACYI010000013.1 GCF_009996735.1 Cellulomonas sp. APG4 | reverse complement strand
CAGCGCGGTCGGGGCCCGCTACTACGACCCCACCCTGGGCCGGTTCATCTCCGTGGACCCCGTGATGGACCTGACCGACCCCGCCCAATGGCACGGGTACTCCTACGCCAACAACAACCCCATCACCTACACCGACCCCACCGGCCTCAAGCCCATGGCCATCGACGGCGGACACGGCGTGGGCAAGCGCACCACGCCTTCCAACTCCGAGGCAGCCGCCAAGAGCGCCCCGGCGAGCTCAAGCACCAGCCGGGGCGACACCTTCAGGGCTCCCGTGAGCACGCCGTGCGTACGCATGTCCTACGGCTGTCTGAACGGCAGCTCTGGAAGGCCGGGAAGGGCCGTCGCTGGGCCATCGCGTGCCAACAACCTCCCTCCGGTCTACGTCGTGCAGCAAGGCACCAGCCCAGAACAGGTGGCGATCAACGCCGCCTACGCCAAGCTCTTCGCCGACGAGGCGATGAAGAACCAGGAGCCCTGGCAGCAGGACCTCTACGAGTTCACTCAAGGTCTCGATGCCGTTCTCGGGCCGATGATCCCGCTGCTGATGGCCGGGGCCGGTTCGATGCGCGCGGCTCCGCGCACAGCCCCCCGGGCTGCCGCGGGAAGTGCCAAGGCACAGTTCGTGCTCTCCCCCACCCTGGTAGGCAAGCCAACCGCTAGCACCACTGGAAGCGGATGGACGCGCGTGGGACGGTGGACGAGTCCCGCCGAGCACGCGGCCATGAAGGAGACCGGCAGCATCCAGTGGAACGCACGCGGTGTTCACCGCGTCGCTACCCCTGCATCGCCTTCGACCTATCGAAATGCACCAAAGGGGGACATTTATGTCGAGTGCGATGTTCCAAGTGGAGTTCTGAAGCCGCACAGTGAGGGAACTTCGATCATCTACGGACCGCAATCCCTGCAGGCGAGGTTGCCCGGTAGGGCGCAAACTGGGCAGGTGCCCTTCCAGAACCTGGTCGAGTCGAGGTAGGTATGCCTGAGTCAAATGTCAAGTTTCTTGACGCCGTAGTCTCGTGGCACGGGCGCAATGCCAATGCTCTCCCGCCTCAGGTGCTCGTGCAGCTCGTCGGGCCCACCGCGGGGGACAACAAGAACTCGGTCGGCTTGGAGTTCACGGCGCCATCCCTAGCTGCAACTGTGGAGGTCTGGGACTCAGGCGAGTGTGAGGTGATTGCATCAGAGATGGACGATCCGGAGGGCGATCCTGCGGTCAGCGTCCTCGAACTCGCCGATCCAAATGAGGTGGGTGACGTCTTGGCTCACGTTGTTGCGCAGCTCGCTGCACAGTGACGCGTGGGTCGCGAGCTGACGGGAACTGGGCAACCTCGCCTCAGCTTCTTGAGTCGCCCTGGGTCTGATGGAGGCTCGGCTATGGGATTTCGACCAGGTGCTGGTCGATCCCCTGGGCAGCGTAGAAGGTCGTCTCGAACTCGGTGGGCGGGACATCGCCGAGGTAGCCGTGTAGCCGCTGGGTGTTGTGCCAGTGGACCCAGCCGAGGGTGGCGAGTTCGACGTCCTCGACGTTTCTCCAGGGGCCGGTGCGGGCCGGGCCGCGGATCAGCTCGGCCTTGTCGTAGCCGTTGACGGTTTCGGCCAGGGCGTTGTCATACGAATCAGCCACCGTCCCGATCGAGGGCGTCGCGCCGATGTCGGCGAGTCGTTCGCCGTAGCGCAGCGAGGTGAATTGACTGCCGGCGTCGCTGTGACACCGCAGCCCGGTGATCGTCGTCCCGCGGGACCAGCAGGCCATCTCGATCGCGTCGAGCACGATCTCGGTGCGCATGTGCAGTGCGACCCGCCAGCCCACGATCATCCGGGAGAAAACGTCGGTGATGATGCAGACGTAGGCCACTCCCGCCCAGGTCGGCACATAGGTCAGGCCCCGTGCGTACGCGCGTCGTACGGCTGCCTCAACGGCGGCTCCGGAAGGCCGGGAAAGGCCGTCGCTGGCCCATCGCGTGCCAACGACCTCGCTCCGGTCTACGTCGTGCAGCAGGGCTCCAGTGCCGAACACCTGGCGATCAACGCGCCCTGCGCCAAGATCTTCGCCGACGAGGCGATAAGGAACCAGGAGCCCTGGCAGCAGGACCTCTACGGCTTCACTCAAGGTCTCGACGCCATTCTGCTCCCGCTCTTCATGATTGGTGGGCTCAAGCGTCCCGTGGGTCCCCGCACGGGCGGCCCACGTGCCCTCCCAGGAAATGGAACCGGAGGCGCACAGTTCGTCCTCGCCCCGAATCTGTTGGCCAAACCCGCCGCAACCACCTCAGCAAGCGCAGGGTGGCGAGTCGGCGACGACATCTAGACCCTGACGAAGGCGGGAAACTCGCCGTCCTGGTCGACGGTCCGCGCGCGGTTATGGAAAAGTGAGGCTGCGAACCCGCAGTACGGCACGTGGACAGCGGGGCAACTCGACCGAATGGGCACCGGCAGAGCGCCGCAGCGCTACAATCCCGACAAGGGCGGCATCGAGTCCATGGATCTGAGCCACGAGCCCGTACCGTTCAGAAACGGCGGCACGACCGTCGTGCCACGGTGGCCGCAGGACCATGCAGCCGTGGACCCGTTCCGACACCCGGGATACTGATGTGGTTGATCTCTCGATTCTCTTTGCGCAACAACAAGCCAGCAGAATTGACTGGGACGGGCCTGTCTTCAGCCTCTATGAGCTGCCGACACACACGACCCGGCTGGGCGTGGAGTTCATGCGGGCGGGATCAGAACTGCGTCAGGGCGTCCGTCTGAAGATCCGTGGTGGCAAGCTTGAAGCCAACGGCGTCGCGACCTCGGACCTCGTCTTATGGCAAGACTCGAGCCCCACGTGTGTTGATGTGCTGGTGCGGTGGGGGAAGCAAGGCTCTCGCTCCCTACGCGTATGGAACTGCTGGGAGGTCAACGGCGTCATGCATGCATGGCTCGGCAACGCCGGCATGCGAGTCGAGCGGACGCCCGAGGGCGTCATCGTCCTCAACTGCAGTGATGGCCGCGGCGAGCCCGACTTCGGCGATCTCCTCGTCAAGATCGCGCCCGAGTGACCTGAATCGACAAGTCGCGCGATGGCTATGCGGGTCGACTGGAAGCGATGGAGCGATGGAGCGACGACGAGGTCGGCGTTCGCTAACGAAGAGCAGCTGGCCCGAACCCTCTTGCATGAGCGCTTCCACGTCGACCAGATCCGTTCCGGAATGGGGTACCCGGCGTCGCCTGCCGCGGCCGGTCCTTGGGAATCGGCGGCGCACGCCGCCGAGGAAGCGCGGTGGGGCTCACGATGACGACCGGGTCGCGATCGTCGGCTAGCGAACGCGAGCGCTGGCTCGATGCCTACGAGATTGCCTACTCCTTCGCGGATGGAGCCGACGGGCTCGTGTGTCCCCCTGCGGCCGGCAAGGGTTGTGCCTCGTCTCCGTGTCCTTCGGCTCTAGTGGTGCGTCGGTCATGCCGGCCTTCTGGTGCCCGGAGTGCATGCGCGGGCTGCCGCCGCTGCGCGCGCGTTGCTCCGTGGGCGCGAGCAGTCCCGTGGGAAGATGCGCAGGTCCCTGAGTACCGCATGCTCTCGGAGTGACCTCGTCGGCCGAGAGCGTCGCGGGCTGTCTGAACGCGCCCACCACGTCACCTGCGAATGGCACGACTGCACTTGCGACGACGAGTTGAACTGGATGGCTCCTTGACCGACGACGCGCTGACCTCCTGGGGTCTCGATCTGCCTGGCCTCGACGCCGACGGGGCTCACCGAATCGCTGCCGTCATTCGCGACACGTTGCCCGATCAGCACGTCATCGTCAGCGATCCGTCCCTTGCGCTTACGTTGCGCATGGACAGGGCGACGGTCGCGGCTCTCCGGCGCACTGTGGCACTTGCGCTTCGGGACATCAGTAGTGCCGCCGAAGAACCCGTACTGCGAGGGCTGGCCGAGGATTTCGAAGAGTGGCTGTCAGGTGGAGGCGAACAGGGGGACGACTTGCTGTCCGACAGGAGGCGCTGAGCCGGCGTGGGCCATGAAGGCGGCTGGGGCCTTCACTCGCTGAACGATCATGGGCGGCGGTCGATGAGAGGCCTGCGCGCCGCCGCGGCTCGGGCTCGGGCGCCTAGCTGGGACAGCCCTCGACCGCCGTTTCCGGACGGTCCGAAGCAACCACCAACCTCGCGGCGGTAGACCATGAACGATCACAACTTGTCAGTGCGCGTCACCTACGACGCGGCGACGGACGCTGCATACATCTACCTCGATGGCGAGACGTGGTCGGGCGGCGTCGCTGACACAGTGCCTGTCGACCCCCTCGTCGCACGAGGAATGATCAACCTCGACTTCGACCGAGAAGACCGCCTTGTCGGGATCGAGGTGCTCGCGGCGAGCCGCCGCCTCCCTCGCTCCTTCCTGGAGCCACACGCTGGGAGCGACTGACGACTCATGGAGTCCCGGCCGGGGATAATCGTGCCCGCGTGCTGACGGCCGCTGGCGTCGCCAGTGACGTCCGGATCGGCATCGAGACTCGGCTACCTACGAGTGGAAAGGTCCAAGGTGACGGTATTCCGCCCGGAGGAGTGGCCCGAGGCTGAGTGGCTCTCTGGTGTGCCGGGTGCAGCGAGTGTCTTCTCGACAGCGCACGTGTCAATGGCCAGCGCGGCGGCATGCCTAGCTCTCTTCTCGCCCGACTTCATCGAGCACGAAGGTTTCGTCGTCCCCGTGCATGACATTTTCGACGAGCGCAAGATCGGCTCCATTATTGCGTCATGGCGCTCTCAGCCGCAGATCGCACAGGCACAGGTCAGTTCTCGCTCGCTCCTCGAGGTCTTCGGCGAAGAGGAGAGCGGACGACACGTCCCTGACGCCGTCCTCGACGCGTTGGGGACGGCCATGGCCGCGAGCTGGGAGCGCGCATTACGTGAGCAGCTGCCGGATGCTCCCTTTCGCGCACGAGTGATCCCGTTTGCGGAGGATGGGTGGGGCACGACGGTTGACGTGGTTCGGACGACGGAGTGGCCCAGGCCGAGTCGTCGTTGGTTCAGGCGTACCAGGGGACGCGCCAGCCGCGAACCTCGCGCAGGCTGAGGTGCCGTGAGTCGCCGGCCTTGACACCGTCGGGCTCGACGGGTCTCTCAGTAGCGGGTCGCGTCGATGACCTTGACGCGCACGGCGACGGTCGCGGGGATCAGGCCGGCCAGTGCGCCGACCCCGGTGGTGCACGCCATGCCCGCCAGTGCGGCAGCAGTCCCGAACTCTTCGGGTTCTGGCAGGTCGGCAGTAGCGAGCCTGAGGACGAACAAGTGGCCGAGATCATTCCTCACCCCGACGTCGTGGGCGCTATCGCGTTCTTCCGGTGGGCTGTAGCGGAGCTTGCCGTCTCGGACCCGCCTAGTGCTGCGGTGCTGGCGGACATCCGGACTAGCGCAGCGGTCCTGAGTGGCGCGTGGCGGTGACCCGGGAGGGCTTCACCCGCGGCGACAGCGTCGTGGACCACATGCACGTCCATTTCCGTGGCGGGTGACTCGCCCGCGGTCGAGCCGGCGTGGAACGTGCGCTGAGCGGCTGGCCGGTCAGGGTTCGCTGAGCTGGCGACGTCCGGCGCGGGCCGCGAATGCGTCCAGCGCGCTGAGGACCTCACTGGACTGCCACAGGATCGAGCGCCGGCGACCTCCCACCGGGGCCAGCACCCCGGCCTCGACCAGGCGTCGGACAGCCTTCATCGCATTGGTGTGGGAGACGCCGACCTCGTGCTGCACAACCGCGGTGTTGATCACCGGTTGGCGCAGCACCAGGTCCATCAGGGGCCAGACCGTCGAGTCCGAGCGTGCCTTGATCTTGCTCGCCCACTCTTCGCGGACCGCGCGCAGGTCATCGACCAGGCGCCGGCCGTTGGCGACGGCGTCGAAGGAGGCCTGCGCCATGGCGTCGACGATCGGGGCGGCGTCACCGCGCCGGTAGGCGGTGAGGGCGTCGAAGTAGCCGCGGGTGTCGACCAGCAGCCCGGCGGAGACCGGGACGGTCACCGAGCGCGTGAGTGCCCGCTTGCGCAGCAGGGCGTGGATCAGTGCGCGTCCGGTGCGGCCGTTGCCGTCGGGGAAGGGGTGGATGGTCTCGAACTGGGCGTGGGCGATCGCGGCGTGCTGCAGCGCGGGGATGTCTTCCCGAGCGGTGAACGCGACGAGGTCGTCGATCGCGGCCGCGACCCGGTCGGCGTGCGGTGGGACGAATGCGGCCCTGTGGGGCGAGTACCCACCGCCGCCGATCCACACCTGCTGGGCGCGCCACCGGCCGGCGATGTCCGGCTCGGCGGTCTCCATCAGCGAGCGGTGCATCTCGAGGATGGAGGCTGCGTCGAGGCGTTCGGACAGCTCGATGGCGGCCTGCATGGCGTGGACGTTGCCGACGATCTGGGTGGCGTTGCGCTTGGCGTCCTCCCCGAGTGCTGCCAAAGCGATCTGCTTGGCGCCGGAGGTGAGGTTCTCGATCTGGGAGGACGACGCGGACTCCGACCGCAACAGGATCGCAGCGAACGGGGCGACGTCACGGCCGAGCTCGGCGTCGAAGTCGCGGACCACGACGGACGCCTCCTCCGCAGCCGCAGCCGTCGCGCGCGGGAGGCGCACCTCAAGGTCAGCGATCTCTGGTGTGATGGCCGCCCAGTACGGCTGGCCGAGCAGCTCGCGCTGGGAACGGGAGAACAGCTCCGGCGGGAAGGAGGACCGCCACGGCAGCTCCTCCCAGTCGACCGCAGGCCACGTGGCCTCGGGCGCCGCGACCACGGCGGGCCCGGTCTCGGAGCGGGCACGGGTTGCCCGCGCGCCGCCAGCGGCGGAGCCGGCCGGGGTGCGGGACTCCTCGTCAACCGTGGCCACGCTTCGACGCTATCACTCGCTACGACGCTAAAGATGGATAACAGCGAGCGCAGTGCATCCTTGCTCACGCGCGGTGGGGTGTGCGGCAACTTAGAGTGCAAGCACCGGACTTCGAGCGGCGGGCGGCAGGTTCATTGCGCGAACATCGCTCAGTATCGGATCGCGTCGATGACCTTGACGCGCACGGCGACGGTCGCGGGGATCAGCCCGGCGAGCGCACCGACCCCGGTGGCGCAGGCCATGCCCACCAGCGCGGCGGAGACGGGGAAGGGCGGCATGTCCTGGATCCCGCCGCCGAACACGGCCTCGACCGGCACGTTCCTGATCACCACCACGGCCAGGCCCACGCCCACCAGCCCGGCGACGAAGGTCGCGACCACGGACTCCATGAGCACCCCGAAGAAGATCCGGCCCGACGTCGCGCCGAAGCTGCGCCGGATGCCGATCTCCCGGATGCGGTGCCGCACCGTCACCAGCGCGATGTTCACCAGTCCCAGCCCGCCCAGCAGCAGCGCGAACGCACCTACGCCCAGGCCCACCCAGCGCGCGCCGTCGTCCAGGGCCTGCATGCCCGTGTCGCGGTTGTCCCACACCTGCACGTCCCAGCCCGGCAGCACCGCCATGACGTCGCGCCGCAGCATGGGCGAGAGCTCGTCGACCACCTCGGGCGGCACCCACACCTTGAGCGACGGCGCGGGCGCACCCCAGCCGCTGCTCGCGTCCACCGTGTACCAGCGGGTGAGCTGGTCGTAGAGCACGTAGGCCATGGGCTCGGCGCCCGGCCACGTGTCCGGCACCACGCCCACCACCGCGCTGCGCACGGGCATCTCGTCACCCAGCAGCACCGTGGGACGCGCGTCGAGCCCACCGACACCCAGCCGCGTGAGGAACGCCTGGTTCACCACGAGCTGGGGTGCGAACGACTCCGTATCGGCGTCCGTGAACCAGCGGCCGTCCTGGACCCGTACGCGCTGCATGGTGCCGAAGTCCGGGTCCACCGCGCGCAGCTCCACCTGCGCGGTGCCCTCGGGGAAGCGCATGGGGGCGTTCGTGTACCAGTCGCGCGTGGCCCACGTGATGTCGTAGCGCTCGAGGGCCGTCGTGTAGACCGCGTCGAGCTCGGTGGCCGGCGGCGCCTGGTCGCTCATCGGGTAGGCGTCGAGCGACAGGGTCACCTGCCGCCCCATGTCGCGTTCCATCTGCTCGGTGAAGCCCTGCGTGAGCATCGCGACGGCCGCGGTGACCCCGGTGATCGCCATGACCGCCACCGCCACGCCGATCAGCGCGAGCAGCACGCGCAGCCGGTGGATGCGCAGCTCGTCCCAGGCCTCGACGACGGCCCCCACGAACCCGGTCACGGTCGCACCTCGGTGGCGGGAACCCCGTTCGAGGCCGTCGGCACGGACGGCCCCAGCTCGGGGATCGCGGGGAGCGCCGTCGGCACGTCACCCACCCAGTCCGTGCGCCCCACCGCACCGCCCAGGTCCACCGGCACCAGCACGCCGTCGGCCAGGCGGTAGTGCCGCTGCGCGCGGGCCGCGACCGCGAGGTCGTGCGTGATGGTGACGAGCGCGGCACCGGTGCCCGAGGCGATGTCGTCGAGCAGGGCCATCACCTCCTGGCCGGTCTCGACGTCCAGGGCACCCGTGGGCTCGTCCGCGAGGATCACGCGCGGCCCGCGCACCAGCGCCCGCGCGATCGCCACGCGCTGCTGCTCCCCGCCCGAGAGCTTCTCGGGCATCGTGTCCACGCGGTCACCCAGGCCCACGCGCTCGAGCATCTCGGCCGCGAGCCGCCGTCGGGCCCAGAACTGCCGGCCGCTCGCGTACATCAGCGGGGCCGCGACGTTCTCGAGGGCCGTGCGCCCGGGCAGCAGGTTGAACTGCTGGAACACGAAGCCGAAGTCGCGCCCGCGCCGCCGCGTGCGGGCCCGGTTCGAGAGCTTGCCGATCGGTACGCCCTCGAGCAGGTACTGGCCCGTGGTGGGCGCGTCGAGCAGGCCGAGGATGTTGAGCAGCGTCGACTTGCCCGTGCCCGAGCGCCCCACCACGGCCACGTGCTCACCCGTGTCGACGCTCAGCGTCACCCCGCGCAGGATCTCCAGCAGCCTGTCGTCCGGCAGGCGCACCGAGCGCGTCACCTCGGTCAGCTCGAGCAGGCTCATCCGCCGCACACCATGGGGTCCCACTGCATCGGGTCGGCGCAGTCCACCTCGCCCGAGCCGCCGGGCACCGGGATGAACTGGAGCACCAGGTCGCCCAGCGCGAGGCCCTCGGTGACCTGCACGTTCTCGCCGTCGGTCAGGCCCAGGGTGACCGCGCGCTCCTCGGGCTCGGCACCCTCCTCCGCGACCACCCACACGTTGCCGGTCTGGACCGTGCCCTGCACGGCCGTCACGGGCACGACGACGGCGTCCTCCGCGCTCCCGTTGACGATCTCCAGGTCCGCGCCCAGGCCCGGGAAGGCCGTGACCTCCGCGGGCAGGGCGCACGTGACCGTGCCCGACGGCGATCCGCCACCCGGGTCCGTGGGCGCGAGCGGGTCCGCCGTCGGGTCCGCGGCCGCCGCGCCGATGCGCAGGCCCGTGCACGTGAAGGGCGCCGGCCCGCCCTTGAGCGTCACCTGGGCCTCGGTAGGCGCGCCGACCAGGCGGTACTGCTGGTCGGGGGTGAGGGTGCCGCTGACCGAGAGCGTGCCCGGGGTCACCTGGCCCACGGTGTCGCCCACCGAGACCACCTGGTCCTTGAGGGTCGGCATGCTCAGCACGCCCGCGACGGGGGCCTTGACCTCCTCGAGCACCACGATCGGCTTGCGCTCGATCATCGTGGTCTCGCCCGTCTCCGGGTCCGTCTTGGTGATCGGGTCCCGCGGCGTCTCCTGGCGCAGCTGGAGCACGGCCGTGCCCGCGTCGACGCGCTCGCCGTCGGCCACGAGCACCTTGGACACCGTGCCCGCGAGGGTCGCGCGCACCGGCACCGGCGGGTCAGCCACCACCGAGCCGCGCACGGTCACGCTGTTGGTGACGGTGGCCGTGGTGGCCTCGATCACCGGCTCGACCACCTGCCCGGTGGGCTGCTCGCCACTCGCCTCGACGGACACGTCCGCACCCGTGAACGCGATCTTGACCAGGGCGACGGCGATGACCGCCCACACGACGAGGCGCAGGGCCGGGAAGACGTAGCGGCGGACCACGGGCAGGCTCCTGACGACCGGACGGACGGTGCACGGGGAACCCGGCGGTCGCGCCCTCGCGCCCGCTCCTGCCCCCGCGCCGCACCGTACTCCCGGGCACCCCGGAAAAGGTACGTTCCGGGCACGGACACGCGACGATGATCACCCGGACGGCCCCGGGTACGACGGCGCCTCCTCGGCCGTGACGGAGGGCTCGGCCATGATGGGGGAGTGGACCGGGCGACGGAGTCGGGGGCCGCGCCACCGCGCGGTCCGCACCCGCACGCGCCCGCTCCCGACGAGCCCGGGCCCGGCGCCGCTGGACGCGTGCTGGGGGCCGGGGTGCTGCTGGCGCTCGGGGTGGCCGCGGCGGCGCTCGCCGGGCCGTGGCAGCCGCGCACGGGCCCCGGTGCCGAGCCGCCCGAGGTCCCGCCGCCGTCGTTCGCCCCGCAGACGCTGTCCCCCGACGAGGAACAGCTGTGGCAGATGCTCGACCGCCAGGGGCAGCAGCAGCCGTGGGACCTCACCTACGTCGGCATCGGGCTGCTCGCGCTCGTCCTCGGCCTCGTGCTGTTCGGGGTGCTGCGCGTGCTGCGGCAGCTCGCCGAGCGGCGGCGCGGCGAGGGCGCGCCCGACGACGCCGGGCTGGAGCAGGGCGCGCTCGTCGCCGGGGGTGACGTGGCCCCGCACCTGCCCGCGCTGCGCGACGGCGTCGAGGACGCGGGGGACCGGCTGCGGCGGGTGCCCCTGCCGGGTGATGCCGTGATCGCCGCCTGGGTGGCGCTCGAGAACGCGGCCGCAGGCTCGGGCGTGGTGCGTCGCGCGTCGCAGACCCCCACCGAGTTCACGCTCGCTGTGCTGGACCGCACACCCGCGGACCCTGCCGCCGCGCGTGAGCTGCTCGACCTCTACCTGCGCGCGCGGTTCGGCGACGAACCCGTGGGGCCGCGTGACGTGGACCTGGCGGCCGACGCCGTGCGGCGGCTCGCCGACTCGCTCGACCCGCCACCGGCGGGGGAGGCGACAGGGCCGGGCGGGCCGGGGCGCGAGGGGCCCGGGACGCCGTCGTCGGATGCGCCGGGAGCCGGCTCATGAGGCTCGACTGGCGGCCGTTCGCGGTGGCCGCGGGCCTGGGCGTGGCGTCCGGCGTGCTCGGTCTGGGGGCCGGGGACGCCGTGCTCGTGGGGCTCGTGTGCCTCGTGCTCGGCCTGGTGTGGGTCACGTTCGCGCACGGCGACGCGCACCCCTGGCCCGAGGCGCGGCTCGAGGAGAAGGACGGCACCCGGCTCGATGTCGCGTCGCTCACGTGGGCCTTCCTGGGGCGCGACGGACGCGTGTCCGAGGCCGCCGTCCGGCGCCTGCGTGAGGTCGCCGCGCGCCGTCTGCTCGACCACGGCGTGCACGTGACCGGCGCGCTGGGCCGCACCGGCTCCGCCTGGCAGAGCCACGGCGACGACGTGCTGCGAGCGCGCGAGCTGCTCGGCGAGCGCGCGTGGCGCAGCCTCACCGCCCCCGGCGGGATGATGCCGACCGTCGCCGACGTCGCGCACTGCCTCGACGTGGTCGAGCAGCTGGGTGCGGTCGAGGGGCGCGGCGTGCGTGACCCGCGCGACCCCCGCCTGCCCCGAGCCGCCGTCGGCGGCCGGAGCCCTCGCACCCCCGAACCCGGCCCGGCCGCGCCGGCCCGCACCCCCGACGGAAGGTCCGCCACGTGAGCGTCCCCAGCCCCGAGAACCCCGCCGCACCTGCCCAGGTGCTCCCGCCCGTCGAGGTCGCGCGGCGCTGCCAGGCGGTGCTGGCCGAGGTGGGCAGCGCCGTGGTCGGCATGCGCGAGCCGCTGCGCATCGCGCTCGCCGCGGTGCTCGCGGGCGGGCACGTGCTGTTCGAGGACGTCCCGGGGCTCGGCAAGACCCTCGCGGCGCGCAGCCTCGCGACCACGCTCGGCCTGCAGTTCAGCCGGATCCAGTGCACACCGGACCTGCTGCCCGCCGACATCACGGGCAGCTCGGTGTACGACCCTGAGCAGCAGGGGTTCCGGTTCCGCCCGGGCCCCGTGTTCGCCGGCCTGCTGCTCGCCGACGAGATCAACCGCACGGCCCCCAAGACGCAGTCGGCACTGCTCGAGGCCATGGCCGAGCGGCAGGTGACCGTCGACGGGCGCACCTACCCGATGGCGCGGCCCTTCCACGTGATGGCGACGTCGAACCCCGTCGAGTACGAGGGCACCTACCCGCTGCCCGAGGCGCAGCTCGACCGGTTCATGGTGCGGCTCGCGGTGGGCTACCCCGAGCGCGAGGCCGAGGCCGACGTGCTGCTGCGCCGCCTCGACCGCCGGCAGGAGGCCGCACCCGTGCGGCAGGTGGTCGACGCCGCGACGCTGCTCGAGATGCAGGCCGGGGTCGAGGCCGTGCACGTAGACCCGGACCTGGTGGGCTACTGCGTGGACCTCGCGGCCGCGACCCGCGGGCACGAGGCCGTCGAGGTGGGCGCGTCGCCGCGCGGGTCGCAGGCGCTGCTGCTGGTCTCGCGCGCGCTCGCCGTGGCCGAGGGGCGGCGGTTCGTGACGCCCGAGGACATCAAGGCCGTCGCCGTCCCCGCGCTCGCCCACCGGCTCACCCTCACGCCCGCGGCCTGGGCGGCCGGTGTCGCGCCCGAGGACGTGGTGCGGGACGTGCTGGCGCGCACGGCCGGCCCCGCGACGGTCCCGACGGACGGTCGCTGAGCACGTGACCTACGAGCCCGTCGACCCCGACGCCCCGCGCGAACCCACCGGGCCCCGCGCGGGTGACGTGCCGCCGGACGACAGGTGGCCGGCCTCGCCGCGGCTCGTGCACGTGCTGGGCGTGGGGCTCGTGCTGCTGGTGCTCGGTGCGGTGAGCGGGCGGCCCGACGTGATGCTGCTGGTCGCCGGGCCGGTGGTGGGCGGGCTCGTGGCGCTCGGTGCACGGCCGCGCGGGATGCTCTGGGCGGACGTCGAGCGCATCGACGCCGACGACGTGCCCGGGACGGAGGCCGCCGGCGCCCCAGGGGGGCGACCCCGTGCCGTTCTCGCGGCGCGGCTGCACCTCGCGGCACCGCCCGGCACGGACGCGGCGCGTGTGCGCGTGAGCCGCCCGGGCCACGGCGCGGTCGAGGCGCTCGTCGACGTGCCGCTGCGGCGCGAGCTCGACGTGACCGCGGCGTCGGTGCGGACGGGCGCGCAGCCGCTCTTCCGGGTCGAGCACCAGGGCGTCGGCGGGGGAGCGGCGCTCACCGGGCCCGTGGGCGAGGCGCCGGCCGACTCGGTGCTCGTGCTTCCGCGCGGTCGCACCATGCCGGCCCTGCCGCTGCCGTCGCGGCTGCGCGGCCTCACGGGTCAGCACGAGGCCCGGCGTCCGGGCGACGGCGGCGGGCTGCGCGACATCCACCCGCTCATGCCCGGAGAGTCGATGCGCCGCGTCGACTGGCGCGTCACGGCCCGTCGGTCGCCGGGGCTCGAGCAGCTCTACGTGCGACGCACCCTCACGTTGTCCGAGGCGCTCGTGACCCTCGTGGTGGACTCGCGGGACGACGTCGGGCCCGATCCCGCGACGTGGAGCGGCACGCGCCTCATCCGGCCCGACGACGCCACGAGCCTCGACCTCGCGCGCCAGGCCGCGGTGACCGTCGCCGAGGGCTACCTCGCGGCCGGGGACCGCGTGGGCGTCGAGGACCTCGGGGTACGTCGTCGGGCCCTGCGGGCCGGAGCGGGGAGACGGCACCTGGACCGCGTGGTGCACCAGCTCGCCGTCCTGCGTCCCGAGGGCGAGCCGCGGCGCCGCCTGCGCCCGCCGCACGTGCCCGCCGGCTCGCTCGTCTACCTGTTCTCGACGTTCCTCGACCCCGAGCCCGCCGAGCTCGCCGTGGTGTGGCGGCGCGCCGGGCACCGCGTCGTGGCCGTCGACGTGCTCCCGCGGCTGCGCGAGCAGGGCATGGACAGGCGCGAGAGGCTCGCGCTGCGGATCGTGCGGGTCGAGCGGCAGGACAGGCTGGCCGACCTGGTGGGCGCGGGCGTCGAGGTGGTCGAGTGGGCCGACCCAGGCCGCGCGACCGCTCGCCTCCAGGTGCTCTCGCGCCGCTCGCACGCGCGGGGCTCGGCATGACGCGCCTGGTCGACCGCGTGCGGCGCAGGCTCGGCATGCGCGTGCGCGACCCTGAGGCCGTGCCGCCCCCGCCCGCGGTGCGCCTCGTGCTCGCGGGGGCCGTGCCGGGCGCCGTGGTGCGGCTGCTGCCCTCGGCGCTCGTGCTGCTCGCGGTCGCGCTCGCGGCGCCGCACCCGGTGCTGTGGCTCGGGGGGCTGGCGGCTGCGGTGCTGGTCGCGTGGCGGCCGGCGTGGCCCACGGTGCCGGTGCTGCTGCTCGTGCTGGGCGTCTGGCTGCTCGGCGGGGAGGACAGGCTCACGCCCGCGCGGGTGGCCGGCGGGGGGCTGCTGGCGGTCGCGGCGCTCGTCGCGGTGGTGCACCTGCTGGTGCGGATGGCGGCCCTCAGCACGCACGTGACCTGGGACGGCCTGGTCGAGGTGCCGGTGCTCCTGCGGCTGCTGCGCTCGGTGGCGGGCATGCAGGTGGTGGTCCAGGCGCTCGTGCTCGCGACCGTGTGGCTGCGCGGCAACCTCGGCCTGTCGACCCTCGGGCAGGGCTGGGTGCGACTGGTCGCGGCCGTGGCCGTCGTTGCGGTGGTGCTCGTGGTGCTGCCGCGCCCCTGGCTCGTGCGCCGCCCGCCCCGCATCGAGGAGTCCGCTCGCTACGACTGACCCGGCGCGGCGCGGTGCGGCCTGGCTCAGCCGAGGACGGCGTCGGGCACCGGCGGGACGGTCGGGCGTCGGCGCGCCGTCTCGGCCAGCGCGACGCCCACGAGCACCACGACACCGCCCACCAGCTGCACCGGCGTCATCGACTCGCCCAGCACCACCCAGGCCGTGGCCGCTGCGCCCACCGGCTCGAGCATGCCGATCACCGCGGACCGGCCCGGGCCCAGGCGTCGCACGCCCACGAGCACCAGCACGTACGGGATGACGGTGCCGAGCACCACGACCCACGCGACCAGCAACCACAGCGGGACCGCCACGTCCAGGCCGGCGGGCAGGGCGACGTCGTCGGCGAGCACTCCCGAGTCGAAGGTCCACAGCGGCTGCGCGACCATCCAGAACAGCGCGGCGAAGACCAGCGACCAGGTCTGGGTCGAGAGCGGGTCGCGGCGGCGCACGAGCCGGTCACCCAGCACGTAGTAGGCCGCGAGCGACACCGCCGCGCCACCGGCGGCGACGAGGCCCAGCAGGTCGAGCCGCACGTCCGGCCCCACCTGGGCCACGAGACCCAGCCCCGCGACGCACGCCGCGAGCGCCCACCACACACGTGCGCGCACGTCCTCACGCAGCACGAACCGCGCCCACAGGGCGACCAGCACCGGCGCCGTGAACTCGATCAGCAGCGCGAGCCCCACGGGCAGGCGTGAGATCGCGACGAAGTACAGCCACTGCACCATCGCCATGCCGACCACGCCCAGCAGCGCGAGGCCCGCGAGCTCGCGCCCGCGCGGCAGCCGGGCACGCGGGGTCACCACCAGCACGACGACGACGAGCACCACGGCAGAGCCCACCGAGCGCAGCTCGACCAACCGCTCGGGGCTCAGTCCCGACTGCATCGCGAGCTTCGACACCGTCCCGTTGACGGCGAAGAGCAGGGTGCTCACGAGCACGGCGCCGACGCCGACGGCGGTGCCTGCGGTCCCCGACGACGCGGACCCACCCGACGGCGACGCGGTGCCCGGGCTCACGGAGGGCGCGCTCACGAGCGCGAGCATAGGACCGTCCCCAGGCCGGTCTCGCCGGCCTTCTCCCCAGGTGGGACGGGCTCGTGCCCGGCGGGGTCCTGAGCCCCACCTAGCGTCCCGACCGGTCAGCCGAGAGGGAGGGGGCGCGCGTGGGTGCGACGAGCGAGGCGCAGGCCGCGTTGCGGCAGCTCGACGAGCAGGTGGGCGAGGCGGTCGCGGCGCTGCGGGCGTGCGCCGGGGTCGACTGGACGGGGCCGGCCGCGCGCGGGTTCGCCGCGCGTGTCGAGGAGGACCTGGCGGGGCTCGCCCGGGTCGCGAGGCACGTCCCTGCGGCCGGTGCGCTCGTGCTGCGGCACGGCCGCGCCGTGGACGAGGCACGCGCAGCCCGCCTGGTGGGGACGGGAGCGTGAGCGACACCGGCGGGATGACCGTGGTCGGCGGAGCGGGCGGCACGGCGGCGCAGCTCGAGGAGCTCACGGCGCTCGCGCGCCGGCTGGGTGGTGTGGCGACGCTCCTCGACGGCGCGCACGTCCACGTGCGTCGGGTGTCCCGCATGGTCGAGGCCACGTGGGACGAGTCACCGGGCACGGCGGCTGCCGCGCACGGTGCTGCGCAGTCCCTCGACGTCGGACGCAGCGGACTCACCACGGCGGCGACGGCGGTACATGCGCTCGCCGACGCCGTGGCGCGGGCCGCCGAGGCGTACCGGCGCGCCGAGGACGACGCGCTGGCCCGGATGCGGCGCGTGGTGGTGGCCGGCGGGTGGGCGCTCGGCGAGGCGGGGCCGGGGGCGTGGCTGCTCGCGGGCGCCGGTCTGCGTCTCGTGCTGCCGTCGGTGCTGCTCGCGACCGGGGCGGTGCTGCTGAGCGGGCGCCGGCCGACGGGGGCTCAGCTCGAGGTGGTGACGGCCGGGGCCGCGGCGTTCGGGCTCGGGGCGGTGCCGGGATGTGTCCCGCCCGGCCAGGCACCGGTGGGCCGGCTCGCGGGCGCCGTCGGCGGCGGGCTCACGGCCTACGGCAACGCCACGGGGCGACCCTCGACGCTCGTGGTCGCTCCGGTGCTCGGTGCACCGGCCCTGCGGCCGACGACGGCGCCGCGTGACCTCGGCACGGTGGTGCGCCGGACCGCCGAGCTCAGCCCGAGCCGCGGCGGGCCTCCCGGCACGGTCGCGGTGCAACGGCTCGACCACGCGGACGGGCGTCGCACGTGGGTGGTCGCCGTGCCGGGCACCCAGAGCACGAGCCTCGGCGGTGGGCGCAACCCGCTCGACATGGGCTCGAACCTGCGCCTGGTCGGTGGCCGGGCGAGCGACTCCTCGCACGTGGTGCGGCAGGCGATGGAGCGCGCCGGGGTCGAGCCCGACGAGCCCGTGCTGATGGTCGGCCACAGCCAGGGCGGCATGGCCGTGATGGACGTCGCGGGTGACCCGGCGCTGCGCGACCGGTTCGACGTCGCCGCCGTGCTCACTGTCGGTTCGCCCGTGGCGCACCAGCCGCTGCCCGCCGACGTCGAGGCACTGCACGTCGAGCACGTGCAGGACTACGTGCCCGCGACCGACGGCGCCCCCAACCCGGCGGACCCGCACCGCACCACGGTGCACGTGGACCTCACCGAGGCTCCGTCGGCCGAGCAGCGCGCGGCCGCTCTGAGCCCGGTCGCGGCGCATGAGGCCGACCTGTACGCGCGGACCGTGGAACGGATCGGCGCGCTCGACGACGTCTCGCTCGCCCGGCACGAGGAGGCGGTCGCCCGTGTGCTGGGCGACGGGTCGGCGACCGGCACCACGCAGCTGTGGTCGGGCACGCGCGTGCCCGACGGCGTGCGTGGGGACAGGGGCGGCGGCGGTGGGTTCTGAGCCCGGAGCGGCCGGGAGCGATCTGGCTCACGCGCATGCGACCCGCGACGGCGCTGGTCACCTCCCGATCCGACCCCGGGTGGATGCCGCTGGTGTGCCGGTCGTGCGACGGTGCCCGGGGCCGGTCCCTCGACCCGCCCGTCCCCGAGCAGGAAGAGCAACGCCCGTGTTCCGGCAGGTCCCCGTCCTCCCCGTCGTCCTCCCGCTCGCGGCCGTCGCGCTTGCCGCGCTCCTGTGGTCGCTGCACCGACGCGGTCGGCTCACCGTGCAGCGGGGGGCCGTCGCGCTGGCGCTGTGCGTGTACCTCGCCGGGATCGTGGCGAACACCGTCTTCCCGATCTTCCTCGACAAGCCGGTCGGTGACGCGCCGTGGAGCAGCCAGCTCGTCCTGGTCCCGTTCGCCGACTACGAGGTCGCCGACGCCGTGATGAACGTGGCTGTCTTCGTGCCGCTCGGCGTGCTGCTCGCGCTGATCCTCGGGTGGTCGCCGTGGTGGCGGCCGGTCGCCGCATCCGCGGCCGTCAGCCTGGCGATCGAGGTTCTCCAGCTGCTCACGAACCACTTCCTGGGCAGCGGTCACGTCGCCGACGTGAGCGACCTGCTCTCGAACGTCGCCGGTGGCGCCGTGGGCGTCGCTCTGCTCGCCGGGGCCGCGCGCACGTCATGGGGCCGGGTGGCGGTCACGGCTTTCCGGTGGGACGCCCCTGGCGTCGAGACGCCGCTCCCCGTGGGCCGGTAGCCGGGCGACCCGTCAGCGCTTGTCGCGCGCCCCGGGGATCACGACGCTCAGCAGGAAGCTCGCGATCGAGATGATCAGGGCACCCAGCACCGCGGTGCCGAAGTTGTCGATCCGCAGGCCGTAGTCGGTCTGCTCCGAGAGCCAGGCCGTGAGCATGAGCATGAGCGCGTTGACCACGAGCGTGAACAGGCCCAGGGTCAGGATGTACAGCGGCAGCGAGAGCAGCTTGACGACGGGCTTCACGATCGCGTTGACCAGCCCGAACACGAGCGCGAGCACCAGGAACACGATCACCGTGGTCGCGGTGTCGTCGCCGCCGATCACCTCGAGGCCGGACAGCATGACCGTGGCGAGCCAGATCGCGGCGGCATTGATGATCACGCGCAGCAGGAAGCTCATGGTCGTCATGCTTCCACGAACGGGCGCCGGCGCGCAGGTGCCCGGGGCGCACGGGTGAGCGGCACGACGTCGTCGGCGGCGGTGCATGGGCGGTACACGTGCACGGTGGCATCCTGAGCGCGTGACGACCTCCCCCGTGCCGCCGCTGCGGCAGGCCGTGCAGCAGATCCCCGCCTACGTGCCTGGCGCCCGCCCGCAGGGCGCCTCGGCGCACAAGCTGTCCTCCAACGAGAACCCGTTCCCGCCGCTGCCCTCGGTGCGCGCCGCCGTCGAGCGCGCAGCGGGCGACCTCAACCGCTACCCGGACATGTTCGCGACCGAGCTGGTCGGTGCCCTTGCGCGCCGCCACGGCGTCGAACCCGCACAGGTGGTCGCCGGTACCGGCTCGGTCGCGGTGCTGGGGCACGTGCTCCAGGCCGTGTGCGACGCGGGCGACGAGGTGGTCCACGCGTGGCGCTCGTTCGAGGCGTACCCGATCCTCGTGGGCCTGCAGGGTGCCGTCGGTGTGCGCGTGCCGCTCGACGCGCACGGCGGGCACGACCTCGAGCGCATGGCCGACGCCGTCACGCCGCGTACGCGTGTGCTCATGCTGTGCACCCCGAACAACCCGACCGGCCCGGCGCTGCACCACACCGAGGTGCTCGACCTGCTCACGGCCGTGCCGCAGGACGTGCTCGTGGTGCTCGACGAGGCGTACGTCGAGTTCGTGCGCCAGGCCGACCCGCTCGACAGTCGCGCCGTGCTCGCGTCGCACCCGAACGTCGTCGTGCTCCGCACGTTCTCCAAGGCGTACGGGCTCGCGGGCCTGCGCGTGGGCTACGCGCTCGCGCACCCCGAGGTCGCGCGGGGCATCCGCACGGCCTCGACGCCGTTCGGCGTGAACCACCTCGCGCAGGTCGCGGCACTCGCGTCGCTCGAGGCGGCCGACGAGCTCGCGCAGCGCGTGGACGCCGTCGTCGCCGAGCGCGAGCGGCTGGTGACCGGGCTGCGTGCTCAGGGCTGGACGGTGCCCGACGCGCAGGGCAACTTCGTGTGGCTCGCGACGGGTGCCCGCACGGCCGACCTCGCGGCCGACGCCGCCGCGCAGGGCGTGCTCGTGCGCCCGTTCGCGGGTGAGGGCCTGCGCATCAGCGTGGGCGAGCCGGCCGCGAACGACGCCGTCCTGCACGTCACCTCCGCCTGGCCGACCACCTGACCGCGGCGGCACGGGTGCGGGCCGCCCCCGCGCGCGTGCCGGGTGCCGCCACGCGTCTCGGAGCGCGGGACGCGGGGTTCCGGTGCGTGGATGCGCGCGAGTACGGTCCGACCGTGAGCACCGCAGGGGAGCACCTGACCGACGCGCCGTCGCGCGCCGTCGTCCGGCTCGCACGCGCGACCGGACCTGCCGTCGCCTCCTGTCGAATGCCCTGCTGAGTCCCGCACGAGCGGGCCACCCCACGCCGACGACGGCGTGCGGTGCCGTGACCTGAGCCGCTGACGTCCGTCCCGGCCTGGTCACCCCCTGAGTCGCCGCCGCGCGCGCCCGTCGCCCGGCCGTGACTCCGCCCCGAGGTCCCGCCTGCGCGCGGCCCTCGCTCCGTCGCACGCACGGTGCCGTGGCCCTGCCGCGTGCCCGAGCCGCGCCGTCGTCGTGCACGCGCACCGTGCCGACCCCGTACCCGCTGTGCCATCCGCCTGTCCGCCCGCCCGGGCGCCACCACGAGAGGACCGACCATGACCGTCGTCGACACCACCCGCACCACGCCGCTCGAGCCCGCACCCCTTCCCGCCGAGGCCGCGGACTTCCCGCCCACCAACCACGCGTCGATCCCGCCGCTTCCCGAGCACTGGCGCAAGCTCGACCTGCGCGAGGTGCTCAGCCGCCCGGCGGCGTTCCTGTCCGTGAGCCAGTCCAACTCGCTCTACCGGCCCGGCGGCGCGCAGTACCACGAGGCCCACGCTGTGCGCGGCAGCCTCGAGGCGACCGTGCGCTCGGTGCAGGCCGCCCGCCGCGCCCCGAACTTCGTGTCCTTCAACTGGATCGGGTACTCGATCTTCCGCGACGGCTACCCGCAGACGGACTTCGACCGCGCCCAGTACTCGTCGTGGACGGGCCACATCGACGCGACGCCCGAGCAGATCGCGTGGGACGACGCCCTGGTCGACGAGCTGCGCGAGCTCGTCGAGCCGGGCGACAACGAGCTCTACGAGCGCGCGCTCCAGACGGCGTTCGTGGGGACGGACCTGCCCCTCGAGCTCGCCCGCAAGCGCGTCGAGGTGGTCGTGATCACCGGGATCCACCTCGACTGGTGCATCGAGGGCAACGCGCGCCTGGCACGCGACCATGGCCTGCTCCCGATCGTGATCGGCGACGCCACGGGCGCCCAGCACCCGAGCCAGGAGCCGGCGACGTTCGAGCGGATCAGCAACTTCTTCGCGCCCGTGATCACGTCCGAGCAGTTCGTCGAGCTGGTGTCCCGCTGATGGGGAACGTCGGCCTGCTCCTGGTGGGTGTGGTGCTGCTGGTCAACGGGCTGAGCTCGCTCGGCGTCGTCCCGGCCCGCAGCGCGGCGCCGCTCAACCTCTTCGTCGGCGCCGTACAGGTGGTGCTCCCGACGATCATCCTGGTCCAGCACGGCAGCGACCCGGCCGTGCTGAACGCGACCTGGCCGAGCTACCTGTTCGGGTTCACGTACCTGTGGTTCGGGCTGCAGATCCTGTACTCGATCGAGCCGCAGGGCTTCGGGTGGTACTCGGCGTTCGTCGCCGCGATCGCGGGGTACCACGCGGTGCTGTCGATCGGCACCGACCCGGTGTTCGCCGTGATCTGGGCGACCTGGGCCGTCATGTGGTCGCTGTTCTTCGTGCTGCTCGGCCTGGGCCGCACGCAGGTGGCCGGCTTCGACCTGGGCCGGTTCACCGGCTGGTTCCTGGTGTGGCTCGGCGTGCCGACGTGCACCGTCTCGGCGCTGTTCCTGCTCCAGGACCGCTGGACCACGAGCCCGACGGCGGGGCTGGCCGCGCTCGCGGGGCTGCTCGCCCTGACGGCGCTGTCCGTCGCGCTCACGCGGGTCGGCGCACCGCGCCTCGAGGCGGCCTCGGCCGGGCAGCTCGCACCGGACCAGGGCACCCCGGACGAGGCCACCCCCGGCCAGGGCACCCCAGCCGAGCGCCTCGAGCCCGCGCTCACGACGAGCGCCTGAGTGACCCCCGCGGCCGGGCCCCGATCGACGGGCCCGGCTCGCGGGCGGGTGGTGGTCGGTACGGTGCACGGGTGATCCGGACGCTCGCGGTCGAGGGGTACCGCTCGCTGCGGGAGCTCACGCTCGAGCTCGGTGACCTGACCGTCGTGACGGGCCCGAACGGCAGCGGGAAGACCAGCATCTACCGCTCGCTGCGCCTGCTCGCCGACCTGGTGCGCGAGGGCGCGATCTCGACGCTCGCCCTCGAGGGCGGCATGCAGTCCGCCCTGCACGCGGGCCCGCGCGAGCGCGGCAGCGTCGCGATGCGGCTGGGGTTCGCGAGCGACGACCTGTCGTACGCGATCGATCTGGGCCTCCCGCAGGGCGGGCCGTTCCCGCTCGACCCGGAGGTCAAGGTCGAGGCCGTGTGGTCCGGGCCCGTGCTCCGCCCCGCGACGCTGGTCGCGGACCGCAAGGGTCCGCGGGTGCGCACCCGGGACGACGACGGCGTGTGGCGCACCGCGGACTGGAAGCTCGCCGCGCACGAGTCGCTCATGGCCGCGCTCGCGGACCCGTCCGAGACCCCCGAGCTCTACGCGATCCGGCAGCAGGCCACCGGCTGGCGCTTCTACGACCACATGCGCACCGACGCCCAAGCGGGTGCCCGGCGTCCCGGCGTCGCGACCTTCACGCCGGTGCTCGCACCCGGAGGGGAGGACCTCGCCGCAGCCCTGCTGACGATCGAGCGCGTGGGAGCGGGCGCGCTGCTCGCGAACGCCGTCGCGGAGGCCTTCGACGGTGCCGACCTCTCGATCCCGGTGGACGAGGACGGCGTGTGCCGCATCGCCCTGCACCAGCCGGGCCTGCGGCGACCGCTCGGCGCTGCGGAGCTCTCCGACGGCACGCTGCGGTTCCTGCTGCTCGCGGCCGCGCTGCTCTCGCCCCGACCGCCGTCGCTCCTGGTGCTCAACGAGCCCGAGTCCAGCCTGCACCCCAGCCTGGTGCCCGCGCTCGCGGCCCTGATCAGCTCGGCGAGCGAGCGCAGCCAGGTGGTGGTGGTGACGCACTCGGCCGAGCTGGTGCGCGGTCTGCGACCGGAGGCGGAGCTCGTCGAGCTGTCGCGCACCGGCGCCGCGACGTCGGTCGAGGGCCGGCTCCGCTTCGAGGGCCCCGCCTGGACCTGGCCCAAGCGCTGACCCCGCCCAGCCCTGAGCTACCGCCGAGATCGGCCTTTCCGTCGCTTCCCGGCCGTGCCGAGCGACAGAACGCCCGATCTCGGCGGAAGGGGTCCGGGTGGACAGGGTGCGCGCGAGGGAAGAGCGTTGGAGGGTGCGTACAACGGTGTCGCCCGGAGGTTTGTGGGACCAAGCACCCCACAACCTACGGAGCCGTAGCCTACGCTGACGTAAGTTGGCCTGCCGCTCCCGTCCCGGCACCCCCGGACCCCCGGAAGGACCCGTGTGAACGAGCCCGACCTCGTCCAGCTCCTCAGCCCCACCGGGCACCGAGCGGACCCCGACGCCCACCCCGACCTCGAGGCCCGCGTCGCGCACCTCGACGCCGCCGCCCTTCGCGAGCTCTACCGCGACATGGTGCTGGTGCGGCGCTTCGACACCGAGTCCACGAGCCTCCAGCGCCAGGGTGAGCTCGGCCTCTTCCCGCAGGCGCTCGGCCAGGAGGCCGCGCAGGTGGGCTCGGGCCGCGCGATGGCCCGGCAGGACTACGTGTTCCCGTCCTACCGCGAGCACGGCGTCGCCCACGTGCGCGGCGTGGACATGGTCGACGTGCTGCGCCAGTTCCGCGGCATCGACCACGGCGGCTGGGACCCGGCCGAGCACAACTTCCACCTGTACACGCTCGTCATCGGTTCGCACACGCTGCACGCCACCGGGTACGCGATGGGCGTCCAGCGCGACGGTCTGGTCGGCACAGGCGACCCCGAGCGCGACACCGCCGTCGTCGCCTACTTCGGCGACGGTGCCACGGCCCAGGGCGACACCAACGAGGCCTTCGTCTTCGCGGCCGTCAACAACGCGCCGCTCGTGCTGTTCTGCCAGAACAACCAGTGGGCGATCTCGGAGCCCACCACCAAGCAGTCGCGCGTGCCGATCGTCGAGCGCGGCCGCGGGTTCGGGGTGCCGAGCGTGCGCGTCGACGGCAACGACGTGCTCGCCTGCTACGCCGTGACGGCCGAGGCGCTGGAGCGGGCGCGCACCGGCGGCGGCCCCACCTTCATCGAGGCGTACACCTACCGGATGGGTGCGCACACCACGTCGGACGACCCGACGCGCTACCGCTCGGCCGCCGAGGAGGAGGAGTGGCGCCGCCGCGACCCGATCGACCGGCTGCGGCTGCACCTCGAGCAGCTCGGCGCGCTCGACGGCGAGTTCCTGGCCGAGGTCGAGGCGCAGGGCGAGGCCTTGGGCGAGCGTCTGCGCCGCGAGGTCCGGGCCATGGCGGCGCCGTCGTCGGGCTCGATGTTCGAGCACGTGTACGCGACCCCGCACGCCGGGGTCGAGGCCGAGCGCGCGTGGTTCGCCGAGTACGAGGCGCTGTTCGTCGAGGAGGGCACGCGATGACCGGGACGACGACGGCGACCACCGAGCGCCTCACGCTCGCCAAGGCGCTCAACCACGGCATGCGCCGCGCGCTCGAGAACGACCCCAAGGTGCTCCTCATGGGCGAGGACATCGGCCAGCTCGGCGGGGTGTTCCGGGTGACCGACGGGCTGCAGAAGGACTTCGGCCCGGACCGCGTGGTCGACACGCCGCTCGCGGAGTCCGGCATCGTCGGCACGGCGGTGGGCCTCGCGATGCGTGGCTACCGGCCGGTGTGCGAGATCCAGTTCGACGGCTTCGTCTTCCCCGCGTTCGACCAGATCACCACCCAGCTCGCCAAGGTGCACTACCGCTCGCGCGGCCGCATCAGCCTGCCCGTGGTGATCCGCATCCCCTACGGCGGGGGGATCGGCGCGGTCGAGCACCACAGCGAGTCGCCCGAGGTGCTGTTCGCCCACACCGCCGGCCTGCGCGTGGTCTCGCCCGCGACGCCGTCGGACGCCTTCACGATGATCCAGGAGGCCATCGCCTCACCCGACCCGGTGATCTTCCTCGAGCCCAAGGGTCGCTACTGGGACAAGGGCGACGTCGACACGAGCCTCACCACGGGCGGCGGGCTCGACGGCGCCCGCGTGGCGCGCGAGGGCACGGACGTCACCGTGGTCGCGTACGGACCGACGGTCGCGACCGCGCTGCGGGCCGCCGAGGCCGCGGCCGCCGAGGGCACGAGCATCGAGGTGGTGGACCTCCGCAGCATCTCGCCCATGGACACCGCGACCGTCGCCGCGTCGGTACGCCGCACGGGCCGCTGCGTCGTGGTGCACGAGGCCCCCGTCTCCTACGGCAGCGGCGCCGAGCTCGCCGCCCGCATCACCGAGGAGTGCTTCTACCACCTCGAGGCACCCGTGCTGCGGGTGGGCGGCTTCCACACGCCCTACCCGGTCGCGCGGCTCGAGCACGACTACCTGCCGAGCCTGGACCGCGTGCTCGACGCCGTGGACCGCGCGCTCGCGCACTGACGCCCGCGACGGGGCCGACGACGTGACCTGACGTCCCGACCGGCCCGGCCAGAACACCCGACCACGACCACCGCACCGAGGAGCCACCAGTGCCGAGGTTCGAGCAGTTCCGACTCCCCGACGCCGGCGAGGGCCTGACCGAGGCCGAGATCGTCGAGTGGCGCGTCGCCGTGGGCGAGCGCGTGACCGTCAACCAGCCGCTGCTCGAGATCGAGACGGCGAAGTCGCTGGTCGAGCTGCCGAGCCCGTACGCGGGCGCGGTGCACGAGCTGTTGGTCGAGCAGGGCGCGACCGTCGAGGTCGGCACCCCGATCATCGTCATCGACACCGATCCGGAGGCCGGCCCGGCGCCCGCCCCCGAGGGCGGCGTGACGGACGCGGCCGACGACGTCGTGCCCTCGCCGCGTGGCGAGGCCGGTCCCGCTGCCCAGGACGTGGGCGGCCAGGCCGCCGACGACGTCGCCTCGGGTTCCGGTGGGGGCAGTGGTGCGGTGCTCGTCGGCTACGGCGTGCCTGAGCACGCGACCGCGCGGCGGGCCCGCCGCGCGGGACCGGCGGACCGCGCGTCGGCGGCGGACGAGGCCGCAGCTGTGCGGCCGGCGGGGGACCCGGTGGCGGACGGCGCCGAGGAGACGCCGCCCGGCGGGACGCCGGGGGTCGGGAACGACGCGCCGTCGTCGGGCGGGTCCGCGGGCCGGGGCGCGGTCGCTGGATCGCCGTCGTCGGCCGGGGGGCCGAACGGGAACGGCCGAGGTGCGAGCACATCGTCGTCGGGTGAGCGGAACGTGATCCTCGCGAAGCCCCCGGTGCGCAAGCTCGCGCGTGACCTGGGCGTCGACCTCGCGACGGTGAGCCCCACGGGTCCTGGCGGGATCGTGACGCGCGAGGACGTGCTCGCGCGCAGCAAGGAGAACGAGCCGCAGACCCTCGCGACGTACGCGAGCGACGACCAGCCGTGGCTCGCGTCGGGCACCGTGACGCAGGACGGCCGCGCGACCCGCGTGCCGGTGAAGTCGGTGCGCAAGCGCACGGCCGAGGCGATGGTGTCGAGCGCGTTCACCGCCCCGCACGTCTCGGTGTTCCACACGGTCGACGTCACCAAGACGATGCGCCTGGTGAGCCGGCTGCGCGAGGACCGTGAGTTCGCCGACGTGCGTGTGACGCCGCTGCTCATCGCGATGAAGGCCGTGCTGCTCGCGGTGCGGCGCCACCCGGAGGTCAACGCGAGCTGGCAGGACGAGACGCAGGAGATCGTCTACAAGCACTACGTGAACCTGGGCATCGCGGCGCAGACCCCGCGGGGGCTGATCGTCCCGAACATCAAGGACGCGCACCGGCTGAGCCTGCACGACCTCGCGCTCGCGCTCGCGGACCTCACGTCGACCGCGCGGGCCGGGCGCACGACACCGGGGGACATGAGCGACGGGACCATCACGATCACGAACGTGGGCGTGTTCGGGATCGACACGGGCACGCCGATCCTCAACCCGGGGGAGTCGGCGATCCTGGCGTTCGGGGCGATCCGTGAGCAGCCGTGGGTGCACAAGGGCAAGATCAAGAAGCGGCACGTGACGCAGCTAGCGCTGTCGTTCGACCACCGCCTGATCGACGGCGGCCTGGGGTCGCGGTTCCTGGCCGACGTCGCCGCCGTGCTCGAGGAGCCGGGTCAGGGCCTGGTCTGGGGCTGAGGCCCCGGCGGGGTCAGGCGCCCTGGGACTCGGCGTCGAGGCGGTCCTGGATGCCCGAGGTCTGGCGCAGCGGCACCGCCGGCAGCAGCCACGAGAGCGCGAACGCCACGAGCATCACGGCCGCGGCGCTCATCAGCACCAGGCTGGTGCTCTGCGCGAAGCCCTCGGTGAACGGCACCGCGAGCCGCGGGTCGAGGGCCCCGATGAACGACGAGTCGTCGAGTGACGGCACGCCGCCGGTGCCGTTGACCAGGTCCACCACCGGCGCGTTCGCAGGGTCGGCGACCACGGCGTCGTCGGCGAGCGCGGCCCGGAAGGGTTCGGTCCCCAGCGCGTCGGTGAGCGCTGAGCGGATCCTGTCGCCCACGCTCGTGAACAGGATCGACAGGAACACCGCGGTGCCGAGCGTGCCGCCCATCTGCCGGAAGAACAGGGATGCCGAGGTCGCGGTGCCCAGGTCACGCGGTGGCACGGCGTTCTGCACCGCGAGCACCAGCGGCTGCATGCAGAAGCCCAGCCCGAGCCCGAACACCACCGAGCGCGCGCCCACGTCGACCAACGACGAACCCGCCGTCAACCCGCTCAGCAGCACCGCGCCCACGGTCAGCAGCGCCGTCCCGAGCACGGGGAAGCGCCGGTAGCGGCCGGTGCGCGCGACGGTCTGCCCGGACACCACCGACGCCGTCATGATCCCGAGCGTGAGCGGCAGCAGCGCGAGCCCGGCGGCCGTGGGCGACATGCCGCGCGAGATCTGCAGGTAGAGCGGGAGCACCGCCATCCCGCCGAACAGCCCCGTGCCGATCACCAGGTTGATCAGCGCCGCCGTGCCGAAGGTCCGGATGCGGAACAGTCGCAGCGGCAGCAGGGCGTCGTCGCCCGCGCGTCGCTCGGCGAGCACGAACAGCGCGAGCCCCACCACGCCCAGCGCGTAGGCGCCGAGCGCGCGACCCGAGCCCCAGCCCCAGTCGCGGCCCTGCTCGGCGACGAGCAGCAGCGGCACGAGCCCGACGACGAGCGCCACGGCCCCCGGCCAGTCGATCCGGTGCTGCCGGCGCGGCACGGGCGGCAGCTTGAGCACGCGCGTGATCACGAGCATCCCCGCGAGGCCCAGCGGGACGTTGATGAGGAAGATCCAGCGCCACCCCGTGAGCCCGAGCAGCGACGGGCTGCCGGCGAGGAAGCCACCGATGATCGGCCCGATCACCGACGACGTGCCCCACACCGCGAGGAAGTACGCCTGGTACTTGGCGCGCTCGCGCGGGCTCAGCAGGTCACCGAGGATCGTGATCGCGAGCGACATGAGCCCGCCGCCGCCCAGGCCCTGCACCGCGCGGTAGGCGGCGAGCTCGTACATCGACCCCGCCGTGCCGCACAGCAGCGACCCGAGCAGGAACAGCGCGATCGCCGCGAGGTACAGCGGCTTGCGGCCGTAGAGGTCCGAGAGCTTGCCGTACAGCGGCGTCGAGATGGTCGACGTGATCAGGTACGCCGTCGTCACCCACGCCTGGAGCGACAGGCCGTTGAGGTCGTCCCCGATGGTGCGCACCGCGGTCGCGACGATCGTCTGGTCGAGTGCACCCAGGAACATGCCCAGCATCAGGCCGCCGAGGATCGTGAGGATCTGCCGGTGGGTGAGCGTGAACGTCGCGGGAGGCGCACCCGCAGGGGTGCCGGTGCTGGTCACCTCGGCACCTTACGTCCGCCCTCCGACGCCGGCCCGACGGCGTCCGGCCGGGACCTACCCTGGTGCGGTGCCCTCCTCCACGTCCGCGCTGCGCGCTGCGCCGACGACGCCCTACGCGCGCGTGGGCGTCGCGGCGGGGGCCGTCGCCGCCGCGCCGGCGGGCCGCGGGGCCGCCGCGAAGCCCGACGAGGCGCCGCCCGCGGGGCCCCCCGTCACGTCGGCGTCGACGAAGGGCGCCACCCCCGCCTCGGGACCGGACTCGGACACGACGGCCCTGCCGCTCGTCACGGCCGCTGCTCCGGCACCGACCGACCGAGGTGCATCCGCCCGGGCCCCTCGGTCCGTGGCCGACCCGCGACCGGCCGCTGCCGGTGCGGGCGCCGGAGGGGCGGGCACGCTCGCACGGGTCCCCGAGGTCGCGACGCGCCGGTTCGATCCCACGCCCTGGGTGCTCGGCCTCGTCCTCCTCGCGCTCGTGATCGCCGTCGTCGTCGCGGTCAGCCGCATCACGGCGCCGCTGCCACCCATCGGCGGCAGCGACGGGTTCGGGGACGTGACGGACACGGTCGAGAGCCCTGCCCCCGAGGAGCCCGAGGAGCCCGAGGGTGACGGCGAGGGCGAGGCCGCGCCCGAGACCACCGACGAGCCGCCGGTCCCGCCCACGATCGCGTCCGCCACGCAGATCGACCCGCCCCCCAACGGTGACAACAACGAGCACCCCGAGGCCGTCGACCGCGCGATCGACGGCGACCCGGAGACGTTCTGGTTCTCCCGCACGTACGCCTCCGCGACGTACGGGATGAAGGCGGGGATCGGCTACGGGCTGACGCTGGCCGAACCCACGATGGTCGCTTCGGTCACGCTCGACGTCGCGGGCTCGGGGGGCAACGTCGAGGTGCGCGCGACCGACCCGGCGACGCCCACCGAGGGCGACGTGCTCGCGTCGGGTCCCGTCGGGCCGGACACCGTGCTCACGTTCGCCGAACCGGTCCGGGCCTCGAGCATCGTGCTCTGGTGGACCGAGCTGCCCCAGACCGCCGACGGCAGCAACCGGATCGAGCTCCGCGAGGTCTCCGTCGCCGGTCCCTGAGGCGGCCGCACCGGGAACACGTGCGCCCTAGGATCTGTTGAGGCAGACGAACCCACGGGACGACACCCCGGGCTGAGCCCCGCACGCGTCCCCTCCCCGAGCACGAGGACGGCGACACACCTTGACCGAGCCCAGAGATCTCGTCATCGTCGGGTCCGGCCCGGCCGGCTACACGGCGGCCGTGTACGCCGCGCGCGCGGGCCTCGCGCCCGTCGTCGTCGCCGGTGCCGTGACGGCCGGCGGCGCGCTCATGAACACCACCGAGGTCGAGAACTTCCCCGGGTTCGTCGACGGCATCATGGGCCCGGAGCTCATGGAGAACATGCAGAAGCAGGCCGAGCGCTTCGGTGCGCAGGTGGTCTACGACGACGCCGTCGAGCTCGAGCTCACCGGTCCCGTCAAGACGGTCCGCACCGGCAACGGCGAGACCTACACGGCACGGGCCGTGATCCTCGCGACCGGCTCGGCGTACCGCGAGCTCGGGCTGCCCGACGAGAAGCGGCTCTCCGGCCACGGGGTCTCGTGGTGCGCCACGTGCGACGGCTTCTTCTTCCGTGACCAGGACGTCGTCGTCGTGGGCGGCGGCGACTCGGCGGTCGAGGAGGCGACCTTCCTCACGAGGTTCGCGCGCAAGGTCACGATGGTGCACCGTCGCGACGAGCTGCGCGCCTCGAAGATCATGGCCGACCGCGCGTTCGCCGATCCCAAGATCGAGTTCGCCTGGAACAGCGAGGTCGTCGCGATCCTGGGTGAGGACAAGGTCACCGGCGTGACGCTGCGCGACACGGTCACCGGTGCCGAGCGCGACCTGCCCGCCCAGGGCCTGTTCGTCGCGATCGGCCACATCCCGCGCAACGAGCTGCTCGTGGGTCAGGTGGCCCTCGACGCGGACGGCTACGTGCTGGCGGGCGGTGACGGCCGCCGCGGCACCGCGACCGACCTCGACGGCGTCTTCGCGTGCGGCGACCTCGTCGACCACGTCTACCGGCAGGCGATCACGGCCGCCGGCACGGGCTGCGCCGCGGCCCTGGACGCCCAGCACTACCTGGCGGACCTCGTCCACGCGACGACGCCACCCGACCCGGCACACCTGCCCGAGAAGATCGAGGAGACCCTGTGAGCACCGTCACCGTGACCGACGCCAGCTTCGCCGACGACGTCCTGAAGTCGGACGTCCCCGTGCTGGTCGACTTCTGGGCCCCGTGGTGCGGGCCCTGCCGCCAGGTCGCGCCGATCCTCGAAGAGCTCTCCGAGACCTACGCGGGCCGCATCACGGTCGCGAAGCTCAACTCGGACGACAACCCGCAGACCACCGCGGCCTACGGCATCACGTCGATCCCCACGCTGAACATCTACAAGGGGGGCGAGCTCGTCAAGCAGATCGTGGGCGCGCGCCCCAAGCCGGCCCTCGTGACGGAGATCGAGTCCGTCCTCTGAGTCGACGCCTTCCTGCGACGGGGCCCGTCGCGTCCTCCTGCCGGAGCGGCGCGACGGGCCCCGTCGTCTGCGTGGCAGACTCGGGCGCATGACTCCCGAGAACGGCGAGCCGACGGGGCGGGTGACACCTGCCCCCGGCAGCGCCGCCCACCCCGCCCAGCCCGCCGCCGGGACCCGTCTGGACCCCTGGCTCGGCGCCTACGCCGACCGCACGCACGGCATGCGCGCCTCCGAGATCCGCGCGCTCTTCGCCGTCGCGAACCGTCCCGAGGTGGTCTCGCTCGCGGGCGGGATGCCCAACCTCGACGGCCTCCCGATGGACGCGCTCGCCGAGTCGGCCTACCAGCTCGTGCTCAAGCGCGGCACCACGGCCCTCCAGTACGGATCGGGCCAGGGCGACGAGACGCTGCGCGAGCAGATCCTCGAGGTCATGCGTCTCGAGGGCATCGAGGCGCACCCGGACGACGTCGTGGTCACGACCGGCTCGCAGCAGGCGCTCGACCTCGTCACACGCCTGTTCGTCAACCCGGGCGACGTGGTGGTGGCCGAGGCGCCGTCGTACGTAGGGGCGCTCGGTGTCTTCCGTGCGTACCAGGCGGACGTGGTGCACGTGCCCCTCGACGAGCACGGGCTGGTCCCGGAGGCGCTCGACGAGACGCTCACGCGACTCGCGGCCGAGGGACGCACGGTGAAGCTGCTGTACTGCGTGCCGAACTTCCACAACCCGGCCGGCGTGACGCTGAGCCTCGAGCGCCGGCCGCGCGTGCTCGAGATCGCGCGGCGCCACGGTGTGCTGGTGGTCGAGGACAACCCCTACGGCTTGCTGGGCTTCGACGGCGACCCGCTGCCGGCCATGCGCTCCATGGAGGACGACGGCGTCATCTACCTCGGCTCGTTCAGCAAGACCTTCGCGCCCGGCTACCGCGTCGGCTGGGCCGTCGCACCCCACGCGGTGCGCGAGAAGCTCGTGCTCGCGAGCGAGTCCGCGATCCTGTGCCCCTCGAACGCGTCGCAGCTCGCGATCTCGCAGTACCTGGCCCACCACGACTGGCGCAACCAGATCAAGGTGTACCGCGAGATGTACCGGCAGCGTCGCGACGCCATGATCGGCTCGCTCGCCGAGCACATGCCGGAGGCCACCTGGACGGTACCCGCGGGCGGTTTCTACACCTGGGTGCGGCTCCCGGACGGGCTCGACGCCCAGGCGATGCTGCCCCGAGCGATCACGGCGCTGGTCGCGTACGTCTCGGGTACCGCGTTCTACGCCGACGGTCAGGGAGCGGACCACATGCGACTGTCCTTCTGCTATCCGACGCCCGAGCGCATCCGCGAGGGGGTGCGCCGGCTCGCGGGCGTGGTCGAGGCCGAGCGTGAGCTGGTCGAGATCTTCGGCACGGCCGCCGCGCGCGAGGGTCGCATCGTCGAGTCGCCCGGTCCGGACCTCGCATGAGCCCCCAGGTGCTGGTGCTCGCCGGAGGCCTCTCGCACGAGCGCGACGTCTCGCTGCGCTCGGGGCGTCGGGTCGCAGAGGCGTTGCGCGGATCGGGCGTGGACGTCCAGGTCCACGACGTCGACGCGGACCTGCTGGGCACGCTCCGGGAGGTAGGTCCCGACGTCGTCTGGCCCCTGCTCCACGGCGCGGGCGGTGAGGACGGGTCGGTGCGTGACGTGCTCGAGATGGTCGGGGTCCGCTACGTGGGGGCGGATCCACGGGCGAGCCGCTGCGCCTGGAGCAAGCCGGTCGCCAAGACGATCGCGGGCCGCGCGGGGATCGCGACACCCCGATTCGTGACGCTGCCGCAGAGCCTGTTCCGCGAGCTCGGTGCGCCGCGGGTGCTCGACACGGTGCTCGAGGCGCTGGGGCTCCCGCTCGCGGTCAAGCCTGCCAAGGGCGGCTCGGCGCTCGGTGTCACCGTGGTGCGCCAGGCAGGCGACCTCCCGCGCGCGATGGTCAACGCCTTCGCCTACGGCGACACCGCGTTGATCGAGCAGGGCGTCGACGGTGTCGAGCTCGCGGTGAGCGTGGTGGACACGGGCGCCGGGCCCCAGGCGCTGCCCGCGGTCGAGCTCGTGACGGACGGTCCGTACGACTACGACGCCCGGTACTCGCCCGGGCGCACGGAGTACTTCGTCCCGGCCCGTCTCGACGCGGACGCCGCTACCGCGGTCGCCGAGGCGGCGGTCCGTGTGCACGAGGTTCTCGGGCTGCGCCACCTGTCGCGCACCGACATGATCCTCACCGCGGACGGGACCCCGCACATGCTCGACGTCAACACGGCCCCCGGGATGACCGAGACGTCGCTGCTGCCCCAGGCCGCGGTCGCCGCGGGCCACGACCTGGGCGCGCTGTACCGAGCGCTCGTGGAGAACGCGCTGCGCTCCTGACCGTGCGTACGCGTCAGCGCAGCAGGCCAGGGTCCTCGGGTGAGATGACCTCGAGGATCCGGTTGAGGTCCTGCACAGATGCGAACTCGACCGTCAGGCGGCCCTTGCTCTTGCCGAGGGCGATCTTGACCCGGGTGTCGAAACGATCCGAGAGCCTCGACGCCAGGTCGTCCAGGGCGGCGTTCCGGTCCCCCGGGCGTGGGCGACGTGCCGGGGTCGGACGCTCGGGCTCGCCACCGAGCGTCACGATCTCCTCCGTGGCGCGCACGGATAGGCCCTCGGCCACGATCCGCTGCGCCAGGCGCTCCATCGCGGCGGCGTCAGGCAGGCCGAGCAGCGCCCGGGCGTGGCCTGCCGAGAGGACGCCGGCTGCGACGCGGCGCTGGACCAGCGGCGGGAGGCGCAGCAGGCGCAGCGTGTTCGAGATCTGCGGCCGCGACCGGTGGATGCGCCGGGCCAGGTCCTCGTGCGTGCAGTCGAAGTCGTCGAGGAGCTGCTGGTAGGCGGCGGCCTCCTCGAGGGGGTTGAGCTGGCTGCGGTGGAGGTTCTCGAGCAGTGCGTCGCGAAGGAGGTCGGCGTCGTCCGTGTCGCGGACGATCGCCGGGATACGAGCGAGGCCGGCCTCCTGGGTCGCGCGCCAGCGACGCTCCCCCATGATGAGCTCGTAGGCCGGTTCGTCGCCGCTCCCGGGCACCTTGCGCACCACGACGGGCTGGAGCACACCGATCTCGCGGATCGAGCCGACCAGCTCGGCCAGCGCCTCCTCGTCGAACACCGTGCGCGGCTGACGAGGGTTGGGCTGGATCGCGTCGACGGGAAGCTCGGCGAAGTGGGCGCCGGGGACCGGGACGAGCTCGACCGCGTCCGAACCCACCTGCTTCTCGTCCGGAGCACCCGGCCCGGCGTCCCCCGACGCCGCCGGCTCTGACGACGCAGGCTCGGCCGACGACGACGCTGGTGCAGGCTGGCGTGCGTCGTCGGTGGATGCGACGTCGCGCCCGTCCTGTCCCGGCTCCTCGGTCGCCGGACTCTCCTGCTGGGCTGGGACGGCGGTGCTTCCCGGGAAGAAGACGTCGACCGGACGGGCGTCTCCGCTCGGGGCGTTCGGGATCAGCGCCCCGAGTCCGCGGCCCAGTCCCCGGCGCTTCTCGGCCATCAGCTCTCCTCCGTCGTCGTACCTGTCGACTGGGCCACCGCGGCGGTCGCGGCGCGCTCGGCGATCTCACGTGCGGCCGCGAGGTAGGACAACGCGCCTGTGGAGCCGGGGTCGTACGTCATCACGGTCTGTCCGTAGCTCGGGGCCTCGGAGATCCGGACCGAACGGGGCACGGTCGTCCGCAGGGTCTGCTCGGGGAAGTGCTCGCGCACCTCGGCGGCCACCTGCTGGGCGAGGTTCGTCCGGGCGTCGTACATGGTCAGGAGGATCGTCGAGACGTGCAGCGCCGGGTTGAGGTGGTTCTTGATGAGCTGGACGTTCTTGAGGAGCTGGCTCAGACCCTCGAGCGCGTAGTACTCGCACTGGATCGGGATGAGCACCTCGCGAGCGGCGACGAAGGCGTTCACCGTGAGCAGGCCCAGGCTCGGAGGACAGTCGATGAACACGTAGTCGAGGCGGTCCTCCCCCGCGGCGGCACGGGCGTCCAGGTACGCCTCGATCGCGTTGCGCAGACGGTTCTCGCGGGCCACGAGCGACACGAGCTCGATCTCCGCCCCCGAGAGGTCGATCGTCGCGGGAGCGCACCACAGCCGTGGGACGCGCTCCGTCGGCTGCACGACCGCGGCCAGGTCCTCGTCCTCGACCAGCACCTCGTAGACGGACGGCGTACCAGCGCGGTGGTCGACACCCAGGGCCGTCGACGCGTTGCCCTGAGGGTCGTTGTCGATGACCAAGACGTTGAGCCCGGCCTGCGCGAGAGCAGCCGCCAGGTTGACGGTGGTCGTCGTCTTGCCCACGCCACCCTTCTGGTTGGCGATCGTAAGCACCCGGGTGCGTTCGGGACGCGGGAAGCGGCGACCCGAGAGGTCGATCCGCCGACGCGCGTCCGCCGCAAGCTGGGCCGCGAGCGGTGTGGAGTCGTCGACGGCGGGCAGGCTCTGGATGATCGCTTCCCGGCGTTCGTCGTCGGACCACGTTTCACGTGGAACGAAGTCGTCCCGCGCTCGGTCGTGCTGCTCCACCAGGTCTCCCGTCATCGCGTGCGCACACATCCTGCCACTGCTGCAGCGCTCCTCCGTACCGCCCCGGCGAGCGCACACCCGTAGTTCGCCCGCGCGCGTCCGCCTCAGCGCCGTCGACGGCGCACGCGTGGTCGCGACCGGCCTTCCTCGCGCCGCGGCACCTCGGGCGCCGTCCTACGCACGCGGACCACCGAGGTCGCACCCAGGCCCTCGAGGGTCCTTGCCTCGAGAACCTCTCCCGTCCCCGCACCCAGGCGTCCGAGTGTCTCGTGGGCCGCTGCGAGCTCCTCGGCGGACCGATCACCCTTGAGCGCGAGCAGAACCCCGTCCTTGCGCAGCAGCGGCAAGGTCCATCCGGCGAGCCTGTCGAGCGGCGCCACCGCTCGTGCCGTGACCACCTCGGCGTAGAGCTTCCCGTGGAGCTCCTCGGCACGCGCGCGCACCACTCGAACAGAGCTCATACGGAGCGTCTCGACGACCTCCTCGAGCCACGTGACGCGCCTCAGCATCGGCTCGACGAGCACCACGTCGAGGTCGGGTCGCATGGCGGCGAGCACAAGACCCGGGAGCCCCGCTCCCGATCCGACGTCGACGACCGTGCCCTCGGACGGCAGGAACTGGGCCACCGCAGCCGAGTTGAGGATGTGCCGTTCCCAGAGGCGCGGGAGCTCACGGGGTCCGATGAGACCCCGCACCACACCGTGCTCGGTGAGCAGGTCCGCGTACGAGCGCACCGCCGCGTACCTCGCCCCGAGGTACTCCTCGATCTCTGCAGTCGCCGGGCTCGCCGCGCCTCCTTCGGACCCGCTGGTGATGTGCCCTGTGTGCGTCTCCACTCCCCCACCGTACGGACATGCTCCGTTCCACGTGAAACCACGTTCCACGTGGAACCAGCGACGGGGCCCAAGGGTGCCGCTGCGGTCGCCGGCGGCTGCGCTGCGCCTGCGGCCACAGGCCGCGTTCACGGACGGGAGCACGACAGCACGTGCACGCGCGATCTGCCCATCTGGGGACGACGACGACCGTGCGCGCAGTGGGCCCCGTGGACGGGCGTGGGACCTCGAGCAGCCGCGCCCCCCAATGTCGAGCCGCGCCGCACTGGATCGACCGTCGCCCATGCTGCACGCACCTACGGCCGCACGCCACGGAGGCTCCTACGTCGGCGGCGAGGCCATCAGGTGCCGCCGCGCAGCCAAGCGCACACCCAGTCGTACGCATGACTGACAGAGCGCCCGTTGAAGCACCGGCGGTCAAGGTGACAGCCGAACATCCTTGCCAGGCGACACATGAGTGCACTTCGTCGCCTGCGACAGCTCCCCCCCTTGCTGGTCCGCTACTGAACTGCCAGCCCTGGTACGTCCCACACCGCCAGCGTGGCCACGTCCCCCTGGTGCACGAGACGTGCGCGCGCAGCTCTGTCGCTCACCGTGTCCGAGCGCCTCCTATCCAACTGGCCGAGGAGCCGCGGCGCCTTCGTTCCACGTGGAACACGAAGGGTCGCCCGACCCCGGTCCTCAAGTCGCGTCGTGAAGAGGCCCAGGCGAGCCAGCCCTCTGTCGGTACGGATCGACGACGCACCCCGCGAACGGGCCTCTGCGTCTCGCTCGCGGCTCCTGTTCCACGTGAAACATCGGGGTGACGCTACCCCCGCGCCCTCGGGCCGACCGTCTGGCCCGACCTCGGTCCTACGCCATCCCGAGAGCCCGGTCCACGGATCGGCGGAGGCCACACGTCACGAACCCGACGTACATCCGTCCGTGGACGTGCTCTTCACGGACGGTGCCGGCAACGAGGGAGCGCTCCACGTTCGATCTACCCCCGCGGCGCACGTCCCCCGCGGACCTCGGCTCGCCCAGCCCCCTGGTGAACCCTTCCATCGACCGTCAGAGGCGCCCGATCCTCCTGCTCGACGGGACGCATGATTCACGTGGAACGTCGGAAGACGACGACGGCGAGCTCCCCGGGGAGCTCGCCGTCGTCGTCCTGACCCAGCTCAGGCCGGGTGGATCACCACGTAGCGTTCAGGCTCCACACCTTCGCTGTCGCTCACGAGCCCGGCCTCGGCCACGACATCGTGGACCACCTTGCGCTCGAACGGGTTCATCGGGTCGAGCGACACCGAGGAGCCGGACGCCCGGACCTCCGCGATCGCCGAGCGGGCGACCTCTGCGAGCTCCGCACGCCGGGCGGCGCGGAAACCAGCGATGTCGAGCATGAGCCTGCTGCGGTCACCCGTGCGCGTCTGCACGGCCAACCGGGTCAGTTCCTGGATCGCGTCGAGAACCTCACCGTCGTGACCCACGAGGCGCCGCAGAGCTCGCTCGGATCCAGGCTCCGCCACGATCTCGACAGCCGCCCGTCCGTGGTCGATGTCGATGTCGATGTCGCCGTCGAGGTCGGCGATGTCGAGCAGTTCCTCGAGGTAGTCCGCCGCGATCTCACCCTCCTCCTCGAGACGCTTCAGGGTCGGGGTGTCGGACGCGTCCTGCGCCGGCGTGCTCTCGGTCATCGGGGTCTCCTCGGGGGCTGCAAGGTCAGGGGCGGGGCTTCGGCGCATCGCCGCTACCCGTCCCGCCGTCGGGACGTGGCTTCTTCTTCTTGCGCGGGGCCGGGGCCTGAGCCCCGTCGCCCGGACGCTGGGGCTCGGCAGGCGCCGCGGGCTCCGACGCGTCGGCCTCCGACGGAGCGGGCTCGGTCGGTGACGCGTCCCCGGGCTTCGGCGCACCACCGACACCCTTCGCGCGGTCCTTGCGCTTGGGCTGCGGGCGCTGCCCGCGGGGCTTCTCCTCGATCGCGGGCTTCTCCTCCTCGAGGACCTGCCCACGTGCCGCCGCCCGGCGTGCCCGGCGCTCCTTGAGCATGCGCTCGGCCTCCGAGCCAGGGGTGGGGTTACGTCGGATGACGTAGAACTGCTGACCCATCGACCACAGGTTCGTGGTGGTCCAGTAGATGAGCACACCGATCGGGAAGTTCACGCCCGAGACGGCGAAGATCACCGGGAGCAGGTAGAGCAGCATCTTCTGCTGCTGCGCCATCGGTCCCTGGAGCGCGGTCGCCGGCATGTTCTTCTGCGTCAGCTGGCGCTGGGTGAAGAACGTCGTCGCCGACATCAGGATGATCAGGACGACGGTCACGATGCGGGTCTGGGTGCTCGCGCCCTCCTGGAGGAAGAAGCTCGAGATGTCCGCACCGAAGATGGTCGCCTCGTTCGCCTGCTGAGCGAGCTCCTGCGTGAGCGGACCGATCGCAGTGACGTCACCGTTGGCGTAGCGACCCTCGGCCAGCGGTGTGAGCTGGTAGAGCACCCGGAACAGGGCGAAGAAGATCGGTGACTGCGCCAGGATCGGCAGGCACGACGAGAACGGGTTCGTCCCGTGCTTGCGGTACAGCTCCATCGTCTCGCGGCTCATCGCCTCGCGAGAGGCCGGGTCGGTCTTCCCCTTGTACTTCTTCTGGATCTTCTGCAGGTCGGGCGCAAGCAGCTGCATGCCGCGTGACGCCTTGATCTGCTTCACGAAGAGCGGGATGAGCAGGATCCGGATGACGATCACGAGACCGACGATCGACAGCGCCCACGACAGGCCGGACGCCTCGTCGAGGCCGAACAGCGTGCTGGTGAGCTTGTGGAACTGCACCATGATCCACGCGACCGCCACCATGAGCGGCCAGAGGATGTTGTCGGGAAAACTCATCGGGTGGAGCTCCTCGTTGGGTCGGTCGCGTGCTCGGTCGAGCGCTGGGGACGAGCACCTGCATCAGGAACCTTCGCCGGAGGCACGTCGTCGACACCGCCCGGACTCCAGGGGTGGCAGCGCAGCAGCCGTCGCCCGGCGAGCCAGCTCCCGCGGAGGGCACCGTGGCGCTGGACGGCGACCAGGGCGTACTGCGAGCAGGAGGGGTAGTAGCGGCAGCTGGGGCCCGTCATCGGCGACACGAGTGTCTGGTACACGCGGATGAGTGCGACGAGGAGCAGCCTCGGCACGGCGCGTACGAGCTCGAGGCCTCGCCTCGGGAACGACCTCCCGGCCGTGGCCGCGGTCATCACGCGTCGCCGTCGACAGGACGCGCGCGGCGCACCGCCGTGCCGAGCGCCGAGAGGTAGTCGTCACGCAGGCGCGCGTACGGCGCGGTCGCGGCAGCGGGCAGGGCGCGCACCACGATGTGCGCACCACCGGGCAGGGCGTCGCTGTGCTCGACCACCACGCCTCGCAACCTCCGTCTGACCTTGTTCCGGACGACCGCGTTGCCCACCGACCTTGCGACGACGAAGCCCACGAGCCCGTCGGGCCCGTGGGTCCTCACGCAGTGCACGACGAGCGTGTCACGGCCTGCCCGGGCACCCCTGCGGACGGCATGCGCGAAGTCCTCGGACCGGCGCAGTCGCAGGGGTGCGGGAAGCACCCGCGCTCAGGCGGAGAGCTCGGACCGACCCTTGCGCCGGCGAGCGGCGAGGATCGCGCGGCCGGCCCGGGTGCGCATGCGCAGCCGGAAGCCGTGGGTCTTGGCTCGACGCCGGTTGTTCGGCTGGAAGGTGCGCTTCGACACGTCGGACTCCACTGGTTCGGTTCAGGTCACCGCCTGGTCGGCGGACACTCGGTACGGTCGGGCGGCTCCTACCCACACCTCCGCCCAGCACTGGCCTCGGTCGGGGACCAGGCCGGCGGGCGATGCACGGGCACGCTGACAAGAGCCGTCACGAACGGCTGTGCAACGGTACGCGGAGGGCACGCGGGGGTCAAACCACACGTCTCGCTCGCGCGGGGCGACCACAACTCTCCAGGATCCACCCTTCCGGCCGAATCGTGCCGCCGACACACCGAGGCAGGATGATCGGCTGCACCCACAGCTCTGCACAACTCTGTGGACAGACCGGGTCCCTCACGTCCCCGTCCCGTGCGGCGGACCTGCACGCACAGTCTGTGGACAACTGTGTGGATCACGGTTCACCGTGCGAGACTTCTCGCGGACGACGCCTCGCGCAGCGCAGACCAGGAGCCCCTCAGTGCCAGCACAGGACGACCCCATCGCCGAGGTGTGGGCCACCGCCATCGACCTCATCTCGCGCGACCCGGCGACGAGCGCGCAGCAGCTGGCGTTCATCCGCCTGGCCGAACCCATGGGGTTGCTCGACGGGACCGTGCTGCTCGCCGTGGGCAACGACTTCACGAAGGACTACCTCGAGTCCCGCGTCCGCACGGAGATCACACGGGCCCTGACCGCCGTGCTCGAGAGGGACGCCCGGTTCGCCGTGACCGTCGACCCGGCGCTCGACGACGCCGAGCCCGCGCGCACCGCAGACGACGGGTACCGGCTCGGCACCGTCCGCCGCCCGGACTCCGCAGCCGAAGGCGACCTCGAGGACACCGGACCCCGTCCCGAGGACCGCGCCCCCGCGCGGCCCACCTCGAGCCGGCCGCCCGCCGAGCCGGCGCGGCTCAATCCCAAGTACCTCTTCGAGACCTTCGTCATCGGGTCCTCGAACCGGTTCGCCCACGCCGCAGCCGTCGCTGTCGCCGAGGCGCCCGCCAAGGCGTACAACCCGCTGTTCATCTACGGCGACTCCGGGCTGGGCAAGACCCACCTCCTGCACGCCATCGGGCACTACGCGCAGTCGCTCTACTCAGGGATCAGGGTGCGGTACGTGAACTCGGAAGAGTTCACCAACGACTTCATCAACTCCATCGGCGAGGGCCGCGCCGGTGCGTTCCAGAGGCGCTACCGCGAGGTGGACGTCCTCCTCATCGACGACATCCAGTTCCTTCAGGGCAAGGAACAGACGATGGAGGAGTTCTTCCACACGTTCAACACGCTCCACAACGCGAACAAGCAGGTCGTCATCACCTCCGACCTGCCGCCCAAGCAGCTCAACGGGTTCGAGGACCGCATGAGGTCGCGGTTCGAGTGGGGGCTCATCACCGACGTCCAGCCGCCGGACCTCGAGACGCGCATCGCGATCCTGCGGAAGAAGGCCGGCAGCGAGAACCTCCAGGCGCCGCACGACGTGCTCGAGTACATCGCCTCGAAGATCTCCACCAACATCCGCGAGCTCGAGGGCGCACTGATCCGCGTCACCGCGTTCGCGAACCTCAACCGGCAGCAGGTCGACCTTGCACTCGCCGAGATCGTCCTCAAGGACCTGATCACCGACGACGACACCGCCGAGATCACGGCCGCGGCGATCATCGGGCAGACCGCAAGCTACTTCGGGCTCACGATCGACGACCTGTGCGGCAGCTCGCGCTCGCGCGTCCTCGTGACCGCACGGCAGATCGCGATGTACCTCTGCCGCGAGCTGACGGACATGAGCCTGCCCAAGATCGGTCAGCAGTTCGGCGGCCGCGACCACACCACGGTGATGCACGCCAACCGCAAGATCCGTGAGCTGATGGCGGAGCGCCGGTCGATCTACAACCAGGTCACCGAGCTCACGAACCGCATCAAGCAGCAGCACCGGGGCTGAGGCACTACCGGGTCGCTCCCGGTCGACCCCCGCCTCCACGCCCGCCAGGGATGAAGGCGTGCGATCTCCCCTCGATGGAAGTTCTCGTCATCGTCATCGGTCGTGTGGAGAGTGTGGACACACGGTCGACGTGCAGGTCAGCGAGCGGATCTGGGTGTGGACCGGCTGAGGACGGAGTAGTTGACGGCGCGGGGTCGTCGTGGACGACGGGATGTTGTTCACCTGCCGTCCACGGACGGGACCACACGTGTCCACACGGACGGGTGCCTCTGTCCACGGCCGTCCACAGGGATGTCCACAGGTGTGAACAGTCGTCCTACGGGTGCGCCCGACGAGCGTCCGGGTGATCACGCAGAGCCGCCCCGGACGACGTGGTCCGCGTGCGTACCCCGTGACGGTCGTCTCGCGTACTGTTCACACGGATCAGCCGCGCGCCGTCGGGCACGCGGCGCTGCCTGCGTGCGGAGGGAAACAGCGATGAGGTTCAGGGTCGACCGGGACGTCCTTGCCGAGGCGGTCACCTGGACCGCTCGGTCGCTGCCCACCCGCCCCCCGGTCCCCGTGCTCGCCGGTGTGCGCCTCGAGGCCGACTCCTCGGGCGTCGTCCAGCTCTCGAGCTTCGACTACGAGGTCTCGGCACGTTCGGAGATCGCGGCAGACGTGAGCGAGCCGGGAGTGGTGCTCGTCTCCGGCCGGCTCCTCGCGGAGATCTCGCGCGCGCTGCCCCCCAAGCCCGTGGACGTGGTGCTCGACGGCTCCAAGGTGACCGTGACCTGCGGTGCGAGCCGGTTCACCCTGCTCACGATGCCGGTCGAGGACTACCCCGCCCTCCCGGCCATGCCCGACGTCGTGGGGAGCATCGCAGGCGATGCCCTCACCCAGGCGGTCGCCCAGGTGACCGTCGCCGCGAGCCGTGACGACACGCTCCCCCTCCTCACGGGCGTGCGCATGGAGATCGACGACGACACGATCACCATGCTCGCGACCGACCGTTACCGCCTCGCGCTGCGTGAGCTCACGTGGACGCCGGCCAGCCCCGGCATCTCGCAGGTCGCGCTCGTGCGTGCGCGCACGTTGTCCGACGCCGCCAAGTCCCTGGGTGGCTCGGACCAGGTGACCGTCGCGCTCGCGACCGGTGCGGGTGTCGACCTCATCGGCTTCGAGGCCGGTGGACGTCACACGACCTCCCTCCTGGTCGACGGCGACTACCCGGCCGTGCGCCGCCTGTTCCCGGACGAGACGCCGATCCACGCGGTCGTGTCGACCCAGCAGCTCACCGAGGCGGCCCGACGTGTCTCGCTCGTCGCCGAGCGCAACACCCCGATCCGGCTCGCGTTCTCCGAGGGCCAGGTTGTGCTCGACGCCGGCCAGGGAGACGATGCCCAGGCGTCGGAGGCGCTCGAGTCCGCACTCACGGGTGAGGACATCACGGTCGCCTTCAACCCGCAGTTCCTGCTCGACGGGCTCGGTGCCCTGAGCACGGACTTCGTCCGGATGTCGTTCACCCACCCGAACAAGCCGGTCGAGTTCACCGGTCAGGAGAGCCTCGAGGGGGACGACGACAGGAGCTATCGGTACCTCCTGGTGCCGATCCGATTCGCCAGCTGAGGTGGAGCACATGCACATCGGTCTCGTCGGTCTCGGCAAGATGGGTGCGAACATGCGCACCCGCATGCGCGAACGCGGGGTCGAGGTCACGGGCTACGACCGCAACCCCGACGTCTCGGACGTCGCGAGCCTCGGCGAGCTTGTCGCGGCGCTGCCCGAGGGCGGGCGCGTCGTATGGGTCATGGTGCCCGCAGGGGACGTGACTCGCGGTGTGGTCGAGGAGCTCGCCGGCCTGCTGACGGCCGGGGACCTCGTGGTGGAGGGTGGGAACTCCCACTTCACCGACGACCGCGAGCACGCGGCCCGCCTCGCCGAGCACGGGATCGGCTACGTGGACGTCGGCGTCTCGGGCGGCGTCTGGGGCCTCACCAACGGCTACGGCCTCATGGCGGGCGGCGCCGAGGACGACATCGCGCGCCTCATGCCCGTGTTCGACGCCCTCCGTCCCGACGGTGAGCGCGCGAACGGCTTCGTCCACGCGGGCTCCGTGGGCGCGGGCCACTACGCGAAGATGGTGCACAACGGCATCGAGTACGGGCTCATGCAGGCCTACGCCGAGGGTTACGAGCTGCTGGTCGCCCAGGACGTCGTCACCGACGTGACGGGCACGCTCCGCGCGTGGACGCAGGGCACCGTGGTGCGGTCCTGGCTCCTCGACCTGCTCGTCGAGGCCCTCGAGCAGGATCCGTCGCTCGCCTCGATCGACGACTTCGTCGAGGACTCCGGCGAGGGACGTTGGACGGTGGACGAGGCGATCGACCAGGCGGTCCCGCTCCCCGTGATCTCGGCCGCGCTCTTCGCGCGCTTCTCGTCGCGCCAGGTGGACTCCCCCGCGATGAAGGCCGTCGCCGCACTTCGCCAGCAGTTCGGCGGGCACGCCGTGCGGCCCGCCGGCCCGCCCGCCTGACGTGCACGTCAGCGCCCTCTCCCTGACCGACTTCCGCTCCTACGAGCAGGTCGACGTGACGCTGGAGCCCGGCGTCAGCGCCCTCGTCGGTCCCAACGGCCAGGGCAAGACGAACCTCGTCGAGGCGGTCGGCTACGTCGCGACGCTCGGCAGCCACCGGGTCCCGACCGATGCCGCGCTCGTGCGCGCGGGTGCCCCGCGCGCTGTCGTGCGCCTGCGTGCTGCGCGTGGGGACCGCTCGAGCCTCGTCGAGCTCGAGATCAACCCGGGCCGGGCCAACCGTGCGCAGGTGAACCGTGCCCCTACGCGTCGCGCGCGTGACGTCCTCGGCATCCTGCGCACCGTGCTCTTCGCGCCCGAGGACCTGGCGCTCGTCAAGGGGGACCCGGACACGCGCCGCCGCTTCCTCGACGACCTCGCGGTGCAGGTCGCGCCGCGGACCGCGGGCCTCCTCGCGGACTACGAGCGTGTGCTGCGTCAGCGTGGTGCGCTGCTCAAGTCGGCAGGTGCCGTGCGCCGCGGACGGCGCGGGGACGAGGAGGCTGACCTGCGCACCCTCGACGTCTGGGACGGGCGCCTCGCCCATCTCGGCGCGCAGATCCTTGCGCGCCGGGTGCGGCTCGTGAACCACCTGGCGCCGCACGTCGAACGCGCGTACGCGCAGGTCAGCGACGGGCAGGGGGCCGCAGAGCTGGGGTACCGGTCGTCGCTCGTCCAGGCCCAGGACGACGAGCCGGGCGGCGCCGAGCGGGTGCCGCACCTCGACGCGACCACCGAGCTGCTCGAGGCGCAGCTGCTCGAGGCGATGAGCCGGCGCCGAACGCAGGAGATCGACCGGGGCGTCAACCTCGTCGGCCCGCACCGTGACGACCTCGTCCTGACCCTCGGTGGGCTCCCCGCCAAGGGCTACGCGAGCCACGGCGAGTCGTGGTCGTACGCGCTCGCACTCAGGCTCGCGTCCTACGAGCTGCTGACGCACGGCACGCCCGACGACGCCGCGGGGACCGGCATCTCGGACTGGGGCGAGGGCTCGGAGCCGGTGCTGATCCTGGACGACGTCTTCGCCGAGCTCGACTCGCGCCGCCGGGGGCGCCTGGCGACCCTCGTGGCGCGTGCTGAGCAGGTGCTCGTCACGGCCGCGGTCGCCGAGGACGTGCCCGAGCAGCTCGAGGGGGCGCGTTACGACGTCATGGCGGGGCAGGTCACGCGTGTCCGATGAGGTCCCCGGCCGGGATGAGGACGTGGCGGACGAGGTGCCGGCGCCGCCGGCCGGTCGCACCCCGCTGGACCCCCACCGTCCCGTGGCCGAGCAGCTCGGCCTGACGCCGCCGGCCGAGGTGGCGCGCGCCGCGCTCAACCGTGCGGTGGCGGCCGCACGCGCGAGGGGGGTGCGACCCGGGGCACCGGGCAAGCCGCGACCTGCACGCACGTCGGGTCCGACGTCGGGCCCGGGCGCGGACGGCAGGGACCCGGCCCTGCTCGGCGACACCCTCGCCCGGCTCGCGGCCGAACGCGGCTGGTCCGCCGAGCTGTCGGTGGGTGGCGTGGTGGGCCGCTGGCGCGAGGTCGTCGGTGACCAGGTCGCGGACCACTGCACGCCCGAGACCTTCGAGGAGGGCAGGCTGGTCATCCGCACCGACTCGACCACGTGGGCGACGAACCTGCGGCTGCTCGTGCCCGAGCTGCTCGGCAGGCTCGAGGTCGAGCTGGGCAGCGGGGTGGTCCGCGAGGTCACCGTGCTGGGCCCTGCGGGGCCGGGGTGGGGCCGTGGCGGACGACGGGTCGCGGGTCGCGGGCCGCGCGACACCTACGGCTGACGTCGATCGGCGGGAACCGGCCTGAGACGCCTCGAGCCGCCCCGCGCCACCACCTGGTCACACCCTGGGTTCGGATTCGGCCCACACCGCTGGGGAAACCGCTGAGACGGGCTGTTGACGGGGTAGACTGACTCCTGTCATTCCTGGTGCTCGCACGGGTGCGCGGGGGGCCGTTCCGGTGCTGCTGTGCGGCGTCCGGCGTGGTGCCCCGGTCCGGCGGGCGCCGCGTGCGCGCACGTCCACCCGAAGGAGCACCACGGCCCGTGGCTGACAGTCCTGCAGCGCCCGACGGCGCGACGACTCCCACCCCCGCCACCGGCACCGGCTACGACGCCAGCGCCATCACCGTCCTCGAGGGGCTCGAGGCCGTCCGCAAGCGGCCGGGCATGTACATCGGGTCGACGGGGCCGCGCGGCCTGCACCACCTGGTGTACGAGGTGGTGGACAACTCTGTCGACGAGGCCCTGGCCGGGTACTGCACCGAGATCGACGTCACGCTGCTCGCCGACGGCGGCGTGCGCGTGAGCGACGACGGACGTGGCATCCCGGTCGCGATCCACCCCACCGAGGGCCGGCCCACGGTGCAGGTCGTCATGACGATCCTGCACGCGGGCGGCAAGTTCGGCGGCGGCGGCTACGCGGTCTCGGGGGGTCTGCACGGCGTCGGCATCTCGGTCGTGAACGCGCTCTCGACGCGCGTCGAGACCGTGGTCAAGCGCGACGGCTTCACCTGGCACCAGTCGTTCGCCGACGGCGGCAAGCCCGTGGGCGACCTGCGCAAGGGTGAGGCGACGGACGAGACCGGCACCACTCAGACCTTCTGGCCGGACCCGGCGATCTTCGAGACCGTGGAGCTCGACTACGAGACGCTGCGCTCGCGCTTCCAGCAGTACGCCTTCCTCAACAAGGGCCTCAAGATCACGCTCACCGACGAGCGGCCGGAGCACACCGGGACCGAGGACGAGGTCACGGCGGCACCCGAGGCCGAGGACGCCGAGGGCACGCCGCCGGGGGCGAGCCTGCGGACCGTCACGTACAAGTACGACGGCGGCCTCATCGACTACGTGGCCCACCTCAACGACGCGAAGAAGGTCGACGTCGTGCACCCGCAGGTGGTCGACATCGAGTCGGAGGACACCGACCGCAAGATCTCCGTCGAGATCGCGCTGCAGTGGACCAACGCCTACTCGGAGTCCGTCCACACCTACGCGAACACGATCTCGACCACCGAGGGCGGCACGCACGAGGAGGGCTTCCGCGCCGCGATGACCTCGCTGGTCAACCGGTACGCGCGCGACAAGGGTCTGCTCAAGGAGAAGGACGACAACCTCACGGGCGACGACGTGCGCGAGGGCCTGACCGCCGTCATCTCCGTCAAGCTCGGTGAGCCGCAGTTCGAGGGCCAGACCAAGACCAAGCTCGGCAACACCGAGGCCCGCACCTTCGTGCAGAAGGTCGTGCACGAGCAGCTCGGCGACTGGCTCGACGCGCACCCGGGCGAGGCGCGCGACATCATCCGCAAGTCGATCCAGGCGGCCACGGCCCGGATGGCTGCGCGCAAGGCGCGCGAGGCGACGCGGCGCAAGGGCCTGCTCGAGTCCGGTGGCATGCCCGGCAAGCTGCGCGACTGCCAGTCGAACAACCCCGCCGAGTGCGAGGTGTTCATCGTCGAGGGCGACTCGGCCGGCGGCTCGGCGGTGCGGGGCCGCAACCCGCGCACCCAGGCGATCCTGCCCATCCGCGGCAAGATCCTGAACGTCGAGCGCGCGCGGCTCGACCGGGCGCTGGGCAACCAGGAGGTCCAGGCGCTCATCACGGCTTTCGGCACGGGGATCGGCGAGGACTTCGACATCGCCAAGCTCCGCTACCACAAGATCGTGCTCATGGCCGATGCGGACGTCGACGGCCAGCACATCTGCACCCTGCTGCTCACGCTGCTGTTCCGCTACATGCGCCCGCTCATCGAGGGCGGGTACGTGTACCTCGCCCAGCCACCGCTGTACCGGCTGAAGTGGTCGAACGCGCCGCACGACTACGTGTACTCGGACCGTGAGCGCGACGCCTTCCTCAAGGAGGGCCTGGCCGCGGGCAAGCGGATCCCCAAGGAGAACGGGATCCAGCGCTACAAGGGTCTCGGGGAGATGGACTACTCCGAGCTGTGGGAGACCACGATGGACCCCGACCAGCGCACGCTGCTGCAGGTCACCCTCGACGACGCGGCCGCGGCCGACGAGATCTTCGCGGTGCTCATGGGCGAGGACGTCGAGCAGCGCCGCAGCTTCATCCAGCGCAACGCCAAGGACGTCCGCTTCCTCGACATCTGAGGCCCGGCGAGCAGCAGCACGACACGACGCGCGCACGCGCGCGCACGAGAGGTAGAGACCTGTGACGGACGTGACTCCCCCGGTCGGTGACCGAGTGAGCTCGGTGGACCTGCAGCTCGAGATGCAGCGGTCCTACCTCGACTACGCGATGAGCGTGATCGTGGGGCGCGCACTGCCCGACGTGCGGGACGGGCTCAAGCCCGTGCACCGCCGCGTCCTGTACGCGATGTACGACGGCGGCTACCGGCCTGACCGGCAGTTCTCGAAGTGCAGCCGCGTGGTCGGCGACGTGATGGGCAAGTACCACCCGCACGGCGACACGGCGATCTACGACGCCCTGGTGCGCCTGGTCCAGGACTGGTCGCTGCGCTACCCGCTCGTGGCCGGGCAGGGGAACTTCGGCTCGCCCGGGAACGACCCGGCCGCCGCACCGCGGTACACCGAGTGCAAGATGGCCCCGCTCGCGATGGAGATGGTGCGGGACATCGACGAGGAGACCGTCGACTTCCGCGACAACTACGACGGCCGTACGCAGGAGCCCGCCGTCCTGCCCGCGCGCTTCCCGAGCCTGCTCGCCAACGGCAGCGCGGGGATCGCCGTCGGAATGGCCACGAACATCCCGCCGCACAACCTGCGCGAGCTCGCGGAGGGCGTGCGCTGGCACCTCGAGAACCCCGAGGCCTCGAAGGAGGAGCTGCTCGAGGCACTGATCGAGCGGATCCCCGGCCCCGACTTCCCGACCGGCGCGACCATCCTGGGCCGGCGGGGCATCGAGGAGGCGTACCGCACCGGCCGCGGCTCGATCACCATGCGCGCGGTCGTGACGGTCGAGGAGATCCAGAACCGGATCTGCCTCGTGGTGACCGAGCTGCCGTACCAGGTCAACCCCGACAACCTCGCGGCCAAGATCGCGGACCTCGTCAAGGACGGCCGCGTGCAGGGCATCGCGGACATCCGCGACGAGACCTCGGGTCGCACCGGCCAGCGCCTCGTGATCGTGCTCAAGCGCGACGCGGTCGCCAAGGTCGTGCTCAACAACCTCTACAAGCACACCCAGCTCCAGGACACGTTCGGCGCGAACATGCTCGCGCTCGTCGACGACGTCCCACGCACGCTGAGCCTCGACGCGTTCGTGCGGCACTGGGTGACGCACCAGCTCGACGTGATCGTGCGCCGCACCACGTACCGGCTGCGCGAGGCCGAGGAGAAGGCGCACATCCTGCGCGGCTACCTCAAGGCGCTCGACGCGCTCGACGAGGTCATCGCGCTGATCCGCCGCTCGCCCGACGTCGAGGAGGCACGCGCGGGCCTCATGGACCTGCTCGAGGTCGACGAGATCCAGGCGACCGCGATCCTCAACCTGCAGCTGCGCCGCCTCGCGGCCCTCGAGCGGCAGAAGATCATCGACGAGTACGACGGCCTGATGGTCAAGATCGAGGACCTCAAGGACATCCTGGCCAAGCCCGAGCGGCAGCGGCGGATCGTCGGCGAGGAGCTCGACGAGATCGTCGCGCGCTACGGCGACGAGCGGCGCACGCAGATCCTGCCGTTCGACGGTGAGGTCTCGATGGAGGACCTCATCGCCGAGGAGGAGGTGGTCGTCACGATCACCCGCGGCGGGTACGCCAAGCGGACCCGGAGCGACCAGTACCGCGTGCAGAAGCGCGGCGGCAAGGGCGTGCGCGGGGCCCAGCTGCGGGCCGACGACGTCGTCGAGCACTTCGGGGTGACGACCACCCACCACTGGCTGCTCTTCTTCACGAACCTCGGACGGGTCTACCGCGCCAAGGCGTACGAGCTTCCCGAGGGCGGCCGCGACTCGAAGGGGCAGCACGTCGCGAACCTGCTGGCCTTCCAGCCGGGCGAGGAGATCGCGCGCGTGGTCGACCTGCGCGACTACGACCAGGCCGAGTACCTGGTCCTCGCGACCAGGCGCGGGCTGGTCAAGAAGACGCGCCTCGCGGAGTACGACTCCAACCGCTCGGGCGGGCTCATCGCGATCAACCTGCGCGAGGACGACGACGGCGTGCCGGACGAGCTGGTCTCGGCCGTTCTCGCCGACGAGGACTCCGAGCTGCTGCTGGTCTCGCGCAAGGGTCAGGCCGTCCGGTTCCGGGCGACCTCGGAAGAGCTGCGTCCCATGGGCCGCGCGACGTCCGGCGTCACCGGCATGCGGTTCCGCGAGGACGACGAGCTGCTGTCGATGGACGTGATCCAGGAGGGTTCGTTCCTGGTGACGGTGACGGACGGCGGCACGGCCAAGCGCTCGGACATGCACCGCGTCAACTCCGACGGCAACCTCGACTACCGACGCACGCGCCGCGGCGGCCTGGGCGTGCGCGCCGCACGCCTGCCGGACGACCGGGGCGTGCTCGTGGGCGCGACCATGGTGGCCTCGACCGACGAGATCCTCGTGGTCATGGAGCGCGGCAAGGTGGTCCGCTCGCTCGTCGAGGAGATCCCGGTGCACGGTCGTGACGCGACCGGTGTGATCCTCGCGAAGCCCGACACGGGGGACCGCATCCTCTCGGTTGCGCGCAACGTGGAGAGAAACCTTGAGGCTGATGCGGCTACCGTTGACCAGGACGCCCTGACGACGGACGCTGGGGCGACGGACGAGCCGCAGGGGACCACCTCGGCTGACGAGCAGGGCGGCGCCCCCGCGGGCGAGCCCGTGGACACCCACCCGGCCGACGAGGGAGACCGATGAGCACCGGCACCGACGGCACACCTCCGCCCTCGATCGCGCCGCGCAAGCCTGCGGGGTCGACGGGCGTGCGGACCGAGAACCCGCGTCCGCGCCCGGCGACCGGACCTGTCTCCGGCACCACCCCGCCGTCGTCCGGGGGCGGGCGGCCGTCCACCTCCGAGACGACCTCGAGAGGTGGTGGCGTCACGGATCGGCTCAAGCGGGCCGCCCAGGGCGTGACCGAGACGGCACGCAACGCGATGCCGACGCGGTCCGGTGACGTCGAGGTCGAGCAGGACGAGGCTCCTGCGACCCGGCCGTCCGCCGAGCCCGCGGCCGCCGCCGGCCCGCGCAAGGTGCGGCTCGCGGTCTCGCGCATCGACCCCTGGTCGGTCATGAAGCTCTCGTTCCTGCTGTCGGTCGCGATCGGGATCATGATCGTGGTCTCGGCCGCCGTGATCTGGCAGACCCTCAACAGCCTCGAGGTCTTCACCCAGGTCAACACCACGATCGCGGAGATCACCGGCTCGACGTCGTTCTTCGACCTGCTCGAGTTCGTGGCGTTCGACCGGGTCATCTCGCTCGCCGTGATGGTCGCCGTGGTCGACATCGTCCTGCTCACGGCGCTGTCGACGATCGGTGCGTTCCTGTACAACATCGTCGCCGCGCTCGTGGGTGGCATCCACCTGACCCTCACCGACGACTGAGTCGGGCGAGGGGGCGGCCAGGGGCGCGGGGGCGAGTTGGGTCCGGCGGCGGCCCTGGGGTAGTCTCGTGCGGCGCACGTCGGCGACGTCGTGCGCGAGGGCCTATAGCTCAGACGGTTAGAGCGCTTCCCTGATAAGGAAGAGGTCAGAGGTTCAAGTCCTCTTAGGCCCACTCCCCCACCCGCGGAGGACCGATGAAGAAGCTCGTGGTCGCGCTGCTCGCCGCTGCGGCGGCATACGTCCTCTGGCGCACGTACGCGGAGGACCGCGACGAGCGGGACCTGTGGACCGAGGTCACCGACACGGTCGACTGACCGACTCCGCACCCAGGGGCCATGGCGCAATTGGTAGCGCACCTGCTTTGCAAGCAGGGGGTTAGGGGTTCGAGTCCCCTTGGCTCCACATCCGGGCACGCGCGCCCACCGGCGCGCAGGGCCGTCACCCGTGCCGCAGACTGCACGGGTGACCGAGAACTCCCCCGAGCACGACGCGTCGTCGTCGGCGAACGCCACGTCGAAGGACGAACCGCACGAGCGTGAGGACGACGCCGGGACCACCGAGGAGAAGGACCACGCGCTCGACCGGGTGATCCTCGAGGGCCGGCCGCGGCTGCACCGCGGGACGGCCGACCTGCTCGCGACAGGGGCCGTCGCCGGCATCGAGGTGGCGATCGGCGTGCTCGCCCTCCTGGCCGTCGAGGCAGCGACCGGAAGTCGCCTGCTCGGGGCGCTCGCGTTCTCCATCGGCCTGATCGCACTGCGGCTCGGCCACAGCGAGCTGTTCACCGAGGGCTTCCACGTGCCCGTGATGGTCGTCCTCGCCGAGGAGGCGACCTGGTGGCAGCTCGTCCGGCTGTGGGTGGGCACGCTCGTGGGCAACCTCGTGGGCGGGTTCGTGCTCGCGTGGCTCATCGCCGTGGCGCTGCCGGACCTGCACGAGACCGCGGACACCATGGCGCGGGAGTTCACCGAGGCCCCGCTCGACCTGCAGACCTTCACCCTCGCGGTGCTCGCCGGTGCGGCGATCACCCTCCTCACGCGGATGCAGGGCGGGACGGACGACGACCTGGCCAAGCTGGTCGCCGCCGTCGGCATCGCCCTCGTGATCGTGGGGGGCGGCCTGTTCCACTCGATCCTGGACTCGCTCATCATCTTCGTCGGCATGCACGCGGGCTCCCCCGCCGCGGCGTGGGACGCGTGGCTGCCGTGGTTCGGGTTCGTGGTGCTCGGCAACCTGGTCGGCGGGCTCGTCCTGACCACGCTGCTGCGCGTGGTCCGCAGCCGGGAACGCCTCGAGCAGTGGCGCAGGGCGGGCTGACGACGCCCGGCCTCAGGCCAGCAGGCTGCGCAGACCGCCGCGGAGGTGGGCGACGAACGTCGGGTCGTCGAAGGTCTCCGCCGCGTGCCCGAGCGAGGTGTACCAGGTGCGCCCGGCGCCGTAGCCGCCGTGCCATGCGACCGGGTGGTCCGCGCCCATCGTGCCCCCGGCGTACGTCGCCTCGTCGACGGTCAGCAGCACGGTCTGCTCGGGGCCCGGGCGACGCCGGAAGTTGTACCACTCGTCGGTGTGCTCCCAGGTGACGGGGAGCTGCGAGGTGGACGGGTGCGATGCGTCCGCCACGCGCACGCGAGCCGGCTGGATCTCGGGGTGGTCGGTGAAGACCGCGCCCGCGATCCGCTCGAACTCGGGCCACCCCGGCTCCGCGACCGTCGCGCCGTGGACCCCCGCCCAGGCGCCACCGCCCGCGAGCCAGGAGGCCAGGGCCCGCCGTCCGTCGTCGTCGAGCACGTCTCCGGTGGTCGAGAGCCACACCACGAGGTCGTAGCGGCTGAGCGACGTGGCGTGGAAGGCCGCAGGTTCCTCCGTGTGGTCGCTCGCGACCCCGTCGTCGGCGAGGAGGCGCCGCACGACCGCGGTGCCGTGCTCGATCGACTCGTGCCGGTAGTCGGTGGTGCGGGTGAACACCAGGGCGCGGGACATGGCGGCAAGCGTGGCACGCGCGTGGGCGCCAGGCTCTAGGGTCACGGCCATGGAGATGCTCTTCGGCCCGGTCGTGCTGCTGCTCTACCTGGTGATCCCGGCAGTGATCCTGCTCGCGCTCTACTGGGTGATCCGGCTCGCGGTGCGCCACGCGCTCACCGACGTGCGCGGGGCCGCCGGCCCGTACGCGCCCCCCGACCACGGCCCGGGCCCGCAGGGCTGACCCCGCCGGACGACGGGCGGCGGCGCTGACCCGTGACCGCGTCTCAGCGCTCGAAACGATTCGGCCACATGTGGCAGGCTGGTGCCCTCGACGAGGAGGAGCACGCCGTATGAGCCGCGACCTGAACCAGAGCTGGACCCCGGACCCCACGCTCGCCCACCGGCAGGGCGCGACGTCGGTCCAGGTGCTCGGGCCCGACGGCGCACCGCTCGCGGACGTCGAGGTGACCCTCGCGCAGACCCGGCACGCCTTCGGCTTCGGCAACATCGGGTTCGACTTCATCCCCCTGGCCAACGGCGAGCACCAGGCACGCCCCGAGGACGTCGAGACGTTCGGCGGCGCGTCGCTCGAGCGGCTCGAACAGCTCGCCGCGCTGTGGCTCGACCTGTTCAACACCGCGACCCTGCCGTTCTACTGGGGCCGCTTCGAGCCGGTCGAGGGACGGCCTGACACCGAGCGGCTGCAGCGCACCGCGCAGTGGTTCGCCGAGCGCGGGGTCGAGCTCAAGGGTCACCCGCTCATGTGGCACACGGTCCAGCCCGCGTGGCTCCTCGGCCGCCCGCTCGAGGAGGTCGAGCGTCTCCAGCGCGCAAGGATCCGCCGCGAGGTGACGGACTTCCGTGGGCTGGTCGACACCTGGGACGCGATCAACGAGGCCGTGATCATGCCGGTGTTCGACAACGGCGAGAACGCGATCACACCGCTCGCCCGGGCCAAGGGCCGCCTCGAGACCATCCGCCTCGCGTTCGACGAGGCGCGCGCCGCGAACCCCGACGTCAGGCTGCTGCTCAACGACTTCGACATGTCCACCGCGTACGAGTGCCTGATCGAGGGCGTGCTCGAGGCGGGGATCGAGGTCGACGTGCTCGGCCTGCAGAGCCACATGCACCAGGGGTACTGGGGCGAGGAGAAGACCCTCGCGACACTCGAGCGCTTCAGCCGCTACGGTCTGCCCATCCACTTCACGGAGACCACCCTCCTCTCGGGCGAGGTGATGCCGCCCGAGATCGAGGACCTCAACGACTTCCAGCCCGAGCACTGGCCCTCGACACCCGAGGGCGAGGAGCGGCAGGCCGACGAGGTGCTGCGGCACTACCGCACGCTGCTCTCGCACCCGCGGGTCGAGGCGACGACCTACTGGGGCCTGACCGACGACGGGATGTGGCTGGGGGCGCCCGGCGGGTTCGTGCGCGCCGACGGCACGCCCAAGCCCGCGTACGACGAGCTGCTGAGGCTCGTGAAGGGTGAGTGGTGGCTCGCACCGACGGCTGCGCGCACCGACGCGCAGGGTCGCGTGACCCTGCGCGGCTGGTGGGGCGACTACGAGGTGAGCGCGCGCGGCACGTCGTCGGGCCTCCGGCTCGAGCCCGGGGCTGCCGAGGTGACGGCGCGGCTCGCCTGAGCCCGCACGGCACCGTCGTCGGCGGGGGTCGCTCTCGCGGCGCTCACGGGACGCCCGCGAGCTCCATGTGCAGCACCTCCCAGACGTGGCCGTCCGGGTCGTCGAACGAGCGGCCGTACATGGGGCCGTCGGCGAACGTGCGACCGCTCCGGCCGCCGTGCGCCTCGGCGGACGCGACGAGGGCGTCGACCTCGTCGCGCGAGTCCGCCGACAGGCAGTTGACGACACCCGTGCTCGCCGTCGGGTCCGCCGTGGGCCGGTCGGTGAAGTCGGCGAAGCGGTCGCGGTCGAGCAGCATCACGAAGATCGCGTCGGAGACGACGACGCACGCGCACCTGTCGTCCGAGAACATCTCGTTCACCCCGAAGCCCAGGCCGGTGTAGAAGCGGCGCGAGGCCTCGAGGTCGGCGACCGGCAGGTTGACGAACAGCATGCGGTCCACGGGAGCCCTCCTCCTCGGCGCCGCGGTGACGCCGTCATGGGTACCGACCTCTTCCGCACGCGAACTCATCGGGGGTAGCGTCACGCGGGTGACCCTCGCCGCGACCGAGGAGACCTTCCTCACGCAGACAGAGCCGCTCCGGCGCGAGCTGCTCGCCCACTGCTACCGCATGGTCGGCTCAGTCCAGGACGCCGAGGACCTGGTCCAGGAGACGTACCTGCGTGCCTGGCGCGCGTTCCACGGCTTCGAGAACCGCTCGTCCGTGCGCACGTGGATGTACCGCATCGCGACCAACACGTGCCTCACGGCGCTCGAGGGACGCGCGCGCCGACCCCTGCCCACGGGCCTCGGCCAGCCCGCGGCGGACCCGGCGCACGAGCTCAACCCACGGCACGAGGTCCCGTGGCTCGAGCCGGTGCCCGACGACGTGCTCTGGTCGGGCCCGGCGACGGACCCGGCGGACGAGGTGGTCACCCGCGACAACGTGCGCCTCGCCCTGGTGGCCGCGCTGCAGCACCTCACGGCGCAGCAGCGCGCCGTCGTGCTGCTGTGCGACGTGCTCCGCTGGCGGGCCGCCGAGGCGGCGGAGGCGCTCGGGATCTCCGTCGCGTCGGTCAACAGCAGCCTCCAGCGCGCGCGGGCCCACCTCGCGAAGGTCGCCGAGCAGGAGCCGGTCGCGCTCGACGACGGCGACCCGCGCCTGCGCACGTTGCTCGAGGAGTACGTGCGCGCGTTCGAGGAGTACGACATGGAGCGCCTCGTCGCGGCGCTCACCGAGGACGCCGTGTGGGAGATGCCGCCGTTCCTCGACTGGTTCGAGGGCGCTCGGCAGATCGCGGCCCTCATCACCCAGCACTGCCCGGCGAACGGTCCGGGCGACATGCGGCTGCTGCCCGCACGGGCGAACGGGCAGGTGGTGCTCGGCCTGTACATGCGCGGCGAGGACGGCGTGCACCGGGCGTTCAACCTGCACCTGCCGACGGTCACCCCCGACGGCGTCGCACGCGTGACCGCCTGGTTCGACACCGCGCTGTTCGCGCGCGTGGGCCTGCCCGCGGAGCTCCCCGCGGACTGAGCTCCCCGCGCGGTCGCGCCACGGGCCACCGTCGTGCCCGGGATGCGGGGCGGCGCCGCGCGACGGACGATCGAGGCACCACACAGGAGGTGCCATGACGAACGTCGCGATCATCTACTACTCCGCCACCGGGAACCTGCACTCGATGGCGCAACGCCTCGAGCAGGCCGCCGTCGGGCACGGCGCCGAGGTGCGGCGCCGGCAGGTCCCGGAGATCGCCCCGCGCGAGGCGATCGAGGGAAACCCCGACTGGGCGGAGCACGTCGAGCGCACCGCGGACGAACCTCGCGCCACGCCCGACGACGCCGCGTGGGCCGACGTCGTGCTCTTCGGCTCCCCCACCCGCTTCGGCAACGTGACCAGCCAGTTCCAGCAGTACGTCGACACGCTCGGCCCGTTGTGGGCCGAGGGTGGCCTCGTGGACAAGGTGTTCGCGGGCTTCACGTCGTCGCAGACCAAGCACGGCGGCCAGGAGTCCACGCTGCTGTCGATCTACCGCATGGTGTGCCACTTCGGCGGGATCCTTGTGGCCCCCGGGTACACGGACCCGCTCAAGTTCGCCGACGGCAACCCGTACGGGGTCTCGCACGTGTCGGGGCCGCAGAGCGACTGGGAGCCGGGTGACGACGTGCTGGCCGCGCTCGACCACCTGGCGGTGCGGACGATCGACGTGTCGCGCCGGCTGACCGGCTGACCGGCACCGCCCCGTACGCACGAGAGCCCGTCACCGCGGTGGTGACGGGCTCTCGTCGCTGCCGGTGCGGAGGTCAGGAGGCGGAGCCGCCCGTGTCCCCGGTCGTGGGCTTGGTTCCCGAGGTGCCCGTGCTCTTCTTGCGGGTGGTGCCCGAGGCACCCGTGCTGCTGCTGGTCGAGGAGCGGCGCGTGGTCCCGGCCGCCGAGGTGCTCGAGCCGCCCGTGGCCTTGCCGCCCTTGCTGCCCGAGGAGGTGCCGGTCGCGGACGACGACGTCGCTCCGGTGCCCTTGTCGCTGGTGCCCTTGTCCGTCGAGCTCGTGCCGGTCGAGGCGGACGACGACGTCGAGGTGCCCGAGGTCGGCAGAGCCTGCGTGGTCTCGGTGTCCGCCGAGGAGGAGCGTCGCGGGCCTGCCTTCGCGCCGGCCTCACGGGCCTTCTCCGCGGCCTTCTCGGTCGCCTCGCGCGCCTTCTCGGTGGCCTCGCGGGTCTTGGCGACGGCTCCCCCGGCGGCCTCGCCGACGGCCTCGGCGGCCTCGCCGATCCCGTGGCGCACCTCGCTCAGCATCTCCTCGCGGCGCTCGGCCGGCTCCCACGGCTGCTCCGCCCACGGGTCGGTCTGGGGCTGGCTGCGGCGCCAGGCCGTGAACGCCGCGCCGAGGGCGGCGAGGCCCGCGAGGAACCAGAAGACCTTGGCTCCGGTGTGCTTCTTGGGCGGTGCCGGCGGCTCGAGGTGCGCGATCTCCGAGAGCTTGGCCGACGCGACGTCGTGCGCCTTGTCGACGCCCACCGCGGTCGCCGCGGCGGCAGCGTTGAGCGCGGCGACGACCTTGGGCAGCAGGTCCTCGAGCAGCTTGTCGTGCGCCGTGTCGACGAGCGGGACCGCCTTGCCGGCCGCCTTCTCGACCTTGGGGCCGGCGGCCTTGCTCACGTCGTGCCACGCCTTCTCGACGCGGGGCGACGCCCAGTCGACCGCGTGCTCGACGCGCGGCGAGGCCCACTCCCTCGCGTGCTCGGCTGCGACCTTCGCCTGCTCGGCCAGCTGCGTCGCCGTCTTGCCGGCGTGGCTGCCCGCGTCGGCCAGCACCGCACCCACCTCCGCCGCCTGGCTCTTGAGACGCTCGGCATCGACGCTCGTGCGGGCAGGACGGCGTGTGTGGAACATCATCGACTCCCTGGTCGGCGGCTGCGTGCGGCCCCGCGCGGGGGCCCGTCCGTCCATGCTGCCACCGTTGGGCCCGGTCTGCGCGGGGGTCGGCGCCTCGTGCGAGGATGGCGACATGTTCGCGACCCTGCACACCTCCGCCGGTGACATCCGCATCGAGCTCTTCGAGAACCACGCCCCGAAGACGGTCCGCAACTTCGTCGGCCTCGCCACGGGCGAGCAGACCTGGACGGACCCGTCCACGGGCGCCGAGCGCACGGACCCGCTGTACTCGGACCTGCTCTTCCACCGCGTCATCGCGGGCTTCATGATCCAGGGTGGGGACCCGCTGGGCACCGGCACCGGTGGCCCGGGCTACACCTTCGACGATGAGATCCACCCCGAGCTGAACTTCGGTGAGCCCTACCTGCTCGCGATGGCCAACGCGGGCCAGCGCCGGGACCCGGTCACGGGCAAGCCGGGCGGCACCAACGGCTCGCAGTTCTTCATCTCTGTGGCCGCGACGCCGTGGCTCAACGGCAAGCACACGATCTTCGGCAAGGTCGCGGACGACGAGAGCCGCGCGGTCGTGGACGCGATCGCGACGACCCCCACGCGCCCGGGCGACCGGCCGGTCGAGGACATCACCCTGACGTCGGTCTCCGTCGAGCGCTGAGCACTCCCGCTCGCACGTCTCAGGGACCGAGCCGATGAGTACCGACGACCCGTCGGCCCAGGTCGAGACGCCGGTCTGCCCGCGACACCCCGACAGGGTGTCCTACGTGCGCTGCCAGCGCTGCGGGCGGCCGGCGTGCCCCGAGTGCCAGCGTCAGGCCGCCGTCGGCATCCACTGCGTGGACTGCGTGCGCGAGGCCGCGCGCACGGCACCGCAGACGCGCACGCGGTTCGGCGCTCCCGTGCGAGGCGGTCGGCCGGTGGTCACGCTGACCATCCTGGGGCTGTGCCTCGTGAGCTTCGCGCTGCAGCTCGCGCTCGGCTGGGCGTGGGAGTCACGCTGGATCTTCAGCCCCGCCTGGGGCGAGTACGAGCCGTGGCGGTTCCTCACCGCGGCCTTCCTGCACAGCCGCGGGATGGTGCTGCACATCGCCTTCAACCTGTACGCGCTGTGGCTCGTGGGGCCGTTCCTCGAGCAGCAGCTGGGACGGGCGAGGTTCGTGGCCCTGTTCGTGCTCTCGGCGGTCGGCGGGTCCGTCGGCTTCCTGCTGCTCGGTGAATACCTGCAGTGGGTGGTCGGTGCGTCAGGAGCCGTGTTCGGGCTCTTCGGCGCCGTCCTCGTGGTGCTGCGCCGCGTGGGCGCCGACGCACGGCAGATCCTGGTGCTCCTCGCGATCAACGCGGTGATCGGGTTCGTGGTGCCCGGCATCGCGTGGCAGGCGCACCTGGGCGGGCTCGTGGTGGGCGCCGCCCTCGGCGCGGCGTTCGCGTACGTGCCCCGCGACCGCCGGGCGCTCGTGGGCTGGGCCGCCCCCGTCGTCATGGCGGTGCTGCTCGTCGTCGTCGCGCTGACGGCGTACGCCGCCCTCTGATCCCCCGCTGAGTCTGCGCGGCGGACGTCGAGGGTGCGGGGCATGCTGCCCGCCCCGGGCCGTGGAGGATCTCACTCGCACGGCGACGGGAGCCTTCCACACGTCTCGGTGACCCTCCCCGCAGGCCCCGTGCGGTGGGCCTGCGTCGGCGTGGAGGAGGGTGGCCGGAGGTACGCGCTCGTCGTCCCCAGGGTTGCTCACACCTGTGGAACTACACCCGTGTAGTTATCCACAGAGATCTCCACCCCTGGGGACGGACGAGGCCTCGCCGCCGAGGGCGAGGCGCGGCGACCCGAAGCCCTCCGTGGTCGGGGAACGGCCACCAGACCCGTGACGTCCGGACGCCGGCCCACGGCCCTGCGCGGTCCGTCGTCGCGGTGCTTGGTGCGGGAGTGGACGGAGTGTCGGATGTGACGTCCCATCGGCCACGGGAGTCCCGTCCGTCACAAGGACCGCCGGGACCGACCGCGGCGGAGGGTATGGCCGGCCCCGGCGGCCGGACGGACGAGGGTGGACGGTGCGCGGGGACGGACGAGGGTGGACCGCGCGCGGGGACGGACGAGGGTGGACGGTGCGCGGGGACGGACGAGCCCCGCCGACGCTGGTGCGTCGACGGGGCCCGTGGTGCGGTGTGCGGCCGGAGGCCCGGGGGTCAGCGCCAGCGGGTGGTGAGCCCGAAGCCCGCGATGATGAGCGCGAAGCCGATGAGCAGGTTGTAGTTCCCGATGTTCGGGATGGGCCACGCGGTCTGCGTGATGTAGGTGACCACGACCCACGCGAGGCCCAGCAGCATGAGCCCGACCATCGTGGGCACCAGCCACGGCGGGTTGCCCTTCTCGGCCTTCGCCTCGGGCGGCGGCGTGTAGGCGGGCTTCTTGCGGGACCGGGACTCGGGCACGACATCTCCTGGCGAGCGTGGGGCGACGGGCACCGTCGCCCGTGGTTCGTCGTCTAGCGTAGTGGGCGCACCTGTCGACGAGGAGCCGCGTGACCACCGACCCCGGGGCCGAGAGCCCACCGCCGGCCCGACGCACCCGTAGGGGTGTGCGCGGGGCCGTCGGCGTGGGCCTCGTCCTGGTGCTCGCAGGTTTCCTCTTCGCGGCGAACGCCCGTCTCTCCGGCGGGGTCGGGGACCGCGAGGCCCAGGACCTGCTGGGCCTCGTCCAGGCCGAGGTCGACCGCTCGGAGCAGCTCGCCGGCGAGGTCGAGGAGCTGCGTGGGGAGGTCGACCGCCTCACGGACGTCGGTACGGCGGGTCTGCCCTCGGTCGACGACGAGCAGCAGCTGCTCACCGAGCTGGTCGCAGGACGCACCCCGGTCGCGGGAGACGGGGTCACGGTGCGCCTGACGGACGCGCCGACCAACCTGCCGCAGCCCGACTGGGTCACCAACGACATGCTCGTGATCCACCAGCAGGATCTCGAGGCCGTCATCAACGCGCTGTGGGCCGGGGGCGCCGAGGCGATGACCCTCCAGGACGAGCGCGTGGTGTCCACCTCGGCGTTCCGCTGCGTGGGGAACGTGCTGCTGCTGCACGGCCGCACGTACTCCCCGCCCTACGTGGTGCGCGCGATCGGTGACCCGGAGGACCTGCGCGACGCCCTCGCCGACTCACGCAAGGTGCAGGCGATCGAGGACGCCGCCGCGACCATCGGTCTCGGCTACCAGGTCGAGGAGTCGACCGACCTCGAGCTCGCCGGCTACCAGGGCAGCCTCGAGCTCAGCCACGCCCGGCTGCCCGAGCAGGCCGACGCGTGAGCACCACGACGGCACCCGTCCGTCCCCCGGCGCGACGACCCTCACCCGGGCACCTCGTCCTGACCGTCCTGGGCGAGCTGCTCGTCACGCTCGGCGTGCTCGTCGCGCTGTTCGTGGTGTGGCAGCTGTGGTGGACGGACGTCGAGGCGGGCCGCGAGCAGCGTGCCGTCGTCGAGGACCTCGACTGGGCGGTCGACACCGACGACGTCCCCCTGCCCGAGGCCGCGTCCGAGCCCACGACGCCGTCCGACCCACCCGTGCTCGACGAGCCGGCCCACGCCACGACCTTCGCCACCCTGCGCGTTCCGCGGTGGGGCAGCGACTACGTGCGGCCCGTGTCGCAGGGGACCAGCCGGCCGGACGTGCTCGACGTGCTCGGCATCGGTCACTACGAGGGCACGGCGATGCCGGGCGAGGTGGGCAACTTCGCGCTGGCCGCGCACCGCACGACCTACGCCAAGCCGTTCCATCTGGTCGAGGACCTCCAGGTGGGTGACCCGCTCGTGGTGCAGACACCCGAGGCGTGGTTCGTCTACCGGGTCACCGAGACCCGGGTGGTGCTTCCCCGCGACGTCGAGGTGATCGCGCCGGTCCCCGGCGACCCGGGTGCGGAGCCCACCACCGCGATGATGACGCTCACCACGTGCCACCCGATGTTCAGCGCGCGCGAGCGGTTCATCGTCCACGCCGAGCTCGACACGTGGCAGCCGGTCAGCGAGGGTCTCCCAGAGGCCCTCGGCGAGGTGCCGGCCGAGGCCGGGGCGGGCACGGACGTCGAGGCACCCACCGGCACGGGAGGCGCATGATGTACGGATGGCTCTGGCGCGCGCTGCCGGGACCCGCGTGGCTGCGCGTCGTCGAGCTGGCCGTCCTCGCGGTCGCCGTGGTGGCCGCCTGCTTCCTGTGGGTGTTCCCGGCGATCGCGCCGCACCTGCCCTTCAACGAGATCACGGTGGAGTGAGATGACCCGCATCCTCGTCGTGGACAACTACGACTCGTTCGTCTACACGATCGTGGGCTACCTCGACCAGCTCGGGGCGCAGACGGTCGTCGTGCGCAACGACGCGGTGCCCGCAGCCGACGAGCGCGCGGAGTACGACGGCGTGCTCGTCTCGCCCGGTCCCGGCACCCCCCGTGCGGCGGGAGCGAGCATGGACGTCATCCGCGACTGCGCGCAGACGGGGACCCCGATGCTCGGCGTGTGCCTCGGGCACCAGGCGCTCGCGGAGGTCTACGGCGCGACGGTCACCCATGCCGCCGAGCTCATGCACGGCAAGACGAGCGAGGTCGAGCACGCCGGCACCGGCGTCCTCGCCGGTCTCGCGAGCCCGTTCACGGCCACGCGCTACCACTCCCTCGCGGTGGTCGACGGCACGGTGCCCCTTGAGCTCGTCGTCACGGCCCGCACGCACCACGACGCCGACGACGGCGCGCCGGGCGTGATCATGGGCGTGCAGCACCGCGAGCTCCCGCTGCACGGCGTGCAGTTCCACCCCGAGTCCGTGCTCACCGAGGGCGGTCACCGCCTGCTCGCGAACTGGCTCGAGGTGTGCGGGCTCGAGGGTGCCGTCGAGCGGTCGTCGGGCATGCACCCGCTCGTGCGGGAGACCCCGCACGCCTGACGCGACCGCTCAGGGGTTCGGCTGCCCCTCGCCCTCCCCCTGCCCCGGGCCCCCGGCCTCGGGGGCCGGGCCGGTGGAGATGACGAGGACGACCGTTGCCCCGACCTCGAGCGACGCGCCGGCGCCGGGCTCCGTGCCGATGGCCCGGCCCTCGGCGACCTCGTCGCTGGCCTCCTCACGCACCGTGAAGTTCAGGTTCGCGCCGCCCAGCCGCTCCTCCGCCGCACCCTGCGGGAGGTTGAACACGTCCGGCACCTGCACCGTCTCGGGCTCGGGCTCCTCCGCCACGGTGACGGTGACGGTGGCGCGCTGCTCCACGGGCCCCGGGAAGCGGTCCTGACGCAGCACGCGTCCGGGATCGGCCTCGTCCGTCGGCTCGTACTCGACCTCCATGCGCAGGCCGAGCTCGGTGAGCGCCTCGGACGCCTCGACCTCGGTGAGTCCCGTCAGGTCGGGCAGCTGCACCTGGCCCGTCGACAGGAAGATCGTGATCTCGGCGTCCGGTGCCACCGACTCCCCGCTCGCGGGCTCGGACCGGGTCACCCGGTCCTCCTCGACGGTCGGGCTGTCCTCGGTGTCGACCGAGACGGACCCGGTGAGACCCGCGGACTCGAGCGCCGCGCGCGCCTGGTCCTGCGTCATGCCGCTCAGGTCCGGCACGGTGACGGCCTCGGGGCCGCCCGAGACCACGACGGTGACCTCCGAGTCCACCTCGGCCTCCTCGCCGGCCGCCGGGTCGGTGCTGATGACGAGCCCGGCCTCGACGTCGGTGCTGCGTTCGGTCACGGGCTTGGCGCGCAGCCCGACGTCCTCCAGGGCGGCCACCGCCTCCGCCTGCGTCTGGTTGGTGACGTCCGGGACCTCGACGGTCTCGGGGGCGCCGTCCCCACGCAGCGCCAGGATCAGGATGATGCCGACGATCGCGGCGACCGCGACGGCCACCAACGTCCACACGAGCCAGCGGCGGCTCTTGGGCTCGTCGTCCTCGACCGCGGGCTGCACCCCGGTGCTCGGCCCGTCCGCGTCGGTGCGCTCCCACGGCATGACCGCGGGTGCCACCTGCGTGGGGCTCGCCCCGGCGCCGATCACCTGCGTCGCCGCGGTGGGCTGGTCGACCGCGGCGCCCGCGAGGGCACCGGCGCCGAAGGCGCCGAGCGCGGGCGCGCTGACGTGGCCGCCCCGCACGGCTGCCTCGAGGTCCGCGCGGAACTCGGCGGCCGAGCCGTAACGGTCCTCGCGGTCCTTGGCGAGTGCCTTCATCGTGATCCGGTCGAGCGACTCGGGGACGTCCGACGCGAAGGAGCTGGGCGCCTGCGGGACCTCGCGCGCGTGCTGGTACGCGACGGCGACGGGGGAGTCACCGATGAAGGGAGGCCGCCCGGTGAGCAGCTCGAACAGGAGGCAGCCCGTCGAGTAGAGGTCGCTGCGCGAGTCGACCGCCTCGCCGCGCGCCTGCTCGGGGGAGAGGTACTGGGCGGTGCCGATCACGGCCTGCGTCTGCGTCATGGTGCCCGCGGCGTCCGCCATGGCGCGGGCGATGCCGAAGTCCATCACCTTGACCGCGCCGGCGGGCGTCAGCATGACGTTGGCCGGCTTGATGTCGCGGTGGACGATTCCCGCGTGGTGCGAGTACTCGAGCGCCGAAAGGACGCCCGCCGTGATCTCCGCCGCCTCGTCGATGGGCACGGCCGAGCCGTCGCGCAGGATGTCCCGCACCGTGTGGCCCTCGACGTACTCCATGACGATGAACGGCACGTGCGCGACGGCGCCACCGGGCTCGGTGAACACGTCCTCGCCGGTGTCGTAGACCGCGACGATCGCGGGGTGGTTCAGCGACGCGGCGGCCTGGGCCTCACGGCGGAAGCGCGCCTGGAACGAGGGGTCGCGCGCGAGGTCCGAGCGCAGGATCTTGATGGCCACGGTGCGGCCCAGGCGCGTGTCGTGGCCGATGTGGACCTCGGCCATGCCGCCGCGACCGATGAGCTCGCCGACCTCGTAGCGGCCGCCGAGGATCCGGGGTGCGTCGTCCACCACTACAGGTCCTTCGCTGTCGTCGTCTGCGGGTACGGGCCGGCGCCGTCCCGGGCGTGCGTCGTGATCATCCCACTCGTCCCGGTCCCGGCGGCGGAGGCGCTCACCTGCGACCGGCTCGTGCCGTCGTCCTCCGCGCGGGAGGGTCCCCAGACCCTATCCGCGAACGCCGCGCCCAGGAGGGCGAAGACCACCATCAGGATCAGCGCGAGCAGGGGCCGGGAGAACTGCCCCCAGCGTAGTCCGGTGGTGGTCGAGGTCCGCAGCGGGTTGCGGTGCGTGCGCGTCGCGCGCAGCTCGGCGCGGGTGGGGCTCGCGGGGACGAAGACGGGCGGGTGCGCCTCCGTCTCCGGGGCGCCCGGGGGCCGTTCCTGACGACCGGGCACGGCGACGGCGCCGTCGGGCGCGAGCAGCGGCAGGGCCGACGGCGCCGCGGCCGCCTCGGTCGACGTAGGGCCCGGGCTCCACGACCGCACCCCCGTTCCGGCCGCCCCGGGCGCAGCGGCGTCCGCGGAGGAGGGGGCGCCACCCGCCGGCGGCACCTCGGCGCGCTGCGGCACGGCCAGGCTGCCGGTCTCGACGGCGTCCACGACGTCGACGAACCGCGTGTGCCGACCCCCGGCCACCGGGACGCCCCCCGGCGGCGTGCCGTCGAGCAGGTCGTCGAGCTGCCGCGCGAGCGAGGCCGCCGAGCGCGGGCGCTGCTCGGGGTCCTTCGCGAGCATCCGCATCACGAGGTCGGCGAGCTCGGCGTCGACGTCCGACGGCAGCGGCGGCACCGGTGTGTTCACGTGCGCGACGGCGATGTCGACCGCCGTGGGGCCCGTGAACGGTCGGTTCCCCACGAGGGCCTCGTAGGCGACGATCCCGAGGGAGTACACGTCCGACGCGGGCGTCGCGGCCTTGCCGATGGCCTGCTCGGGCGACAGGTACTGCGCGGTCCCCATCACCATGCCGGACGCCGTCATCGGCACCTGGTTGACCGCCATCGAGATGCCGAAGTCCGTGATCTTCACCTGGCCCGAGCGTGCGAGCAGGATGTTGCCGGGCTTGACGTCGCGGTGCACCACGCCGCCCACGTGCGCCGCGTGCAGCGCGCGGGCGGTCTGGGCGAGGATCGGCAGCAGCCGCCTCGTCGGCAGCACCGGCTGCCGGTCCAGCAGGTCGGACATCGGCTCGCCGAGCACGAGCTCCATCACCAGGAACCCCGAGCCGTCCTGCTCGCCGTAGTCGTAGAGCGAGGCGATGTTCGGGTGCGAGAGCCCCGCGCTGTTGCGCGCCTCGGTGCGGAACCGCTCGAGGAACCCGGCGTCACCCGCGAACTCCTCACGCAGCACCTTGACCGCGACGTCACGCGCGAGCGAGTCGTCGTGCGCGACCCACACCTCGCCCATGCCGCCGACGGCGATCCGGGAGACCAGCCGGTACCGGCCGCCCATGGCCCTGCCTGCCTCGGGCTTCACTCGGCCAGCACCGCCTCGATGACCGCGCGCGCGATCGGTGCGGCGACCGCACCGCCCGTGGCCTCGCTGCCCAGGTCCCCGCCGTTCTCGACGATGACGGCGACCGCGACCTGGGGGTCGTCCGCCGGGGCGAAGGCCGTGAACCACGCGTGCGGGGCGACGTCGTCCGTGGTCTCGGCCGTGCCGCTCTTGCCCGCGACCTGCACGCCAGAGATCTGCGCGCGCTGCCCGGTGCCGCTCTCGACCACCCCGACCATCATGTCGCGCAGGGTCGCGGCGGTCTGGGTCGAGACGGGTCGGCCCAGCTCGGTCGGGTCCGTCTCGGTGACCACCTCGAGGTCGCCGCTGCGCACGGCCCGCACGAGGTGGGGCTCCATGAGGACGCCGTCGTTGGCGATGGCGGCGGAGATCATGGCCACCTGCAGGGGAGTCACGCGCACCTCGTACTGACCGATCGCGGAGAGCGCGGTGTCGGGAGCCGAGGGGTCGGCGGGGAAGCTGCTCTCCGTCACCTTCATCGGCACGTCGAGCGGGGTCCCGAAGCCGAACGCCTCGGCCTGCTCGCGCAGCAGCCGGTCGCCGAGCTCGACGCCGAGCTGGGCGAACGCCGTGTTGCACGAGATGCGGAGGGCGTCGGCGAGCGTGGTCTCGCCGGTCGGGCTGCAGGAGGAGCCGCCGAAGTTCCCGAGCGAGGTGCTCGTCGTCGGCAGCGTGTACGTGTCCGGCGCCGGGATGGGGGCGTCCGGGGCGAGGCCGCCCTCGAGCGCGGCCGCGGCCGTGACCAGCTTGAACGTCGACCCGGGCGGGTACGTGGTGCCCGCGATGGCCCGGTTGGCCATCGGGTCGCCCTCGGCGGCCTGCAGGTCCTCCCACGCGGCGACGACGGCGGCCGTGTCGTGCCCCGCGAGCACGTTCGGGTCGAAGCTGGGCTTGGAGACGAGCGCGAGGATCGCACCGGTGCGCGGGTCGAGGGCGACGACGGCGCCGCGCTGGTCGCCCAGCGCGTCCCATGCGGCCTGCTGTGCCGCGGGGTCGATCGTCAGCTCGACCGCGGCGCCCTGCGGCTCGCGACCGGTCACCAGGTCCTGCAGGCGCGAGTAGAACAGCGAGTCGGCCGAGCCGTTGAGCTCGGTGTTCATCGCCGCCTCGATGCCCGAGCGCCGGTAGACCACCGAGTAGAAGCCCGTCACGTGCGCGTACAGCGGTCCCTGCGCGTAGGAGCGCTGGTAGCCGAACGCGTCGTCGACGGGAGCCGACGAGGCGATCGACTCGCCCGCGACGACGATCGGGCCCCGGTCGCTGCCGAACTCCCGGTACAGGGTGCGCACGTTGCGCTGGTCGGCGTTGAGCTCACCCGCCTGGAAGAACTGGACCCACGTGGCCCCGCCCATGAGGGCGAGGAACATGACGACGACGACGGTCGCGAGCCTGCGCAGCGGGGTGTTCATGACGGACGCACGTCGATCAGCTCGGTCGCCTGGTCGGAGCCCGCGGGGGCGGGGCCCGTGACGGCGTCGGGCACGTCGTCGTCGCCGGGGCCACCGGGTGCGGCGAGCTCGGAGGCCGGCCGTCGCGCGCTGTCGGAGATGCGCAGCAGCAACGCGACGATCACCCAGTTCGCGAGCAGCGAGGAGCCGCCGTAGGCGAGGAAGGGCATGGTCAGGCCCGTGAGCGGGATGAGCCGGGTCACGCCGCCCACCACCACGAAGCACTGGAAGGCGACGACGAACGCCATGCCGCCCGCGAAGAGCTTGCCGAAGCCGTCGCGCACGCCGATGGCGGTGCGCAGGCCGCGCTGCGCGAGCACCAGGTACAGCACGAGGATCGCGAGCAGGCCGGTGAGGCCGAGCTCCTCACCGAGCGAGGCGACGATGAAGTCGGACTCGGCCCACGGCACGAGGTCCGGCCGCCCCTGCCCCCACCCGGTGCCGAAGAGGCCGCCGTTCGCGAGCCCGTACAGGCCCCGGACCAGCTGACCCGAGCCGCCGAACTCGGCGTTGAAGTTGGCGTCGTCGAACGGGTGCAGCCACGCGTCGAAGCGGTCGCCCACGTGGGTGAAGACGCGTGAGGCGAGCAGCGCCCCGCCCACGAACAGGGCCAGGCCGATCGCGACCCAGCTGATCCGCTCGGTCGCGAGGTAGAGCATCCCGACGAACAGGCCGAAGAACAGCAACGAGGTGCCCAGGTCGCGCTCGAGGACGAGGACGGCGAGCGACGCGGCCCAGGCGAGCAGGATGGGGCCGAGGTCCCGCGGGCGCGGGAGCTGCAGGCCCAGCACCTTGGGACCCGCGAGGGCGAGCGTGTCGCGGTTGGTCACGAGGTAGCCCGCGAAGAACACCGCGAGCACGATCTTGCCGATCTCGGCCGGCTGGAACGAGTTGCCCGCGACGCGGATCCAGATGCGCGCCCCGTTGATCTCCGTGCCGAGGCCCGGGACCAGGGGCAGGACGATCAGCGCGAGGCCGACGACCATCGCGGTGTACGTGTAGCGGCGCAGCGTCCGGTGGTCGCGCAGCAGCACGAGCACGACGGCGGCCAGCACCATCCCCAGAGCCGTCCAGCCGAGCTGGCGCTCCGCGAACCCGGCGGCACGCTCGCGCGCCTCGTAGGCGAGGTCGATGCGGTAGATCATCGCGAGGCCGAGGCCGTTGAGCGCGACGACGGTCGGGAGGATGACAGGGTCCGCGTAGGGCGCGCGCCAGCGCAGCACGAGGTGCAGGCCCACCGAGAGCCCCACGAGACCCGCGCCGTAGCCGAAGATGTCAGCCGGCAGCGTGCCCGTCTCGGCCAGCCCGACGAGTGCGTAGGCGCTCACGCCGAGGGCGAGGGCGAGGGCGAGCAGCCCCAGCTCGACGCTCCTCCCGGGGCGCACGCGGTGCGGTGCGACGGTCGCCATTCACCGCACCCCCCGCCGGGTGCGGGCGTCCGGTGTCCCGGCCACCCTCACGACGATCCCGCCGCCTCTGCCTCGAGATCCGCGAGCCGTTCGCGCGCCTCCGCGAGGCTGTCGGCGGGCAGCGCACGCCGCACGCGCTCGCGCATGAACTCGGGCAGCTCGTCGACGCGCGTGCCCGACGTCTCGACGACCGACGAGAGCTCGAGCGGACCCACGGTCTGCGGGATGCCCTGGAACACCGCGATGCGGTCCTCCGACACCCCCACGTAGTACTGCTCCTGCGTCCAGCGGTAGCCCAGCACACCACCCGCGCCGAGCGCTGCGAGCACCACCAGCACCCCGAGCGCGACCAGCCAGCGACGTCCGCGACGGCGCGGCTCGTCGTCGTCCACCTCGCGGTTCGGCGGCTCGCCCTCGGGCCGGGACGCGGCGCGGGTCTGCGCGGAGTGCTGGGCGGCGCGGGCCGCAGGGCTGTCGCCGCCGAGGGTGGGCCGGTGGCGGTCGAGCGCCGCGGCGCCCACCACGTGCGACGTGGTCGCGGGTGCGGCGCCGTCGGGCAGCTCGTCCACCTCGAGCACGTCGCCGATCACGACCGTGACGTTGTCCGGGGCGCCGCCGCGCAGCGCGAGCTGGACGAGCTGGTCGGCGCACGCGTCGGTGTCCGTGACGTCACGCAACGTCGCCGCGAGGGTGTCACCGCTCACCACGCCCGAGAGGCCGTCCGAGCACAGCAGCCAGCGGTCGCCCGCGCGCGCCTCGCGCACCGACATGTCCGGCACGATCTCCATGTCGAAGTCGCCCAGCACCCGCAGCAGCACCGAGCGCTGCGGGTGGTGCTCGGCCTCCTCGGCCGTGATCTTCCCGGTGTTGACCAGGTGCTGCACGAACGAGTGGTCGGTGGTGACCTGGCTGAGCGTGCCGTCGCGGAGCAGGTAGGCCCGCGAGTCGCCGATGTGCGCCATCGCGAGCTTGTTGCCCGAGCGCAGCAGCGCCGTGACGGTGGTGCCGAGGCCCGCGAGCTCGGGGTTCTCCTCGGCGCGGGCCAGCAGCTCGTCGTGCGCGGTGGTGATCGCGCGGCCCAGCTCGTCGAGGGCGTCGTCGGGGCCGTGCGCCTCGTCGTCGAGCGGGGCCAGGTGGGCGACGGCCACGGAGCTCGCGACGTCGCCGCCCGCGTGACCGCCCATGCCGTCGGCGACCACCAGCAGGTGCGGACCCGCGTAGGCGGAGTCCTGGTTGTTCGAGCGCACGAGGCCCACGTCGGAGCGCGCGGCGTAGCGCAGGGCGATGGTCACGCGGTCACCTCTGCAGCTCGAGGGTGCTCTGGCCCACCCGGATCTGGGTGCCGGGACGCACGGGCGTGGGCTCGGTCACGCGCTCGCGGCCCAGGAACGTCCCGTTGGTCGAGCCCAGGTCCTCGACCCACCAGTCGCCGTCCTGCGGGAACACGCGGGCGTGCCGGGACGACGAGTAGTCGTCGTCGAGCACGAGCGTGCACGACGGCGCGCGGCCGATGAGGATCGCCGACGTGCTCAGCGGGAGGGTGGTGCCGCGCAGCGGGCCGGCGGTCACCACCAGGCGGCGCGGGTTGACCTCGCGGCGCGGGATGGGCCCGGGGCGGCCGGGCGCGGGCGGGGGAGCGGTGACCGCGGGGCTCACGGTGCGCTCGGCCCGGCGCAGACGTCGGTTCACGATCTTGGTGCCGTAGAGGTCGCGGCGCAGGACGCCGATCGCCGCGAGGACGAACAGCCACAGCAGCACCAGGTAGCCCAGCCGCAGCAGGGTGATCGTGAGCTCGCTCACCCGGCGCTCACCCGTCCCCGGCCTCGTCGGCACCTGTCCAGAACAGGATGCGCGTGCGGCCGATGGTCAGGGTGTTGCCGTCGACGAGCGTCGCGGCGGTGACCTTGTGGTCCTCGACGAAGGTGCCGTTCGTCGAGCCGAGGTCCGTCGCGATCACGCCGTCGGGCGTCACACGGATCTCGAGGTGCCGACGCGAGATGCCCGGGTCGTCGACGATGATGTCCGCCTCGCTGCCGCGGCCGATCACCGTGACCGGCCCGGTGAGCAGGTAGCGCTGGCCGTCGATGTCGACCAGGGGGTGGCGGGCGCTCGCGGCGACGGTGGTCGCGGGGGCGACGGCGCCGCGCACGGTCGCGCTGCGCACCTGGAAGCGACCGGTCTCGAGGGTCTCGTCCTCGACGAACGCGACCGTCACCGGGCCCACGAACGCGTAGCGCTGCTCGGTGGCGTGGTCGGTGACGTTGGCCGCGAGCTCGTCCGCGAGGGGCTCGGCGCCCCAGGCCTCGACCTGCTGGTGGTCGGCCGGCGAGAGCTCGATGGTGAACTCGTTGGGCACCACGGTGCGGTCGCGGCCGACGACGGCGGCGCGGTCGTCCACCTCACGGCGCAGAGCGGAGGCCAGCTCGACGGGCTTGACCTCGCTGCGGAAGGCCTTGGCGAACGCTGTGTTGACCACGCGCTCGACGCCCTTCTCGAACCTGTCGAGAACTCCCATCTCACCTCCTCCGTCCGTGGTGCCCGGCCTGCGCCGCCGGCACCGCGACGACGTCGTCCCGGGACGGCTGGCCGCCCAGCCTGCCACGGCAGCCGACGCCGTGCCGGGCTGCGTGACGCGCCGACCGGTCGTCCGACCGCCCAGAGGTCCACGGTGATCGTATCCGCCGCACGGCCCAGGAGCGGTGCACGGTGGGCCGAACGGTGGGCGTGGCGACCGTGTTAGCCTTCTGCCTGCTCTGCACGCGCGCGAGTGGCGAAATGGCAGACGCGCTGGCTTCAGGTGCCAGTGTCCGAAAGGACGTGGGGGTTCAAGTCCCCCCTCGCGCACAGAGGGTCACACGAAGAGCCCGGCCGGTCGGCCGGGCTCTTCGTCGTCGGGGGACCGGTGGGTACGGCCGGCTCAGGCGAGGACGGCGGTGGCCTCCACCTCGACGAGCACGTCGGGCTCGAACAGGTAGGCGACGCCGATCAACGACGACGGCGGCAGCGGCTGCGGCAGCCCCAGCTCGGCGGCGACCTGCTCGACCCCGGCCATGAACGGACCGATCTTCTCCGGGGTCCAGTCGACGACGTAGAACGTGAGCCGGACGACGTCGTCGTACGTGGCCCCCGCGGCCGCGAGGCCGGCGGCGGTGTTCCGCAGGGCGTGGGCGACCTGGGCGGTCAGGTCCCCGGGCGCGACCTGGGCGCCCTGGGGGTCGCGCGCGATCTGACCGGCGACGTGGACGTGGCGGGTGCCGGTCGCGACGGCGACGTGGTGGTAGGGGACGGGCTGCATCAGGGTGTCGGGGCTCATGAGCCGGACAGGCACGGGAGTGCTCCTCTCGATCGGTAGCTCAGGGATACCTGGTCACCGGAAGGCACTTCAACGAGACTAGGTGGCGTGACGGAAACCGCCCACGCCCAGCTCGATCTCACCGCGCCCCACCGGGAGCTGCTCGGCCAGGTGCTCGACACCTGGTCGCTGCAGGTCCTGGAGCTGCTCTGCGAACGTCCCCTGCGGTTCAGCGAGCTCCGACGCGCCATCCCCGCCGTGACGGGGAAGTCGCTGACGACGACGCTGCGGCGTCTCGAGCGCAACGGGATCGTCGAGCGCCTCGTGGTGCGCACCAGGCCGGTCGCGGTGGAGTACCGCATCACCCCGCTGGGCAAGACGCTGCGCGAGCCCGTGGACGCGCTCCTGGCCTGGTGCACCGCCCACCTGCCCGAGGTCGAGAACGCCCGCGACCGCTTCGACGACGCCTCGGACTGATCGGACCTCGGCGTGCGGGGTCAGACGAGGGCGGTCAGGACGGTCTCCGCCACGCGAGCCACGAGGGCGTCGTCGTACGCGGCGGCCGGATCGCGCTTCTCCGTGAGGATCGTCAGGAGGATCGGGGCCCGGCCGGGTGGGGTGACGACGGCGACGTCGTTGCGGATCGCACCGGCCCCGCCCGACTTGTCCGCGACCTCCCAGCCGGCCGGCGCGCCCGCACGGACGAGGGCGTCACCGGTCGCGTTGCCGCTCGCCCAGTCGAGCAGCAGGGCACGGTCGTCGTCCGTGAGCGCCGCGGTGAGCAGCAGCGAGCGGAGGGTGGCCGTGAACGCCCTCGGGGTGGTCGTGTTGGCGGCGTCCGCAGGATCCACGCGGTTCAGACCCGGCTCGACGTCGGCGACCTTCGTGGTCGCGTTGCCCAGGTCCGCGAGGGCTGCCTCGAGGCCTGCGGGTCCGCCGAGCCGCTCCATGACCAGGTTCCGGGCGGCACGTCGCGCAGCAGCGCGGCCGCGGCGAAGAGCTTGATCGTCGAGGCGAAGCCGAAGCGCTCGTCGGCCCGGTGCTCCACGGTCGTGCCGGTGCCCGTGTCGACGACGCTCACGCCGACCCGGGCCGCGAACTGGTCCTCGAGCGCACCGATCTCGGCAGAGAGGTCGACCGTCTCCGGCTCGGCGCTCGGTGTCGGTCCGGCCGAGGGCGGCGCGGCTGAACGGGTGCTCTCGGGAGATCGTGACGCCGTCGTCGACTCCTCGGGCGTCGCAGCGCCGCAGCCGGCAAGAGCGAGGGCGAGCCCGAGCGCAGCGGCGGACGAGGTCGGTCCGGTCGTCCGCACGAGCAGGCCTCCGAAGGATCGGGTCGGGGTGTCGCCCGCCGGTCACCCCGAGACTACGGCGTGTGCGAGAGGGCAGGGGTCAGGGGGCGGAGGTGGGTGCGGGCGGCGCGCGTGAGGGCGTCCGTCAGCTCGTCGAGCAGGGGTGAGCGCAGCTTCCAGCGCTGCCAGTGCAGCTCGACGTCGAGCACTCCCGCGGGGTCCAGCGTCACCAGCTCGCCGCTCGTGAGGCCTGCGCCGGCGTGCAGCTCGGGCACCATGCCCCAGCCCATGCCGCTGCGGACGGCGGCGAGGAAGTCGGCCGACGACGGCACGTGGTGGGCCGGGCCCGCGTGCTCGGGCACGCCGCGCGTGCGCAGGTAGCGGTGCTGCAGGTCGTCCTTGGCGTCGAAGTGCACCACGGGTGCGCGGCGAAGTGCTGAGCTCGTCGGGCCCTGCGGGAACCAGCGCCCGACGAACGACGGCGTGGCCGTGGGTCGGTAGCGCAGGGCACCCAGCCGGGTCACCGCGCAGCCCGGCACGGGCGCGGTGTCCGTGGTGATCGCCGCGACCACGACGCCCGAGCGCAGCAGCTCGGCCGTGTGCTCCTCGTCGTCGCGGTGCAGCTCGAGCGAGGCGACGTCCGCGAACGGAGCGAGGGCGGGCAGCACCCAGGTGGCCAGCGAGTCCGCGTTGACGGCGACGGGCAGGGTGCGCGGACCGTCGCCCTCGGCCCCCAGCTCGGCCAGGGCGTCGCGCGTCGCGGCGTCGACCTGACGCGCGAGGCGCAGCACCACCTCGCCCGACGCGGTGGCCTGTACGGGCCGGCTGCGGACCAGCAGCACGCGCCCCGTGGCGACCTCGAGCCCGCGCAGCCGCTGGCTCACGGCCGACGGCGTGACGTGCAGCTCGCGGGCGGCCGCCTCGAGCGAGCCGGTGGCGACGGTGGCCGCCAGGGCGCGCAGCTGCGCGGGGTCGAGGTCCATGAAGCGACGCTAATGCATACGTAGCAACCTGAGCTGTGCTTCATCGGCCGTGCCCCTTAGCGTCGCCTGCGTGACGCACCTCCTCGCCGCGGCCTCGGGCCTGGGCCTCGGGCTGTCGCTCATCGTGGCGATCGGCGCGCAGAACGCCTTCGTGCTGCGCCAGGGCCTGAGACGCGAGCACGTGGCTGCGATCGTCGCCGTGTGCGCGGCCTCCGACGTCGTGCTCATCGGTGCCGGTGTCGCGGGGGCCGGCGCGCTGGTGCAGGACAGGCCCGGCCTGCTCACGGCCGTCCGGCTGGGCGGAGCCGCGTTCCTGGTGGTCTACGCGCTGGTCGCGGCACGCCGGGCAGCACGCCCGCAGGCGCTCGACGCGGCACAGGGCGCAGCGCCCGGCTCGCGGGCCGCGGCGGTGGGCACCGCGCTCGCGCTCACGTGGCTCAACCCCCATGTGTACCTCGACACGGTGGTGCTGCTGGGCTCGATCGCCCACGGGCACCCGGGCGACGAGTGGTGGTTCGCGGCCGGGGCCGCCGTGGGCAGCGTCGTGTGGTTCACGGCCCTGGGCCTCGGTGCGCGTCTGCTGCGACCGGTCTTCGCACGGCCGGGCGCCTGGCGCCTGCTCGACGGCGCGATCGCGCTGGTCATGCTCGCGATCGCGGCCTCGCTCGTGCTCGCGGCGTGACCTGGGTCGCGTCAGGCGGAGCCGCGCACCACGACGTGCGTCTCGAGCAGTGAACCGTCGAGGTCGGCCGGCGCGCCGCGCAGCTGCGCGAGCACGGACTGGGCCGCCCGCTCGCCCAGCACACGGGCCGGCTGGTGCACGGTGGTGAGCGGGGGGTCGCAGCGCAGCGCCCACGAGCTGTCGTCGAACCCGACCAGCGCGACGTCGTCGGGCACGCGGCGTCCCGCGGCCCGCAGCGCCTCGAGAGCGCCGGCCGCGACGGCGTCGGAGGCTGCGAACACGGCGTCGAGCTCGGGGGCGCGCGCGAGCAGCTGCGTCATCGCGGCGCGGCCCGCCGTGTACTCGTAGAGGGGCAGCTCGACGACGAGCTCCGGGTCGAACCTGTCGCCCAGGGCGTCGCGGAAGCCGGCGAGGCGATCGGCGCCCGAGTCGCGGTCGAGCGCGGCCGCGAGCATGCCGACCCGACGGCGGCCCGTGGCGAGCAGGTGCGTCGCGACCGCGGCCGCGGCTCCGCGGTTGTCGATCCCCACCCAGGGCATCGTGATGCCCTCGGGTGGGCGGCCCACGAGGGTCGCGGGCACCGAGAGCCGGTGCAGCACGTCGAAGAGGCTGTCGTCCTGCCGCGCCGAGACCACGATGGCGCCGTCCACGAACCCGCCGCTGAGGTAGCGCGCGACGCGCTCGCTGTCGCGGAGCGAGTCGATGACGATGCTGACCATCTGGAAGTCGGCTGCCGAGAGCACGCTGTTGGCGCCCAGCAGGATCGACCCGATGTTCGGGTCCTCGAGGAACAACGCGTGGGGCTCGTGCACGCAGAAGCCGATCGCGTGCGTGCGGCGCAGGGCGAGGTTGCGCGCCGCGGTGTTGGGCACGTAGCCGACCTTGGCGACCGCGCGCTCGACCGCCTCGCGGGCCGCGGGGGACACGTAGCGCTCGCCGTTGAGCACGCGCGTGACGGTGCCGCGGGACAGTCCGGCCTCGACCGCGACGTCGCGGATCGTCGCCCGCCGAGGGGCTCCGGTGGACGGCATGCCACGGATGCTAGTGCCCGTCACGACGGCGCCCTCCTGGGTGGTCCCGGACCGGGGTGTTGACATCCGGAAACGGACGTTCCTACTCTGTGACCGGTCACAGAGAACTTTACGCCACAGACGGCCGACTGCGTTCTGTGACCGGTCACAGACCCTGCGAGAGACCCGTTCACCGAGGACCAGTGCGAAGGAGCACGATGAGCGCCGACGTCGCCGCCACCCGCCGCGAGGCAGGAGTCGGCCCCGTGCCCGGGCTCGTGCTCGGCTGCGACTACAACCCCGAGCAGTGGTCGCCCGAGGTGTGGCACGAGGACGTCGCCCTCATGCGTGAGGCCGGGGTGTCGCTGGTCGCGGTCAACGTCTTCGGCTGGTCCGACGTGGAGCCCGAGCCCGGCAGGTACGAGTTCGAGCGTCTCGACGCCGTGCTCGACCTGCTGCACGCGCACGGGATCGGCGTGAACCTCGGCACGGGGACCGCGAGCCCGCCGCCGTGGCTGAGCACGCAGCACCCCGAGATCCTGCCGATGGCCGCGGACGGCACGCGCCGCCACCCGGGCGGCCGCCAGGCGTGGTGCCCGAGCTCACCGGTGTTCCGGGAGCGCGCGGTCGCGCTGGCCGAGCAGGTCGCCCGCAGGTACGGCAGCCACCCCGCCGTCCGGCTGTGGCACGTGTCGAACGAGCTGGGCTGCCACAACGCGCACTGCTGGTGCGACGTCTCGGCGGCGGCGTTCCGGGACTGGCTGCGCGCGCGCTACGGGACGATCGAGGCGCTCAACTCCGCGTGGGGGACCACCTTCTGGAGCCAGCGGTACGGCGCGTGGGACCAGGTGGGCACGCCGCGCCTCACCGTCTCGACGCCCAACCCCACGCAGGTGCTCGACTTCCAGCGCTTCAGCTCGGACGAGCTGCTCGCGCACCACCGGGCCGAGGCCGAGGTGATCCGCCGGCACAGCGACATCCCGGTCACCACCAACTTCATGGTCACGGCCCACCGCCGCGACGTGGACTACTGGCAGTGGGCCCCGCACATGGACCTGGTCGCCAACGACCACTACCTCGACCACCGCCTCCCCGACCCGCTCGCCGAGCTCGCCTTCAGCGCCGACGTCACGCGCGGTCTCGCGGGCGGGCGGCCGTGGATGCTCATGGAGCACTCGACGAGTGCGGTGAACTGGCAGCCGGTCAACGTCGCCAAGCGTCCCGGCGAGCTGCTGCGCACCTCTCTGCTGCACCTCGCGCGCGGTGCCGACGCGCTGTGCTTCTTCCAGTGGCGTGCCTCGGCCCAGGGCGCCGAGAAGTTCCACTCGGCGATGGTGCCGCACGCCGGCACGGACACGGGGGTGTGGCGCGAGGTGGTCGAGCTCGGCGCGACCCTGGGGCGCCTCGAGGAGGTCGCGGGCAGCACCGTGCGCCACGACGTCGCACTCGTCTTCTCGTTCGAGGCGTGGTGGGCGGCCGACGGCGAAGGGCACCCCTCGCAGCACGTGCGGTACCTCGAGCAGGTGCACCACTGGTACCGCGCGCTGCGGGCCGCCGGGATCGGGGTCGACGTCGTCGCCCCGGGCGCCCCGCTCGACGGGTACCGCCTCGTCGTCGTGCCCGAGCTGTTCCTGACGCGGGACGGCGACGCGGCCGCGGTCGAGCGGCTCGTCGCGAACGGCGGCCACGCCCTCGTCACCTACTTCAGCGGCATCGTCGACGCCGACCTGCGCGTACGCCTGGGCGGGTACCCCGGCGCGTTCCGGGACCTCCTCGGCGTGCACGTCGAGCAGTTCCACCCGTTGCTTCCGGGCGAGATGCTCACCCTGGACGACGGCGGCGCGGGCAGCCTGTGGGCCGAGGAGCTGCGTACGACGACGGCCGAGACGCGGGTGCACGCCACGGACGGGCCGGTGCCCGGGGCGCCCGTCGTCACCCGCAGCGCGCACGGCGCCGGCGCCGCCTGGTACGTCGCGACGACCCCCGACCTCGACGCCACCACCCGACTGGTGCGCGAGGTCGCCGACGGCGCCGGGGTGCGACCCCTCCCCGGCGCGGGTGCCGACGTCGACGTGGTGCGCCGCACCGACGGCGCACGGAGCTGGCTGTTCGTGCTCAACCACGGCAGCACCCCGGTCGAGGTCGAGGCGGCAGGCTTCGAGCTCGTCGAGCAGCAGCCGATCACGGCGCTCACCGTCCCCGCCGGGGCCGTGCGCGTGGTCAGGGAGGAGGTCCCGCGATGACGCCCACCGCCGTCGCACCCACCGTCGCGTCCCCAGCACCCCGGGCGCGCACCCGTGTGCCGCACAAGCGAGCGATCGCGTTCTTCGTCGTGCCCTTCGGCGTGCTGTTCGCGCTGTTCTACCTGCTGCCGATCGGCACGGCCGTGTGGCGCTCGACGCAGGTGGTCGAGCGCGAGGGCACGTTCGGACCGCCGCGCGAGGTGTTCGGCGGGCTCACCCAGTACCGCGAGGTGCTCGCGAACGACGCGTTCTGGTCGTCGATCGGCCGCGTGCTGCTGTTCGGCGTGGTCCAGGTGCCTGTGATGCTCGGGCTGGCCCTCGTGCTCGCGCTGCTGCTCGACTCGCCACTGGTGCGCGGCCGCAGGTTCTTCAGGCTCGCGTTCTTCGCGCCCTACGCGGTTCCCGGGGTGGTCGCCGCGATCATGTGGGGCTTCCTGTACTCGCCCAACCTCTCCCCGTTCCGCGACGTGACCCAGGCCGTCGACCTGCTCTCGGCCGACCTCGTGCTGTGGTCCATGGCCAACGTCGTGACCTGGGTGTTCGTGGGCTACAACATGCTGATCATCTACTCGTCGCTGCTCGCGATCCCGGCCGAGGTGTACGAGGCCGCGCGGCTCGACGGGGCGTCGCAGCTGCGCATCGCGTGGTCGATCAAGATCCCGCTCGCGATGCCCGCGATCATCCTCACCGCGGTGTTCTCGATCATCGGGACGCTCCAGCTGCTCGCCGAGCCGCTCGTCTTCCGCACCTTCTCGACGGCGGTCACCAGCACGTACACGCCGAACCTGCTCGTCTACACGACGGCCTCGGTGCCCAACCAGCCGCTCGCGGCGGCGTTCTCGGTGGTGCTCGCGCTCGCGACGTGCGTGCTGTCCTTCACGTTCCTCAGGTTGACGCAGCGGAGGGCCTTCCAGTGAGCACCCGTCCCGCCCCCCGTCCCAGCCGGGCAGCGGCCACGGCCGCCTCCCGCCCCGCCGGCCCGCGCGAGTCCGTGCTGTCGCGCAGCGGTGCCATGCTCGTCATGGGACTGGCCACGCTGTACTTCCTCACGCCGATCTGGTGGCTGCTGGTCGCCTCGACCAAGAGCCGCGGTGACCTCACCTCGACCAGCCCGCTGTGGTTCTCGGACGTACGGCTGGGCGAGAACCTCGCGGCCGTCTTCTCCTACGACGGCGGCGTGCTGCCCCGCTGGCTGCTCAACAGCGTCCTGTACGCGGGCGGCGGGGCGCTCGTCGCGACGCTGCTCGCGGGCATGTGCGGGTACGCGATCGCCAAGTACCGCTTCCCGGGCCGCGACCTGTTCTTCAACGTGGTGCTGGGCGGGGTGCTGGTACCCGCGACGGCGCTCGCGCTGCCGCTCTTCCTCATCTTCAGCCAGGTGGGCGCGACCAACACGTTCTGGGCCGTGTTCCTGCCGAGCGTCGTGAGCCCGTTCGGCGTGTACCTCGCGCGCATCTACGCGGCCTCGGCCGTGCCGCTCGAGCTCATGGAGGCTGCGCGGCTCGACGGCGCGGGCGAGGTGCGCACGTTCTTCACCGTGTCGGTGCGGCTCATGGTCCCGGCCCTGGTGACGGTGTTCCTGTTCCAGTTCGTGACGATCTGGAACAACTTCTTCCTCCCGCTGATCATGCTGCGTGACGAGGCGCTCTTCCCCGTGACGCTCGGTCTCTACAACTGGAACACCGTGGTGAACCAGGTGCCCGAGCTGCGCCTGTACGTCCTCACCGGCGCGTTCGTCTCGATCGTGCCCCTCATCGCCGTCTTCCTGCTGCTCCAGCGCTTCTGGCGCGGCGGCCTCGGCACGGGCGCCGTCAAGTGAGTCGACCCGCCCTCCGCACTCCCCGACCGACCCATCCCAACCCCCGGAAAGAAGGACCAAGGATGCGCATCACACGACGAGCGGTCAGTGTCGCCTCGCTCGCCCTGCTCAGCCCGCTCGCGCTCGCAGCCTGCAGCGGCGACGCCGACGGCGGGGGCGCAGCGGGGGGCGGGGACGCGGCGGCCTGCGAGCCGTCCGACGGCGAGGTCACGCTGCAGTTCACCTCCTGGGTGCCCGGGATCGAGGACGTCGTCGCGATCTGGAACGAGCAGAACCCGGACGTGCAGGTCGAGGTCCAGACCGGGCCCAACGGCAACAGCGGCACCTACCAGAACTTCTTCAACCAGCTCGAGGCGGGCAACGCCCCCGACCTGGGCCAGATCGAGTTCGACGCGCTGCCCAACTTCCGCGTGCAGGACGGCCTGCAGGACATCGGCGCGTGCGAGGGCGTCCAGGAGGCCGCCGACCAGTTCGTCGACTGGACCTGGAGCCAGGCGACCCTGGGCGAGGAGGGTTCGGTCTACGCGATCCCGCAGGACAGCGGCCCCATGGCCATGTTCTACCGCGAGGACCTGTTCACCGAGGCCGGCATCGAGATCCCCACGACGTGGGAGGAGTTCGCGACTGCGGCCGAGCAGGTGCGTGAGCAGGGCGGCTACATCACCAACTTCTCGGTGGCGGACATCAACCAGTTCGCGGGCCTGGTGTGGCAGGCGGACGGCTCGTGGTTCGCGAACGACGGCGACGCGTGGGAGGTGGGCCTCGACTCGGCCGAGTCCGTCGAGGTGGCCGACTACTGGCAGGACCTGATCGAGCGCGACCTGGTCTCGACGCTGCCCGGCTGGACCAGCGAGTGGGACAACGCCTACAACACGGGCCAGGCGTGGACGTGGGTCTCGGCCGTGTGGGGCGCGAACTCGATCATGACGGGTGCGCCGGACACCGCGGGCTCGTGGCGCGTCGCACCGATGCCGCAGTGGGAGGCCGGCGGCGGCGCCGCGGGCAACTGGGGCGGCTCGACGACCGCCGTGTTCAACGGCACCGAGCACCCCTACGAGGCCGCGCAGTTCGCGCTCTGGCTCAACACGTCCGACGAGGCGCTCGACGCGCTCATCGAGGCGGCGAACCTCTACCCGGCCACGATCGAGGGTCAGCAGCGTCCCGCGCTCGCCGAGGGCGTCGAGTTCTACGGCGGTCAGGAGATCTACGAGGTGTTCGGCGAGGCCGGGCCGGGCGTCCCGGCGGGCTGGACGTGGGGCCCCACGATGACCCAGGTCTACAACGACCTGTCGGACGGGTTCTCGGGTGCGATCTCGGGTGACGGCAGCCTGGGCGACGCGTTGGGCGACGCGCAGGAGTCGACGGTGGCCGCGCTCGAGTCGCAGTCGATCCCCGTCGCCGAATGAGGATGATGGCCTGGTGATCTGTCACCTGAGGGCCGCGGGCACCGGCCTCGTGCTGGATGCCCGCGGCCCTGCCGTGCCCGCGGTCGTGCACTGGGGCACGGACCTGGGCCCGCTCGACGACGCCGAGCTCGAGCGGCTCGTGGACGCGCGGGTCCCGGCCGTCGCCCCGAGCTCGCTCGACGTGCCGTTCCGCCTGAGCCTGCTGCCCACGGCCCTCGAGGGCTGGACGGGACGCCCCGGGATCAGTGGCGCCGTGGACGACGGCCCCGTGCACGGCCCCTGGGCCCTGCGCGACGTGACCGCCACGCCGTCGTCGGTGACGTACGGGCTCGCGGCCGACGACGGCACGCGGGTCACCACCGAGGTCGAGCTCACCGACCAGGGCGTGCTCCGCGTGCGGCACACGTGGACCAACGTGGGTGCCGCCGTCGTGCGCCCCGCGGCCCTCGCGACGGTGCTTCCCGTGCCCGACCGGGCGCAGGAGGTGCTCGACCACAGCGGGACGTGGGCGCACGAGCGCCGCCCGCAGCGCGGGACCGTGCGCGACGGCGCCTGGGTGCGCGAGTCCCGGCACGGCCGGCCGGGCCACGACCACCCGTACCTGCTGGTCGCCGGCACGCCCGGCTTCGGGTTCGGGCACGGCGAGGTGTGGGGGCTGCACGTCGGCTGGAGCGGCGACACCGTGCACTGGGTCGAGCGTCAGCCGCTCGGTGTCACGGTGCTCGGGGGAGGCGAGCTGCTCGCGCCCGGGGAGCTGCGCCTGGGGCCGGGCGAGGAGTGGACCACGCCCTGGACGTACGCGGTGTGGTCGGACGCCGGCCTCGACGGGCTCGCCGAGCGGCTGCACGGCTGGGTGCGCGCCACCTCGCCCGTCCCGGGGCCGAGGCCCGTCACGCTCAACACGTGGGAGGCCGTGTACTTCGACCACGACCTCGACCGGTTGCGCGCGCTCGCCGATGCGGGCGCCCGCATCGGGGTCGAGCGGTTCGTGCTCGACGACGGCTGGTTCCAGGGACGCACCGACGACCGTCGGGCCCTGGGCGACTGGACCGTCGACACCGAGCGCTGGCCGCACGGGCTGCACCCGCTCGCGGACCACGTGACGGGCCTCGGGATGGAGCTGGGCCTGTGGGTCGAGCCCGAGATGGTCAGCCCCGACTCGGCGACCGCGCGCGAGCACCCCGACTGGGTGCTGTCGCGCGGACCCACGTGGCGCCACCAGCACGTGCTCGACCTCGCACACCCCGACGCCTACGCGCACGTGCTCGAGCGCCTCGACGCGCTCGTCACCGAGTACCCGATCGCCTACCTCAAGTGGGACCACAACCGCGACGTCCCCGCGGGGGTGCACGCGCAGACCACGGCGGTCTACCGGCTGCTCGACGAGCTGCGCGCGCGCCACCCCGGGCTCGAGGTCGAGGCGTGCGCGTCCGGGGGTGCGCGCGTGGACCTCGGGATCCTCGAGCGCGTCGACAGGTTCTGGACGTCGGACGACAACGACCCGCTCGAGCGCCAGACCATCCAGCGCTGGAGCGCGGGCCTGGTGCCGCCCGAGTACCTCGGCAGCCACGTGGGTCCCTCGCCCGCGCACACCACGGGGCGCGCGAGCGACCTGGGACTGCGGCTCGCGACGGCCCTGTTCGGCTCCGCAGGTCTCGAGTGGGACCTCACCCGCACCACGCCCGACGAGCAGGCGGCCCTGGGGGCGTGGGTCGGCACGTACCGCGACCTGCGCGGTTTGCTGCACTCGGGTCGCGTGGTGCGCCTCGACGGCACCGATCCCGCGGTCGTCGCGCACGGCGTGGTCGCGCCCGACGGCGGTGAGGCCCTCGTCTCGTACGCGACGCTCGCGAACCCGCGTGCCGCGGTGCCCGCGCCGCTGCGCATGCGCGGGCTCGACCCGACGCGCGACCACCGCGTCGCCGTCGTGCCCCTCGGCGCGGAGCCGCGGATGCTGCAGGACGCCCCGCCGGCCTGGTGGGCCGCGGGCGGGCTCACCGCGTCGGGGCGGGTGCTCACCGAGCTCGGTCTCCCGATGCCGCTGCTGCTGCCCGGGCAGGCCGCGGTGCTGCGGTTCACCGCGGTCTGATCGACCCCCCGCGCGCGACCGCCCGGACCGCGCCGCCCGGACGGCGGCGTACGCGTCAGCTCTCGCGGGGTCCGCGCGGGGTGAGGAGGGTGAGGGCGACCGCCGCGACGCCGGCGACCACGCCGATGCGCGTGTGCGCCCACGGCCGGCCCGCCGCGTGACCGCGCTCGCCCAGCGCGAAGAGACCTCGCTCGATCCCCACGGTCAGCGCGAGGCTCGCGGCCGCGACCGCCGTGCCCAGCGCCAGCCGGGCCACCGGCAGGCGACCCGGGGCGGCGAGACCGACCGCGGAGCCGTCCAGCACGGGAGCCGTGCCGGTGAGCGCGCGGATCCGGGCACGCGTGCCCGGGTCGCCGGGTGACGTGGACGGCACCGCGGCGTCGTCGTCGGCGTTCCCGCGGCGCGGGGCGGGCAGGCTCATGCCCGCGACGCCGGCCGCGACCAGGCCGACCTTCAGGACGGTGCGCGCCGGGCGCGACCGGACGACGTCGGGCGCGGCGTACCAGAGGGTCGTCGTGACCCCGGCCACCACGCTCTCGCGCACCGTCGTGGCATCCAGCTCGACCCGCATGCATCCCCCTCGTGACCGCTCGCCCGTGCGTGGCTGACACCGGTGCAACGGGCCCGGCCGGCAAAGCGTTCCAGGCGCCGCCGGGGACGCGGGTAGGTTCGCCCCTCGTGGGCCTCGTCGAGATCGTGCTGCCCCGGCGCCTCGGCACCGGCTTCCGCTGGCTGCTCGCCTCGTCGTGGGTGACCAACCTGGGCGACGGCGTCGCGCTCGCGGCCGGCCCGCTGCTGATCGCGTCCCTGACCCGCGACGCGCGGCTCGTCGCGCTCGGCGCGACCCTGCAGTGGCTCCCGCCGCTGCTCTTCGGCCTGCTCGCAGGTGCGCTCTCGGACCGCCTCGACCGCAAGCGCATCGTCGTCGCGGTCAACCTCGTGCGTGCGCTCGTGCTCACGGGCCTGGCCGTCACGATCGCGACCGGTCACGTCACGGTGGCGCTCGTGCTCACGGTGCTGTTCGTGCTCGGCACGTGCGAGGTGTTCGTGGACAACACCTCGCACACCTTGCTGCCGATGCTCGTGCGCCGGGACGACCTCGCGTTGGGCAACGCGCGCATGCAGGCGGGCTTCATCACGCTCAACCAGATGGCCGGCCCGCCCGTGGGTGCCGCCCTGTTCGCGCTGGGCGCGGTGTGGCCGTTCGCGGGGCAGGTGATCGTGGTCCTCGCGGGAGTGCTGCTGGTCTCGCGCGTCGTGCTGCCCGCCGTCGAGCGCCCGCACGAGCGCACCCACCTGCGGCACGACATCGCCGAGGGCTTCCGCTGGGTGGTGCGGCACGCGGCCGTGCGCACCCTGGTGCTCACGATCTTCAGCTTCAACATCACCTTCGGTGCCGCGTGGGGTGTGCTCGTGCTCTACGCGACGCGGCGCCTGGGCATGGGCGAGGTGGGCTTCGGGCTGCTCACCACGGCGAGTGCGATCGGGGGCCTCGCGGGGGTCGCCGCGTACGGCTGGATCACCCGACGGGTGAGCCTCGCGAACGTCATGCGCGCCGGCCTGATCATCGAGACGTTCACGCACCTGGGCCTCGCGCTGACCACGACACCCGCCGTGGCCCTCGCGATCTTCGGCGTGTTCGGTGCGCACGCGTTCGTGTGGGGCACCACGTCGGTGACGATCCGCCAGCGCGCGGTGCCCACCGCGCTCCAGGGCCGCGTGGGCAGCGTCAACACCCTCGGCGTGTTCGGGGGCCTCGTGCTGGGCTCGGTGCTGGGCGGTGTGCTGGCCGAGCGCTGGGACGTGACCGCGCCGTTCTGGTTCGCGTTCGTGGGATCGGGCCTCTTCGTGGTGCTCATCTGGCGTCAGCTGCGGCACGTCGCGCACGCCGACGAGGAGGCCACCACGCCCGGCGGTGGGGCCGACGACGGCGCACCTGGCACGCTGGGCACGTGACGTCACGAGCCCCGGCCGTCCCGTGGCTGCGCCGGCCGGCGCCCCTCGGACGGCGGCGCGTGACCGCAGGCTGGTTGCTCGCCCTGGCCGGCCCGCCCGTCCTCACCGTGGTGCTGCTCCAGCAGCGCGGCCTGCTCGGACTCGCGACCGACCTGCTCTTCTTCATCACGCTCGTCGTCGGCACGGCCCTCGTGGGCGGCCTGTTCCCCGCCCTCGCGTGCGCCGTGCTGGGCTCGTCGCTGCTCAACTACTTCTTCACCGAGCCCACGGGCGGGCTGACGATCTCCGACCCCGAGCAGGCGCTCGCGGTGGTCCTCTTCACCCTGGTCGCCCTGGCGGTCGCGTCCCTCGTCGAGGTCGCCGAACGTATGCGCACGCGGGCCTTGCGCGCGGCCGAGCTCGAGCACGCCGCGGGCGTGCGCACCGCGCTCCTCACGGCCGCGTCGCACGACCTGCGCTCACCCCTCGCCACGATCCGCACCGCCGTGGACGGCCTCGCCGTCCCCGGGCCGTCGCCGTCCGAGCGACGTGAGCTCGTCGAGGCGATCGACGCGTCGACGAGCCGGCTCGAGCGCCTGATCGACAACCTGCTCGACCTGTCGATGCTGCACACCGGTGCGTTGAGCCCCGAGCTGCGGGCCGCGAGCCTCGAGGAGTTCGTCCCCGCGGCCGTCGAGGGTGCGGGCGAGGGCCACGCCCACCGGGTGGCCCTCGACCTCGACGAAGGCCTCCCCGACGTCCGCACCGACCCCGGGCTGCTCGAGCGGGTGCTCGCCAACGTGATCGGCAACGCGCTGCGCTTCACCGCCGAGCGCGTCGAGGTGCGGGCCGCGGTGCGCACGGACTCCGTGGAGGTGCACGTCGTCGACCACGGCCCCGGCGTCACCACCTCGGCCCGAGGCCGTATGTTCGAGCCGTTCCAGCGGCTCGACGACGTGTCCCCTGGCCCGCGCCCGCCGGGCCTGGGCCTCGGTCTCGCCGCGGCCCAGGGGTTGTCGGCGGCCGTGGGCGCCCGGCTCGAGGCGCGCGACACCCCGGGCGGCGGACTCACGATGGTGCTCGTCGTCCCGCGCGACGTGCCGCCCGTCGAGGTGCCCGCATGAGCCTCGCCGCCGAGCGCACGGTCGTCGTCGTGGACGACGACCGCACGCTCACGCGCACCCTCGTCATCAGCCTCCGCTCGCGCGGGTGGCGGGCCCTCGTCGCTCACGACGGCGCGACCGGCCTCGAGCTCGCGGAGACGGCACGGCCGGACGTCGTGGTGCTCGACCTCGGGCTGCCCGACCTCGACGGCCACGACGTGCTCGCCCGCCTGCGCACGTGGTCGCAGACCCCCGTCGTCGTGCTGACCGCGCGCCACGCGCGGGCAGAGGCCGTGCGTGCCCTCGACGCGGGCGCCGACGACTACGTGACCAAGCCCTTCTCCGTGGACGAGCTGCTGGCCAGGCTGCGCGCCGCGGTGCGCCGGGCCGACCCCGCGCAGGACGCCCCGGTCGTGGAGACGGGCGCCCTGCGCATCGATCTCGCGCGCGGACGCGTCCACCGCGAGGGCGTCGAGGTGCGGCTCACCCCGACCGAGTGGGCGGTGCTCGAGCTGCTCGTGCGACGCCGCGGCCACGTGGTGCCGACGGCCGAGATCCTCCGGGCGGTGTGGGGCCCGGCGTACGGCACCGAGAGCAACTACCTGCGCGTCTACACGGCGCAGCTGCGGCGTAAGCTCGAGGCGGACCCCGCCCGGCCGCGGCACCTGGTGACCCGGCCGGGCCGGGGCTACGTGTTCGACCCATGAGGTTCGCCCGGACGGACGCGCCGCCGTCAGGAAAACGTCAAGATCACCGCCGACGCCCGCACGGGCGCGTCCGGCCCCGTCGCCGCGCGCGCACACTCGACGCCGGTGTGCGAACGACGTGCACCGGTCCCCACGAGAGAGCGTCCGCGATGCTGGAGCACCTCCCGGACGCGCGCGACACGCGTCCGACGCTCATCGGCCGCGCCCCCGCACCCGCCGCCCACCACCGCACGGGCGTGCGCCGGCGGCCGGGCCAGCTGGTCGCGCTCGGCTTCGCCGCGGCGATCGCCGTCGGCACCGTCGTGCTGCGGCTCCCCGTCGCCAGCCAGGACGGGCCCGCCACGTGGCTCGAGGCCCTCTTCACCGCGACCTCGGCGGTGTGCGTGACGGGCCTCGTGGTGGTCGACACGGCCACGCACTGGAGCGGGTTCGGCCAGGTGGTGATCCTCGTGCTCATCCAGGTGGGCGGCCTCGGGATCATGACGCTCGCGACGCTGCTGGGCCTGCTGATCTCACGCCGGCTGGGGCTCGGGTCGCGCCTGGTCGTGGCCGCCGCGACGCGCACCGTCGACCTGGGCGACGTGCGCTCGGTGCTGCTGGGCGTGGTGCGCGTGAGCCTGCTGGTCGAGTCGGTGGTCGCGGTCGTGCTCACCCTGCGGCTGTGGCTCGGCCTCGGCGAGACCCCGGGCAGGGCCGCGTGGTTCGGCGTCTTCCACGCGATCTCGGCGTTCAACAACGCCGGGTTCTCGACCCGCAGCGACAGCCTCATGGGCTACGTGGCCGACCCGTGGGTGCTGCTCCCGGTCGCGGGCGCCGTGGTGCTGGGCGGCATCGGCTTCCCGGTGCTGTTCGAGCTGCGCCGGCAGCACCGCAGGCCGTCGCGCTGGAGCCTGCACACCAAGATCACGCTCGTCGCCACCGGTGTGCTCCTGCCGCTCGGGGCGTTGTTCGTGCTCGCCGCCGAGTGGGGGAACCCGCGCACCCTCGGCGGGCTCGACGTGCCCGGAAAGCTGCTCGCGGGCGTCTTCGAGTCGGTGATGACCCGCACGGCGGGCTTCAACGCGCTCCCCACGGGCGACATGCGGGACGGCACGTGGCTCGGCACGGACGTGCTCATGTTCATCGGCGGCGGGAGCGGCGGCACCGCGGGCGGGATCAAGGTCACGACGTTCGCCGTGCTCGGCTACGTCATCTGGTCGGAGCTGCGCGGCGACCCCGACGTCACCACGTTCGACCGGCGCATCTCGCCGACGGTCCAGCGCCAGGCGCTCGCCGTCGCGCTGATCAGCGTGGCCGCGGTGGTGGTGAGCACGCTCGCGATCGCCCTCAGCTCGCCGTTCACGGTGGACCGGGTGCTCTTCGAGGTGGTGTCGGCGTTCGCGACCGTGGGTCTGTCGACCGGCATCACCGCCGACCTGGGACCCGGGCACCAGCTGCTGCTCGTGGTGCTCATGTTCGTCGGTCGGCTCGGGCCGATCACGCTGGGCACCGCGCTCGCGCTGCGCGAGCGCAACCGGCTGTTCCGTCACCCCGAGGCCGCGCCCATCGTCGGCTGACGCCCTCGGTGCGCCCGGGAGCGAGCGCAGACGGCGGTGCTCAGGGGGCGCGGAGCACGCCGTCGTCCACAGCCGTCACCCGGGCGTCGCGCGTCGAGCGCTGCAGCACCACGAGGGTGACGTCGTCGGACGTCGTCGGGCCCGCGGCGCGCAGCGCGCGACCCAGGGCCTCGCGGTCGGGACCCACCTCGGCCGCACGTGCGCGGAACCGCTCGAGGCTCGTCGACATCTGCGCGCCGCGCTCCTCGACCAGGCCGTCGGTGTAGAGCACCAGGCAGTCACCGGGCTCGAGGTGGACGCTCGCGCTCGTGAAGGTCCCCGCGGGCCCGAGGTCCAGCCCGAGGGCCGGACCGTCCGCACCTGCGACGAAGTGCGCCCCGTCGGCACGCACGACGAGCGCGGGCAGGTGACCGGCCCGCGACACCAGCACCTCGTTGGTCGTCGGGCACACCTCGGCGGCCACGACCGTCGCGAGCTCGCCGGGCAGCAGGGTCGAGATGAGCGAGCTGATCCGCCCGAGTGCGGCGGCCGCTCCGCCGTCGTCGACGAGGTAGGCGCGCAGCGCGTGGCGGATCTGGGCCGTGATGGCCGCGACGGCGATCCCGTGGCCCGCGACGTCACCCACCATGAGCACCACGCGACCGTCGGGCAGGGCGGTCACGTCGTACCAGTCGCCGCCCAGCGCATCGGTGCCCGAGGGCTCGAAGACCTGCGTCAGCTCGTAGCCGGCCGGCAGCTGTGGCCGCTCGGTCAGGACGATCCGGCGCAGCGCGGCCGTGACGCGCTCCTGCTCGGAGCGCTGGCGCACCAGCAGCTCGTCGACGTCCTGGCCGAGCCGCGTGACCGCGGCGACCTGCGCGGGGGTCCACGGCTCGCTCGTGCCGCGCACCTGCTCGACCCAGTCGGCGAACGACGCGCGCGGGGTGAGCCGCAGGCCCTCGGGCGTGGCCGCGTACCCCTTCGTCCCGGGGTCGCCCGCCCAGTGCACCTCGCGCAGCACCTCGGGCCGCAGCCACGCGAGGAAGTCGCGCCCGCCGCCGGCCGCGAGCCGCACGCCGAGCACGCCGCTCGCGGTCGCGACGACGTCGTCCGAGACCTCGGCGCGCAGGTCGCGCCCCACGGTCGCGCTCGCGACGACCGCGGTGCCGGGTGTCCAGAGCAGGCCGTGCAGACGCTCGACCTCGGCGCGTGACGGCGTGCGACCCACGAGCACGGTCTCGCCGTTGATCCGTGCCACGGCGCCCGTCGCACCCTCGATCAGGTCGAGCATGCGATCGCCGTCGGCGAGGACGCCCAGGGGGTCGTGCACGCGCGCACCGAGCTCGCGGACCAGCTCACCCGACGCCGCCGCGACCGCGAGCGTGTCGACGTTGGTCGCCGCGTCGGCCATGCCCTGGAGCAGCAGCGACGCGGTGCGGCCCAGGAACTCCGCGGCACCGCGGGTCGCGGCGTCGGGGAAGTGCGGCCCGGACTCGTGATGGCACGCGACCAAGCCCCACAGGCGTCCGTGCACCAGGAGGGAGACGGACATGGACGCGCGCACGCCCATGTTCGCGAGGTACTCGAGGTGCACGGGGGAGACGCTGCGCAGGGCCGAGCCCGCGAGGTCGAGCGGTGCGCCGTCGTCGGGCCGGAAGGGCGGCACCAGAGGGCTGGGGGTGTAGCGCGCGTCGGGGATCGAGCGCATCCACTGGCGCGCGTAGAGCTCACGCGCCTGCGCGGGGATGTCCGAGGCCGGGAAGTGCAGCCCCGCGAAGGTGGCGAGGCCCGCGCGCACCTCCTCGGCGACCACCTCGCCGTTCCACTGGTCGTCGAAGCGGTAGACCATCACGCGGTCGAAGCCCGTGAGGTCCCGCACCTGACGGGCGAGGTCACGCGTGAGGTCCTCGGGGGTTCCCGCGCGCTGGAGCGCGCGCAGCGCGGGACGCACGCGCAGCGCGCGTGACGGACCGGACGAGCGCAGCGGTTCGACCTCGACCACCAGGAGGCCGTCCGCCTCGTGCACCAGCAGGTCCGCCTGCCGCCGCGTGCCGTCGGCGAGCGTCAGGGTGACGGTCCGGGGGTCGAGCGCGTCCTCGGCGAGCGGCAGCGTCGGCACGGCCTCGGCACCGAGCACCTCGGTGAGCTCGCACCCCAGGACGTCCTCGGCCGCGAGCCCCAGGTGCTCGGCGCTGCTCGCCGACGCCATGGCCACGCGGAACGTCGCCGGGTCGACCGCGAGCAGCACGCCGTGCGGCTGGACCGATCCGGGGATCCGGATGGGCTCGTCGGCGCAGTCGATCACGTCGGTGGGCTCGCCCGTCGCCGGGGTGGCCGGCGCTGCGGGTGCGGGCACAGCAGGCGTGGGGGCAGCGGGGGTGGCCTCGGGGGTGCCGGGCATGGGTCTCCTGACGTCGGTCCGGCGAGTCAACCAAGCCGACGTGGCGGCGTCGCCCCGAACGCTCCTGGACCGGTCGCGACCGCACACCGACCGGGTGACGACCGGAGGACGGCGCGATCCACGCGTCAGGCGGGTGGCGCCCAGGTGCCACCGGACCGCGCGTCGGCGTCGGTGAGGTCCTCGCGTCCCGGGGCCGACGGCGGCACGACGGGTGGCGGCGTCCGGCGGTGCGCGACGCCGGTGGCTGAGCGCCTCGGGGCGACCGGGGTGACGGTCGCCCCTGGGCGGACCACGGGTTCGGCGCGCCGCGCGAGCCCGTGCGCGAGGGTGCCGATGAGTGCCGCGGCCTCGTCGGCCGTGAGCCGCACGCTCGCCACGCAGCGCCCGTGACGCCACGAGCTCACCACGACCACGCCGTCGTCGTCGTGCCACGTGACCTGGAGCGCGCGGTGCCCGCCGCGCGCGTCCGGGAGCGACGCGGCGGTCGCGGCCCCCGCGGCAGGAAGTGCGACGACGTCTCCCATGGAGCCACTGTGCTCCCCGCCCGGGTGGCTGTCCAGAGCACGCTCACGGCTCCGGACGGCGTGCCAGGCTGGGGCCGTGCTCGACGTGCTCGCCGCCTCGCCGCTGCTGACCCTCTTCGTGGTCGTCGCGCTCGGCACTGCCGTGGGCGCCGTGCCGCTGGGACCCGTGCGGTTCGGCCCGGCGGGCGCCCTGTTCGTGGGCCTCGCGCTGGGTGCGGCCGACGAACGTCTGGGTGAGGGCCTCGCGCTGGTGCAGACCCTGGGCCTCGCGCTGTTCGTCTACACGGTGGGGCTCGCGGCGGGCAGCACGTTCTTCCGTGACCTGCGCCGCCAGCTCCCGCTCATGGGGGTGGGCGTCGCGGTGCTCGCGGTCGCGGGCACGACGGCGGTCGTGGTGGGCCGGCTGCTCGGGCTCGACGCGCCGCTCGTCGCGGGCGCGTTCACCGGCGCGCAGACCTCGACGCCCGCGCTCGCCGCCGCCCAGCAGGCCGCGGGGAGCACCGAGCCGGCCGTCGGCTACTCGCTCGCCTACCCGGTGGGCGTCACCCTGACGATCCTCGTGGTCGCGGCGACCGTCACCCGCACCTGGCCGGGCCCGCGCGACCCGCAGCCCGCCGCGGGTGTCGGGCTCGAGGCGGTCACGGCGCACGTGCGGACGGCGACGACCCTCGCCGAGGTGCCCGGGTTCACCGAGCAGCGCGTGCGCCTGTCCTACCTCGCGCGTGACGGCCGCACGCGCGTGGTGGACCCCGGGGAGCGGCTCGAACCGGGGGATCGCGTGGTGGTCGTGGGGCCCGCCGAGCAGGTCGCGCTCGCGGTCACGCACCTGGGCGACGAGGTGGCCGAGCACCTCGCTGACGACAGGTCGGTGGTGGAGAACCGGCGCTTCGTGGTCTCGGACCGCTGGGTCGCGGGTCGCACGGTGGCCGAGCTCGACGTGCCGGGACGGTTCGACGGGGTCATCACCCGTGTGCGCCGGGGCGACCTCGACCTGCTCGCACGCGACGACCTCACCCTCGAGCTGGGCGACCGGGTGCTCGCCGTGGTGCCGCGCGAGCGCCTCGACGCGGCGTCGGCGTTCTTCGGCGACTCCGAGCGCCGCGTGTCGGAGATCGACCCGCTCACGGCCGGGGCGGGCCTCGCCCTCGGTCTCGCGGTGGGCCTCGTGACGCTCGCGCTCCCGGGCGGGGCGCAGTTCGCGCTGGGCTCGGCCGCGGGGCCGCTCGTCGTCGGGATGGTGCTGGGCAGGCTCGAGCGCACCGGGCCGTTCGTGTGGGGCATGCCGCTCGCGGCCAACCTGACGATCCGGCAGCTGGGCCTGGTGCTGTTCCTCGCGGCGGTCGGCCTGGCCTCGGGTCAGGCGTTCGCGTCCGAGGCGTTCACCCTCACCGGGCTGCGGGTCGTGGTGCTCGCGGTCGCGGTGGTGGGCGTGACCGCCGGGCTCATGGTGCTCGGCGCGCGGCTGGTCGGCGTGAGCGCACCGCGCGCCGCGGGCGCGCTGTCGGGGCTCGTCGGGCAGCCGGCGATCCTCGCCTACGCCGCGGGCCGCGTGACGGACGAGCGGGTCGAGGCCGGGTACGCGGCGCTGTTCGCGCTCGGGATCATCGTGAAGATCCTCCTGGTGCAGGTGATCCTCGGCTGAGGGCGCCCCGCGGGCGCTACGGCAGCGCCGCGAACCGCTCGTCGACGGCCGCGGCCACCTCCGGCGCGAGCTCGGTGAACGGCTCGACCGTGACCGGCGGGTCGCTGCGTCGCTTCCCGCGCCGCCAGGTGCCGACCGCGACGCCGTCGTGCAGCACCGTGGGCCGGAACACGCCGTTGCCCCCCGGGACGATCGCGTCCGCGAACTCGGGCGGCACGGTCGCGCTGCGATCGGCGTAGCCGAGGACGATCTCGTCGAACCCGGGCAGCAGGTGCACGCCGCGGGCCTCGGCCCTGAACCGGGCCGTGAGGTCGGGCACCTCCGGGTCGAGCAGGTGGTCGACGCCGTCGACCTCGAGCGTCGCGAGCGCGTCGCCCGCGGCAGCGATCCCTCGCCGCACGTCACCCCTCGGCAGGCCCGACCAGCGTGCGAGGTCGGCCACCGTCGCGGGGCCGTGCGAGCGGAAGAAGCGCAGTGCGAGCTCGCCCAGGGCCTCGTCGGGCTCGAGCCGTCGCGCGCCGGGCGCCCACGCGTCGACCAGCACGAACGCCTGGTCCTTGCCGCGGGTCGGGCCCAGGCAGATGAGCTGCACGTGCGCCAGGTGGGCCAGCAGGTGGTAGCCGTGCCCACCCGCCGTCGAGATCCCGTGCTCGCCCCAGAGCGCGAGCACCTCCGCCCGGGTGAGGGCACCGCCGTCGTCGAGGGCCCCGGTCAGCAGGTCACGGGCCCGTGCGAGGGTCGCGTCGTCGAGCCCCAGCTCGACCCGCCGCCGGGCCATCTGGCGCATCGGGCCTGCCGCCAGGAGGTCGAGGGGCCAGCGCACGTCCTCGGCCCGCAGGGTGTGCAGGGTGCCGCGCATGGGCCAGGTCCGCACGATCCGGCCGTCGTCGAACGCGCTCCGCACCGCGTCCGACGAGCGCGCGGAGGTCCGGAGCGCGACCGACGTGATCGAGCCGGGAAGGTCCTGCGCCTGCACCGCCAGGAGGTGCCCGACGGCGTCCTCGGGGGTCGCGTGGGGTGGGCCCACCACGCGCTGCGCGACGAGCCGCATCAGCGCGACGTCGTGCCTGTGCGTCATGGCCGCTCCGTCCTGCCGCGAGGGCGTTCGTCGGCAGGCTAGCCCCCGGCCCCGACACGGGGGCACGTGACTGCACAGGCCGCCCCGACGACGCGGCCGACGACGCCCGTGGTGCGCGGCTCGACGCCGGCCGGTGGGTCAGAGCCCGTCGCCGCGCGTCACGGCGCGCGCCGTCGCGAGGGCGTTGCCGAGGCAGCTCACGTAGGTCGAGGACACGACGGCGGGGTTGAGGCCCGTCGCGAGCACGCCGTCCGAGTCGTTGCGCTCGTGCGACCGGACCGCGAACAGCACGGTGCCGAGCGGGCCGGCCTCGTCGCGGATCGCCTGGGCGACCGTGGGCGAGACGCCGACCTTGTCGACGATCGCCGCGGCCGGGACCCCGAGCTGCTCGGCGAGCGCCGAGAGCATGCCCACGGTGTAGCCGGCCTGGTCGTCCGCGAGCTCCTCGCACGTGAGCGCCCGCGCCAGGATGAACCATAGGCTGTCCATCGCGTCGGGGCGCGCGTCGAGCAGGAGCGCCGAGACGAGGGTCGAGACCTCGCGTGCGCCGAGCAGCACGACGGCGCGCTGGACGGTGTCGACCTCGTGGTTGAGCGCGAACGCACCGCTGTTGACCAGGTGCAGCACGCGCAGGGTCAGCACCGGGTCGGTGTCGATGACCTGCGAGACCTCGTCGAAGTCGACCTCGGGCCGGCCCAGCAGGTCCATCACCGCGAGGCACTGGAGCTCGCCCGCACGCAGCACGCGCGCCGAGCCACCGGGGGGCGGGGTGCTCGCCTCACGCGCGCGCTCGGCGTGACCGCCGCGCAGCGCGTCGACGCCGGCGGCGCGGCACTCGTCGGCCAGGGCGGACGTGCGGACGTCGGCCGCGAGCACGCGGCAGCCGTGACCGTGCAGGTGGTGCACCACGGGCGACAGCGGCATCTCGGGGTCGTCGGCGCGCACCACGACGAACCCGACGTGGGGCAGCAGCGCCTCCTGCGCGGGCTCGCCGCGGTAGTCGAGGAGCGTCAGCTGCACGCCGAGGGCGCGCAGGGCCGCGGCGCGCTCGACGGCGTCCGGGCGGTCCTCGTAGCCGGGCGGCAGGTCGAGCACCAGGCGGCCCGGGACGACGGGCGGCGGGAGGAACCCGTCGAGCATCGCCTCGGTCGCCGGGAGGAACACGTAGCGGTCCGCGACGATGTTCGGCAGGTCGAGCGCCATGTACTGCGCGTGCAGCAGGTCCGCCGAGACCGGGGCCGAGGCGTCGACCGTCACGCTCACCGCGTAGCCGACGATCCGGCCGTCGAGCGTCGCGACGGGCTCGCGGTGGACCGTCGAGCGCGTGCTCGCGAGCGGCGAGCCGGCGTCCGGCGCCTGCGCGGTCGCCGGGACGGACTGGGCGCCGAGCTGCACGGGCGCACCGACGGGGCTGCTGGTGAGCGGGGGCATGCTGGTCACGAGGGCTCCCGGGTCGGTCGGCGGCCGGCCGCGGTCCGCGTGCCGGTGGGGTCGGTGGGTGGGGTCGGGTCAGGAGGCGCGCATCGGGGCGCGCAGCGGCCACTCGTCGCCGTCGAGCACCACCTGGACGGCGCGGCCGCTCGTGGGGTCGACGACGATCGGGGCGAGCAGGTTCGCCGTCGGCGGCTCGCCGTCCTGGCCGGGGTGCACCACGACGAGCAGGACGGGCTCGACGCCGTCGAGCGCGAGAGACGCGAGCGCGGCGGGGTCGACCCGCGGCGCGTACTCGGGGAAGTAGGGCCGCGGGGGGACGACGAACAGCCGCACGCCGGGTCGCTCGACGCTGTGCAGCGCGAACAGGAACCCGGTGTCGTCGAGCGCCGTGAGGGTGAAGCGACGCAGGTCGGCCATGCCGGGCGGGGGCGAGGTGAACTCGAGCTCGTCCGACGCCGTCGTGGGGACGGACGTCGTCGGCTCGCTGTCGACGCAGATCGTGACGCTCATCGCAGGAAGTCCATGAGGCTCGGCTGGAGCACCCGGGCGGTCGCACCGAGCGCGGCTTGGTAGGCGACCTCCTGCGACTGGATGTCGACCAGCGTCGCCGCCAGGTCGATGTCCTCGATCGCGGAGATCTGCCCCTTGAGGTCCATGAGGGTCTTCACGCTCGCACTCTGCGCGGCCTCGGCCTGCGCGTAGCGGGTTCCGGCGGCGGCGAGCTCGCCGAGCATCGTCTCGAGGTGGGCGTCGATCTCGTTCAGCCGGGGGCCCACGTTCGTGCCCGAGCGCAGATCGGCGGCGATGGTGTCGATGAGGGCGAAGACCGACGTCGCGCCCTCGCCGAAGACGGCGCTGCCGTCCGCGTCCGCGCGCACCGTCGTGTCGGACGCGAGGCGGCGCTCGACCGACGCGCCTGCCTGGCCGGACCAGGTGAAGTCGGGCCGGAACGCCACGCCCTCGTTCGAGGTGCCGGCGAAGACCGAGCGGCCCAGGTACGTCGTGTTCGCCTGGGCGAGCATCGCGTCCCGGATGCCCTCGAGCTCGACCGCGATCGCGTCGCGCGAGGTCTGGCCGAGCGAACCCTCGTTGGCACCACGGACCGTGAGGTCGCGGGCCTGGCGCAGGGCGGCGACCGAGGCCTGGAGCGCCGAGTCGACGGTCGTGAGCCAGCCCAGGGCGTCGTCGGTGTTGCGGGAGTACTGCTCGGCGGCGCGCTGCGAGGCCCGCAGCTGCAGGGTGCTCGCGGTGCCACCCGGGTCGTCGGACGGCCGGGTGATGTTCTTCCCGCCCGAGAGCTTGGCCTGCAGGTCGCTCATCTTGCCGAGGTTGAGCTGCAGGTTCGCCAGGGTCGAGGCCTGGACCGTCTGGTGCGTCACGCGGTTGATCACTCAGGTCACCTCCCCACGACGCCGGTGCGGTTGATCAGCACGTCGAGCATCTCGTCGACGGCCGTCAGGACGCGGGCCGCGCCCTCGTAGGCCCGCTGGTAGGCGAGCATGTTGACGGACTCCTCGTCCAGATCGACCGAGGCGTTCGAGAGCTGAAGGTTCTCGGCCGTCGCGCGCGAGGCCTCGGTGACCGTCGCGCGCTGCGTCGCGGCCCGGGTGTCGACACCGATCTGCACGACGAACGCGCGGTAGAGCGCGTCCGGCCCGCCGACGGCGTCCGCGAGCCGGGCGATCGCGTCGGCGTTCGAGCCGTCGAGCGCGCCCTGGCCGGGCGTGGCGGCGGCGATGTCGTCCGCGTCCGTGATCGCCACGTGCAGGCCGAGGGCGGCCGGGGGCGCCGGCGGGCCGGCGTCGAAGCCGAAGAAGGGGGTCCCGGCCGCGACCGTGGGGTCGGCGACCGTCGCGCCCGCGGCGTGCGTCGGGTTCACGGTGTCGGCGAGGGACTGCGCCACGCCGTTCCACGAGGCGGCCGCGTTCGCGAGCAACCCGCTCGGGGAGAGGTCCGCGAGGTGGCTCGCGAGCTTGCCACCGTCGAGCGGGAGCGCCGTGCCGGTGCCCACCCACTGCAGGGCGACCTGCTGGCCGTTGGTGCCGTCGATCGCGACACCCATGGTGTACGAGCCGGTGACCTCGATCGGGTTGGCGCGGGTGCCGCGGACGAGGGCGTTGCCACCCACCATCACGTCGAGCGTGCCGTCCTCGCGCTCGCGGCCCTGGGCCCCGACCAGCTCGGACAGCTTGGTGACCAGCACGTTGCGCTGGTCGATGAGCTCGTTGGCGCTCCCGCCCGAGACGAGCACGGCGCGGATGCGCTCGTTGAAGTCGGCGACCGACTGCGCGGTCGAGTTCACCTCGACCACGAGGGTGTCGGCCTCGGTGCGCATCTGCGACCACTGCGTCTCGACGGCCCGGTAGCCGCTCGCGACCTGCTCGACGAGCGCCCGGGCGTCACCCAGCAGCACGTTGCGCGCCGCGGCGTCGTCGGGTCGGTTGCCGACCTCCTGCCAGCCGGCCCAGAACTTCTGCAGCTGGGTCGCCACACCGGTGTCCGAGGGCTCGGCGATGGTCGACTCGAGCCGCGAGAGGGACTGCGCCTGCGCCTTCGCGAAGCTCGAGCTCGAGGTCTCGGCGCGCACGCGGGCGTCGAGGAACACGTCGCCCATGCGCGTGATCCCGGTGACCTTGACGCCGTTCCCGGCCGCCTGGGCCGAGGAGAACATCGAGGGCGCCGAGAGCGCCTGCACGGCGGACATGTCCGCGCGCTGGCGCGTGTAGCCCTTGGTGTTGGCGTTCGCGACGTTCTGGCCCGACACCTCGAGCGCGGCGCGCTGGGCGATCAGGGACGACAGGGCCGTGGAGAGGCCGGCGAAGCTGCTCATGCGATCACAGGGCCTGGTCGAGCAGCTGGACGCTGCCGGTCGCCGAGCTCGCGGTGCCCCGCGGGTCGTAGGTCTGGACGGTGTCCTGGAGGCTCATCAGGGTCTCCTGAGCCGCACGGTGGGAGGTCGCGAGCAGGTCGCGGTTGCTCTCGGCGAGGCTCTTGATCTCGTCGGTCAGGGACACGAAGGCCTCGTGGTGCTCACGCAGCAGGTCGTCCCACGGGGCGGGGGCGGACGCCGCGAGCACCGAGAGGCTGCTGCCCTCGGGGACGCCGAGCTCGCGGGCGGCGGCGTCGGCCTCGACGGCGCGGCCCAGCTCGGCGGTACGGATCTGCTCGAGGACGCTCTCGACCTCACGGGTCGCGTGTCCGAGCCACCGCGTGCGACCGCTGGTCAGCACGAGCTGCTCCTCCTCGAGCTTGAACAGCAGGAGCTCGAGGAGCTGGCGTTCGCGCCACAGCACCCCGGAGAGCTCGTTCAGGCTCATCTGCTCCACTCCTCGTCTGCCGGGACCATGCCGTCCCGCGTCTGGTTACTGATCGGCGCGTCGCACCGCCGTGTGACGGATTCCGTGCGGAAAACTCTCGCGCGGCGCTGCGCCGGGCGGGTGATGTGATCTAAGTCACAGGTACAGGTCGGACACGTGCCGGTGTGTCCGGATCCGGAATCGGACACATCGCGTCAAGGCATACCGACTCCGCACCGCCGTCGGGCCCCCGACACGCGGTGCCACGATCCTTCACCCGCTCGCGCCGCTCAAGTCCGGTCGCCGTGACGACGACACCTGCTCCGTGACCGCACCAGACCGCATCGCCGCCGACGCCCTCGTCGTCGAGAACCTCGCCCTCGTGGGCTACCACGTGAGCTCCATGCTCGGCCGGGTTCCCGCCTACGTCTCGCGTGCCGAGCTCGCCTCGGCCGGCTACCTCGCCCTCGTCCAGGCCGCCCGTGCCTACGACGCGAGCACCGGGGTGCCGTTCGCGCGCTACGCAGCGGTCCGCATCCGCGGCGCGCTCGTGGACGAGCTGCGCGGCATGGACTGGATCAGCCGCGGCGCCCGCCGTCGCGTCCGCCGGTTCACCGAGGTGTCCGACGCGCTCACCGCGCAGCTGGGCCGTGTGCCCTCGCGCGAGGAGCTCGCCGAGGCCCTCGGCGTCAGCGCCGACGAGGTGGACGCCGCGCGCGGCGACGCCGACGTGCGCGTCCTCAGCATGGACGGCATGGAGGGCTCGGGTGCCGAGACCGTCGCCGACGAGGACCTCACCCCCGAGGACCGCGTGCTGGCCGACGAGCGCCTCACCTACCTGCGCGCGGGCGTCGACTCGCTGCCCGAGCGCCTCCGCCACGTGGTCACCGAGCTCTTCTTCCACGACCGCCCCGTGGTCGAGCTGGCCGCCGAGCTGGGCGTCACCCAGTCCCGCATCAGCCAGCTGCGCACCGAGGCCCTCGCGCTGCTCAAGGACGGCATGAACGCGAGCCTGGACCCCGAGCTGGTGCCGGCCGCCGAGCGCCCCTCGGGCGTCGCCGAGCGCCGTCGCCAGGCCTACTTCGCCCAGGTCGCGGCACGCGCCGCCCAGACCTCGGCCGCCGCGACCCTGGCCCAGGTGCCCGCGCAGCGTGTGGGCGAGCACGACGGCATCGAGGCGTACCAGGCGGCCGGACGCGCGCTCGCGGGCTGACACCCGGATCCGCTCCCGTTCGGGTGCGGCGGTCGACCCGCCCGCCCGAACTGCTCAGCTTCCACGTCACGCGGCCGATCGGACCAGTGGCTCGCCCATGGATGGGCGGCACGCAGTGACCCCACTCACGGAGGAGCTTCATCATGGGTCTGTCGATCAACCAGAACATCGCGGCGATCAACTCGTACCGCAACCTGTCCAACACGCAGAACGACCTGAGCAAGTCGCTCGAGAAGCTGTCGTCGGGCTTCCGGATCAACCGGGCCGCGGACGACGCCGCTGGTCTGGCGATCTCCGAGGGTCTGCGCTCGCAGGTCGGTGGCCTGAAGGTCGCCGCCCGCAACGCCCAGGACGGCATCTCGGTCGTGCAGACCGCCGAGGGTGCGCTGACCGAGGTCCACGCGATCCTGCAGCGTGTGCGTGACCTCGCCGTCCAGGGCGCCAACGACTCGAACAACGCCGACGCGCGCGCCAACATCACCACCGAGGCCACGAGCCTGGTCTCGGAGCTGAGCCGGATCGCGGAGTCGACCAACTTCAACGGCACCGCCCTCCTCAAGGGCAACGCCGGGTCGGCACTCGCTGCAGGCGCCCGCACGGGTGGCACGGCGCTCGCCTTCCAGGTGGGTGCCGACGGCAACACCAACTCCGCGATCACCGTCGACCTGAACGCCGCCTCGGTCGACGCCGTGGCCTCGATGCTGACCGTGTCCAGCGGTACCGCGACGATCGCCGCCTCGGGCTTCAACGTGTCGACCCACGCGAACGCTCAGGAGTCGATCAAGTATATCGACGCCCAGATCGGCAACGTGTCGACGGCGCGTGCCCAGCTGGGTGCGTACCAGAACCGGTTCGAGCACACGATCAAGAACATCAACGTCGCGGTGGAGAACCTGTCCGCGTCGGAGAGCCGGATCCGTGACACGGACATGGCTCAGGAGATGGTCTCGTTCAC
>NZ_JAACYI010000012.1 GCF_009996735.1 Cellulomonas sp. APG4 | reverse complement strand
CGGTCACGGCGCGCGCGGCCTCGGCCGCCCGCGCGGCGCGCTCGTCCGCGGTTTCGCCCGCCCGCGCGTCGTCCCGCGCACCGCGCTCCGACGCGGCCTCGCGTCCCTGCGCCTCCCGCGAGGCCCGACCCGCGGTGCGGGTGGAACGGGGCTCGGCGTCGCGCTCGCCGGCACCGCGCTCCTCGCGCTCACCGGCACCGCGCTCCTCGCGGCCCTTGGCACCGCGCGCCTCGCGCTCGGCCGTGGCGGTCTCGAGGGTCGGCTGCTGCGCCGCAGCGTCCGACGTCGGCGCGGCGCCGCCGGACGCACCACGCTTCGCCGCCGCGCGGCCCGTACCGCCGCGGCGCTCGCGGATCGCGCTCACCAGGTCGCTCTTGCGCATCCCGGCGCTGCCGGGCACGCCCAGCTCGGCGGCGAGCGCCTGGAGCTCGGGCAGACGCATGCTCGACAGCGCTGCGGGCCGGCCGCTGCTCCCCGTCGTCGCGGAGTCAGCGGCGCCGCTCACGGCAGCCTCGATGGTGTCTGACACGAAGGATCCTTCCCCCTCGTCGGCGGCCACGGGAGAAACGTGCCGCTGGGTTCGACGTCCAGGCCGTGCCCGGATCGCTGTGCGCTCCACTCAGGCCGGACGCTCGGTCGACCTTCAGGTGGCTGGGTTCCCGCCGGCCGACGAGCTCCGCGTCGCGAGGACGTGCTGTGCACGCGCGCGGTCTGCACGCTCGGGGGTGCCGGGGGGATGCGCCCAGGCTACCACCGTGCGGTCACCGGCCCGTGCGGCCCCGCAGGGCGCACGGCGTCACACGCGTTCGGCCACCGCACCCGTCGCCGAGACGCCGGGGGTCAGGGTGCGCCATGCACCGTCACCACCGAGGCCGGCGAGCACCTCGGCCCGCACGCGCGCGCCCGCGTCCCCCGCCGAGGCGCGCTCGAGCACGAGCACCGTGGGCCCGGCACCCGAGACCACGGCAGCCTGCCCCGCCTCGCGCAGCGCGCGCACGAGCTCCCAGGTGTCGGGCATGACATGTGCGCGGTAGTCCTGGTGGAGGCGGTCGGCCGTCGCGTCGAGCAGGAGCTCGGGGCGGTGGCACAGCGCCTGGACGAGCAGGGCCGCGCGCCCCGCGGTGAAGGCGGCGTCGACGTGCGGCACCTGTGCGGGCAGCACACCCCGTGCGGTGCGCGTCGCGCACCGGACCGTGGGCACGAGGAGCACCGGTACGACGTCGTCGTGCACCGGGAGCACCGTCGCCCGCGGGCCGCCGAGGGTGGTCCACGCGATCGTGGCACCTCCGAGCAGCGCGGGCGCGGCGTTGTCGGGGTGCCCCTCCATCTCCGTGGCGAGGGCGAGCACCGCCGCGTCGTCGAGCGCCTCGGGCTCGGTCACGAGCATGCGCGCCGCGAGCACTCCCGCCACCACGGCGGCCGCCGACGAGCCCATGCCCCGGCCGTGCGGGATCGCGTTGGCGCAGCGCAGGTGCACGCCCACCTGCGGCGCGCCCACGCGGTCGAGGGCGGTGCGCAGGGCGCGGACGACCAGGTGGTCCTCCCCCACCTCGACCTCTCCGGCGCCCTCACCGGTCACCTCGACGGTGACCTCTGTGCTGCCGAGGGCGCGCACCTCGATCTCGTCGTGGTGCGCGAGGGCGAGCCCCAGCGCGTCGAAGCCCGGTCCGAGGTTCGCGCTCGTGGCGGGGACGCGCACGCGCACGTGGTCGCTGCCCAGTCGCACGGCGGGCCCGTCAGACGAGCTCGAGCGCGTGGGCGATCGACATGGCGTCCGGGGTCACACGCTCGGGCACCACCTCGCTGCCGTCGGCCCGACGCAGGGCCCACTGCGGGTCCTTGAGGCCGTGGCCCGTGACCGTGACCGTGATCCGCACCCCCGCGGGGACGCGCCCGGCATCGGCGAGCATGAGCAGCCCCGCGACCCCTGCCGCCGATGCGGGCTCGACGAACACCCCGACCTGGGCCGAGAGGAAGCGGTGCGCCTCGAGGATCTGCTCGTCGGTCACGGCCTCGATGAGGCCGCCCGACTCGTCACGCGCCGCGACGGCCTGCTCCCACGAGGCGGGATTGCCGATGCGGATCGCGGTGGCGACGGTCTCGGGCTCCGTCACGGGATGGCCGAGCACGATGGGCGCGGCCCCCGCGGCCTGGAACCCCCACATGGCCGGGCGTCGGGTCGCGGGCCCCTCGGCGGCGTACTCGGTGAAGCCCCGCCAGTAGCCCGTGATGTTGCCCGCGTTCCCGACGGGGAGCACGTGCACGTCGGGCGCGTCGCCGAGGGCGTCGACGATCTCGAAGGCCGCCGTCTTCTGGCCCTCGATCCGGTCGGGGTTGACCGAGTTGACCAGCTCGACCGGGTAGCTGTCGGCGAGCTTGCGGGCCGCGACCAGGCACTCGTCGAAGTTGCCGTCCACCTGCAGCAGGCGCGCGCCGTGCGCGACGGCCTGGCTCAGCTTTCCCATCGCGATCTTGCCGTCGGGCACGAGCACGGCGCAGGTCATGCCGGCAGCCGTCGCGTACGCCGCGGCGGACGCGGAGGTGTTGCCGGTCGACGCGCACACGACGGCGGTCGCACCGCGGGCCGCGGCGGCCGAGACCGCCGTCGTCATGCCACGGTCCTTGAAGGAGCCCGTGGGGTTCATGCCCTCGACCTTGAGCAGCACCTCGGCGCCCACACGGTCGGAGAGGGCGCGCGCGGCGACGAGCGGCGTCCCGCCCTCGCCGAGGGTCACGACCTGCTGCTGCAGGTGTGCGGGCAGACGGTCGGCGTACTCGGCGATCACGCCGCGCCACTGGTGGGCCACCTAGACTCCTTCGACTCTGAGCACCGAGAGCACGTGGGTCACCACGGGCAGCTCGCCGACGTCGCGCACGGTCGCGGCGAGCGCCGCGTCCGTCGCCGCATGGGTCACCACGAGCAGCTCGGCCTGCTCCGCGTCGGCCGTACCCGCCCCCACCGCCCCGGCACGGGCCTGCCGCACCGTCTCGATCGACACGTCGTGGCCCGCGAACACCTGCGCGACCTGCGCGAGCACGCCCGAGCGGTCGGCGACGCGCAGGTGCACCTGGTACCGGGTGACCGCGTCCGCGATCGGGTGCACGGGCAGCTCGGCGTAGCTCGACTCGACCGGTCCCTTGCCGCCGAGCACGCGGTGGCGCGCCGCCGTCACGAGGTCGCCGAGCACGGCGCTCGCCGTCGGCGCACCGCCGGCCCCGCGGCCGTAGAACATGAGCTCCCCGGCCGCCTCCGCCTCGACGAACACCGCGTTGAACGCACCGCGCACGCTCGCGAGGGGGTGCGTCAGGGGCACGAGCGCGGGGTGCACGCGCACCACCACGCCGTCGTCCGGGCCGGAGCGCTCCGCGATGGCGAGGAGCTTGAGGACGTGCCCCGTCTCGTTCGCCCACGCGACGTCCTCGGCGGTGAGGCCCGTGATGCCCTCGCAGTGCACGTCGTCGATGCCCACGCGGGTGTGGAACGCGAGCGAGGCCAGGATCGCGGCCTTCGCGGCCGCGTCGTGGCCCTCGACGTCGGCGGTGGGGTCCGCCTCGGCGTAGCCGAGCTCCTGGGCATGCTTCACGGCCTCGTCGAGGTCGAGACCGGTCGAGGCCATCTGGTCGAGCACGTAGTTCGTGGTGCCGTTGACGATGCCGAGGACGCGCGTCACCCGGTCACCCGCGAGCGACTCGCGCACGGGCCGCACGATCGGGATCGCGCCCGCGACGGCGGCCTCGAAGTAGAGGTCCACCCCGGCGGCGTCGGCCGCGCGGTACAGGGTGGGACCGTCGGTACCGAGCAGCGCCTTGTTGGCCGTCACGACGGAGGCCCCTGAGGCGATGGCGCGCAGCAGCAGCCCACGTGCGGGCTCGATCCCGCCCATGAGCTCGACCACGACGTCGGCCTCCTCGACCAGGGTCGCGGCGTCCGTCGTCAGCAGGTCGCGGTCGACGACCGGGTCCCGCTCGGCCTCGAGCGAGCGCACGGCCACGCCGACGAGCTCGAGCCGTGCGCCCGTGCGCGCCGCGAGGTCCTCGGCCTGCGTGCGCAGCAGGCGCACGACCTCGGTCCCCACGACGCCGCAGCCCAGCACGGCCACCCGCACCGGCCGGTCGGCGCCGGGCGCAGGAGCGCCCCGCCGGTCGCCGTCGTCCGCGGTGCTCGTCACCGGTTCCCACCTCTCGCTCGACGTCGCCGCGGTCCTCGTGGCCCCGGGGCGGCCCCAGGATAGGCGCGCGGCGCTCCCCCGGGGTGCGGGCGTCTCGCCACGCGGCACCGCTCAGCCCAGGTCGAGGGCCAGCAGGTCGTCCTCGGTCTCGCGGCGCACCAGCACGCGGGCCGTCCCGCCCCGGACCGCGACCACGGGCGGGCGCGGCACCTGGTTGTAGTTCGACGCCATCGACCGCCCGTACGCGCCGGTCGCCGCGACGCCGAGCACGTCCCCGCGCCGCACGTCCGCCGGCAGCATGACGTCGCGCACCACCACGTCGCCGCTCTCGCAGTGCTTGCCGACGACGCGCGCGAGGGTCATGACGTCGCCCGTGGGGCGCGACAGCACGCGGGCGGTGTAGTCCGCCCCGTACAGGGCCGGACGGAGGTTGTCGCTCATCCCGCCGTCGACCGACACGTAGGTCCGCACGAGGCCCTCGTCCACCGCGACCGGCTTGAGGGTGCCGACCGAGTAGAGCGTGAGGCCCGCCGGACCGACGATCGCGCGCCCCGGCTCGATCGAGATGCGCGGCACCGCCGTGCCGAGCTCGGCACAGGCCGTGGCGACCGCAGCCGCGAGGCCCTCGGCCGCGACGGCCGGGTCGAGCGCGGACTCGCCCGGCAGGTAGGCGATGCCGAAGCCGCCGCCCAGGTCGACCTCGGGGACGAGCACGCCCGTGCGCTGCGCGAGCTCGGCCCGCAGACCGAGCACCGAGCGCGCCGCGACCGCGAAGCCGTCGGGCTCGAGGATCTGGCTGCCGATGTGCGAGTGCACGCCCAGCAGCTCGAGGCCGGGCGTCGCGACCACGGCCTCGAGCGCCTCGAGCGCCTGACCCCCGGCCACCGACAGCCCGAACTTCTGGTCCTCGTGCGCGGTCGAGATGTACTCGTGGCCCCCCGCGTGCACGCCGGTGGTGACGCGGACCATCACGGGCGCCGGGACGCCGTCGCCGCGACGCTCGACCGCACGCGCGACGCGCGCGACCTCCTCGAGCGAGTCGACCACGATGCGACCCACGCGCGCGGCGAGGGCGCGGTCCAGCTCGTCGTCCGACTTGTTGTTCCCGTGCAGGCCGATCTCCGGGCCAGGCACCTGCGCACGCAGCGCGACGGCGAGCTCGCCACCCGTGGCCGTGTCGATCCGCAGCCCCTCCTCGCGGGCCCACCGCGCGACGGCCACGCTCAGGAACGCCTTGCCGGCGTAGTACACGTCGACGCCGGTGCCGATCCTCGCGAACGCGTCGCTGAAGGCCGAGCGGAACGCGCGCGCCCGCGCCCGGAAGTCCTCCTCGTCGAGCACGTACACGGGCGTGCCGTGCTCGGCGACGAGGTCGCGCACGTCGACACCCCCCACGACCGTCGCGCCGTCACGCGTGAGGCCGGCCGTCACGGGCCAGGGCGAGCCCAACGGCTCGACGACGACGGCGTCCCGCGCGGCCCCTCCCCCGAGTGCGGCCGTCACATGCGCTCCGGGGCGCTCACGCCCAGCAGGCCGAGCCCGTTCGCGAGGACCTGTCGCGTCGCGTCGTTGAGCCACAGCCGCGTCCGGTGCACGTCCGTGACCTGCTCGTCGCCGAACGGCGTGACCCGGCGCTGGTCGTACCACTTGTGGTACGCGCCGGCGAGCTCCTCGAGGTACCGGGCCACGCGGTGCGGCTCACGGAGCTCCGCAGCCTGGGTCACGACGCGGCCGAGCTCGCCGATCTGCGCGAGCAGCGCCGACTCGGTGGGGTGGTCGAGCAGCGACGGGTCGAAGCCGTCCTCGCGGCGCACGCCCAGGTCCGCCGCGTTGCGCGCGACGTTCACGGTGCGGGCGTGGGCGTACTGGACGTAGAAGACGGGGTTCTCGTTGGTCGCGGTCGCGAGCAGGTCGAGGTCGAGGTCGATCATCGAGTCGACCGACGAGCGCGCGAGCGAGTAGCGCGCGGCGTCCACACCCACCGCGTCCACGAGGTCGTCGATCGTCACGACGGTGCCCGCGCGCTTGGACATGCGCACCGGCTGCCCGTCCTTGACGAGGTTCACGAGCTGGCCGATGAGGATCTCGAGGTTGGTCCAGGGCGTGTCCCCGAACGCCGCGCACATGGCCATCATGCGACCGATGTACCCGTGGTGGTCCGCGCCCAGCATGATGATCGCGCGGTCGAACCCGCGCTCGCGCTTGTCGAGGTAGTAGGCGAGGTCGCCGGCGATGTACGCGGCGTTCCCATCCGACTTGATGATCACGCGGTCCTTGTCGTCCCCGAAGTCCGTGGTGCGCAGCCAGGTGGCACCCGCGTCCTCGAAGATGTGGCCCATCTCGCGCAGCCGCGCCACGGCCCGCTCGACCGCCCCCGACTCGTGCAGCGAGTCCTCGTGGAAGTAGACGTCGAAGTCGACGCGGAAGTCGTGCAGCTTCGCCTTGATCTCGGTGAACATCAGGTCGACGCCGACGGCCCGGAACACCTCCTGCGCCTCGTCGTCGGGCAGGGTCGTCGGGTCGGGCTGCCCCTCGGCCGTGCGATGCGCGATCACCTGGGCCGCGATGTCGGCGATGTACTGGCCGCCGTACCCGTCCTCGGGCGCCTCCTGGCCGCGGGCCCGAGCGAGCAAGGACCGCGCGAACCGGTCGATCTGCGCGCCGTGGTCGTTGAAGTAGTACTCGCGCGTCACCTGCGCGCCGGTCGCCTCGAGCAGGCGGGCGAGCGAGTCGCCGACGGCGGCCCAGCGCACGCCGCCGATGTGGATGGGCCCCGTCGGGTTGGCCGAGACGAACTCGAGGTTGATGCGCTCACCCGCGAGCGCGTCGGTGCGGCCGTACGCCTCACCGGCCTCGACGACCACGCGCGCGAGGGCACCCGCGGCCGCGGTGTCCACCGTGATGTTGAGGAAGCCGGGTCCGGCGACCTCGACCGCCGCGACGCCCTCGACCTCGCGCAGCCGCGCGGCGAGCGCCTCGGCGACCTCGCGCGGCGCCTTGCCCGCCTTCTTCGCGACCTGCATCGCGACGTTCGTGGCCCAGTCCCCGTGCTCGCGCGAGCGAGGGCGCTCGACGGTCACGGACGCGGGCACGGCATCGGCGGGGAGGGGGACGACGCCGTCGGCGACGGCGGCCGTCAGGACGGCGTGCAGGGCCTCGGACAGCTCAGCGGGAGTCACCGGCCAAGCCTACCGAGCGGGCGACGCCGGTCTGTCGTCGTGCCCACGCGCGGCCCAGGTGTCCTCGAGGAGCACCGGACGGCACGCGACGCGGGCGGCCGCGAGCAGCACGAGCATGCTCGCGAGCAGCGCCACCAGCACGACGTCGTAGCCGCCCCCACGGCCCACGACCAGGCCGACGAGCACGGGCCCCGCACCCGCGAGGCCGTAGCCGAACCCCTGCACGAACCCCGACAGCGACGAGGCACCGGCCGAGGTGCGCGTGCGCAGGTTGAGCAGCGTGAGCAGCACCGGGAACGTCCCCGAGCCGATCCCCGTGAGCACCATCCACCAGGCGATGCCCGCCGTCGGCGCCACCAGCAGACCCACGTACCCCGCGGCGAACATCGCCACGAAGGCGAGCACGAGCCACCACGGGTCCCGCAGCCGCACCGTCAGCGGCGGCGCCACCAGCGCGGGCACCAGGCCCATGACCGCGAAGAGCGCGAGCCAGCGACCGGCGGCCGCGGGCTCCATGCCCTCGGCCACCAGCAGGTCCGGCAGCCAGGCGAAGATGATGTAGACGTTCGTCGTGTTGACCGAGAAGGTCAGTGCGAGGCCCCACGCGAGCGGGCTGCGCCGCACCCGCCCGCCGCCACGGTGCCGCCCGGCGAGCCGGGGCGTCGTCGCCGGGCCGCGTCGCAGGAGCCCCTCGAGCTGGGCACGCGCCTGGGCCGACCTCACCACGACGACGAGCCAGGGCGCGACCGCGAGCGCGCCGAGCAGTGCCCACGCCGCGAGCGAGACGCGCCACCCGTGCTGGGCCGCGAGCGGCACCGCGATCAGCGGCGGCACGGACGCGCTGACCGCCATCGCGACCGAGTAGACGGCGGTCACCGCACCGATGCGGTCCGGGAAGTAGCGCTTGACAAGCGGCGGCAGGAGCACGTTGCCCATGCCCATGCCCGCGAGCGCGATCACCGACCAGCCGAGGAACGCCGTCGGGGTGCCGACGGTCGAGCGCACGACCTCACCGACCGTCGAGAGCACCATCGCGGCGATCAGCGCGGGCTCGAGGCCGACGCGGCGGGCGACGAGCGGGGCGAGCGCCCCGAACAGCGCGAACGAGGCGACGGGGACGGCCCCGAGCACCCCGGTGAGCGTGTCGGTGAGCGCGACGTCCTCGCGGACGTCGGCGAGGATCGGGGACACGGCGCCCACGGCGATGCGCAGGTTGAGCGCCACCAGGACGATCCCGGCGAGCACGACGCGTCGGCCGCGCCAGGGGCCGGGTCGCGCGGAGTCGTGGCTCATCCCCACCATTCTCCCCCGGGCGGCGGCGGGCGCGGTCCCGCCGCCACGGCACCGCACCGCCGCCGGATCAGGGTGATTCCGGGCCCTATGGCTCGTGCGCGAGCGCCGACGTGGTGTTGACTGCCTCTCACGCCTCACACCGGAGATGGGATGACCCGCCGCACGAACCTGATCGACCTCGCCGTCGGCCGCCTGCGCCAGCAGATCACCTCGGGCGCGTGGCCGGTCGGGACGCGCATCCCCGCCGAGCCCGAGCTGACCGAGCTCATCGGCGTGGGCCGCAACACCGTGCGCGAGGCCGTGCAGTCCCTGGTGCACGCGGGGATGCTCGAGCGGCGGCAGGGTTCGGGCACGTACGTGCTGTCCGACTCCGAGCTGGGCAACGCGATGGGCCGGCAGATCGCCGGCGCCCACCAGCGCGACGTCCTCGAGGTGCGTCGCAGCCTCGAGGTCGAGACCGCGCGGCTGGCCGCCGTGCGCCGGACCGACGCGCACGTGACCGAGCTCCGCGCGCTCCAGACCACACGCGCCGCGGCGTTCGCGGGAGGCCAGCTCGACGAGATGGTCGCGGCAGACCTCGCGCTGCACCGGACGATCGCGTCCGCGGCCCAGAACCCGGTGCTGCTCGCGCTCTACGAGAACCTCCTCGACGCGATCACCGAGAACATCCGGTTCAACTTCGAGCACCCCGCGCACGACGACGACGCCCACCACAGCCTGGTCGAGGCCATCGCCGCCGCCGACCCGCTCGCGGCGATGCGCGAGATCGAGGCCTACCTGTCGGACCTCATCGGCGACGAGACCGCGCAGGACGGCGTGGTCCAGGCGATGACGGGCGACGAGGGCTGAGGCGACCGTTGGTCGCGTCGGCCGTCCGCCCGAACCGCTGGTAGTGTTCTGCAGCGCCCCGCCCGCGTAGCTCAGGGGATAGAGCGTCTGCCTCCGGAGCAGAAGGCCGCAGGTTCGATTCCTGCCGCGGGCACCATACGAAGCCCCGGCCCACCGACGGTGGCCGGGGCTTCGCCGTCGGTTCCGGAGGCCGTCAGGACCTCGGGTCGGTCGGCGCCTGCGTCCGCGGTGCCGACTCGGTCTTGCGCAGCAGCGCTCCCTCGCCGCCCGGGGGTTGGGCCGCGACCGGGGCGTCGTCGGGCGCGGCCACGGAGTCCGGCTCCTCGCCCGCGCGCTCGGCGGCCTCGGCCTTGCGGCGCTCGGCCTCCTCGGGCGGGAGCACGCGCTTCCAGCGCTTGGTGCGCAGCGGCGGGACCTCGCCCGCGTCCTCCTTCAGTGCGCGCAGCAGGCTGTAGATCATCAGGTAGCCCATCACGAAGAACGGCAGCCCGACGACGATGATCACCTGCTGCAGCGCCTCGAGGCCGCCGGCCCCCGTCGCACCGAGGAGGGTCCCCGCGACCAGCGCGACGCAGACCGCCCAGAAGACTCGCTGGCGCGTCGGCGCCGCGCCCTCGTGGCCGTTCGAGATGGTGTCCATGACGAGGGCCGCCGAGTCGACCGACGTCGTGAAGAAGACGATCACCAGACCGATCGCCACCACGGACATCACGGTGGTGAGCGGGAAGCTGTCCAGGAAGATGAACAGCGCGCCCGGGATGTCGCCGTCGTCGACCACCGGGCCCGTGAGCGTGCCGGGGGCGTTGCGCTCGATGTCGAACGACGCCCAGCCGAACACCCCGAACCAGATGATGCTGAAGGTCACGGGCACCGCGAGCACGCCGAGGATGAACTGGCGGATCGACCGTCCGCGCGAGATGCGCGCGATGAAGATGCCCACGAACGGGGACCACGAGATGGTCCAGGCCCAGTAGAAGACGGTCCACGAGCTCTGCCACCCGCTGTCGAGGGCTGCGTCGGTCCAGAACGACAGCTGCGGGAGCATCGACAGGTACGTGCCCGTGCTCTGGATGGTGCCCTTGAGCAGCAGGAGGGTCGGGCCGGTGACGACGATGAAGCACAGCAGCCCGACAGCCACGACGATGTTGAAGTTCGACAGGCGCTTGATCCCGCGGTCGAGGCCCACGGCGACGGACACGACGGCGATGGCCGTGACCGCCACGATGATCGCGATCTGGATGAACCGGCTCTCGTCGATGCCGAAGATCGACGCCAGGCCGCTGTTGATCTGGAGGGTGCCGAGGCCGACCGAGACCGCGACGCCGAACATCGTGCCGACGACGGCCGTGATGTCGATGACCGCACCCACGGGGCCGAAGATCCGGTCGCCGAGCAGCGGGTGGAAGATCGAGCTCACGCGCGGGGGCAGGTTGCGCTTGTACATGAAGTAGGCGAAGGCGAGCGCGGGCAGCGTGAAGATCGTCCAGGTGTGCAGCCCGAAGTGGTAGAGCGTGAAGGCCATCGCCTCGCGGAAGGCGTCGGCCGTGCCCGGCTCGACGTCCTGCATCGGCGGGTTCGCGAGGTGGTTGATCGGCTCGGCGACGCCCCAGAACATCAGGATGGTGCCGATGCCCGCGGCGAACAGCATCCCGAACCAGGTGGGGCCCGAGTGCTCGGGCTTCTCGCCGTCGGGGCCGAGGCGCACCCGGCCGAACCTGCTCGTGGCCATGTAGGCCAGGAAGATGAGGAAGATGGTCACGCCGAGGACGTAGAACCAGCCCAGGTTGTCCAGCAACCAGGTGGTCACCACGGCGAAGAAGGAGTCCACCGGACCGGTGAAGGCGATCGTCCCGACCACGAACACGAGCGTGACGAGCGCCGCCCCGAAGAAGATGACGGGGCCCGTCCGCAGGCCGAGGGCGTCATGGACGCGGTTCAGGATGCGCACGGGTCCTCCCGAGTGTGCGGATGTCGCCACACATCCCCCCACAGGTGGTCACGCACCGCAATCGGAACGGGCACGAGGAAGCCCCGTCGGCGTCGCCGACGGGGCTTCCTCGTGCTCGGGCTCGGGGCGCTCCCGCCCCAGGCACGCGTGACGGCGGGTCAGTCCTCCGCGTCGCGCGGCTGCGGGACCCCGCCGAGGAGGCTGCGGACCTCGGCCTCGCTGTACCGGCGGTGCCCGCCGAGCGTGCGGATCGCGGACAGCTTGCCGGCCTTCGCCCAGCGCGTGACCGTCTTGGGGTCGACGCGGAACATGGTGGCGACCTCCGACGGCGTGAGCAGCGCGCCCGGCGCGTCGGTGCGTCCGTTGGACTGGGTGGAGGTCTGAGGCGACATCGTGCGCTCCTGTCGTTCGGTGAGCCCGGCCGACCCCTGGGGTCCCGGTGGCTTTGCGTCCCCACCTCGCGGTGGGTTTGCCCTTTTCGCTGACGTGGACAGGTTGACACAATCCGGACATCGGCGCAAAGGCAGGACAAGCCGAACCGCACGAAATCACCCGTTCGCACCAGTACCTCGTGCTCAGCACCCCGTGGACCGGTGGTATCCGGTTTCCCCGGACGGCGCCGTGCGAACCGTCCGCGGGCCGCCCCGTCACGTCGCGAGACGCTCGACGCGCGCACCCGGCGCCACCGACCTACCGTGGCGAGGAGCCCGCGGCTCCGCGACCAGCGGACCGCGTCGCAGACCCCACGAGGAGGTAGGCATGCCCACCATCGAGCAGTCGATCGACGTCGACGTCCCGCTCAGCACGGCGTACGACCAGTGGACGCAGTTCGAGACGTTCCCCCAGTTCATGGGCGGGGTCGAGCAGATCACCCAGCTCTCGGACACGCTCACGCACTGGAAGACCTCGATCGCCGGGGTCGAGCGCGAGTTCGACGCCGAGATCGTCGAGCAGCACCCCGACGAGCGGGTCGCGTGGCGCAGCACCGACGGCAAGACCCATGCCGGCGTCGTGACGTTCCACCGGCTCAGCGACACCACCACCCGCGTCATGGTCCAGATCGACTGGGAGACCGAGTCGCTCGTCGAGAAGGTCGGCGCGGCGGTAGGCGTCGACGACGCGCAGGTGAAGAAGGACCTGGCGAAGTTCAAGGAGTTCATCGAGTCGCGGGGCGTCGAGACCGGCGCCTGGCGCGGCGACGTCAGCTGACCCACCCCCGGGCCTGCGGGGCGGTCGGTAGCGTGCACCCATGGTGACGCGACCGACCGCCCCGTCGTCGTCCACGGGCCCGGCCGGCCCGGCGCGCGAGCCCGGCCCGTACGGGACGGCCGACCCGTTCGGCACGGCCGACGCCGACGAGCTGCGCGCACGCGGCAGCCTCAAGTGGACCGGCGCCGACGGCGACGTCGCCGCCTGGGTCGCGGAGGCCGACGTGCGCCCGCCCGAGGTGGTCGCACGGGCGCTGCACGAGGCCGTCGACCGTCCGATGCTCGGCTACCTCCCGCCCGCGGTGCGGACCGAGATGGCGCGTGCCTGCGCCACGTGGCACCGCGACCGCTACGGCTGGGACGTCGCGCCCGAGCAGGTGCGGCCCGTGGGTGACGTGCTGAACGCCCTGCGCATCGCGATCGAGCTCACCTCACGGCCGGGCTCGCCGGTGATCCTGCCGACGCCGGCGTACATGCCCTTCCGGGACGCGCCACGTGCGTGGGGCCGCGAGGTGCTCGAGGTCCCGATGGTCCGCGACGGTGGGCGGTTCGTGCTCGACCTCGACGCGCTCGACGAGGCGTTCGCCGCGGGCGGTCACCTGCTGGTGCTCGTGAACCCACACAACCCGACGGGCCGCGTGATGTCGCACGCCGAGCTCGAGGCCGTGGCGCAGGTGGTGGACCGGCACGGCGGCCGCGTCTTCGCCGACGAGATCCATGCGCCCCTGGTGCTCCCTGGTGCGCGGCACGTGCCCTACGCCTCGCTGTCCCCCACGACCGCCGCGCACACGCTCACCGCGACGTCGGCCTCGAAGGCATGGAACCTCGCGGGTCTCAAGTGCGCGCAGGTGGTGCTCACAGCCCCGCACGACGTGCGCCGCTGGCACGCGCGCGACCACCTGCTGGTCGAGGGTGCGTCCACCCTCGGTGCGATCGCCGCGACGGCCGCCTACGACCACGCACGCGACTGGCTCGACGCCCTTCTCGCGCAGCTCGACGCGCACCGGCACGCGCTCGCCACAGAGCTCGCCGGCTCCGCCGTGGGCTACGTCCCGCCCGAGGGGACCTACCTGGCGTGGCTCGACCTGTCGCGCCACCCTCTCGTCGCCCGCGGGCACGACGAGGCCGGTGGCCTCGCGCGCAGGTTGCGCGAGGCCACCGGCCTCGTGACCGTCGACGGCGCGGCGTGCGGCGCGCCGTGGGCGGGGTGGGTGCGCCTCAACCTCGCGATGCCGCGCCACCTCGTGGTCGAGGCCGGGCGGCGTCTCGCCGCCCGGCCCGACCAGGGATGACGCCGGTCCGGGCTCAGCCCGACGTCGACGACGGCGCGGGCTGCTCGCCCGAACCGATCGCGGTGGGCACCCCTGCGGTGCCCGAGGCGTGCTGCACCTCGATCCGGCGCGGCTTGGCCTCTTCCGCGACCGGGATGGTGAGGGTCAGGACGCCGTCGGCGTAGCCCGCCTCGATGCGGTCGAGCGCGAGCCCGCGCCCGAGGGTGAGCTGACGCACGTAGGTGCCGGTCGAGCGCTCGCGCGCGAGCCACTGGACGTCCGCGTCCTCGCGCGGGGTGCGCTGCGCGCGGATCGTCAGGGTGCGGTCCTCGACGTCGACGTCGACGCTGCCGGGGTCCGCCCCGGGCAGGTCGACGTGCAGCACGTAGTGGTCGCCCGCACGGTAGAGGTCCATCGGCATGCCCGGCTGGGCCGCCGCCGCCTCGCGCATGGGCGTCAGGAGCTGGTCCATCCAGCGGGCGGTGTCCACGAAGGGGTCGAAACGAGTAGCCACGCTCCTCACCTCCTCGAGCGGGTGCACCGGACCGTCCGGCGCACCGGGCGCTGACCCGGAGGTCTGCGGGCCCCCGGGCGGCTACAGCTCCAGTATTAGCACTCTCATGGGGCGAGTGCCAGACCTCTCGACGAGGATCCATCTCGGGACCTTGGACACACGATCGGCGCAGCGCGGGCACCTAGCGTCGGAGACGGGTCAAAGGGGATCCTCCACCACTCACCAGCCAGATGATCGGGAGCATCCCGTGAGCGCACGCAGCAGGACGAGCACACCCACCACGACCGCGGTCGACGTACCGGCGCCGGAGGCCCCGGCACGCAACGCCGAGATCGACGACCTCGTCGCCAACGCGCAGAAGGCGCTGGCGGCGTACGCGACCTACACCCAGGCCGACGTCGACCAGATCGTCCGCAAGGCGTCGGTAGCGGCCCTCAACCAGCACGGCGAGCTCGCCAAGCTCGCGGTCGCGGAGACGCGCCGCGGGGTGTTCGAGGACAAGGCCGTCAAGAACATCTTCGCGTGCGAGCACGTGACGCACTCGATGCGCGACCTCAAGACCGTCGGCGTGATCGGGCGCGACGAGCTGCACGGCATCGTCGAGATCGCCGAGCCCGTGGGCGTCGTCGCGGGCATCACGCCCGTCACCAACCCCACCTCGACCGCGATCTTCAAGGCGCTCATCGCGCTCAAGACGCGCAACCCGATCGTCTTCGCGTTCCACCCCTCGGCCCAGGAGTCGTCGGTCGCCGCGGCACGCATCGTGCGTGACGCCGCCGTCGCCGCGGGTGCCCCCGAGCACTGCGTCCAGTGGGTCACCCAGCCCTCGATCAGCGCCACCAACGAGCTGATGAACCACCCGGGCGTCGCGCTCATCCTCGCCACGGGCGGGAACGCGATGGTCAAGGCCGCCTACTCGTGCGGCAAGCCGGCCCTCGGCGTCGGTGCGGGCAACGTGCCCGCGTACATCGAGGGCACCGCCAAGCTCAAGCGCGCCGTCAACGACGTCGTGCTGTCGAAGGCCTTCGACAACGGCATGGTCTGCGCGTCCGAGCAGGCCGTCATCCTCGACGCCGCCATCTACGACGCGGCCATGGTCGAGTTCGACGCGCTCCACGCGTACCGCGTCTCGCCCGAGGAGAAGGCCAAGCTCGAGCGCTTCATCTTCGGCGTCGAGGCTCAGAGCGCGAACTGCGGCGGCGCCAAGCTCAACGCGTCCGTCGTCGGCCAGAGCCCGCAGTGGATCGCCGAGCAGGCCGGCTTCTCGGTGCCCGAGGAGACCTCGATCATCCTGGCCGAGGTGGACCACGTGGGCCCGGGTGAGCCCCTCACGCGCGAGAAGCTGTGCCCCGTGCTCGCCGTCCTGCGCGCCGAGACCCGCGAGCAGGGCATCCAGCTCGCCGAGCAGATGGTCGAGTTCGACGGCCTCGGCCACAGCGCCGCCATCCACACCGAGGACGCCGCGCTCGCCGAGGAGTTCGGCGGCCGCGTCAAGGCGATCCGCGTGATCTGGAACTCCCCCGCCTCGCTGGGCGGCATCGGCAACATCTACAACGCCTTCATCCCCTCCCTCACCCTGGGCTGCGGCAGCTACGGGGCGAACTCGGTCTCGAACAACGTCTCGGCGGTCAACCTGGTGAACATCAAGCGGATCGGCCGGCGCAACAACAACCTCCAGTGGTTCAAGGTGCCGGGCAAGACCTACTTCGAGCCCAACGCGATCCGCTACCTCGAGGACATGCCCGACGTGCACCGCGTCACCATCGTGACCGACGCGACGATGACCAAGCTGGGCTTCGTCGACAAGGTGCTCGACGTGCTCGGCCGCCGGCCCGAGAAGATCGCGCTGCAGATCATCGACAACATCGAGCCCGAGCCGTCCATCGCGTCGGTCGACAAGGGCGCCGAGCTCATGCGCGAGTTCAACCCCGACACGATCATCGCGCTCGGCGGCGGCTCGCCCATGGACGCGGCCAAGGTCATGTGGCTGCGCTACGAGCACCCCGAGGTGGTGTTCGCGGACATGCGCGAGAAGTTCTTCGACGTCCGCAAGCGCGCGTTCAAGTTCCCGACGCTGGGTGACAAGGCCAAGCTCGTGTGCATCCCGACGACGTCGGGCACGGGTGCCGAGGTCACGCCGTTCGCGGTGATCACGGACGAGAAGACGGGCGTCAAGTACCCGCTCGCGGACTACGCCCTGACGCCGACCGTCGCGATCATCGACCCGGCGCTCACGGGCAAGATGCCCGCGTCGCTCGCCGCCGACTCGGGCTTCGACGCCCTCACGCACGCGACCGAGGCCTACGTGTCGGTCTACGCCAACGACTTCACCGACGGCATGGCGCTGCACGCCATCCGGCTGATCTTCGAGAACCTCGAGGCCTCGGTGAAGGGTGGCGAGACCGCCGTCGCCGCCCGCGAGAAGATGCACAACGCGGGCACGATCGCGGGCATGGCGTTCGGCAACGCGTTCCTCGGGATCGTGCACGCGATGGCGCACACCATCGGCTCGACGTTCCACCTGGTACACGGCCGGACCAACGCGACGCTGCTGCCGCACGTCATCCGCTACAACGGCACGGTCCCGACCAAGCTCACGAGCTGGCCCAAGTACGAGCACTACGTGGCCCCCGAGCGCTTCCAGGAGATCGCCAAGACGCTCGGGCTCCCGGCCTCGACCCCCGCCGAGGGAGTCGAGTCCTACGCCCGGGCGATCGAGCAGCTGCGCGACGCCGTCGGCATCCCGGCCTCGTTCGCCGCGCAGGGTGTCGCCGAGCACGCCTTCATCGGCAAGCTCGACGACCTCGCGATGCGCTCCTACGAGGACCAGTGCGCGCCGGCCAACCCGCGCATGCCGATGCTCGACGACATGAAGGACCTCATGACCGCGGCGTACTACGGGACGTCGCTGCAGGACGTGCGCTCACGGCGCACGGCGGCAGGCGAGGCGGAGCAGTCCGCCCAGGAGGCTGTGGACGCCCCCTGACCGCTCGGTGGGCCCGCCCGGTCGCGCGGGCGGGCCCACCCCCGGCCCGGTGCCCCTCGGGGCGCCGGGCCGCTGTCGTCCCTGGTATCGGACCACTCTCGCTGATGCAGCGGCCGAGCCGCGGGGCACGCGGCTCGGCGAGGCTCGAGGAGGATCCGCCAGCGCGGGACGGCGCCGTCGGCGGGGCAGGGCAGACTGGGGACGAGACCCGGTCCCCGACCTCGAGGAGCCCTCATGACCCGCACCCGACTCGTCCCTGTGGTCTTCGCGGCCGTGCTCGTGCTCACGGCGTGCGACGCCGAGAGCCGCGAGGACCTGGCCGGTCTGCGCGAGCAGGTCGAGCAGGGCGTGGACGACGCCCGCGCGGCGGCCGACGATCTCGAGCAGGCGGTCCAGGACGCAGGCATCGACGCCGAGACCCGTCGCCAGGCGGAGGAGGCCCTCGCGGGTGCGGGCGAGGCCGTCGACCAGGCCCGTACAGCCCTCGAGGACGCCCAGGCCGAGGCCGGACCGCGCGCCGACCAGGCCGTCGAGGACGCCCGCAACGCGCTCGCCGATGCGGAGGCCGAGCTCGCACGCGTGGCCGAGAGCACGGACGGCGCCGTCCGCACCGCGCTCGACGCGATGGCCGACGAGCTGCGCTCGCTCGCCGACCAGCTGGAGGGCACCGCCTGACCGGAGAGCCGGACGTCCTGGTCCCCTGCGCCGGCGGCTGGGCTAGCGTGGGGACGTGACCAGTACCGACGCCTCAGCGGCCACCCCTCAGCTCGTCAGCACGTCCGCCGCTCCCCTGTCGGGGCAGCAGGTCGAGATCCGACACGGCGCGCACCACGCCGTCGTGACGGACGTCGGTGCCAAGCTGCGCGCCTACGAGGTCGACGGTCGCGACGTCGTGACCCCGTTCGGCGCCGACGAGGTGGCCCCGGCCGGGCACGGCGCCGTGCTCGCGCCCTGGCCCAACCGGCTGCGCGACGGCCGCTACACCTGGGACGGCGTCGAGCTGCAGGTCGACGTCAGCGAGCCCGAGCGCGGGACGGCGCTGCACGGCCTGGCCATGTGGCTCCGGTGGCAGGTCGAGGACAGGACGGCGTCGTCCGTGCGGCTGGCCGTACGGCTCGCGCCGAGCCCCGGTTACCCGTTCGACGTGCTGCTGCGCGTCACGTACAGCCTCTCCGACCAGGGCCTCGAGGTCGTCACGACCGCGCGCAACCTGGGCCGCAGCACCGCGCCCTACGGCGTGGGCTTCCACCCGTGGCTCTCTCCGGGCCCGGGCTCGCTCGACGACTGCACGTTCAGCCTCGACGCGGCCACGCGGGTGACGGTCGACGAGCGCCTCCTCCCCACGGGGACCGAGCCCGTGCGCGGCCAGTACGACCTCCGCGAGCCGCGCACCGCGCGCGGCCTCGACCTCGACGACGCGTTCGTCGACGTGCTGCGGGACGCCGACGGCCTGTCGTGGGCACGCCTGACGGGCGCGGACGGCCGCACCGCGGCGATCTGGATGGACGGGTCGATGGACACCTGGCAGGTGTGCACGGGCGACCACATCAGCGCGGTCGACTACCGGCGCACGGGCGTGGCGGCCGAGCCGATGAGCTGCATCGCCGACGCGTTCCGTACGGGCGACCGGCTCGTGCACCTGGCCCCGGGTGCCGAGCACACCGTGCGGTGGGGCGCGACGTTGCTGGCCTGAGGTCCACCCTGGGCCCGGGCCGTCGCCCGAGGGGCGGACCGTGGGGGCGGCCCGTCAGCCGGCTGGTTCCGCGAGCGGCCGCCGGGCGGACAAGGGTCGGGAACGGCCGGACGCGCAGGCAGCCGCTCAGCGCGAGTAGTCGGTGCCCATCGCCATGGTCCCGGGCTCGTACTCCCAGTGCCACTCCTCGCGCGGGCCCGATCCGCCGGGGCGCGCCCAGTCCGGGTTGTCCCAGCCGTACGCCGGGCCGTTCGAGTACAGCCAGTCCATGACGGCCGAGCTGCGGGTCTCGTTCGAGCAGAGGTCGATCGCGAGGCCCCAGCCGTGGTTGCTGCTGCCGGGACGGGCCGCGAGGCCCGGCTTGCGTGCGGCGACCGAGTACTGCGCGGACAGCGAGCGGTAGGAGTCCGTGATGCAGAGGTTGCGTCCGAAGGCGGCCTCGAAGCTGCGGTTGAGCTCGGCGAGCGCGACGGCGGCGTCGCCGCGCAGGCTCTGCCCCGGCGTCCACAGCTCGCACAGCTGGTCCGCCGGGATGCGGCCGTTCTCGCCACCCGTGACGCCCTCGCCCGAACACCCCGGCAGAGGGTCGCGGTCGAACGAGCGGCTGACCACCTCGACGCGCTGCACCTGCGGGGCCGGGGCCAGCATCGACGTCGGCGCGCTCAGGTCGACCGGGGCGGAGAGCACGTCGAAGGCCGTGGGGCCGAGCGCCACCGCAGCGCTCGTGGGGCCGGACCCCTCGTCGGTCGCGGCGTCCACGACGGGCACCGCGATCGTCGCGGCACCGAGGGCGGCCAGGACGCTCACGCGCGGCACCCATGTCGCGAGGAAGGACGGTGGCCGAGGCTCGTTGCGCGCCGAGCGTCGCATCTCGCGTCGTGAGGTCGCCGACGGACGGCGGGACCTCGACGGCTGAGACTCCACAACACCTCCGCCTGCCGACCCCGAGGGGCCTGCACGCACTCGACGACACCTGGCTGCGCCCGTGCGCGCACGTGCCCGACGCTGAGGCCGGGCACGAGGACGCTCCCGAGATGGGAGCGCACCCTCCTGGTCCGTGTCACGTCCTGCACGGGGGGCGACGACCAGGCGGTTACGAAACAGTAACGGGTCCGCGACCGAGAACCAAGCGGCCCTAGGTCCCCTGTCCGTGGGACACGTCACACACCTGGGGCGGCGGGGCCAGCGTGCCCCAGCTGACCTCGCTGCATCGCGTCGCGCACCTCGCCGACCAGCTCCTCGAGGATGTCCTCGAGGAAGACCACGCCGATCACCCGATCGGCCGAGGAGTCCGTGCTCCCCACGGTCGCGAGGTGCGCCCCCGTGCGCTGCATCGCCGTCAACGCGGCCTCGACCTCGTCCCCCGGGGCCACGCGTGCGAGGGCCCGGACTCGCCAGGACGGCACGGGGAGGTCGCGCTCGGACGGCCCTGCGTACAGGACGTCCTTGAGGTGCAGGTAGCCCACGGGGACGCCGTCGTCGTCGAGCACCGGGAAGCGACTGAACCCCGTGCGTGCGACGAGGCGCTCGAGGTCGTCGGGCGTGCACCCCCGGGGAAGGCCCACGAGGTCGGCGGTCGCGACCATGACGTCGCCAGCCGTGCGGTCGCTGAACTCGAGTGCACCCGTCAGCAGGCCGTGAGCGTCCTCGAGAAGCCCCTCCGCGCGCGAGCGCTCGACGATCGAGTGGACCTCCTCGGCCGTGAAGGTCGACGCCACCTCGTCCTTCGGCTCGACGCCGAAGGCGCGGAGCACGTGGTTGGCGGCCCAGTTGAGCGCCGTGATCAGCGGACTGACACCACGTGCGACCCACACCAGCGGTGGACCGAACCACAGCGCGGCGCGGTCCGGTCCAGACACGGCGAGGTTCTTGGGCACCATCTCCCCGAGCACCACGTGCAGGTACACGACGAGCGCGAGCGCGACGACGAACGCGACCGGGTGGGCGAACCCGGCAGGAAGCCCTGCGGCGACGAGCGGTCCCTCGACCAGGTGCGCGATCGCCGGTTCCGCGACCACGCCGAGGGACGTCGAGCACACCGTGATGCCCAGCTGCGCGCACGCGAGCATGAGCGAGACGTGCTCCATCGCCCACAGCACCGTGCGGGCACGGCGCGACCCCGTCGCGGCGAGCGGCTCGATCGACGAGCGCCGCGCGGAGATGATCGCGAACTCGGCGCCCACGAAGAACGCGTTGAGCCCGAGCAGCACGACCGCCAGCACGAGAGCGGCGCCGCTGGTCACGACCCACCGTCCGTGGTCAGCGCGCGCACGCGGAGCCGGTCCACCCGCCGCCCGTCCATCTGCTCGACCCGCAGCTCGGCACCAGGCACGCGGACGACGTCCCCCGTGACGGGGAGCCGGCCCAGCGTCGCCATCAGGAGCCCGCCGAGGGTCTCGTAGGCGCCGTCGTCCGGCACCACCAGACCGGTCGCCGCCACGAGCTCGTCCGGACGCAGCAGGCCGGGCGCGCTCCAGGAGCCGTCGGCCACACGGTGCACACCCACGCGGCGCGGGTCGTGCTCGTCGGACACCTCCCCCACGAGCTCCTCGACCACGTCCTCGAGCGTGACCACGCCCGCGGTCCCGCCGTACTCGTCGACGACGACCGCCATCTGCATGCCGTGGCCGCGCAGCTCGACCAGCAGCGGTCCCACGCGCACGGTCTCCGGGACGCGCGGCGCCGGGTCCATCAGCGCCGCGGCCGGCACCTCGTCGCGCCGGTCGTAGGGCACCGCGACCGCGCGTCGCACGTGCACGAGCCCGACGACGTCGTCGTGCGACGCGTCGATGACGGGAAACCGCGAGTGCCCGGTCGCCCGGGCGCGGGCGACGACGTCGGCGGCCGTGTCGTCACGCCGGACCACCTCGAGCCGGGTGCGGTCGGTCATCACGTCCACGGCCGTGAGCGTCTCGAGCTCGATCGAGTTCGTCAGGAGCGTCGCGGTGCCGACGTCGAGCGTCCCCGCCTGGGCCGATCGCCGCACGAGGGCGGCGAGCTCCTGCGGGGACCGCCCGCCCGAGAGCTCCTCGCGGGGCTCCACGCCCACACGACGCAGCAGACCGTTCGCGCTGTCGTTGAGCACGCGGATCACGGGGTGCAGCGCCGTGGTGAAGCCACGCTGCACGGGGGCGACCGCGAGCGCGGTGGGCAGCGGCCGGCTCAACGCCAGGTTCTTCGGCACGAGCTCGCCGAAGAGCATCGAGAACCCGTTGACGAGCAGCAGCGAGCCGACGGTCGCGACGGTCGTCGCGACCGCGCCGAGCGCGCCGCCGGCGACCCATCCCTCGAGCAGGCGCGCGATGGCCGGCTGCGTGGTGTAGCCGAGCAGCACGGTCGTCAGCGTGATGCCCACCTGCGCACCCGAGAGCTGGGTGGACAGCCGCGCGAGCGCGAGCCGCAGCGAGCGTGAGCGGCGTCCGGGCCGCTGCGCGACCTGGCGCTCCACGAGGCCCGGGTCGAGCGTGACGAGGGCGAACTCGGCGGCGACGAAGATCGCGGTGCCCGCGGTGAGCAGGACACCGAAGGTGACCAGCAGCCAGTCCGTCAGCACGGCCGGTCCTGGGGCGAGCCGGCGCCACGTCGGCGGCGCCGGCCGGTACTTGAGCTCATCGTCGCCGAGCATATCCGAGCGCGCCGAAGCCGCACCGGCCGTCCCCAGCCCCGTCGCGCACGCCCGTGACGTCTCGGGAGGGCGCACCCGCAGGGGTCCCCCGCGCCGTCGGGAGCCTGTGCCAGGCTGAGGCCATGGCAGCGCAGAAGGCGGGGCCCGCGGGGCCCGGTGCAGGTGCGGGACGTGGCGTGACGGTGCTCGTCGTCGAGGACGAGCCGGCGATCGCGACGGCGATCGCCCGACGCATGGCCGCCGAGGGCTGGCGCGTCGAGGTGGCGGCCGACGGTCTGGCGGGGGTCGAGGCCGCGACCCGGCTCAGCCCCGACGTCGTGGTGCTCGACGTGATGCTCCCGGGCATCGACGGCCTCGAGGTGTGCCGTCGCATCCAGGCCGAGCGCCCCGTCCCGGTGCTCATGCTCACGGCGCGTGACGACGAGACCGACATGCTCGTCGGGCTCGGCGTGGGCGCCGACGACTACATGACAAAGCCCTTCTCGATGCGCGAGCTGCTCGCGCGCACCAAGGCGCTGCTGCGCCGGGTCGAGCGTGCGGCCCAGATGGGCGCGGGGCCCGCGTCGGAGCCTGCGATCACGGCGGGCGACGTCGTGATCGACCGGGACCAGAGGCGTGTCTCGCGCGGCGGCGAGGAGGTCCACCTCACGCCCACCGAGTTCGACCTGCTGGTCACCCTCGCGCTGAGCCCGCGCACCGTGCTCACCCGCGAGAAGCTGCTCGCGGAGGTCTGGGACTGGGTCGACGCGAGCGGCACCCGCACCGTGGACTCGCACGTCAAGGCACTGCGCCGCAAGCTGGGGCCGGACCTCATCCGCACCGTCCACGGTGTCGGGTACGCGTTCGAGCCCACCGCGGGCTGATGAGCACCCCGCGTCACGCGGGCCGCCTGCCGGACGTGCGCCCGCTCGACCGGTTCTCCTCCATCAAGATCAAGCTCGGCATCCTCGTCACGGCGACCGTGACGATCGCGGCCTTCGTCACCTGGATCGGGCTGTACAACGAGCTCGGCCCGAGCCGCACGCTCCCGCTCGCGATCGTCGTGGGCGTCGTGATGGTGCAGGTCCTCGCACGCGGCATGACGTCGCCCCTGCGGGAGATGACGGCCGCGGCCCGCTCCATGGCGAGCGGTGACTACTCGCAGCGGGTGCGCGCGACGAGCCGCGACGAGGTGGGCCAGCTCGCGCAGGCCTTCAACACGATGGCCGAGGACCTCGAGCAGGTCGACACGCTGCGACGCGAGATGGTCGCGAACGTCTCGCACGAGCTGCGTACACCCGTCGCGGCGCTCAGGGCACAGCTCGAGAACATGGTCGACGGCGTGACGGAGCCCGACGAGGCCGCGCTCGAGGCCGCGCTGAGCCAGACCGAACGCCTCGGACGGCTCGTCACCTACCTCCTCGACCTCTCTCGGATCGAGGCCGGGGCCGTGGGCCTCGAGATCCGGGACCTGCCGCTGGGCGGGTTCCTGCACGAGGCCGCGACCGCGGCACAGCCCCTGCTCGCGGAGAAGGGCCTCACGGTGCACGTCGCCACCGAGCCCACCGACCTCACGGTCCCCGCGGACTCCGAGCGCCTGCACCAGGTGGTCACGAACCTGCTGCAGAACGCCGTACGGCACTCCCCGGACGGCGGTGAGGTGCGCCTCGAGGCACGCCGGGCGGGGGCGTCGGTGCTGCTCGACGTCATCGACGAGGGGCCGGGCATCCCGCCCGAGCTGCGGCATCGCGTGTTCGACCGCTTCCAACGCGGGAACGCACCCGCCCAGACCGGGCAGGCGAGCACGGGAGGCACGGGCCTGGGCCTGTCGATCGTCCGGTGGGCGGTCGAGCTGCACGGCGGACGCGTCCACGTGGCCGACACCCCCGAGGGCTGCACGATGCGTGTGACCCTGCCCGCGGGCCGCCCCCGCACCACTACGGTGGACGCGTGACCACGCAGACCACCGCCGCGGACGCCGTCCCCCCGGGCCTCGACCCGTCGGGCGAGGGCGTGATCGCCGTCCGGAACCTGTCCAAGTCGTTCGGGCCCGTCCGGGCCGTCGAGGACCTGTCGTTCACCGTCGGCCCCGGCCGCGTGACCGGCTTCCTCGGCCCCAACGGCGCGGGCAAGACGACGACCCTGCGCATGCTGCTGGGCCTCGTCCGCCCCTCCGCGGGCACGGCGACCATCGGCGGGCGGCGCTACGCCGAGCTCGAGCGCCCCGCCTCCACCGTGGGTGCGGCGCTCGAGGCCGCGAGCTTCCACCCGGGCCGTACCGCTCGCGACCACCTGCGCGTCTACGCACCGCAGGTGGGCGTGACCGACGCACGGTGCGACGAGGTTCTCGAGATCGTGGGCCTCGCGGGGGTCGCCGGGCGCCGGGTGGGGGGCTTCTCGCTCGGCATGCGCCAGCGTCTCGGCCTCGCGACCACCTTGCTCGGGGACCCGCGCGTCCTCATCCTCGACGAGCCCGCGAACGGCCTCGACCCCGAGGGCATCGCCTGGCTGCGCGGGTTCCTGCGCCACCTCGCGGCCGAGGGACGCACCGTGCTCGTCTCGAGCCACGTGCTGTCCGAGGTCCAGCAGACCGTCGACGACGTCGTGATCATCGCGCGGGGTCGGCTCGCGCACGCCTCTTCCCTCGCGGACCTCGCGGCGCTCGCGGAGCGCACGGTGCGGGTCACCTCCCCCGACGACGCCGGCCTGCGGCGGCTGGTCGCCGAGCGGTGGCCCGACCAGGCCGAGGCCGTCGTCGCCTCCCCCGCGGGCACGGGTGCGAGCGCGGAGCTGCGCGACATGCCCGCGGCCGCGATCGGCGCAGCGGCCTTCGCCGCGGGGGTCGAGCTCCACGAGCTCGCGACGCGGGACGTCGGGCTCGAGGACATCTTCCTGGGGCTCACGTCGTCAGGCGGTGCGCCCCAGGGCCGCCACGCCGCGACCGAGGGTGAGGTGGCGGCATGATCACCGCGCTGCGCACCGAGTACCGCAAGCTCGTCACCACCCGGCTGTGGTGGGTGCTCCTGCTGTCCATGGCCGTGCTGATGGCCTTCTTCGCCGCCGCGATCGGCTTCAGCGCCACGATCCCCGTCGACGAGGGAGGCATGGGCGCGCCTGCGGGTGCGCCCAGCGACCCCGTCGCGACCGCCCTGGGCGTCTACTCGATCGCGGCGGGCTTCGGCTACGTCTTCCCGGTGATCGTCGGTGCACTCTCGGTCACGGGTGAGTTCCGGCACATGACGATCACGCCGACGCTCCTCGCCGAGCCGCGGCGTTCCCTGCTCATCTCCGCCAAGCTCGTGGCGGCGGTCCCGGTGGGCCTCCTCTTCGGCCTGGTGGGGACCGCCTCCACCGTGGGGGGCGGCGCCGCGCTCCTCGAGCTGACCGGCGGCGAGGCGATGCTGGGCGATGCCGAGGTGCAGCGCGGGCTCGCGTTCTCGGTCGTGGCCCTCACCGTCTGGACCCTGGTCGGCGTCGGCTTCGGGACGGTGCTCACCCACCAGGTCGGCGCGATCGTCGTGATCCTCGCCTACAACCAGCTCGTCGAGCCGCTCGTGCGGATCTTCCTGGGCACGCAGGACTGGGGCCGTGAGATCGCGTCGTACCTCCCCGGCGCCGCGGCCGAGGCCGTCGTCGGCTCGAGCGTCTTCGCGTCGATGGGCGCGGTCGAGCTGCTCGAGTGGTGGCAGGGCCTGCTCGTGCTCGTCGGGTACGCCGTGGTGTTCGCCGCGATCGGTCGGCTCACGACGTTCCGCCGCGACATCACCTGACCACGTCGCACCGGGCCTCGCTGACGCCGTCTTTGCCGTGGGCCCCCGCGGTTTGCCCTGCCATTGCCGCGCCCGTACGCGCTCCCTGCACGGGCGGCGAAGATCACCCGACGACGGCCGGGCGGACCGCTCCCCCGGACGTGTCATGCCCCCCGGTGGCCTAGGGTGGAAGCACAAGAAGGGCCGTGCGCAACGGCCAGAGGTCCCGTGGTGGAAGTGGGCGAACCTGGCGTGTCCCAGAAGGCTGATCCGGACGCAGCGTCGCAGTTCGGTGCCAACCAGTGGCTGGTGGACGAGCTGTACGAGCAGTACCTGACCGACAAGCAGTCCGTCGACCCGGCCTGGTGGGAGTTCTTCGAGGACTACCGGCCCGGCGAGCCCGGCTCCACCAACGGTGACGGCGCCCGGGCCGCGGGCTCGGGTGCGCGCACCGACCAGACGTCGACGGCACCCGCCGGCTCCCGGACGGCGGGAACGGAGACCACGGCGGCTGACGGCCCCCCGAGCCGTCGCTCCGAGCCCGAGCCTCCTCGCGCCGGCACGCCCACCACTCCCCCCACCTCGCCCGACGAGCGCCCGGCGCCCGAGGCCCAGGCGCGCCGCTCGGCCGCGCAGGCGACACCGCGCACCCCGCGTGAGCCCGACGCCGACGCGGCCGTCACTGCGCCCGAGGCCGCCGCGCAGCCGGCGACCGCGCCGTACGCCGAGATGCCGAAGGCGCGCATCGAGACCTCGGCGGACCGCAGCGAGCCCGTGGTCGAGAAGCTCCGCGGCCCGGCGGCACGCGTCGTGACCAACATGGAGGCGAGCCTCGAGGTCCCGACGGCGACGTCGGTCCGGGCGGTGCCGGCCAAGCTCATGGTCGACAACCGGATCGTGATCAACAACCACCTGGTGCGCACACGCGGCGGCAAGGTCTCGTTCACGCACCTCATCGGCTACGCCGTGGTCGAGGCACTCGCGGACATGCCCGCCATGAACGCGGGCTACACGCTCGTCGACGGCAAGCCCGCGGTGGTGCAGCCCGCCGGGGTCAACTTCGGCCTCGCGATCGACCTGGCGAAGCCCGACGGCACGCGTCAGCTGCTCGTGCCGAGCATCAAGAACGCCGACGCCATGGACTTCGGCCAGTTCGTGGCCGCGTACGAGGAGCTGGTGCGCCGGGCGCGCGCAGGCAAGCTCACCGCGGACGACTTCGCGGGCACCACGATCACGCTGACCAACCCGGGCACGATCGGCACCGTGCACTCGGTGCCTCGTCTCATGGCCGGCCAGGGGACGATCATCGGCGTCGGCGCGATGGACTACCCCGCCGAGTTCCAGGGCGCGTCGGACGAGCAGCTCGCCCGCCTGGGCATCTCGAAGGTGCTCACGCTCACCTCGACGTACGACCACCGCATCATCCAGGGCGCGCAGTCGGGCGACTTCCTGCGCATCGTGAGCGCCAAGCTGCTGGGCGAGGGCGGCTTCTACGACCGCGTGTTCACGGCGATGCGTGTGCCCTACGAGCCCGTGCGCTGGGTCCGGGACAACACCGTGGACGCCGACACCGAGGCCGCGAAGCCGGCCCGCATCGCCGAGCTCATCCACGCCTACCGCTCGCGCGGTCACCTGATGGCGGAGACGGACCCGCTCGCCTACCGCCAGCGCAAGCACCCGGACCTCGACATCCAGAACCACGGGCTCACGCTGTGGGACCTGGACCGGGTGTTCCCCACGGCGGGCTTCACGGGCAAGCCCAAGGCACGCCTGCGCGAGATCCTGGGTCTGCTGCGCGACTCGTACTGCCGCACCATCGGCGTCGAGTACATGCACCTGCAGGACCCTCGCCAGCGACGCTGGCTCCAGGAGCGGCTCGAGTCGGGCTACGCCCGCACGCCGCGCGAGGACCAGCTGCGGATCCTTCGTCGCCTCAACGCGGCCGAGGCGTTCGAGACCTTCCTCCAGACCAAGTTCGTGGGCCAGAAGCGCTTCTCGCTCGAGGGCGGCGAGGCCCTCATCCCGCTGCTCGACGCCGTGCTGTCGAAGGCCGCGCAGGGCGGCCTGGACGAGGTCTGCATCGGCATGTCCCACCGCGGACGCCTCAACGTGCTGGCCAACCTCGCGGGCAAGAGCTACGCGCAGATCTTCGCCGAGTTCGAGGGCAACCAGGACCCCAAGAGCGTGCAGGGTTCGGGCGACGTGAAGTACCACCTCGGCACCGAGGGCACCTTCACGGCCGAGAGCGGCGCGACCACGCAGGTCTACCTCGCGGCGAACCCGTCGCACCTCGAGGCCGTCGACCCGGTGCTCGAGGGGATCGTGCGGGCCAAGCAGGACAGGATCGACCTGGGCGGCGACGGCTTCTCGGTGCTGCCGATCCTCATCCACGGCGACGCGGCCTTCGCGGGCCAGGGCGTCGTGGTCGAGACCCTCAACCTCGCGCAGCTGCGCGGGTACCGCACGGGCGGCACGGTGCACGTGATCGTGAACAACCAGGTGGGCTTCACCACCGGGCCGTCGTCGTCGCGCTCGACGCACTACTGCACGGACGTCGCCAAGGGGCTGCAGGTCCCGATCTTCCACGTCAATGGCGACGACCCGGAGGCGTGCGTGCGGGTCGCCGAGCTCGCGTTCGAGTTCCGCGAGCAGTTCGACCGCGACGTGATCATCGACATGATCTGCTACCGCCGCCGCGGTCACAACGAGGGCGACGACCCCTCGATGACGCAGCCCCTCATGTACAACCTCATCGAGGCGAAGCGCTCGGCGCGCAAGCTCTACACCGAGGCCCTCGTGAGCCGTGGCGACATCACGGTCGACGAGGCCGCCCAGGTGCTCCAGGACTACCAGGCCCAGCTCGAGCGCGTCTTCACCGAGACGCGCGACGGCGCGTACACCCCGCCCTCGCCCGAGAGCGAGCCCATCGCGGGCCTCGAGAAGCCCGAGTCGCAGCTCGAGGACGCCGGGATCATGGTCGGCTGGCGCACCGCGGTGGACCCCGAGGTCCTGCACCGGATCGGCCGCGCGCACGTCCGCCCGCCGGCAGGGTTCACGGTCCATCCCAAGCTCGAGCAGCTGCTCGGCAAGCGCGAGCAGATGTCGCGCGAGGGCGGGATCGACTGGGGCTTCGGCGAGCTGCTGGCCTTCGGGTCGTTGCTCCTCGAGGGCACGCCCGTGCGGCTCGCGGGCCAGGACTCGCGCCGTGGGACGTTCGTGCAGCGGCACGCTGTGCTGCACGACCGTGACACGGGCTCGGAGTGGACGCCCTTGTCGTACCTCTCGAGCGACCAGGCGAAGTTCTGGGTCTACGACTCCTCGCTGTCCGAGTTCGCCGCCATGGGCTTCGAGTACGGGTACTCGGTCGAGCGCCCCGACGCCCTCGTGCTGTGGGAGGCGCAGTTCGGGGACTTCGTCAACGGCGCCCAGACGATCATCGACGAGTTCGTGAGCTCCGCCGAGCAGAAGTGGGGCCAGCGCTCGTCGGTCGTCCTGCTCCTCCCGCACGGCTACGAGGGCCAGGGCCCGGACCACTCGTCCGCCAGGGTCGAGCGCTTCCTGCAGCTGTGCGCCGAGGACAACATGACGGTCGCCGTGCCCAGCACGCCGGCGTCGTACTTCCACCTGCTGCGCCGGCAGGCGTACGCGCGTCCACGGCGCCCGCTCGTGGTCGCGACGCCCAAGTCGATGCTCCGCCTCAAGGCGGCCGCGTCGTCGGTCGAGGACTTCACCTCCGGCACGTTCCGTCCGGTGCTCGCCGACCCGTTCGCGACGCAGGACCCGCAGGCCGCCGCGCAGGTGGACCGGGTGCTGCTGTGCTCGGGCAAGGTCTACTACGACCTGCTGGCCCACCGCGCGAAGGCGGACGACCGCCGGACGGCGATCGTGCGTCTGGAGCAGCTGTACCCGCTCGAGATCGACGACGTGCGCGCGGCTCTCGAGCCGTTCGGCGACGCCGAGCTCGTGTGGGTCCAGGACGAGCCCGCCAACCAGGGGGCGTGGTCGTTCGTCCGGCTCCACCTGGCCGAGGCTCTGGGCCGTGAGCTGCGCCGGGTGTCGCGCCCGGCGGCCGCCTCGCCCGCCACGGGCTCGAGCAAGACGCACGCCGTCGAGCAGCGACAGCTGGTCGAGGAGGCCTTCCGCCGCTGATCCCGTCCACGCCCGGACCGCTCAGGCGGGGCGTGGATCGCGGAACGCGCGCCGGTAGGCCTGAGGGCTCGTCCCGAGCGTGCGCGCGAAGTGGTGCCGCAGCGCGGCTGAGGCACCGAAGCCCGCGCGCCGGGCGACCTCCTCGACGGGCATGTCGCTGCCCTCGAGGAGCTCCTGCGCCCGCTGGAGCCGCTGCCGGGCGACCCAGCCCGCCGGGGTCGTCCCCGTGGTCGCGCGGAACCTCCGCGCGAACGTGCGCTCGGACATCTGCGCGCGTCGGGCGAGGCGCGGCACGGTGAGCTCGGTGTCGAGGTGCTCGAGCGCCCACGCCAGCACGGGTTCGAGCTCGCCGGCCCCGTCCCCCTCGGGCAGCGGCGTGTCGATGTACTGGGCCTGACCGCCGTCCCTGTGGGGCGGGACCACCATGCGTCGGGCGATCACCGCCGCCGCCGCAGCTCCCAGCTCACGCCGCACCAGGTGCAGCCCGGCGTCGATCCCCGCGGCCGTGCCGGCGCTCGTGATCACCCGGCGGTCGTCGACGTACAGCACCGAGGGGTCCACCCGGGCGGTCGGGAAGCGGGCTGCGAGCTCCTCGGTGTACATCCAGTGCGTCGTGCAGCGGCGACCGTCCAGCAGGCCGGCGCGCCCGAGCGCGAACGCCCCTGAGCAGACGCTCATCACCCACGCGCCGCGCTGCTCGGCGGCACGCAGCAGCTCGAGCACCGTGTCCGGCACGTCGCGGTCGTCGCCGTAGGCCGGGACGACCACCAGGTCCACCCCCGCGGCGGACTCGAGCGGGGCGTCCACCACGAGCTCCATGCCGAGCTTGGTGGGCACCCGGCCGGGTGTCGGGGTGCAGAGCGTGAGGTCGAACACGGGGCCGCCGGTGTCGCTGCGGTCGATGCCGAAGATCTCGCACACGACGCCCAGCTCGAAGGGGGCGACGTGCGGGAGCACGACGGCGGCCACGGTGCGGAGCATGCGCCGATGGTGCCACGCGGTTGGCCGGAAGTCGACGGAGGATGTCCGTTCTGCCAGTCGTGGCGGACTATCGACGTGAGGACACTTTCTGCCATGAGCACTCTCACCGTCCTGCTGGTCCTCGCGTCCCTCGTGGCACTCGTGACCCTCGGCGCGGCCGTCGCCCGCACGGTGCGCGGCGACGGCCTGGGACACCGACCCGGACCGCGCTCGCACCACGAGCACCTCGGCCTGTCCGACTGACCACCCGCCCTCCCCCGCGCGTCGTCGCCACCCACGGCACGCCGTCCGCCAGACTGGCGGCAGGACGACGAGGGGAGGACGGGTGGCGGACCGCCCGGTACGCATCTGCGTGGTCGGCGACGAGCTGGTCGCGGGGGTGGGTGACCCCAAGGGGCTCGGGTGGCTGGGCCGCGTGGCCGCGCGCACCCCGCTCGACCCCCCGCCCACCTTCCTGCCGCTGGCCGTGCCCGGTGAGACCACGACGGCGCTCTCCGCCCGCTGGGAGGACGAGGTCGGGCGGCGCCTCGCGGGCGACGGCTCCGACCACCTGGTCGTGGCGCTCGGACGCGCCGACCTCACCGCGGGGGTCTCGCTCGCGCGGAGCCGGCTCAACCTCGCCAACGTGCTCGACGTGGCCGAGCAGCGTCGCATCCCCACGTTCGTCGTCGGCCCGCCCCCGGGCGACGATGCCGACGCCGACCGCACGGCGGAGCTCTCCTCGGCGTTCGCCGACGTCTCGCTGCGCCGTCGCATCCCCTACGTCGAGACGTTCGCCCCCCTCGAGCGCCACGAGCAGTGGCGCGCCGACCTGGCCGCGGGCGACGGGCGCACGCCGGGGCAGGCCGGCTACGGCCTCATGGCCTGGCTCGTGCTGCACGCGGGCTGGCACCGCTGGCTGGGCCTGCCCGACGACGGCGTGTGACGCGCCCGGCGTCCCGGCTCAGGCCAGGACGCCCGCACCGCGCAGCTCGACCGTGAGGTCCTGCGGGTTGCTCGCGACCGTGCACGCGTCCTCGTACGAGACGACACCCTCCTGGACCAGCCGGAACAGGTGCTGGTCGAAGGTCTGCATCTTGTAGTACTCGCCGTCCTTGATCAGGTCGAGCAGCGGCGGCGCGTTGTAGGGGTCCACGATCGCCTCGGCCGTGCGCCCGGTGTTGACGAGCACCTCGATCACGGCGGAGCGACCCGAGCCGTCCTGCTTGCGCACCAGGCGCTGCGAGACGACGCCGCGCAGGGCCTGGGAGAGCGCGTGCCGCACCTGCTTCTGCTCGTGCGGGGGGAAGAAGTCGACGATGCGGTTGATCGTCTCCTGCGCGTCGATCGTGTGCAGGGTCGACAGCACGAGGTGCCCGGTCTCGGCGGCCGAGAGCGCGGCACGCACGGTCTCGACGTCGCGCATCTCGCCGACGAGGATCACGTCCGGGTCCTGACGCATCGCGGCACGCAGAGCCGTCGTGAAGTCGTCGGTGTCGTGCCCCACCTCGCGCTGGGAGACGATCGCCTTCTTGTCGTGGTGGAGGATCTCGATCGGGTCCTCGATCGTGACGACGTTGACCTCCTTGTAGGTGTTGATGAGGTCGACCATCGACGCGAGCGTCGTCGTCTTGCCCGAACCCGTGGGACCCGTCACCAGCACGAGGCCGCGCGGCTCGAGCGCGAGCTCGCCGACCACCTCGGGCAGCGACAGCTCGGCGAGCGTCTGGGCACCGACCGCGACGCGGCGGAACACCATGCCCAGGGTGCCACGGGCCTGGAAGGCGTTGACACGGAAGCGCCCCACGCCGCTCAGCGAGTACGCGAAGTCCGCCTCGTGGTGGTCCTCGAAGTGCTGCACCAGCTTCTCGGGGAGCACCTCGGACACCATGTGGCGCGTGTCGGCGGGGGTGAGGTCGGGCACCTGGAGCCGGCGCAGGCGGCCGTCGACCCGCAGCCGGGGGGCCGAGCCCACCTTGCAGTGCAGGTCCGAGCCACCCGAGCTCGCGAGGGCGTGCAGGAGCGGGATCACGGACTGGGGAGGCTGCTGGGTCACACCTGTCTGATCGGGAGACGGGCGCGCGGACTTGAGCCCTCGAGGTCGGGTCCGTGCCGCGGATATGGGACCATGGACGCCGCTGATCGGCCGATCGGCCTGTCGTAGAGGAGTCACCATGAGCAAGCGCGGTCGCAAGCGCCGTTCTCGCAAGGGCAGCGCCGCCAACCACGGCAAGCGCCCCAACGCCTGAGCCGGGGGTCGGCGGTGGGCGCCGAGCGTGCCCACCGCCCCCCGTCCCGGGCGTGACGGTGAGCCGGACGGCTCAGCCCAGGTCGACCTCGCGACGCAGCACGGTGATCTGCTGACGGATCCGCACGTGCAGCTCGGCCGGCGCGGGCTCGGAGCACGAGCGCCGCACGAGCCGCTTGAGGTGGTCTCCGGCGTCGAACTCGCCCAGGCACGGCTCGCAGTCGGCGAGGTGCTGACGGATGCGGTCCCCCTCGGCCTCGCCGATCTCGGCGTCGAGGAACTCGAACAGCCGGGCCAGCGCCTTCGAGCAGTCGACCTCGTCGTGGCTCTCGCCCATCACTGCCCCTCCCCCGTGCCCGACGGCGTCCTCACGAGGCCCCGGTCGCGTGCGTACTCCGCGAGCAGCTCGCGCAGCTGGTGGCGTCCCCGGTGCAGGCGCGACATCACCGTCCCGATGGGCGTGCCCATGATCTCGGCGATCTCCTTGTAGGCGAAGCCCTCGACGTCGGCGAGGTAGACCGCGAGCCGGAAGTCCTCGCCGATCGACTGCAGCGCCTCCTTCACGTCCGAGTCGGGCAGGTTGTCGAGCGCCTCGGTCTCGGCCGAGCGGAGCCCGCGCGAGGTGTGCGACGCGGCCCGCGCCTCCTGCCAGTCCTCGACGTCCTCGGCGGACGACTGGAGCGGCTCACGCTGCTTCTTGCGATAGGTGTTGATGAACGTGTTCGTCAGGATGCGGTAGAGCCACGCCTTGAGGTTCGTCCCGGGCCGGTACTGGTGGAAGGCCGCGAACGCCTTGGCGAAGGTCTCCTGGACCAGGTCCTCGGCGTCGGTCGGGTTCCGGGTCATCCGGAGCGCGGCGGAGTACAGCTGGTCGACGTAGACCAGCGCCTCGGCCTCGAACCTCGCGGTCCGGGCCGCCGCGTCCTCGGCCTCGGGGGCCCGCTGGGTGTCCTCGCTCATCGGGGTCGAGACTAGCCCGCCGCGTGCGCCCCCACGTCCCGGGACCACGGTGCTGCGGCCCGCGGGACGCGTGGAGGGTGCGGGGCGGCCCGTGGAGGCTGGCCGGGCCCGGGCGTGCAGAACGCTCATGAGGTCCAGAACGCCGCGCACCCGGTCTCCCATTCCCGAGGTCCGCGCTCCCACCGTGCCCGCCACCGCTGCGCGCGCTAGCGTGACGAGGACGCCTCGCCGCACCCGCAAGGAGCTCGCCATGTTTGTCCGTCGCATCGCCCGTCCGCTCTTCGCCGCTGTCGTCGTGGCCGACGGCGTCGACGTGCTCCGGACGCCCGAGCCCCACGTCGCCCGCGCCCGCAAGGCGTGGGAGGACGCCCGTGCCCGTACCGACCTCCCCTCGCTCGACCACGCGCAGCTGCGGACCGCGGTCCGGGTGCACGGAGGTGCGACCGCCGCTGCCGGCGTGCTCCTCGCGCTCGGGAAGGCGCCACGCGCGGCGGCACTCGCGCTCGCCGTGCTGACGGTGCCCCTGGTCGTCACCGAGAAGCTCGCGGGCTCCGACGAGCCGCGCCGTCTGCTCGAGCGGCTGAGCCGCGTGGGCGCGGCGCTCATCCTCGCCGCCGACACCGCGGGCAGGCCGGGCATGGCGTGGCGCGTGCGGCACGCGCGCCTGGACAAGGCGGCGTCGCGTGAGGCCCGTCGCGCCGTCGCGGCGGCGGCCTCGGAGGCTCGCACCACCGCCCGCGCGCTGCGCAAGGCCACCACCTGAGGGCCCGGCCCGACGGGCGGACCGCCCCCGCACCCGGCGCGCGCCCCCCGGTAACCTCGGGCTCATGAGCGCGCCGAGCCCCACCGCACCCACGGCCTGGCGGGCTCCCGCCGCATCCGGGGAGCTCGACGCGACCGTCGAGGTCCCGGGCTCCAAGTCCCTCACCAACCGCTATCTCGTGCTCGCCGCCCTCGCCGACGGCCCCGGGACGCTGCACGGGGCGCTCGACTCGCGCGACACACGGCTGATGTCCGCGGCGCTCGACGCGCTCGGCGCCCGCGTCAACGCCGACGGCGCCTCGTGGCGGGTCGAGCCGCTCGTGCCCGGGCCCGACGGCGGTCCGCTCCAGGTGGACTGCGGGCTCGCCGGGACGGTCATGCGCTTCCTTCCCCCGGTCGCGGCCCTGCTCGAGCGTCCGGTCCGCTTCGACGGTGACCCGCAGGCACGCGTGCGCCCCATGGGGCCCGTGCTGCTCGCGCTGCGCGAGCTGGGCGCGCAGGTCGACGACGGGGGTCGCGGCACCCTCCCGTTCACCGTGACGGGTGGTCCCGCGGTGCGCGGAGGAGCGGTGGACGTCGACGCGAGCTCCTCGTCGCAGTTCGTCTCGGGCCTGCTGCTCACTGGCGCGGCCCTGCCCGACGGCCTGCTGCTGCGTCACACGGGCCGTACGCTGCCGAGCCTGCCGCACATCCGGATGACGGTGGACGTGCTGCGCGCGGCGGGCGTGGCCGTCGACGACTCCCGGCCGGACCTGTGGCACGTGGCCCCGGGCCGCCCCGCGGCGCGCGACGTCCGGGTCGAGCCCGACCTCTCCAACGCGGCACCGTTCCTGTGCGCGGCCCTCGTCGCCGGCGGGACCGTGCGCGTCCCCGGCTGGCCGAGCGCGACCACACAGCCGGGCGGGGTGCTGCCGGAGCTTCTGCGGCGCATGGGTGCGACGAGCGCAGACGTGCACGACGGCGTGCTCACCGTGACGGGCGACGGCACCGTGCGCGGCGTCGACGTCGACCTCGGGGCGGTAGGTGAGCTCACCCCCACGATCGCGGCACTCGCTGCGCTGGGTGACTCGCCGAGCCGCCTGCGCGGCGTCGGCCACATCCGGGGGCACGAGACCGACAGGCTCGCCGCCCTCGCGACCGAGCTGGGCCGCGTGGGTACGCAGGTCGAGCAGACCCACGACGGCCTCGTCATCACGCCGCGACCGCTGCGACCTGCCCGCATGGAGACCTACCACGACCACCGGATGGCCACGGCAGCGGCCCTGGTGGGCCTCCGCGTGCCGGGCGTCGAGGTGGTCGACGTCGAGACCACCGCCAAGACGCTGCCGGACTTCGCGGGCATGTGGACCGCGATGCTCGGCCTCGACCCGGCCGACCACCCCGCCCCGACGGGCGCCGGGCAGGCCTGAGTGTCGCGCGCGCGGCGGTGGGACGAGGACGACGTCCGCACCCGTCCCAATCCCCGGGGGTCGCGCCCGCGCACCAAGATCCGGCCCGGACACACGGACGCCGAGCCCGCCCTCGTGACGGGCGTCGACCGCGGGCGCTACACCCTGCTCGTCCGCCCCGACTCCCCCGACGAGCGCGTCGCCGTGGCGATGAAGGCGCGCGAGCTGGGCCGCGTGCGCGTGGTCTGCGGCGACATGGTCGAGGTGGTCGGTGACACGAGCGGCGACGAGGGCACGCTCGCGCGCATCGTGCGGATCATGCCCCGCTCGACCGTGCTGCGCCGCACGGCGGACGACGACGACCCCGTCGAACGCGTGATCGTGGCGAACGCCGAGCAGCTGGTCGTGGTCACGGCGCTCGCCGACCCCGAGCCCCGCACCCGGATGATCGACCGCTGCGTCGTCGCCGCCTACGACGCGGGGATGACCGTGCTGCTCTGCCTGACCAAGGCGGATCTCGCGAGCCCCGAGGCGCTCGTCGCGGCGTACGCGCCGCTGGGCGTCGAGGTGGTGGTCACCTCGCGCCCGTCGGGCGGTACGGCCTCGGCCGCCGGCGAAGCCCCCGAGCGCGGTGCGGTGGTCGGCCTCGACGACGTGCGGGCCCGCCTCGCGGGACGCACGTCGGTGCTCGTGGGCCACTCGGGCGTCGGGAAGTCGACACTCGTCAACGCACTGGTGCCGCAGGCCGCGCGGGCCACGGGCGTCGTCAACGACGTGACGGGCCGCGGCCGGCACACGTCGTCGAGCGCGGTCGCCCTGCGACTGCCCGAGCACGGTGGCTGGGTGATCGACACCCCGGGCGTCCGGTCGTTCGGGCTGGCCCACGTGGAGCCCTCGGCCGTGGTCGGAGCCTTCCCCGAGCTCGCCCAGGTGGTCGACGAGCGCTGCCCGCGCGGGTGCACGCACCTCCCGGACGCCCCGGACTGCGCCCTCGACGAGTGGGTCGACGAGGCCGAGCCGGGAGCCGAGCGCGAGGCACGCGGCGTGCGCCTCGACTCGCTGCGACGCCTCCTGGTCGCGCGCACGACCACCGAGGGCGTATGACCGCACCGCACCGGGGTCGGTGCGGGCGCGCGATCACGCACGCAGGGTGAGGATCTCGGCGCCGTCGTCGGTGATCGCGATGGTGTGCTCGGAGTGCGCGGTGAGGCAGCCGGTCGCGCTGCGCAGCGTCCAGCCGTCGGCGTCCGTCACGAGCGCGGCGGTGTCGGCCATCACCCAGGGCTCGAGGGCGAGCAGCAGGCCCGGGCGCAGGGTGTAGCCGCGTCCGGGGCGTCCCGTGTTCGGCACGTGCGGGTCCTGGTGCATCGTCGAGCCGACGCCGTGGCCGCCGAACTCGGTGCTGATCGGGTACCCCGCCGCGCTCAGCACCGTGCCGATGGCGTGCGCGACGTCACCGATCCGGGCTCCCGGCCCGGCCGCGGCGATGCCGGCCGCGAGCGCGCGCTCGGTCGCGTCGATGAGCGCGACGCTCTCGGGAGGACGGGTCGAGCCCACGAGGAAGCTCACGGCCGAGTCCGCGACGACCCCGTCGAGGGAGACGGCGAGGTCGAGCGTGAGCAGGTCACCGTCCGCGAGCACCTGGTCCCGCGGACGGCCGTGGAGCACCGCGTCGTTGACCGAGGTGCAGATGTAGTGACCGAACGGTCCGCGGCCGAAGCTCGGGGCGTAGTCGACGTAGCAGGACTCCGCACCCGCGTCGAGGATCATCTCCCGCGCCCACCGGTCGATCTCGAGGAGGTTGGTGCCCACGCCCGCACGGTCGCGGAGGGTCTGCAGGATGCGGGCGACGAGGGCGCCCGTGGCGCGTGCCCGCACCACCTCGCTGGGGTCGAGGATCTCGATCATGGGCGGGCCTCTCGTGCGTCCGTGCGTGCTGTCGGTGCCATCCTCCCGCGTCCGGGCCGCGCCCCTGACCACGGGACGGCCGGCCCGGACGCCCAGGAGGTCCCCCGCCGCCGGAGGCGGGGACGCTACGGTGCAGCCATGTCCCTGCGCTCCGGCTACGACGACGACCTCCGGCTGGCCCACGTGATCGCGGACCAGGTGGACGCGATGACCACCGAGCGCTTCCGGGCGCAGGACCTCGTGGTCTCGACCAAGCCCGACACCACCCCGGTCACGGACGCGGACACGCACGCCGAGGAGATCGTCCGGGCCCAGCTCGCACGCACGCGGCCGCGCGACGCCGTGATGGGCGAGGAGATGCCGGACACGGGCCACGGCCCGCGCCAGTGGGTGATCGACCCGATCGACGGCACCAAGAACTTCGTGCGCGGCGTGCCCGTGTGGGCCACGCTCATCGCGCTCATCGACGCGGGCCGCCCCGTGCTCGGCGTCGTCAGTGCCCCCGCGCTCGGGCGCCGCTGGTGGGCCGCCGAGGGCTCGGGCGCCTGGACCGGCCGCTCGCTGTCGTCGGCGACGCGCCTGCACGTGTCCGACGTGTCGAGGCTCGAGGACGCCTCGTTGTCCTACTCGAGCCTGAGCGGCTGGGAGGAGCAGGACCGCCTCGAGTCGTTCCTCGACCTCACCCGCACGGTGTGGCGCACCCGGGCCTACGGCGACTTCTGGTCGTACGTCCTGGTCGCCGAGGGCGCGGTCGACGTCGCGTGCGAGCCCGAGCTCGCGCTGCACGACATGGCTGCGCTCGTGCCGATCGTCACCGAGGCGGGCGGGACCTTCACGTCGGTGCACGGCGTCCCCGGGCCCTTCGGGGGCTCGGCGCTCGCGACGAACGGTGCGCTGCACGAGCAGGTGCTCGCCCTGCTCGACCCGTTCCGCGACGACTGACCGCCCGCGGGCGGCCAGGGCTCAGCGCGCGAGGCCCGCGAGCTCGCTCACGTCGTACCAGAGCAGGTCACGCTCGGCGAGCCGCTCGGCCGCGGCGTCATCCCCGCCACGTGCCGCACGCACGTCCGGCTCGGCGGCCGCCTCGTCGACGTGCGCGCACGCCACCGCGTCCCACGTCACCCTGGCCGTGAGCCGGACCGCGCTCGGCGCGGTCCCGTCGTCGGCGTCCTCGAGGCTCTCGACGAGCGCCTCGGGCACGTCGGCCGCGACCACCACGCGGCGATCGCCCGCCCCGGGACGGTCGAGGCTGTCGTCCGCGGCGAGCAGCTGAGCCGCGTACTCGAGCCCCTCCTCGTCCTCGTCCGGAAGGGCGGCCCGCAGTCCGGACGTGACCGCGTGGACGACGCGCGGTGCGAGGTCGCTCGCGCTCAGCTCGTCGAGGCTCGAGGGCAGGTAGATGCGCACGTGCTCAGTGTGCCCCGGCCACGAGAGCACCGGCCAGGGCGCCACGCGCGTCACCGTCCGCGGGTGCGGGAGGCACGGCGGCGAGGACCGTCCCGGCGAGCTCGACGAGCGCGCGCGTGAGGGCCGCCGTCGGGTCCTGCTCGTACAGCGTGCGGGCCGCGAGGACGGCACCGTCGCACGTCGCGCGGTCGTCGGGCAGGACGGAGACCTCACGCACCCCCGCGTACCGCTCGAGCGCGGCCCGCACCGCCACCTCGGGCCGCGAGCCGCTCGCCGACGCACGCAGCCGGTTCACGACGACACGACGGTGGGCGGTCGCGACGCCGAGGGCGTCGAGCTGCCCGAGCGCGTGGACGAGCCGCTGCAGACCGATCGGGTCACCCGCACCGACCACGAGCACGAGGTCGGCCTCCTCGAGCGCCGAGAGCGTCGCGCCGTTGCGGCGCGGGGCGCGCGTGTCGTAGCTGAGCGCCTCGTCCTGCTCGACGCAGAAGCCGCAGTCGACGACGGTCCAGGTCGCGAGCTCCCGGGCGGCCCGCCAGATCTCCGTCAGACCAGAGGCCGTGACCTCGGGCCAGCGCTCGGCCCGGCTCAGACCCGTCAGCACCCGCAACCCGGAGTCCAGGCGAGGGGTCAGCGCCGCGAGCGTCACCGCGTCCAGCCGCCCCGTCGCGGCCGTGCGCGTCGCCGCCGCCAGGCCGGGCGCTTCGTCGAGCAGCCCGATCTGCTGGGCGACGGTCCCACCGTAGGTGTCGGCGTCGACGAGCAGCACGGAGGCGTTCTCCGCGGCAGCCACCCGCGTGAGCGCGTCGGCGACACCGAGCGCGACCGTGGTGCGACCCGGTGCCCCGGTCGGGCCCCACACCGCGACGACCCGCCCCGGCCGCGACGGCGTCGGTGCCGCACCCGGGCCACCGAGGACGGCCTCGAGGCGACTCGGCGCCTGGGCACCCGCGCCGGGCGGGCGGCCACCGGGACGCGCACCGTCGGCGGCACGGTCGAGCAGGCCGCGCACGGTCGCGACGAGCGGGTCACCCAGGTCTCCCCCGTCGAGCAGGGCGTCCGCCCCGAGGGCGTGTGCACCGGCCGGTCCCGCGAGATCGGCGAGCAGCACCACCCATGCACCCGAGCCGTGCAGGTGGCGGACCGCCTCACGGTCGAGCCCCGGCAGGTCCGCCGAGACGACCGCGACAGAGCCGTGGCCCGCGTCCGCCGCTGCCAGGAGCTCGGCGAGATCCGCGCAGCGGCGGCTGACGTGGAGCTCGCGCGGGTGGCCGCAGAGCGCGCGCACGACGTCCTGCTCGGCCGGGCCCCGCACGGCGCACAGCACGCCCGCGGGTGCGACTCCCCTCATCCGGACAGCCCGCCGGGGACGTGGACGATCTCGACGGAGCCGTCCTCGGCGAGCGCCGCCAGCACGTGCGGCAGCGTCGCGAGGTCGACGAGGACGTGCACGGTGACCCCCGAACCGACGGCCAACCGACCCGCCTCGGTCACCTCTGCGACCGTCAAGCCCTCCGCGAGGGGCCGCGGCTCCACTGCGCCGCCGTCGCGCCCGGCGGCGGGGACGAACCAGAGGTCGACGGCCGCCCCGGCGACGACACCGCTCGCCACGGGGCCCTCGGGCGTGATCGCCACGGGACGCAGATCCAGCTCGGTGTCACGGGCGAGTGCCGATCGGGGCACCAGCTCGCCCGCGGCGACCGCTCGCACCGCGACGAGCCCGTCGAGGTCGACGCCTGCGGGCAGGTACAGGCCGACGTCGTGCAGACGCACCTCGCGCGGCACGAGCACGCCCGGGTCGATCTGCTGCCCGGGCACGAGCGCCTCGTCCGCCACGAGCACGGGCACGGTGCGCGAGGCCGAGCTCACCACGAAGGAGCCGAGCACCACCGACGCCCCGAGCAGCACGAGCCCCACGAGCAGGCGCGGGTCACGCCACCCCGGTCGTCGCAGCCGGACCGCCGCAGGGCTCACCGGCTCGGCGGCCGTCCGGCCCGCCGTCATGGGTCGTGACGCCTCGGTCGTCGTCATGTGGCCTCCTCGTTCCGCCCACATCATGCCGATCCGGGCATTCCGGGCGCCATTCTGCTGGTCGCGACGCCTCCACGGCACCGCCGACCGGGGGGTGTGGACGACGCGGTCGCCGGCGGCGGGCGTGGAAGGATGGCGGGCATGGCAGCGCGCTTCCTGACCCTCGCGGACGTGACCGAGGTGCTGAACATCTCCTCCGCACAGGCGTACGCGCTGGTGCGCAGCGGAGAGCTGCCGGCGATCCAGGTCGGCGGCCGTGGCCAGTGGCGCGTCGAGGCGACCGAGCTCGAGACCTACATCCAACGCATGTACGCCCAGACGCGCTCACGCATCGCGTCGGGCGAGATCACCCCGTCACAGGCTGCGGACGGCGTCGACGGCTGAGAAGGGCACCGTCCGCACCGGCCCGACCGGTCGGCCGGTCTCGGGGCTGACGAGCGCGACCACGAGGTGGTCGGCACCCACGACGTCGACCCGTCCGTCCACGTGGCCACCGTCGCAGGTCGCGAGCCTGACGACGGTGCGGTCGCGTGCGACCGCACGCAGCGCGTGACCGAAGCCGAGGCGGGCGCCCACCTCGCCCGGCGGTGGCGCGACGCCCTGGCCGAGGCCGTCGATCCCGACGACACCGGCCAGGTGGACGAGGTCCTCGCGTCCCGCCGGACCGTGCACCAGCAGCCAGCCCACCCCTGACTCGACGAGCCGACCCTCGAGCGACCCGCCGGACCGCAGGCGGAGCACCAGGTGGACCTCACGGTGCGCACGGAGGCGATCGTCCAGCGTGGTGCGCGCCCACTCGGCCCGGGTGAGCTCCGCGACCTCGGCCGCCCGGGCCTGGCCCATCTCGGCGTCGAACCTCCGCTCGAGGTCGGCGAGGAGCTCGTGCCAGCGCATCCGGCCACCGTAGCCGCACCGGGTGCGCCACGGACCGAGCCGCGCATCGTCCACAGGTCGCCCGTCGCGGCTGGACAGCGCAGCCTGCACCTAGCATGCTCAGATCGCATCAAACGTCATCAAATACGATCGAATGGACCACAACGCATGGGAAAGCCCACCCGCGTCAACGCTCCTGAGGAGGCGGCGCCCGCGGCGACGGCACCGGAGCCCGGCCCCACCGCGTGGCTGCGGGCATCCGTGGCGGTCGTCACCGATGCGGCGGCACTCGCGCTCCTCGCCCCGACGCTGCCCACGCTCACGCACCGCACCGTGGTGGCCGGCGGCGCGGACGACGCCGTCACGGCGCTCGGTGCCCTTCTCGCGACCGTCGCGGCGTTGCTCCTGCTGCCAGGCCTCGCGGTCAGCTGGCTTGCGGTCACCGGCTCGCTCGTGGGCGTCCGGCCCCGCGCGCTCGAACGCGCCGCGGCACTGCTCACGCCTGTCGTGGTGCGTCGTGTACTCGCCGCGGGTCTGGGCGCGGGCCTCGGCCTCGGCCTGATGGCTCCGGCCACCGCGGCCGACGTCGACCTCGGCTGGGGCGCCACGTCTGCGACGGACCCGTCCGAGCAGACCGAGCCACCGCCCGTGGACGCAGCCACCGCCGCCACCCCTGCCGCCCCCGTCCCAGGGTCGGACGTCGCGCGCACCGCGGACGTCACCGGACCTGCGCGGGAACCGACGCCTGGGACGTCGGTCGAGCTGCTCGAGCCCGTGGCCGACGGCCCGGAGCGGAGCGGGCAGCAGGACGTCGTCGTCGAGGCCGGGGACACCCTCTGGCACATCGCCGCCCGCAGCCTCGACGATCCCACGACCGCCGAGATCGCCGCCGCGTGGCCCCGGTGGTGGGACGCCAACCGCGACGTGCTCGACGACCCGGACCTGATCCACCCCGGCCAGGAGCTCCGTGCGCCTGCGCCCGCCGTCCACGTCCCATCGAAGGAGCAGCCATGACCGCCCTCGCGCCCACACGCACCCGTCCGCCCGAGACCCGCCGCGGGGCGCCTGGCCCCCGGCCGGGGCCCCGACCGGAGCCCCGGCCGGGGGCGCGCGGTCCGCGTCGCGGGCCCGTGCTGCTCCTGCCGCCCGTGACCGAGCGCGCGGAAGGCGTCGCCGAGGCGGCTCTCGCGGTCACTGCGCGGACGGCGCGCTCGGCCGCCCTGGACGGGTGGCCCGCCATGGCGCCCGCGCCACGGCCCGTGGTGCCGCTCACGGACCCCGGCCAGGTGTGCGGGCCCGTGGTGCTCGCTGCGGTCGAGGCCCTCGCCGGCGCCCGGCCGCTCACGCAGCTCGTCCGGTGGGTGACCCCCGCCGTCTACGCCACCCTCGAGGGCCGCGTGCCGGCCGACCGCCTCACCGGGGCGCTGCGGAGCGCACGCGTGCGCCGCTCACGCGTGTGCCGGCTCAGCGACACCGTCGCCGAGTGCTCGGTCGTGGTGCAGGACGGCACCCGCATCCGAGCCGCCGCGGTGCGCCTCGAGGTGCATCGCGGCCACTGGCGCGCGACGGAGCTGCAGATCGGCTGACCCGGGGGGTCAGCTCTCCTCGTTCTTGCCGTGGCAGGCCTTGTACTTCTTCCCCGAGCCGCACGGGCACTGCGCGTTGCGCGGCGTCCCCGGGAAGGTCTGGCCGTCGCTCTCGGGTGCGGACGCCGGCGCGTCTGCGCTGCGGACCTCGCGTGCGTCACCGTCGACGCTCGGCGCCGAGTAGTGCAACGGCACCTGACGCTCGGGGCCGTCGAGACCCTGGGCGATGAGCTGCGGCGTGGCCGCACGCGGGGACTGCGCCGGGCGGGTCGTGTCCGACGCCGCGGTGCGTGCCGCCGACGAGGCCGTGATCACCGGCGCACCGTCGGAGGCCTCCCCCGTCTCCGCCGCGTCACCGTCCGCCGGCTGGGCGACCTTGACCTCGAGGTTGTACAGGTACGTGACCGACTCCTCCTTGATGGCGTCGGTCATCGCGCCGAAGAGCTGGAAACCCTCGCGCTGGTACTCGACCAGCGGGTCGCGCTGCGCCATCGCGCGCAGGCCGATGCCGTCCTTGAGGTAGTCCATCTCGTAGAGGTGCTCGCGCCACTTGCGGTCGAGCACCGACAGGACGACCCGCCGCTCGAGCTGGCGCATGTTCTCCGAGCCGATCTGCTCCTCGCGCGCCTCGTAGGCCACCCGGGCGTCCGAGAGGATCTCCTCGAGCAGCATGTCGCGGGTCAGCCGCGACTCGTGCCCGGCCTCGGTCACCACCTCCTCGGGGGTGATCGACACCGGGAAGACGAGCTTGAGCGCGGTCCACAGCGCGTCGAGGTCCCACTGCTCGGGGTTGCCCTCGGCCGTCGCACCGTCCACGTAGGCCGTGACGACGTCGGTCACGAAGTGCTGGATCTGGTCGGCGACGTCCTCACCCTCGAGCACGCGACGACGCTCGTCGTAGATGACGGTGCGCTGACGCGAGAGCACGTCGTCGTACTTGAGGACGTTCTTGCGGATCTCGAAGTTGCGGGCCTCGACCTGAGCCTGTGCGCTCTGGATGCCGCGTGTGACCATCTTGGACTCGAGCGGCAGGTCGTCCGGGAACCCGGCCCGGTGCATCATCGACTCGGCGAGCGACGAGTTGAACAGGCGCATCAGGTCGTCGGCCATCGACAGGTAGAACCGGCTCTCACCGGGGTCGCCCTGACGGCCCGAGCGCCCACGCAGCTGGTTGTCGATACGGCGCGACTCGTGGCGCTCGGTACCGAGCACGTACAGGCCACCGAGCTCGACGACCTCCTCGTGCTCGGCGGCGACGGCCGCCTGCGCACGCTCGAGCGCCTCGGGCCACGCGGCCTCGTACTCCTCGGCCTGCTCGGCCGGGTCGAGCCCGCGGCCCGCGAGGTCGGAGACCGCCATGAACTCGGCGTTCCCGCCCAGCATGATGTCGGTGCCTCGGCCGGCCATGTTGGTCGCGACGGTCACGGCACCCTTGCGTCCGGCCTGCGCGACGATCGCCGCCTCGCGTGCGTGCTGCTTCGCGTTGAGGACCTCGTGCGGGACGCCCTGCTTGCGCAGCATCGACGAGAGCAGCTCGGACTTCTCCACGCTCACCGTCCCGACCAGCACCGGCTGGCCCTGGGCGTGACGCTCGACGATGTCCTCGACCACCGCGGCGAACTTGCCCTCCTCGTTCTTGTAGACGAGGTCGGGCTGGTCGATGCGCTGCATGGGGCGGTTGGTCGGGATGGGCACGACACCCAGCCCGTAGGTGCCCTGGAACTCGGCCGCCTCGGTCTGGGCCGTGCCCGTCATGCCCGCGAGCTTGCCGTACAGACGGAAGTAGTTCTGCAGCGTGATCGTGGCGAGCGTCTGGTTCTCGGCCTTGATGGCCACGCCCTCCTTGGCCTCGATCGCCTGGTGCATGCCCTCGTTGTACCGGCGCCCGGGCAGCATGCGACCGGTGTGCTCGTCCACGATCAGCACCTCGCCGTTCATGACGACGTAGTCCTTGTCGCGCTTGAACAGCTCCTTGGCCTTGATCGCGTTGTTGAGGAACCCGATGAGCGGGGTGTTGAGCGACTCGTAGAGGTTCTCGATGCCGAGGTAGTCCTCGACCTTCGCGATGCCCGGCTCGAGCACGCCGATGGTGCGCTTCTTCTCGTCGACCTCGTAGTCGGTCTCCGCGGTGAGCCTGCGGGCGACCTTCGCGAACTCCCCGTACCACTTGTTCGCGTCACCCGACGCGGGCCCGGAGATGATCAGCGGCGTGCGCGCCTCGTCGATCAGGATCGAGTCGACCTCGTCGACGATCGCGAAGTTGTGCCCGCGCTGCACCAGGTCCTCGGGCTTCCAGGCCATGTTGTCGCGCAGGTAGTCGAAGCCGAACTCGTTGTTGGTGCCGTACGTGATGTCGGCCGCGTACTGCTCACGTCGCTCGGCGGGCTTCTGCCCCGCGACGATGCAGCCGGTGCTCAGCCCGAGGAAGCGGAAGACGCGACCCATGAGGTCGCTCTGGTACTGCGCGAGGTAGTCGTTGACGGTGACGACGTGCACGCCCTTGCCGCTGAGCGCGTTGAGGTAGGCGGGGAGCGTCGCGACGAGCGTCTTGCCCTCACCGGTCTTCATCTCGGCGATGTTGCCCATGTGCAGGGCCGCACCACCCATGATCTGGACGTCGAAGTGCCGCTGACCGAGCGTGCGCTTGGCTGCCTCACGGACCGCTGCGAAGGCCTCGGGCAGCAGGTCGTCGAGCGACTCGCCCTCGGCGACACGCGCCTTGAAGCGCTCGGTCTCCTCGCGGAGCTCGTCGTCGGTCAGCCCGCTGAAGCTGTCCTCGAGGGCGTTCACCTGGTCGGCGATCCCCGAGAGCTTCTTGAGGATGCGCCCCTCACCGATGCGCAGGACCTTGTCGAGGATCGAGGGCACGTATTGCTCCAGACTCGTCAGCTCCCCGCGCCGGGTGGCAGCGGGCCGATGGGTGGCAGCTCGTCCGAGCGCCCGAGGGCGCGCGGTCGGCGCCGACCATCCTCCATCGTAGGGGAGGCGGGACGCAGCACCAGGACCGCCGCCACGAGGGCGAGGCCGCCGACGAGCGCGACCGGACCAGGCCGCTCCCCCAGCAGCACCGCGGCCCCGACGGCGGCGGTGAGCGGCTCGAGGAGGGCGAGCACGGTCGCCGTGGTGGGCGGGACGCCGTGGAGGCCGCGGAAGTACGCGGCGTAGGCGAGGGCCGTCGGACCGATGCCCAGGTAGATCACCAGCAGCCACGCCGACGCGTCCCAGCCGTCGGTCGCCCCGGCCTCCCCGGGCCAGCCCCCGACGAGCACCGCGAACGGTGCCAGCAGGAGCCCGCCGACCGTGAACGCGACCGCGGTGAGCCCGAGGGGGTCCGGACCGGGCCGGCGACGGCGGTTCACCAGCGTCATCGCCGCGAACGCGCTGCCGGCGACCAGGGCGAGGAGCACCCCTCCCGGTGCCACCACCGCGCCCTCCCCCGGGCCGAGCACCAGCAGCACCAGGCCGCCCGTGGCGAGGGCGAGCGCACCGACCGTGCGCAGGCCGGGCACGCGGCGACGCACGAGGGCCGTCGCGACGGCCACCGCCACCGGCGCGGAGCCCAGCGCGACCACCGTCGCGACCGCGACCCCGGTCAGCTGCACCGCGCCGAAGTACGCGGACTGGTAGACCGCGGCGAGCAGGCCCGTGACGGCGACGCGCCCTGGCGCCCCGGGAGCACGCAGACCTCGGACCCGCCCCACGAGCGCGAGCACCACGAGCAGCAGCCCGCCGCCCACGAGCAACCGCAGCGCGGCCACCACGAGCATCGGGGCAGCGGTCGCCTCTCGCAGGGCCGAGCCCGCGAGGCCGCCCGTGCCCCAGAGCACCGCGCCGAGGCACACGAGCAGGAAGTCCGGGGACGGACGGGACCCGGGCGCGGTCGGCGGCACGGGCCGAGCCTAGGGGGCCGGCGACGAGCTCTCGGCGCGCACCCCCGCGAGCCCCACGAGGGAGCCCGCGAGCGCACCACGCGCTCCGTCGGGCACGACGACCTGGTCGAGGCCCAGCCAGCGCGCGAGGTCACCGAGCTCGTCGGCGAGCTCGTCCGCGGTCTCGACGGGAGCCCCTTCCTCGGCGTGCGCGGCCTGCACGAGGAGCGCACCTGCGCGGCGGTCGGCCTTGAGGTCGACACGGGCCACGAAGGTGTCGCCGAGGAGGAACGGCAGCACGTAGTAGCCGTACACCCGCTGGTCGGCCGGCGTGTAGATCTCGATCCGGTAGTGGAGGCCGAAGAGCTCGAGCAGGCGACGCCGCTCGAACACGAGCGGGTCGAAGGGACTCAGCAGTGCGCGACCCGTCGCGCGGCGAGGCAGGTGGGCGTCGCGGTGCAGGTAGGTGGGGCGGTCCCAGCCCCGCACGCGCACGGGCACCAGCACGCCGTCGTCGACGAGGTCGGTGACGGCCCCGCGCACGGCCGGCCCGCGCACGCGGAAGTAGTCGGCGAAGCAGCGCTCGGTGCCGATCCCGTGAGCGCGTGCCCCGATCTCGATCAACCCGCGCACGGCGTCGGCGTCGGACACCGCGGGCTGTGCCAGGACCGCCGGCGGGAGCACGCGCGAGGTCAGGTCGTACGCCCGCTCGAACGACGGCGTGCGACCGGCCGACGAGATCTCTCCGGTGAAGAACAGGTGCTCGAGGACCCGCTTGGCGACCGTCCAGTTCCACCCCCAGTCGGTGCGGGTGCGCGGGTGCTCGACCTCGAGCGCCGCGTGGACCTCGCGCGCCGTCATGGGCCCCGCGGTCCGCAGGAGCGCACGTACCTCGTCGATCACGGCGCCGTGGCCGGCCTCGGCCGGGAGCGTGGACCAGTGGCGCTCGTGGTCACGTCGGCGCCAGGCCAGCAGGGGGTAGGTCTCGGGAGGGATGAACGACGCCTCGTGGGCCCACGCCTCGACCAGGCGGCGTGGCGAGCGGCCCGAGGCGCGGTCGAGCAGACCCACGTCGTAGTCGCCCAGGCGCGACCAGGTGGGCATGAGGTGGGCACGCGCGAGGACGTTCACGGAGTCGATCTGGAACAGACCCAGCCGGTCGATCACCTGCTGGAGCTGACGCATGGTCACGGGAGCGCTGCGCGACACGCGCCTGCGGTCGAGGCCCTGGGCGCGCAGCGCCACGCGGCGGGCCTGCGCGAGGGACAGCTCGGTCACCGCGCGCGGCGCCCCGGATCGAGGTGCGCGCGCCAGGTCGGTCGTCCGTGCGCCGGGGGATCCGGCATCGGCGCGCGGGGGCGAGGTCGGCATCCCGCCATCCTCGCCCCCGCCACCGACACGCGAGGTCAGACGGCCTCGACGCTCTGCCCCACGGGTGCGTCGAGGCGGATGACGCCGTAGCTCCAGCCGCGGCGTCGGTAGGCCACCGAGGGAAGCGCGGTCTCGGCGTCGATGAAGAGGAAGAAGTCGTGCCCCACCATCTCCATCTCGTAGAGCGCGTCGTCCAGCGTCATCGGCTGGGCGCGGTGCAGCTTCTCGCGGATCACGACGGGCGAGTCCCCCCAGGTCGACTCGACCGCCTCACCCGGTGCCGGCGGCTCGGGCTCGGGCTCGGGCTCGGCGGGCGGGCGCACGTCCACCGGCGCGAGCGGCGGGGGCTGCTTGTGGTGGTCCTTGCGCCGGTCGCGCGCGCGCCTGAGCCGCTCGAGCAGCTTCCCGGACGCGACGTCGAGCGCCGCGTACATGTCGTCGGCGGCGGCCTCCGCACGGATCACAGGCCCCTTCCCCCGCACGGTCAGCTCGATGCGCTCGCACGTCCCCGACTGGCGCGGGTTGTTCTCGTGCGTGAGCTCGACGTCGACCCGCTGCGCACGCGGCGCGAGCTGGGTGATCTTGGTGAGCTTGTCCTGGACGTGGCGGCGGAACCGGTCGGGCACCTCGACGTGACGGCCGACGACGACGATCTCCATGCTGACCTCCTGGGAGTGGGACGGCGACGACGCCGTCCGGGGGGACTTCAGAGAAACCCTCACGGGGCGGACGAGACGCACCACCCCCTCCCGGGGCCGCGCTGCACCGGGCGGGCCCGACGGCCTCGCGGCTCGCCCTCCCGGGCCCTGACGTACAGCTCCATGCACTGACGCTAGACCCCCGTCCCCCCTTTCGCCACGCTCGACGTGCGCCGTCCGGGGGACGGAGTCGCGGCGAGCACCAGAGCGCCCAGGACGAGCCCACCCGAACCGGACACGAGCGCCTCGCACGCGGCCAGGGTGCTGCCCGTGGTGACGACGTCGTCGACCAGCAGATGGAGCGCGCCCGGCGCGGGACGCCGTGCGAGGACGTACGAACCAGCCGTGTTGCGTCCGCGGGCCCGGGCCCCCAGCCCTACCTGGTCGAGCCCACCCGCCCGTCGCAGGAGCGGCGCGGCCCGCGCGTCGGCCCCCGCGCGCACCAGGCCGTCCACCACGGCCGAGGCGAGGCCGGCCACCAGGTCACCACCGCGCCTGCGCCGGGCGGCGGTCCCCGTCGGGACGCCGACCACGTGCACCGCGGTGCCCCGTGCCGCCTGCACCACGTCGTCGAGGCGCCGGGCGCCACGCCGGGCCGCTCGCTCGAGGGGACGCCCCAGGTCGCGGCGCCCTCGGTCCTTCCACGCCACCACGACACCGCGCGCCTCGCCCTGGTACGTCGCGAGGGCCCAGACGGGGAGCGGGTCGAGGCCGCGAAGCCGGGCCGGGTCGCGGTCCAGACGCGGGACGTCGTCCTCGCAGCGCTGCGGCGGACCGTCGAAGCAGTGCGCGCAGCGCGAGCACAGGGGCTCGTCCCAGAGCCCGCAGCCGGGGCAGCGCACGGGTACGACCAGGCGCGCGAGGTCGCGCAGGCCTGCGCCGACGACGGTGGTGGCGGTGAGGTGCACGCGACGACCATGCCCGGTCCCAGGGTCGGCAGGTGCGTCCTCCACAGGCCGGGCCACGGGAGCGCGGCTACCCGGGGAAGACGGGGTCGCGCACGCCGGTCGCGGCGACCACCCAGCTCGAGCCCTGCCGCGAGTACAGGACCCCGCCCTCGACCGCGAGGTACAGACCGCGGTCACCGCGGCTCGACGCGATGCCCACGGTGTCGCGCACCATCGGGAGCACCTGCGTCGGCCCGCCGATGGGCACCAGGTGCATCGTGGGCGTCGGCGTGCTCAGGGTCCCGCTCGTGCCGAGCACCGCGAGCATGCCCTCGTCCGTCCAGGCGACCTCGGTCACGTCCTCGAGCGCCGACCCGACACGCACCGTCTCCGTCGTCACCCGCTGCGGCACACCGTTCTCGTCCCGCACCACCCCGGCCACCTCGATCGTCGCGTCACGTCCGCCCGCGCTGGCAGACACCACGGCGATCCGCGCGCCGTCGCGTGAGACGCGCAGCGAGCGCACGACGCGCGCGTCGAGCCACTCGGCCTCGACGGCCACCTGGTTCCCCCCGGCGTCGACCGCCGTGAGCGTCCCGCCCGAGGACGTCTCACCCGCCCACACCCAGCCGAACCGGTCCACCGTCGGCGCGATGAGTGAGCTGCCGCGCAGCAGCTCGACGGGCGGCGACGCGTCGAGAGGCAGCAGCAGCACCCGCGTCGTGCCGTCGCGCACCACGCGCACCTGCTCGTCCGGGCTGAGGGCAGGACTGTTGGCGTCGATCCCCGTCAGCGGTGCGGCGTCGTCGAGGGGCACCACCTCGTCGCGCCCCTCGACCACGGCGAGCCGGTCGTCCGACAGCACGAACGGGCCGCGCTCGGGCGCGACGTCCCGACGCAGCTCCAGGGGCTCCCCGACGTCCCAGGGCAGACCGCCGACGAGCGTCTCGACCGAGGTCACCAGGGTGCCCGGCAGACGCCCGAGGGTCGTCTCGAGCTGGGTACGCAGCAGGCTCGCGTCGGCGGGCTCGGCCACGCGCACGTCGGCGGACAGGTCGACCGTCGCGACGGCGTTGGTGACCGGGACCGTCGCCGTGCTCAGGCGTGTGCCCTCCGGGAAGCCCGAGACGACGGCGTCGCGCAGCCACGGCGAGGGGCCCGCGAGAAGCTCGGAGACCGCCGAGCTCGCGGTGTTGCGCGACGGGAACCACCGCATGTCCGGGACCAGGTGCGTGCGGTCGGGGGTCGCGAAGTACAACGCGGTCCGCCGGAACACGACGTCGTAGAAGTTCGGCGCACGCATGAGCACGCCGTCCGCGAGCGCGGAGATGCGCCACTGGCCGTTCTCCTGCCGCACCTCGAACACGAGCTCGGTGGGCAGCGAGCCCGGCACGGTCTCGGTGTAGCGACCACCCGCGTCGACCGTCGCGATCACGGGCACCCGCACGAGGAACGTCTGCTCGTCGTCGCCCTCGACGATCGTCGGCTCCTCGCCCTGGTAGACCAGCACCTGCGCGCGCGGGTCCCACGCATCGGCCGTCCGCGTGGTGAGGTACTTGCGCGCGATCTCGAAGTCGTCGTAGAAGCCCGCGCTGCTCGCGCTGATGAAGTCCATGACGAGGCGCTCGGGCTCGGCGTCGGGCACCGGGTCGTTGCCGATCGGGATGACGGGTGCGGGCTCCGACACGGGCACCTCACCGCTGTTGATGGGGCCCGACGTGGGGATCGCCGCGCAGCCCGCGAGCCCGACGGCGGCGAGCACGAGCACGCCCAGCGCGCGGGACCGGGTCCTGCGACGGGTGGTGCGCGACATCAGGCCTCCAGCCGGTCGAGGTCGGGCAGGGCTGCCGGGTCGGAGCCCGACGGCACCGCGTGCGTGGCCGCAGGCGTCGAGGTCGTCGCGTCCGCGCGGTCGTCGGGCGCGAGCGGGAGCGGGGAGGAGTCGAGGACGATGCCCGCGCGCCTCGGGAGCGTCAGGCGGAACAACGCACCCTCGTCGGGCCTCCCCCACGCCTCGAGCCACCCTCCGTGCAGACGCGCGTCCTCGATCGAAATCGCCAGGCCCAGCCCCGTGCCGCCCAGCGTGCGGGCGCGAGCGGGGTCCGCACGCCAGAAGCGGTCGAAGACGTGCTCGACCTCCTCGGCCGTCATGCCCACGCCGTGGTCACGCACCGAGACCGCGACCGCCGTCGCGTCGGCCGCGAGCCGCACACGCACCGGTCGCCCCTCGCCGTGCTCGATCGCGTTGACGAGCAGGTTCCGAAGCACGCGCTCGACACGGCGCGGGTCGATGTCCGCCCCGACGCGCGTCTCGGGCACCTCGACGTCGAGCCACGTGCCGCGCCGCTGCGCGAGGGGCGCCGCCTGCTCGACCACGGTCAGGACGACGTCGCGCACGTCGCGGTGCTCGGCGTCGAGCATCGCCGCGCCGGCGTCGAACCTGCTGATCTCGAGGAGGTCCGCGAGCAGGGCCTCGAACCGGTCGAGCTGCGTGGTCAGCAGCTCGGCCGAGCGCCGTGCGGCCGGGTCGAGCTCGTCCCGGGACTCGTGGATCACCTCGGCGGCCATGCGCACCGTGGTCAGCGGTGTGCGCAGCTCGTGGGACACGTCGGAGACGAACCGCCGCTGCATGTGCGACAGCTCCTCCATCCGGTGGATCTGGTCCTGGAGGCTCTCGGCCATCTCGTTGAACGAGCGCGCGAGCGTGGCCATCTCGTCGACGCCGCGCACGGTCATGCGCTCGGTGAGGTTGCCGTCGGCGAGACGCTCGGCGACCCGTGCCGCGATCCGCACGGGCAGCACCGCCTGACGCGTGACGAGCCAGGTCATGGCGCCCAGCAGGCCGATGAGGAGCGCACCCGCGACCGCGAGCACCTGCTGCACGAAGGACAACGTCTGCTGCTCGGTCTGCAGGTCGTACAGGTAGTAGAGCTCGTACTGCCCGACGGCGGGCACGTTGACCACCGAACCCACGAGCACGCCCGGCACCACGGCGGCCTCGCTGCCCGGGAGGGCGCCGTCGGCCGGGATCCCCACGTGGGTCCAGCGCTGCACGTCGGAGGTGCGCACGGCCTCCCGCACGGGCTGGCTGATGAGGCTGACGAGCTCGGGGCGGCTCGCGGGATCGGTGACGAACAGCGAGGGCACACCTCCCGGTGACCTGCGCAGGAACACGTCGCGCTCGCCGGGGCCGCGTACCTGGAGCGCGGGGACGAGGTTGTTGAGCAGGGCCTGCACGTCGTCGCCGGTCGAGGCCGTCGACGCGTCGAGGGTGCGCTGGGCCTCCTCCGTGGACCGCGCGCTGTCCTCGAGGATCTGGCTCACGCGCTGGTCCACGAGGCCGTCGCGGATGCTGTCCGACAGGTACGTGCCGAGCAGGCCCACCGCCACGATGCCCACCACGAGGGTCGACGTCACCACGCGCACCTGGAGGGAGGCGCGCCAGCGGTGCCACAGCACACGTGTCACGCGCTCGCCCCGCAGGCGGACCAGCCTCAGCCCGCGCCGGAGCCGCTGCAGGGAGCTCACGCCAGGGACCTCACGACGAGCCGGAGCCCGCCTTGTAGCCCACACCGCGCACCGTCACGACGATCTCGGGCTTCTCCGGGTCGTGCTCGATCTTCGAGCGGAGGCGCTGCACGTGGACGTTGACCAGGCGCGTGTCGGCCGCGTGCCGGTAGCCCCACACGCGCTCGAGCAGCACCTCGCGCGTGAACACCTGCCACGGCTTGCGCGCGAGCGCGACCAGCAGGTCGAACTCGAGCGGCGTGAGCGGGATGAGCGTGCCGGCGCGCGTGACACGGTGACCCGTGACGTCGATCTCGAGGTCACCGATGGTGAGGTGCTCGGGCGTCGGCTCGTCGGTGCGGCGGAGCCGGGCGCGGACGCGCGCGATCAGCTCCTTGGGCTTGAACGGCTTGGAGATGTAGTCGTCCGCCCCGGACTCGAGCCCGAGCACGACGTCGACCGTGTCGCTCTTGGCGGTGAGCATCACCACCGGCACCCCGGACTCCGCCCGGATCTCGCGGCAGATCTCCGTGCCGTCCTTGCCGGGGAGCATGAGGTCGAGCAGGACGAGGTCCGGCTGACCGTTGCGGAACGCCCCGATCGCCTCGTCACCGTGCGCGCAGAACAGGGGCTCGAAGCCCTCCGAGCGCAGCACGATGCCGATCATCTCCGCGAGCGCGACGTCGTCGTCCACCACCAAGATGCGACCCTTCATGGCCTCATGGTGTCACCTCGCACCCCCGGGCCGGGACATCCTGTGGCGAGCCGACGCGGCGCGTCGGCGTGACGTGGCACGATGGCCCCGCCGGGGAGGGGCCGCGCACGTGGCGCCACCGGTGCGCAGGCGCGTGCGGCAGCAGCCGGACGCACCGCGCGATGTCCGTGCAGCCCAGGACGCAGGAGACGCCGTGACCGTGCCCGACGAGCCCACGCGCGGGGACGGCCGTCCCGCGCCCGCCGCACCCAGCGGGTGGGGCGAGGTGGCCGCGTCCCCGCCCGGGTACGGACAGGGGGCGCCCGCTGCGGGTCAGGGCCAGCCGCAGGGTGGTCAGCACGGCCAGCAGCCGCAGTACGGGCAGCAGCCCTCGTACGGCCAGCCGCAGGGCCTGTACGGGCAGCAGCCGCCGTACGGCCAGCCGCAGGGCCAGTACGGGCAGCAGCCTCAGTACGGGCAGCCGCCCTCGTACGGCCAGCCGCAGGGCCAGTACGGGCAGCCTCAGTACGGGCAGCCTCAGTACGGCCAGCCGCAGGGCCAGTACGGGCAGCCCCAGTACGGGCAGCCGGGCCTCCCTCCGGGATACCGGCCGCCGCCCGTCCAGCGCGGGATCGTGCCCCTTCGCCCGCTGAGCCTCGGAGAGATCTACGACGGCGCGTTCCGTGCCGTGCGGCACAACCCCAAGGTGATGTTCGGCTTCAGCACGATCGTCGTCGTGATCGCGACCGTGGTCGGAACGCTGTTCCAGTGGCTCGTGCTCCCCGAGATCACGCGGGCGCTGAGCTCCACGGCGTCGACGGGCGACATGATGGCCGACGCCTACATGGACGACTCGCTCGGCTACTCGTTCAGCTCGCTCGTCATGACCCCGTTCACGCTGATCGCGACCGCAGTACTCAGCGGAGCCCTGACCGTGTCGGTGAGCCGCTCCGTGATCGGCCAGCGGATCAGCATCGGCATGCTGTGGACCTCGAGCTGGCCGCACATCCTGCGGGTGGTCGGCTACACGGTCGTCCTGTCGATCGCGAGCCTCCTACCGCTCGCGGGCGTCGTCGCAGGCATCGTGGGGCTCAGCACCGTCGCCGACGACGTGACCACGTTCCTCGTCGGGCTCGTCGGTGCGCTGCTCCTGGTCGTCGGCTACGTCTGGGCCGGGACCCGGCTCCTGCTCGTGCCACCGGCGATGGTGCTCGAGCAGACGGGATGGCGCTCGGTGGGGCGCGCGTGGAGGCTCACGCGCGGGAGCTTCTGGCGGGTGCTCGGCATCTACCTGCTCACCTCGATCATCGTGAGCGTCGTGGCGCAGATCGTGGTGTTCCCGGTCGCGATGATCGCGTCCTTCCTGCTCATCGCGCCGGGAGCGGGCTCGCTCGCGCCCGCCCTGGTCGTCACGAACCTCGGCACCGCCCTCGCGACGGTCCTGACCGTCGTCTTCCAGGCCGCCGTCGTCGCCCTGCTCTACATCGACCTGCGCATCCGCCGCGAGGGCCTCGACGTCGAGCTCGCACGTGCGGCCGAGGAGGCCGCCGGCGAGGCGGGCGGGGTGCGCGCCTAGGTGGTCGCCCCGGTCCCGGTCCCGCTCGCCGCGTCCGCACCCCACGGTGCGTCCGTGCGCCTGCGCGTGCCCGTCGAGGTGCCGGTGCAGCCCGATGCGGAGACCGCACGCCAGTGGGTCCGGGAGGAGCTCTCCGACCCGATCTACCACGAGTCCGAGAGCCTGCTGGACCGCCTCGTGACGTGGGTCCTCGAGCAGCTCGACCGGCTGGGTCAGGCCGCCTCCGGGGTCGACGTCCGCACCGCTCTCGTCGTGATCGTCGGGCTCGTCGTCGTGGGCGTGGTGATCGCCCTGGTCGTGACCGGACCGGTCCGCCGCGCACGCGCCGCTCGCCGCACGTCGCGTTCCGTCTTCACGGACGACGTGCGCACCACGGCGCAGCTGCGTGCGAGCGCCGACGCCCTCGCCGCGCAGGGGCTCTGGTCCGAGGCCGTCCTCGACCGCTTCCGCGCGATCCTGCGCTCGCTCGAGGACAGGGCGCTGCTCGACGACCGGCCCGGCCGCACCGCGCACGAGGCCGCCGACGAAGCCGCGGCACGCCTCCCCGACGTCGCTGCGGACCTCGTGCGCGCCGGTCGCCTCTTCGACGACGTCTGCTACGGCGAGCTCCAGGCCGGGCCCGACGACGACGCGTGGCTGCGCGAGCTCGACCAGCGGGCGACCGCGACCCGGCCCGTCTCGGCGCAGGTCGCCGCGGCGACGGGGATGGTGCGGCCGCGATGACCGCACCCCCGGCCCCGTCCCCGCTGCGACCGAGCGCGCCCACGCGGTCCACGGTCAGCGCGACCTCCACGGTGATGGGCGACGGCACGACCGCCTCGAGCCGTGCGCGGCGCCGGTGGCGTCGCGCCGTGGTGCCGCTCGTCGTCGTCGCGCTCCTCGCGCTCGCGGCCTTGCTCGCCGCCGTGCTCCGGCCCGCGACGTCGGGCACGCCGCTCGCCCCCGACAACCCCGAGCCCAACGGCGGCCGCGCGCTCGCGCAGGTGCTCGAGCGTCAGGGCGTCACGGTCGAGCACGTGAGGACCTCGGCCGAGGTCGCGCGTGCCGCGGAGCCGGGCACGACCCTCCTCGTGACCTCGACGTTCTTCCTCCTGCCCGACCAGGTCGACGTGCTCGCGGACACCGGCGCCGACCTCGTGCTCGCCGAGCCCGACTGGACCGCGCTCGACTCGCTCACCGACGGTGCGCTCGACACCGGGTGGGCGGACAGCACGAGCACCACCGTGCTCGCACCCGAGTGCGCGGACCCTGACGCGCGCGCCGCCGAGGGGATCGACAGCGACGGCTCGGGGCTCACGTCCTACGGGGACGCGACGATGTGCTTCCCGCACCCCGAGGCGGACACGTTCGGCGAACGCCAGTACGCCTACGCGGTCTGGGACGACGACGCCCGCCGGATCACGGCGATCGACGACGCGACCCTCCTGACGAACGCACGCCTCGCGGACGAGGGCCACGCGGCCCTCGCCCTGCGGGCCCTCGGCCGCAACGACCACCTCGTCTGGTACGTGCCGGCGTTCGAGGACACGGGCGTCGAGGGCGGTGGCGTCCAGCCCACCGGCAGCCTCCTGCCGAGCTGGGCAGGGCCCGTCGGTGCGCAGCTGGTCGTCGTCGTGCTCGTGCTCGCGGTGTGGCGGGGACGCAGGCTCGGCCCGGTCGTCACCGAGCCGCTGCCCGTCACGGTGCGCGCTGCCGAGGCGACGGTCGGCCGCGGTCGCCTGTACCGGCGCTCACGTTCCCGCGGGCACGCCGCAGCCGCGCTGCGCGCAGGGACCGCACGGCGGGCCGCCGCGAGGCTCGGCCTCCCACGTTCCGCCGGGGCACCCGAGGTGCTCGAGGCACTCGCCCGCGCCACCGGACGCGACACCGCGCAGGTCGCCGACCTGCTCTACGGACCACCACCCACCGACGACGCAGGGCTGGTCGACCTGACCCGCCGGCTCGACGAGCTCGAGAGCGAGGTTCACCGCACGTGACCCACCCCCACGTCCCCGGCCCCGACCAGCAGGGCCCGGCAGGCCCACCGCCGTTCCCGCCCCAGGGCGCACCCGCGCAGCCGCCCACGGGTCATCAGGCCCCGTCCGGGCAGCCCGCTCAGGCCCCGCCGGCCGCACCGTCCTACGCGACGTCCACCTTCACGCCCTCCGCCGAGCTGCGGCAGGGCCTCGGACGGCTGCGGGCCGAGGTCGGCAAGGCCGTCGTCGGGCAGGACGCCGCGGTGACCGGCCTGGTGATCGCGCTGCTCTGCCGCGGGCACGTGCTCCTCGAGGGTGTCCCGGGAGTCGCCAAGACGCTCCTGGTGCGGACCCTGAGCGCGGCGCTGTCCCTCGACACCAAGCGCGTGCAGTTCACCCCCGACCTGATGCCCGGTGACGTCACGGGCTCGCTCGTGTACGACGCCCGCACGGCCGAGTTCTCGTTCCGCGAGGGGCCGGTCTTCACGAACCTGCTGCTCGCCGACGAGATCAACCGCACGCCACCCAAGACGCAGGCGTCGCTCCTCGAGGCGATGGAGGAGCGCCAGGTGTCCGTGGACGGCACCCCGCGCAGGCTGCCCGACCCGTTCCTGGTGATCGCGACGCAGAACCCGGTCGAGTACGAGGGCACCTACCCGCTGCCCGAGGCCCAGCTCGACCGCTTCCTGCTCAAGCTCACGCTGCCGCTTCCCGAGCGCGACCACGAGGTCGAGGTGCTGCGCCGGCACGCCCACGGCTTCGACCCGCGCGACCTCGGCGCCGCCGGCGTCCAGCCGGTGAGCGGTCCGGACGAGCTCGCGGCCGCGCGCGCCGAGGTGGCCCAGGTGCAGGTCGCGAACGAGGTGCTCGGCTACGCGGTCGACCTGTGCCGCGCGACCCGGGAGTCGCCGTCGCTGTCGCTGGGTGTGTCTCCGCGCGGCGCCACGGCTCTGCTCGCCACCGCGCGGGCCTGGGCGTGGCTCTCGGGACGCGGCTACGTCACGCCCGACGACGTCAAGGCGCTCGCGCACCCGACGCTGCGTCACCGTGTGCAGCTGCGCGCCGAGGCCGAGCTCGAGGGCGTCACCGCCGAGAGCGTGCTCGACACGGTGCTCGCCGCCGTGCCCGTCCCGCGCTGAGACCCCGTGGCGATCACCTGGCGTGCCGTCGCCGTCACCGCGCTCGGCGTGGTGGTGGTGCTCGTGCTGCCCGTCCCCATCGTCGTCGTCGGCTGGGCGGTGCTCGTCGTGGCACTCGTCGCTCTCGACGTCGCCCTGGCCGCCTCGCCGCGGCGGGTCGAGATCACCCGCTCCGTACCGGTGTCGGTCCGCCTCACGGAGGCGAGCCGCTCGACGCTGCTGCTGACCAACAGGTCGGGGCGTCGGCTGCGCGCGCTCGTGCGTGACGCGTGGCAGCCCTCGGCAGGTGCCACCGGCAACCGCCACCGCGTGGACCTGCCGGACGGCGAGTCCCGTCGCGTGGTCACGGCGCTGCTGCCGACCCGACGCGGCGACAGGCTCGCGGACAAGGTCACGATCCGCTCGGTCGGGCCGCTGGGCCTCGCGGCGCGACAGGTGTCCCTCGAGGTCCCGGGCCGGTTGCGCGTGCTGCCGGAGTTCGCCTCACGCCGCCATCTCCCGAGCCGGCTCGCGCGTCTGCGCGAGCTCGACGGTCGCACCGCCGTCCAGGTGCGCGGGGCGGGGACCGAGTTCGACTCCTTGCGCGAGTACGTGATCGGCGACGACGTCCGCTCGATCGACTGGCGCGCGACCGCGCGACGCTCCGAGGTGGTCGTCCGCACGTGGCGTCCCGAGCGGGACCGGCGGGTCATGATCGTGCTCGACACCTCGCGCACGTCGGCGGCGAGGATCGGCGACCTGCCGCGCATCGACGCCTCGATGGAGGCCGCGCTGCTGCTCTCGGCGCTCGCCGCGCGCGCGGGTGACCGGGTGGACCTGCTCGCCTACGACCGTCGCGTGCGCGCGCAGGTCGCGGGCACGGGCGGCCCCCGCCTGCTCCCGGCACTCGCCGACGCGCTCGCGCCGGTGGACCCGGCCCTGGTCGAGGCGGACTGGCCGAGCGCCGTCGCCGCGGTGCAGCAGCGGCTGTCCCAGCGGGCGCTCGTGGTGCTGCTGACGTCGCTCGAGCCCGCCGCCGTGGAGACCGGGCTGCTGCCGTCGATCGCCCCGCTCGCGAAGGACCACACCGTGGTCGTGGCGTCGGTCGCGGACCCCGAGGTCGCCCAGCTGCGGTCGGCCCGGGGCACGACCGCCGAGGTCTTCGACGCCGCCGCAGCCGAGCGCACCGAGCTCGAGCGCGCGGCCGTCACGATCCGCCTGCGCCAGCGCGGCGTCGAGGTCGTCGACGCGCTCCCGGACGACCTCGCCCCGCGCCTCGCAGACACCTACCTCGCCCTCAAGGCGGCCGGGCGCCTGTAGCGCCCTGCCTCTCCGACCCCAGCGGGTCCGGACCGCGCAGAAGCGTCTACGCCGCCGTCGGGAGGACGTCGACCGTCTCGGCCGCCCTCAGGTCACCGGTCTCTCCCGAGGCCACGGCTCGCCGTCCGAGCACCAGCACGTAGACCCAGAAGGCCGCGAGCACCAGGGCACCGATCGCGATCTTGAGCCACCACGGCAGGTCCGACGGCGTCACGAACCCCTCGACGAGGCCCGAGACGCCGAGCACCCCCACGAGGCCGAGCGCCACGGTGATGAGCGCCCGGCCCTCCTCCGCGATGGCGCGCCCGCGTGGCCTGCCACCCGGGTCGATGATCGTCCAGAAGATCTTGAGCCCTGCGGCGCCCGCCACGAAGATCGCCGTCAGCTCCATCAGCCCGTGCGGCAGGATCAGCTGGAAGAAGATGCCCAGGCCGTCGTGCAGCGCCATGACACCACCCGCCGAGCCGACGCCCACGGCGTTCTGGAGCAGCACGAAGACGGGCCAGACGCCGCTGATCCCGAAGGCGACGCACTGCGCCGCGATCCACGCGTTGTTGGTCCACACCTGGGCCGCGAAGCTCTCGCCGGGATGGTTCGTGTAGTAGTTCGCGAACTCCTCCTCGGCGTACTGCTCGAGCTGGCTCGGCGTCCCCATCGCCGCCTGCGCCTCGGGCGAGCTGTACACGTGGACACCCGCGACCACCGCGATCACGCAGAACGCGAGGGTCACCGCCACGGTCCACCACCGGATCCGGTAGAGGGCCGCGGGCAGGCTCACCACCACGAACCGCGCGAGGTCGCGCCAGGACGGCTCGTGCGCCCCGGCGATCGCCGAGCGGGCGCGCGCGAGCAGCTGCGAGAGGTGGGACACCGCGGCAGGGTCCGGCGCCGCCGAGCGGATGGCCGAGAGATGGGTTGCGGCCTCCTGGTAGAGGCGGACGAGCTCGTCGGCCTCCGCCCCCGTGAGCCGCCGCCGCCTGGCGAGCTCGTCGAGCCTCGCCCAGGTGCGTCCGTGCACGGCGGAGAAGGCGTCGAGGTCCACGCGGGTAGCCTGCCACACCCCCGGGCGTCGTCGGCGGCGCCCACCCCCAGCCGGTAACCTGCGAGCGGCTGACGCCGACGACGGCGCCGGTCGGCCCGGGCAACACCGGGCTACGGGTGGACGAGGAGGCCTGGTGCAGGACGAGATCCTGATCGGTGAGGGCGTGGTCCTCGACGCGCGTCCGGCCTCGTTCGCGTCGCGGCTCCTCGGCGCGCTCGTGGACGTCCTCGTGCTCGGTGTGGCGGGGACCGTCCTGATGGCGCTCGCCGGCCTGGTGGGCTTCGAGCTCGACCCTGCCGCGAGCGCGGCCCTGGCGATCGCGATGATCGTGCTCGTGCTGGTCGGCATCCCCACCACGGTCGAGACGCTCACGCGCGGGCGATCGCTGGGCAAGCTCGCCGCCGGGATCCGCATCGTCCGGGACGACGGCGGCCCCGTGCGGTTCCGCCACGCCGTGATCCGGTCGCTCGTGGGCGTCGGTGAGCTGTGGTTCACGTTCGGCTCGGTCGCCCTGATCACATCTCTGGTCCACCCGCAGGGCAAGCGCCTGGGCGACCTCGTGGCCGGGACGTACGCGGTCCGCGTGCGTGGCGGCCAGCGCGCACTGCCGCCCGTCCACATGCCGCCGCACCTCGCCGCGTGGGCACGGTCCGCCGACATCCGCCGCCTGCCCGACGGCCTCGCACTCTCCGCGCGTCAGCTGCTGGGCCGTGCGAGCTCGCTGCACCCGGCCTCACGCACGCGCCTGGGCATGCAGCTCGCCGCGGAGGTCGAGCGCTACGTCGCCCCCGGACCGCCGCCCGGTACGCACCCCGAGCTCTTCCTCGCCGCGGTGCTCGCCGAACGTCGCGACCGCGAGTACGCACGCGCGGTGGTCGAGGCTCGTCGCGCCGAGGCCGAGGGCGCACTGGTCCACCGCCTGCCGCACGCGGTGCCGGACCCGAGCAACTGAGCAGCACGGGCCGCCCGCTCCCGCAGACGCTGCACGCCGTCCCGACGGGTGGCGTCAGTAGCGGTAGTGGTCGGACTTGTAGGGCCCTGCGACGTCCACGCCGAGGTACTCGGCCTGGGTCTTGGTGAGCTCGGTGAGCCGCGCGCCGAGCGCGTCGAGGTGCAGCCGGGCGACCTTCTCGTCGAGCACCTTCGGCAGCCGGTGCACGCCCACGGGGTAGGCGTCGCGGCGCGTGAACAGCTCGATCTGGGCGATCACCTGGTTCGAGAACGAGTTGCTCATCACGAAGGAGGGGTGACCCGTCGCGTTGCCCAGGTTGAGCAGACGGCCCTCCGACAGCACGATGATCGACCGCTCGGGCCGATCGCCCTCCGCCGGGAACGTCCACTCGTGGACCTGGGGCTTGATCTCGGTGCGGACGACGCCCGGCACGGCCGCGAGGCCCGCCATGTCGATCTCGTTGTCGAAGTGGCCGATGTTGCCCACGACGGCCTTGTCCTTCATCGCGGTCATGTGCTCGGCCGTGATCACGTCGCGGTTGCCCGTCGTCGTGATGAAGAAGTCCGCCGATGCGACGACGTCCTCGACCCGCACCACCTGGTACCCGTCCATCGCGGCCTGGAGCGCGCAGATCGGGTCGACCTCGCTCACGACGACGCGCGCCCCCTGGCCCCGCAAGGCCTCGGCGGCGCCCTTGCCGACGTCGCCGTAGCCCGCGACGAGCGCGACCTTGCCGCCGATCAGCACGTCGGTCGCGCGGTTCAGGCCGTCCGGCAGCGAGTGGCGGATCCCGTAGCGGTTGTCGAACTTGGACTTGGTGACCGCGTCGTTGACGTTGATGCCGGGGAAGAGCAGCCGTCCCTCCTCCGCGAACTGGTAGAGGCGGTGCACGCCCGTGGTGGTCTCCTCCGTCACGCCGAGGACCCCGGCCGCGACGCGGGTCCAGCGCTGCGCATCGGCGGCGAGCGAGCGGCGCAGCACGCCGAGGACCACGTTGCCCTCGTCCGAGAAGCCCGGGTCCCCCGGTTCGGCGTCGGCCGGGACAGCGCCCGCGGCCTCGTACTCGACGCCCTTGTGCACCAGGAGGGTCGCGTCACCGCCGTCGTCGAGGATCATGTTGGGCCCGCGCGGGCCGTCGGGGCCGTCCGGCCAGAGCAGGATCTGCTCGGTGCAGTCCCAGTACTCGGCCAGGCTCTCGCCCTTCCAGGCGAAGACGGGCACGCCCTGCGGGTCCGTGGCCGTCCCGGTGGGTCCGACGGCGATCGCCGCGGCGGCCTCGTCCTGCGTCGAGAAGATGTTGCACGAGGCCCAGCGCACCTCGGCACCGAGGGCTGTGAGGGTCTCGATGAGCACCGCCGTCTGGACGGTCATGTGCAGCGACCCGGCGATGCGGGCGCCGGCGAGGGGGCGAGTCGCGGCGTACTCACGTCGCAGGGCCATGAGGCCCGGCATCTCGTGCTCGGCCAGGCGGATCTGGTGGCGACCCGCGTCGGCGAGCGACAGGTCACGCACCTTGAACCGGCCCGGCACCTCGTCGAACGTGCGGCCCTGGGCGGAGGAGGTCGACATGGTCGGCCATCCTACGTGGCTGGTCCGACGCGCCCCGGGGCGGGTCGGCCCGGGCGCACGGGCGCTTGCGACTGTTACGAAGGTGTAACGATCGGGCCGAAGCGTTCGCGCAGGTCAGCGCGCCGGGGTCACCCGATCGGCGGGGTCGACGGCCGCTCACCGGGCCTGGGCGCGGTGGACGCTCGACGGCATCCACGACAGGGTGGTGGACCGGCCGGGCCCTTCTGCCCGGCGGCCCGACGCCCGTCCGACGACGGCGCGACGCCCGCTCGACGGACGTCCGAGGGCGAACGACGGGGCGATCCCCCACCGCCGGCTCCCGCCGTTGCACGGCCCGTCACGGGTCATCCCGACCCGTGCTGCCGCTGCGGCCCGGCCGCCGCGGCGCGGGGCCGCCCTGCCCGAACGACGCGCGCCCCGGCGTGCCGACGAGACGAGGGACGAGTGACAGCACTCCGCGCCGACGGCGTGTACAAGGTCTTCGGCAGGCGACCGGGCGAGGCCGTCCGACGCCTGCGCGAGGGCGCGACTCGCGACGACGTCAAGGGCCTGGGCACCGCCGCGGTCATCGACGCGAGCTTCGAGGTGCAGCCGGGCGAGACGTTCGTCGTCATGGGCCTGTCCGGCTCGGGCAAGTCGACCCTCATCCGCATGCTCAACGGGCTGTGGCGACCGACGGCGGGCTCCGTCACGCTCGGGGACGCGGACCTCTCGACCGTCTCGGCCAGGGAGCTGCGCGAGATCCGCCGTCGCCGCGTCTCCATGGTCTTCCAGCACTTCGCGCTGCTCCCGCACCGCACGATCATCGACAACGCGGCCTACCCCCTCGCCCTCCAGGACGTGGACCGCACCGAGCGGCGCCGTCGGGCCGGCGAGGCCCTCGAGATGGTCGGGCTGGCGGGGTGGGAGGACCACCTGCCCGCGCAGCTGTCGGGCGGCATGCGTCAGCGCGTGGGCCTCGCGCGTGCGCTCGCCGCGGACACGGACGTGCTGCTGATGGACGAGGCGTTCTCGGCGCTCGACCCGCTCATCCGTCGCGAGATGCAGGAGCAGCTGCTCGAGCTGCAGCAGACCCTCGGCAAGACGATCGTCTTCATCACTCACGACCTCAACGAGGCCATGCACCTGGGTGACCGGATCGCCGTCATGCGCGACGGCCGGATCGTGCAGATCGGCACCTCCGAGCAGATCCTGTCCGACCCGGCGAACGACTACGTCGCGCAGTTCGTCGCCGACGTCGACAAGAGCCGCGTCCTGACGGCGGCCTCCGTCATGGTGCGCCCCGCCGCACTCGTCACCACGAGCGGGGGCCCGCGCACGGCCCTGCGAGAGATGCGCGAGGCCCAGGCCTCTGCGGCGTACCTCGTGGACCGCGACCGACGCTTCCGTGGCGTCCTGCGCGACGAGGACGTCGTCGCGGCGCAGCGGGCGGGCACCGAGGACCTCACGACGCTGGTGCAGGACGGGCTCACGCCCGTCGCGGTGGACGCCCCGCTCATGGACGTGTTCGCGCCCTCGGCGGAGAGCCCGCTCCCCGTCCCCGTGGTCGACGAGCGCGGCCGGCTCGTCGGTGTGATCCCGCGCGTGACCCTGCTCGAGGCCATGAGCCCCACGGAGGTGGACGCATGATCCCGGAGAGCTTCCGCATCCCTCTCGGCACGTGGATCGAGAGCGGCGTCGAGTGGCTGACCGACACGTTCGAGGTCGTGTTCGACCTGATCAAGACCGTGCTCCTGGCGCTCTTCGACGCCGTCGAGCTCGTGTTCGCCGGGCCCCCGTGGTGGCTCGTCGCCCTCGTGCTGAGCGGCATCGCGCTGTGGGCGAAGGGCTGGCGCCTCGCGGTGGGCGCACTCCTCGGGTTCGTCCTCGTGCTCGGCGTGGACCAGTGGGACAACGCCATGGCCACGCTCGCCCTCGTCGTGGTCGCGAGCACCATCGCCCTGGCCATCGGTGTCCCGCTGGGCATCTGGGCGGCACGCAGCGACCGCGTCTCGACCGCCGTGCGTCCCGTGCTCGACTTCATGCAGACCATGCCGGCGTTCGTCTACCTGATCCCTGTGGTCGTGATCTTCCTGACCGGCCCGGTGCCCGGGATCGTCGCGACGATCGTCTTCGCGCTCGCCCCCGGTGTGCGGTTCACCGAGCTCGGCATCCGGCAGGTGGACCGAGAGGTGGTCGAGGCGGGGCACGCGTTCGGCTCGCCCCCGCGTCGCATCCTCCGCGAGATCCAGGTGCCGCTCGCGATGCCCACGATCATGGCCGGCGTCAACCAGGTGATCATGCTCTCGCTCTCGATGGTCGTGATCTCGGGCCTCGTCGGCGCGCGCGGCCTGGGCCAGCCCGTCGTGAGCTCGCTCGGGCGTATCGACGTCGCGCTCGGCTTCGAGGCCGGGATCGCCGTGGTGATCCTCGCCATGTACCTCGACCGCGTGACCGCCGGTCTGAGCGACCGCTCACCGGTCGCTCGGGCGCTGCGGGCCACCGCGGCCTGACCCCCGCCCGGCACCTCGGGGCCCATGCCCCGCCGTCGGGCACCTGACCTCGCCCCTCCCCCTGGGGGGCTCGACCCGGAGACGGGCCGGAACTCGGGCGGCGCACGCCGTCCAGGAAGGAAGCAATGACTCATCGCAGGAAGACCAGCCTGACCGCCGTCGCCGCCTCCACCGCCGTGCTGCTGGGCCTCGCGGCCTGCAGCACCGGTGCCGAGGACGCCGACACCCCCGCCGACGACGCCTCGGAGAGCACCACGGGTGACCTCGAGGAGATCACCATCGCGCTGCCGCCCGGTGGCTGGCCCGAGGGCGAGGCCGCGAGCTACCTGTGGGCGAACATCCTCGAGTCCGAGGGCTACGAGGTGAACCTCGAGTCCGGCGGCGACATGGGTGTCATCTACACCGCCGTCGCCGGCGGCGAGTACGACCTGTTCCTCGACGCGTGGCTGCCCGTCACGCACGCGGACTACTTCGACCAGTACGGCGAGGACATGGAGCGCCTGGGCGCGTGGTACGACGACGCGCGCCTGACCATCGCCGTGAACGAGGACGCCCCGGTCGAGTCGCTCGCCGACCTGGCCGAGAACGCCGAGGCGTTCGACAACCGCCTCGTGGGCATCGAGCCGGGCGCCGGTCTGACCGGCATCACCAAGGACGAGGTCATCCCGACCTACGGCCTCGAGGGCATGGAGTTCGTCGAGTCGTCGACCCCCGCGATGCTCGCCGAGCTCTCGGGCGCGATCGACGACGGCCGCGACGTCGCCGTGACGCTGTGGCGCCCGCACTGGGCGTACGACGCCTTCCCGATCCGCGACCTCGAAGACCCGGAGGGCACGCTGGGCGACGCCGAGACCATCGAGTCGGTGGGCCGCGCGGGCTTCGCCGAGGACTACCCGCAGCTCGCCGCGTGGCTCGCGGAGTTCACGCTCACGGGTGACCAGCTGTTCTCGCTCGAGAACATCATGTTCAACGAGAACGAGGGCGAGGACAACGAGGGTTCGGTCGAGCAGTGGCTCGAGGAGAACCCCGACTTCGTCGACGACCTCAAGGCGGCCGCCGAGGGCTGAGCCCCACGCAGCACGTCACCGGCCCGACGGCGTCAGGGTGCACCTGGCGCCGTCGGCCACCCGCGAGCCGGGTCCGCACCTGCGGGCCCGGCTCGCGCCGTCCTGCCCGCGGGGCGGGTCAGACGGTGCCGGCGGCGGGGTAGGCCTCGTCGATCAGGAGCACCGGGACGCCGTCGCGCACCGGGTAGGCGAGCGCGCACGCCTCGCCCGTGCACACGAGCTCGGGGGCGCCGTCGGGGCGCGTGCCGTCGCGCAGCTCGCTGGCGCACGCGGGGCAGCGCAGGATGTCGCGGACCCAGCCGTCGGTGCTCATGCGGTCTCCTCCTCGCCGGTGCCCTCACGGACGAGCGAGAGCACGTCGTCACGCACCTTGATCATGATGTCCTCGTCGGCGGCCTCGACGTTGAGCCGCAGCAGCGGCTCGGTGTTGGACGCACGCAGGTTGAACCACCACTGCGGGTGGGCGTCCCAGTGCGAGACGGTGAGCCCGTCGAGCTCGTCCACCTCGACGGGTCCCCCGCCCTGCTGGGTGACGTAGGCCTCGACCACGCGCTCACGCGCGGCCGCGACGTCGGCCACGCGCGAGTTGATCTCGCCGCTCGCGACGTACGGCTCGTAGGCCTCGGCGAGCTGGCTCATCGTCAGGGGTGTGCCGTCAGCGGCCCGCGCCTGCGTGAGGGCCGCGATCACGTGCATCGCCGCGAGCATGCCGGTGTCCGCGAAGAAGAAGTCGCGGAAGTAGTAGTGCGCGCTGTGCTCACCACCGAACACCGCGTCGTTCGCCGCCATCTCGGCCTTGATGAACGAGTGGCCCACGCGCGTGCGCACCGTGCGGGCCCCCGCGGCCGTCAGCAGGTCCGGCACGACCCGTGAGGTGATGAGGTTGTGGATCACGGTGGGCTCGCGCCCCTCGGCGAGCTCGCGTGCCACCTCGCGCAGGCCGACGAGGGCGGTGACGGCCGACGGGCTCACCGGTTCGCCGCGCTCGTCGACCACGAAGCACCTGTCGGCGTCGCCGTCGAACGCGAGGCCCAGGTCTGCCCCGTGCTCGACGACGGCGGCCTGCAGGTCTCGCAGGTTCGCGGGCTCGAGCGGATTCGCCTCGTGGTTGGGGAAGCTGCCGTCGAGCTCGAAGTACAGCGGCACGATCTCGAGCGGGAGGGCGGGCAGCCCCGCCGCGGTGCCGAGCACCGCCGGCACCGTCAGCCCGGCCATCCCGTTGCCCGCGTCGACGACGACGCGCAGCGCGCGTCCCGCACCGAGGTCCACGAGCGAGCGCAGGAACGCCGCGTACTCGGCGAGCGTGTCGTGCTCGGTGACGCGCCCGGGCGAGGTCATCGGGTCGCCGATGCCCTCGGCGAGCAGCTGGCCGGCGCGCTCGCGCACGGTGTCGAGGCCCGCCCCCTCCCCCACCGGCCGGGCACCCGCGTGGCACATCTTGATCCCGTTGTACTCCGCGGGGTTGTGGCTCGCGGTGAACATCGCACCGGGCAGCCCGAGGCTCCCGGACGCGTGGTAGAGGCCGTCGGTCGAGCACAGGCCGATGAGCTGCACGTCGACGCCGCGCGAGGTGACGCCCTCGGCGAACGCGGTGACCAGCGCCGGTCCCGTCTCGCGCATGTCACGCCCCACGACCACTCCCGGCCGCTCGGCGTGCTCGACGCCGAGCACCACCACCTCGGCGAACGCCGCGCCGATGGCGCGCGCGACCTCGGGGCTGAAGGGGTCGGGGACGACGCCCCGGACGTCGTAGGCCTTGATGAGGCCGCTCAGGTCGGGCTGGGAGGTGCTGGTCACGCAGGCAGCCTAGTGAGCGCCAGGCGTCGCTGCCGCACCCGTCAGCGTCAGCGCGGCTTCTTGGCCGACCGCGCGAGCACGGTCTCGATCGGCAGGCTCTGGGCGAGGCCGTCCTCGCCCACCGTGAACCACTCGCGGCGCTCGCACGCGTGGCACGAGACGAACGTCACCTCGGTACCGTCGGTGAGCACCATCGGGAGTCGGGTGAGCTGCGGGCTCGCGCACGACGAGCAGACCGTCGGCTCCAGGCCGCCCCCTGCCGGTCCTGTCGACATGCCTCAGGTCCCCTCCCCGCGCAGCACCCGCAGGTGCCCGCGTCGCGTGATCTCGCCCGTTGCGCTCGGCTCGGGTACGTGAGCCGGCTCAGGTGGTCGCCCGGCCTCGCGCACGGCCTCGGCGAGTGCGACCAGGTCGTCCGGGCTCGGCCCCACGGGGACGAACTCGGGCGTGAGGCGGACGACCTCCCACCCCCGCGGCGCCGTGAGGCGCTCCGCGTGCTCGCTGCACAGGTCGTACGAGTGGGGCTCGGCGAGGTGCGCGAGCGGGCCGAGGACCGCCGTCGAGTCCGAGTACACGTACGTGAGCGTGGCCACGGCGGGACGACCGCACGCACTGCGGGAGCACTGGCGACCGGACCTCACGACGAGGAGGTTACCTTCCCGCCCCGACACGGCCCGGGCACCGGGCCCGGCGCGCCGCGTCACGTCCGGTGTCCGGGCGCCGCACCCGGCCACGGCGCGCGCGCACGCCTACAGTGGGCGGCAGAGCCGCACGACGTCGGGGAGGCAGGGATGAGCGCGTCCGGTCCGCACGACGGCGACGTCGCGCCCGCCGGCCCCGCCGTGGCCGCACACCGCCCTCGCCGGCGGGACCGTCGCGGCCGAGGCCTGCGGGGGCTCGTCGTCCCCCACACGCTGCCCGGCTACCGCACGCGCGCCGAACGCTTCGACGACGCGGTGCTGGGTGCGGTCGAGGCGCTCGAGCGGCGGTGGGGACGCCAGCTCGAGGGCACGGAGTTCGCGGTCGAGGAGGTCCCGCCGTCGCAGCCCGCACCCTGGGAGCACGGCGGGGTGCCGCTCGGCAGGTACTTCCCGTCCGACGTCGGGATGCCGGCACGGATCGTCGTCTACCGGCGACCGGTCGAGACGCGTGCGACCGACGACGCCGACCTGGCGGAGCTGGTCCGCGACGTGCTGGTCGAGCAGGTCGCGCACCTGCTCGCCCGCCCGCCCGAGGAGGTCGACCCGCGCTACCGCCCGTAGCGCCGCGCGGCGCACGCACGTGAGCGCCCACCGACGGTCGCTCAGCGCACGCGCACACCGACGGTCGCGGGACGGTCGGGGGCGGCGACGGGGACGAGTGTCGAGACGAGCGGCCCGTCGGGCGCGTCGCGTCGCAGCACGGCCGCCCACACCAGGCGGGGGTCGTCGGTCACCACGGTGACGCCCACGGGCACGTCGCCGGGCGCAGGCTCCGCCTCCCCGGCGGCGTCCTCACCCGCGTCGAGAGCGAGCTCGGCGAGCGGCACCGTCGTCGTCGAGCCCACCGTCACCTCGAGCGACCGGCCGGGCACGGTACGCCCGTCGGCGGTCACCACCTCGAGCTCGACCGAGACGTCGTCGCCGGTCACCTCAGCGGCGTCACCGGCGGCCACCGTGTCGTCGACGGCGCCCAGCGCGAGCACGCCGTCGACGGTCGGGAGCGCGAGCGTCGACACGCCTCCGGGCGTGAGGCTCGGCAGCCACGCGCGCTCGACGGGCGGGCCGTCAGGCCCCGCGCCCTCGCCCGGCCGGCTCAGCAGCACGCCGGCGAGGACGGCGCCGTCGGCCTCGACCACCACCGTGTGCACGCCCGCAGGAGCGCCGGCGAGCGGCACGTCGACCACCACCCCGGGCTCGAGGGTCACACCCTGCGCACCGGGCAACGGCACGGCACCCTCCGTGCCGAGCAGGGTCACGTCGGCCCGCACGGCCTCGTCGCCCGGCGCGAGCAGCCGCAGCTGCGCCACGTCGACGTCGCCCGGCTCGGAGGCCGGGAGCGCGACGCCGGGCACCGTCTGCCGCGTGGCCGGCCGGGCGCCGGGCACCACGAGGTCCACGCCTGCGGGCGTCAGGCCACGCAGCTCGCTGTCCTGCACGTACGCCGCGACCGCGCCGCCCGACGCCGTGGCACGCACCACCGCGCGGCGCTGGTCGGCGGCGACGCCCTCGAGCAGCACGACGCGCTCGGTCCCCGGCGGCACCAGGTAGGTGGGCGCGCCGGCGAGGTCGACCGGCCCGCCGGCCCCCCACAGCTCGACCGTGACCGTCGCGGCCGTGCGACCAGGGTTCTGCAGCACGAGGCGCGCGCTCGAGCCCACGGACGTGCTGCCGCCCACGAGCCACGCCTCGGTGCTCGCAGGCCGACACGACGCCGCCGCGAGCCCGCGCAGATCGCCGTCCGTGGTCGTCGTCAGCACCGCGGCGGCGGCCTCGGGCGCGACGTCCCCCTCCGGCTCGGCCCGCACGACGACGCCCGTCGACGCGTCGTCCACGCGGCGCGCGTCCCCCGACCCGTCGCCGAGCTCGTCGTCGGGAGCACCGAGCGCGGTGAGTACCGTCGTCGTCCCCGCACGTGCGACCGCGGCGAGCACCGAGCTCGACCCCTCGAGGGCCGGGTCGAACTGGGGGTCGTACGCGACGTCCTCACCGGGCTCGGGCTCGGTGGGCAGGCGGAGAGGTCCCGGGCACACGAGCGTCGTCGCGGTCGCGTCGACGGGGACGGCGAGCGACGGTGCCGCGGCGGGTGCGGGGGCGGCCAGCCGCTCACCCGCGAGCAGGACCCCCGCGGGCAGCGCGAGCACGACGACGGTGCTCGCGGCACGGCCGAGCACGTGGCGCACACGCGCGGCGCGACGCACGCGCACGGCCCCACGGGGCTCGACCACCTCGGGCTCGTCGACCTCCGGCCCGGGCGCGCCGGCCTCCACCGGCTCGGTCGCCCCTGCCGCTTCGGGCACCTGGACGGTGTCCGCCTCCGATTCCGCGTCCTGAGGCGGCTGCGCCTCGGCCGACCGCGCCTGCGATGCCTCGTCCTCGGCGGGCCGTCCCTCGGGCTCGTCGCTCATCGCGGTCCTCCCCGACGTCGTCGTGTCGGCAGCGCCAGCAGCACGGTCGCGAGCAGCACGACGCCCTGCACCACGAGCCACGGCGTGCGTGAGGTGGGGCTGTGCTCGACCACCAGGAGCCCGCCCTCGGGGGGCACCTCGAAGGCCTGCTGCCAGCCCGTGCCCACGGCCCGCAGACGACGCCCGTCGAGCCACGCGCGCCACTCGGTGTCCGCACGCTCGGCCAGCACGAGGAGCCGCGGGCCGTCGCCCGGCTCGAGGGGGGTCTCGATGCGTCCGCCCGGCGCGGGCACCGGCGCGATCAGCTCGCCCGGGGCACCGTCGACGTCGCGGACGAGCCGCGCCCACGCGCTCGTCGTGCCGAGCTCGGCCGCGGCGACACGCCAGATCACGCCTGCCTCGGTCTCGGTCATGCGCTCGAGACCGAGCGTCGCGTCGAGGCGTGCGACGAGCGAGCGCCGGGCGTCGGCCGCGGCACGTGCCGCCTCCGCGTCCGGCCCTGCGCCGTCGGACCCAGCGGCCGCGGATGCCGGGGCGAGCACGGCGCCCACACCGAGCTCCGCGAGGCGCGCACCCACGTCGTCCGAGGTGCCCGCCACGAGCGCGGCCACCGTGCGCGCCACCTCGGCCGTCGCGTCGTCGGCCGGCGCGGGCGTCGCCGCACCCAGCCCTCCGCGCAGGCCGCTGCCCGTGACGGCCCGCGACACCTCGGTCATGCGGCGTCCGTCGCTGCGCAGCAGCACGGCCTCGACGCTCTCGCCGGTCGACTCGAGCGCGAGCACGCGCAGGCGTTCGGACGACTGCTGCATCTGCTGGCCGACGGCGGGCACCACGGGTGCCGCGCGCACGTCGAGCACCCTGTCCCCCGCGGCGCCTGCGGACCACGAGCGCGCGTCCCACGCCCATGCCCCGAGCACCACGGCCGGCCCCGCGACCACGGCCACGGTGAGCAGCCCGGCGGTCGCCTGCCGCCAGCCGAAGGTGTGGCGCGACATGCGTCCGCGCAGCCCGTCGGCACCCACGAGGCCCGCGAGCACGAGGCCCGCGAGCACCACGCTCACGGCCGGCCCGCTCCACGAGGTGGTCAGCGTCGAGGTGTCCTCGGCGACCGCGGTGTGCGCCCGGGTCGCGACGAGCCCGGCGAGGAGCCCTGCGGCGACGAGAACCCAGCCGGCACGTGCGGCGCGCCCCGGGGCCCCGTGCCGGACGAGCGCGAGCAGCGCGGGCACCACGAGCAGGGCACCCACAGCAGCCGGCACGACGTCGGCGCCCAGCCCGCCCCACGCGAGATCCGCGCCCAGCACGGTCGCCCCGGGAGCCCCGGGCTCGGGCAGACCCAGCAGCTGTTGCCACAGCGGTGCGGGGTCCGTGGCGGCCGGCAGGCCCGGGTCGGTCAGGAGCACGCGCCAGTCCCCGCGCGCCCATCCGGACACCGCGTCCACGACGAGCGGGCCGTGCACCACGAGCGAGGGAACCGCGACCCACAGCAACCGACGGCGGTGCGGCGTCAGTGCCGCGACGACCACGAGCACGAGCAGCGCGACCGGCAGCAGCACGGGGGAGCCCGCGGTCGCGACCACGAGCGCGAGCCCGCCGGCCGCCGCGGCCGCGAGCGACGGCTCGGCGTACCGCACGGGGGCGGGCGCGACGGTCCCGGAGGACGACGGCGCGGAGGCGTCGTCGTCCTCACGCCGGGCGTCCAGCACGCCGGAGGCCACCGCGTCCACGCGGGCGGTGCCGATCGCGCGCGCCGTCGCGAGCACGAGCCACGGCAGCGCCACGTGCGCGAGCAGCCCACCGAGCCTGGCCTGGTCGAGGGACATCAGCAGCGCGGGTGCCGCGACCCAGGTCAGCGCCGCCCACAGGCGCAGACCCACGGAGCGCGTCGCGGCCCCGGCCGCGAACCAGCCACCGAGGGCCGCGAGCGCGAGCGCTCCGAGCACGACGACGGTCACGGCACCCTGCTGCGATCCGGTGAGCGCGGTGAGCGGGAGCAGCGCGGTGAGCACGGGGTCGGCCGCGGCCGCATGACCCAGGTCCGCCTCGACCCACCCGTCACCGAGGCCCGCGAGCACCGCGCGCAGGCTCGCCGGACCCTCGGCGAGGGTGCCGCCCACCAGCCGTCCGCCCGCGAGCACGCCCGCCACGAGCGGTCGCACGGTCAGCGCCGTGAGCACGAGGGCGAGCACGCCCACGGCGGCCAGGCCCGCGCGCCGGCGGCTGCGCAGCGCCGCGAGCTCGGCGAGCTCGAGCTCGCTCGGCGCGGTCCGCACGCGGCGCAGCTCGGCCGCGGCGAGCCTGCGGTCGCGTTCCTGGCGCACCACGTCCCGCCAGCTCGCCTGGAGCGGACGCAGCGACGAGCGCCGCATCCGGCGGGTGCGTGACGCACGCCGTCGGGCGCGCACCACCCGTCCCGGGCGCGCGAGCACGGCCCACGGGGCGAGCAGCTCGGCGACCACCAGGTGGGGCTCCTTGAGCACGAGCCGCGCCATCGCACGCACGAGCGAGCTCACCACGGCGAGCACGGCGACCAGCGGGACCAGCCCGAGGGGTACCCCGGCGAGCTGGGAGTGCAGGTACGCCTCGCGGCGGGCCTGGGCCGAACGTCGCGCGTCCCAGCCGGGCCGGTTGAGGATCGCGCCCGCGACGGGACGGGCGAGCGAGGCCTGCGCGTGCCGCACCACGGCGCCGGGCACCACGACCACCCGGTGCCCGGCGAGCCTCGCGCGCCTGCACAGGTCGAGCCCGTCCCCGTACGGGCCGAGGGCCGGGTCCGGGCCGCCGAGGTCGTCCCACACGTCCCGGCGCACGAGGGCGCCCGCGAGGCCCACGGCGAGCACGTCCTCACGCGCGTCGTGCTGCCCCTGGTCCACCTCGGGCGTGTCGAGCCCCGTCATGCGCCGGCCGAAGCGCGACGTCGTGAACCCGACCTCGAGCACCCGCACCGGGCCGGACCACGTGCGCTGCTTGCACCCCGCGACGCCCACGGACGGCGCGAGCTCGACCGCGGCCAGGAGGGCCTCGAGCGCATCGGGCTCGGGCGTGCTGTCGTCGTGCAGCAGCCACACCCACGCCCCGCCCGAGGTCGTGGGTGGCTCGCCCGCATGGGCGAGGCCGGCACGCACCGCGTCGCCGAACGTCCGGGCGTGCGGGGCCGGCACCGTGCGCGGCAGGCGGGTGCCCTCACCCGCGTCGACGACGACGACCCGCTCGGGCGGCCTCGTCTGCGCCGCGAGGCCTGCGAGGGTCTCGGCGAGGTACTCGCTCTCGCCGCGCGTCACGACGACGGCGACCACGTCGACGCGCGTACGCACGCCCGGTCGTCCACCCGTGGGCGGGGTGGCGCTGCGGCGCACCGGGCGGTCCTCGCGCGGCGCGTTGGTGCTCGTGGGGGCGTCAGACATCCGGGGTGCGCCGTGCGGCGCGGTCAGACGACGCGCTTCTTGAGCTTGCGCCGCTCACGCTCGGACAGGCCGCCCCAGATGCCGAAGCGCTCGTCGTTGGCGAGCGCGTACTCGAGGCACTCGGCCCGCACCTCGCAGCCCAGGCACACCTTCTTGGCCTCGCGGGTCGAGCCGCCCTTCTCGGGGAAGAACGCCTCGGGGTCGGTCTGCGCGCACAGGGCCCGCTCCTGCCACCCCATGACCTCGTCGTCCTCGGCCGTTCCGAAGAGCGGCAGCACCGCAGCCCCGTCACCGCCGGGCTGAGCGCCGTCGGTCGGGAACGCTGCGTCGTCGTCGAGCAAGTTCCACATTCCGCCAGCCTCCATGCTGCTCGGGTACCCGTGCGGGCCCGTCAGGTGTCGCGCGTGCTCGTCCCTTCCGGTTCGCGGCGGGCTTGGGACCCGTCCCGGTGGAACTGCATGGCAAGAATTACACGCGTGTCATCCGCCCCCGTCAAGCGGGCCTGTGCTAGAGCGACGTGCCCGTCTCGCGGAGATCGGGTGAAATCGGACGCACGTCCCACTGGCCACACCGGCGGTCACCCGATCGGCGCAGTCCCGACCCGCCCGGAACCGTGGCCGGCCCTGCTCGGAGGACCGCGACGCGCGGGGTGCGGCCCCTCGCCGTAGCGTCGTCCCCACGACCGCAGGGAGGACCCGCATGAGCCTGTTCCGCCGCCGTCCCAGCCCTCCGCCGAGGCGCGCCACTCCCCCGGCCCCGTCGGTGCGCGGCGCACGCCCGGGCCCGGGCGCCCTCTGGACCGACGGCCTCGGCAGGGTCGCGACGCGCTCGGTCCAGGTGCTCGCGGTGCTCGCCCTCGCCGCCGTCGCCGTGTTCGTGCTGACGCAGCTCACGCTCGTGGTCATCCCGGTGCTCATCGCCCTCGTGCTCGCGGCCGCCATCTCCCCGCTGGTCTCGGCGCTGCGCCGGCGCGGCCTGCCGTCCCTGCTCGCCACATGGATCGCGCTGCTGACCCTGCTCGCGGTGCTTGCGGCGGTGGTGTGGCTCGTGGTGCGCGCGGTCACGGACCAGTGGGACGAGCTGCGCGACCAGGCGCTCGACGGCTTCGCCGAGCTCCAGGAGTACGTGCGCGGGCTGCCGTTCGACATCTCGGAGGAGCAGCTCGCGTCGGTGCAGGAGTCCGTCACCGGCCTGCTGCAGTCCGACGCCGTGGGCTCGGGCGCGATCGCGGGGGTGTCCCAGACGGCGGACTTCGTCGCGGGCTTCTTCATCATGGTCGTCGTCCTGTTCTTCTTCCTCAAGGACGGGCCGCGGCTGTGGGAGTTCGCGCTGCGCCCGTTCGAGGGGCGCGGCTACGAGCGCGGACGACGCGTGGGCGACGTGACCATCGACTCGCTCGGCGGGTACGTGCGCGGCACCGCGGTGGTGGCCGCGGTGGACGCGGTCGCGATCGGCATCGGCCTCGCGATCGTCGGCGTGCCGCTGGTGATCCCGCTCGCGGCGCTCGTGTTCCTCCTGGCGTTCATCCCGCTGGTGGGTGCGACGCTCGCGGGGATCCTCGCCGCCCTCGTCGCGCTCGTGGCGGTGGGCCCGGTCGAGGCGCTCGTCGTGGTCGCGATCGTCGTCGCGGTCAACCAGCTCGAGGGCGACCTGCTGCAGCCCGTGGTCATGGGCCGTGCGCTGCGCCTGCACCCCCTGGTGATCCTCGTCGCGCTGACCGCCGGGACGGTGCTCGCGGGCATCACGGGTGCCGTGCTCGCCGTGCCGATCGCGGCGTCGGTGTGGCGCGCGATCCAGGTGTGGGACGGCCCCGACCTGCCGGCGCGCTTCGCCCGGCAGAAGCGTCGGGAGACGGTGGACACCGGCGCCGACGCCCGCGCCTAGGCTCGCCCCATGGACGTCGCCGCTCTGCTCTCCCTGCTCGTCGCCGATCCGGGCCGCCCGCGGCTCACCTGGTACGGCCCGGCAGGCGAGCGCATCGAGCTCTCGGGCCACGTGCTCGACAACTGGGTCACCAAGACCACCAACCTGCTGCTCGAGGAGTACGACGTGGGCCCCGGCTCGCGCGTGCGCCTCGACCTCCCACCGCACTGGCGCACCGTGGTGTGGGCGCTCGGGGTGTGGCGCGCGGGCGGTTGCGTCGTGCTCGGCTCGGCCGACGACGTCGACCTGCTCGTCACGCACCGACCTGACGACGCCCCGGCGGGCGTGGACGTGGTCGCGGTCGCGCTGCCCGCGCTCGCGCGCGCGTTCGACGGTCACCTGCCCCCCGGCGCGGTCGACGCCGCCTCGGCCGTCATGACCTACCCGGACGCGCTCACGTGGCTCCCGGCGGTCGACCCGGCGGCCCCCGCACTGGCCACCGACGACGACGTCGTCCCGCACGCCGACCTGCCGGACTGGGCGGGCACAGCGACAGCGGGGCGGCCGACCGACGAGCCGGGCTCGCGGCTGCTGCTCGAGACCACCGGGGACACGTCGGCGGCGTCGGTGCTCGGGACCGCCCTGGCGGTGTACGCGGCCGACGGCTCGCTCGTGCTGTGCGACCCCGAGGTGAGCGCCGGCCTCGCGGCGGATCCCGCCCGCCGCGAGCGTCTCGTGGCGTCCGAGCGCACGACGGCGTGAGCACGTGAGCACGGTGCGGGCCGGGCGGACGCGCGGCGAGCCGCAGGGCGGACCCGGCACGACCACGAGCCGCACCCTCGTGCTCGACCTCGACACGCTCCACCAGGCGGACCGCTGGCGTGGCGCCCCCGGGCCCGACGCCCCCTCGCGCGGGACGGCGCCCGCCCTCGACGCCGTGGGGGCCGTGGACCCGGCGTCCCGCCGTTGGTTCGCGGGCGTGCTGCGGACCGCCGACCTGTTCAGCGACACCGTGCTGCTCACGGACAACCAGGTGCTCGACGGGGCGTGGCTGCTGCACGCGGGACCGGACGGCGTCGAACGGCTGCTGGGGCGGGCCTCGATCGAGCGCGCGCCGTTCCACGTCGTGGCGCGCGACGACGACCTGGGCGAGGCCCTGCGCGCGATGGCCCTCGACCGCCGCACGGGGCTGCTCACGGGCTTCGAGTGGTCCTGCCTCACGTCCTTCGGCGTCGCGCCGCTCCCGGGCGGGAGCCTGCGCGGGCACGACCCCGGCGACCTCGCGCGGTGCACGTCCGACGACGTCCCGTTCGTCCTCGCCGCCCTCCTCGAGGGCGCGTCCGACGGCGGGCCCGTCACGGGCGGCCCGTCGGGCGAGCACCTCGCCCTCGCGGAGTCGTGGGCCGCATGGGTCTCGGCCGCACGCCGCGGGCGGGTGCCCGTGCACCGGTGGGACCCGGCCCGCTACGCACTGCCCGAGCACCTCGCGGCGCTCGACGGTGCGGGTGCGGCTCCCACCGCCGTGCCCGGCGACGTGCTGGGCGCGGCCCGGGCCTGCACCCGGCGCTCGGACCTGCGCGCCCTCCTGACCCGCACGGACGGTCGGCTCACGCCCGACGCGCGGCGCGCGGTCGAGCAGTGGTGGGTCGAGGCGTACTTCCGCGCGCTCGCCGCGCAGCACGAGGCGACGTGGCTCAGGCTCGGGCCGGCGTCGCCCACGATCGGCGACGGCGAGGCGGCGCCCACGCCGGCCGACGCGATCCGCCTCGAGGGCCGCTCGGTGGAGATCCTCGGCGCGATGCCCGGCGCCGCCTACGCGACCTTGAGGCACCGCGCACGCGACGCCGTCGCGGCGTGGGTGCACGCGCCCGGGCAGCGCACGGCCGACGCGCTCGGGTACGCGATCCGCGCGGCCGACGACCAGCTCGACCTGCACGGCGATCGTCGCGACGCGTACCGCCGTCTCGTCCTCGCCGCGGCGCCCGCGGTCGTCGCGGCCCTCGTCTCCACCGTCGCGACCTCGTGGGCGGGGCTGTGGACCGGCCTGGCGACGGCGGTCACGGTGCTCGTCGCGATCCCCGCGGTCGACGTCGTCGAGCTCCACCGCACGCGCCCCTCGCGCATGCGCGCCTACCTCCACGTGCCGGGCCTCCGTCGTGACTGAACGCGTGGGGACCACACCCACGGACGGCGGTGGGCGGGTGCGCGCGAGCCGCGTCGTCTACCACTGGGAGGGCCCGCCGCGTGTCGAGCTCGTGCTCGACGACGTCGAGCGCGGCGGCCGTCGCTGGGCCCAGCACCGCCTCGTGCTCGCCGACGGCAGGCCGGGCGCCGTCGCGGTCGTGGTGCGCGACGACCAGGTGCTCCTCGTCCGCCAGTGGCGCCCCGCGGTCGGCCGCGTGCTCTGGGAGCTCCCGCGCGGCCTCGCGGACGCCGGTGACGCGGACGGCGCCGCGACCGCGGCTCGCGAGGTGCACGAGGAGACCGGGCTCCCGACGGCGTCCGCGCGCGTGCTGGGGACGGTCTGGCCGGACTCGGGGCTCCTCGCAGGGACGGTCGCCGTCGTCGAGGTGCACCTCGCGCCCACCGGGCCCGACGCCTCACCGTCGGCCGACGGTGAGGTGGATGCGCGGCACTGGGTGCCGGTCGCGCAGCTCGACGAGCTCGTGCGCGAGGGGACGCTCACGGACGGTCTGAGCCTGGCCGCGCTCGCGGTGTGGCGCGCGTCGCGGTGAGCGGGCACCTTTCGACCCAGGACGAGTGCCCGGTGCTGGGTAGGCTGCACGTGGTCGGCGACCGCCGACCGCCCACCACGACAGGGGATGCGAGAACTTGACCGTACGAATCGTGGACTCCGCCGACGTCGCCGAGAGCGCGCAGATCGGGGACGGCTCCTCGGTCTGGCACCTCGCCCAGGTGCGCGAGGACGTCCGGATGGGCGAGGGCTGCATCGTGGGCCGCGGCGCCTACATCGGCACCGGCGTGCGCATGGGTGACAACTGCAAGGTGCAGAACTACGCGCTCGTGTACGAGCCGGCCGAGCTGGGCGACGGCGTCTTCATCGGCCCGGCCGTGGTGCTGACCAACGACACGTTCCCGCGCGCGGTGAACCCGGACGGCTCGCTCAAGAGCGCGCACGACTGGGAGCCCGTGGGGGTGACCATCCGCGAGGGTGCGTCGATCGGGGCGCGCGCCGTGTGCGTCGCACCCGTGACCGTGGGGCGGTGGGCCACGGTGGCCGCCGGATCCGTGGTGACCCGCGACGTCCCGGACTTCGCCCTGGTGGCGGGTGTCCCGGCGCGCCGCATCAAGTGGGTCGGCCGGGCGGGCGTCCCGCTCGAGGACCTCGGCGCCGGGACCTGGCGCTGCCCCACCACAGGGGACCTGTACGAGGAGACCGAGGGTGTGCTCGCGCTGACCGCGCCGGCCACCGCTGAGGAGGATGACGCATGAGCAGCCCGAGCATGATCCCCGCGGCCAAGCCGCTGATCGGCGACGAGGAGCGCGAGGCCGTCGACCGCGTCCTGCGCAGCGGCATGATCGCCCAGGGCCCCGAGGTCGCCGCGTTCGAGCGCGAGTTCGCCGAGCAGCTGGTGGGCGGGCGCGCGTGCGTCGCCGTCAGCTCGGGCACCGCGGGCCTGCACATGGGTCTGCTCGCCGCCGGCGTGGGCGCGGGCGACGAGGTGATCGTCCCCTCGTTCACCTTCGCCGCGACCGCCAACTCGGTCGCCCTCACCGGTGCCACCCCGGTGTTCGCGGACATCGACCCGGCGACGTACTGCCTTGACCCCGCGTCGGTCGAGGCCGCGATCACCGAGCGCACCGTCGGCATCATGCCCGTGCACCTGTACGGCCACCCGGCCGACGTCACGGCGCTCGGCGCGCTCGCGGAGGCCAAGGGCCTGCAGCTGTTCGAGGACGCCGCGCAGGCGCACGGCGCCACGTGGCAGGGCGCGCCCGTCGGCTCGTTCGGCTCGTTCGGCATGTTCAGCCTCTACCCGACCAAGAACATGACCTCCGGTGAGGGCGGCATGGTGTCGTGCGCCACGCCGGAGCTCGTCCGCAAGGTCCAGGTGCTGCGCAACCAGGGCATGGAGAAGCGCTACGAGAACGAGGTCGTGGGCTTCAACGTGCGGATGACGGACGTGCACGCCGCCATCGGCCGCGTGCAGCTCACCAAGCTCCCCGCGTGGACGGAGCAGCGTCAGCAGAACGCCGCGTTCCTCTCGGGCAACCTCGAGGGCGTCGTCGTGCCCCACGTGGCCGACGGCGCGACGCACGTCTACCACCAGTACACGATCCGCGTCCCGCAGGACCGCGACGGCTTCGCCGCCGCACTCGCCTCGGAGCACGGCGTCGGCTCGGGCGTCTACTACCCGATCCCCAACCACCAGCTGCCGTCGTTCGGCTACGAGTACGAGCTGCCCGAGACCGCGAAGGCGTGCGCCGAGGTGCTGTCGCTGCCGGTCCACCCGGCGCTGAGCCAGGAGGACCTCGAGCGCGTCGTCGCCGCGGTCAACACGCTCGCGAAGGCGGGTGCGTGATGGCGAACCTGCGCGCAGGCCTCATCGGCCTCGGGATGATGGGGCGTCACCACGCCCGTGTCCTCAAGTCGCTGCCGGGCGTGGACCTGGTCGCGGTCGCGGACCCGGGCGGCGACCCGCACGGCGTCGCCGGTGCGCTCGAGGTGGGCGGCGACGTCCAGCACCTGATCGACGCGGGTGTCGACTACGCGATGGTCGCGGTCCCCACGCGGTTCCACGAGCAGGTGGGTCTCGCGCTCGCCGAGGCCGGCATCCACGCGATGATCGAGAAGCCGCTGGCGCCCGACGTCCCGTCGGCCGAGCGCGTCGCCGAGGCGTTCACGAAGGCGGGCCTCGTCGGGGCCGTCGGCCACATCGAGCGCTACAACCCCGCGCTGCAGAGCCTGCGCTCTCGCCTCGCGGCCGGCGAGCTGGGCGACGTCTACCAGGTCGTGACGCGCCGGCAGGGTCCCTTCCCGGCCCGTATCGCGGACGTCGGTGTGGTCAAGGACCTCGCCACGCACGACATCGACCTCACGGCGTGGGTCACGCAGCAGAGGTTCGTGTCGGTCGCGGCGCAGACGGCGCTCAAGAGCGGCCGTGAGCACGAGGACCTCGTGGCCGTCGTCGGCAAGCTGGCCGACGACACCGTCACGAGCCACCTGGTGAACTGGCTGTCGCCGCTCAAGGAGCGCATGACGGTCGTGACGGGCGAGCGAGGCGCGTTCGTCGCGGACACCCTCACGGCGGACCTGACGTTCTTCGCGAACGGCACGGTCGAGACCACGTGGGAGTCGCTCGCCGGATTCCGCGGCGTGAGCGAGGGCGACATCGTGCGCTTCGCGATCCCCAAGCCCGAGCCGCTGCGCACCGAGCACGAGGCGTTCCGCGACGCGGTGCTCGGCAAGGACGCGGACATCGTCACGATGGAGCAGGGCCTGGCGACGGTCCGCGTCGCCGACGCGGTGCTGACCTCCGCCCGCACGGGAGCCACCCAGAACCTCGGCTGACCGCGGGACGGCGCGACGGGGCGGGAGCGGCCGGAGCCGCTCCCGCCCCGTCGTCGTCAGAAGCCCTGGCCCACGAGCACCTTCATCGCGAACCTGCCCGGCCCACGGCCCGCGTAGAACCACAGGCGGCCGTTCGAGTCGCGGCCCATGAGGTCGGCCCGTCCGTCCCGGTTGAAGTCCGCGCCCGACGCGAACTCGTAGCCGGTCCAGCCGTGCCCGGCCTTCACCCGACCGTAGAAGTAGCCCCCGCCCTTGCCCGCGTAGTAGAAGAGCTGACCCGCGGCATCGACGCTGAGGATGTCCGCGCGGCCGTCGCCGTTGGCGTCGCCAGCGGCGTACAGGTCGTACCCGTCCCAGCCGTTGCCCACCTGGATGCGGGGAGTGAACCCACCTCGCCCGTCGCCGGGGTAGAGCCACAGGCGGTGCGACGAGTCGATCGCCAGGAGGTCCGTCCTGCCGTCGGCGTTCATGTCCCCTGCCGGGACGATGCGGAAGGTCGTCCACCCGTTGCCGATCTGGGACCTGGAGAGGAAGCCTCCTCGTCCGTTGCCCGGGTACAGCCAGAGCTTCCCTGCGGCATCGACGGCGACGAGGTCCCCTCGGCCGTCGCCGTTCCAGTCACCGGGAGCGTGGACCTCGTAGGCGTCCCAGCCGCCACCGAACTTGGTGGGAGACGCCACCCGTCCGTCTCCGCGGCCCGGGTAGAGGAACAGCACTCCGTCGCCGTCGACACCGAGCAGGTCCCCGACCCGGTCACCCGTGAGGTCGGGGCTGGCCACCAGGCTGCGGAAGGGCGTGGTCGGAGCCTGCGCGTTGACGAGGTTGACCGTGGCACCAGAGGCGCTCGCCGACGTCACCGTCACACGGATCCTGCCGTCGGCGGTCACGAAGCTCCGGCCCGGCTCGACGACGAAGTAGGGGTCCGTCGGGCTCGAGGCGGGATCCTCGACGGCCGCGTCGAGCAGGTAGGTGTCGGCCCCGAGGCCGGTCTCGTCCACCCGCCGCACGACCACGCCCGGCTCGAAGCGCGTCACGGTGCAGGGCGAGAACGGGCAGCCGGCGCGTGAGGTCGCAAGGTCCGCGTCCCGGCCGGTCGCGGCACGGTACTCGACGTAGTAGGTCGTGCCCCCGGTGCTGAAGCGGACGAAACGCTTGCCGGCCCCCGAGCCGACCGGGGCGAGGGTGACGACCGCACCCGCGGCGGCGAAGGCCGTGTTCGTCGTGTCGAGGAGCCCCATCGTGTCGAGATGAGCGCCGCTCACGGGGCCGGCGTTCAGCGTCGGCTCCGTCTGGTACGCGACGCCCATCACGTCGTAGGCGTCGCCGTACTCCGTCCCGTCGCACTGCAGCCCCGTCCCGTCCGCGCGGCCGCCGTCGCAGTGCACGCGTGAGCTCGAGTGCCCCAGCGTGAGGGTGTGGCCGAGCTCGTGCGCCATCGTGTACCACCGGAACTCACCGTCCGCACCGTTGATCCACGCGGCACCGCCGTCCGCGACGTTCGCGATCCCCTCGAAGGGGCACGCGGCGAGCGCCGGCGTGTACACGACCGTGTGGCGCCCGGTCCACACCACCGGACCCGTACCCGCCTGCGCGACGCTCCAGTCGAGGAACGCCACGACCTTGTCCAGGCCGCAGTCCGCCGTGCTCCCCCAGCCCGTGTACGCGTCCGCCTCGAAGGCGGCACCCTCGGTGAACCGGACGGCGCCGTCGGTCGAGTCGTCCCAGTAGGGCGCCACGCGTTCGACCAGCTCCGTGCGCAGCACCGAGGGCGTCACGGCGTCACTCGCCTGTGCACCGATGCGCGAGGTCATCATGTAGACCGGGCGGTCGGCGGTCCGGATCTCGGCGAACGCTGCGTCGGCGGCCGCCCCTGCCGCGTGCGTGGTGGCCACCACCTCGACGGCGGCGACCTGGGCGACGGCGTCGGCGTCGGTGACGGCCGCGCCCGGGTCGGGGAGGTCCACGAGATCCGCCTCGACCACGGTCCCCGAGGCGACGTCGGCGAGAGCCGCTTCGTCGACGGCGACCGCGCCCCCGTCCTCCGTGCGCACGACGGTCAGGTCGAGCGTCGTGCGGTCGCGCAGCTCGAGCGTGAAACGCTCGACCTCGCCGACGACGGTCGCGGCCTGGTCCGCCCCGGAGGCTCCGGCTGCCGCAGCCGCCGAGGGAGAGGTTCCCGGCAGGGCGGTCGCGGCGAGGACGGCGGTGGACAGGACGGCGATGAGGCGGCGACGCACCATGCCCGCTCCTTCTTCTCGGGCGGCGGGGCCGCGGTGGGCGCCACAGGATGGCCGTGGTCACCCCGTCATCGGCATACCCGGGCGACACCTTGAGTGCCGTCCCGCTACCAGCCCCGACCGATCTGCGTCTTCATCGCGAAGGTGCCACCCTGACGACCGGCGTAGAACCACAGACGCCCCTGCGGGTCGCGCCCGACGAGGTCACCGAGGCCGTCCGCGTTGACGTCGCCACCCGAGGTGAACGTGTAACCGCTCCAGCCGTGACCGACCTGGACACGCTGGCGGAAGTAGCCCTTGCCACGTCCCGCGTAGAAGAACAGCCTCCCGGCCTCGTCGATGCCGACGATGTCCGCACGGCCGTCACGCGTGAGGTCGCCCGCTGCGTGCAGCACGAACCCGCCCCAGCCGTTGCCCACCTGCAGCCGCGCGCGGAAGCCGCCACGACCGTCGCCCGGGTAGAGCCACAGCCGCTCCGCCGAGTCGATCGCGAGCAGGTCGGCCGCGCGGTCACCGTTGACGTCGCCGGCGGGGATGATCCGGAAGCTGCTCCAGCCGTGGCCGATCTTCGTCCGGGCGCCGACCGCGCCGCCGCCCGCACCGCGGTAGAGCCACAGCACACCTGAGCCGTCCACGGCGACGAGGTCGGCGCGACCGTCACCGTCCCAGTCGCCCGGGGCGTGGACGTCGTAGGCCGACCATCCTGTGCCCAGGGAACGCACGGCGCGGACCGAGCCGTCGGACCGACCCGCGTAGGTGAACAGCCTCCCCGACGAGTCGACCGCGAACAGGTCGTCGTACGGGTCGCCGGTGACGTCGGGGGTGAGCACGACCTGCTCGAACGGGGTCGAGGCGCTCACGGTCGGCCCGTCGGGAGCGGCGGCGGCCGGGTAGGCGCCGAAGTTCTGGGTCACGTAGACGTAGCTCTTCCCTCCCCGCTCGACGAAGGCGACACCGACACCGAGGTGGGTGTACGAGCTCTTCAGGATGTTGGCCCGGTGGCCCGAGGAGCCCATGAGGTTCTCGTGGATCGTGGCCGGCGAGTACTGCCCCACCGTGGTGTACCCGTACGCCACGTTCTCCCCCGCAGCCGACCAGCCCGAGGGCATCTGGGAGGCGTAGGACGGGTTGTGACGGAAGGAGCCGCTCGACGCCATGGTCTGCGACCACCCTCGCGCGACCGTCGCCACCTTGACGCTGACGGTGAGAGGGGCGAGCCCGGCGCGCTCTCGGGCCGCGTTCACGGACCCCACGATCTGGGCCTCGTACTGGGACGTGGTGAGGCTCGCCGCATGCGCTGGTGCGGCCGGCGCGGCCACCATCAGGCCTGCCCCCAATACCACAGCCAGCGCGAACGACAATCGTCTCATGCCGCCGGAACGTAGCAGCCAGGAGATTCTTCACCTAGACGGGTGACGAGCGAAAAGCGGCGCATGTCCGAATTGGGATAAAAAGCCCCACAGGTCTGTGACGCATTTCACACGGGTGGCGTAGCGCGCCGCCTCAGCGTCACCACCCCGCTCCGACCTGCACCTTTGCCGCAAACCGGGCAGGCCCACGAGCCGAGTAGAACCAGAGCCGGCCCCGTCCGTCGCGCCCCAACAGGTCGTTGAGCCGGTCACCGTTGAAATCGGCGCCCGAGGCGAACGTGAATCCGGTCCAGCCGTGACCGGCGCGCACACGCTGGGAGAATGCGCCATTTCCGCGCCCGGCGTAGTACCAGAGCACGCCGGCGCCGTCGATGCTCAGGATGTCCGCGCGGCCGTCACGGTTCATGTCGCCCGCGGCGTACAGGTCGAACCCGCCCCAGCCGTGGCCGGCGGCCCTCCGGGCACCGAAGCCACCACGTCCGTCGCCCGGGTAGAGCCACAGCCGCTGGGCGGCGTCGATCGCGAGCAGGTCAGCGGTCCCGTTCCCGTCGACGTCGCCTGCGGGGACGATGCGGAAGCCGGTCCATCCGTGACCGATCCGCTCCCGTCCGCCGAACCCTCCCCTGCCGTCGCCGGGGTAGAGCCAGAGCACGCCCGAGGCGTCGACCGCCACGAGGTCGGAGACCTTGTCGCCGTCCCAGTCCCCGGGGGCGTGCACCTGCATGTCCCGCCAGCCGAGACCGAAGGGCCGGACCCGGGAGAAGCCACCGTTGCCCGCCCCGGGGTACACGTGCAGCCTGCCCACCGAGTCGACGGCGACGACGTCCGCGCGGCCGTCGGCCGTCACGTCCCGGCTGGCGACGATCTGCGCGAAGGGCGGCTTGGGCTTCACCGCGTCGAGGCTCAGCCACGTGGCGTTGTCGAGCACGCCGGTCACGGGCAGGCCGAGCCGACGCTGGTGCGCGAGGAGGGCGCTCAAGGTGGCCGACCCGAACACGCCGTCCACGGCAGGGCCGGTGAGGCCGAGCGAGGCCTGAGCCGTCGCGATGTTCGAGTGGACCGCCCCCGGGAGGTACACCGGGTAGGGAGAGGGCGGGGCCGGCGACGTCGTCGGGCAGGGCGAGGTACGACGCCCGCTGTAGCGGGGCGCGTACTGACCCGTGTACACGCGGCACGTGCCCTGGTCGGGCGTCGCCACGGGAACCGAGGTCCACCACGACGTGCGCTTCATCGCACCGTCCCAGGTGAAGCTGAAGTGGATGTGGTCCGTGTGCGGGCTGGGCCCGCTGTAGGCCTCCCACGCGCCGGGCCGGTGGACGTACCAGATCTTGCGGTTCCAGATGATGTACATGAGGCCGAAGCGCTTCGCGATCGCGCCGTTGTTCGCCGTGAGCCACGCGTTGACCGAGTCCCCGATGGCCTTGTCCCCGGCGTCGTAGGCGTTGAGCGTCCAGTCGAGCGCACGCCCGTCGTAGTGCTGGCTCCGGTCCCCCGCCTTGCACGCACGTGACATGTGGTGACGCGTCTTGCCGTAGTGCGTCGTCAGCAGTCCCGCGAACGCCACCACACCGGGGCGGTTCACCGGGTCGCACGAGACCGTGTACTGCATCCCCGGGTGGCGGTCCAGGATGCTCGGGAGCGCCTTCGTGGGCGCGGCCGGCACCCGCAGCATCGCGAGCTGACCAGCGTCCGGCGCCTCGACATCAGCGACGATCTCGCCCGGCGTCTGCGCGTCCTCGGGCTCGGGCTGAGGGTCCGGCACCGGGGGGACGGGCGCGGCCGTCGGCTCCGACGCGCCGTCCGGATCCGCCGCTGCGGCAGGGAGATCCGTTGCCTCGGCTTCCGCAGCCGCGTGTTCTGCCGCGTCGGTTCCTGCGGTGTCGACGGGCTCCGGCGCGGCCGCGAGCGCAGGCCCCGGGCTCAGGGTGAGCAGTGCACAGGTGACGACGACGAGCCCGACCGTACGGCGGCTCGATGCGGTTGCGGACAAGGTGGCCTCCCCCTGAGGTGTCGTCGAGCGACGGTCGAGTGCACCACGTCATGTCGCCCGGGGCCATCTGTGCCCGGAGAGGTCGTGCGGTCGCGTCGCCCCTGAGTCATCGGCACGAAGCCGCACCACTTGAACCGCAGGCACGAGGTCGTACGCGCCGGCAGCGACGCGCCAGGCGCCTGCTCGCGCTGCGCGATCAGCGAGACCTCGCCGATCCGATCTGCCGCAGGCGGCGCCGGACTCGGTAGGCCAGCCCGTGACGTGCTTCCACGAGCTGACGCTCGAGCTCGCGGTTCCGCGCGGAGAGGGTGCCGACCTCTCTCTCGAGTGCACGCATCACCTGCTCGGAACGGGACTCGCGCAGGCTCGTCGCGAGCCTCAGCTCGTCGAGCTGTGCTCGCACCTGGCCGAGCGCACGGTCCCGCTGCGGGACCGTCCAGCCTGGGAAGACGACGGGAGCCGGGACGCCCGGCCCCGCGTAGACCTCCTCGAGCCGAACGCCCGTCAAGGAGATGTCGTGGTTCGCCTCGACGTACGGGCGACCCGCCGCCGCGAGGCGCTGACGCTCCCCACGGTCCACGATCAGGCCCCGGAGCACCTTCTCGAAGGTCTCCGGCGTCGCGTCCACGATCGGCAGGTCCGGGTGCCGATCACGCACGACGTCGGCCACGCGCGAGACGACGGGCCGTCCGACGGCAAGGGCCTCGAGCGCCGCTACACCGAAGCCCTCGTTGACGAGCTTCTCCACCACGATGTCGGCACGCGCGTACCGCTCGAGCACCTCGCTGTTCGTGACGCCCTCGATGAGGTCGATGTCGAAAGCGACCCCTTCAGCACGCAGCCTGTCGAAAGCGTCGAGGACGAACTCCGTCCCCTTGAGGCCACGGGCGCTCGGTGCGTGCGCCACCACCGGACGCACGCGATCACCGCCCGCCAGCGGATGGGGAGGGATCGCCGTCAGGTCCACCGAGAGGGGGAGGTACGTGGCCCCGGGCGCGTAGGGGAGGTTGGCGACGTTCGACACCGTCGTCGCGTCCGCGTAGGTGCGGATCACCGCCAGCGCGTCCTCGATCGCCGCTTCGTCGATGGGGAGGTCGGCGAAGTGGAAGGCGCTCCAAGGGTCCAGCGCCTTCGCGACCCGCGGGATCCGCACCTCGGAGCCGTGGAAGGACATGACGACCTTGACCCCGAGCGCCTTCCAGACCGGGAGGTCCCAGAGCCACGGCAGCCCGCCCACCGCCGGCACGAGGGACCTCGCGTAGTGGAAGTGCACGACGTCGGGTTCGAGAGCCATCGCCTCCATGAGCAGGTTCACGATGGTCCGTGGCTTGCTGACGTCCTCGAACACGCGATCGGCGGGGTAGGCGAACCGCGTGCGCCCGAACTGCCACACGTGCACCTCATGGCCGCGCGCCCGGAGCGCCTCGGCATTGAGCCACGCCTGGTTCGCGATGTTCGAAGGCGCCTGGAGGATACGCACGCCCTCACCCTAGGGCGTGCGTCATGACGCTCCCAGTCGCCCGACCCGTTCGGCGCAGCGCGTCAGGAACGGGTCGTCGTCCCTGTTCAGGCCGACCTCCTCACGTGCCGAGCGCTGTCACGACCTGCCGGGCGGCGTCGCCCGACCCGTAGGGCTGCAGCGTGGGCTCCGCGGGCGCAGGCCGCGCCGCGAGCGCGTCCAGCCCGACCAGGTCGGGCGCCAGGACGTTCCACCGCCCCTCGAGCGTCTCGACCCACTCGGTCTCCGTCCGCAGGGTGGTGCAGGGCCTGCGGAGGAGGAAGGCCTCCTTCTGCAACCCGCCCGAGTCGGTCACCACACCGCTCGAGCCCAGGACCGCTGCGACCATGCCCGGGTACGGCAGGGGGTCGACGACGCGGAGGGAGCCGCTCTCGAGGTCGATCCCCTGCTCCTGGCACCGCGCACGAAGTCGGGGGTGGGCCATCAGGAGGACCGGCACGCTCAGGCCCGCCAGGGAGGCGACGACTGCCCGGAGGCGCTGAGGGTCGTCGGTGTTCTCGGCTCGGTGGATGGTCGCCACGACGTACCCGCCCCGCGCGAGCCCCGCGGGAGGAGGCGGTGGGTCCGCGAGGACGGCGTCGCGCACCCGGAGGCACACATCCGTCATCACGTCGCCGACGAGCACGGAACGCCGCGCGAGCCCCTCCTCGGCCAGGTGGTCCATCGCGACCGCGGTCGGCGCGAGGAGGAGGTCGGCGGCGTGATCGGTGAGGACCCGGTTGTGCTCCTCCGGCATCCTGCGGTTGAACGATCGAAGGCCCGCCTCGAGGTGTGCGAGGGGGAGGTGGATCTTGACGGCGGCGAGGGCAGCGGCCAGCGTGGAGTTGGTGTCCCCGTAGACGAGCACCCAGTCCGGCTGCTCACGGAGCATCACCTCCTCGAGCGCGCCGAGCATGGCCCCCGTCTGGACACCGTGGCTCGCTGATCCCACCGTCAGGTTCACGTCGGGCTTCGGGATGCGGAGGTCGGCGAAGAACACGTCCGACATCCCCGGGTCGTAGTGCTGGCCGGTGTGCACGATGCGGTGGTCGACCCCAGCGGCGGCGAAGGCCTCCGCGACGGGGGCGAGCTTCACGAACTGCGGACGTGCACCGACGACGCTGAGGACTCGCACGCGCGGTTCCTTCCTGTGGGTCTCTCCGCCCGCGAAGGGAAGCGGGCCGCCCGATAGTCTAGGTGCGGCCCGAATCGGCCCCACGCCGTCCACGACCCCCGAGGTAGCCCCGTGAAGATCGCAGTCATCGCCCTGGGAAAGATCGGTCTCCCGCTCGCCGTCCAGTTCGCCTCCAAGGGCCATGAGGTCGTCGGCGTCGACGTGAACCGGTCGGTGGTCGACCTCGTCAACGGGGCCACCGAGCCCTTCCCCGGCGAGGCAGGACTCCAGGAGAGGCTCGAGGAGCTCGTGCCGGCCGGACGTCTGCGTGCCACCACCGACTACGCCGACGCCGTCCCCGGGGCGGACGCCGTCGTGATCGTGGTCCCGCTCTTCGTCGACGACGCGACCTGGCAGCCGGACTTCGGCTGGATGGACGCGGCGACGCGCTCGCTCGCCGAGCACCTCACCCCCGGGACCTTGATCTCCTACGAGACGACGCTGCCCGTCGGGACGACGCGTACGCGCTGGAAGCCGCTCATCGAGGAGCTGTCCGGCCTGACCGAGGGCAGTGACTTCCACCTCGTGTTCTCACCCGAGCGGGTTCTCACCGGGCGGGTGTTCGCCGACCTCCGCCGGTACCCCAAGCTGGTCGGTGGGCTCTCCCCGGACGGGACCGCCCGGGCGATCGAGTTCTACGAGGCGGTGCTCGACTTCGACGAGCGTCCCGACCTCCCTCGCGGCAACGGCGTCTGGGACATGGGCTCGGCGGAGGCCGCCGAGATGGCCAAGCTCGCCGAGACCACGTACCGGGACGTCAACATCGCGCTCGCGAACCAGTTCGGCCGGTTCGCGGCCGAGCACGGCATCAACGTCCACACCGTGATCGAGGCGTCGAACTCGCAGCCCTACAGCCACATCCACCGCCCCGGCATCGCCGTCGGCGGCCACTGCATCCCCGTGTACCCGCGGCTCTACCTGTTCAACGACCCTGCAGCCACGGTCGTGCGCGCCGCACGCGAGGCCAACGCCGCGATGCCCGAGTACGCCGTCTCGCTCCTGACGACGTCCCTCGGCTCGCTCGAGGGACGCACTGTCGTGGTCCTCGGGGCCGCGTACCGCGGCGGGGTCAAGGAGACGGCCTTCTCCGGGGTGTTCCCCACGGTCGCCGCGCTGCGCGCAGCGGGCGCGCTCCCCGTCGTCCACGACCCGCTGTACAGCGACGCCGAGCTGGAGGACCTCGGCCTGCCGCCCTACCAGGCCGGCTCACCGGTCGACGCTGCCATCCTCCAGGCCGACCACGCGGAGTACGCCGACCTCAGCCCTCAGGATCTCCCGGGGGTCCGCGTGCTCGTCGACGGCCGCGACGCGACCGACCCGTCCCGGTGGACCGGTGTGACGCGCGTCGTCATCGGACAGGCCGACTGACGTCCGCTCGAGGTGGTGGGCGGCGGCACCGCCCACCACCTCGAGTGCCCGTCCGCCTGGCGGGCAGACGGCTCAGTTGACGATGCTGAAGCCGGTCCAGCCGTTCCCGACCTGCACCCGCGGGAAGAAGCCGCCCTGCCCGTCGCCGCGGTACAGCCACAGCTTCCCGGTCGCCTCCTCGCGAGCGATCAGGTCGTACCTGTCGTCCCCGTCCCAGTCGGCCCCGCCCACGATGGCGTCCATCGCACCCCAGCCGTTGCCGATCCTGGCCGCGGCGCGGAACCCACCCGACCCGGTCCCCGGGTAGAGGTACAGGTCGCCCGTCGGCTCGTGCCGCGTGATCAGGTCGGGCTCCCCGTCCCCGTCCCAGTCTCCCGCCGAGAGGATCACGTCCATCGACTCCCAACGTGCACCGATCACACGCTTCGGCTCGAACCGTCCGCGTCCGTCTCCGGGGTAGAGCAGCAACGAGCCGGCAGCGTCCCGGGCGATGATGCCGGGCGCCCCGTCCCGGTGCCACCCCTCGACCCCGATGAGCGTGTCGAAGACGTGCCACCCGTGACCGAGCTGCACGCGGGTGGTGAAGCCACCCTTCCCGTCGCCGGGGTACAGGTACAGCCTGCCGTCGTGGCTGGTGGTCACGATCTCCGGGGCGTCGGTGCCTCCGAAGCCGTGGATCCGGGTCATCATGTCCATCGTCTGCCAGCCCTTGCCGATCTGGAGGCGCTGCCAGAACCCGCCGTCACCCTTCCCGCGGTAGAGCCAGAGCTTGCCGTCCGGTCCGCGCCCGATCAGGTCGGCCAGGCCGTCGCCCGTCCAGTCCCGCTGGGTGTCCTCCGCGGCACCGGTCGTGGTGTTCGCCACCCACAGCGTCGACCGGAGACCGAAGGCGGACCGGAAGGCGCTCCCGGTCACGGTCACCGAACCGAGTGTGCCGTTGATCCGTACGTTCTCGACACGCCCTCCCCACGGGCCCTCTCCGTCACGTGCGAGCACGTTGATCGAGGTGAACGTGCCGATCGCGGGGTACCGCGCGGAGATCGTCGTCCCGGCGAGCTGGACCTTCCAGGGTGCGTAGCCGTCGTAGGGGTCCGGCGCCGCAGCGAGGTACGCCTGGGAGCCGGCGGCGGAGTGCCCCCCGTTGGACGCGCTGAACTGCGTGAAGGCCGGGCGACCCCCGGACAGCACGACGCGACCGGCGGTCGCGGCGACCGCCGCGTCCGTCGCGGCCTGCTCGTAGGAGCGGATGAGGGTGCCGTCCTCGCGACGGTCCTCCCTCCCCTTGTAGACCTGGCAGCTCGTCGTGTCGCACGTGTCGTACCACGACGCGTTGACGTTCACGTCGCGGTCCCACGACGCGTAGGTGCGCGCCGCCACGGCCTGTGACCTGAGCGCCTGCGCATGCCAGCTCGCAGGCATCTCGGCGGGGACGACCGAACGGAGGTAGTCGCCGGTCGAGGAGGTGACCACGGTGCGCAGCGTCGTCGCGCCACCGCTCGTCACGCGTGTCGCGGAGACCGTCCCGCGGTAGTCCCGGTACGTGGAGCCGAGAAGGAGCTCGAGCGTGCCGTCCGCCGCCTGGAGCGTCGCGCCCGACTGCCCCGCGAGGGCCTCGGTGAGTGCGGCGGTCCCGTGGGTCCTCCACGCGCCCCCGGCGTAGGCCTCGAGGACGAGGGTGGTCGACGAGAGCCTGATGCGCCACGTCGACGGAGCGTGACCGGCGACCGCCGTCGGGAGTGCCACCGTCCCTGCCGTGGTCCGCAAGGAGAGGCCGTTCTCGGCACGGACCGTCGTCACGCCGTCGTCGTCGCCCTGGATCCAGACGCGCATCGACGTCGAGTCCGAGATCGTCCCGAGGCTCGTCCCCGGGTAGTAGGCGGCGATGATCTGGGTGTACGTCAGGCCCGCCTTCGCCCGTCCCTGGGCGCCGTGCTGGGACATCCCACGGCCGTGCCCGTACCCACGGCCGTCGATCTCGAGGACCCGAGCCGCGCTCGCTGGCGCCGCGGGCGCGACGACGCCGGCCCCGAGGGCGAGGGCGAGGACGAGCGGGAGGCCGCGTACCGGTCGGCGCAGCCTCACGACATGCCCTTGCCCAGGCTGGCGACGGGGATCCCCGTGACCTCGCGACGCTGGCCGAAGCCGCCGAGCCCGTCCGCGGGGTAGATCCAGGCGCGTCCGTCGACCGCGGAGCGCGCGAAGAGGTCGGTGTTCCCGCTACCTGTGGCGTCCCCGAGCGCCACGATCTCGGACATCCCTTGCCAACCCGTGCCGATCAAGGTCCCACCACTGAGTCCGCCACGCGCGTGCCCCGTGAACAGGCGCATCTCGCCCGTGCGGCGGTGCACCGCGATGACGTCGGAGCCCGACCACCGCTTCCAGCCCCCGACACCGAGCACCCGGTAGCTCCCGAAGCCCTTGCCGATCTGGAAGCGCTCCGAGCTCAGGAGTCGCCCGCTGCCGTCGGCGCGGAACGGGTAGACCCAGACCCGGCCTCCCGAGTCGACGCCGAGGAGGTCCGGGGTGCCGTCGTGGTCGAAGTCGCCGGCGGCCGCCACCTGGGACCAGTCGGCCCACCCGTTCCCGATCCGCGTACCTGCGCCGAGCACGCCGGCGGCCGAGGGGGTGTGCAGGTTGAGGTACCCGGCCGTGTCTCGCACCACGACGCTCGCCCGTCCGCTACCGGTGACGTCTCCGACGACGACGACGTCCTTGGCCCGGCTGAGGTCCGGACCTCCTCCGCCCACGACGTTGAAGCGGCTCGCGGTGGACACCTGGTAGCCGTAGAGCAGGCCGTTGGCCGTGTCCGACGCGATCAGCACGCTCCGCCCGGGGCCGTTCCAGTTCCAGCCCATGCTGATGAGGTCACGCGAGTTCCATCCCGTTCCCCAGTGCTGGATCCCCGCGAGCCACCCCGTGCCCTTGCCGGACGCCGTGGTCATCGTGCCGTTCGAGGCGTTCCGCAGGACGAGGTCGCCGACCCCGTCCCCGGTCACGTCACCGGCGCCGAGCACCGTGTCGTAGCCGGACCAGCCGTTGCCCAGCGAGTGCATCCGCCCGAATCCGCCGCGACCGTCACCCGGGTAGAGCCGGAGCTCTCCCGTGTTCTCGACGAGCGCGACCAGGTCCACGTTGCCGTCCCCGTCGAAGTCGCGCGCCCCGGCGAAGTGCTTGATGGTGTTCCACCCGTTGCCGATGCGGACACGCGCACGCACGTTGCCGAGCCCATCGCCGCGGTAGAGGTAGAGGAGTCCGGTGGCGCGCTCCACGGCGAGCACGTCGGCCCGCCCGTCCCCGTCCCAGTCCCCCGGCGCGATGATCGACGACATCGCGTTCCAGCCCTTGCCCCAGGCCGTCCGCCCGGCGAATCCACCTCGCCCGTCGCCGTGGTAGACCCACATGCGGCCCGTCGACGACTCGCGCGCCAGCAGGTCGGGCGCCCGACCCGCGCGCAGGGGCGGGCTCCCCACGAGGACGTCCATCATCGACCAGCCGTTGCCGATCCGCTTGCCGCTCGCGACCGGGATGGGATCAGCCGTGAGCACGTCCGACGTCGCGCCCCACGCGAGCACGTCGGCCCGCCCGTCACCCGTCAGGTCGTGGTCGATCGAGGACCGCGGATAGCTCTGGAGCTGAGCCGCCGCCGCGCGGAGCGTGGGAAGGGCCGAGTAGAGATAACGGCCCGGGCACGCGGTCGACGTGCCCGGGACGTCCCGGTGCCCCACGATCACCGGGTACGAGGTGCCGTTGTACACCATGGTCCCGCTCGCGCCGACGCCGTGGACGGCGAGCTTCCAGGCGATCAGTCGCGCCAAGGAGTTCCGGATGGTGGACGAGACGCCCACCTGGTCGAAGTTGCCCATGACCGAGATCCCGGACGTGACACCGTTGAACGCCGCGGCGTGGATCCCCTTCGTCGTGTTGAGGATGCCGCCCGCGCGGCCCTCCCACAGACGCCCGAACCTGTCGACGAGGAAGTTGTACCCGATGTCGGACCAACCGCGACCCGTGACGTGGAAGTTCTGGATCCCGCGCAGCACGGCCGGCACCTGGGACGACGAGTACGTGTTGGTCCCGGCCGTGTGGTGGACGGTGACGCCTCGCACCTCGCCGATGTCCATGCCGCCCGCGGGGGCCGCGGCCCCCCAGGTGCTGCGCGAGTAGATGCGCGGCGTGGGTGCCGAGACCGCACTCGTCAGGCCCCCCGCCGTCACGGGCTCCTGTGCGAGGCTCGGTTCGGCGGCGGTCGCCGCTGATGCCGGCACGGTCGAGCCGAAGCCTCCCGTGCCCGCGGTGTCCGCCGCCACCACGTCGCTGCCGAAGAGGTCGAGGCGCGCGTCCTCGGGCACGAGGCCGTCGTCCGACACCAGCCGCACCTGGATCTGCGCACCGTCGGCGACGACGTAGGGCTCGGAGCCGGGGCGGCCACCGTTCTCGACCTGGTCGTCCACCGCCAGCGCCTCCCAGTCCCCCCAACCGTCCTCTCCGAGCTGGCGTACGTCCACGCGCACCTGCGCCCCGGTCGACGTCCAGCTCGCGCCGACCACGGTGACGTCGGCCGCAGTGGTGTCCAGAGCGGGCGTCAGGGCGAGGAGCGTCGGAGCGGAGCTCCTCAGCATCGCCGTCGCGGGTGCACGGGGGTCTACTGCTGCTGCGAGCGCCTCCGCCTCCGGCCCGGTCGCAGGGTCACGCGCCCCTTCCTCGGCGAGGCCATCGGGGGCCACACCGGTCAGGGGGAGCTCGAGGTGCTCACCATCGGTCGGCCCCCGGACCTCACCCGACGCGCCACTCGCCGGCGGTCGCGCCTCCTCGGCCGGTGGGTCGACCGGGGGCGTCGAGATCTCGTCGGACGGGACCGCGGGGGCGGTGCCCGGGTCGGCGGCGCCGCCCGCGGTGCCGGGGGCGGGCGAGGCAGCCGTCCCGTCGCCCTCCGACCCGGGCGCGGTGCTGGCAGGGTCGGCGCCGCCTTCCCCGACGAGCCTGCTGTCCTCCTGCTCCGGGTCGGTGACGGTGGCCGCGGACGCCGACCCGACAGGGATCAGCATCACGGCCGCGAGCGAGGCTGCCGCCCAGGCGCGCATGTGGGACATCGGAGCTCCAGTGGTAGACACGGGTCGCAGCCATGATGCGGGATGCGGGCGCGATCGACCGCATGCCACTCCGATTCTCGTCTTGCGAGGCGAGCACAGAACGGATATAGGGGGGCGAGCCGGTCAGGTCCCCTGCGTCCAGGCGCCGACGCGGACCCCCGCACGGCGGGAGTCGACGTGGCGCCGTTACGATGACCGGGGCGCACCCCCGGTTGCCCGCACTCGCACGATCACGACGAGGGGTTCCGGAGAAGATGACTGAGCGGCCTCGGGCCACGCTCGCACGCAGCCGCACGGTGAAGGTCGCTCGTCGACTTCTCGTGCGCCCGGCGCGGTGGGTGTGGTCCCGGCGCACGGCACTGCCCACGCCCCTCGTGAGGCTCCTCGACGGGCTCCGCCGTCGGGTACCCGACCGTTGGGTCCGTGCCCTCGTCGGACGCCCGCGACGCGTTCCGCCCCCTCCGCCGCCGCCCCAGGCGCTCCCGGTCCCGCCCGCGGGCGAGCGCCGCGTCCTGATCGGGCCCACGAACTACGCAGGTCAGGGCTGGCACTGGGCGCGCGCGGTCGAGCAGCACGTGCCCGGCACCGGCGCGCTGTCCTACGCGCTCGAGACGCGCGGTTTCGGGTTCGCCGTGGACTACCGCGTCGCCCCGCAGGCCTTCCATCACAACGTCGTCTGGCAGCGCGAGTTCTTCGAGCTCGTCAGCGAGCAGTTCACTCACGTCGTGTTCGAGGCCGAGCGGCCGTTGTTCGGGCGCCTCCACGGCCTCGACCCGTTCCTTGAGGCTCGCGCACTCGCGGAGCGCGGGATCCGTGTCGCGATGCTCGCCCACGGGAGCGACGTGCGACTGCCGAGCCGCCACGCGACGCGTCACACGTGGTCGCCGTTCAACGACAGATCGTGGGAAGGGCTCGACGTCCTCGAGTCGGTGGCGGCGACCAACCTCGGCAGGCTCGCTGCCTTCGACGGCCCCGTCTTCGTCTCGACACCCGATCTGCTGGACGACGTCCCTTTCGCGACGTGGTGTCCCGTGACCGTCGACCTCGCGAAGTGGCACGACACCTCACCCCTCCTCGAGCGGCAGGTCCCTGTCGTGGTCCACGCGCCGAGCCACTCGAGGCTCAAGGGGACTGCGCTCGTCGAGCCCGTGCTCGCGCAGCTCGAGGCAGAGGGGCTCCTCAGCTACCGACGCGTCGAGGGCGTCCTCGCGCAGGAGATGCCCTCGGTCTACCGGTCCGCGGACATCGTCCTCGACCAGTTCGGTCTCGGCAGCTACGGGGTGGCCGCGTGCGAGGCCCTCGCCGCGGGGAAGGTCGTGGTGGGCAACGTGACCGACGAGGTGCGCGCGCGTGTCCGCTCGCTCTCGGGACTCGATCTCCCGGTGGTACAGGCGGGACCGGCCGACCTCGAGCGCGTCCTGCGTGGGCTCCTGGCCGACCGTGAGGCCGCCCGGGTGTCCGGCCGCTCGGGCCCCGCGTTCGTCGGATCGGTGCATGACGGGCGTCTGGCTGCGCGCCAGCTCGCCGACTTCCTGGGAGCGGCATGAACGCGCCAAGGCCCCGCGTCGTCCACGTGCCCGGCAACGAGGTCCTCCCCGACGCCCGCGTGCTGAAGTACCTCGCGACGATGGACCGGTGGGGCCTCGACACCTACGCCGTGGGGGTGACCCGTCGGGGCGGTGATCGTGACCTCACCCTCGGCGGGGTCACCGTCCTCATTCGCTCCGTCCCCACTCCGCCGGCGCGGCCTACGTCGCCCGCCCGACGTCGTGCGCTGACCACGGTCCTTGCCGCTCCGGGAAGCGACACCGCCCTGGCTGAGGCCCGGGCCACCGTCAGGCGATGGCGGTCGACGGCGGCCCGCCGACGCGGGGTCCGTCGTACGGCCCTGCGCTCGGCGGTCCTGCTCGCGCGCGTGTGGCTGCGCGTGAGCCGCGCCGTCGTCGAGCGACGGCCGCGACCTCGCCCGGAGGAGCTCGGGGACGGCGAGAGGCGCCGCGCAGCCGAGATCGCGCGGTACCGCAGCACTCGCCACCGCGTCCGCTGGCGCGAGGAGCTCCCCGTCGTGGCCGAGGACGAGCGGGTGATCGGCGCTCTCCTCGACGAACTGGAACCGGACGTGATCCACGTGCACGACGTGTTCATGCTCGGGGTCGCCGCTGAGTCCGTGCGCCGCGCTCGGGACGCCGGGCGCCAGGTGCGGCTCGTGTACGACGCGCACGAGTACATCCCCGGCCTCGCCGTCGTGCCGGCCCGCACCGTCGCGGCCTACTGCGACATCGAGCGCGAGTACATCGGCGAGGTCGACCGCGTGGTCACGGTGTCGGAGCCCCTCGCCGCGCTCCTGGAGGCCGACCACCACATGCACTCGTCCCCCACCGTCGTGCTCAACGCACCGACGGTGGCCGCGCCGCCCCCGGGCTTCCGCACCGTGCGCGAGGTCGTCGGGCTCGCCGACGACGTCCCGCTGATGGTGTACGGCGGAGGGGTCAACGCAGCCCGGGGGGTGGACACGGCCGTCGCCGCCCTCCCCGCGCTCCCAGGAGTGCACCTCGCCGTCGTCATCCACCGGCGCAACCACGTGGTCGAGGCGCTCCTCAGCCAGGCCGAGGCCCTGGGGGTCGCCGATCGCGTCCACCTCGCGCCGTTCGTGCCGCCCGAGCTCGTCACCCGCTACTTCTCCACGGTCACACTCGGCCTCTCCACGTTGCTGCACGCGCCCAACCACGACGTCGCGGTCACGAACAAGTTCTGCGAGTACCTCACGGCCGGCGTCCCGATCGTCACGAGCGACACCCCCGCGCAGGCCGACCTGGTGCGCGAGCTCGACCTCGGGGCGGTCTATCCCGCGGGTGACGCCGACGCCTTGGCGCGCGCCGTGCAGTCCGTGCTCGCCGACCACCCCCGCCTCTCTGCCCGCATCGCCCAGGACGGCGCCCTTCGACGCCGGTTCTCGTGGTCGGCTCAGGCCGAGACGATCCGAACGCTCTACACCGACCTGCTCGGGGAGCTTCCCGCCGAGGCCTGGCGCCCGGACGCCCTCGACATCCGACGAGTCTCCCCGGAGGACGCATGACCTTGGCCGAGCACACGCCCGTCACCCGCCACAGGGTGGTGATGGCGGTCGCCAGCGAGATCGAGCGAGACGCCCGGGTCAAGAAGACCGCGCTCGCGGTCGCCGATGCGGGGCACGACGTCACCCTCGTCTTCGGCTGCCTGAACGCCGCTGACGCCGGGGATGCGACCCTCGGCGCCGTCAGGACCACCGGGCTGCACGTCCCGTACCTGCTGCGGGACGACGCTGCGAGGCGGGGGAAGGACGGGAGTCGCTCCCGGCCGTTCCTGATCGGGTTCCGGGACCGCAAGGAGATGCAGGCCGCGCTCCTCCGCTCGACCTTGCGCAGCGAACGCGCTGCGCGGCGCTCACCCGTGCATCGGGCGCTGGCCCGCTCGTCCGCGATGCTCGCCCGCGTGCGGGGGCGCCTCTACCGCGAGCACGTGCGCAGGACGCAGGCCCAGCAGGCTGACCACGCCGGGCGTCAGCGGGGAAGGGTGGACTGGCGCCGGGCGCTGCCGAACATCGGAGACCTGACCCTCACGTTCACCAAACCCCTGTGGCGCTCCGAGCCGGACGTGATCCACATCCACGACGTCCACCTGCTCGAGGCCGGCGCGCTCGCGAAGCAGCGACTGCTGAGCCAGGGCAAGCGGGTCCGTCTCGTCTACGACGCCCACGAGTACATCGCCGGAACCTCGGCCCCGACGCCCGCGCTCGAGGCCGCGTGGAAGGCGCTCGAGGCCGAGTTCATGCCCTACGTCGACGACGTGATCACCGTGAGTGAACCGATCGCCGATGCGATCCAGCAACGCTACGGCCTCGAGCGGCGACCGTCCGTCGTGCTGAACACCCCGACGAACTCCGGCCAGGCGCCTGCCGCGTCGGACATCCGTACGGCGTGCGGGCTTCCCCCCTCGACGACCCTCCTCGCCTACTCGGGAGTCCTCAGCGCGAAGCGGGGGATCCGCACGGCGATCGAAGGCCTCGCCGACGTCCCGGACGCACACCTCGCGGTGGTGTGCGTCCCGAACGCCCACTACCGCGGGGCTCTCGCCCTGAGCGACTACGCCCAGACGCTCGGGGTCGCGGACCGCGTGCACCTCGTCGAGCCCGTCGCGACGGACGAGATCATCAGCTTCCTGTCGACGGCGGACATCGGGGTCCATCCGATGATCGGCGGACTGGCCAACCACGAGATGGCGCTTCCCAACAAGCTCTTCGACTACCTCTTCGCCGGGCTGCCGGTCGTGGTCAGCGACGTTCGCCTGATGGGACAGTTCGTCCGCGACCACGGCGTGGGCGAGCCCTTCCGGCCCGAGGACCCGGCGGACTTCGCCAGGGCCGTACGCGCCGTGATGGCGGACGAGGATCGCTACCGGAAGAACGCGGCCCGCGACGACCTCCGCGCCGAGCTCTCCTGGGAGAACCAGGCCGAGCAGATCCGGGCCCTGTACGCGGACATGTGAGGACGCACGTTCAGCCCGGCTCCTCACCCCGGGCATGAGCTCCTCCCGCGGGTACGACGGCCGACCGCACCGCGGCGTCCGAAGGGGTCCGGGCGAGCCTGGCGGTGGCCCGCGTGTGCGCGATCCGGGACCCGAGCCCGCGGGAGGCGTCGTCGGGGGCCACGACGAGATCTGCTCTCAGCGCAGTGAGCTCACCTGCTCGCCTTCTCATCGCGTGACGCGTCACGTGATCCCGATCGATCCGAGCCTGCACGGGGTGCAGGAGGCCGGCGTGGACGTCCCTGGACATCTGCGCATGCTTCGCGAGCACGGCACTGAGCGCGTGGACCCCGCGCGTCGCGATCCGGCGCGGGGGCCCGGGCACCGACGCGACGAGTGAGCAGACGCTCCGCGCGGCCCGCAGGAGCGCTGCAGGGAGCACCCTGAGCACCAGGTCCGGCAGGGCGTGGTGCGGCAGCAGCGTGAGGTGCGGAGCCAGGTCCACGACCTCGATCCGACGATCGGTCGCGACGGCGTCACCGCGCTGGGACGTCACCAGGACCGCCCGCCCGCCGCTCCGGACGACCTCCTGGAGCAGCCCGACCAGCCGCGCGGACGCGTAGGGCGAGAGCGCGACACCCACGACCGTCCGCGCCCCGGGCGCGGGTGGCTCCGACGGCGGCCGCCCGTCGAGGGCGCGCTCGAGCCTCTCGGCGAACGCACGAGCTCCGTGCCGGGCGACCAGCACCTCGCGGACCCCCGCCGCGTCGGCCCCGGGCGCGCTGCGCTCGAGCTCGCGCACGGCTCGGACGACGTCGGCCGGCTCCGGCGCGACGTCCACGAACCTGACCAACCCGCGCTGCTCGGCGTCGGAGAGCGTCTCCGTGGGGCCGCCGCACCGTGTCACGACGACGGGCAGACCGGTCATCGCGGCCTCCACGACGGTCAGCCCGAACGTCTCGTGCGAGGAGAGGTGCAGCAGCACGTCCGCGTCGGCGAAGACGCCCGGGAGGTCGTCCGGGGCGACGGCTCCCGGCCATCGCACCTGGTCGCCCACGCCCACCTCGGCGGCGAGCCCGCGCAGCTCGGCCTCCTGCGGCCCCGTGCCGACGAGCGTGAGCGTCGCGTCGTCCGTCGCCCTCCCGGCCGACCACAGCGCGAACGCCCGGACGAGGCGGTCCACCCCCTTGCGCGGGATCAGGTTGCCCACGTAGACCCAGCGGTCGAGCCTCGCGGGTGGCGCGGGGCGCAGCGCGAACCGGTCCTGGTCCACGGGGTTGCCCGCGGCGAAGACCTTCGCGGCGTGCGCCGGGAACTGCGTGCGCAGGTCGCGTGCTTCCTTCTCCCCCACCGTCAGCAGACGGTCGGTCCGGGCGAGGAGCTCGCCGTACATCCGTTCGCCGACGGGTGTGCGGAGGATCGTCGGCAGGTAGGTGGCGTGCTCGGTCGTGACCAGGCGCGTGGACGCGGGCAGCACGCCGGCCACCGCCCAGCCGGTCGGCATCCCTACGTGGGCGTGCACCACCGGGACCTCGTCGAGCTCGCGCGGCCGGTGCTCGAGGAGGGCGCGCCGTTGCGCGCGCGCCGTGTCCGCACGTGAGGTGCGGGCCGGCACGGGCACGTCGATCCGGAGCACCTCGGCGATGCCGGTCGTGAAGCGGCGGGGCGCCCCGGCGTCGGCCGGGGCCACGTTGTTCAGGTGGACGACGAGGACGTCCTCGACCGGCCGGCGCAGCGCCGCGACCGCCTCCTGGACGAACACACCGTGGTACGGAGCGTCGTCGCTGGGGTACCACGGGGTGACCACGACGAGCGTGGGTTGGGGCACGCCGCCTCCTTCGCACAGGTCGGGAGCGGACCGCACGCGGGACGCGCGGCGCCGCGGCGAGTCTAGGTCAGCTCGGTGGTGCCGACGTGGGGCCCGTCCCGACGAGGGCGGCGAGCTCGGCCGCGGAACGTCGGCCGTCATGGACCGCGGCGACGAACCCGACCCCGGCCGCCGCGCGGCGGCGGGCACCGTCGCGGTCCGCCAGGAGCTCGGTCAGGCGATCCGTCAGCTGCGCCGCCGGCGTCTCGACGACCGGCAGCTCGTGACCGGTGCGGGCGTGCACCTCGTCCCGCACCGAGGTGTCGACGCTCGAGAGCACGACCCTGCCCGCCGCCATGGCCTCGCATGCCGCCACGCCGTAGATGCCGAGCCGGAACTGGTCGAGCACGACGTCCGCCTCCCGGTACAGCTGCCGCACCTCGGCCGACGTGAGGCCGGCGGCCTCGCGGTACTCGACCACGCCGGCGTCGTGGAGCCGCTGCAGGTGGGGGCGGACGAGGTCGGTCCCCTTGAGCAGGGGGTTGCTCGGGACGTGCACCACGACGGGCCGCACACGCTCGAGCACGGGAGCAGTGCTGGCCCACGACTCCGTGTCGACGACGACGGGGCACCACTGCGATCCCGGGACGGCCGCGAGCAGGTCCGGGGTCGAGACGAGCACGGTGCCTGCGAAGCCACGCATCCGCCGCCGGTTGCGCCGCGCGACGGACTCGAGCCTCCGGCTGCGTCGGAGCAGGGGCGCTGTCCCGTACGGGGAGAGCGGGTGCGTCGCCGCGTGCTCGCTCGGGAGCCGGATGTCGGTGCCGTGCCAGAGGACGGCGACGTCGAGGCCTGCGGAACGCAGTGCGTCGGCCTCCCGCCGGGCGTCGAACCCGAACAGGGACCCGAAGAGTGGTCGCCCGGCCTCGAGCACGACGGCGTCGAACGTCGAGAGCACCCGCTCGAGCTGACGGCGCTGCCACGCGCGAGAGGCACGCTGCACCTCGAGCCCCGTGCTGTGATCCGCCTGGTAGGCGAACACGGGGTCGGCGGTGATCATCCAGGCGGCAGCGGGCCGGCCGGTCGCCCGCTCGTACGCGCGCGCCCACTCCCACCCCTGCCCGGCGAAGTTCGCGGGTGCCACGAGCAGGGCGCCGTCGCCGCGCGTCGCGGACGGGAGCGCACGGTCCTCCAGGCCGTGGCGCACCGGGCCGGCCCAACGAACGGCGTCCACGGCCCGGTCGAGGGGCTCGGGGAGCAGGTGTCGCCGGTCGAGGGCGGGCCCGACGACGGCACCGAGGGCAGTGCGCGCGCGTCCTCGCGCACCCATCGCGCACCTCCTCGGTCGTGGACTCGTCCCCGGTATCGTAGTGAGGCGTGCGCGCCTTTGGCGGGCCCACCCCACCGACCTGCGAAGGACCCATGACCACGCGACCTCACCTGCTCTACGTGGCCTGGGCCTTCCCTCCCTGCCGTGCGGCGGGCGTCTACCGCGCACTGGCGACCGCGAACGCGTTCCGCGCGGCGGGCTGGCGCGTCACGGTGCTCACGACCACACGCGAGGCCTACGAGCGCTACACGGGCACGGACGACTCTCTCGAGGACCTCGTCGACCCCGAGGTGGACGTGCACCGCGTGCCGTTCACGTGGCCCGCGCAGGAGACCGACGTCCGGACCTACAGCCGTCTGCGCGTCGTCCTCCCGCCCCTGTGGCGGCGGCTACGACGTTGGGCGGACATGCGCGACTTCCCCGAGGCGGGCTACGGGCCGTGGCGGCGGGACCTCGTCCGTGCCGCCCGCGAGGTGCACCGCACCGACCCCGTGGACCTCGTGATCTCGACGGCGAACCCGCACGTCACCTTCGAGGCGGCGCGGGCCCTGCACCGCGAGCACGGCGTTCCCTACGTGATGGACTACCGCGACGCCTGGGTGCTCGACGTCTTCTCGGGCCGTCGGCTGCACGGCCCCCGGAGCCGGCAGGCGCGGACCGAACGTGGTCTCGTCGCCGACGCCCGCGAGGTGTGGTTCGTCAACGAGCCGATCCGGCAGTGGCACGCGCAGGAGCACCCCGGCGCGGCGTCGCGGATGCACGTCGTCGCCAACGGTTGGGATCCCGGCCTGACCGACGCGATGGCGCACGCGCCGGCCTCCCCCGAGGGGCCCGAGCCGAGCACAGCGGGCGTCCGGTTCGGCTACCTCGGGACCGTGACCCCGAAGGTCCCCCTCAGCGAGCTCCTCGCGGGATGGCGCGCGGCGGTCTCCGACGGCTCCGTCCCCGCGGGCTCGACCCTCGAGATCGGGGGGTACCTGGGCTACTTCGCCGTGCCTCGTCCGGAGATGCGTGAGGCGATCGCGGCCGCGGCCGACGTGGGCGCGAGCTACGCGGGGCCGGTGCGCAAGGCCGCCGTCGCCGAGTTCTACGCGCACGTCGACGCGCTCGTGCTCGCCCTCGGTGCCGGCCGGTACGTGACCAGCGGCAAGGTGTTCGAGTACCTGTCGACGGGCAGGCCCATCGTGTCGGTGCACGACCCCGGGAACGCCGCGAGCCAGGTGCTCGAGGGCTACCCCCTGTGGTTCCCCGCGCGCAGCCTGGCCCCCGAGGACGTGGCCGCCGCGCTCGCCGAGGCCGCACGAGCCGTCGTGGACGACGACGACGCGTCGCGCACCGCGGCGTTGGAGTTCGCCGCGGCGTTCCGCAGGGATCGCCAGCTCACGCCACGCATCGCCGCGCTCCGTACGGCGGTGGCCCGGTGAGCCGCGCCGTCGTCCTCGTCCTCGGACGGCCCTCGCCCGACCCGGCCGACGTCGCCGAGTCCGTCGCGAGCCTCGAAGCCGCGGGCGCCTCGGTCGTGGTCCTCACGCACGACCCGCTCGAGCTGGACCACGCACCGGTCCACGTGCTCGGCGACCGGCCCCAGCAGCGGTCGAGCGCACCGCGACCCGTGCGGCTCGCACGCCTCGCGCTGCGGATCGCCCTGCGCCGCACGGCGGCGGCGACGCTCGCCCGTGCCGCCCAGCGCGACCCGGCGGCACGCGACGCGCTCGACTCGGCGGCCGTCGTGGTCGCCGGCGACGCGGCCGCGATCGAGACCGTGTGGCGGGCCGCGCGGCGCCTACCCGCGAGCACACCCGCTGTGACCGGGGTGCCCGCGGCGCTCAGGGCGCTCCGGGACCTCCCCGCCTGATCCCGGTCGTCACCCGCGGACGCGTGCCGCGAGGCGCGCGACCTCCGCCGCGAAGGTGTCGAGCTCGTCCTGGCCCGCCGTGAGGTCGGCAGCGGCCGCACGAGCCGCGTCACGCCGCGCCACGAGGTCGTCGGTGTCCTCCGACCAGCCGGTCAGGACGGTGGCCGCGTGCGCGGCATCACGAACCACCACGCCGGCCCCCGACTCGCGGACCAGCGCCGCAGGGCGAGGAAGATCGGTGGTCACGACGGCGAGACCGCACGCGAGGTACTCGTACAGCTTGCTGGGCATCGCCTCGCGGAAGGCCGGCGTGTCGTCGAGCAGCAACAGCCCCACCCACGCCCCGCGCGCCAGACGCCAGGCCTCCTCCGGAGGCCGGCGACCGTGCATGCGCACACGCCCGCGCAGCTCGGGCGACGCGAGCCTGGCGGCGAACGCCTCTTCGTCGGCGACCGCCACCGGGCCCACGAGGTCCAGGCTCCAGTCCGGAGCCGCTGCGACGGCGTCCAGCATCGCGAAGAGCCCACGACTCGCACGGAGGTCACCGACGTACACCGCGCGGGGCCGTGGCTCTCGCTCTCCCGGCGCGGGCAGCATCGTCAGGTCGGGCACGTTGCGGAGGACCAGCCGCCCGGCGACACCCGACATCAGGTGGTGGTCGGCGACGACAAGCAGGTCGGCTCGTCGTGCCGCAGCCGAGCCCAGGCGCGCCCAGAGCCGCCCACCGAGCGCCCGGGGCCCCGCGGCCCAGGCACGGTCGCGCAGGACGAGCTCGTAGTCCTCGTGCACGTCGGCCACTACAGCGCACCGGCGCCCCGACCCTCGTGGACCGCGTCGAAGCAGCGTGGTCACCGCGGTGTCCGGGTCGAGTGCCAGGAGCACCTTTCCACACGCGCGCCACGGGAGCGTGAGGGCGAGCCTCGCCCTGGCCAGGCCACGCACGCGAGGCCAGGTGCGGGTCGTCGACCCCGGCGGACCGTCGGCCACCGCACCGAGCCCGAGGACCTCCACGTCGAGCCCGGCACGCCTCAGCGCGGCGACCTCCCGATGGAGCCGTGCGTCGGCCACGTCGTGCCCCGACGTCACGATGCTGACGTCAGGCCTGGCGGGCGGCATCCGGCTCAGAGGTCCTCGAAGGTGAAGGCGTTCTCTCCCACCTTGAGGAACTTGGTGTACGCCGCGATGCAGCGCTCGGGCGTGTCGTGCATCATCAGCTTGCCCTTGTGGATCCAGATCGCGTCGTCGCACAAGGACTTGATGCTGCCGAGGGAGTGGCTCACGAGGAACATGGCGCGTGCCGAGGCCATGAGCTCGTCCATCTTGGCGGTCGCCTTCTCCTTGAAGCTGGCATCGCCCGCCGAGAGCGCCTCGTCGATGAGCAGGATGTCCGGGTCCATGTGCACGGACACCGAGAACGCGAGCCGCTGGTACATCCCGGAGGAGTAGGTGCGCATCGGCAGGTCCATGAACTCGCCGATCTCGGCGAACTCGGCGATCTGCTCGGCACGCTCCTCGACCTGCTCCCGGCTGAGCCCGGCGGCGAGCCCGCCGAGGACGACGTTCTCGCGGCCCGAGAGCTGGCCGTTGAAGCCGACGCCGAGCGCGAGCAGCGCGCTGATCTTGCCGCGCACCTCGATGCGCCCCTTGGTGGGCGGGAGCACTCCGGCGATCGCGCGCATGAGGGTCGACTTGCCGGCACCGTTGGCGCCGATGATCCCCAGGGACGTCCCCCTCGGCACGTCGAACGACACGTTCTGCAGGGCGTCGACCTCGCGCACAGCGCGCTCGCCGCGGCCCAGCCGGACGATCGCGCTCTTGAACGTCGGCACCTTCTCGAACGTCGTCCGGTAGACGATCGAGACGTCCTGGACGCTGACCGTCGGCGGCTCACCCGGCGCCGGGGTCTGCTGCGGCCGGCGGGGGCCGGCGGGCGCACCCGCCGTCGTGGTCGGATCAGAGGCGGACAGCGAAATCACGCTCCCTCGACATGAAGAACAGGGACCCCGCGACGAGCGCGACGACGGCCCACAGGGAGCCGGCCACCCACATCTCGACGGGCGGCACCACGCCCTGCAGGGTGGTCTCGGTCCAACCGCCGATCATCGAGTACAGGGGGTTGAGCACCATGAGGTCGGCGAACCTCTCCGGGGCGTCCTGGGGGTACCAGAGCACCGGCGAGAGGTAGAGCCAGATGCGCAGGAAGTACGGCAGGAAGCTCGACGTGTCGCGGAAGTACACCTGGAGCGCCGCGACGAAGGCGGCCATCCCGATCCCGAACACCACCAGCATCCCGAGGAACACGAGGCCCAGCAGCATCGTCGGCGACCAGACGCCACCACCCAGCGTGTGGATGAGCAGGTAGACCGGCACGGTCGGCAGGAAGCGGAAGAAGGCCGTGCGCACGGCGGCCATCGGCATCAGCAGCCGCGGGAACGCCATGTTCATGATGAGCCGCCCACCGCCTGTCACGGAGGACGCTCCCGTGCTGATGCTGTTGGAGACGAAGTAGTAGACGAACAGGCCACCGACGATGTGCGCGAGGAACTCCATCCCGCCGCGGCGCGTCAGGATCGCCACGAGGATGTAGTAGACGCACGCGAGGAGCAGCGGGTTCAGCACGAGCCACAGCTGGCCGAACACCGTCTGCGTGTTCGCCGCGCGGATGCCGGACCGGGAGAACTCGGCCGCGAACGGCAGCCTGTCGACGAGGTCGCGGAAGTAGGGCCCGAACCGCGGCAGTCCTGCCTTGTGCGGCTCGTAGACCTGCAGCTCGGCGTCCCAGTCGGGAGTCGTGTCGTGGGCCATGAAGTGCTCAGTCCTCCGTCGCAGGACGGGTAGGGGTTCGCTCGCCCGGGGCGCGAGCCGACCCAGGATAGTGGCCTGCGCTCGCCACGCGTGCGTCCTCCCCGGAGACCCCGCGCAGGAAACCCGTCCCCCACGCCATGTGCATGGTGCCGATCACGAGCGGGAGCCATCCGCGCGTACGCCAGGAGGCCCCACGGCCCACCGGGACGGAGCCGATCCCGACGGCTGCCGCGTAACCGAGCGGCAGGGTGCCGGCCACGAGCGCGACGCGTGCGCCGGTCGCGGCACCGACGAGGGCGATCACCGCACCTGCGACGACTCCGACGACAGCGAGCGGCGGGGCGAGGTAGCGCGGGCTCGCCGTCTCGGGATACGTCCTGACGACGTGCCGACGCCACTGGCCGGTGCGGTGGAACTGACGCGCCAGGGCGCGCCACGACCCGCGCGGCCGGTACGTCACACCGAGCGTCGGGTCGAACCAGACCGTCTCGCCGGACGCCCGCAGGCGGTGGTTCAGCTCCCAGTCCTGGGCGCGCAGGTAGGACTCGTCGAAGCCGCCCACGCCCTCGAGGGCGTCGCGTCGGAAGACGCCGAGGTAGACCGTCGCCGCCGGGCCCGCGCGACCACCCGTGTGGAACCGCTCCGAGCCGATGCCGAGGCGGCTGCTCATCGCACGAGCGACCGCCTGCTCGAAGGGTGTCACGCCCACGGGCAGCATGCGCCCACCGACGTTGGCGGCGCCCGTCGTCCGCAGCACGTCGACAGCCCTGGTCACGTAGTCGTCGTCGATCTCGCTGTGCCCGTCGACCCGGACGAGGACGTCGTGCCGCGCGACGGCGATCGCGGCGTTGAGGGCCGCAGGCGTGCGTCCCGTCGGGTTGTCCACGACGGTGACCCGGGGGTCCGACGCCGCGAGCGCGTCGGCGATCTCGCGCGTGCGGTCCGCGCTCGGACCGACAGCGACGACGACCTCGTAGGGCCCCGCGTAGTCCTGGGCGAGCACCTGCCCGACGGCGGCCGCGAGGTGCTTCTCCTCGTCGCGCACCGGCAGGATCACGGAGACGCCCGGGAGAGCCTCGGCCCTGTCGCTCGGACGGGCGGACGACGAACGGTCGGCGGGAGGGGCGGACATCCCGGTCATCGTACCCAGTCGTCCGCAGCCGTCCGGACGTGGGCCCCGACCCGACCGGCGCGCCACTGCGGCGACCTGCACGAGTCCTCCACGGCTCCGCTGCCGTGGCTCCGCCAACCGTGGCCGTCGCACGAATATGCTCGCCGATCATGAGCCCCCGCCATGCCGTCTCCCGGCGGGCGCTGCGCCGGTCGCCCGCGCGCCACGCCCACTCGCCGCGGCGTCACCCCGTGATGCGCACCGCGGCCCTCGCGCTGACCGCCGTCGTCGCCTTCGGCGGCACGAGCGCCGCGACCGCCTACGCACGCCTGCAGGGGAACATCGAGTCCGCGGACGTCGAGCACCTGCTCGGGGCCGAGCGCCCGCCCGAGCCGACGCCCGACCCGGACGACCCGAACGCCGGTACCCCGGTCAACATCCTCGTGATGGGCTCGGACACGCGCGAGGGCAACGACTCCGTGGCCTCCGACGAGGTCGCCGGTCAGCGCTCGGACACCACGATCGTCATGCACGTCTCGGCCGACCGCAGCCGCGTCGAGCTCGTCTCGATCCCGCGCGACTCGCTGGTCGACATCCCCGAGTGCGAGCGCTCGGACGGCTCGTCGTCGGGCCCGCAGCCGAACACGATGTTCAACGCCGCCTTCCAGACCGGTGGTCAGAACGGCTCGGTGACCGACGCCGCAGCCTGCACCCAGCGCACCGTCGAGCAGATCACCGGCGTGCGCATCCACCACTTCGTGGTGGTCGACATGTCCGGCTTCATCGACATGGTCGACGCGATCGGCGGCGTGCCCATGTGCATCCCGCAGGACATGCGCTCGCGCAAGGCCAAGCTCGACATCACCGCGGGCGAGCACGTGCTCGACGGACGCACCGCGCTCGCCTTCGCACGTGCCCGGACGGGCGAGGGCCTGGGCGACGGCTCGGACACCGGCCGCATCGGACGTCAGCAGGAGCTCCTCGCGGCGACGGCGCGCACGGTGCTGCAGAAGAACGTGCTCACGGACGTGCCCGAGCTCATCCGCTTCCTCAACGCGACGACGCGCTCGCTCACCGTGAGCAGCAGTCTCGCGAACATCCCCGACATGGCCGGGCTCGCCTACAGCCTGCGCAGCGTGCCGAGTGGCAACATCACGTTCATGACGATCCCGTTCGGCGCCGCACCCGGCAACGCCGCGCGCGTCGTGTGGACCGACGAGGCCGACGACATCTGGGCGCGCATGGCCGCCGACGAGCCGATCGTCCCGGTCGACGAGCCCGCGGTCACGGATCCGGCCGATGGTGGCGAGGGCACCGAGGGTGCGGGGACCGAAGGCACCGAGGAGCCCACCACGCCGACCTCCGAGCCGACCACGACCTCCGAGCCGAAGAAGGCCGGTGTGGACCCGTTCAGCGCCGAAGACAACACCGGCTGCGGCAGTGCCTGAGCGCCCGCCCAGCTTCCGCCCGCCGCAGGGCCCGCGTCCCGGGGGCGACGGGGACGAGGCTGCGCCGATCGTCGTCGGCCCGGGCGCGCGCACCGGTGGTCCCCGGCGCCGCCCCGACGGTGACGACACCGTCGGCACCCCGTCCCGCCGACCGACGCGGGCCGACCAGCCGTCGCGGAGCCCGCAGCCTGCAGGCTCCCAACCGCCCGCCCGGACGCAGCAGCGCCGTGACGACGTCCCGGGTTCGACGCGCGTCCAGCGGGCGGTCCCGGGTGAGGACACCTCGCGCGCCACGCGGCCCGCGCGCCCGACGACCACGAGCCGCGCGTCGGGCACCTCGGCGCGCCCCCTTCCCCCGAGTCATGCGCCGCGCCGTGCCGGGGACCCCGCG
>NZ_JAACYI010000011.1 GCF_009996735.1 Cellulomonas sp. APG4 | reverse complement strand
CGGCGCCGGCGCCGGCGGCGGGCTCGGGTGCGCCGGCGGCTGCTGCCCCGGCCGCCGACGCGCCGTCCGCCCCGCAGCCCACGGCTCCGCAGCCCACGGCTCCGCAGGTCTCGTCCGAGTCGGGCCCGGCAGGGGCCCCATCCGGCGCGGCCGGTGAGGCCACATCGGCCGGTCGTCCGGCGCCCGCCGGTGAGACCGAGGCCGTCTCGTCCTCGCCGGGCGGCCCGGCGGATGCCGCTCCTGACGACCCGAGCTCGGCCGACGCGGCGCCCGGTGGGACCCCGGTGGCGGCGCCCGCGGTCGACCCTGCGGGTGCCGCGCCCGTCGTGGCCGTCGTGCCTGCTCCCGGCGGCGGGCTCGACGCAGAGACGGTGCGCCGCCGCTGGCCCGAGGTGCTCCAGACCCTGCGCGGCCTACGCATGGCGACGTGGGTGCTCGTGAGCCAGAACGCGCACGTCGGCGAGGTCTCCGCCGAGGTGCTCGTGCTCGCGTTCTCGACGCCCCAGCTCGCGACGACGTTCCGGCAGGGTCCGCACGCGGACAACGTGCGGCGCGCCCTGCACGAGACCCTCGGCCTGGACGTGCGGGTCGAGGCCGGGCTGGGCACGGGTTCGGCCCCCGCGGCGAGCGCCACGCCCCCGGTGCCGACCACCGAGAAGGCACGGCCGACGCGGTCCGAGGGCACCATGAGCTCGGCCGAGGCCGAGGCGTCGTGGTCGGTGACCCCGGCCGCACGTCCGGCAGGTCCGTCCGCAGCAGCGGGCGCGGCCGGTCCCACCGCCGGGCGCCGCGGACCGTCGTCGCCGTCGTCCGGGGATGGCGGCCAGGGTCGCGCGGCCGGCGGGCCCGTGGCACCGCCCTCGCGCGCGCCCGAGCAGGCGCGCGGGTCCGGGCCGTCCGACGACGACCCGCCGTGGGACATGGAGCCACCTCCCGAGGACGACCCGGGTCCACCTCCACCACCGCGCGACGCCCCTGCTCAGCGTTCCGGTGGCGCGTCGCGCCCGCCGGGCCTGCGCGTCGCCCCGGGCACGCGCCCCCACGTCAGGGAGCGACGTCCCGCGCCCAGCAGGGTCGACGAGGACGACACGAGCCCGGACGACCCGGACGTCACGGCCTCGGGCCTCGTCGGCGCCCCGCTCGTCGCGCAGATGCTCGGCGGCACCGTGATCGACGAGATCCCCGAGGACGAAGCCCCGCGCTGACGCCCGCACCCTCGCGCAGCGGGATCGGGCAGCTCCCGCCCAACCGCCTCGACGAGGGCGTACATCCGCCGCGAAGGCGTACATCCGCGGGTACGCCCTCGCTGCAGATGTACGGCCTCGCGCGGCGGGCGAGGGGCGGGGACCCCGTGGGGCGGGTCAGCGTGGGACTTCGCCCGGTGTCGCGGGCACCCCGTAGGCTGGCGGGGTGTACGAGGGCGCGGTCCAGGACCTGATCGACGAGCTCGGGCGGTTGCCCGGGGTCGGTCCCAAGAGCGCCCAGCGCATCGCGTTCCACCTGCTCGCGGCAGACCCGGCAGACGTGCGTCGCCTCGTCGACGCCCTGACGGAGGTCAAGGCACGCGTCCAGTTCTGCACCGTGTGCGGCAACGTCTCCCAGGAGGAGCTGTGCCGGGTCTGCCGCGACCCGCGCCGCTCAGAAGACACGATCTGCGTGGTCGAAGAGCCCAAGGACGTCGTCGCGATCGAGCGCACGCGCGAGTTCCGCGGGAAGTACCACGTGCTCGGCGGAGCCATCAACCCGATCGACAACGTGGGCCCGGACGACCTGCGCATCTCCGAGCTCATGGGTCGCCTCGCGGACGGGAAGGTCACCGAGGTGATCCTCGCGACCGACCCGAACGTCGAGGGCGAGGCGACCGCCACCTATCTCGCCCGCATGCTCGTCCCCATGGGCCTGCGCGTCTCGCGCCTGGCCTCGGGTCTGCCCGTGGGCGGGGACCTGGAGTACGCCGATGAGGTCACGCTCGGGCGGGCCTTCGAAGGACGGAGGCAGATCAGTGCCTGACACGCCGGAGATCCCCACCCAGCCGAGCGCCACGTCGCCCGACGTGCGCGCCGACCACCCGGCCGCCGCGCCGGCGGACCTGCTCGAGGTCGCCGCGTCCGTCTCGGCGGAGGCCCGTCGCTTCACCACGACCATCACCGAGGTCGCCGCCGGCGCGAACCCCGAGGTGGCGATCCCGCTGCTGCTGCTCGCGGTCTCCGACGTGCTCGCGGCGGGTGCCCGCCTGGGCGCGATGGTCGACGTCGTCCCGGCCGAGCGCTTCGAGCCCGACGTCGGCCCGGACGTCGACCTTGACCCCCTGCGCGCGGCGCTCGAGAACGTGCTCGACGGCCTCGACGAGTACACCGAGGTCGACGACCCGGTGCTCGGCGGCGAGGTCGTCAGCTCGACCATCTCAGCCGACCTGCTGCTCATCGTCGGCGCGCTGTCCCAGGGCCAGCGTCACCACGACGCCGGCCAGGTGCTCGAGGCCCTGTGGTGGTGGCAGTTCTCGTACCTGTCCAACTGGGGTGAGCGAGGGTCCGCCGTGCTGCGGGTGCTGCAGACCGTGCTCGCGCACCTGCGTCTGGACGTGGACGACGACGTCGCCGCGGACGCCGAGTTCCAGGCCCTGCACCCCTGAGCGGACTCGTCGAGGGCGTCGACCTCCCGACGTCGACCCTCGTCCTGCTGCTGCTCGCCGCCTTCGTGGCGGGCTGGGTGGACGCCGTCGTCGGCGGGGGTGGGCTCATCCAGCTGCCCGCCCTGCTCCTGGTACCCGGGATCGCCCCCGTGCAGGCCCTCGCGACCAACAAGGTCGCGGGCTTCATGGGCACCAGCGTGAGTGCCGCGACCTTCTACCGCCGCGTGCAGCCCGACCTGCGCACCGCGGGACCCATGGCCGTGGCGGCCCTCCTCGGTGGCGGGGGAGGCGCCGCGCTCGCCGCGTGGCTCCCGGGTGAGGTGATCGAGCCGATCGTGCTCGTCGCCCTCGTGGGCGTCGCGATCTGGACCGTCGCGCGGCCGCAGCTCGGCCGGGCCGACGAGCTGCGCTGGACCGGGCGCCGGCACCTCGTGGTGGCCGCGGCCCTCGGCGTGGGCATCGGCTTCTACGACGGCCTCGTCGGCCCGGGCACCGGCACCTTCCTCGTCATCGGCCTCGTCGCGGTGCTCGGCTACGGGTTCCTCCAGGCCTCCGCGCACGCCAAGATCATCAACGCACTCACCAACATCGGTGCCCTCGTCGTCTTCGCCCTCCAGGGCGCCCCGCTCTGGCTGCTCGGCGTGATCATGGGCGCGGGCAACATCTGCGGGGCCTACCTGGGCGCGCGCATGGCCGTCGCCCGGGGGAGCGGGTTCGTGCGCGCCGTCTTCCTCGTCGTCGTCGGTGGTCTCGTCGTGACGCTCGCATGGGACGTCCTCACGCCCGGCTGACCCGCCTGCCCTGGCCCTGTGCCCGCCCTGCACCGGCCCGGGCGCGGGGTCAGTCTGCGACGCGGATCTCGACGCGCCGGTTCTGCGCCATGGCGGCCGGGTCGGGCTTCCCGCCCGGGTACTCGTCCGCGAGCGGCTGGGTCGACGCGTACCCCGTCGCGGTCACCCGGGTGTCGGGGCGACGGTCCGTGATCGCCGCCGCGACGGCGTCGGCCCGGGCCTGCGAGAGCGGGACATTGACCTCGTCACCTCCGCGCGAGTCCGTGTGGCCGCCCACCTCGAGGACGGCGCCGTCGGGCAGCTCGTCGATCAGGGCGTCGAGCGCTCCCCGGGCGGCGTCGTCGAGCTCGGCCGAGCCGTAGGCGAACATCACGTCCGAGCCGATCGTGAGGCCCACGCCGTCGTCCTCGGGCTCCTGGACCAGCAGCTCGACGGAGCCCTCGACCGAGTACGTGTTCACCGAACGCTCGATCCTCTCCGCACTCGGCTCGGGCGCGTCGTCGCGCTCGACGTAGCCGCCCGCAGCCAGCACGCCCACGAGAACGCCGACCATGACGACCCTCACGGCGCCGCCTCGACCGGGATGTCGGGGATCTCGACGCCCCACTCGTCGATCGTGAACGTGATCGTGTCGATGGGGTCCTCGGGCGCGGCGTAGACGAACCAGGACTCGAGCGGCTCGCCGTCCGTGGTCTCGGCGTCGGCGTTGGTGAGCCAGTCCTGGGTGCCCTCGCCCGTGATCACGCTATACCGCTTGAGGTTCTGCCGGTCGAGCAGCACGGGGTGCAGGAAGAAGAAGCCGTTGATCTCCGACAGCGTGTAGCTCGCACCCTCCTCACCGTCGAGGTGCGGGACGAACGCGACGCGCAGCGTCATCGTCGTCCCGTTCTCGTCGGCCTCGAGCGAGCGGACGACGACGTCGACCGTGCCGTTCTCGAGCGTCGCGGTCGCGGTGGCGAGCTCAGGGGCGTCGTCCGACGTCTCGTCACCCGCCTCGTCCTCGGCGCCGGCGGGCTCCGAGGCCTCCGGGGAGGGCGTCGTCGGGTCCGCGTCGTCGGGCTGCGAGGCGGTGCAGCCGGTCACGAGCAGGGCGAGCGACAGGGCCACGCCCGCGGCAGCCGCGCGGTGAGTTCGGGCGATCATGGTCCGTGAGTGTGCCACGACGGCACGCACCGTGCTCGCGAGCCCGCACCTCAGGCGACGCGGGTGCCCTTGGGCAGGTTGCGGTAGGGGATCTGGAGCCGACGGATCGCGAGCAGAACCCCGCCCGCACCCAGCAGCAGGTTCGCGGCGAGCCCCCACGGCCACACGGGCGGTCCGTCGTGGGTGTCGAAGGCGGTGATCCCCGCCTGCTCGTCCGACGACATCTCCTGCCAGCAGTAGTCGTACTCGGCGGGCGGTCCCTGACGTGCGGTCCGCACGCCCTCGCGGATCGCGGCCAGCGGGTCGAACACCACGAACCGGTTGTCGTCGTTGACCGCGGGCGGGGCGGCGTCCGCGACCACCACGAAAGGGTTGATCGCGAGCAGCCACCACGTGCGCTCGGTGTGCACCACGTACTGGGTGCGCTCGGTCCACTCGCACTCGGGGTCGTCCCCCCAACCGGTCTCCGGGTCGGCGTCGGGCGCGCTCGACCAGTCGGCCTCGTAGACGCGCACCTCCTCGTCCCCGCTGACCAGCGGCACGCTGAGGCCGAAGACGACGAGGCTCAGCACCGTGAGGCTCGCGACGCTCACGTAGGTGAGCACGGCGGAGCCCGCCGTCCGCGTGGTGAGGGCCGAGAAGCCGAGACCGATCCCGCACACCACGGCGAGCAGCGCCGCGAGCAGCAGCACCGTCACGACCACGGCCGCGGGGTTGTTGCCGCCCGCGAGGAAGGCCCACGCGATGAACGGCAGCGAGACCGCGAGGAACGCGAGCGAGGCCACCCACGAGGCGAGGAGCTTGCCGAGCACGATCTCGGTCGCGCTCAGCAGCGTGATCTGCAGCGTCGCGAGCGTGCCCGCGTTGCGGTCACCGTTCACGGCGGTCGCCGAGAGCGTGGGCGAGACGAGCAGGCCCAGGAACAGCACGAAGAACACGATGAAGCCGAACATCGTGGGCCCGACGACGCCGCTCATGCCGCCGTAGATCATGTCGCTGCCCATGCTGCGCGTGAACGCCCAGGTGAGCGTGGTGACCAGGCCCACGAGCACGCCGAACACGACCAGCGAGACGATCCAGCGCGTCGAGCGCACGCGCTGGCGAAGCTCGAGCCGGGCGACCGTGCGCACGCCGTGCCACGTGACCGACCACGTGCTCCCGTGCGGGCGCGGGCCCGACGACGTCGCGGCGGAGCCGGTCGGGTCGACGGACGAGGGCTGGGTCTCGGTGCTCATCGACGCTCCTCCTCGAGGGCCAGGTACGCGGACTCGAGCGCGCCGCTCGCGGGCGCGAGCGAGGCGATCGGCACGCCCGCTCCGACGGCGTCGCGCAGCAGGGCGGCGGCGGTCGCCTCGGTGTCGAGCTGCACGACGACGCCTCCGGGGCGGGCGGGCCGCACCTCGTCGGGCGGTGAGAAGTCGCCGACCGGCGGGGCGCCGGGCTCGGGCTGCCACGGCACGTGCGCGGCCTCGAGCCAGCGCACCAGCGCGTCCAGGTCGAGCGTCCGCAGCCGCCAGGGGCGCCACTGCGTCGCGACGGCGGCGACCTCCTGCGCGGCGACCGTGCGGCCCTGGGAGATGAAGACGGCGTCGTCGGCCATCTCGTCGAGCTCGACGAGCACGTGGCTCGAGACCAGCACCGTGCGCCCGCGAGCGGCGAGCTCGCGCAGCAGCTCGCGCAGGTCGACCCGCGAGCGCGGGTCGAGGCCCGAGGCCGGCTCGTCGAGCAGCAGCACCTGCGGGTCGTGGACGAGGGCGCGGGCCAGGCCCAGCCGCTGCTTCTGCCCGCGCGAGAGCACGTGCGCGGGGCTGTCGGCGAGCTCGCGCAGGTGGACGAGGTCGAGCAGCTCGGCCGCACGGTGCTCGGCGTGCTCGGGAGTCAGACGGTAGGCCGCCCCCACGGTCGTGAGCACCTCGCGTGCGGTCAGCGAGTCCCACGTGCCGAACGAGTCCGGCATCCACCCGGTGACGGCGCGGGCCGCGGGGCCGGCCGTCGGGTCGTGGCCCGCGACGCTCACCGTCCCCGCATCGGGGACCAGCAGTCCCGCGAGCACGAGCAGCAGCGTCGTCTTCCCCGAGCCGTTGGGCCCCACGAGCGCGGTCACCGCGCCGGGTCGCACGTCGAGGTCGACACCGGCGACGGCGTGCACCGCGCCGAACGAGCGCCGCACGCCACGCGCGACGATCCCCCCGTGGGCAGGTGACGACGACGTGGGCGGCACCGTCACGGGCGGTCTCGTCGTGGGCGGCGACGGGTCGGCGGGCGGCGGCGCGGGCACGGACGGCGCCGCCGTCGCGTCGGGTTCGGCTGGCGGTGTCCGGTCGTCCGAGGTCGACATGGCTCGAACCTAGGGCCGCCGGGGGTGCTCGCGACGATGATCAGCCGCGCGACTCGCGGAGATGCTGTGCAGACTGCCGGTCGCCGTGCTCACACCTAGAGGAGGCCGCCCGTCGAGCCCAGCAGCGGCGCGAGCGTCTCCCATCGGCTGATCTCGCAGCCGTTGATGCGCGAGAACTCCGCGTCGACCCGCGTGCCGTCGACGGTGCCGGTCACGGTCGCGCGCTGCGGGCCGCCCCACTGCTCGGTGCAGGCGACGTCCCGTGGCGTCGGCTCGAACGCGTCGAGGCCGCCCCGCGCGAGCGCCTCGCACGCGGCCTCAGGATCGGGGTGGTCGCCGCCCGCGGGCGCGCACGTGAGCGTCCACGTGCGGGTCTCGCCCTCGCCGGTCTCATCGAGCGTGACCGTGAGCTCGGCGGGCAGCGCCGCGGGCGAGGTGGGCGGCGTGGGAGAGGGCGCCGGGCTGTCGTCCGGCGCGTCGTCGTCGGTCGTGGGCGAGTCGGGATCCAGGACCGGGGCGTCCGGCGTCGTCGTGCCGCCCGGCTCGCTCGGCGTCGCGCAGCCCACCAACGCGAGCAGCGCCACGAGGGTGAGCGCTCCCCGGCCTCGTCGTGCACGCATGGCCCCACCCCCGCCGGTCGCCGCTGGACGAGGTCCGCCCGGCGGCCGTTGGTGGCCGGACCGCCGGACGGGACCTCTACCCGCTCCATGTTGTCACCGGGCCCGGGCTTGCAGGGCCGCAGGCGACGGGCTCCCCGGTCGCGGGGAGTCGCCTGCGGCGTCGCGGCTCGTCGGCTCGTTCGCATGGTGGAAAGGTCGATGTCCGAAGTGTGAGCCGCGATTATGCTCGCAGGGCCCGGCGCAACGGCGCGTCCGTCAGCAAGTGTCCGTCCGCACCCACACACCACCGGAGCGCTCATCGTGGGCCTGATCGTGCAGAAGTACGGGGGTTCGTCCGTCGCCGACGCCGAGAGCATCAAGCGCGTCGCGAAGCGGATCACCGAGGCACGGCGCGCGGGGGACGACGTCGTCGTCGTCGTCTCGGCCATGGGCGACACGACCGACGAGCTCATCGACCTCGCGAACGACATCACGCCGCTGCCCCCGTCGCGCGAGATGGACATCCTGCTCACCGCGGGTGAGCGCATCTCGATGAGCCTGCTCGCGATGGCGATCGCGAACCTGGGCGTCGAGGCGCAGTCGTTCACGGGGCAGCAGGCCGGCGTCATCACGGACGACTCGCACGGCCGCGCGCGCATCATCGACGTCAAGGCGAGCCGCATCCGTCAGGCGCTCGATGCGGGCAACGTCGCGATCGTCGCCGGCTTCCAGGGCGTCACCGAGCACACCAACGACGTCACGACGCTGGGCCGCGGCGGCTCGGACACGACGGCGGTCGCGCTCGCGGCGGCGCTCGACGCGGACGTCTGCGAGATCTACACCGACGTCGACGGCGTGTTCACGGCAGACCCCCGGATCGTGCCGAGCGCGCGCAAGCTCGATCGCGTCACCTACGAGGAGATGCTCGACCTGGCGGCGAGCGGGGCCAAGGTGCTCATGCTCCGTTGCGTCGAGTACGCCCGTCGCAACGAGGTCACGATCCACGTGCGCTCGTCGTTCTCGGGGCGTGAGGGCACGCTCGTCACCGACGAGCCCGCCGTGGCAGAGGGAGAGGGACACATGGAGCAACCGATCATCTCGGGCGTCGCGCACGACAGGAGCGAGGCCAAGGTCACCGTGGTGGGCGTGCCCGACGTGCCCGGGACCGCGGCGCAGATCTTCGAGACCGTCGCCGCGGCCGAGGTCAACATCGACATGATCGTCCAGAACGTGTCCGTGGCCCAGACCGGGCTCACCGACATCTCGTTCACGCTGCCGGCCGTCGACGGCCCGCGCGCGACGGCGGCCCTCAAGGCCGTGCAGGAGCAGGTGGGCTTCGAGTCGCTGCAGTTCGACGACACGATCGGCAAGCTCTCCCTCGTGGGTGCCGGGATGAAGTCCCACCCGGGTGTCTCGGCACGGCTGTTCGCGGCGCTGCGCGACGCCGGCATCAACATCGAGATGATCTCGACGTCGGAGATCCGGGTGTCGGTGGTCACGCGTGCCGACCAGCTCGACGACGCCGTGCGCGCGGTGCACACGGCGTTCGGGCTGGACTCGAGCGAGGGCGAGGCCGTGGTCTACGGAGGGACGGGCCGATGAGCGCGCAGCAGGGGCTGAACGTCGGCGTCGTCGGCGCCACGGGCCAGGTGGGCGCCGTGATGCGCCGGCTGCTCGAGGAGCGCGACTTCCCCGTCGCCACGATCCGGTTCTTCGCCTCGGCCCGCTCGGCGGGTTCGACCCTTCCGTGGCGCGGGACCGAGGTGCTGGTCGAGGACGCCGAGACGGCGGACCTCGCGGGGCTCGACATCGCGCTCTTCTCGGCGGGTGGTGCGACCTCCAAGGCGCTGGCTCCGCGGTTCGCGGCCGCCGGCGCGCTCGTGATCGACAACTCCTCCGCGTGGCGTCGCGATCCCGAGGTGCCGCTCGTGGTCAGCGAGGTCAACCCCGGGGCCGTGGACGATGCGGTCAAGGGCATCATCGCCAACCCGAACTGCACCACGATGGCCGCGATGCCGGTGCTCAAGCCGCTGCACGACGAGGCCGGGCTCGAGCGTCTGGTGGTCTCGACGTACCAGGCGGTCTCGGGTGGTGGGCTCAAGGGCGTCGCCGAGCTCGAGTCGCAGGTGCGCGCGCTCGAGGGGGCGGACGTCGCCGCGCTCACGCACGACGGCGCAGCGATCGACCTCCCCGAGCCGTCGATCTACGCGCGCCCGATCGCGTTCAACGTGCTCGCGATGGCCGGTTCGATCGTCGACGACGGCTCGTTCGAGACCGACGAGGAGCAGAAGCTGCGCCACGAGAGCCGCAAGATCCTCGACATCCCCGAGCTCCGGGTCTCGGGCACGTGCGTGCGCGTCCCGGTGTTCACGGGTCACTCGCTGTCGATCAACGCCGAGTTCGCGCGCCCGCTCTCGGTCGAGCGCGCGACCGAGCTGCTCGCCGCGGCCCCCGGGGTCGAGCTGAGCGACATCCCGACCCCGCTCCAGGCCGCGGGTCAGGACCCGAGCTACGTGGGCCGCATCCGCCAGGACGACGGCGTTCCCGGCGGCCGTGGCCTCGCGCTCTTCGTGAGCGGTGACAACCTGCGCAAGGGGGCGGCCCTCAACGCCGTCCAGATCGCCGAGCTCGTCGCGGCCAAGCGCCTCGCCCCCGCCTGACCCGCCGGCCGGTCCCCAGCCGCCCAGCTCACCAGCGCCCAGCTCACCAGCACCCGGACGAGGGCCCGGACGCACGCCGTCCGGGCCCTCGCCGCGTCTGCCCTGCTCCGACCCGAACCCACGCGCCTCCGCCAAGCCCCCAGCCGCACCCACCCGCACCCGCCAAGGCCCATCCGCGCCCGCTGCGTGCCCTCGCGCCGCACGCCCCACCGGCGCCTCCACCCCACCCGCGCCTCCACCCCACCGAGATCGGCCCTTCTGTCGCTCTGCGGCCGCGGAAAGCGACGGGAAGCCCGATCTCGGCGGGCGGGCGGGGCGAGGGGTTGTGGCCGGCGGCCTTCTGTGGTTCATTAGTCGAGTAACGAACCAACAAGGTGGTGACGGGTGTTCGACGGACGTGAGCCGATCTACCTCCAGATCGCCGACCGCATCCGGGCCGAGGTGCTCGACGGGAGTCTCCAGGAGGGGGACCAGGTGAAGTCCACGACCCAGTACGCGACGACGTACCGGATCAACCCGGCGACGGCCGCGAAGGCCTTCGCCGAGCTCGTCGACGAGGGCGTGCTGCACAAGCGGCGCGGCATCGGGATGTTCGTGAGCGACGGTGCGCGCGACCAGCTTCTCGCCGCGCGCCGCGAGCGCTTCTTCGCCGAGGTCGTCGATCCCGTCGCAACCGAGGCGCAGGTGCTGGGCATCCCGATCGCCCAGGTGGTCGCCCGTCTGCACGAGGTCGAGGCGGCCCGAGCGGCCGCGCACGGGGAGGAGAGGTCATGAGCTTCGCGGTCCGCGCCGAGGGCCTCACGGTCCGCTACGGCCGCACGACGGCGCTCGAGGACGTGACGCTCGAGCTCGCGCCCGGCACCGTGCACGGTCTGCTCGGCCGCAACGGCTCGGGCAAGACGACGCTGCTGCAGACCCTCGCCGCGTTCCGCCGGCCGAGCGAGGGCCGGGTGCTCGTCGACGGCGAGGACCCGTGGGAGAACCCGCGCGTCACCCAGGGCGTGTGCCTCGTGCGCGAGAGCGGCGACGTGCTCACCGACCTGCGCATGCGCGACAACCTCGCGTACTACGAGGGCATCCGGCCGCACTTCGACCGCGAGCTCGCCGGGCGGCTCATGGACACGTTCGAGCTCGACCCGGCCCGCAAGCCGAGCAAGCTCTCGCGCGGCAAGAAGTCGGCCTTCGGGGTCGTCGTCGGGCTCGCGTCCCGTGCCGAGCTGACCATCTTCGACGAGGTGCACCTGGGCATGGACGCACCCTCGCGCTTCGCGTTCTACGACGCCCTCATGGCCGACTACGTCGAGCACCCCCGCACCATCGTGCTGTCGAGCCACCTGATCGACGAGGTGCAGCGGCTGCTCGAGGGCGTCGTGATCCTCGACCACGGCAGGGTGCTGCTCTCGGAAGAGGCCGAGTCCCTGAGGGCGCGCGGCGTGAGCATCACGGGACCGCGCGACGCCGTCGAGCAGCTCGTCGAGGGCCGCACCGTGCTGCGCCGCCAGCACCTGGGCCGCACCACCCAGGTGATGCTCGACGGCGCGCTCTCCACCGAGGAGCGCACGCAGGCCGAGCGCCTGGGCCTCGAGACGGGGCCGGTCGACCTGCAGAGCCTGTTCGTCCACCTCACCGAGCGCACCACCGAGGGGGCCACCCGATGAGCGCGACCGCCACCGCCGCGACGACGACGGCGCCCGTGCGGGCCACCCGCCCGGTGCGGCACACGATGCGCTGGCTGCTGCGCCAGCACCTGCAGGGCCTGCTGTGGACCACGGGCATCCTCGCCGTCGTGGTCCCCTCGGCCACGGCGACGGTCAACCACTACGCCGAGGTCGACATCTCCATCGTCCAGTTCGCCCGCCAGGCGTTCATCTGGTTCCCGTTCTCGATGGCGATCGTCACGACCACCGCGTTCCTCAACGTGCACGTGGCGGCGGGCGCCACCCGACGCGTGCTCTCGGCGGCGTCGCTGCTGACCGGGGTGGTGACCGGGCTGGCCTACGCGCTCGTCATGACCGGCGCGCTCCAGATCGAGCGTGCGGTGTACGGGGCGCGCGGATGGACCCAGCAGCTCACCGAGTCCGCGCCGGTCTTCGAGGACACGAGCCAGGTGGGGTGGATGGTGACCGACCTGGGGCTGGCCTTCATCGCGGCCCAGGTGTCCGGGCTGCTCGTCGGCCTGGCGTACTACCGCGTCGGCGGCTGGTGGGGGACGCTCGCGCTCCCGCTCACCGTGGGGCCCCTGCTCGTCTCGATGGGGCTGCTGACCACCGACCTGCTCGACCCCATGAGCACGCTCGCCCGCGTGCCGATCGCCGCCGGGATCATCGCGCTCGCCGCGCTCGCGTACCACCTCCTGCTCGTCCGCACGCAGCTCAAGCAGATCAGCACCTGACCCGGGCTCACGCCCGCACCCGGCCGGGGTACCGGCCGCACCGTCACGCCGTCGGCCCGGCCGAGGGCTTCCCTTCCCCTGCCCTGGAGACAGCCATGGACGCACCTGTGATCGAGGTCGAGAACCTCCGCAAGACGTACGGCGCCACGACGGCGGTCGCCGACGTGAGCCTGACCGTGGCACGCGGCGAGGTGCTCGGCGTCCTCGGGCCCAACGGCGCGGGCAAGACGACGACCGTCGAGTGCCTCGCGGGTCTGCGCGCCCCCGACGCCGGCCGGGTGAGCGTGCTCGGGCTCGACCCGCAGCGCGAGACCGCACAGCTGCGCGAGGCGCTCGGCATGCAGCTCCAGGAGAGCGAGCTGCCCGGACGGATGCGGGTCGACGAGGCGATGGCCCTCTACGCGTCGTTCTACGACTCCCCGGCGGACGCTGACGAGCTCCTGACCGACCTGGGCCTGGCGGACAAGCGGAGCACGCAGTTCCGGCGCCTCTCGGGAGGGCAGAAGCAGCGCCTCTCGGTGGCGCTCGCGCTCGTGGGGAACCCGCAGGTCGCCGTGCTCGACGAGCTCACCACGGGCCTCGACCCGCAGGCTCGCCGCGACACCTGGTCCGTGATCGAGCGGATCCGGGACCGCGGCGTGACGATCGTCCTCGTCACGCACTTCCTCGAGGAGGCCGAACGCCTGTGCGACCGGGTGGTCGTGATCGACCGGGGCCGCGTGGTCGCCGAGGGCACGCCCGCCGCCCTCGCCGGGAGCGGCGGCCAGACCCTGCGCTTCCGCACGTCCGTTCCGCTGCCCGACGGCGTGCTGCGGGTGGTGCCAGGTGTTGACGAGGTGCGCAGCGACGGCCTCGCCCACGTGGTGCGCACGCGCGGCGACCACGCGGTCGACGCCGTCCTCGCCCTCACGCACGCGGGCGTCAGGCCCGAACAGCTCGAGATCAGCCACGGGTCGCTCGAGGACGCGTTCGTCCGCCTGGTGACCGCGACCGAGGAGGACCGATGACCACGACGACCACGTCCCGCGTGCGGACCGGCGCCCGCACGCCGACCCGCCGCCACCCGCTCGGGCGGATGGTCCGCACCGAGGCGCTGCTGCTCCTGCGCGACGGCGGCACGGCCTTCTTCACGATCTTCTTCCCGGCCGTGCTTCTCGTCGGTCTCGGCCTGCTGATGCCGTGGGCCGACGAGCCGTTCGGGGAAGGCCCCGAGCTGTCGGCGATCACCGCGATCACGGGCTATGCGCCGATCGTGCTCGCGCTCGCGGTGGGCACCGCCGCGCTGTCGACGATGCCGACGACGATCGGCGGGTACCGCGAGAAGGGCGTCCTGCGACGGCTGTCGACCACGCCGATGCCTCCGTCGCGCATCCTGCTCGCGCAGATCCTCGTCGCCCTCGGCGGCCTCTCGGTCGCGTCGGTGCTGGCGGTGACCGCGGGCGTCGTCGTGCTCGACATCTCGTTGCCCACGCAGCCGGGGGTGGTCCTTGCAGCCTTCCTGCTGGGCGCCGGGGCGGCGCTCGCGCTCGGCTGCCTCATCGCCTCGCGAGCGGCGACCGCGGGGGCGGCGACGGCGATGGGCATGATCGCGTGGACCGCGTCGATGTTCTTCGCCGGCGTGTGGATGCCCCTGCCGCTCATGCCCGAGGTGGTGCGCACCATCTCGGCCTACACACCCATCGGTGCCGCGTCGCAGGCGATGGCCCAGGGCTGGTACGGGACCGGCGTCCCGGCGCACGAGCTCGTCGTCATGGCGGTGTGGACGGGCGTCGCGGTGCCTCTCGCCGCGCGCCTGTTCCGCTGGAGCTGACCGACGGCTCAGCCGCGGACGAACCGTGTGGTCGCGGTGCCCCGCGCGTGGTCGGCCACGTAGGCGAGCGTGTCGGCGAGGCGTTGCGCCGAGCTCTCGACCAGGTCCGACGGGAGCGCGTCGGTCGCGAACCAGCCCATCTCGAGCGACTCGTCGTCGGCGACGTGCGCCTCCCCGGCGAGCGGGCGGCACCAGAAGCACAGGTCGAGGTACTGCGCCCGGTCACCATTCGGGTACTGCACCGGCTCACCCGTGTGCACCGAGGTCAGGGCGACCACCTCGACGTGCACGCCGCTCTCCTCGAGGACCTCGCGGGCGAGGCCGACGGCGGGCTGCTCGCCCGGGTCGAGGATCCCGCTCAGCACGGCCCAGCGACCGTTGTCGGCGCGTCGTCCGAGCAGCACGCGGCCGCCCTCGTCGAGCACTACTCCCGAGACCCCCGGGAGCCACAGGAGGTCCGTGCCGACGTGCTCGCGGAGCCGGGACACGAACGGGGGGATCGGCATGCCGCGAGCCTAGTGTCGGCCCCGTGCGGTGCGCGCCCGACGCGACCGGGCCGCGGCGTGGCCGCGCTCCGTCACGAGGTCCCGCCGGGGGACGGCGAAGGCCCTGGTCGACGTGTCCGTCGACCAGGGCCTTCAGCTCACGGTCGGGGTGACAGGATTTGAACCTGCGACCTCTTCGTCCCGAACGAAGCGCGCTACCAAGCTGCGCCACACCCCGTGGGCCTGGCAAGGATAGCCCAGCGGGCGGGTACGGACGAAACGCGTACCCGCGGTCGGTCCTCGTCCCGTCGCGCGGGTGCGGGCGCGACAGGCGCGGGCTGGCAGGAGGTACGAGTCAGCGCGGGACGAGCGTGAGCAGCGTGGCCTCGGGCCGGCACGCGAACCGGACGGGGGCGTAGGGCGAGGTGCCGAGCCCCGCGGAGACGTGCAGCCACGTCGACTCCTCACCATCGCGCTCGTCGGGCCGCGCGCCGGGCCAGCCGTGCAGCCCCTTGGCGCGTCCCGGATCGAGGTCGCAGTTCGTCACCAGCGCACCCCAGAGCGGGACGCACAGCTGGCCCCCGTGGGTGTGCCCGGCCAGGACCAGGTCGCTCCCGTCGGCGTGCATCCGGTCGAGCACGCGCCGGTAGGGGGCGTGGGTGACACCGAGCCGCAGCTCGTCGGTGCGCGCATGCGCGGGCTCGCCCGGGAACCGGTCGCGGTCCAGGTGAGGGTCGTCCACCCCGACCAGCGCGATGCGGCGGCCGTCGACCGTCAGCACGTCGCGTCGGTTCGTCAGGTCCTTCCAGCCGGCCGCACGCAGCACGGCGGCGAGCTCACCTGCCGGCAGCCGTGGGTGGTGCACAGCCTGGGGACGCCGCGCGTCGGGCAGCAGGTAGCGCGCGGGGTTCTTCGGCACGGGCGCGAAGTAGTCGTTCGAGCCCATCACGAAGGCGCCGGGTCGCTCCATGAGCGGCTCGAGGGCGTGCAGCAGCGGCGGCAGGGCGTCCACGTGCGCCATGTTGTCGCCCGTGTCGACCACCAGATCGGGCTCGAGCTCGGCGAGCGAGCGCACCCACGCGATCTTGTCGTCCTGGTCCGGCGTCAGGTGCAGGTCCGACAGGTGCAGCACGCGCAGCGGCCGGGCGTCTGCGGGCAGCACGGGCACCTCGACGCGTCGCAACGCGTACGACCGCGCCTCCGCGAGCGCCCAGGTCAGCCCCAGGGCACCGACGGCCGCGATGCCGATGAGCCCGCGGGTGACCGCGGGACCGACCCCCACGCGCTAGTCCCCGCCCCCGCCGCGACCGGGTCGATCGTCCGCGTCGTCCTGCTTCGGCTCAGGGCCGCGGGACTCGACGAGCTGGATCGCGCTGCCCGCGTTGACGCGGGAGCCCGGGCCCGGGTTGGTCGACGCGACCGCGCCCTTGCGGACGTCGGACCACGCGGAGCCACCCCGCGTCACCTGGAAGCCTGCCTCGCGCAGGATCGCCTCGGCGTCACCGAACGACCGTCCCACCACGTTCGGCACGCTCACCCGATCGCCGTAGAGCATCTTCCGGTCGGCGTCCGGGAAGCGCTCGACCGGGGCGCCCTCGAGAGCGGCGGTCATGAACCGGTCCCACGCGGGCGCGGCGAGGACGCTGCCGTAGACGATGCGGTGGTAGCGACCGTTCACGGTGATGCGCTGCATCGGCACGTTGCGGTCCGGGTTGCCCGTCCAGACCGCGCTCACGAGCTGGGGCGTGTACCCGACGAACCAGGTCTGCCAGTTCTCGTTCGTCGTGCCGGTCTTGCCGGCCGACGGGCGCCCGGACAGCTGCGCGTCACGGCCGGAGCCCTCGGTCATCACCTTGGTGAGGGCGTAGGTGACCGTGTTCGCGACGCGCTCGTCGAGGGCCGAGCGGCAGTTCGCCTGCGGCACGGGCAGCTCGGTCCCGCTCGGGTCCGTGACCCGGGTGATGGCGATCGGCTCGCAGTACGTCCCGCCGGAGGCGAACGTGGCGTAGGCCGACGCCATGATCAGCGGTGAGGTCTCGTTCGACCCCAGCACCATGGACGGGACCACCGCCATGTCCCGACCGTCGGCGCGCTCGAAGCCGATGGTCTTCGCCGTCTCGGCAGCCTTGCAGAGGTCGAGCTGGTGGAGCATCGAGACGTAGGCGGTGTTGACCGAGTTCGCGGTGGCGCGCAGCACGGACATCGAGCCCGAGCCGCCACCGTCGAAGTTCACGGGACGCCACGGCGCGCCGAAGGGTCCCGCGCCGCACGACGCCGTCCAGCTGTCGCCCTTGTACTCCTTGCGCTCGGCGCTCACGATCGTGTTGAGGCTCTTGCCCTGCCGCAGCCACTCGGCGAGCACGAAGGGCTTGAACGTCGAACCCACCTGGAAGCCGTTGGAGCCCCCGTACGCCTTGCCCGTGCTGTAGTTCACGGCGGTCTCGCCCGGCTCGGGGTCGGGATGCGGGTTGAAGGTCCGGTTCTGAGCCATCGCGACGATGTGGCCGGTGCCGGGCTCCACGGCGACCAGGGCGTTGGCGAGACCGGACTCGTCGTCCTGCGGCACGACGTCGCGCAGCGCCTTGTCTGCGGCGGCCTGCTTGGCGAGGTCGATGGTCGTGTAGATGTCGAGGCCGCCACGGTAGAGCAGCGTGCGCCGCTCCTCGCGGTCCGCACCGAACTCCTCGGAGTTCATGATCACGTCGGTCACGTAGTCGCAGAAGTAGGCGGCCCCACCGGCGCCGGCACATCCCGGGTCGATCGTCGAGACCCTCAGGGTCTCCTCGATCGGGATCGCGATCCCGGCCTGGTAGTTCTCCTCGCTCACCAGGCCCTGGTCCCGCATCAGGGTCGCGACGGTGTTGCGCCGCGTCTCCGCGACCTCGGGGTTGCTCACCGGGTCGTGCTCGTTGGGCTTCTGAGTGATCCCGGCGATCGTCGCCGCCTGGAGCCAGTTGAGGTCCTTCGCGGACTTCGAGAAGTAGTGCTGCGCGGCTGCCTCGACGCCGTAGACCGACGGGCCGAACTGCGCGATGTTGAGGTACCCCTCAAGGATCTCCTCCTTGGTGAGGCGCTTCTCGAGGGCGATGGCCATCTTCGCCTCGGAGAGCTTGCGCGCGTACCCGGCCGTGCCCTCGGACTCGGTCGCGGCGGCGACGGCCGCGAGGTCACCCTCGGAGTGCGCGGCCTCGATGAGCACGTTCTTGACGTACTGCTGGGTGAGGGTCGAGCCGCCCTCGGTCTCGTCGCTCGTCGCGTTGCGCACGAGCGCGCGTGCCATGCCCGCGAGGTCCACGCCGCCGTGCTCGAAGAAGCGCTTGTCCTCGGTCGCGACCACGGCGTCCTGCATCTCCTGCGAGATGTCCGCGAGGGGGACGACGATCCGGTTCTCCCAGAAGAACGTCGCGAGCAGCGCGCCGTCGGCGGCCCAGACGCGTGACTGCTGCGAGAGGGGCTGGGGCTCGAGCTCGGACGGCAGGTCGTCGAAGAGCCGCACCGACGTGTCGGTGACCGCGCTCGTGGTCGCCACGGCGGGCATCACGAGGCCGGCGGTGAGCACGCCGCCCAGGGCGGAGACGAGGACGAACGCGACGAGCAGGGCCAGCGCCTGGAACGCGTTGACCTTGCGCCCGGTGCGTGCGGGTGCGGAGGCAGGGGACACCATGCTGCCCAGCGTACGTGAGCCCCCCGTCGCGACCCCGCGCGCGACGTGAACGGGTTGTGGAGGTCCCGACAGCCGTCGACGTGCCACCGGCCCGACGATGATCACCTACCCGAACGGCCCATGTCCGCCCTGCTCGGCCCGGCCTACCGTGGGAGAGGGTGGAGGGGAGGTGCCCCGTGACCGGGGACCAGCACTGGACCGCGTACGGCGCGTGCCGCGACGCGTCCCCGGACGCCCTGTTCGTCGAGGGCGCCGCGCAGCGCAGCGCGCGCGGTCTGTGCGCCGCGTGCCCCGTGCGCCTCGAGTGCCTGATCGATGCGCTCGACCACCGCGTCCTCTTCGGGGTCTGGGGCGGGATGACCGAGCGCGAGCGTCGCGCGCTCCTGCGCAGCAGGCCCGACGTCGTGTCGTGGCGCGAGGTGCTCGAGGCCGAGCCGGGGCTGGTCCCCGAGCCGCTGCCGTACGCGCGTCGGCGCTAGGCTCGCGGCATGGCGACCACGTGGGAGTACGCAACCATTCCGCTGATCATCCACAACACCAAGGGGATCCTCGACCAGTGGGGGGCCGACGGCTGGGAGCTCGTCCAGGTGGTTCCGGGCCCCGACGGCAACGGGCTCGTCGCCTACCTGAAGCGTCCCACCGGGGAGGCGTGAGGTGGGCGTCACGCACCGGCTCGGTGAGCTCGGCCTGACCCTGCCCCCGGTGGCCGCGCCCGTGGCGGCGTACGTACCTGCCGTGCGCGTGGGGAACCAGGTGTGGACGTCGGGTCAGCTGCCCATGGTCGACGGCGCGCTGCCGACGACCGGGAAGGTCGGCGAGGGCGACGGGCTCGTCACGCCGGCGCGCGCGACCGAGCTCGCGCGGACGGCGACCCTCAACGCCCTCGCCGCGATCGCCGAGCAGGCGGGCGGCCTCGAGCGCATCCGGCGCGTGATCAAGGTGGTGGGCTTCGTCGCGAGCGACCCCGCGTTCACGGGGCAGCCCGGGGTGGTCAACGGGGCGAGCGAGCTGCTGGGCCAGCTGTTCGGCGAGGCCGGGGTGCACGCCCGGAGCGCCGTGGGTGTCGCGGTGCTCCCGCTCGACGCACCCGTGGAGATCGAGCTGGTCGTCGAGCTGCGCTGACCGTCCGGTCTCAGCGCGCGCGGCGCTCGAGACGTTCGACGTCCAGCAGCACCACGGCGCGACCCTCACGACGCACCCAGCCGCGACCCGCGAAGTCGGCGAGCGCCTTGTTCACGGTCTCACGTGAGGCGCCGACGAGCTGGGCGAGCTCCTCCTGCGTGAGGTCGTGCGCGACCCGCAGGCCGTCGGCCGTCGGCTCGCCGAAGCGGCGCGACAGGTCCAGCAGGGCCTTGGCCACGCGACCGGGCACGTCGGAGAAGACCAGGTCCGCGAGCGCCTCGTTGGTGCGGCGCAGCCGCCGAGCGAGGGCCTCGAGCAGGTGCTTGGCGACCGCGGGGTGCTCCTCGAGCCACGCGATCAGCTCGTCGTGACCGAGCTCGTAGAGGACGGCGTCCGAGACGGCGCTCGCGGTCGCGGTACGCGGTCCCGGGTCGAACAGCGAGAGCTCGCCGAACATCTCGGCCGGGCCGAGAACTGCGAGGAGGTTCTCGCGGCCGTCGTTCGAGCGGCGCCCGAGCTTCATCTTGCCCGAGCCGATCACGTAGAGACGGTCGCCCGGCTCACCTTCGGAGAAGATCGCCTGCCCGCGGGCGAGGGTGACCGGAGTCATCGTCGCGAACAGGGCATGGGCCGCCGTCTCGTCGATCGACGCGAACAGCGGCGCCGAGAGGACCACGTCGTCGTCCACGCATCCCGTCCTTCGTCGTACGGGGGCGCCACGGAGCGGGCGCCCGTCCCCATCCTGCCGCAAGAGCGCGGGGTCAGCGACCGGCGTCGGTCCCCGTGAGCGCCGGCGGCGGGGTGCTGACGGCCGCCCGGGGGTCGTTCTCGGTGCTCGCGCGTCGCGGGTCGCCGGCGTGCAGCGCGAGGTCCTGCACGACGTGCGTGGTCGAGGTCTCGAGCGCGTCGTCGAGCGCGCGGCCGTACGCGGCCAGCGAGCGGTCGAGATCGCGCAGGCGGGTCATGAGCTCGACCTGGTCGCCGGCCGCACCGACGCTCACGGCCGCGGCGAGCGCGGCGCCGTCGGGCAGGTCGTGGTGGGCGTCGGGGAGCGTCTCCCAGTCCACGGAGCCGAGGGGCTCGGGGGGCGCGAAGGTGCCGACGGCGAGGTCGAGGCGGGCGCGGAGCAGGCGACGCCAGTGCTGGAGCTGGGCCTTCTCGGCGCGCAGCGAGCGGCGGTCGGACCGCGCCGCCCGGCTCCGGCTCAGGGGCTCGGACAGGTCGGTCAGCATGACGCCTCCGTTCTCCCCTCCGTGCGGGCCGCCTGGTGCGGCCGACACCCGGTGATCGACGCCGGACGGGCCGCCCTTGAGCGCTCGGGCGCGAGGTTCACCCCATCGGGCCTACGGTGGGCGGCATGGTCGAGACCGTGCTCGCACGCACCCGTCGCGCACGCCGGATCGACCGCCTGCTGGGTGAGCGCTATCCCGACGCGGGCTGCGAGCTGGACTTCCGCACGCCCTTCGAGCTGCTGGTCGCGACGGTGCTCTCGGCGCAGACGACGGACGTGCGGGTCAACCAGGTGACGCCCGAGCTGTTCTCGCGCTGGCCGGGCCCCGTCGAGCTCGCCGGAGCCGAACGCGTCGCCCTCGAGGACGTCGTGCGGCCCACGGGCTTCTTCCGGGCGAAGGCGGCGTCGCTCCTCGCGCTCGCGCAGGCGCTCGTCGAGCGCTTCGACGCGCAGGTCCCGGCGCGGATGGCGGACCTCGTGACGCTTCCGGGTGTGGGCCGCAAGACGGCGAACGTCGTCCTGGGGAACGCCTTCGACGTGCCCGGCCTGCCGGTCGACACGCACGTGGGACGGGTCGCGCGGCGCCTCGGCCTCACGGTCGAGGAGGACCCGGTGCGGATCGAGACCGAGCTGTGCGCCCTGATCCCGAAGCGCGGCTGGACCATGTTCTCCCACCGCCTGATCATCCACGGGCGGCGCACGTGCCACGCCAGGCGACCGGCGTGCGGCGCGTGCCCCGTGGCGCGCCTGTGCCCGTCGTCGGGCATCGGCGAGACCGACCCGGAGGCCGCCGCACGGCTCGTCAGGCCTGGTCCGGTCCCTGCTCGGGGGCCTGCGGCGGGCTGAGCCGCGAGGGCGTCGCAGGCAGCCCGTCGAGCCAGTCCCGCAGCAGGTCGTTGACGCGCTCGGGAGCCTCCTCGGCGAGGTAGTGCCCGGCCCCCTCGACGACCTCGAACCGGTGCGGGGCGCCCACGGGCGTACGCGCCGCCCCGAGCGGGAGGCACCGGTCGCGTGAGCCGTGCAGCTGGAGCACCGGCACCTCGACGGGTACGCGCAGCGCGGCGAGCCAGCGCCGGCCGTCGACCCGCGGTGTCGACCGCACGAGCCAGCGCAGCGCCTCGGCCTGGCTGTGCGCGGCGAACGGCACCTGGGCCGCGACGCGGTACTGCTCGGCGACCTCGGGAGGCGGCCACCCGGGTGCCGCCCACTCGCGGAGCACGCGCGTCGTCAGGTCGCCGCGTGTCATGCGGCGCTCGGGGAACCAGGGGAGCTGGACGAAGGCCAGCCGGCGCAGGGCCGAGCCGCGCAGCGTGGTGCGCGCGAGCGCAGCGGTGTGGAGCCGCAGCGGGTGCGGTGCCGCGAGCGCGGCGACGGCCCGTGTGACCCGTGGCGCGAGCGCGGGCATCGACCACGCGACCGCCCCGCCGATGCCGTGACCCACGACGACGGCGTCCTGCGCACCGAGCGAGCGGATGACCCCTGCGACGTCCCGGGCGAGGGTCGGCACGTCGTAGCCGCGCGGCGGCTTGTCCGAGGCGCCCGTGCCGCGCAGGTCCATGGCCGCGACGTGGTAGCCGGCCGCCGCGAGTGCGGGCAGCTGGGCCCGCCACGCCCACCAGTGCTGGGGGAAGCCGTGGAGCAGCACGACGAGGGGGTTCGCGGCACCCTCGGTCGCCGCCCCCGCCTCCGCGACGTGGAAGCGAGCCCCGTTGGCGGCGACGAACCGGTGCCGCCACGGGCCGTCGAGCAGGACGGCGGACTGATCGGTCACCCCGCGAACCTACCGCCGACCGGTCAGGCCCCGGGCTCGGTCACCGCAGCCGCGCGACGTCGGTGGTGGGCCCCGCGCCAGCGGAGCATGCCCGCGCCCACCGCCGCGGCCAGCACGGACGCGACGAGGATGCCCGCGCGCACGTGGTCGTCACGGTCGGTGCCCGTGCCGAAGGCGAGCTCGCCGATCAGCAGCGACACGGTGAAGCCGATGCCGGCGACGAAGCCCACCGCGACGACGTCGGCCCACCGCACGCCCGCACTCAAGGGGGTCCGGGTGACCTTCGACACGATCCACGTCACCACGGTGATGCCGAGCGGCTTGCCCAGCACGAGGCCGAGCACCACGCCCTGGGCGACGGGGTCACCCGCCGCGGCCGCGAGCGACTCCGGGTCGAGCGCGACACCCGCGGCGAAGAGCGCGAACACGGGGACCGCGAGACCGGCCGAGACGGGGCGCCACAGGTGCTCGAAGTGCGACGCGAGGCTCTCGTGCTCACCCGCGCGGCCGATGGCCGGCACCGTGAGGCCCAGGAGCACCCCGGCGATGGTCGCGTGCACGCCCGACGCGTGCATGAGCGCCCACGCGACCACACCCAGCGGGATGAGCAGGAACGGCGAGGTCCAGCGCCGCCGGACGGCGAGGCCGAACACGGCCACCGCGACGAGCGAGGCGGCGAGCCAGCCGAGGTCGATGCTGTCGCTGTAGAACACCGCGATGACCACGATCGCGAGCAGGTCGTCCACCACGGCGAGCGTGAGCAGGAACGCGCGCAGCGCGTTGGGCAGCCCTCGGCCGAACACCGCGAGCACGGTCACCGCGAACGCGATGTCGGTGGCGGTCGGCACGGCCCAGCCGCCCAGGTCGCCGTCGGCGCCCTGGTTGAGCAGCACGTAGAACAGCGCCGGGACGGCCATGCCGCCGACGGCGGCGAAGATCGGGAGCATCGCGGTGGTCGGGCGCCGCAGCTCACCGACGACGATCTCGCGCTTGAGCTCGAGCCCGACGACGAAGAAGAAGATGGCCAGCAGCCCGTCGGTGGCCCAGTGGGCGAGCGTCAGGTCCAGGTGCAGACCCTCGGGCCCGACGACGATCTCGCGCATCGCGCTGTACGACTCGCGCACGGGTGAGTTCGCCCACACGAGCGCGACGACGGTGCCGAGCAGCAGCAGCAGGCCGCCCGTGGTCTCGCCGCGCAGCGTGTCGAGGAAGTTCGACTCGCCGCCCGCGGTGAGCCGGCTGAACAGGCCGGGGCGCGAGGGCGCCTCGGGCGGGGGGCGGTGGTCCGCCGGGGGCGTCCCGGTGGGCTCGTCGGACGTGCGGGGCTCGTGGGACACGGGCGGCTCCTTCGGGGCAGGGGCAGGCGAGCTGCCGACCAGGCTTCCCGGCACACCGGGGACCAGGGTACGGGTGCGAGCGGTGTGCGACGAGGCGACCGGTCAGGCGGTCTCGTCGTCCCTGCTCTCGCCCGGGGTGGGGCGGCCGGCGTCGACCGTCCCGAGCAGCACCTCGTCCTCGACCGTCCCGCGCCGGTCCCGCGGCGGGTCGAACCGGTACCCGACGTTGCGGACGGTCCCGATGAGCTGCTCGTGCTCGGGGCCGAGCTTCGCGCGCAGGCGCCGCACGTGGACGTCCACGGTGCGCGTGCCGCCGAAGTAGTCGTAGCCCCAGACCTCCTGGAGCAGCTGGGCCCGCGTGAAGACCCGCCCGGGGTGCTGGGCGAGGTACTTGAGCAGCTCGAACTCCTTGTAGGTGAGGTCGAGGGGTCGCCCGCGCAGGCGGGCGGTGTAGCCGCCCGCGTCGATCGTGAGGTCGCCGCTCGAGATCTCCTCGACCGCGGCGGCGTCCTCCTCACCCGAGCGCTCCATGACGAGCCGCAGGCGGGCCTCGACCTCCGCGGGCGAGGCGTGCTCGAGCAGGATGTCGGCGGCACCCCACTCCGCGGTCACCACGGTGAGGCCGCCCTCGGTGAGGACGAGCACGAGCGGGACGGTCAGGCCGGTCGCGCGCAGCAGGCGGCAGGTCGAGCGCGCCGCCGCGAGGTCGCGACGCGCGTCGAGCAGCAGCACGTCGGACTCGGGGGCGTCGAGGAGCGCCGACGGCTCGACGGGGAGCACGCGCACCCGGTGCGCGAGCAGGCCGAGAGCCGGGAGCACCTGTGCGGAGCCTCCCGCGGTGGGGGTGAGCAGCAACAGGTCTGCCACGGGTCCGCCCTCCTGCCGACGTCGCCTCACGGTACCGCCGCGGGCGCCGTGCCCGTGGCAGCGCGCTGATCTGCGAGACTCCTCCCCGTGCCGACCCCTGCCCCGACCCGCCCGACGCGCGCCCCGGGAGCCCGCTGATGGACGTCTCGACCCGGGCCGTGATCACGGCGGCGCTCGCGACCCTCGTCGCGGCCGCCGCCTACTTCGGCGACCTCCCGCTCGTGGCCGCGGGGGTCGTGCTCACGCTGCTGCTCGCGGGCGGCTGGGCGGTGCTGCTGGGCCTGCCGAGCCCCCTCGGGTCCGCCGTCGTCATCGCGCTCGCAGGCGCGGGTGGGGTGCTCGCCGTCGCGGCGACGCGTGGGGACCCGCTGCTGCGCGACCTGCCGGTGGTGCTCGCGCTCGGCGTGCTGCTCGCGTTCGTCAACGAGCTCGCGCGGCAGGACGGGCGGCTGCGTCTGGTGGAGTCGGTGACCGGCACCGTGACGGGCGTGCTCGTCGCGACGGCCGCCGCGGGCTGGGTCGCCGCGGGCCGTGCCCCGGGGGGCAGCTCCCTCGTCGTGAGCGGTGCGGTCGCGCTCGCGATCGCAGCCGCGGTGTCCGCGGTGCCGCTGGGCGGCTGGTGGGGTGCCGGGGTCACGGCGGGCGCCGGCACCGCGGGCGGCGCCGTGGTCGCCGCCGTCATGCCGCGGCTCGACGTGCTGCCCGGGGCGGTGCTCGGTCTCGCGGCGGGGATCCTCGTCGCGGCCCTGCACGTGCTCTACGACAGCACCCCGGCGCGCACCAGACCCCTCGCGGCCCTCGCCGCGCTCACCCTGCCCGTCTCCGTGAGCGGGTTCGTCGTGTACGTGGTGGGTCGGGTGCTCGTCGGCTGAGCCCGCTCGGCCGGGAAGGCGTCGTGCCCGCTCAGTAGACGAGAGCCTGGGCGTCGGGCCGCAGCGACTCCTCGACGAAGACGCTCGCGCCCGCGATGCGCACGCCCGGCACCAGATCCGCCTCGGTGAGCCCGCGCCGCACCGCGCACTGCGTGCACACGGTGACGGTGCCCGCCGCGAGCACGGTCTCGAGCAGGTCCGGGAGCGGGGCCGCGTGCGCCAGCTCGAGCTCGGCCGCACGGCCGGGGACGGCGAGCCACGCGGCCTCTCCCGTCAGCCACAGGCTCACCTCGCTCCCCGCGACGACGGCGGTCGCGGCGACGGTGAAGGCCTGGTTGCACGCCTCGGGGCGGTCGAGCCCCGAGGTGGTCTTGACGACGAGCGGACGGGGTGCGGCGGGCGTCGGCATGGTCGCAGCCTAGGCACGTAGGATCGGCGCATGGCCGCGCTTGAGATCTTCTTCATCGGACTGCTCGTCGCGTCCGCCCTGACGATCGGGTGGTTCGCCGTCTACGTCGTCTACAAGCTCTTCAAGGGACAGCGGTAGCCGATGCCGTTCTCCCTGCCCGAGGGGCTCGCACCCGAGGTCTACCCGCTCGCCTGGCTCGTCGGCCGCTGGCAGGGCGAGGGGGTCGTCGTGTACCCGAACATCCCCGAGACCCGCGTCGTGGCGGACGTCGTGGTGGACCACGACGGCGGCCCCTACCTGCGCTGGCAGAGCACGCTGCGGCTGGCGCCCGCGGAGGACGCCGTCGCCGCGGGGGACGAGTCGCAGGACAACCCGGTGTGGGCGACCGAGTCGGGCTACTGGCGCGTGCCGCCCGAGCGTCCGGACGACCTGCCGGCCGACAGGCACCCGGTCGAGCTGCTGCTCGTCGACCCCGCGGGACACCTGACGCTCTACGCCGGCATGACCGGCAACGGCCGGATCGACCTCGTGAGCGACCTCGTGGCGCGCACGCCCGACGCTGCCGAGGTGAGCGCGGCGACCCGGCTGCTGGGCCTCGTGCGCGGCGAGCTCATGTGGACGTGGGACCTCGCGGCGTTCGGGGAGCCCCTCCAGTCCTACGCCTCCGCGCGCATGTCCCGGGTCGAGCAGTGACCAGCCCGCTGCTCGCGCGCCACGGCGCCGTCGCCGCGACCGGCCCCGACGAGGGGGTCGCGTGGCACTACGGCGACCCGACGGCCGAGCAGCGCGCCCTCGCGCGCGGCGCCGCCGTCGTCGACCAGTCCCACCTGGGCGTGGTGACCGTGACGGGGCCCGACCGGCTGACCTGGCTGCACTCGATCACCTCGCAGGACCTCGCCGGGCTCGCGCCGCGCACCTCGACCGAGACGCTCGTGCTGAGCCCGCACGGCCACGTCGAGCACGCGGCGGGCGTGGTCGACGACGGCTCGACCACCTGGCTCGTGACGGAGGGCCCCTCGGCCTCCCTGCTCGCGACCTGGCTCGACTCGATGCGCTTCATGATGCGCGTCGAGGTCGAGGACGTGAGCGACCGATGGGCCGCGCTCGGTGAGGCCGTCGCGGCCGAGGGCGCCGACGGCGAGCCCGTGACCTGGACCGACCCGTGGCCGCGCGTGCTCCCGGGCGGAACCCGCTACGGCCCGCCCGCCGAGGACCACCCGGGCACGGAGCGCGCCTGGCGGCTCGTGCTCGTGCCGCGTGACGATCTCGACGCGGCCGTGCGCGTGCGCGAGGACGCCGGGTGGCGCCTCGTCGGGACGTGGGCGAGCGAGGCCGCGCGGGTCGCCGCCTGGCGGCCGCGGGCGGCCACCGAGGTCGACCACCGCACCGTTCCGCACGAGCTCGACTGGCTGCGCACCGCCGTCCACCTGCACAAGGGCTGCTACCGCGGCCAGGAGACCATCGCCCGGGTGCACAACCTCGGGCGGCCCCCGCGCCGGCTCGTGATGCTCCACCTCGACGGCTCGGGTCACCTGCTGCCCGTCGCGGGTGCGGAGGTGACGCTCGCCGGGCGCACCGTCGGGGCCGTGACGAGCGTCGCGCGGCACCACGAGCTCGGCCCCGTCGCGCTCGCGGTCGTCAAGCGCAGCGCCGACGTCACGGCGGAGCTGCTCGTGGCCTGCGACGGCGGCGACGTCGCGGCGGCGCAGGAGGTCGTGGTGCCGGGCGAGGGGGTCTCGGTCGACCGCCCCGCCCCGCGCCCACCCGTGGCTCGCGGCCTCGCACCCGCGCGTCCGCCCGAGCGGTGAGCGCCGGGCGCCCGCGCGACGCCGCAGGCACGGCGACGGGCGCCGGACTCGCGGTGGGGCTCCTCGGGCTGCTCGGTGTGCTCGCCGTCGGGCTGGGCGTCCCGGGCGCCGCCCAGCGCGGGGCCCTGTGGCTCGCCGTCGTCGTCCCCGTGGTGCTGGCCGGCGCGCTCCTGCGCTCGTCGCGCACCTGGGTGGTGGTCGGGGCCGCGGCCCTGGTGCTCGTCGCGCTCGCGGTCCGTGCCGCCGACGGCGTCGCCGCTCGGTCCGTGACCGACGTCGTCGTCGGCCTCGTGGTGCTCGCCCTGCTCGGGTCGGTGCTCGCCGGACGGACGACGGCGGACGACGCGACGCGTCCCGTCCCCGGCACCGTCGGTCCGCGCGGGCTCGAGGACGCGGCGCGGCGCGCCCTCGCCACGCCGGACGAGCCCGCGGGGTCGCCGGACGGCGGGCCCGGGACCGGGCTCCTGGTGGCGGAGCTCGACCACGTCGCCGAGATCGTGGACCTGCACGGCCGCGATGCCGCCGAGGCCGCGCTCACGCACGTCGCCGGGGTGCTGCGCGCTGCCGTGCGCCCGGACGACACGGTCGCCCGCCTGGGCGGGGGCCAGCTCGCGGTGCTCATGCCGGGGGTCGGTCCCGAGGCGGTCGCGCTGCGGGGAGAGGCGTTGCGTCGGCGCGTCCGCGACAGCCCCGTGCCGGACGCCGAGGGGCCGCTCGCCGTGACGGTGACCTTCGGGGTCGCGCACACCGCGAGCGGGCACCGCGACCTCGACCGGTTGCAGGCGATCGCGCGCGAGCGGCTCGAGGCGGCGCGACGCCGCGGGCCCGGCCACGACCCGGCGTCGTAGGCTCACCCCGTGTTCCTCTTCAACGCCCAGGCGATCGTGTTCCTGCTGCTGTACCTGCTGGTGTTCGTGCTGTGCGTGGTCGCCCTGATCGACCTGCTGCGACGCCCGGCCCAGGCGTTCGTGAGCGCGGGCAAGCGCACCAAGGGCTTCTGGGGCGCGATCCTGGGCGTCGCGACCGCGGTGGCGTTCGTCGCCCTCCCTCCGTTCGACGCCCCGCTCGGCTTCCTCGTGCTGATCGCGGCCGTCGCGGCCTCGGTCTACCTCGTCGACGTGCGCCCCGCGGTCGCTCCCTACTCGGGCCGTGGGCGCCCCGGCCCGCGGGGCGGCGGCTGGTGAGCGCACCGGCCCTGCTCGCCGAGGTGGTGCGGGGCGACCTCGTCGAGTCGGAGCACCGCGGCCACCTGGTCGTGCTCGACGCCGGCGGAGGCGCGGTGCTCGAGGCGGGCTCCCCGGACGCAGTGGTGTGGCCGCGGTCCACGCTCAAGCCCGTGCAGGCGCTCGCGCTGCTGCGCGCGGGTCTCGAGATCGACGACGAGGGCCTCGCACTCGCGTGCGCGAGCCACTCGGGCACCGCGCAGCACCTCGAGGTCGTCCGGGGCGTGCTGGCGCGCGTCGGCCTCGACGAGACGCACCTGCGCAACACCCCCGACGCGCCGCTCGACGCCGAGGCGGCCCGCGCGTGGTGGCGTGCCGGTCGTGAGCCGAGCCCACTCGCTCAGAACTGCTCGGGCAAGCACGCGGCCATGCTCGCGACGTGCGTGGCCGCCGGGTGGGCGACCGACGGCTACCTCGACCCCGACCACCCGCTGCAGCAGGCCGTGCGGGCCACGGTCGCCGAGCTCACCGCGGTCCCGGTCGAGCACGTGACCGTCGACGGCTGCGGGGCACCCCTGCTGTCGAGCACCACGCGCGGCCTCGCGCGCGCGTTCGCACGGATCGCCGCGGCTCCGGCGGCGCGCCCGGGCTCGCCCGAGGCCCGCGTCGCACGGGCGATGACGACGCGGCCGGACCTCGTCGGCGGACCGGGGCGCGACGTGACCGAGCTCATGCGCGCCGTGCCGGGCCTGGTCGCCAAGGACGGGGCCGAGGGTGTCTACGCCGCAGGCCTTCCCGACGGCGGTGCGGTCGGGCTCAAGGTGGCCGACGGCGCGAGCCGTGCGCGGGCCCCGATCATGACGGCGGCGCTCGGACTCCTGCTCGGCGACGCGGCGGTGCGCGACCGGCTCGCGGACGTCGGCCACGTCCCGGTGCTCGGCCACGGCGTGCCCGTCGGCCACGTGCGCGCCGTGCTGGATGCGCCGCGCGGGCAGGTGGTGCCGGGAGTGCCGGACGCGCGGGGCGAGCAGCAGGGAGGCCGGGCATGAGGGCCGTGGTGCAGCGCGTCACGCGCGCCTCGGTGACCGTCGACGGCGCCGTCGTCGGGCAGGTCGACGGCGCGACCGCGGCCGGCCAGGGCCTGCTCGTGCTCCTCGGCGTCACGCACGACGACGGGCCCGACCAGGTCGCGACGATCGCGCGCAAGGTCGCCGAGCTCCGGGTGCTCGACGGCGAGCTCTCGGCCGTCGACGCGGGTGCGCCCGTGCTCGTCGTGAGCCAGTTCACCCTCTACGGGGACACGCGCAAGGGGCGTCGGCCGACGTGGAACGCCGCAGCGCCCCGGCCGGTCGCGGAGCCCCTGGTCGACGCCGTCGTCGCGGCGCTCCGCGAACGTGGGCTCACGGTCGCGACCGGGGAGTTCGGTGCGCACATGTCCGTCGAGCTGGTCAACGACGGCCCGGTCACGCTGCTGCTCGAGGCCTGAGCGGCGTCACCCGTCGAGGCGCGCGAGCTCCTCGGGTGTGAGCTGGAGCCCGGCGGCCTGCACCGAGTCCTGGATGCTCTCGGGCCGGCTCGCGCCCGGGATCGGGATCACGACGTCGGCCTTGGCGAGCTCCCATGCGAGGCACACCTGCTGCGGGCTGACGCCGCGCTCGGCCGCGACCTCGGCGAACGCCGCGTGCCGGCCGCCCAGGTCGCCGGCCTTCGCGATCCCGCCGAGCGGGCTCCACGGCAGGAAGGCGAGGCCCAGCTCGGCGCACAGCTCGAGCTCGGGCTCGCTGCTGCGGAACGCCGGCGAGAACTGGTTCTGCACCGAGACGAGGCGTCCGCCGAGCACGTCCTGCGCGAGGCGGATCTGCTCAGGGTTCGCGTTCGAGATGCCGGCCATGAGGATCTTGCCCTCGTCGAGGAGGTCGCGGATCGCGCCCACCGACTCCTCGTACGGGACCTCGGGATCGGGCCGGTGGAACTGGTAGAGGCCGATCGCCTCGACGTCGAGCCGCTGGAGCGAGGCCTCGCAGGCCTTCTTCAGGTACGCGGCGTCGCCCTGCTTGGTCCAGGTGCCGTCACCCGGGCGACGGTGACCGCCCTTGGTCGCGACGAGCACGTCGTCGGGCCCCTTGCCCGCGAGGCGCAGCGCCTTGGCGATCAGGATCTCGTTGTGGCCCACGTCCGTGGGGTCGCGGTGGTAGCTGTCGGCGGTGTCGATCAGCGTCACGCCGGCGTCCAGCGCGGCGTGGATCGTCTGCAGCGAGCGGGCCTCGTCGGGCCGCCCCTCGATCGACATGGGCATGCCGCCCAGCCCGATGGCCGAGACCGTGCGTCCCCCGATGGTGCGCTGCTGCATGACTGCTCCCTTCGCAACGATTCGACACCGAGCCTCCTCCTGCGCGCCGCGCGCGGCAAGCCGAGCGCGGCAAGCCGAGCGCGTGGGGTCGCGGGCACGTCCGCCCCGTCCGCTGCCCGGACGACGCGCGGTCCGGACCCGGTCCCGCACTAGCGTCCCCCGTGTGCGCACGCGGTGGGTCGGCTACGTGATCCGCGTCGTCCTCGCCGCGGCCCTGACCGCGGGCGCCGTGACGGTCCACCTGTCGCAGCGGGAGGCCGCCGCCGCTCACGCGCGCGAGGTCGAGGCGCTGCTGCTCGACCGGGCGCCCGAGCGCACCGACGCCGTCGTCATGACGGCTGAGCGCAGCACGAGCACGGCACTGCGGGGCACCCGGTTGCGCGAGACGACCGCCGTCACGGGCGTCGTTCGCACGCAGGACGGCCGTGACCTCGAGTTCCGGCACACCCTGCCGCACGCCGCCGCGCCGTCCTTCGACGAGCTCCGCGACGTGCGTGTCGTGACCTCCTCCGACGCGCCGGGGCTCTGGCTGCTGACCGACGTCGGCGGCGCCGTGACGAACGCGTCGGACGTGGCGAGCGAGGGTTCCGGGGCAGCGCCTCTCTGGCTCGGCGTCGCCGGGTTGGGCGGCGTGCTCCTGCTCGGCGCGCTCCGGGCGGTGCCGCGGCCGCGCAAGGCCGTGCGAGCCGACGCCGGGCCCACGAGCGGCGGCGCGTCCTCGGACCGTGCCGCCGGGCGGCGAGCCGTCGGTGAGGCCGGGCGCGCGGCGGACTGACGGCGGTGGTCCGTCGGCGCGTCGCGGGGCACCCTGGTGGCATGCGCATCGAGGCGGTCCCGGGCGACATCACGACGCAGCGTGTGGACGCGGTGGTCAACGCCGCGAACTCGTCCCTGCTGGGGGGCGGGGGCGTGGACGGTGCGATCCACGCGGCTGCGGGCCCCGCATTGCTGGCCGAGTGTCGGGCCCTGCGTCGCGACGTGCTCCCTGGCGGTCTGCCGGCGGGCGAGGCGGTCGCGACCGGTGCAGGGGAGCTGGCGGCCACCTGGGTCATCCACACGGTCGGACCCAACCGCCACGCGGGGCAGGCCGATCCGGCCGTGCTCGCGTCGTGCTTCACCCGTTCGCTCGACGTCGCGGCGCACGTGGGCGCCAGGAGCGTGGCCTTCCCCGCGGTGAGCGCGGGGGCCTACGGCTGGGACGTCGGTGAGGTGGCCGACGTCGCCGTCGGCGCCGTGCACGAGTGGCGCGACGGTCGCGGGACGGGTCTGGACCTCGTCCGGTTCGTGCTCGTGGGTGCGGCGGCCCTGCGTGCGTTCGAGGAGGTCCTCGCCCGCGGGGACTGACGGCCACTGGCGCTCGGGTGCGCCCGAGACGACCCGTCCGCGTCTCTTGCTCCTGTGCGATTGTATGTAGTACACATACTACATCGTGACGAAGGGTGACTGTCAGGCGAGCGAGCGTCTGACGGTGGGTGCGGAGGTGGGAGCGGCATGGCTGAGACGGTCATCGCGGTGCGGGACCTCCGCATGCGTTACGGGTCCCGCGACGTGCTCGACGGGGTCGACCTCGAGGTGCGCCGCGGAGAGGTGATCACCCTGCTCGGACCCAACGGGGCGGGCAAGACGACGACGATCGAGATCCTCGAGGGGTTTCGTGAGCGGTCGGGTGGTGACGTGCGCGTGCTCGGTGAGGACCCTGCGCGGGCCTCCGAGGAGTGGCGGGCCGGGATCGGGATCGTGCTGCAGTCCTGGCGTGACCACCGGCGGTGGCGCGTACGCGAGCTGCTGGCCCACCTCGGCGAGTACTACGCGCCGTACGGCACGGCCGAGCGACCGCGCCCGCGGGACGTCGACGAGCTGATCGACCGCGTGGGCCTCACGGACTCGGCCGACCAGATGCTGATGCGGCTCTCGGGCGGGCAGCGCCGGCGCCTCGACGTGGCGATCGGCATCGTGGGGCGTCCCGAGCTGCTGTTCCTCGACGAGCCGACCGCGGGCTTCGACCCCGAGGCGCGGCGCGACTTCCACGACCTCGTGCACGGCCTCGTCGACCTCGAGGACACGACCGTCGTGCTGACCACCCACGACCTCGCGGAGGCGGAGAAGCTCGCGGATCGCATCCTCGTGCTGGCCGGCGGCCGGATCGTGGCCGACGGGTCGGCCGATGCGCTCACGCGTCAGGTGCGGGCGCGCGCGGAGGTGCGGTGGAGCCGCGACGGGCAGCGGTTCGTCCACGCCGCCGACGACGCCACGGCGTTCGTCCGCAGCCTGTTCGTCCAGCACGGTGACGAGATCGCCGACCTCGAGGTGCGCCGCGCCTCGCTCGAGGACACGTACATGCAGCTGGTCCACCAGCACGAGACCGGGTCATCACCAGACCCGGGCTCGGGGTTCGCGAGACCCGCGGACGTGGCCGGCACGGGCGGGGAGGCGACGAGATGAGCACGACGACCGAGGCGCAGTCGCACGACGACCGGGGACGGGGCCTCCACGCCGTCAAGGTGGGTGCGCGGCGCGGGCTCCGGGAGTTCCGCATCAGCCTGCGCAACCCCGAGGACATCTCGTTCTACGTCTTCTGGGGTGTCGGCATCGTCGTCTACCTCTTCCTCAACCGCCGTGAGGTCATCGAACCCGTGGGGCTGACGGTGCCGCAGTTCGCCCTCGCGGGGATCCTCGCGACGATGGTGGTGTTCGGTGGCGTGGTGGGCCCGGCCTTCGCCCTGGTCACCGAGAAGGAGGACGGCACCCTGCTGCGCGCGAAGGCGGCGCCGCACGGCATCCGCGGCTACGTCACGGGCCAGGTGGTGCTGCAGAGCCTCGGCATGCTGCCGATGCTGGTGATCGTCGTGATCCCGACGGCGTTCTTCGCCGACCGCCTCATGCACCGTGGCGCGGTCGGGTGGTTCGGCGTCGCCGCGCTGCTCCTCCTCGGGCTCGCCGCCGCGCTGCCGCTCGGCATCGTCATGGGTGCGGTCGCCCGCAAGCCGTCGCAGGTGACGACGTGGGGCCTGCTACCGGTGTTCGGGCTCAGCGCGATCTCGGGCGTGTTCTTCCCGATCTCGGCGATGTGGGGCTGGGTGCAGGGCGTCGCCCAGGTCTTCCCGATCTACTGGCTCGGGCACGGGCTGCGCTGGGCCTTCCTGCCCGACGACGCCGCGGTGGTCGAGGTGGGCGGCGAGTGGCGGCTGCTCGAGGCGATCGGCGTGCTCGGCGCGTGGGGCGCCCTGGGCATGCTCCTCGCGCCGCGCGTGCTCCGTAGGATGGCGCGCCGGGAGTCGGGCTCGGCCGTCGAGGCCCGCAGGCAGGAACGGATGCAGCGACTTGGCTGAGCGTGCGAGTGCTGGCGGCGAGGTCGTCCACAACCGCATCGCGATGCTGCGCGCCGAACGGCGCATCTCGCGACGTGACCTCGCCGAGGCCCTCGACGTCCACTACCAGACCGTCGGCTACCTCGAGCGCGGTGAGTACAGCCCGAGCCTCCACCTCGCCCTCCGCATCGCCGAGTACTTCGAGGTCCCCCTCGAGGTCGTCTTCTCGCTACGCGAGTTCCCCCGCCTCGGCACCTGACGACCTCGCTATGCCACGGGGGACGCTATGCCACGGGGAGCGTCGGCTGGATCGCCGCGCGCGTGGACTGCGCGACGGCTCGCCGTGGCGTTCGACGGGCAGGGGTGTCCGGTGGGCGCCCGCGGTCACCCGGATGCGAAGGGCTGGGTCCAGGTGCGCCCAGGCGACCCGTCGCCGGCGGGCGTCCGGCGGGCGCCGGGGCGCCTGGCGCACCGGTGCCGAGGGCGACGCGCCGCCAGGTCCCGGCCGTCGCAGTGGCGTCGCAGCAGCTCGCGGTTCCGATGGTGGAGACCCGTCAGGTGGTGACGGTTCCGGCTGTGGCACCTCCTCGGACCCCCGCGCACTCGCATTCGACCGCTCGCCGGCCCTCGTGCCGTCCCGGATCGGGGTGCCGTCATGGCGCGTGAGCCGCCATGCACCGTGCTCCCAGGCGATGTGAAGGCCCCGCCGGTGCACGAGGTCGTGGTGGTACCAGCAGAGCAGGATCCCGTTGGCGACCGAGGTGTCCCCGTGGTCCCGTGCCCACTGCCGGACGTGGTGGATCTCGCCCAGGTGCGGCGGCGCACCGCAGCCGGGATAGCGGCAGCTCCTGTCACGCGCCACGACGGCCCGGCGCAGGTGGCCCGTGAAGGTGCGGTGCGCGCGACCGACGTCGAGCACCTGGCCCTCCGGGCCGAAGACGACCCGCGCGACGTCGGAGTCGCACACGAGACGCGCGAGGACCGACGGCGGCAGCGGTTCCCCCGAGTCGAGCGTCGCCGGCGGCAGCGGGGGCGATACGGCCGCGCCGTGCGTACCTGCACCGCCGTCGTCGGCGACTCCCGCCCGCTCGCAGAGGCGCTCGAAGGTGGGGTAGTCCACGTGCACCATGACCTGCGGCCGCACCTGCGCCCCTGCTCCGGCGAGCCCGCGCGTCAGCGTGAGGCGCGCGAGATCCGTCAGGGCGGCGGCGTCGCGCTGGGCGTGCGTGCGCTCGTCGTCGGCCGCGGGCACACCCGTGACGGCGCGGAGCGCGGTGAGGAGGGTCGCGCTGCTCTCGTGCGTCAGGAAGCCCGTCAGGGCCATGCCGTGGTCACGCGGGCTGAACGTGAGGTGCTCGGCCGCCACCGCGCGCTCGTGCTCGCGCTCGGCCTCCTGGGCGTCCACGGCGGCGGCCCACCTGCGCGCCTCGCGGCGGAAGCGGTCGACGCCCGTGGACCTCGCACGCTCGAGGAGCGCCGCCTCGTTGAGTCGAGGGTCGTCGCCGCGCAGTGCGGCCAGACGCCGTCCGCTGGTGGGCGCGACCTGCGCGAGCACCTCGGCGTGCTCGAGGGAGACGGTGCCGGCCAGGAGCGCCTCTCGCGTCGCGGGCAACGCGTCGTCGAGCGCCTTCCCCAGGGCCGTCGAGCGACGCGCGGCCGCGAGCGACGAGCCCTCCTGGCGCGCGACCCACTCGGGGAACGTCCGGGCCGATCCCGAGGCCGCCCACCGCCCGTCCTCCTCGACCCGCGCGAGCAGCCTCGCCATGACCGTGCCCAGCAGGTCCGTCACGGTGCGCAGCCGGGCATGGAGCGCGGCTGCCGTGGCGCCGTCGACGGCGGCGGAGGACGCGTGCGCGAGTGCACGCGCGCGGCTGTCGAGCTCGGTCACGAGGGTGCACGGCTCGTCACTCATCGCCTGCCTCCCGTCCCCCTCCCGTCCCTCCGCAGATCTCCGCCGGTCGAACAAGTGTACGAACGGCCACCGACATCCCGGATGCTGACGGGCGGCCCACGGCTCATGTCTGGAGTGACATCAGGCACGAACGGTCGTGCTATTTTCTCGGCGTGAGCAAAGGTCGGCAGACGCGCGACGCGATCCTCCAGCAGGGGATCGCACTCGCCTACAAGGTGGGGCTCGAGGGCCTGACGATCGGCGCGCTCGCGACCGAGGTCGAGATGTCCAAGAGCGGGATGTTCGCGCACTTCGGCTCGAAGCAGGCCCTGCAGCTCGCGGTGCTCGACGCCGCGGCCGAGGACTTCGCCGCGGCCGTCGTGCGACCGGCCCTCGCGGCCCCGCGGGGTGAGGCCCGCGTGCGCGCACTCGTCGACCGCTGGTTGCACTGCGGGCTCACGCGCCGGCCGGGCGGTTGCCTGTTCGTCAAGGCGAGCGTCGAGCTCGACGAGCAGCCGGGCCCTGTGCGCGACCGCCTGGTCGAGCTGCACGAGGAGCTCGATGACTCCCTCGCCCGTGTCTTCGCCGGCGCCGTCGCCGCGGGGGAGCTGCGCCCCGACGCCGACCCGCGCCAGCTTGCGGCCGACCTCTACGGCGCCATGCTCGGCTTCTACCACCGGCACCGCCTGCTCGCCGATGCCGAGGCCGAGCAGCGCCTGCGCCGTACCGTCGACGCCCTGCTCGACTCCGTCCGGGTCGACGACGACGCCTCGACCGCCCCACGAGGACCGCACGTCCCGGGGGCCGACGTCCGGGCCGACGACGGCGCCTCGAGGGCCGCGCGCGGAGGTGTCCCGGCCGTCCGTCTCGCCGAGGCCCGCGACGACCGAGCCGTGCCGGCCACCACCGAGCACCCGACCCGAGAGGCCCCATGAGCACCGACGCACCCACGCTCCGCCGTCGTCTGCGACGCACCCGCCGACGCGCGGTCGCCGCTCTCCAGCTGCTCACCCTGCGCACCCGGCTCCGCGTGCTCGCCGCCCTCGCCCCCGAGGCCGCCGATCGCCTGGCGCTGGACGTCTGGTGCCGGGTGCCGGTCGGCGCGGCGCGGCGGATGGACCTGCGTCCCGGCCCGGGCGAGGTGGCCCGCCTCGAGGTGCCACGCGGCGGCAGCGCGGTGACGGAGACGTGGGGGAGCGGCCCCGTGGTCTACCTGCTCCACGGCTGGGGTGGCTGGCGCGGCCAGCTCGGCGCGTTCGTCGAACCTCTCGTCGCGGCCGGCCACCGGGTCGTCGCGATCGACGTACCGAGCCACGGGGACGCCGACGCGGGCACGCTCGGACGCGGTCGCGGGACCGTGATGGAGTTCATGGAGGCCCTCGAGGTGGCGGTCGACCACCACGGTCCGGCCGTCGGCGTCGTCGCGCACTCGATGGGCACCATGGCGGCGGCACGCGCGGTCGCGGACGGCCTCGCCGTCGGGCGGCTCGTGCTCGTCGCGCCGAGCCACGCGTTCGCCGAGGTGCTCGACGACTTCTCGCGGTTGCTGCGACCGACCCCTCGGGTGCGCGAGCACCTGGTGGCGACCCTCGAGGCCTACACGGGGCGCTCGCTCGGCGACTTCGACCTCGAGTCGCTCGGGGACGCGGTCGCGGCACGCACCCTCGTGCTCCACGACCGCGGCGACCGTCAGACGCCGCACCGCGTGGGTGACGCCGTCGCGAGGACCTGGCCCGACGCCGTGCTGAGGAGCACCGACGGCCTCGGCCACCACCGCATCCTCGCCGACCAGGACGTCGTCCGCGCCGTCGTGGCGCATCTCGAGGGCGCGCGCACCAGCTGAGCCCACCGCTGGGCGCGCGTCCTGCGCGGAACCCCGAGCGCGACGCTCAGATGCCCGCGAGCGCGTCCCGCAGGCCCGGTTCCGGTGAGCCCGGGTGGACGGGGGCGCGCCCGACGACGGCGTCCCACGCGGCCTTGGCCGAGGCCGGCACCTCGCGTACGCGGTAGACGACGGCCTTGACCGGCTCGACGCTCGCCGCCGAGACGCCCAGACCGACGGTGTCGATCCCCGCGGCTCGGCAGGAGAAGACCGCACGGCGCAGGTGGTAGTCCTGGGTCAGCACGACGGCACGCCGCGCCCCGAAGACGTCGTGCGCGCGGACACAGGTGTCGTGGGTGTCGAGCCCGGCGTGGTCGCGCACGATCTGCTCGGCCGGCACCCCCAGGTCGACGAGCCAGTCGCGCATCGCCGTCGGCTCGTCGTAGTCCGCGGACGAGTGGTCACCGCTCACCAGCACCGCCCTGACGGTGCCGCGCGCATAGAGGTCGGCGGCCGCGTCCAGGCGCCTGCGCAGGAAGGTCGACGGGCTGCCGTCGGGCCTGAGGCCCGCGCCGAGCACGATCGCGACGTCCGTCCGCTCGACCGCTCCGGCACCCGGGACGACACCCGCCTGGCCGACGCCCTGCACCAGCAGGACGGGTGCCGCGAGCACGGCAAGCACGAGGAGCGCCGTCCGTCGGCCTGGTCGGCGGCGCCGACGGCGGTCCGGCGGGCCCGCCGCGGTCCCAGGCTCGCCGCGCGCGGGGGCGTGCTCCTGCGTCACACCGTGAGCGTAGGGCTCAGGACCTCCCCGCGGGCGTCGTTCGCACCGGGCGCGCACGAGGGGCCGTGCCGGCCCGATCACGCCTGCGGCGAACACGGGCAGCCTCGTGCCCACCCCGCGGTTAGCCTTGCAGGACGACGCCGAGGACCGACGGGGACGTCCCCCACGGGGCACACCGTCCGCAAGGAGCGCACATGTTCGAGAGATTCACCGACCGGGCCCGCCGGGTGGTCGTCCTCGCCCAGGAAGAGGCGCGGATGCTCAACCACAACTACATCGGGACCGAGCACATCCTGCTCGGCCTGATCCACGAGGGCGAGGGCGTCGCGGCCAAGGCGCTCGAGTCGCTCGGCATCTCCCTGGATGCCGTGCGCTCGCAGGTCCAGGAGATCATCGGCGAGGGCCAGCAGGCCCCGTCGGGCCACATCCCGTTCACGCCGCGTGCCAAGAAGGTGCTCGAGCTCTCGCTGCGCGAGGCGCTGCAGCTCGGTCACAACTACATCGGCACCGAGCACATCCTGCTCGGCCTCATCCGTGAGGGTGAGGGCGTCGCCGCCCAGGTGCTCAACAAGCTGGGCGCTGACCTCAACCGCGTGCGTCAGCAGGTCATCCAGCTGCTCTCGGGGTACCAGGGCAAGGAGCCCGTCGCGGCCGGCGGCCCGCAGGAGGGCCAGCCCTCGGGCTCGGCCGTGCTCGACCAGTTCGGGCGCAACCTCACGCAGGCGGCCCGCGAGGGCAAGCTCGACCCGGTGATCGGGCGCGAGAAGGAGATCGAGCGGGTCATGCAGGTGCTGTCCCGCCGCACCAAGAACAACCCCGTGCTGATCGGCGAGCCCGGCGTCGGCAAGACGGCCGTGGTCGAGGGCCTCGCGCAGGACATCGTGCGCGGCGACGTCCCCGAGACGCTCAAGGACAAGCAGCTCTACACGCTGGACCTGGGCGCCCTCGTGGCCGGCTCGCGCTACCGCGGTGACTTCGAGGAGCGCCTCAAGAAGGTGCTCAAGGAGATCCGCACGCGCGGCGACATCATCCTGTTCATCGACGAGATCCACACGCTCGTCGGTGCGGGTGCGGCCGAGGGCGCGATCGACGCGGCGAGCATCCTCAAGCCGATGCTCGCGCGCGGCGAGCTGCAGACCATCGGCGCGACCACGCTCGAGGAGTACCGCAAGCACGTCGAGAAGGACGCGGCGCTCGAGCGGCGCTTCCAGCCGATCCAGGTCGCCGAGCCGAACCTCCAGCACGCGATCGAGATCCTCAAGGGACTGCGCGACAGGTACGAGGCGCACCACCGCGTCTCGATCACCGACGGCGCCCTCGTGGCCGCCGCGCAGCTCGCGGACCGCTACGTCAACGACAGGTTCCTGCCCGACAAGGCGATCGACCTGATCGACGAGGCAGGTGCGCGCCTGCGCATCCGCCGCATGACCGCGCCGCCCGAGTTGCGCGACCTCGACGAGAAGATCGCCGAGGCGCGTCGCGACAAGGAGTCCGCGATCGACGAGCAGGACTTCGAGAAGGCCGCGAGCCTGCGCGACGTCGAGAAGCAGCTGGGCCTGCAGCGGGCCGAGAAGGAGAAGGCCTGGAAGTCGGGCGACCTGGACACGGTCGCCGAGGTCGACGAGGAGCTGATCGCCGAGGTGCTGGCCCTGGCCACGGGCATCCCGGTGTTCAAGCTCACCGAGGAGGAGTCGAGCCGGCTGCTGCACATGGAGGACGAGCTGCACAAGCGCGTCGTCGGGCAGCAGGACGCGATCAAGGCGCTCTCGCAGGCGATCCGTCGCACGCGGGCCGGACTCAAGGACCCGAAGCGTCCCGGTGGTTCGTTCATCTTCGCGGGGCCCACGGGCGTCGGGAAGACCGAGCTCGCCAAGGCGCTCGCCGAGTTCCTCTTCGGCGACGAGGACGCGCTGATCCAGCTCGACATGTCCGAGTTCTCGGAGAAGCACACCGTCTCGCGCCTGTTCGGCTCGCCCCCCGGGTACGTCGGCTACGACGAGGGCGGTCAGCTCACCGAGAAGGTGCGCCGTCGGCCGTTCTCGGTGGTCCTCTTCGACGAGGTCGAGAAGGCCCACGCGGACATCTTCAACTCGCTGCTGCAGATCCTCGAGGACGGTCGCCTGACCGACTCGCAGGGCCGCGTGGTCGACTTCAAGAACACCGTGATCATCATGACCACCAACCTCGGCACACGGGACATCGCCAAGGGCGTCCAGACCGGCTTCCAGGCCGGCGGCGACCTGTCGACGTCCTACGAGCGGATGAAGGCCAAGGTCAACGACGAGCTCAAGCAGCACTTCCGCCCCGAGTTCCTCAACCGCGTCGACGACGTGGTCGTGTTCCCGCAGCTCACGCAGGACGAGATCATCAAGATCGTCGACCTGATGATCGCGCGGCTCGAGGCACGGCTGAAGGACAAGGACATGGGCATCGAGCTCACGCCCGCGGCCAAGGAGCTGCTCGCCGAGAAGGGGTACGACCCGGTGCTCGGGGCGCGCCCGCTGCGCCGCGCGATCCAGCGCGAGATCGAGGACTCGCTCTCGGAGAAGATCCTCTTCGGCGAGCTGCGGCCCGGTCAGACGGTGATCGTCGACGCCCAGGGCGAGGGCCTGCTGGGGGAGTTCATCTTCCGGGGCATCGGCAAGGAGGGCTCGCCCGAGTCCGCCGAGCCGGTGGGCGTCGCGGTCTCGTCGATGCCGCCCCTCACCACGGGTGAGGACACCGGCACCGAGGGCTGAGACACCGGCCGAGCACCGAGGCCACGGCCCTCACGCAGCACGACGGCAGGGCCCGGGAGCGCGTCTCCCGGGCCCTGCTGCATGCCACCCAGGGGGCACGTCGTCGCGCGGGGCGGGCGCGACGCCGCCCGTGGTCCGCATGCGCTCGGGGGCGTGGGTGCGAGGATGAGGCCCATGCCTGGTCGACGTCGACTGCCCCGCGCCCGTCCCCGTGACCTGGGCGTCGACGCCCGCGCGATCGGCCGCTTCCTCGACGCCGTCGAGCAGGACGGTCCCGAGCTGCACAGCCTCATGGTGCTGCGCGAAGGGACGGTCGTGGCCGAGGGGTGGTGGGACCCGTACCGGCCGGACGAGCTCCACGACATGTTCTCGGTCACCAAGGCGTTCGCCGCGACGGCGTTCGGCCTGGCACGCGACGAGGGTCTGCTGGACCTCGACGACCTGGTGCTGGACCACCTGGGCGACCTCGCGCCCGCGCAGCCCGACGAACGTCTGCGGCGGATGCGCCTGCGGCACCTGCTCACGATGACCTCCGGTCACCCCGAGGGCGTCCACGCGGGGCTGTTCGAGCTCGCCGACTGGGACCGCGGCGCGATGGCCCTGCCGGTCGCGAACGAGCCCGGGACGTCGTTCGCGTACTCGTCGGCATGCACGTACCTGCTGGGCCTCGCCGTCCAGCGCGCGACGGGTGAGCGGATGCTCGACTACCTGCGCCCGCGGCTGCTCGAGCCGCTGGGGATGACCGGGCTCACGTGGGACACCTCGCCGTCGGGTCACGACAACGGCGGCTTCGGGCTGCGCGCGACCACCGAGGACCTCGCGTGCCTGGGCCAGCTCTACCTGGACGCCGGCCGGTGGGACGGTGCGCAGGTGCTCCCCGAGGAGTGGGTGCACGAGGCGCTCGCCCAGCAGGTGCCGTCCCACATCGACGGCGTGGACTGGGCCCAGGGCTACGGCTTCGGCTTCTGGCGCTGCCGGCACGGAGCGGTGCGTGCGGACGGCGCGTTCGGGCAGTTCTCGGTCCTCCTGCCCGACCAGCGCGGCGTCGTCGCGATCACCTCGGGGACGGCCGACCTCCAGGGGGTGCTCGACCTGGTCTGGGAGCACCTGCTGCCGGCGTTCGGTCCCCCCGACGGCGCGCCTCCCGCCGGTGTGCGCGTGCCCGCCGTGAGCTCGCCTTCGGCCGGTGAGCGCGAGCCCGCCGTGAGCTCGCCTTCCGCGGACGAGATGCTCGCGGCGCGCCTCGGGGCCCTGCGCCTCGCGCCGCCGCAGGCGGGTCCGCGCGCGCCGGAACGCGTTCCCGACCTCTCGACCGCCGTGCTCGAGCTCGACGAGCCTGCGGCGGGCGTGGCGCAGGTGCGGGTGACCCAGGACGCGGACGGCGTGGTGACGGCGCTCGAGCTCCGCACGCGGGCCGGGACGCGCAGCCTCGCCGTCGGGCACGGGACGTGGGCCGCCGGGACGCTCCCGTGGGTGGACGGCGAGGAGCACCCCGTCGCGCTGGCGGGCGCCTGGACGGCGGACGGCGTGCACGAGACGCACGTGCGCTGGGTGCGCACGCCGTCGTGCCTCGTGCTGCGGACGACGGTGCCCACCGGCGCGGGCGCCACCGGGGACGACGGTGTACGGGTCGAGCCCGGCTTCACGGTCCGGTTCCACGGCCCCGCGGAGCTGCCCACGGTCACCGGCCGCGCGGTCCCCGCAGGGTGAGCGAACCCGCGGTGAGCGGCGCACGCGGGTGAAGGTGGTGCACATCACCCACTGACCTGCGCCATGAGCGGACGGCCCGCGCGTCTCATCCGGTGTGAGCCCCCACTCCGGCGCGCGCACCCCCGACGCCGCCGTCCCCTCGAGCGCGCCCGCGCACCGTGACGAGGTCGTGCCCGACGTGCACCGCGACGACGTCGCGCCCGACGTGCACCGCGACGACGTCGCGCCCGACGTGCACCGTGACGACGTCGCGCCCGACGTGCACCGCGACGACGTCGTGCCGCGCGTCCCGGTGCCGCGCGTCCCGATCCAGCGTGTCCCGACCCAGCGCGGTCCGGCCCAGGGCGGCGCACCCGACGCGACCTCGCGGCGGCCCTACGTGCCGGTCTGGGTCAAGTTCCTGCTGGCGGTCGCGTTCACCGGTGCCTGGGTGGGCGCGTCGGTCTGGGTCTCGGCGGCCTGGGTCGACGAGCTCGTGCCCGTCGTCGGGCCGGTGCTGACCTGGGTGGTCGTGGTGCTCGTGGCGTACCTGCCGGGCGGGATCGTCGCGTTCATGGCCGCATCCCTCGTCCTCGACAGGCAACCGGCGCTCAGCGTCGCGAACCCCGTCACCGGGGTCACCGTGATCGTCGCGGCGCGCGACGAGGAGCGCGGGATCGCCGGGACGCTGATCAACCTCGCGCGCACGGACTACGCGGGTGAGGTGCGCGTGATCCTCGCGGACAACGGGTCCACCGACGGCACGGTGCGCGTCGCGCGCGAGACGGCCGAGACGCTCGGTCTGGACCTGCTCGTCGTGCGTGAGTCGCGTCCGGGCAAGTCGAACGCGCTCAACACCGCGCTCGCGTACGTGCGCACGCCCTACGTCGTCACCGTGGACGCCGACACCCTGCTGCACCGCGAGGCGCTGCGCCGGCTGGTGTCGCGCCTCGAGTCGGCCCCGCAGGACACGGTGGCCGTCGCGGGCACCGTGCTCGTGCGCAACTCGCGCGCCAACCTGCTGACGCGGATGCAGGAGTGGGACTACTACCTGGGCATCGCGGCGGTGAAGCGCATGCAGGGCCTGTACCAGGCGACGCTCGTGGCCCAGGGCGCGTTCTCGGTCTACCTGACCGACGAGGTGCGACGGATCGGCGGCTGGCCGGACGCGATCGGTGAGGACATCGTCGTGACGTGGCGCCTCATGGAGGAGGGCCGGCGGGTCTACTTCGAGCCGACCGCGGTCGCGTTCACGGACGCCCCCGAGCAGGTGAGGCACTTCATGCGTCAGCGTGCCCGCTGGGCGCGCGGCATGTTCGAGGGCCTGCGCGCGGTGCCGCCGTGGCGGCAGCGCCGCGTGCTCACCCGGTTCATCGCGGGGATCGACCTGCTGATCCCGTTGCTCGACATCGGGTACGCGCTGATCTGGCTCCCCGGGCTGGTGCTCTTCGCGCTCGGGTTCCCGTGGATCGTCTCGGTCTGGACCCTCGTCGTGCTCCCGGTGACGCTGCTGGTGTACGGCGGGCTGCGCCGGTTCCAGTCGCGCTACGTGTTCGGCCCGCTCGACCTGCGCGTGCGGCGCAACCGGTTCGGGTACCTCGCGTTCCTGCTCGGCTACCAGGTGCTGTGCTCGACGGCGTCCCTCGCGGGATACGCCCAGCACCTCGCGGGGACGCGTCGCCGCTGGAAGTGAGCCCGGGGCGACGCGGTGCGACGACGCCCCGGCCGTCACGACCCGGGCCGACGACGGCGCGGCGCCTCAGGTGGTGCGGCCGGAGCCGTGCAGCGCGGCGTCCAGGCCGGCCTTGAGGCTCCCCGACTCGGCGAGGTGCTGGGCCATGACCTGCTCGGCGAGCTCGCCGTCGCCCGCCTCGAGCGCCGCGATGAGACGCGTGTGCTCGCGAGCGCTCTTGCCGCGGTCGACGCCCGTGGTGCGCACGTACGCGGCGAGGTAGAACGTGCTGATCTGCCGCAGGTTCAGCAGGATCGCGCCGAGCCGGGGGGAGTCCGCCGCGTCGATCACCGTCAGGTGGAATCGGCGGTTGAGCTCGAGCCAGGTGTTGTCGTCGGCCGACTCCATCTCGGCCTCGAGGCGACGCAGCTCGTCGAGCCGGGCGGGCGTGATGCGGCCGGCTGCCCGGCGCGCGGCCATGGGCTCGAGGACGAGCCGCAGCTCGTTGATCTCGATGGCGTCGTCGACGTCGATGGGGCGCACCGTGGCGGCGCGGTGCGGGTCCGCGCTGATGAGGCCCTCGTTGACGAGGTCGCGCATCGCCTCGCGCACCGGGGTGACGCTCGTGCCGAGGTGCTCGGCGATCTCGGTCTGCACCAGGCGTGACCCGGGTGGGTACTCGCCCGTGAAGATCGCGTCCCGCAGACGGGCTCGCACCCACTCGTGGGCGGTGCGCAGCGGGGCGGCCCCGTCGCTCTCGAACTCCACCGGCTCGCTCCTGGTCCCCCGGCCGCGCGTGCGGCACCGACGATGGCTCGTGCTGCGCGGTCATCGTCCCACGTGCCACTCGACCGCCGTTACACGCTGTTCACGGCAGCCGAACGGACGGGAAACAGCCGACCCGTAGACATGCTCTATAGATTATAGAACTCACCCCGGAGGAGCATGCCGTGGTCACCACCCCACCCCGCCCAGGGGCCTCAGGGCTCGCCGAACGCTCCAGCGCCCAGCTCACGATCGACGGCGTGCACCGCACCTTCCCGAGCCCCGACGGCGGCACCGTGCAGGCGCTCGTCGACGCCAACCTGAGCGTGCGGCCGGGGGAGTTCATCGCCCTCATCGGCCCGAGCGGCTGCGGCAAGAGCACGCTCTTCAACCTCATCGCGGGCCTCGACACGCCCACCAGCGGGCGGATCCGTATCGACGGCGTGGACCGCTCGGGCCAGCAGGGACTGGTCGGGTACATGCTGCAGAAGGACCTGCTGCTGCCGTGGCGCACCATCCTCGAGAACGTCGTCCTCGGCCTCGAGATCAGCGGCGTCCGCAAGCGCGCCGCCCACGCGATCGCGCGTCCGCTGCTGACCACCTACGGGCTCGGCGGCTTCGAGAACCGCTACCCGCACCAGCTCTCGGGCGGCATGCGCCAGCGCGCCGCGCTGCTGCGCACCATCCTGTTCAACCGCGACATCATCCTGCTCGACGAGCCGTTCGGTGCGCTCGACGCCCAGACCCGCGAGCAGATGCAGGAGTGGCTGCTCGACCTCTGGGACGACTTCCAGAAGACGGTCCTGTTCGTCACGCACGACATCGACGAGGCGATCTACCTCTCCGACCGCGTGTTCGTCATGTCGGCGCGGCCCGGCCGCATCGTCGCCGAGTTCGAGGTGGGTCTCGACCGGCCGCGCAAGCCGTCGGTCGTCACGAGCCCCGAGTTCGTGCGGCTCAAGGCCGAGGCCCGGGAGCTCCTCAACGGGGCGCACGCGAGTGCCGCTCCTCTCGCGGAGGTGGCCTGATGACCGCGCTCGCCCCGCCCCCGGTGCGCAACCGCCGGCCCGAGACGTCCGCCGACAGCCTCGAGGAGCTCGCGACCCTGCGGGCCACGACCAGCCCGACCGTGCGCCGTCGGCGCGAGCGCGGCGAACCCAGCGCCTGGACCGTGTGGGCCCTGCGCCTCGGCGTCGTCGTCCTCGGGCTCGGCCTGTGGGAGGCGGGCGTGCGCGCCGGGTTCGTCGACCCCTTCTTCTGGAGCCAGCCGAGCCGCATCTGGGACACCGCGACCATCGCGTTCGCCAACGGCGACATCCTCTCCAACGCCCGGTTCACGTTCACCTCGACGGTGCTCGGCTTCGTGATCGGCGTCGTGGGCGGCGTGACGGTGGGGCTGTCGTTCTGGTGGTCGCGGCGCTACGCGCTCACCGCCGAGCCGCTGTTTATCGCGTTCGAGGCGATGCCCAAGCTCGCGCTCGCTCCGATCGTGGTGCTCGTGCTCGGCCTCGGGATGGGGTCCAAGGTCGCCATGGCGACCGCGCTCGTGATCGTCATCCAGGTGCTGAACACGTTCTCCGCGGTCAAGGCGGTGGACAAGGACCTGACGACGCTCATGTACTCGCTGGGCGCCTCGCGCTGGCAGGTCTTCACCAAGGTCGTGGTGCCGTCGACGCTCCCGTGGATCGCCTCGAGCCTGCGGGTCGCGATCGGCCTCGCGCTCACCGGGGCGATCGTCGGTGAGTACATCGGCTCGACGGCCGGGCTCGGTCGGATGATCCAGTACGCGGGATCGACCTACGACATCGCGCTGATCTGGGTGGGCGTCTTCACGCTCGCGATCCTGTCGATGCTGCTCTACGTCGTCGTCTCGTGGTTCGAGCGTCGCCTGCTCAAGGGCATCACGCACCAGGCCTGACGTCCGACGACGTCCCCGTCCCCGCACCGCCGTGTGCGGGCGCCACCACCCGGCTCACGCGCGCCGTGCGCCGTCCACCCCGTGCGTCCTCGCACGCCGTCCACCCCGTGCGTCCCCGCACGCCGTCCACCCAGCGAAGGAACCCCCATGAAGACCACACTCCGGGCCGCCGCAGCGTTCTCGGTCGTCCTGCTCGCCGCCGCCTGCAGCAGCGGGGGAGGTGCCGCCGAGCCGGCCGAGCCCGACGCCTCCCCGGCCGAGGCGTCCGAGCTCGTCGAGCTGACCATCGCCGAACCCGTGCACGGCGTGGGCTACCTGCCCCTGTACGCCGCGCAGGACAAGGGCTACTTCGCCGAGCAGGGGCTCGAGGTCGAGGTCACCACGCTCACCGGCGGCGGCCACGTCAACGCGACGCTCGCGGGCGAGGTCGCCGGGTTCATCGGCGGGCCCGAGTCCGGCGCCGTCGCGAACGTCAAGGGCGCCGACCTGGTGGCCGTGGCCAACGTCGTCAACCGCGGGAACGTGTACTTCGTCGCGGCCGAGGGTGCCGAGCCCGAGGCGGGCGCGGACATCGGCGAGTACCTCGCGGGCAAGACGATCGTCGGGGGCCGCTACGGCGGGACGCCCAACGCGATCCTGCGGCACATCCTGCAGATGGAGGGTCTGGACCCGGAGAGCGACGTGACGCTCATGGAGGTCGAGGACTCGAGCGCGATCCCGTCGGTCGTCGCGCAGGGGCAGGCCGAGGTCGCGGTGGTCGCCGAGCCGCAGCTGGGCCTCGGCATCCAGCAGGGCCTGTGGGGCGAGCCCTTCCTCAACCCGCTCGACCTGCTCGGCCCGTACGCCTACTCGGCGATCGTGATGCCCCGCGCGACGGTCGAGGAGCAGCCCGAGACCGTGGCCGCGTTCGTGGCGGCGCTCGAGCAGGGCCAGGCCGCGATCGAGGAGGACCGTGCGTACGCGACGGACCTCGCCTCGCGTCAGTTCCCGACGATGGAGCCCGACGTGCTCGAGGCCACCCTCGAGCGGGCCTACGCCGACGAGCTCTGGGGCGGCACCTACCTCACGCAGGAGGCGGTCGAGACCGCGCTCGAGGTGGCCCGCAGCGGCGACATCCTCGACGACTCGGCGGCGCCCCAGACCTACGAGGTGATCGCCGACAACCAGTTCGTGTCCGAGGAGGGCTAGGAGCAGGTCCGGCTGCGCGGCCAGGTCCGGGCCGCGCAGCCGGTGCACGAGCCGACGGACCGCAGCCACCCCAGAGAGGACCCGCCATGTCCACGTCCGTCCCGTCCCGCTTCGCGCCCGGAAGGGCCGCCGTCGTCGTCGTCGACGTCCAGAACGACTTCTGCGACCCGGCCGGTGCCTGCGGTCAGCGCGGCAGCGACACCACGGCCGCCGTGGCCATGGTGCCGCGGCTCGAGCGCTTCCTCGACGAGGCCCGCGCGGCCGGGGTGCTCGTCGTGTTCATCCAGACCACGCACGACGAGACCACCGACTCGCCCGCCTGGCTCGGGCGGCGCGGCGACCCGGTGCCGGGTGCATCCGGGCCGGTCCAGACCTGCCGCACGGGGTCGTGGGGCGCGGAGTTCTACCGCGTCGCGCCGCAGGAGGGCGAACCCGTCGTCGTCAAGCACCGCTACTCGGCCTTCGCGGGCACCGATCTCGAGGTGGTGCTGCGCACCGCCGGCGTCGACTCGCTGCTCCTGACCGGCGTCTCGACCAACGTGTGCGTCGAGTCGACCCTGCGCGACGGGCTCTTCGCGGAGTTCCACGTCACGCTGGTCGAGGACTGCGCCGCGAGCTACGAGGAGGCCGCGCACGCGATGACCGTGCAGAACGTCGAGAAGTACTTCGGGCTCGTCGCGCGCAGCGACGAGATCGGCGCGGGCTGGTCCGCGCTCTCGCAGGTCGCCTGAGGAACGGCGCCGATGCCATCCGCGTCCGTCCCCTCCGCAGCGCGGCTCGCGGTGCTCGGCGTCCTGTACTGGTCGGCGCACACCATGCTGCGCCCTCTCATCGGGCCCTACGTGCTCGAGCTGGGCGGCACCGCGGCCGAGGCGAGCCTCGCGCTCGCGTCGTTCGCGGTGCTGCCCACCCTCCTGGCGGTGCCGCTCGGGGCGCTCACCGACCGGTGGGGCGTGCGCCGCCTGCTGGTGGGCGGCGGGCTCGTCATGGTCGGCGGGGGAGCGGTGCTGCTGCTCCCCGGCAGCCTCGGCGTGGTCGTCGCCAGCCAGGCGCTCGTGGGCGTCGGGACGCTCGCCGTGTGGGTCGCGCTCCAGACCGTCGCGACGCTGCCCGGCGCGGCGGGTGAGTCCCCGCGGGACCGCAACGCCCGGATCGCGACCTTCTCGCTCTTCCTCGCGGCCGGTCAGGCGATCGGACCCGGCCTGGGTGGTGCGCTCGCCGACGCGGGCGGCCCACGCCTCGCGTTCGCGACCTTCACCGGCGTCTCTGTGCTGCTCGTCGTGCTCGCGCTGACGACGAGGATCGCGCCCAGGCCGGTCCCCGTCCTCGGTCGCGGGGCCCTGCGGCACGCGTTCCCGGACGCCTGGCGTCTCATGCGCGACCCCGCCGTGCTCGCGACCGTGGTGGTGAGCTTCACGGCACTCGTGGTGCTCGACGTCCGCACGGCCTACCACCCGCTGCTGCTCGCGGGCGCGGGACTGCCGCAGTGGCAGATCGGTGCCCTGCTGAGCGTCGCGGCCGCGGCAGGCTTCGCGTCGCGCCCGTTCTTCCCGCTCGCGATGGCGCGGCTGCGCGCCTCGACGATGGTCGGCCTCGTGCTCGTCACGAGCACGGCGTCGGTCGTGGCGGTGGTCCTCGTCCCGGGTGACCTCGCGGTGCTCACCGCGCTCGCGGTGGTCAACGGCTTCGCGCTCGGCTTCGCGCAGCCGCTCACGCTCTCGCTCATGGCCGACCTGACGCCGCCGCACCAGCGCGGTCTCGCGTCGGGCCTGCGCTCGACCGCGAACCGGGGCGCCCAGCTCGCGAACCCCGCGACGGTGGGCCTGCTGACCGGTGTGCTCGGCCTCGCGGGAGCGATCGGCGCGACGGGCGCCCTCGTGCTGGTGGTGGCGGCGGCGAGCACGGTGACGCTCGCACGCCACGAGCGCGCGGCGGCGCGCGAGAGCCCCGCTCCCGTGCTGAGCGCGTGAGAGCTCAGACGGCCCCGTCGAAGCCGCGCTGACGCCACGCCTCGTAGACGGCGATCGATGCGCTCGCCGCGAGGTTGAGCGAGCGCCGTCCGGCGAGCATCGGGATGCGCACGGTGTGCGTCACGCGCGGGTGGCCCAGCACCTCGTCGGGCAGCCCGGTGGGCTCCGGGCCGAAGAGCAGCACGTCGTCGTCGCGGTACGTGACGTCCGTGTGCCGCAGCGTCGCCTGCGTGGTGAACGCGAGGATGCGCGCGCCCTGCAGGGAGTCGAGCGCGTGCGTCAGGTCAGGGTGCACGACCACGTGCGCGAGGTCGTGGTAGTCGAGGCCGGCGCGGCGCAGCTTGGGCTCGGACAGGTCGAACCCCAGGGGCTCGACGAGGTGGAGCGGCGCGCCCGTGACCGCGGAGAGGCGGATCGCGCTGCCCGTGTTGCCCGCGATCCGGGGCTCGAAGAACATCATGCGGAGCACCCCGCGAGTCTGCCAGGCCGTCCGGGTGTGGCGGCGCCCGGCCGGCCGGGGAGCCGCCCGTCGAACCGTTCCGATGATACGAGTACCGAAAGTTTTGACGAGCTGAGTCACGGGAGAGGGCTTTCCGGACACTTCGAACGTCGTCGCAGGTAACCGGCGTACGCCAGTATCCTCCGAGGTCACAGAAGCGTGACGCTCGAGCCGACGCCTTGACGTCACCCGTATGGCGGTCCTACTGTCCCCGCACAGATATCGATCGGAACTGGGAAAGTTTCGGTCGCTCACGACGACGTGAGGCGGAGGCCACCGATGGCAGGACCAGTGCGGACCCAGCCGCGATGACGGCGCTCGAAGGCCCCGCAGCCTCGGGTACCGGGTCTCCCCAGGGGCCCTCCCGGGCCGTCCCGGCAGCGGCCCTCACGACGGGCCGGCCGCGGCGTGGATGGCGGACCACCCTGCGACGCGACTGGCAGCTCTACTCGTTGCTCGTCCTGCCGCTCGTGTTCCTGGCGATCTTCCGCTACCTGCCCATGGCGGGCAACGTCATCGCGTTCCGCCGGTTCCGGCCCGGGAGCAGCATCTTCGGCGACGAGTGGGTGGGGCTGCGCTACGTCGAGCTCTTCATCAACGACGCGAAGTTCTGGGAGGTCTTCCAGAACACGCTGATCCTGGGCGGGCTCAGCCTGCTCGTCGTCTTCCCGCTGCCGATCATCCTCGCCCTGCTGCTCAACGAGGTGCGCCGGCGCTGGTTCAAGCGGCTCGTCCAGACCGTCTCGTACCTGCCGCACTTCATGTCGATCGTGATCGTCGCGGGGATGATCTTCCAGATCTTCTCGCTGCAGGGCACGGTCAACCAGGTGGTCGAGGCGCTCGGCGGCGACGCCGTGAACTTCATGCAGCGCGCCGAGTGGTTCCGCGCCATCTACATCAGCTCGGAGGCGTGGCAGACCGTCGGCTGGGGCACGATCCTCTACCTCGCGGCCCTGACGACGATCGACCACAACCTGTACGAGGCCGCCCGCATCGACGGGGCCAACCGCTGGAAGCAGACCTGGCACATCACCCTGCCGGGCATCCGCCCCACGATGGTGACGCTGCTGATCCTCAACATCGGCACGTTCATGGCGGTGGGCTTCGAGAAGGTCCTGCTGCTCTACAACCCGCTGACCTACCCGACCGCCGACGTCATCTCGACGTACCTGTACCGGGTGGGCATCCTCTCGTCGAACTTCAGCTACGCGACGGCCATCGGCCTCTTCGAGTCGCTGATCGGCCTGACCCTCATCCTGTCCGCCAACGCGATCTCGCGCCGACTCGTGGGGACGAGCCTGTGGTGACCGACACGTCCTCGACGACGACCTCGACCGGCCGGCCGGACCCGCAGCGGGCTGCGCGCCGCCTCGCGACCTCGCGTCCCACCACGGTCAAGGACACGCGCGGCTACCGCGTGTTCACCGTGGTCAACGTGATCGTCCTGCTGCTGGTCATGGCGATCACGCTCTACCCGTTCGTCAACATCGTCGCGCAGTCGTTCAGCTCCGAGGGCTTCATCAACGCGGGTCAGGTCAACCTCGTCCCACGGGGCTTCAACATCGAGACGTACAAGACGGTGATGGCCGACGACCTGTTCTGGCGCAACTACCAGAACACCGTGGTCTACACGGTGGTCGCGACGGCCATCGCGATGGTCCTCACCACGACGTACGCCTACGCGATCTCCAAGAAGAACCTGCGCGGCCGCAACTTCTTCATCCTGGTCGCCGTCTTCACGATGTTCTTCAACGGCGGGCTCATCCCGAACTACGTGCTGATCAACGCACTCGGGTTCACCAACACGATCTGGGCGATCGTCATCCCGAACGCCATCAGCGTCTTCAACCTGCTCGTGATGAAGGCGTTCTTCGAGAACATGCCCGACGAGCTCGAGGAGGCCGCCTCGATCGACGGGCTGAGCACCTACGGCACGCTGCTGCGCATCGTGCTCCCGCTCAGCAAGGCGGTCATCGCGACCATGGTGCTCTTCTACGCGGTCACGTTCTGGAACTCGTGGTTCCAGGCCTTCCTGTACCTCGACGACGCGCGGCTGTACCCGGTGACCGTGTACCTGCGGAACCTCATCGCGGGGGCCACGACCGCGACGTCGGTGGCCGGGGGCACGGGGGCCGACGGCATGACGCAGGTGGCCTCGAACATCCAGTCGGTGACGATGGTGCTCACGGTCCTGCCCATCGTGCTGCTCTACCCCTTCATCCAGAAGTACTTCGTGTCGGGCGTGATGCTCGGCTCGGTGAAGGGGTGATGGCCGCGCCCCCTTCCCCCTCCGCGTGACCGGGCGCGCGTGCGCCTCCCGACATCCCAGACCGACCACTGATGTTCGAACGAAGGGACAGTCATGTTCAGCACACGGAAGCGCCTCGCCGCGGGCGCGACCGCCGGAGTCCTCGCCCTGGGCCTCGTCGCCTGCGGCTCGGGTGACGGCGAGGGCGGCGCGGTCGACGGCCCCGACGCCGAGGAGCTCGACGGCAAGGACGTCGGCGCCATGGACGACTTCGGCGTGGGCGACACGTTCGTCGCGACCGAGCCGGTCTCGATCGAGCTGCTCTACCGCGACCACCCGAACTACCCGCTCGACGAGGACTGGCTCTTCTTCCAGGAGGTCGAGGAGCGCAACAACGTCACGTTCGACATCACCACGGCTCCGCTGTCCGACTGGGACCAGCGCAAGGGCGTGCTCATCGGTGCGGGCGACGCGCCCGACGTGATCTCGGTGACCTACCCCGGCCAGGAGGCGCAGTTCGTCGCCTCGGGCGCGATCCTCCCGATCAGCGACTACGTCGAGCTCATGCCGCACTTCCAGGACAAGGTCGAGAAGTGGGACCTCGCGGCCGAGCTCGACACGCTGCGCCAGGAGGACGGCAAGTACTACATGCTGCCGGGCCTGTACGAGGCGCTCCGGTACGACTACACGATCGGCCTGCGCACCGACCTCATGGAGCAGGCCGGTGTCGAGGAGCCCCGGACCTGGGAGGACCTCGCCGACGTGCTGGCCGCGATCAAGGAGGACCAGGGCACGCAGTACGCGTGGTCGGACCGCTGGAAGGGGGACGCCCTGCTCAACGTCGCCGCGCCGTCCTTCGGCACGGTCGCCGGCTGGGGCTACGGCGACGGCATGACGTACGACGAGGAGGCCGGCGAGTACGTGTACGCGGGCGCCACGGACGAGTACAAGGCCCTCGTCGAGTACTTCGCGGGTCTCGTGGCCGACGGTCTGCTCGACCCGGAGAGCTTCACGCAGGAGGACGACCAGGCGGTCGCCAAGCTCATCAACGAGCAGTCGTTCGCCATGACGACCAACTCGCAGGAGATCCTGAGCCACCGCACCTCGATGGCCGAGAACCTGGGCGAGGGCACCTTCGAGCTCAACAAGATCCGCGTGCCCGAGGGCCCCGCGGGTGACGTCATGGGCGGCATGCGCATCGAGAACGGCTTCATGATCTCCTCGGACGCGGCCGAGAAGGAGAACTTCGTCGCCACGCTGCAGTTCCTCGACTGGCTGTTCTACTCCGACGAGGGCCTGGAGTTCGCGCGCTGGGGCATCGAGGGCGAGACCTTCGAGCGCGACGCCGACGGCAACCGCACGCTGCTGCCCGAGATCACGTTCCTGCACCAGAACCCCGAGGGCACCACGCACCTGCAGTCCGACCTGGGCTTCTTCAACGGCGTCTTCTCGCTCGCCCACGGCTCCACGACCGACCTCGTGATGACGCACATCACCGACGAGGAGAAGGCGTGGATGGAGTCGATGGCGAGCAAGGAGCAGGCGCCGCTCGACCCGCCGGCCCCGCTCGACGAGATCGAGCGCGAGCAGGCGAGCCTGTACCAGACCGCGCTCGCGGACTACACCAAGCAGAACACCCTGGCCTTCATCACCGGCCAGCGTGACCTGTCCGAGTGGGACGCCTACGTGAGCGAGCTCGAGGGCCAGAACATGCAGGCCTTCGTGGACATCATGAACACCGCGGCGGACCGCTACCAGGAGAACAACGCCTGACCCAGGCCCGTCGCACCGGCCCGGTCGCGCGCCCGCGCGGCCGGGCCGGCCACCGCTTCCCGAGGAGACCACGTGCACGTGCAGGTGCCCAACGAGCCGATCGCCCGGCTCTCGTCCGCATGGCGCCGTTGCGTCGGGACCGGTCGCATGGACCTGTCCCTGCGCCGCGGCCACTCCGAGGCGCTCGAGCTCGCCTCGCGCGAGATCGGCTTCGAGATGATCCGCGGCCACGGCATGCTCAGCGACGCCATGGCCGTGCACCGGGCCTACGAGTGGCAGGGCGAGCGGCGCGTGCAGCACACGTTCGTCCACCTCGACGAGGTGGTGGACCGCTACCTCGCCGCGGGCGTGCGGCCCTTCCTCGAGCTCGGGTTCATGCCCGCCGACCTCGCCTCGGGCGACCAGACGGTGTTCTGGTGGAAGGGGAACATCACGCCGCCCCGCTCGTACGCCGAGTGGGCCGAGCTCGTCCGCGCGACGCTGCGCCACCTCGTCGACAGGTACGGCCTCGAGGAGGTCCGCACGTGGCCGATCGAGGTCTGGAACGAGCCGAACCTCGACATCTTCTGGAAGGACGCCGACCAGGCCGAGTACCTGCGGCTCTACGAGGTCACGGCGCGCGCGGTCAAGGACGTGGACGCGGGCCTCCAGGTGGGCGGCCCCGTCCTCTCGCCAGGGGCGGACGAGTGGTGGGCGCCGTTCGCGGAGTACGTCACCTCGCGTGACGTCCCCGTCGACTTCGTGAGCCGCCACGCGTACACCTCGGGTCCCGCGCAGCCCGTGCCGTTCGGCGTCTACCAGGACCTGCGCCCTCCGCAGGACCTGCTCGAGCAGTTCGCCGCGCCGGCCCGGCACCTCGAGGGCACCGCGCTCGCGGGGCTGCCGGTGCACATCAGCGAGTTCAACACGTCCTACCGACCGGACAACCCGGTGCACGACACCGCCTACAACGCGGCCTACCTCGCGCCGGTGCTCACCGCGGGCGGCGAGCACGTCGAGTCGTTCGCCTACTGGACCCTCAGCGACGTGTTCGAGGAGCTCGGCGTGGCGCCGGGGCTCTTCCACGGCGGCTTCGGCCTGCTCACGCACGGCCTGCTGCGCAAGCCGACCTACCACCTCTACGCGTTCATGGCCCAGGCCGGGCCCCACGTCCTCGCCCGCGGCGAGGACCACCTCGTGACCCGGCACGACGACGGCCGCGTCACCGTGCTCGCGTGGCAGCCCGTGGACGGCTCCCCGACGACGGCGTCCGACGGGCACCGCGTGCAGCTGTCCGTCCCGGTCGCGGCCGACGGCGACGGGCGCGCGTTCGCGCTGCGTCGCCGCGTCAACGAGCACGACGGCAACGCGTGGTCGGCGTGGCGCGGCATGGGCCGCCCAGGCGCGCCGTCGCACGCGCAGCGCGACGCGCTCGAGCTCGCCTCGCGCCCCGCCGTCGAGCACGCGACCCACGCGGTGAGCGCGGGTCGCGTCGTGCTCGACCTCCACCTGGCGCGCCACGAGGTGACGCTCGTCGAGCTCGACGCGGTGCGCGACCAGACGCCGCCGTGGACCGACGACACCCGCATCCCCGGGTACGCCGACGGCGCCGCCCGATGAGCCTGCCGCGCACGTCCCGTCTCCCGTACGGGGGCGACTACAACCCCGAGCAGTGGCCCGAGGAGGTCTGGGCGGCCGACCACGCGGCCTTCGACCTCGCGCGCATCGACACGCTCACGGTGGGGGTCTTCGCGTGGTCCCTGACCCAGCCCGACGAGGACACCTACGACCTCACGGTGCTCGAGCGGATCCTCGACCGCGCGCACGCCGAGGGGCGACAGGTGTGCCTCGCGACCGGCACCGGCGCCCTGCCCCCGTGGCTCGCGCACCGGCACCCCGAGGTCAACCGCACCGACTTCGAGGGTCGGCGGCACGTCTACGGCCAGCGCCACAACGCGTGCCCCAGCTCGCCGGTGTACCGGCGCTCGGCCGCCGCGCTCGCGGGCCGGGTCGCCGCCGCCTTCGCCGACCACCCGGCCGTGATCGCCTGGCACGTCAACAACGAGTACGGCGGCGCCTGCTACTGCGACGTGTGCGCCGCGGAGTTCCGGGTGTGGCTGCGCGAGCGGTACGGGACGCTCGACCGGCTCAACGACGCGTGGAACGCCACGTTCTGGTCGCACCGCTTCAGCGACTGGGAGCAGGTGGTGCCGCCGAACGCGCTCTCGGAGCACTGGCGCGGCCCGAACCACACGGCGTTCCAGGGCATCACCCTCGACTACCTGCGGTTCACCTCGGACAACCTGCTGCGCACGTTCCGCGAGGAGAAGGCCGCGATCCGGGAGCACTCCGACCTCCCGGTGACGACCAACTTCATGGGGATGTACCGACCGATCGACTACCACCGGTGGGCCGAGCACCTCGACTTCGCGTCGTGGGACAACTACCCGCCCGACGAGCGATCGGCCTCGCGCATGGCCCTCACGCACGCCCTGATGCGGGGGCTCAAGGGCGGGCAGCCGTTCTGGCTCATGGAGCAGACGCCGTCGGTGACGGCGAGCCGTGACGTGAACCCGGTCAAGCGCCCCGGCGTGCTGGGGCTCTGGTCGTGGCAGGCGGTCGCGCACGGGGCCGATGCCGTCCTGTACTTCCAGATGCGGCAGTCCCGCGGGGCCTGTGAGAAGTACCACGGCGCGGTGCTGGGCCACGCGGGCCGCACGGACACCCGGGTGTTCACCGAGACCGCGCGCCTGGGCGCTGAGCTCGAGCGCACGGGGGACCGGCTGCTGGGCGGCCGCACCCCCGCGCGGGTCGCGCTGCTGTTCGACTGGGACTCGTGGTGGGCCGTCGAGATCTCGGACGGCCCCAACCGTCACCTCGCGTACCCGCCGGTGCTGATCTCGTACCACCGCGCGCTGTGGGAGGCCGGGGCCCAGGTCGACGTCGTGCCCGTGACCGCGGACCTGACGGGGTACGACGTCGTCGTCGCCCCGCTGCTGCACATGGTGAAGGGCGACCTCGCTACCCGGCTCGAGCAGGTGGCCGAGCGGGGCGGCACCGTCGTGACGACCGTGCTCTCGGGCCGCGTCGACGAGGACGACAACGCGTTCCTCACCGACGTCCCGGGGCCGCTCGCGCGCCTCGTGGGCGTGCGGGTCGACGAGACCGACGCCCGCCCGCCGGGCGAGACGAACCCGGTGCGGCTCGTCGCCGACGGGGCGCCCGAGGTGGTGGGCGCGGCGTCGCTCGTGCACGACCTCGTGCTGCCCGAGGGTGCGGCCGTGGTCGGCACCTACGGCAGCGACTTCTACGCGGGCACCGCGGCCGTGACGCGGCACGGGTTCGGCGCGGGCGAGGCCTGGTACGTGGGCACGGTGCTCGACCAGGCGGGGACGGACTGGGTGCTGCGGCGCGTGCTGGAGCGGCACGGGCTCGTGGGCCCGTTCGCCGACGTCCCCGGCGTCGAGCACGCGGTGCGCGAGGTCGGCGGACGGCGCTACGAGTTCGTGCTCCACCACGGCGACGCGGCCGTCGAGGTCACGGCCCACGTCGACGGGACGGATCTGCTCACGGGTGAGCGGGTCGCCGTCGGGCAGCGTCTGCACCTCGAGCCCACGCGCGTCCTCGTGCTCGAGGTCGACGGCGCCGGCGCGGGCGGGTGACCGCGGCGGGTGCGAGCCCTGGGACACTGACGGCATGAGCCTCGAGCGCGACAGGGACGACCCGGCCGCCGGACCGATCGGGCGGGCCACGGGGCTCGTCTACTGGTTCGTCGTGATCGACCTGCTCGTCGTGCTCGCGAGCCTCCCGGGGGCGCTCCCGCTGATGCTGCTGCGCCCCGACACGAGCAACCTGCCGCTCGTCGCGCTGATGCTGCTGCCGGTGGGGCCCGCGGTCTCGGCCGCCCTGTTCGCGTGGCGGGACCGCGACCGTGAGCCCGACCAGCACCCGGCGCGGCACTTCTGGCGCGGCTACCGGCTCAACGTGCTGGACGTGCTGCGCCTGTGGGTGCCCGCGCTCGCGCTGCTGACCGTGCTGGGCGTGAACGCCGCGAACCTGGCCGCGGTCGGGCTCCCATCGAGCCTCGGGATCGCGCTGGGGGTGGTCGCGCTCGTCGTCGTGCTGTGGACCGCGCACGCCCTGGTGCTCGCGTCGGTCTTCGCCTTCCGCACGCGTGACGTCGCCCGGCTCGGGATCTACTTCGTGCTCTCGCGCCCCCTCGTGACCCTGGGCGTGGTGTCGCTGCTGGTCGTCACGGCCGGACTGGTGGTGCTCGTCTCGGACTACGTGCTCGGGTTCGTCGCCTCGCTGCTGACCTTCTGGCTGTGGCGCAACGCCCGGCCGATGGTCCGGGACGTCGAGGCCCGCTTCCTGACGGCGTCCTCGGGGGCCGGGGGCGACCGGGACGAGGGCGCCCCGGCCGCCTGAGCATCAGCCCGCGATCGACCTGGTGACCGCGACCTGCTCGGTCAGGACGCCTCCGATGAGCGTCTGCGTCTCGTTGATCCTGTCGACCGTCTCGCGGATCCGGTCGATCGACCCGACCACCTGGTCCACCTGGGTCTGGATCGCGGCGATGCGCGTGGTCACGTCGGTCGTGGCGCGTGCGGTCTCGTTGGCGAGCTCCTTGACCTCACCCGCGACGACGGCGAACCCGCGGCCCGCCTCGCCCGCGCGTGCGGCCTCGATGGTCGCGTTGAGCGCGAGCAGGTTGGTCTGCGCGGCGATGCCCTGGATCACCTGGGCGACCTTGCCGATCTCGCTGCTCGCCGTGCCGAGGCCCGCGACCTCGGCGCTCACGGTCTCGGCGAGGTGCTGCCCCTCGGTCGCGACCGTCGTCGCGACGAGCACGTTGCGCTCGACCTCCTCGATCGACGCGACCAGCTCGCGCCCCGCGGTCGCGAGGCGGTCGGCCGCGGCGAACCGCTCGAGGGCCTGACCGACGAGGAACGCCGTGTCGCGCAGCGCCTGGATCCTGCCCGGGCTCAGCGTCACCGAGCGGGTCACGAAGAAGTCCATGGTGCCCACGACCTCGCCGCCGACGACGATCGGGAGGCACACGCCCGAGCGCACGCCCGCGCGCCGCGCGGCGGGGGCACGCACGCAGTCGTGGACCTCGGCGAGGTCCGGCACGACGACCATGTCCCGTGCCTGCCACGCGCGGCCCGCGACGCCCACGCCCTCGGGGAACGAGGCGGCCCGGGTCACCCGGCGGAACTCGGCCCCGGCGTCGCCCGACTCCTGCACGAAGCGCAGCTCGCGGTCGGCCTGGTCCACGGCCCAGTAGGAGCCGTAGTCCCACGTGAAGCCGGACCGGATCGTGTCGAGCGCCGCGGCCAGCGCCTGCTCGCGCGTCGTCGCGGCGCTCACCTGCCGCAGCACCGCCGCGACCGCCGCGACGTCCTGGGCCGCCTCGGCCTGGACGCACGCGGCGCGCAGCCGTGCGATGGCCTGCGAGACGAGCACGCCGACGCTGCGCAGGGCGTCGAGGCGCGCGGGACTCGGCTCGATGGTCCCGGTGGTGAAGAAGTCCATGGTCCCGACGACCGCACCGTCCTCCACGATCGGCAGGCACACGCCCGAGCGCACCCCCGCCCGGCGCGCCGCGGGTGCGCGCACGCAGTCCGTGAGGGTGCCGAGGTCGGCGACGAACACGAGGTCGCGCGCCTTCCAGGTGCGGCCCGAGAGGCCGATGCCGCGGGCGAACGACGCGCTCCGGGTGACCTCGCGGAACTCCGCCCCGGCGTCGCCGGACTCCTGAGCGAACCGCAGCACCTGGGCCTCCGGGTCCAGCCGCCAGTACGAGCCGTACGCCCAGCCGAAGGTGTCCCGGATGGTGCCGAGGGCGACGTCCACGGCCTCCTCGACGGTCGACGTGCGGGCGAGGGCTGTCACGACGGCGGTCACCGCGGCGACGTCGGCGCGTGCCTCCGTGAGCTCGGCGGTGTGGTCGCGCGCGGGGGCAGGGCGTCGGAACACGGGGTCTCCTGGGGGTGGGGGCGCAGGCAGCGGGGGATGCCGTCCACGTCCCATCGGCGGCGAGGGTGAGAAGGTGACGCCGCGGGCGGGTGAAGTGTCCCCACGAGCGGGTGACGTACCCCCGCGGGTACGCGAGCAGGATCGCAGCGGCGGGCCCGGGGCGCGCGCTGAACCGGCCACGTCACCCGAACGGCCGGACGGCGTCGGTAGCGTGGCGTCCATGACGCCCTACGCCGCCGCCGAGGACCGCTACGACACGATGGCCTACCGGCGCAGCGGTCGCAGCGGGCTCGACCTGCCCGCCCTGTCGCTCGGCCTCTGGAACAACTTCGGCGACCAGCACACGAGCGGGGTCCAGCGCGCGATCCTGCTGCGGGCGTTCGACCTCGGCATCACGCACATCGACCTCGCCAACAACTACGGCCCCCCACCCGGTGCGGCCGAGGAGGTGTTCGGTCGGGTCCTCGCGACGGACCTGCGCCCGTACCGCGACGAGCTCGTGATCTCGACCAAGGCCGGGTACGACATGTGGCCCGGGCCATACGGCGACGGCGGGTCGCGCAAGTACCTGCTGTCGTCGCTCGACCAGTCGCTGCGCCGCATGGGCACGGACCGTGTCGACGTCTTCTACTCCCACCGCCCGGACCCCACGGTGCCCCTCGAGGAGACGATGGGTGCCCTGCACACCGCGGTGACGAGCGGCAAGGCCCTGTACGCGGGGGTCTCGAACTACCCGCCGTCGCGCACGCGCGAGGCCGCGCGGATCCTCGCCGAGATGGGCACGCCCCTGCTGATCCACCAGCCCAGCTACTCGATGTTCAACCGGCACGTCGAGCAGGTCGCCGAGGGCGAGACCGAGTGCCTGCTCGACGCCGTGGGTGACCTCGGGATCGGGATGATCGTGTTCAGCCCGCTCGCGCAGGGTCTGCTGACCTCTCGCTACCTGGGCGGCGACGTGCCGCCCGGCTCGCGCGCCGCCCAGGGCCGGTGGATCAGCGCCGAGAACGTGAGCGAGACGTACCTCGCCCGGGCGCGTGCGCTCGACGCGATCGCGTCGGCCCGGGGCCAGAGCCTCGCGCAGCTCGCGCTCACCTGGGTGCTGCGGGACGAGCGCGTGACGTCGGCCCTCATCGGGGCGAGCAGCGTGGCCCAGCTCGAGGACAACGTGCGTGCGCTCGCGGGGCCGCCGCTCACCGACGACGAGCTGCGGGCGATCGACGAGCACGCCGTCGACGGCACGGGCCGGTGAGCGGGGCCCCGGGCACCCCGCCTGCCGGGGACGGTACGCCCGAGGCCGGAGCGTCCGAGGACGGTGCGCCCCCGCCGCCCGGGCGGCGGTTCCCGCGCTCGGTCTTCGCGCGGGGGGACGAGCCCGACGTGCGCTTCACCCTCGCCAACGAGCGCACGTTCCTCGCCTGGATCCGCACGTCGCTCGCGCTGCTCGCGGCGGGGATCGCCCTCGAGGCCCTCGACCTCCCGGTCCAGCGCGGTCTGGGGCTGGCCGCGTCACTGATCTTCCTCGCGCTCGGCACCCTGCTGCCTCTCCAGGCCTGGTGGAGCTGGGTGCGCGTCGAGCAGGCGCTGCGCATGGGCCGGGCCCTCCCGTCGCCCCGCATGGCAGCGCCGCTCGCCCTCGGCACCCTGGTCGCCGGGGTCCTCGTGCTCGTGGGCCTGCTGGTCCCGTGACCGGTCCGCAGCCCGACGGCGCACCCGCCGAGGCCCGTCCGTTCGACGTCGGCCTGCAGCCCGAGCGCACCGCGCTCTCCTGGCGCCGCACGGCCCTCGCGCTGACCATCGGCCCGCTCGTCGTCGCGCGGCTGCTGGCCCCCGGGCTCGAGGTCGGGGCGGTCGCGGTCGCGGCGCTCGGGACCGCGTGCGGGCTGGGCCTGCTGGCTGCGAGCATCGCGCGGTACCGCCGGGTGCACGAGGTGCTCACGGGCCGCCCGGCGCCCGGTCGCCGGCCCGGGTTCGTGCCCCGTGCGGTGATGCCCGGGGGGCGGTTGCTGCTGCTCACGGCGCTCCTGCCCACCGCGGGCGGGCTCGTCGCGCTCGCCGTCGCGCTCGGGCGGCTCTGACGGCAGGCTGGGGTCGACACGTCACCGACGACGACGGAGGACCCATGACGCACGGACCCGAGCTCGCGGTCCACCACCTCGACGACACCGCGCTCGAGCTGGTGCACCGCGGGCGGCCGCTCGCCACCTACGTGCACTCGCCCGGTGAGGTGCAGCTCGAGTCGCCCCGGCCGTACCTGCACCCCGTGCGCACGCTGGGCGGTGAGCTCGTCACGGTGTTCCGGCCCGAGGACCACGTGTGGCACAAGGGCATCTCGCTCTCGCTGCCGCACGTGGGTCCGCACAACTTCTGGGGCGGGCCCACGTTCGTGCGCGGCGAGGGGTACCGGCAGCTCCCGAACAACGGCTCGATGCTGCACGAGTCGTTCGCGCGCGTGGACGGCGACGGCGAGGCGCACGTGGTCGAGGACCTGCTGTGGCGCGCCGAGCACGAGGGCAGCACCGGGCCCGTCGTCGTGCGCGAGCGGCGTGAGCTGGGTGCGACGGTGCCGGCCGACGACGCGTGGGTGCTCACCTTCCGCACGCGGCTGACCAACGTGAGCGGCGGGGCGCTCGACATCGGCTCGCCCACCACGCACGGGCGCGAGAACGCGGGGTACGGCGGGCTCTTCTGGCGCGGGCCGATGTCCTTCACGGGCGGGACGGTGCTCGCCCCCGGGCGCGCCGGCACCGAGGAGCTGCGCGGTGAGCGCGCGCCGTGGATGGGCTTCACGGGCGAGCACGCCGAGGGCCGTGCCTCGACCGTGCTCTTCGTGGACGACGACGCGAACCCGCACCACCCGCCGCAGTGGTTCGTGCGCTCCGACCCGTTCGCGTGCGTCAACCCCGCGCCGTTCTTCAGCGAGGAGGTCGCGTTCCCCGACGGCGCGACGCTCGAGCTCGCGTACGCGGTGGTGGTGGCCGACCGCGCCGCGGACCCGGACCGGGCCGCCGCGCTCGCCGACCTGGGCGGCGCGGCGCTCGCGGCGCAGGGCTCGGCGTGATCCCCTTCCCGGGCGGCACGTCGGTCAGCAGGTTGCGGGTGTACGACTGGCCCGTGCCCGACCTGCGACGGCCCGACGGGGCCGCGGCGGGCGGTGGGACGCCGCACCTGCACACGGTCTCGAGCGAGGGCTACGTGGTGGTCGCGGGCGCCGGCGAGGTGCACACGCTGGGCGCCGACGGCGCGACCCGGACGTCCCTCGAGCCCGGGGTGGTCGCGTGGTTCACGCCCGGGGTCGTGCACCGCCTGGTGGACCACGGCGGGCTCGAGCTCGTCGTGGCCATGTCGAACGCGGGCCTGCCCGAGGCGGGCGACGCCGTGCTGACCTTCCCGGCCGAGGTGCTCGCGGACCCCGAGGCGTACGCACGTGCCGCGACGCTTCCCTCGGCCGAGCACGGTGAGGCCGCCGTCGGCGAGGCGGCCCTCCGGCGCCGCGACCTCGCCCTCGAGGGCTATGCCGAGATGCTCGCCGCGGTCGAGCGCGACGGTCCCGAGGCCCTGGCGCCGCTGCACGCCGCGGCCGCGCGGCTCGTCGCCCCGCGGGTCGACGCGTGGCGCGGGCTGTGGGCCGAGCGCGTGGAGCCCACGGTCGAGGCGACGCACGCGGCGCTCGCGACCCTCAGCACGTCGTCGGGCACGCACCTCGCGGACGGCGCGATCGCGAGCACCACGGCGGCGCCCGGGCCCGAGCGCTGGGGCATGTGCGGACGCCTGCGCACGTGGGACCTCGCCTGACGCCCGGCGGCGACCGTGCTGCCCGCGGGCTTGACGCACCTCTGCAGGATGCCTACGTTTCTGATGAAACGATTCATCGACGGGTGGGAACGCGTCCGTCGTCGCCGGGGTGGTCGGTCGCGCCGGGCCCGCTTAGGCTCGGAGCAGTCCTGCGGCGACGGTCGCGCTCAGCGCCCCCCACGACGTCCGAGCCCCTGTCCCGGGCCGGGGCACCCCACCTGCTCCGGCCCGGGCCAGGCTCGACGAGGAGTGCCGTGCAGCGCATCTGCTTCCTGCTGAGGTTGCGCAGGGACAAGGTCGACGAGTACCGCGAGCACCACACCACGGTGTGGCCCGAGATGCTGCGCGCGCTGCGCGACGCGGGCTGGCACAACTACTCGCTGTTCCTCGACGGGTCGAGCGGCCTGCTCGTCGGCTACCTCGAGACCGAGGACTTCGCCGCGGCGCAGGCCGCGATGGAGCGCACCGAGGTCAACGGTCGGTGGCAGGCCACGACGGCGCCGTACTTCGAGGCGCTCGACGGCGCGCGCCCTGACGAGCGCATGCGTCCGCTGCCGCTCGTCTTCAACCTCGAGGACCAGCTCGCGGCGCTGGACTGATGCCTGGGCCGTGCTCCGCGGGACCTCACCCGCGACCGGCGAGCGAGGTCCTGCGGCGGCGCCACCGGGTCAGGCCTCCTGCACGACGGCGACGCCGTGCGCCGGCACGTGCACGCTCCCGCGGGCCTCGGCGCCGGTGAGCAGGTCCGTGCCGGTGGCCGCGACCTCAACCGCCTCGGCGGTGTGGTTGAGCACGAAGAGGAAGCCCGTCGCGGCGCCGTCGGGCGCCTCGGCCGTCCGCCTCCGCCGCACCACCTCGACCCCTGGCGGCGGGGCCGGCACGGTCGGGAGCACACCGGCCTCGCCGAGCAGCTCGTCGACCAGCCGCGCGAGCCCCAGCTCGTCGGGTCGCGTCGCGACGTACCAGGCCGACCCCTGCCCGACGTCGTTCCGGGTCACCGCGGGCAGCCCCGCGAGGACGCCGTCGGCGTAGGTCCGGACCGGGACCGCGCCCTCGAGGTGCGTCTTCTCGGTCCAGAGGTCGGCGGTGGTGCCGTCGTCGAGCGTGACCCGCTCCGCGGCGAGCAGCGGGAAGATCTCCTCGCTGCGCACGCCCAGCAGCTCCCGGAACGCGCCCGGGTAGCCGCCGAGGCGCACGTGGTCGTGCTCGTCGACGATCCCGCTGAAGTAGGTGACCACCACGGTCGCCCCGGCGCGGGCGGCGGCGGCGATCCGAGCGGCGTCGGCGTCGGTCACGCTGTACAGCACCGGCACGACGACGAGCCGGTAGGCCCCGAGGTCTGCGCCGGGTCGCACGACGTCGGCGGTCACGCCCCGGAGCCAGAGCTGGCGGTACCAGGCCATGACCTCGTCGGTGTAGCGCAGCGCCTGCGTGGGGTGCGAGTCGAGCTCGGCGGCCCACCACGCGGGGTAGTCGAAGCACAGCGCGACGTCGGCCCGCACCTCGCTGCCGCGCACGGGTGCGAGCGCGCGCAGCACCTCACCGAGCCGCACGGTCGAGCGCCACACGTCCGTGTCCGTGCCCGCGTGCGGCAGCATCGCCGAGTGGAACTTCTCGGCCCCGGCCCGGGACTGCCGCCACTGGAAGAACATCACCGCGTCCGCGCCACGGGCCACGTGCGCGAGGGAGTTCCGCAGCATCTCCCCGGGCCCCTTGGCGCGGTTGCGCTCCTGCCAGTTGACGGCCGAGGTCGAGTGCTCCATGAGGATCCAGGGCCGCCCGTCCGCGACGCCGCGGCTCAGGTCGGCGCTGAACGCGAGCTCGACGTGGCCCTCCGGGTCGTGCGCCCGCACGTAGTGGTCGTTGGCCACCACGTCGAGGTCGTCGGCCCACGAGAAGTAGTCCATCCACTTGGTGCCCGTGGAGAGCATGAGGTTGGTCGTCGTGGGCACGTGCGGGGTGACCTCGCGCAGCACGTCGCGCAGCGCGCGGTAGTGCGTCAGCAGCTCGTCGGACGAGAACCGCGCGAAGTCGAGCTGCTGCGTGGGGTTCGCGAAGCCCGGCACCTGACGGGGTGGCAGCACCTCGTCGAACGTCGAGTAGCGCTGGGACCAGAAGGCGGTGCCCCAGGCCTCGTCGAGCGCCTCGACCGTGCCGTAGCGGTGCTCGAGCCAGCGACGGAACGCGGCCGCGGCGTCGTCGGAGAAGTCGTGCGGCACGTGGCAGCCGAGCTCGTTGTCGACGTGCCACAGCGCGAGCGCCGGGTGCGAGCCGTAGCGCTCGGCCATGCGCCGCGTCATCCGCACCGCGTACTCGCGGAACACGGGCGAGGAGACGGAGTAGGCCTGCCGCGCGCCGGGCCACAGCACGGTCCCGTCGGCGAGCTCGGGCAGCACCTCGGGGTGGGCGCGCGTGAGCCACGGCGGCGGGGACGCGGTGGCGGTCGCGAGCGCGACCCGGATCCCGCCGGCGTGCAGGCGGTCGAGCACGTCGTCGAGCCAGCCCCAGTCGAGCTCGCCCTCGCGCGGCTCGAGCATCGCCCAGCTGAAGATCCCGACGCTCACGAGGTTGACGCCTGCGCGCTGCATGAGCTCGACGTCCTCGACGCGGGTCGCGACGGGCCACTGCTCGGGGTTGTAGTCGCCGCCGTACGCGATCCCCTCGACCCCGAGGGGCCAGGGTCGTGCGTCCGGGGCCGGACGGGTGGGCTGCTCGGTCATGGTGTCCCTCCGGTGGTGCTGTCGGGCTGGCGGGCGGTGCTGTCGGGCCGGTGGGCCGGGGTGGGAACGAGGTCGGACGGGGCGGGGTGCGCGGTCGAGGCGAGCGGGGTCGAGGGCGGCACGGCGGGCCGGCGGCGCAGCTCACGCCGTAGGAAGGCGGCGACGGTCCCCGTGGACACGAGCGCGAGCCCGCCCGTCGCGACGAGCCCACCGCGCACCCCGAGGTGCTCGACGAGCGCGCCCTGGACGAGACCGCCCAGCGCGTGGCCGCCCAGCAGCACGGGGGAGTAGATCGCGAGCACGCGACCGCGCACGTGCGCGTCCGCGGTGAGCTGGACCCAGGTGATCGCGCTCGACAGGAAGAGCAGCGTCGTCACGCCCACGGCGGCGACCGCGACCAGGAACGTCGCGTGCGTGGGCATGACGGCCACGACCGTCTCGGCGACGCCGAAGAGCGCCGCGGCGAGCACCACCCCGCGCACGCGCAGGCTCCGCGCCCGCGAGGCGAGCAGAGCACCCGCGACGGCGCCCACGGCGGCGACGGAGTTGTACAGCCCGAACCCCCACGCCCCCGTGGCCCAGACGCCGTCGGCGAACGCCGTCCACACCACGGGGCCGTTGAGGCCGAACGCGCCCATGAGGCCCGCGAGGCCGACGACGGCGAGCAGGTGCGACCGGGCCGCCACGTAGCGGAAGCCCTCGCGCACCTGGCCGGGGCCGCGCGGCAGGCGGGGTACGACGTGCAGCCGGTGCGGTCGGATCGCGAGCAGCAGCGCCACGACGCACAGGCCGACGACGGCGTTGAGGCCGAACGACCAGCCCTCGCCCACCTCGGCGATCACGAACCCGGCGACCGCCGGCCCCACGAGCCCACCGCCCTGGGAGATCGCGTTGGTGAGGCTGATCGCGCTGCGCAGCCGACCGTCGCCCACCACCTCGTTCACGAGCACCTGCCGACCAGGGGTGTCGATGGCGCCGACCACGCCGAGCACGGTCGCGAGCGCGTAGACGTGCCACAGGAGCACGACGTCGCCCAGCGTGAGGGCCGCGAGCACGACGGCGATCAGCACCGAGGCCGCCTGCGCCGCGAGCACGAGGCGCCGACGGTCGTGCCGGTCGACGAGCACGCCCGCGAGCGGCCCCACCACGAGCATGGGCAGGAACTGCAGCGCCACGAGGACGCCGACCGCCGCGGGCGAGTCCGTGAGCTCGAGCACGAGCCAGTCCATGGCCATGCGCAGCATCCACACGCCCGTGCTCCCGAGCAGCTGGGCGCCGGCGAACAGGCGGAAGTCGGGCCGGCGCAGCAGCGCGGTGTCGGTCACGGTGGTCCCGGGGTGGTGCGGACGGATGGGCGCGTGCGGCCCCGCGTGCGGCGGCGGTCAGGGCAGGCGGACGTGCTGCGGGCCGAGCTCGTCGACCGTGCTCACGCCCAGCAGGGCCATCGTGCGGCGGATCTCGCGCACGAGGATCTCGACCGTGCGCTCGACGCCCCGCTCGCCGCCGGCCATGAGCCCGTAGAGGTAGGCCCGGCCCACCAGGGTCGCGTCGGCGCCCAGGGCGAGCGCGGCCACGACGTCCGCGCCGCTCATGATCCCGGTGTCGGCCCACAGCTCGACGTCGTCGCCGACGGCCTCGACCACGTCGGGCAGCAGCCGCAGGGGCACGGGCGCGCGGTCGAGCTGGCGGCCGCCGTGGTTGGAGAGCACGATCGCGTCGGCCCCGGCCTGCGCCATGCGGCGCGCGTCCGCGACGGTCTGGACGCCCTTGATGATGAGTGGGCCGTCCCAGGTGGCGCGCAGCCACTCGAGGTCCGCGAGGGTCATGCTCGGGTCGAACAGCTTGTCGAGGAGCTCGGCGACGGTCCCGTCCCACTGGCTCAGCGACGCGAAGGTCAGCGGCTCGGTGGTCAGCAGGTTGAACCACCACGCCGGGTGGGTCGCCGTGTCCAGCACGGTCTTCACCGTGAGCGCGGGTGGGATCGAGAAGCCGTTGCGCACGTCGCGCAGGCGCGCGCCGGCCACGGGCACGTCGACCGTGAGCATGAGCGCCTCGTAGCCGGCCGCCTTGGCGCGGGCCATGAGGTCCTCGCCCGCGGCGCGGTCCTTCCACACGTACAGCTGGAACCACTTGCGCGCGTCGGGGGCGGCCGCGGCGACGTCCTCGATCGACGTGGTGCCCATGGTCGACAGGGCGTACGGGAGGCCGTGGCGCTGCGCGACGCGCACGACGGCGCGCTCGCCCTCGTGGTGCATCATCCGCGTGAAGCCGGTGGGCGCGAAGGCGAACGGGGTCGCGGAGGGGCGGCCGAGCACCGACGTGGTCAGGTCGACCGACGAGACGTCCTGGAGCACCGAGGGGCGCAGCTCGAGGTCCCGGAAGAGCGAGCGCGCGCGGCGCAGGCTCAGCTCGGCCTCGGCGGCGCCGTCGGTGTAGTCGAAGACCGAGCGCGGGGTACGTCGCTTCGCCGCGCGCCGCAGGTCCCACACCGACAGCGCCCGCTGGAGCCTGCGCTCGGTGGGGTCGAGCTCGAGCGGCCGCACGCGCAGCAGCGGCCTCAGCTCGGACCACCGGGGCAGCTGGCGCTGGGTCATGAGGGCTCCGTTGCGGTCTCGGACGTGGTGGGGACGGGGGCCATTGTGACCCGGACAACAGTATTGTAACGTTTCACTGCACCCCGTCGACAAGCACCACAGCACATCTCCACGCTGGGAATGCGCTTACCCACGGGTCCGACCCGCACCACCGGGCGGCCACTGAGCAAGGAGGCTCACAGATGCAGCGACGTACCTTCACGGGCGTGGGGGTCGCGGCCGCGACCGCCCTCGTCCTCACCGCCTGCTCGAGCGGGGCGGACGGCCCCGACAGCGGGGGCGGCGGCTCGTCGTCGGACGAGGAGGTCACTCTCACCATGACGTGGTGGGGCAACGACGACCGTGCGTCCCGCTACGAGGAGGCCATCGACCTCTTCGAGGAGCAGCACCCGAACATCACGGTGCAGCCCACGTTCCAGGACTGGGACGGCTACTGGACGGCGCGCTCGACCGAGGCAGCGGGACGCTCGCTGCCCGACGTCATGCAGTTCGACCTGTCCTACCTGCGCGAGTACTCCGAGAACGGCCACCTGCTCGACCTGTCGCCGTACGTCGGCGAGCAGATCGACCTGAGCGGGTTCGACGAGGCCCTCGTCGAGTCGGGGGTGATCGACGGGGCGCAGATCGGGATCCCGACGAGCACCAACACGCTGGCCCTCTTCTACAACCCGGGCCTGCTCGAGCAGACGGGTGTCGAGGCGCCGGCCGAGGACTACGACTGGCAGGACTTCAACGCGTTCGTCGCCCAGGTCTCCGAGGCGGGCGCGACGGCCGAGAACGGCGAGCCGATCCACGGCAGCGCCGACTACACCTCGACCTTCTGGTTCTTCCTGCAGTGGCTCGTGCAGCAGGGCATCCAGCCCTTCGAGGACGACGGTTCGTTCGGCTTCACCGAGGACGACATGCGTGAGTTCCTCGAGCTGGGCGCCGACCTGCGCGAGGCGGGGCACTTCTACCCGATCGATCGCCAGGTCCAGCTGCTCCCGCTGGGCGGCTTCACGGTCAACGAGGCCGCGGCCGAGTTCAGCTGGGACAACTTCCTGGCCGGCTACGTGGCGGACTCGGGCACCGAGGACATCCAGATGATGCCCATGCCCACGGGCCCTGACGGCGAGAAGGCGATGTTCTTCAAGCCGTCGATGCTGCTCGCGGCCGGCGCGAACACCGAGCACCCCGAGGCAGCGGCGACGCTGATCGACTTCCTGCTCACCGAGCCCGAGGTGGGCCGCATCTTCGGCACCTCCAAGGGCGTGCCCGCGGACGAGGCCCAGCGCGAGGCGATGGAGCTCGAGGAGGGCTCGATCGACGCCCGCGTGGTCGCGTACGAGGAGGAGGTCGCCGAGCACGTGACCCAGCCCGTGCCCATCCCGGTCAAGGGCTTCGGCTCGATCGAGGCGGAGTTCAAGCGCCTGGGCGAGGAGCTCAACTACGGGACCATCACCATCGACGAGTTCGTGTCGTCGTGGTTCTCCGAGGCCCAGCTCGCGACCCAGTGACCGCTCCACTCGACTGACGGGACCTTCCGTGGCACTCACCACCACGGTGACCCGCACGGGTGGCTCCGCCGTCCCGCCGTCCGCCGCACGTCGGCGGCGGCGGGCGGCGGAGACCCGGGCCGGGTACACCTTCCTGACGCCCTGGCTGATCGGCTTCTTCGGCCTCACGGCCGGGCCGATGCTCGCCTCCCTCTACCTCGCGTTCACCGACTACAACCTCTTCGCCCCGCCCGAGCTCGTGGGGTTCGACAACTTCCGGATGCTCTTCGAGGACCCGCGCTTCCTCCAGTCCGCCAAGGTGACCGGGACGTACGTGCTCCTGGGCACGCCGATCAAGCTGGTCGCCGCGCTCGCGGTCGCGATGCTGCTCAACAACAGCCGCCGCGGGCAGGGCCTGTACCGATCGGTCTTCTACGCGCCGTCCCTCATCGGCGCGAGCGTGTCGATCGCGATCGTCTGGAAGGCGATGTTCATCGACCGCGGCGTGGTGGACCGGATCGGCCAGGGGATCGGGATCGACTGGGGCGGCTGGGTGGGCGACCCGGGCAAGACCATGCCGATGTTCATCCTGCTCACCGTGTGGCAGTTCGGGGCCCCGATGGTGATCTTCCTCGCGGGGCTCAAGCAGGTGCCGACCGAGCTCTACGAGGCGGCGGCGGTGGACGGCGCCGGCCCGGTGCGCAAGTTCTTCCGGATCACGCTGCCCATGCTCTCGCCCGTGATCTTCTTCAATCTGCTGCTCGAGACCATCCACTCGTTCCAGATCTTCGCCTCGGCGTTCATCATCTCGGACGGCACGGGCGGGCCCGCGGGCTCGACGCTCTTCTACACGCTCTACCTGTACATGCGCGGCTTCCAGGACTTCCGCATGGGCTACGCCTCGGCGATGGCCTGGGTGCTCGTGGTCGTCGTCGGGCTCCTCACGCTGCTGTTCTTCCGCAGCTCGCGGTTCTGGGTCCACTACAGCGGGGAGGCGAAGTGAGCATCGACCACGCCGTCGTCGGCACGGCCGGCGGCCTGCAGGCCGAGCCCGGCCCCGGGCTGCCCTCCCACGAGCAGAGTCGCGCGCTGCGGCGCCGGACGCGCACCAGGTCACGCGCGGGCTCGGTGCTCTTCCACACCTTCGTGCTCGCCGTGACCGCGGTGATCCTCTACCCGGCGCTGTGGATGCTGATGTCGGCCTTCAAGCCGACGTCGGAGATCGTCGGCAACGTGAGCCTGTGGCCCGAGAGCCCGTCGTTCGCGAACTTCGCGACGGCGCTCGACGGCATCGGCGGCGTGTCCTTCTGGACGTTCGTCTGGAACTCGACGCTGCTCGCCGCGGGGTCCGTGATCGGCATCGTGCTGTCGGCGTCGGTGAGCGCCTACGCGTTCGCGCGCATCGACTTCCCGGGCCGCAAGGTGTGGTTCGCGCTGATGATCGCGACCCTCCTGCTGCCCTTCCACGTGGTGATCATCCCGCAGTACATCGTCTTCAACAGCCTCGGTCTGGTGAACACCTACGTGCCGCTGCTGCTGGGCAAGTTCCTCGCGGCCGAGGCGTTCTTCGTGTTCCTCATGGTGCAGTTCATGCGCAACCTGCCGCGTGAGCTCGACGAGGCCGCGCGCATCGACGGCGCGGGGCACCTGCGGATCTTCACCGCGATCATGCTGCCGCTGATGAAGCCCGCGATCGTCACGTCGTCGATCTTCGCGTTCATCTGGAGCTGGAACGACTTCTTCGGGCCGCTGCTCTACCTCAAGAGCCCGGACCTGTACCCGCTGCCGATCGCCCTGCGCATCTTCGTGGACCAGACCTCGACCTCGGACTACGGCGCGCAGATCGCCATGGCCGTGCTGGCCCTGGTCCCGGTGCTGCTGTTCTTCCTGGTGTTCCAGCGCTACCTGGTGGCGGGCGTCGCGACGCAGGGGCTCAAGGGATGAGCGCGACGACGGCGTGGACCGGACGCGGGGCCGGGACGCATGCGGACGACGACGTCGTGCCCGCGCAGCCTGCGCCACGACGCGGTGCAGCAGTCGGTCTGCTCGCGGAGGTGCTGCTCAGCGGGGCGGTGCTCGCGGTGGCCAGCATCCCGGTCGTGACGGCGGTGCCCGCGCTCGCCGCCGGTGCGGGGCACCTGCGCGCGCACCTCGCCGGCGAGACAGACTCGATCGGCGGGCTGCTCCGGCGGCTCGTCACCGCGCTGCGCGGCTTGTGGGCCGTGGGCCTTGCGGTGCCTGCACTGCTGCTCGTCCTCGCGTTCGACGCGTGGCTCGCCGCGACCGGCGCACTGCCGGGCGGGCCCGTGGTCTCGGGCGTGTGCGCCCTGGTCGCCGTGGCGGCCGTCGTGGTGCCGCTGCGGCTCGCGGGCACGTGGCGGCCGGGCGTCGCCGCGCGCAGTGCGATCGGAGAAGCGGTGCGGGCGTGCCTGCGCGACCCCGTCGGCACGGTGCTGCTCGCGGCCGCCGTCGGCGTGGTGGCGGTGGTGGTCTGGATGCTCGTGCCGCTCGTGCTCATCGCCCCCGGGCTGCTCGCGCTCGCGGCGCTCGGCGTCGAGGAGCGCAGGGCCCGGCTCGCCGACGCCGCCCGCTGACGAGAGGCTGGCCCGCAGCCCGTCCCACCGAGGAGGACCATGACGCACGCCCCGAACCCCGCCCGAGACCGCCGTCGGACCGTCGTCGTCGGCACCGGCGCGATCGCGGGTGCCCACGCGGGTGCCGTCGCCGCGCACGCCGACCGTGCCGTGGTGACGCACGCCGTCGACCTCGACGCCGAGCGTGCGCGTGCCTTCGCCGAGAAGCACGGCATCGCGGCGTGGGGCACCGACCTCGCCGAGGTGCTGGCAGGCCGCCCGGACCTCGCGCACGTGTGCACCCCGCCGGGCAGCCACCTGCCGCTCGCGGTCCAGTGCCTCGAGGCGGGCGTCCCGGTGCTGCTCGAGAAGCCGCCCGCGCTGAGCCTCGCCGAGGTGGATCAGCTGATCGCCGCGTCGGAGCGCACCGGGGTGCCCGTCGCGGTGGTCTTCCAGCACCGGTTCGGCGGGGCCGGCCGCCTCGCACGGCGGCTGCTCGCCGAGGGGGCCGACGGCTCGGGGATCGGCCGGGCGCACGTCGCGGTGTGCGACACGCTCTGGTTCCGGCCCGAGCCGTACTTCGCGGTGCCGTGGCGTGGGCTCTGGGAGGTCGAGGGTGGCGGCCCGACGCTCGGCCACGGCATCCACCAGTTCGACCTGCTGCTCGCGCTGCTCGGCCCGTGGCAGCAGGTCAGCGCGATGGCCGCGCGGCAGGCCCGGACCACCGACACCGAGGACGTCTCGGCCGCCGTGCTGCGCTTCGAGCGCGGCACGATCGCCACGATGATGAACTCGCTGCTGTCCCCGCGCGAGACCTCGACGATCCGCGTCGACGCCGACCACGCGACGCTCGAGCTCGAGCACCTCTACGGCTACGGCGACGACGCCTGGCGCTTCACGCCGGCCCCGGGGCACGAGGGGCTCGCCGACGTCTGGGCCGGCGGGCTCGACGGCGCCCCGAGCGGGCACTCCGCGCAGCTCGGCGTGCTGCTCGACGCACTCGACACGGGCTCGCCCCTCCCGGTGCCGCTGGCCGAGGCGCGCGACACGATGGAGCTCGTGGCCGCCGTCTACGCCTCGGCGTTCACGGGCCGACCCGTCGAGCGCGGCGAGATCGGTCCGGGGCATCCGTTCTACACACGCAACGACGGCGACGGCGCCCCCTGGCCCCCGCTCAAGCCCTGACGCGGGGCCGGGCCGGGCGCGTGCGGTGCCGAGCCAGGTCGGAGCGCTCAAGATGCGCGTTCCCGGCCCGCGCGGGACGCTTCGGGGGAGCACGAGCCAGGAGTGACCATGATGAGCACCGCCGACGCCGTCGCCCCGGGCGAGGACGCCCCGCAGGACGACGCCCCCCAGCAGCCCGCGCACACCGATGCGCCCGATGCGCTTGCGGCAGACACCAGCGGCGCCGAGCCCGACGGCGCCGCGCCCATCTACGAGTCCGTGGTCGCCGAGCTGGGAGACCCGAGCACGCCACCCTCCTGAGCCCACGCCCCGACCGGCAGAGCCGGCGGGGGTGTGTCGCGGTCGCACAGCAGGCGCTCGTCCTCGACGCGCAGCAGCGCCGCCTGGATCGACGAGCGCCGCTCGTCGGGAGTCTCCATGGGGCCCGGCGTGACCTCGCCGTCGACGTAGGTCTCGGTGCGCCCGGGGTGCGTGAAGTAGACGACCATCGCCTCGTCCTCGGTCAGCGGCACGACGTCGGCGTGCAGGCCGATCGCGCCGTCGTCGGGCCGGGGCCCCGGCGCGTCCAGCACGAGCCCCGCGCGTTCCCACGTGGTCATGTCGCGTGAGCGGTGCACCGCCTGGCCTCGCCACTCGTCGGTGAGCATCCAGTGCCACCCGCCGACGGTGAACACGTTCGGCCCCTCGTGCGGGCGCCCCTCGACCGCGGGCCCGACGACGTGCCACGCGTGCAGGTCGGGACTGTCGGCCGCCCAGGTGGTCGAGTCGCGCGCCTCGTCCTTGAACCACATGCGCCACACGTCGCCGTCGGGCGTGGGCGCGGGCAGGCGCGCGACGCACGCGTCGATCACGCGGTCGCTGCTGAGCGGGACGCGGCCGACGCGCGTCCAGCGGACCAGGTCGGTGCTCACGTGGTGCTCGACGTGGCGTTCGTGGCCGGCCCAGCGGGTCGGCACACCCTGGATGACCGAGACGAACATGTGCCAGCCGTCGTCCGCGCGCACCACTTCGGGAGCCCACCACGTGTCGCGGCCCCAGCCGTCCCCCAGCGCGAGCGTGCCGCGGTAGGTGAACGTGACGCCGTCCTCGCTCACCGCGACGCCGATGTCCGTGCCGTGCACCCACGCGACCCCGAGCGCAGGGTCCTGCGCGCGGCGCTGGGTGTAGAAGAGCCACCACGTCCCGTCGTCGTGCCGCACGAGGGTCGGGTCTGTGGCGCCGTCGTGGATCGGGTCGCGGAACAGCGGCGCCGGGAGCGTCCGGACCGAGGCGGCGGCCGTCACGCGCGTGTGCTCGAGGAGGCGCGCACCACGAGCTCGGGCTGGAAGACCACCTGCTCGGCCGGGGCGTCGTCGGGCCCGGTCGCGCGCAGCAGCAGGTCGGCCGCGACGCTGCCGAGGCGGCGCATGGGCTGGCGCACCGAGGTGAGGGGAGTGGTGAGCATCTCGGCGAAGCTCACGTCGTCGTAGCCCACCACCGCCACGTCGCGCGGGATGTCGAGGCCGTGCGTCCAGCGCAGCACGCGCATCGCGCCCATGGCCGTGAGGTCGTTGACGCAGAACAGGGCCGTGGGCGGGGCGGGGAGCTCGGCGAGCAGCCGCTCGACCCCCTGCTCGCCCCCCGTCGCGTTGAGGGACGGGACCACGACCTCGTGCAGGGCCTCGTCGGGGTCCAGGCCCGCGTCGGCGAGTGCGCGCACGGCCCCCGCACGGCGGTCGACGCACTGCTTGATCGTGTCGGGCCCGTTGAGGAACGCGATGCGACGGTGGCCCTGCTCGAGCAGGTGGGCCACGGCCATGGCGGCGCCCGCGACGTCGTCGACAGCGACGGACGAGACGTCCGGGTCGGGGGAGGTCCGGTCGAGGAGCACGATCTCGAGACCGCGCCCGCGCAGCTCGAGCAGGTGCTCGAGGTCCTGGCTCGCGGGCGTCACGAGCACGCCGAGCACCCCGTGCTCCTCGAAGAGGCGCAGGTAGCGGGCCTCGCGCTCCGGGTCCTCGTCCGAGCTCGCGAGCATGAGGGTGTGGTCGTCCTGCGCGAGGCGGTCCTCGATGCCGCGGGCCACCTCGGTGAAGAACGGGTTGCCGATGTCGAGCAGGATCGCGCCCACCGTGGTCAGCGTGCCCGCCCGCAGCTGCCGTGCACGTCCGTTGGGGACGAACGCGAGCTCCTCGATCGCGTCGAGGACGCGCTGGCGCGTGCCCGGGGCCACCCGCTCGGGGCGGTTGAGCACGTTGGACACCGTGCCGAGCGAGACGCCGGCCTGACGCGCGACGTCGGCGATGCTCGCGCGGTGCGTGCCGCGCCTGGCGTCCGACCTCACGCGTGTCCCTCCGTCCGGTACGGGCGGGACGGGCCGCCCTGCCTCGGCACCATCATGCCCGGTGAACCGATTCACGAGGCGCGGTGCGTGCGGGCCGGGCGGGTTGACCGGGGGTGAAAGCCGTGGCTAGAGTTCCTTGAAACGTTTCAGCGTCGAGACGACCCAGCGCCTCGCTCGGCCGGGTCGCGCAGCACTCAGCACACACGAAGGGCCGCCAGGTGAGCACCGGGACGACGTCGTCGCAGCAGGCGCGCAGGGAGGCGGCCCTGGCCGCGCTCGCGGCGCAGACCATCGAGCTGCCCAGCTGGGCGTTCGGCAACTCCGGCACGCGCTTCAAGGTCTTCGCGCAGCAGGGCGTGCCGCGCGACCCGTTCGAGAAGATCGCCGACGCCGCCCAGGTGCACCGGTTCACCGGTGTCGCCCCGCGGGTCTCGCTGCACATCCCGTGGGACCTCGTGGACGACTTCGGCGCCCTCGCCGCGCACGCCACCGAGCACGGGGTGCGCATCGGGGCGATCAACTCGAACGTCTTCCAGGACGACGACTACATGCTCGGCTCGCTCACCCACCCCGATGCGCGGGTGCGGGCCAAGGCCGTGGCGCACCACGTGCAGTGCATCGACGTCATGCGCGCCACCGGGTCGACCGACCTCAAGATCTGGCTGCCCGACGGCCTCAACTACCCCGGCCAGGACGACCTGCGTGCGCGCCAGGACCGGCTCGCCGAGGGGCTCGCGGAGATCTACGCCGCGCTCGACCCGGCCCACCGGATCCTGCTCGAGTACAAGTTCTTCGAGCCCGCCTTCTACGCGACCGACGTCCCGGACTGGGGCACCTCGCTGCTGCACTGCCTCGCCCTGGGCGAGCGAGCGACCGTCGTCCTCGACACGGGCCACCACGCACCCGGCACCAACATCGAGTTCATCGTCGCGCAGCTGCTGCGCCAGGGGCGGCTGGGTGCGTTCGACTTCAACTCGCGCTTCTACGCCGACGACGACCTGATGGTGGGCGCGGCGGACCCGTTCCAGCTGTTCCGGATCATGCACGAGATCGTGGGTGCCGACGCCCTGCGGCCGGACTCGGGCGTCAACTTCATGCTCGACCAGTGCCACAACATCGAGCCCAAGATCCCGGGGCAGATCCGCTCGGTGATGAACGTCCAGGAGGCCACGGCCAAGGCGCTGCTCGTGGACCGGGACGCCCTGGCGGCGGCCCAGCAGGCGGGCGACGTGCTGGGCGCGAACGGCGTGCTCATGGACGCCTACAACACCGACGTGCGGCCGCTGCTCGCCGAGCTGCGCGCGTCGCACGGGCTGGACCCCGACCCGATGCGCGCCTACGCGGCGTCGGGCTGGGCCGAGACGATCGTGGCCGAGCGCGTGGGTGGCGCGCAGGCCGGATGGGGAGCCTGAGCCGATGACCAACCCTGCCGTCACCGAGCTGATCGCGCGGTCCAACCTGCTGGGCGCAGACCCGCGCACCACGAACTACGCCGGGGGCAACACCTCGGCCAAGGGCACCGAGACCGATCCGGTGACCGGGCAGCCGGTCGAGCTGCTGTGGGTCAAGGGCTCGGGTGGCGACCTCGGCACGCTCACCGAGAAGAACCTCGCGGTGCTGCGCCTGGACCGGCTGCGCGCCCTCGTGGACGTGTACCCGGGCGTGGACCGCGAGGACGAGATGGTCGCGGCCTTCGACTACTGCCTGCACGGCAAGGGCGGCGCCGCGCCGTCGATCGACACCGCGATGCACGGGCTCGTGGACGCCGCGCACGTGGACCACCTGCACCCCGATTCGGGGATCGCGCTCGCGACCGCGGCCGACGGCGAGGCCCTCACGCGTGAGGTGTTCGGCGACCGCGTGGTCTGGGTGCCGTGGCGACGTCCGGGTTTCCAGCTCGGCCTCGACATCGCGGCGATCAAGGCGGCGAACCCGCAGGCGATCGGCTGCGTGCTGGGCGGGCACGGCATCACGGCGTGGGGTGACACGAGCCAGGAGGCGCAGGAGCGCTCGCTCGAGATCGTCCGCACCGCCGAGGAGTTCATCGCGGGGCGCACCGCGGAGCTCGCGGCGCGCGGGGCGCACCCCTTCGGCGCCGTCGTGCCCGGACGCGAGCCGCTGCCCGAGGCCGCGCGCCGCGCCCGCGCCGCGGCGCTCGCCCCCGTGATCCGCGGCCTCGCGAGCACCGACCGTCCGCAGGTGGGGCACTGGACCGACGACGACGTCGTGCTCGACCTGCTGGCGCGCGAGCAGCTCGAGCGCCTCGCGGCCCTCGGGACCTCGTGCCCCGACCACTTCCTGCGCACCAAGGTGAAGCCCCTGGTGGTCGACCTTCCCGCGGATGCGCCCGTCGAGGACGTCGTCGCGCGGCTCGGCGAGCTGCACGCGGCCTACCGGGCCGACTACGCGGCCTACTACGAGCGGCACGCGACGCCGGGCAGCCCGCCGATGCGCGGCGCGGACCCGCTGATCGTGCTCGTGCCCGGCGTCGGCATGTTCAGCTTCGGCAAGGACAAGCAGACCGCGCGCGTGGCCGGCGAGTTCTACGTCAACGCGATCAACGTGATGCGCGGGGCCGAGGCGATCAGCACCTACGCGCCGATCGACGAGGCCGAGAAGTTCCGCATCGAGTACTGGGCCCTCGAGGAGGCCAAGCTCCGGCGCATGCCGGCGCCCAAGGCCCTCGCGACGCGGGTCGCGCTCGTCACGGGTGCGGGCTCGGGCATCGGCCGCGCGATCGCCGAACGCCTCGCGGCCGAGGGTGCGTGCGTCGTGGTCGCGGACCTGAACCTCGAGGGTGCGCAGGAGGTCGCGGACGCGCTCGGCGGCCCCGACCGCGCGATCGCCGTCCGCGCGGACGTCACCTCGGAGGACGACGTGCGCGCCATGGTCGACGCCGCCGCGCTCGCGTTCGGCGGGGTGGACCTGGTGGTCAACAACGCCGGGCTGTCGATCTCCAAGCCGCTGCTCGAGACCACGGCGCAGGACTGGGACCTCCAGCACGACGTCATGGCGCGCGGCTCGTTCCTCGTGGCGCGCGAGGCGGCCCGGGCGATGATCGCGCAGGGCATGGGCGGCGACGTCGTCTACATCGCGTCCAAGAACTCGCTGTTCGCGGGGCCCAACAACATCGCGTACTCCGCGACCAAGGCCGACCAGGCGCACCAGGTGCGGCTGCTCGCGGCCGAGCTCGGCGCGCACGGCATCCGCGTCAACGGGGTCAACCCCGACGGCGTGGTCCGCGGCTCGGGCATCTTCGCGGGCGGCTGGGGTGCGCAGCGCGCCGCGACCTACGGCGTCCCGGAGGAGAAGCTGGGCGAGTACTACGCGCAGCGCACGCTCCTGAAGAGGGAGGTGCTGCCCGAGCACGTCGCGGCCGCGGTCTTCGCGCTCACGGGCCCGGACCTCGTGCAGACCACGGGCCTGCACGTCCCGGTCGACTCGGGCGTCGCCGCCGCCTTCCTCCGCTGATGCCCACGCGGCGCGGCGTGTTCGCGGCCGTCGACCTGGGGGCCTCGAGCGGGCGCGTGATCGTCGGGGTGGTCACGGGTGAGCCGGGCGCCGAGGGGATCGAGCTGCACGAGGTGCACCGGTTCCCGAACCGGCCGGTCACGCTGCCGACGGCGCGCGGCTCGCGGCTGCACTGGGACGTCGTCGGGCTGTACCGCGGGGTGCTCGACGGGCTCCGGGCCGCGGTGCGCGCGCACGGACGGCTCGACGGCGTGGGCATCGACTCGTGGGCCGTGGACGTCGGGATGCTCGACGCCGACGGAGCGCTGCTGGGCACCCCGGTGCACTACCGCGACGCGCGCACCGACGGCGTGCCCGCTCGCGCGTTCGCGACGGTGCCCGCCGACGAGCTCTACGCGCGCACCGGCCTGCAGGTGCAGTCGTTCAACACCGTGTTCCAGCTGATCGCCGCGGCCGACGACGCCCAGACCGCTCACGCCCGCACGATGCTGCCGGTCCCGGACCTGATCGCGTACTGGCTCACCGGTCGGCTGGGTGCCGAGGTCACCAACGCCTCGACCACGGGCCTGCTCGACGCCCGCACGCGCGCGTGGGCCACGGACCTCGCGGACCGCCTCGCGATCGACACCGGTCTGCTGCCGCCCCTGCGTGAGCCGGGCACGGTGATCGGCGACGTGCGCGACGACGTGCTGACGGAGATCGGCCACGACGGCCCGCTGCCCGTGATCGCCGTCGGCTCGCACGACACGGCGTCGGCCGTGGTCGGTGTGCCGCTCGCGTCCCCCCGGGCCGCGTACGTCGCGACCGGGACGTGGTCGCTCGTCGGGCTCGAGCTCGACGAGCCCGTGCTCACCGAGGCGAGCCGGGCCGCGAACTTCACCAACGAGCTGGGCGTCGACGGCACCGTGCGCTACCTGCGCAACGTCACTGGGCTGTGGGTGCTCCAGGAGTCGCTACGCACGTGGGAGGCCGCCGACGGCGTCGCACCGGACCTGACCGCCCTGCTCGCCGAGGCCGCGGCCCTTCCCGCGCTGACGACCGTGGTGGACGTGGACGACGACGCCTTCGTCCCGCCGGGCGACATGCCCGCACGGATCGCCGACGCCGCGCGACGCACGGGGCAGCCCGAGCCCGCCTCGCGCGCCGCCGTCGTGCGCTGCGTCGTGGACTCGCTCGCGCTCGCGCACCGGCGTGCACTGCGGCAGGCGGCCGAGCTCTCGGGGCGCGAGGTCGACGTCGTGCATCTCGTGGGTGGGGGCGCGCGCAACGCGCTGCTGTGCCGCATGACCGCGCAGGCGGTGGGCGTCCCGGTGCTCGCCGGCCCGGTCGAGTCCGCAGCCCTCGGGAACCTCCTCGTCCAGGCCCGCGCCGCCGGCGTGCTCGACGGTGACCTGGCGGCGTTGCGGTCCGTCGGAGCCCGCGGGGCCGATCTCGAGCGCTACGAGCCGGACGGGCCGGGCGCCGTCGGCGAGGCCGGGTGGCGCGCGGCGGAGCACCTGCTCGGGGGCTGAGCCCGTCCGCTCAGCGGTCGGTCAGCGGGCGACCGTGAGCGACGGTCGGCTCGGATCCGTCGACGCGGGGAACTCGGGTGCCGGGCCGCCGGTGAAGCAGCGGCACGGGCCGTCGCGGTGCACGTACCGGGTCGAGGGGCGTGCGGCGCACGGGACCACGATCTCGGGGGCGGTGGGCGGCACGAGGGCGAGACCCGTGCGGGCCTCGGGCTCGGTCACCGTCATCGCGGACATGCCATCCCATCGGCTGGGGACGGCGGCCGTGTGAGCGTTCACGTGGGTGATCCTGCCCACGTCGGGGTCGCCGTGGTGGGCGGCGCGCCGAGAACCACCCATGTCCGCCCATGGCGGACACGCTGGACCGGGGCCGATGCCGCCGACAGGCTCGGGGGATGGAGATCCTCGTGCTCGGCGGGTCCGGGTTCCTCAGCGGCGCGGTGGTGGAGGCCGCCGTCGGGCGCGGGCACCGGGTCGCGACGGTGACCCGCACCGGGACGCCGGCCGTGCCCGGCGTCACCGTGCTGCACGCCGACCGCGACGACGCGGGTGCCCTGGGTGCCGTGCTCGCCGGTCGGCCCGTACCGGACGCCGTCGTCGACTGCTGCGGCTTCACCGTCGCCGGTGCCCGCGCAGCCGCGGCAGCGCTCGCGGACGTGCCGCGGTACGTCTACGTGAGCTCGATCAGCGCGTACGCGGGCTGGCCGCCCGGGCCCGTGCCCGACGAGTCGGCCCCCACCTTCGGGCCGGACGCCGACACCGCCGAGTACGGGCCGATGAAGGCCGAGAGCGAGCGCGTGCTCACCGCGGCGTTCGGCGAGCGCGTGCTGCACGCGCGGGCCGGGCTGATCGTCGGCCCGGGGGACCGGACCCGTCGCCTCACCACCTGGCTGCACCGCTTCGCGACCGATGACGTGGTCGTGGTGCCGGAGGCCGCCGACCTCCCGATCGCCGTGGTCGACGTGCGCGACCTGGCGTCGTGGCTGGTCACGTTGGCGGAGGAGACGTGGTCGGGGCCGGTCAACGCGACCGGACCCGAGGGCATGACGACCTTCGGCGGGCTGCTCGAGGCGTGCCACGACGCCGTCGTCCGCACCGAGGGACGTGCCGGCGCGCTGCGTCCCGTGCCCGACGATGTGCTGCTCGCGGCCGGGGTCGAGCCGTGGCGCGACCTCCCGTTCTGGCTGCCCGACGACGTCGCGCGCACGGCTTGGCAGGTGGGGACGGCCCGCGCACGCGAGCTCGGCCTGCCGACCCGCCCGATCGACGAGACGGTCACGGCGACATGGGCGTGGCAGCGCGAGGCAGGCCTCGACCACCCTGAGCCGCCGTCCGCGCTCGCACGGGTCGCCGACGTGCCTCGCTAGGCTCCCGGCGTGAGGGACCTGAGCGCGGACGCCGTCGTCGACGCCGAGGGCCGAGCCGTGCTGGCCGGGCGTGACTACGCGGACGAGACCTTTCCCACGCTCCTGCCCGGCGCGCCGAGCCGCCCGTGGACGATCGAGCGCACGACGTTTGAGCGGTGCCGCACCGAGAGCGGATTCTTCATCGACGCGTGGGCGACGCTGCGTGACGTCACCTTCGTGGACCTCGACTGCGGGGACGCGCTGCACGTGAGCGCGGGGGCCACGCTCGAGGGCGTGACGCTCGTGGGGCACCGGCCACGCATGCTGTGGATCAGACCGGACGGCGGCCCGGTCGCGGCCCGGCCGCCCGTGCTGGACCTCACGCGGTTCGAGGGCGAGGTCAGCATCACAGGGGTGCCGACGGGCGGCATCGTCCTCGACGACGCACGCCAGGTGCGCGTTCGCCGCGCGCTCCTCGACGAGGTGGACTGGGCCGGGCTCGGCCTCGCGCGCACGAGCTACTGGCGGCTGATGGCGCGCAAGGTCCAGGCCGACGGCTCCGACGACGGCGTGTTCTCGCTCCCGAGGCCGGGGACGCCGAGTCACGAGCGTGCCGTCGCGGATCGGGCCGTGCTGGCCGCCCACGATCACCTCGAGCCCGCACCCGCGTAGGCCGGGCCCCGCGCGCCGACGGCGGGCCCCGTGAGGCGCCGCAGCGGCCCACCCGAGCGGGGCGGGCCGCTGCGACGAGCGGGTCAGCGCAGCCAGCTGTTGCCGACGATCCGGCCCCAGATCTTCCCGGCACCCCACGTGTCGCCCGAGAGGGTCACCGCGGCGATGATCAGCAGCAGCGCCTCGTGCCAGTGCGACTCGACGATCGGGTTGTTGCCGCCCAGGGCGAGCGGGAACTCGGCGAGGTACATGAAGAGCATGAGCAGCGTGCCGGTGACCGCCGCGATGCGCAGCCCGGCGCCGGCGATCAGCGCGACGCCGATGCCGAGCAGGCCGACCATGAACAGGACGTCTCCGAACGGGTTGGCGAACACCTGGAAGGCGTCGTGGAACGGGCCCTCGATGCCCTTGATGAACCCCTGCGCCGGCGTGCCGCCGTTGATCCACGCGCGCTCGGTGGGCGTCGCGTAGCCGAGGCCGAAGGTCTTGTCGATGAAGGCCCAGAAGAACGTGAAGCCGATGACGATGCGGGCGACGGCCAGCACCCTGCGCGCGAACGCGCTCGTGACGACCTGCTCCTGGTAGACCACCGGGACGGCGTGGCCCTTGCTCGGGGTGGTGCTCGTGCTGTGCGTCGTTGCCATGATGGGACCTCCCCCAGGATGTGCCGCGACGGGTTCGCTTCCCGCGCGGAGGGCCCGTTCGAGCCCTGGTTCCAGAGTCCGCGCCGGGGCCGCCGCGCGAATGAGTCTTAAGTCCGGCGGACGTAGGGCCTATTCGGCTGTCTGAGGCGACGGTGGCAGGACTCGGCCGCGCGCCTCAGTGGTGGTGGCTGCGACGACCGAGCGTCTGCACCGGACCTGCGCCCGGCCGGGTCCACTGCGGCGTGGGGCGGGACGACTCGGCCCAGCCCGCGACGCCGTCGTGGTCGGTGCGCCAGTACCAGCACGGCGGGTGGCCCTCGGGCCAGCCGTCGGGGACGTCCTGCCACGACTCGCGGCGTCCGTAGGGCGTCATGTCGAGCAGGGCGAACGCGGGACTCGTCACCTCGTTGCCGCGGCCCGTCGTCGCGTACGTGAGGAAGGCGCGGTCGCCGTCGCGCAGGAAGCACGTGAGCGTGCCCATCTCGCCACCCACGGGCTCGTCGAGTCCCCGCACCGAGTACCAGGGCTGCGTGTACCCCATGAAGTCGAGGTACGGCGCGACCTCGTCCCAGGGCCCTTCGGTGAGGACGGCGAACGAGACGCCGGCCACGTTGAGGTAGGCGGCGTCGCGCAGGTGCCAGGCCGTCGTCGTGCAGCCCTCGCACTGCCCCTGGTGCGGCGCGCCGTCGTGCCACATGTGCTTGTAGACCAGCAGCTCGTCGCGGCCCTCGAACAGGTCGAGGAAGGGCACGGAGCCGTGGGCGCCCACCACCTCGACGCGCGGGTCGAGCTCGACCATCGGCAGCCGGCGGCGCTCGGCGGCCAGAGCGTCGCCCGCTCGGGTGTGTGCCTTCTCGCGCACCAGGAGCTCGTCGCGCGCGGCCTGCCACGTGGCGTGGTCGACCACGGGGGGTCGGCCCCGGTGGGCGGGCTGGGTGTCGTCGCGGGTCGTGCTCATGGGTCCCTCCGTCGTCTCGCGGGATCACCTGTGGTGGTGCCCTCACCACCACAGACCCGTCGGCGCGCCGGAAGTCATCGCCCTGCGCGCACGCCGTCCGGAGGCTCGTGGCGGACGCCGCCGCGGAGGGCCTACAGGTCGTCGATCGGGGGGTGCCCGGACTGCCAGGCGAGCTCGGTGTCCTTCATGAACCGCGTGGGCCACACGGCGTCGGTCGCCGCCCGGTCGATGTCGTAGAAGGCGAAGAGGTCCTCGACGAGGGAATCGACCTGCTCCTGCGACGGCGCGGCGAGGAGCGTGTCGAGGCGGTCCGTCAGGTCCGCCGGCCGGTGGTCGACGCCCTCGGTCACCCGCAGCAGCCACTTGTGGAAAGGGTAGAGCGTCGCGTTCGCGTTGAGCACGAGCCGGCACGCGAACAGCACGACCTTGCTCAGCGCGAGCGCCTCGAGGTAGCGGCTGTCCTTCTCGACGGACTGGCTGAAGTACCAGCGCCAGGCGAGCAGCTGTGCGGCGAACCGTTCGGTGCGCTCGGCCTGCTGCTCGATCGGGTAGCGCGTGATCTCGGCGAGCACCGCCCACCCCGGCCGTCGTGGCCGTCACTCACTTCTCCCGCCGAGTTCGCACCCGCGCACCGAGTTCGCACCGTCGGCCGTGCGACCTCGGTGCGGCAGTGCGAACTCGCGGGGGTGGGGTGGGGGAGAGCGAACGGCTCGCCGGGGTCAGGCGGCGAGGGCGACCTCGGGGACCTCGGGGGTCGTGGCGCCGTCGAGGGGACCGGGCTCGCTCGTCGTCGGGAGCGCGGCGGCGCGGCGCGCGCGCCTCAGCACGACGATCGTCATGAGCAGGATCGGGACGTTGACCACGACGGGCGCACCCACCCAGAACGAGCCGATGAGCACGCCGTAGGCGGCCCACAGCACGTTGCCGATCAGCGAGATCACCTGGGTGCTCACCGCCAGCCCCGTGAGCGACGCCGGGGCGCGCCGCGCGCGCCAGACGCGCAGGCCCTGGGGCACCCAGAGGATGAACGAGGTGAGGGAGGCGAGCAGGCCGAGGATCTCGGTGAGCGCGTGCATGGGTGCTCCGGGCGGTGGGGCGCGCGGGCGCCCCGGACGGACCCGGGATCGCCGGGTGCAGGTGGAACGGTGGGGGTGGTACTGCGGGTGGGTACTGCGGGAAGGCAGGGCACAGCGAGGGGGAACGGCGGGGGTGCCGCGTCGCGTCGTCGGCGACCGCGGCACCCACATCTTCGGCCACGCGTGGCCCCAGGTTGATCAGCCGCCCGGGTGACGTGCGTCACGCAGGGGCTGGCCGCGAAATACGGTCTTGACCTGGGGCTTCGTCCCGTCAACGGCGTGTCAAGGCTCGGTCAGTCGTGGGCCAGGTGGCGGCGCAGCAGCGCCGAGAGCCGGGTCCGCTCGACGCACCTGTCGAAGGCGAACGAGCGCGCGAGCTCGGCCGCGCCGTCGGCGTCGAGGCCGCGGAAGGTGGCGGCGAACTCGTCGACGAGCGGCTCCGCGAGCAGGATGTGCCGCACCAGCACGTTGAGCCACGGCTTGGCGCCCCACGGGTAGGGGTCGAAGTCCGGGAACTCGGTCGCGAGCAGCTGCTCGACCGGCTCGAGCACGTGGCGCGTGTGAGCCTCCGAGCCGCCCCACGAGTCGGCGCCCAGGCGCTCCTTCTTCTCGAGCGCCGGCCGGATGCGCTCGAGGTAGGGGCTCGCGGGGTCGACGGTGACGAGTCCCTGCGCCCCGATGTCCTTGTAGGTCCACAGGCTCCAGCTCGCGCCGTGCCGCCGGTAGACGTCGAGCTGGTCGTCGAGAAGCCGGTACGCGCCCTCGACGCGCTCGGCGTCGCCCACGTACGTCGGCCCGAACTCGCCCACCCACACCGGTGTCCCCGTGCGTCGCATCACCTCGGTGCGGGCCAGGTAGGTCTGCTCGACGACGGCGGCGTCGAAGTGCTTGCCACGCGTCTCGCCCGGGTAGCGGCTCGGGTTCGCGATGCCCGGCAACGCGTAGTCGTGCGCTGTCCAGACGGCGTTGTCGAACGGCCGGTCGAACATCGAGAAGTCGGTCGAGTACCGGTTCCCGTCGAGGAACAGCACGTGGCGTGGGTCGATGCGCCGGATCGCGGCCTCGAGGCGGGTGTAGAACGGGCCGATCACCTCGCCCGTGTGGTCGGAGGGCTCGTTGAGGGGGTTGTAGCCGGCCACGGCGGGCTCGTCGCGGTACCTGTCGGCGATCGCCTCCCACAGGTGGACCACGCGGTCCTGGAAGTGCGGGTGGCGCCAGAACGACGCCCAGCCGTTCGGGTTGTCGCTGTGCCAGTGCTGGTTCTGCCAGCCGGGTGCCGCGTGCAGGTCGAGGATCGCGTAGATCCCGTGCGCGGCGAGCGTGCGCACCACGCGGTCGAGGTGCCGGAACCCCTCCTCCTTGATCACGAACGGGGCGTCGTCGTCCTCGAGGTGGAAGTAGCTGAACGGCACGCGGACGGCGTTGACGCCGAGCGACGCGAGATGGGCGGCGTCGGCGTCCGCGAAGAACTCGGTCAGGAAGGTCTCGAAGAACGCCTCGTAGGCCTCGTCGCCCAGCACGCGGCGGGTCGCGCGCCGCATCTGCGACTCGGTCGCGGGGTGGCCGGTGATGAAGTTCTCCATCGTCATCCAGCCGCCGAGGCCGACGCCGCGCAGCAGCACGGTGCGGCCTGCCTCGTCCACGAGCCGGTCGCCGTCGACGCGGATCCAGTCCATCGGTCCTCCTGGGCTCGGCGCAGCGCTGCGCCGTCGAGTGTGGCCGGTGCTTCCCGCGTCGGCCATGCGAGTGCGAGTGGTAACCGGTTACCAGAGAGCCTAGGCAGGGCGGGTGAGGCGTGTCCAGGCCGCGTGCCGCACGCGCCGTCGGGCCCACGGCGGTGGGATAGTGACCGGCACCGGAGCCTGAGCGGTCCCGCGCCGGGCGGGCCCGGGCCGTCCGGACGAGGAGGCTCGCGTGCCCGTCACGATGCGCGACGTCGCCCGGGTCGCGGGGGTCTCGGTCAAGACCGTCTCCAATGTCGTCAACGACTTCGCGCACGTCAGCCCCACGACGCGCGAGCGTGTGCGGGCGGCGATCGACGAGCTCGGGTACCAGATGAACTTCACCGCCCGCAGCCTGAGCCTGGGGCGCACCGGGATGATCACGCTCGCGGTGCCCGAGCTGCGCCTGCCGTACTTCGCCGAGCTCTCCGACGCCGTGATCGACGCCGCGGGTGCGCAGGGCTACACCGTGCTGATCGAGCAGACCGGCGGCAGCCGCGATCGCGAGCTCGAGGTCCTCACGAGCGCGCGCCGACGCATGACCGACGGGCTGATCCTCTCGCCGCTCGGCCTGCGCGCGGGTGACGCCCCTGTGCTCGAGGTCGACTTCCCGATGGTGCTGCTCGGTGAGCGCGCGCTGCACGGGCGCGTGCCGCACGTCGCGATGGCCAACGTCGACGGGGCGCGCGCCGCGACAGAGCACCTGCTCGGTCTGGGCCGGCGCAGGCTCGCGCTCATCGGCACCTTCGACCGCGAGGGCGTGGGTGCGGGGGCGCTGCGCACGCGCGGGTTCCTCGAGGCCCTCGAGGGTGCGGGCCTCGAGCACGACCCGCACCGTACGGGCGAGGCGCTCGCGTGGACGCGCGCGACGGGCGCGGAGGCCATGCGTGCGGTGCTCGACCGCGGGCTCGAGGTGGACGGCGTGGTCGCGCTCAACGACGTGCTCGCGCTCGGCGCGATGAGCGTGCTGCACGACCGCGGCCTGCGCGTGCCGGACGACGTCGCGGTCACGGGTTTCGACGACATCGAGGAGGGGCGCTTCACGCGGCCGAGCCTCACGACCGTGGACCCGGACCGTGAGCTCATCGCGCGGACGGCGGTCGACCTGCTGGTCGACCGGCTGCGCAACGGCCCTGTTCCCGCCGACCAGCCGGCACCCGAGGTGGTCGCCGACTGCGTGCTCCGCGTCCGCGCGTCCTCGACTCGCCCCGGCTGAGGCAACTCCGTCCGCTGGCCGGCCCGATCGGGGAGTCGGCGCGCAGGTGGCCGGAGCGCGCCTTCCCTGGTCCTGGGGCATTGACCACACCCCCGTCCGTATGCTCCACTTACACCGGTGTAAAGCACGAAGACCCCCCTTGTCGACGACGGCCCCAGCCCGCGTCGGTCGAGCGGGTGAATCGATTCATCAGGTGGGATGGGCGACAGCCGCAACGACGCGGCAGGGAGGACAGCACATGCGATCCGAACGAGGGACGGCCACCCGCGGCCGACGCACCCGCAGCACCCTGGGCGCCGGAGCTCTGGCGGCGGCCCTGCTGCTGACCGCGGCGTGCGGCGGCGGCGACGCCGAGGCCGACGAGCCCGCGGGCGACGGCGGAGGCGACGAGGAGGTCACCATCCGGTTCGCCTGGTGGGGCAACGAGGACCGCGCCGCCATCACGAACGCCGCCGTCGACGCCTTCATGGCCGAGAACCCGAACATCACGGTCGAGACCGAGTTCGCGGACTTCGAGGCGTACTTCGACCGCATCTCGACCTCGGTCGCGGCCGGCGACGAGCCCGACGTCATCACCATGGGCGGCGCCTACCCGCGCGAGTACGGGGCGCGCGGCGCGCTGCTCGACCTGAGCACGGTCTCCGAGCACCTCGACCTGTCGAAGCTCGACGAGGGCGCGCTCTCCAACGGTTACTTCGACGACACGCAGTACGGCGTGCCGACCGGCGTCAACACCTACGGCCTCATCTACAACCCCGAGCTGTTCGAGCAGGCCGGCGTCGAGGTGCCCGACGACGACAGCTGGGACTGGCCCGACTTCGTCGAGGTGGCGAACGAGCTCAGCGCGAACCTCCCCGAGGGCAGCTACGCGCTCAACGACCCGACGGTCGCCGAGACGCTCGACCTCTACACGAACCAGATGACCGGCCAGGGCCTCTACACGGCGGACGGCGAGCTCAACCTCGACGCCGAGGTCGCGACCGACTGGTGGGAGATGACGACGGGGCTCATGGAGAGCGGGGCGACGCCGCCCGCGAGCCTCACGGTCGAGCTGACCGCGCAGGGCGCGCCCGAGCAGTTGCTGCTGGGCCAGGGCAAGGCCGCGATGCACTTCGGCTGGTCCAACATGCTCACCGCCTTTAGCGAGCCCGCGGGCGTCGAGCTCGGCATGCTGCGCCCGCCGGGGGAGACCAACCACGAGGGCCCGGCCATGTGGCTCCAGGCCTCGCAGCTGTACACGATCAGCGCGGACACCGAGCACCCGGAGGCCGCGGCGAAGCTCGTCGACTTCCTCGTCTCGGCCGAGGCCGCGGCCGACCACATCGGTGCCGACCGCGGCATCCCCGCGAACTCCGACATCCGTGAGTACCTCATCGGCAAGGGCCTGGACCCCGTGCGCGAGGCCGAGTACGCGTTCATCGACCGGATCGGCCCGCTCGTCGACGGCGACTTCGTGGTGGGCCCCACGGGCTCCACGGAGACGCCGGACATCCTCAAGCGGCTCAACGAGTCCGTGCTGTTCGGCCAGCTCACACCCGAGGACGCGGCCGAGCAGCTGGTCGTCGAGGTCACGACGGCGATCTCCTGACGCGCCGGCCCGCGTGGTGCCCGACGGCGCCGCGCGGGCCGTCGCACAGGAGTGCGACGGACATCCGTGGGGAGGTGGGGCAGGATGCAGGTGGACCGTGAGGCCGTGGTCCGGCGGCACCGCGTCGCGGTGAGCTCGCTCGACCCCACGGCGTTCCTCTCGGTCGGCAACGGGGAGCTCTGCGCGACCGTCGACGCGACGGGCCTGCAGACCTTCCCGGAGCAGTACCGGGTGGCGGATCCGGCCGGTGGTGCGGCCGGGACGTCGCTCAGCACGCAGTCGCAGTGGGGTTGGCACACCGTGCCGCGCCCCGAGGGTGCGGACCTGGACGCCTGCCGGCGCCCGTACCGCACGTCGCGGGGTGAGGTGCGCTACGTCGACGCCGCGCGCCAGGACGGGTCGGACGACTCCGCACTCGACGAGGCGCACCGCTGGCTGCGTGCGAACCCTCACCGGCTCGACCTGGTGCGGGCCGGGCTGGTGACCCGGGCCGCGGCCGGTCGCGGTGAGGGCCCCGACGGCGGGGGTGCACGTGGCGGCTCCGGGCCCCTGCGGGCACCCTCGCCGTCCGAGCTGCGGGCGGTGGACCAGGTGCTCGACCCCTGGACGGGCATCGTCGAGAGCCGCTTCGAGCTCGCGGGTCGCGCCCTTGCGGTCACGACGGCGTGCCACCCGCAGCTCGACGCGATCGCGGTGCGCATCGAGGCGCGCGACGGCCTCCCGCTCGCCACCGCCACCGCGACGGCCCCGACGCCCGCCGTCGGTGCCTCGGCGGACGGTGACTCCGAGGCGGGGCTCGGTGCCCGCGACGGCGCACCGCGTGCCCAGGACGACGTCGTCGTGCGTCTCGCCTTCCCCTACGGGTCGCAGGCCTGGGGCAACGCGGCCGACTGGTCGTCCCCCGAGCGGCACGAGACCCGCCTCGAGGCGGTGCCCGACGGCGCCGTCGTGCACCGCGTGCTCGACGGTGCGCCCACACCCACCTACGTGGTCGGCCTGCGCACCGACGCGCGTGTCGAGCGCACGGGTGCCCACGAGGTCGCCGTCGTGCCGACCGGGACGCGCCTGGACCTGGTGCTCGCGTTCTCGCCCGGGCCCGACGGCGACGTCGCCCCCCGCGACGTGCGCACCGACCCGCTCGCGCCGCCGTCGGTCGACGACGTGCTCGCGGCGAGCCGCGCGCACTGGCCCGCGTTCTGGCGCAGCGGCGCCGCGCTCGACCTCTCGGGCTCGAGCGACCCGCGCGCGCCCGAGCTCGAGCGCCGGGCCGTGCTGTCGCAGTACCTCACCGCGATCCAGTGCGCGGGCTCGCTGCCGCCGCAGGAGACCGGGCTCACGTGCAACAGCTGGCGCGGCCGGTTCCACCTCGAGATGCACTGGTGGCACGCCGCGCACTTCGCGCTGTGGGGGCGGCCGGAGCTGCTCGAGCGCAGCATGGGCTGGTACCACCGCGTGCTCCCGCTCGCGCAGCAGACGGCGCGGCTGCAGGGCTACGACGGCGCGCGCTGGCCCAAGCAGGTGGGGCCCGACGGGCGCGAGAGCCCGAGCGACATCGGCCCGTTCCTGCTGTGGCAGCAGCCGCACGTGATCCACCTCGCCGAGCTGCTCCGGCGCGCGGGCCTCGACGTCGCGCACCACGCCCCGCTGGTCGAGCAGACGGCGCGGTTCATGGCCGACGTGGTCGAGCCGCGGGCCGACGGGCGCTACGGGCTCGGTCCGCCGCTGATCCCGGCGCAGGAGTCCTACGTCGAGATCCGCGACCGCGTGGTGGACCCACCGTTCGAGCTCGCGGCCTGGGCGTGGGCCCTCGACGTCGCGCAGCAGTGGCGCGAGCGGGCGGGCCTGCCGCGTGAGCCGCGCTGGGACGAGGTGCGCGCCGGTCTCGTCCCGCCGACCGTGCGCGACGGGCGCTACGCCGCGGTCGGCGTCGAGCCGTGGACCCTGCGGCACGACCACCCGTCGATGGTCTACGGCCTCGGCGTGATCCCCGAGACGGGGCTGCTCGACCGCGAGGTGGTGCGCGCGACGCTGCACGACGTGCTCGCCGACTGGGACTGGCCGAGCACGTGGGGCTGGGACTACCCGGCCCTCGCGATGACCGCGGCCCGGCTGGGCGAGCCGGCCACCGCCGTCGACGCGCTGCTGCTGCCCGTCGCCAAGAACACGCACCTGCCCAACGGCCACAACCACCAGACCGATGAGCTCCCCGTCTACCTGCCCGGCAACGGCGGGCTGCTCGCGGCCCTCGCGCTCATGGTGGGCGGATGGGACGGCACGCCCGCGACCGACGGCGCCCCGCCAGGCCTTCCCGACGACGGCACCTGGGTGGCCAGGCACGAGGGGTTCGTCCGGGCGCCGTGACCGCGCTGCACCGCCCGCGACGCGACCGTCGCCGTCCCGCCCCACCGTCCGCACCACGTCGAACCGCACGTCCGACGCGCCGCCCGGCGCGCGCACCACACCACGAGGAGCACCATGACTGAGCAGGCCACCGACCGACGACGGCGCTACGGGGTCGTCGGCACCGGAGCACGGTCGCAGATGTACGTCGAGGCGCTGCTGACCGACCACGCCGAGGTGGGTGAGCTCGCCGCGTGGTGCGAGCCCAACCCGGCGCGCGCCGACCACTACGACGCGCTCGTGCGCGGGCACGGCGGCACCCCGCCCGCGCGGTACACCCCGGACCAGCTCGAGCGCATGGTCGACGAGCAGCAGCTCGACGCCGTCGTCGTCACGAGCCCCGACTGGACCCATGCCGAGATGACGTCGCGCGCGCTGCACGCCGGGGTCGACGTCGTGCTCGAGAAGCCGCTCACCACGGACGCCGAGGGCTGCCGCACGATCACCCGGGCGGCCCAGGAGACCGGGCGCTCGGTGGTGCTGACGTTCAACTACCGCTACTCGCCGCGCAACAGCGCCCTCAAGGAGGTCATCGCCTCGGGCCGGATCGGCGAGGTCACGGCCGTCCACTTCGAGTGGGTGCTCGACACGATGCACGGCGCCGACTACTTCCGCCGCTGGCACCGCGAGAAGGAGCACTCGGCAGGGCTCGCGGTGCACAAGGCGACCCACCACTTCGACCTCATGAACTGGTGGCTCGCGGACACGCCGTCGTGGGTGTTCGCGACGGGTGGCCTGAACTTCTACGGCGACGCGAACGCGCGGGCGCGCGGCCTGGGCGAGCGCCCGGGGCGCGGCACCGTGGACCCGCCGTCGACGGACCCGTTCGCGCTCGACCTGCGCACCGACCCCAAGCTCAAGGGCCTGTACTGGGACGCCGAGCAGCACGACGGCTACCTGCGCGACCGCGACGTCTTCGCGCCCGGCATCACGATCGAGGACACCCTCGCGGCGATGGTCGGCTACGAGCGCGGGGCCGTGATGACGTACTCGCTCAACGCGCACAGCCCGTGGGAGGGCTACCGGGTGAGCGTCAACGGCACCGAGGGCCGCGCCGAGCTCGAGGTCGTCGAGCGCGCCGCGGTGCTCCCGGGGCCGGACGGTCGCCTGGTGCTCGACGCGAGCTCGGTGGTCGACGACACCGCGGACGACGACGTGCGCCGGCGCGGCGAGCGGCTCACGGTGCAGCGGCACTGGGAGAAGGCCGAGCTGGTGTCGATCGTGAACTCCGACGGGGGTCACGGCGGCGGTGACGCGCTGCTGCTGCACGACGTGTTCCGCGGCACAGCCCCCGACCCGCTCGGCAAGCGCGCCGGCTACCGCGACGGGCTGGCCTCGGTGGCCGTGGGTCTCGCCCTCAACGAGTCCATGCGCGCCCGCGAGCGCGTCGACGTCGCCTCGCTCGACCTCCCCCTCTGACGGCCCGCCACCTCACGCCGCGTCAGGGCGCGAGGTCGAGGATCGAGATGACGTTCACGCCGTCAGGTCGCTGGTAGGACGCGCCCGTTGCTGTGACCACGGCGAGAGCGGCCGGGCGTGTGCGCATGTGCGTGGCGATCCGGAGCAGGCCTTCTGCGGCACCGTCGACGATCTCGGGGCGCGCCCCGAGCTTGACCTCGATGCCGATCCACTGGTCGTCGCGGACCACGACCGCGTCGATCTCCGCGCCGGATGCGTCCTGGTAGGCGTGAACCGACCCGCCGAACGCTCGGGCGTACACCGACAGGTCGCGGAACGCCAGGCTCTCGAAGTGCTGCCCGAACGCCTCCGGGTCTGCGAGCAGCGCCTTGGGCGAAGCTCCCACGGCAGCGACCGCGAGGGACGGGTCGACCAGGTGGCGCTTCGGGGCCTTGCGGACCTGCGCGGCGGACCGCATGTGCTGACCCCACGCCGGCTGCTCGACGGCGATCCACAACCGGCACAGCGCGCCCAGGTACGACGCGAGGGTCTTCGGTGCGAGCGTCTCTCCACGACCGTTGACGTCCGCCTGCAGGGTCTTGTCGGTCACGTAGGTGCCGTTCGAGCGCGCGAGGGCGTACAGGAGCGCGGTGACCTTGCGAGGGTCACGGCGCACTCCGTCGACCGTGATGATGTCCGCGGCGGCGATGGTCGTGAGGTAGTCACGGTTCGCGTTCATCGCGTCCCCGAGCTCACGGTGCAGGTTCCCCGGCCACCCACCACGGCACAGGAGCTCGGCGATCGTCATCAGGTCCGCCTCGGATGCGAACGAGGAGGGCTTGGCGCCGTCGAACAAGCCTGCGAGGGACACGGCGCCGGTGCCGTGCCCCGCCTCGTGCAAGGTCATCGGGGACATCTGCACCCGTGCGATCCGCCCGGCACCCGTGTGGCGGGTGACGTCGTCCGCAGGGGTCGCCGAGCCCGTCAGGATGAACTGGCCGTCCTGCTGGCGCTCGTCGACCTGGTACCGCACGGCGTTCCAGACGCCTGGGACGAGCTGCCACTCATCGATCAGGCGGGGGGTCTCGCCGTCGAGCAGGAGGTTCGGATCCGCCTCGCCCACGGCTCGTACCTGCGGGGACGCGTCCAGCCGCACGGAGGACACGGCCTGCTGGCGGGCGGTGGACGTCTTCCCGCACGCCTTCGGGCCCTCGAGGAGGACGGCGCCCGCGGAGCGGAGCCCGCGCGCGAGCTGGGCGTCGACGAGACGGGGGCGGTACTCAGGCATCGCGTGGCCTCCGTGGCCGATATTAGTGGCACTTGACTACCAATAATATTCGCCACGGCGCGCGCCGCGGGTGGAGTGCCGCTGCTCGGCCTCTCCGCGACCCGGGCCCCTCGGCGGGTCAGCCCTTGAGGCCCGAGTGCGCGAGGCCCTGGACGAACTGGCGCTGAGCCACGAGGAACACGGCCAGCACCGGAAGCACGGTGAGCGTGGTCGCGGCGAGCTGGACGTTCCACATGGGCCCGCCGTACGCGTCGACGTACTGGGTCAGCGCCTGCGGCAGCGTGAAGTTCTCGCGGCTCGACAGGTACACGATGGGCTCGAGGTACAGGTTCCACGACTTGAGGAACGTGAAGATCGCGACGGCGGCCACGGCCGGGCGCGCGAGCGGGAACGCGATGCGCCAGAAGATGCCCCAGCGGCCCAGCCCGTCCATGCGTCCGGCCTCCTCGAGCTCGCGCGGCAGGCCGAGGAAGAACTGCCGCATGATGAACGTCGCGAGCACGCTGGGCGCCCCGAAGATCGGCACCACGACCAGCGGCCAGTGCGTGTCGATCAGCCCGAGCTGGTTGACCATGCGGAACAGCGGCACGATCGTCACCTCGGCCGGAACCAGCAGCCCCACGAGCACGAGCACGAACAGCGCGTTGGCCCCGGGGAACCGGACCCGCGCGAACGCGTAGCCCGCCATGGACGCCACCAGGATCGTGCCGAGGGTCACGAGCACGGCGATGTAGAGGCTGTTCCAGTACTGCTGCGCGAACGGCTGGAGCCGGAACACGTCGGCGTACGCCTGCCACGAGACGGCCTCGGGCAGCACCGTGGGCGGGATCCGCAGGATCTCGCTCATCGGCTTGAGGCTCGAGCTCGCCATCCACCAGGTGGGGAAGACGAACGGGACCGCGAGCACCGCGAGCAGCGCGACCAGCAGGCCGCGCACCAGCCGCCGACGACGGCGTGTGGTGCCCGGCCGGGTGCGTGCGGGCCGCACGGGGCGTACGTCGTCGTCGGCCGGGGACTCGGGCGTCGGTGCGACGACGGGGGCAGGGTGCACGTCAGACCTCATCGAAGACCCACCTCTTCCGCGTCTGCCACTGGATCAGGGTGAGCACCAGCACGATCACGAACAGCAGCACCGAGATCGCGCTCGCGTAGCCGAAGTCGTTGAACCGGAACGCCTGCTGGTACAGGTAGTAGACGAGCACCGTGGTCGAGTTCCCGGGCCCGCCGCCGGTGAGCACCGCGATCTGGGCGAACACCTCGAGCGAGCCCACGATCGTGAGGATCGAGACCAGCAGGATCGTGGGGCTGATCAGCGGCAGCGTGATCGCGCGGAACCTGCGCCACGCCCCGGCGCCGTCGATCCGGGCAGCCTCCTGGACCTCCTCGGGCACGCTCTGCAGCGCCGCGAGGAACAGGATCATGTTCAGACCCACGTTCTTGAACACCTGGACCACGATCACGGCGAGCATCGCGGTGCCCTCGCCGCGCAGCCAGTTGGGGCCGTCGACGCCGAGCCCCGCGAGGAACCCGTTGATGCCGCCGTCGTCCTGGAGCAGGAAGCTCCAGACGATCGTCCACGCGACCAGCGAGACCACGACCGGCGAGAAGAAGAACGTGCGGAACGTCGTCGTGCCCGGCAGCTTCTGGTTGAGCAGCACCGCGAGCAGCAGCGCGAGCGAGACGTTGAGCACCACGAGCCCGAGCGAGAAGTACAGGCTCGCGAGCAGCGACTCCCTCAGCCCCGGGTCGGCCAGCATGCGGTCGTAGTTGTCCGCCCCGGCGAACACGAAGCTGCCCGAGAGCACGTTCCACTCGTGCAGCGAGTACCGGACGACCGTGACGAGCGGGGCGATGACGAAGGCCAGCGCACCCAGCACCTGGGGCGTGACCATGGCCACGCCCACCCAGCGGTCGCGCCGGTCCACGGAGCCGCGGCGGCGCGTGGTGCGCCGCAGCGGCTCCGCGGTGGTGGCGAGCGGGGTCGACATCAGTCCGCGAGCACCGGCTCGATCGCGGCGCACACGTCGGCGAGCACGGCCTCGACGTCGGCATCCGCGGTCCACAGCGCGTCGAGCTCGGCGCGCACGGCCTCCTGCAGGCGTGCGAAGCTCGGGTGCGCAGGCTTGGTCACGGCGTCCTGGATGCCCTCGACCACCACGGCCTGCAGCTGCTCCTCGCTCAGCAGCGGGTTGGCTGCACCCAGCACCTCGGCGGTGAGCAGCTGCTCGCGCGGCGGCGGGAAGTAGGTCGCGAGCTTCTCGGCGTTCTCGGGGTTGGTGAAGAACGCGAGGAAGTCTGCGGCGACGTCGGGGTGCTCACCCTGCGCGAAGACCCCGATGCCCGCCTGGCCGATCACGTTCTGCCGGCCCTCGGGACCCGCGGGGAGCGGGACCACGTCCCACGCGAAGCTCTCGTCGAGTGCGGAGGCCCGCGAGATCTGCGTGATCGTCATGGCCGCGTCACCGGCGAAGAAGTCGGCGGTGGTGCCCGGGCCCGGCAGCGCGCCGTCGTCGAACGTCGCGTCGTGGATCCACGTCATCGCGTCGACCATCGCCGGGTCGGTGAAGGTGCACTGGGTGCCGTCCTCGCTCCACGGCGCGGCGCCCCAGCCCTCCCAGACGGTCGAGAGGTTCTCCCAGACCTTGTACTCGAAGTCGCGCACCACCAGGCCCTGCTTGCCCGACGACGCCGCGGTGGCGGCCGCGATGTCGCGTGCCGCGTCGTAGGTCCAGTCGCCCGAGGCGACGAGATCGGCGGGTGAGGGCTGCCCGGCCGCCGCGATCTGGTCGGTGTTGACGAACATCGCGAACGGGCTGTTGGAGAACGGGTAGGCGTACAGGCCGTCGCCGTCCTCCCAGAGGGCGAGCGAGCTGTCGAGCAGGTCGTCCACCTCGTACCCCTCGGTCGCCTCGAGGGCCGGGCGCACGTCGACCAGGGCGCCGCTGCGGACGAACTCGGGCGCGTAGCTCTCGAGGATCCACGCGAGGTCGGGCGGGTTGCCGCCCGCGAGCCGCGTGGTGAGCGAGGTCGTGTAGTCCTCGAAGGGGATCGCCTCGAACTCGACGTCAGAGACGAGGTCCGGGTTCTCGGCCACGTAGGCGTCGGCGATCTCGTCGAACAGCGCGAGCTGGGACTCGTCGGCCGTCCAGACCGTCATGGTGAGCGTGACGGGCTCGGCCGGGGTTCCGGGCTCGCCGGCGACCTGCTGCTCGTCGGCCGCGCAGGCGGTCAGGCCCAGGGCGGTCGCGGCCGCGAGGCCCGCGGCGAACCCGCGGCGGCGGTGGTGGTGGGGGGTCATCAGTGCTCCTTCGGACTGAGTGGGACGGGCCGTGCTGAGCGGGGCGAACGGTCGGTGCGGATCGGGTCGGGGTCGGTGCGGGTCGGGTGAGTCCGGGTCGGATCAGTAGGGGTGGGCCCCGGCGGGCCAGTGCAGCTCGACGCCGGTGGCGACGAGCTCGTCCTGCAGGTCCCCGAGCAGGTCGGGCTTGGCGTGGACGTCGCGCGGCAGGGCGCCGCGCTCGAGGCAGTAGGCCGCGAGGTGGCCCGCGACCTCGCCCACGTTCCACTCGACGGGGTGCAGGCGGTAGCAGCCGTTGGTGATGTGCGTGGTGCCGATGTTCTTGTTGGCCGCGAGCAGGTTGACGGTGCGCTGCGGCACGAGCGCACCGAGCGGGATCTCGAACGGGGTCGACGGCACGTCGATGTACGTGTCGCCGCCGGTCGAGGGGTGCAGGTCGATCCGGTACATGCCGATGCCCACGCTGTCCTCGTAGCGCGTCGCCCCGTGCTCGCCGCGCACGGCGTACGACACGTCGTTCTCGGTGACCGTGGTCAGGGCCCGGATGCGACGCGACTCGCGGTGGTACGCGGCCTGGGCGAGCCCGTCGTCGGTGCCCATGACGTCGGGCCGCAGCCGCAGGCCCGGGAACCCCGTGCCGCCGTCGGCCCGGGGCGCCTCGGTCTGCATCCAGTGCAGCATCGACAGGCTGAGCTGACGCGCGTCCTCGATCCGGGCAAGCTCGACCTCACGCGGCACGTCGAGCACCGGTGCGAGGAAGTAGTCGATGCTCGGCCAGTTCACCAGGCACAGGTCGCTCGGGAACCAGCCGGGCGCGTGCAGGTCGCGCGCGAGGATCCGTCGGAACGTCCACAGGTTGCCGTCGCCCGGGTCGCGCGACTGGTCCGCGTCGACCGCGAGGGCGTCGTCCCCCGGGTTGGGCGTGAACGAGCGCACGTCCATGGCGAGCGTCCGCGGGTTCGGTGCGTGCCACGACAGCATCGGGCGGCCGTTCCAGGGCCCCGGTGTGAACGAGCGCCAGAAGTCGTAGCGCTCGGGCCGGTCGATGGTGTGGTCGCCGTCCACGTGCTCGAGCACGAAGCACACGCTGAGCGCCTGGACGTTGTCGGGCTGCGCTGCGTCGGGTGCGCTCGGCTCGCCCGTCTCGGCGGCGGACTCGAAGCCCGTGACGTACTCGGTGCCGGTGAGCGGGAGCAGCTCGCCCGTCTCGGTCGCGTCGATGACGAACGGGGCCGTCACGGTGGTGCGCGTGCCATCGAGCACGTGCTCGAGGACGACGGCGCGCACCACGTCGCCATCGGTCTCGGCCGCGACGGGCCGCATGCGCTCGAGGAGCGTCACGCGACCGGCGGCGCGCGCCGGCGCGAGCATCTCCTCGAGCACGCCGAGCGCGACCCGCGGCTCGTGGCAGAGCTTGGACACCCAGCCGGCGCCCGGGTTGAGGTCGGGGCGGGTCCGGGCGGCGGCCGTGAGCGGGTACCGGCGGCGGTAGACGTCGCGGATCCCCTCGCGCAGCGCGCGGTAGCGGGCCGTGGCGCCGAAGCGCTCGATCCAGGGGTGCTCGTCGGGTGGCACGGCCTGCGAGGTCAGCTGGCCGCCGATCCACGGGAACTCCTCGGTGAGGACGACGCGCGCGCCGCGCTCGGCCGCCGCGATCGCCGCGGCGATGCCGCCGAGGCCGGCGCCGACGACGAGCACGTCGGTGGTCAGGTCGGTGGTGCTGGGCACGGTGCGGGTCCTGTCTCTGGGTGGATGGCGGGCGGGCGTCGGGTGGGACGCGGGTCAGGGAGCGGTGGCGAGCTCGGTGGGATCGGCGGGTCCCTGGCCGCCGGGCGCAGGGGCCCCGGGCGGGGGAGCCGCGGTCGCGCCCTCCACCTCGGGGCACTCGAGGAGCTGGTGGAGCTCGGTCTCGGGGACGTCGTCGTTGGCGACCAGCCGCGAGAGCATGAGCAGCGCACGGGCGCCCATCTCCTCGCGCGGGATCGCGAAGCCGGACCACTCCTGCGGTCGGCGCAGGCGCCGGTGCGGCTGCCCGAGCAGCAGCACGGACACGTCGCGCGGCACGCGCACGTCGCGGGCGAGCAGCGCGTCCGAGAGCTCCTCGGCGTCGCGCTCGGGGGCGACGACGAGCGCCGTCAGGCCCTGGTCGACGACGGCGGCCGCCGTCGCGGCCGGGTCCTCCTCGGTCACCAGGCGCGCCGAGAGACCGGCCTGCTGCACGGTCGCGCGGTAGCCCTCGAGGCGGTCGAGCGTCGGCTGGTCCGTGCCGAGCTCACCCACGTAGCCGATGCGGCGGTGGCCCAGGGCGACGAGCCGCTCGACCGCGCGTCGCGTGGCGGTGACGTAGTCGGCGCCCACGTAGGGCAGCCGCCCGCCCTCGCTCGCGCGCTTGCCGATGAACGCGAACGGGTAGTTGGTGTCCAGCAGGTGCTGGAGCTCGCTGCGGTCCTCGTGCTGGCCGAGCAGCAGGCAGCCGTCGGCGATCCCGAGGCGCTGCCAGCCGTCGCGCGTGAGCCGCCGGCGGCCCTCGACCACACGCGCGCTCGTGAACAGCAAGATGTCGATGCCCAGCTGCTCGGCAGCGTGCTCGATGCCCACCAGGAACGGGCCGTAGAAGTCGCGGCCGCCACCCGGGAACGTCGCCTCGTAGGTGAAGACACCGATGATCTGGTTCCGGCCGCCGGCGAGGCGCTGCGCCACGGGGTTGGCCGAGTAGCCGGTGATGCGGATCGCGTCCCGCACGCGCTGGCGGGTGTCCGCGGAGATGTGCACGCCCTCAGGCACGCGGTCGTTGAGGACGAACGAGACGGTGGCCTGGCTGACGCCGGCCATCGCGGCCACGTCTGCCTGGGTGATGCGGCGCCTGGGCACTGTCCCTCCTCCGTCCGTCGTCGTCGACGTGACCGCGAGTCTGCCGAGGGGCCGAGCACCGCAACAAGGGGATTATGCGCATTATTATCGACGCCCACGGCAAGGGCCCCCGGCCGTCAGGTGACGGCCGGGGGCCCTTGGTGCTGCGTCGAGGTGCAGGTCAGGCGCAGGCGCCCGCGTCCTGCCAGGGGCCCCACGGCGAGGCCCCGGGCTCCTGGTCGCGGGTCCACCACGCCGCCTCCCAACGACGGCCGTCGTGCACCACCACGTCGCCCGCGACGTGCACCGCGCTCGCGGTCCACGCCGTGCCGCACGCCGTCGTCGTGCCGGCCTCGGCCCACGGGCCGTAGGCGCTCGCGCCGGGCTCCTGGCCGCGGGTCCACCACAAGGCGGTCCAGGTGCTCGCCCCGTGCGTCACCTGGTCACCCTGCGTGTAGGTCGCACCGGCGTCCCACGCGGGCACGGCCGGCGCGGCGCACGCCTCGGCCTCCGCGGCCGACGGCGTCCAGCGGAACCAGTCGAACGTCGCCGTGATCTCGGGCGCCGACGTCGCGCCGCGCAGGGCGGAGACGCCGATCCCGGTGGGGGCGAGCTCCGCGAGCGGCACGGGCCTGCCGATGGTCGCGAACTCCTGCCCGTCGACCGAGGCGGCGGCCCGCACGTCGGTGCCGTCGCTCGTGAGCCGCAGCCACACGGTGGTGCCGGTGCCCGCGGGCACGGGAGGCGTGTCGATCGACGCGTTGCGCTCGGATCCCGCCTGACGCCAGATGTACGAGAAGCGCAGTCCGTTGGAGCCGTACCCGTAGTCGACCTTGGCGTAGGTGTCACCCGAGGTGTGCAGGATCAGCCCGGCCTGCTGGTAGCGGGCGGTGGGTTCGAGGTCGACCTGGGTGGTGACCTCCCACGCGCCGTCGGGCACGGCCTGCACGGGGAAGGGCGCCCCGGCCACGCCGGTCCCGTAGGTCGGGATGCGGAGGGCGCCGTCCGCGACGGTGTGCCGCGCGCCAGCAGGGTTCACCACGGTCCACAGCGCGGGGTCGAGGGCATCGCCGTCGAGCTCGTCGGACCCGGCGCCGCTGCACTGCTCGCGCAGGGGATCGGGATCGGGCGGGGTGGGCTCGACGCGCGTCGCGTAGGCGATCGTGGCGCCCAGGCGGTCGCCCGACTCGTAGAAGAGGTAGGTCTCCTCGCCGTCCGAGACGACCTCGGGTGCGGCGACCCGGCCGACGTCGTCACCCACGCCCGACGAGCGGTGCAGCACGCGCTGCGGGCCTGTCTCGGTGAGCGTCGGGTCGATCTCGCGGGCGTAGGAGACGCCCGACGAGCCGTGGTAGACGACGAAGTTCTGCCCCTCCCAGGTCAGCAGGTTGCCGCCCGAGACGTTGCGACCGGTCTCCGAGTCCGGCACCACGACGGGGTCGGGTCGCACGTCCCACGCCTTGCCGTCGACCGACTCCGCGACCTTGATGCGGCGGATGTCGTCCGTCCTGTTCTGCATGTAGAACATGCCCCAGCGGTACGGCGAGTCCGGGTCGGGGTGCGCGAAGACGCGCGCGTACGAGGTCTCGGTGGTGCCCGCACCGCCGTCGGCGTTGGTGACCGCGACGCCCGAGTCGTCGAAGGTCACGCCGTCGGCCGAGCTCGCCCAGCGCGTGGTCGAGTTCTCGCCGTGGAAGTACAGGAGCACCTGGCCGGTGACCTCGTCCCACACCGCGTCGGGCGACGAGACGTGCGAGACGCGCGTGTAGTGCGGCGGCCACTCGTTGCTGATCAGCGGGTTGGCGGCGTACTCGGTCCACGGGCCGTCGAGGGTGTCCGCGTACATGAGCGAGATGCCGCCCGGTGAGTCGTGGGGGGCGTAGTAGAGGTACCACTCGCCGAGCGGGTCGCTCAGGTGCGCGCCCGCGTGGAAGATGCTCGGGAAGATGAACTCGTCGGTCGGGTTGTAGATCATCTCGTCCTTGTCGATGACCTGTCCCGCGAACGCGAACTCGGGGAGCTCGGGCTCGTCGGCCGTGGCCGCCGCCGGGGCGGCTCGTGCCGGGGTCGGTGGTGCGGCCGCGGCGGGCACGGCGAGGGGGACGGCGAGGAGCGCCGCGAGGGCGGCGCCCAGGCCGAGGGTGCGTCGTCGTCGGTGTCGAGGGATCACGGTGACCTCCGTCGGGAGCCGTCCGGCACGTCGTCGTGCCGGACGCCGGCCGGGCCGGCTCAGGCAGTCTTCTGAGCCGCGAGCGCGCAGGTCAAAGGGATGATGCGCATTATTACCGGCCTGCTCGGGGGCCGCGTCAGGGGCCCAGCAGCGCGGTCACCACGAGCAGCACCGGCAGGGCTGCGAGCGTCGTCACGAGGCCTGCGTCGCGCGCGACCGCCCCGCCGCGGCCGTAGTGCAGCGCGTAGACGAGCACGTTCTGGGCCGTGGGCAGCGCGGCCATCGTGACCACCGCGAGCAGCGCACGGCCCTCGAGGCCCAGGGCCGTGCCGATGGCCCACGCGAGCGCGGGATGCACCACGGCGCGCAGCACCACGGCGAGCAGCAGCTCGCGCGTGAACCGCGTGCCGCCGTCCTCGCCGCGGGTCCGCGCCCGCGCGAGCGACATGCCGAACGCGATGAGGGCGAGGGGCGCGGCCGTGCCGCCCACGAGGTGCAGCAGGTCGGCCACCGGGACGGGCAGGTCCCACGGGAGCGCGGCGAGAGCGAGGCCCGTGAGCGCCGCGACGATGATCGGGTTGCGCAGCGTGCGGCTCGCGACCGCGACCACGCGCTCGCCCGTGGTGCGGTCGGTGCGTTCGCTCACGGCCGCGTCGAGCACCGTGAACGCGACCGGCGCGAGCACGAGCAGCTGGAAGAGCAGCACGGGCACGACGGCGACCGCCGAGCCGAGCAGGTAGACGGCGATCGGGATGCCGAGGTGGCCCGCGTTGAGGTACGAGGCCGCGAGGGTGCCGACGGTCGCCTCGGCTGCCGGGCGGCGCCACAGCCCCCGCAGCACGACGGCGGCCGTGAGCGCCACGACGGCCGTGCTCGCCGCGGTCACGAGGGCACCGCGCGAGAGGACCAGGCCGAGGTCGGCCTCGGCGATGGTGACGGCGAGCAGCGCGGGGGCCGCGACCACGAACACGATCCGCGCGAGCACCGACTCCGAGCCGGGGCCCAGCACCTGGAGCCGCGCGAGCACCCAGCCGAGCGCGGCCACGGCGGCGAGGGTGCCGAGGGCCGTGAGGACCGCGGTCATGCGCGGCGGCGGGGACGCGGGTGCACGGGCCGATCCTCCCAGGCGCCCGCGCGAGCCGCCGTCGGGCACGCCGCGGAGCGGGAAAGCGCTTGCCCGGACCGGCGGGCGCGTGGAAGGATCGCCCGAGGCAACCGAGGAGGCAGGCCATGCGCGTCGCGCTCGTCACGGGCGGCAACCGGGGGATCGGGCTCGGCATCAGCCGGCGGCTGGTCGAGGAGGGGTTCGCGGTCTCGATCCTCGCGACGCGCGAGGAGCCGGTCGAGGTGCTCGAGGAGCTGCGCGAGGTCGCGGGCGACCCGTCGCGGGTCCGCTACGTGCGCGGGAGCGTCGCCGAGCCCGCCGACCACGAGCGCTACGTGACCGACGCGGTCGACGCGTGGGGCCGCCTCGACCTGCTCGTCAACAACGCGGGCGTCGCGCCGAGCGTGCGGGCGGACCTGCTCGAGGCCACCACCGAGAGCTTCGACCGCGTGCTCGGCATCAACCTGCGCGGCCCGTACTTCCTCACCCAGGAGTTCGCGCGTCGCGTGATCGACCTGCGCGGCCCGCTCGAGGCCCTGCCCGAGCCGCCGTCGGGCCCGGTCGCGACCGTGGTCAACGTGTCCTCGATCTCCGCGACCACCGTCTCGACCAACCGCGGCGACTACTGCGTCTCCAAGGCCGGCGTCGCGATGGCCACGCAGCTGTGGGCCGCGCGCCTCGCGCCCGAGGGCATCGTCGTCCACGAGGTCCGGCCCGGCGTCATCGCGACGGACATGACCGCGGGCGTCACCGAGAAGTACGACGCCCTGCTCGCGGGCGGGCTCGCGCCGATCGCGCGCTGGGGCCGCCCGGCCGACGTCGGCGCCGCCGTCGTCATGCTCGCCACGAGCGCGACCCCCTACTCGACGGGCGAGGTCTTCCACGTCGACGGCGGCATGCACATCCCCACCCTCTGACCCCGCCGCCGGCCGGGGCGAGCGCAGGACGAAGGAGACAGATGACTCACGAGCCCGAGGTGCTGCGGATCGCGGGCCGCGAGGTGCCCGTCGTCACGGCCACGACCGTCGTCGTCGGCACCGGCTCGGCGGGGTTCTGCGCGGCCGACAGGCTCTGGGAGCTCGGGCACGACGACGTCGTCATGGTCGCCGACAAGGTGCACGCGGGCGCGAGCCGCAACGCGGGCTCGGACAAGCAGACGTACTACAAGCTCACGCTCTCGGGCGGCGACGGCGACTCGGTGCGCGAGATGGCGCAGACGCTCTACGCCGGCGGGGCCATGGACGGCGACAACGCGCTGGCCGAGGCCGCGCTCTCGGCCCGGGCCTTCCTGCACCTGTGCGACCTGGGCGTGCCGTTCCCGCAGAACCGCTACGGCGAGTTCATCGGCTACAAGACCGACCACGACCCGCGCCGCCGCGCCACGTCCGTCGGTCCCTACACGAGCCGGTCCATGGTCGAGCAGCTCGAGAAGAAGGTGGGCCGCAACGGCACGCGCGTCTTCGACGAGTGCCGGGTGGTCGACGTGATCACGCGTCCTCGTCGCGACCTCCCCGCCGACGACGGCGTGCCCCCGGTGACAGGGGACGAGGCACGTGCGACCGAGGTCGCGGGGCTGCTCGTGCTGCGCACCGACGTGCCGCACGACGGCGTCGAGTCGCCGTTCCTGCTGTTCCGCTGCACCAACCTGGTCTACGCGACCGGCGGGCCCGCGGGCATCTACGCGACGCGCGTGTTCCCGAACGGCCAGTGGGGCGCCTCGGGGGCGGCGTACCGCGCGGGCGTGCACGGCAAGAACCTCACCGAGTGGCAGTTCGGGCTCGCGTCGATCAAGCCGCGGTGGAACGTCTCGGGCACGTACATGCAGGTGATCCCGCGGTTCGTGTCGACCGACGGGGACGGCGGCGACGAGCGCGAGTTCCTCACCGAGGCGATCCCGGACCCTGGCCGCCTCATGTCGCTCGTCTTCCTCAAGGGCTACCAGTGGCCGTTCGACATCCGGAAGGCGCTCGACGGCTCGTCGCTGGTGGACCTGCTGGTCTACCGCGAGACGGTGCTGCGCGGACGGCGGGTGTTCGTCGACTTCCGCCGCAACCCGGTGCAGGAGCGTTTCGACCCGAGCCTGCTGAGCCCCGAGGCGCACGACTACCTCGAGCGCGCGGACGTCCTCTTCGGGACGCCGATCGAGCGCCTGCGGCGCATGAACGAGCCCGCGTACCAGTTCTACCTGGACAAGAACCCGTACGTGGACCTCGAGCGGGAGATGCTCGAGGTCGACGTGTGCGCGCAGCACAACAACGGCGGGCTGCTCGTCGACACGTGGTGGCAGTCGAACGTCGCGGGCTTCTTCCCGGTGGGCGAGGCCGGTGGCGCGCACGGTGTGTACCGGCCGGGCGGGGCGGCGCTCAACAGCGGGCAGGTGGGCGCCACGCGTGCGGCGCAGCTCATCGCGGCCCGGCGGGGTCACGCCCCGGTGCCCGTCGAGGAGTTCACCGCGGCGGCCGGCCCCGTGCTGACGGGTGCGCTCGACCTCGTGGCCGCGGCGACCGGACGCGCGTCGTCGGGCGTGCCCGACAACACGGGCGACCTGCTGCGCGACGTCGGCGTGCTGATGAGCGCCAAGGCCGGCCCGGTGCGCTCCGCGGCGTCGATCCACGAGGCGCTGGTCCAGGTGCACGCGTGGCTCGCGGAGTACGAGGCGACGATCTCGGCCGACGGCGGCTCGCGGCGCGCGGTCAACCGGACCTTCCTGGTGCGCGACATCCTCACGACGGCCTACGTGTACCTGTCGGCGATGGCCGACTACGTGGCGCACGGCGGGCGCTCGCGCGGCTCGGTGCTCTACACCGACCCCGACGGCGGGCTGCCGCGGGTCGGGTACGGCGAGCACACCGAGCGCGAGCTCGACCTGCCCGAGCTGTTCCGGTTCACCCTCGACCGCGGCGCGCTCGACGACGAGGTGCAGGAGGCCGCGTGGCTGGCACCGGGGGCCGACGGGCCGCCGGCCGGTTGGGCGGAGGTCGAGCCGCGCGACGCCGACGACCCGGCCGGGCGGCCCGTGTTCCGCTGGCGCCCCCGCCGGCCGATCCCCGAGGACGACGACTTCTTCGAGAACGTCTGGCGCGAGTTCCGCGCCCACGGCAACACCCACTGACGTCTCGGGCCGGCAGGCTGCGCAGGACGTCGTCGGACGAGGAGGACGCATGGGGATGGTCGAGGTGCCGCTGGTGGGCGGGCCGGTCGAGATCCGGGGTGCGGTCGAGGTCGAGGTGACCGACGACGGCGTCGTCCCGCACCGGCTGCCCGCGGCGGCCCGCGCGCAGGCGCCCGACGACTTCCTGCGCATGACGGCGCTCCAGTCCGCCGGAATGCGGCTCGCGTTCCGCACGGATGCGCGCCGGCTCGAGCTCGACGTCCGCACCCTCCGCACGGTCTCCGCGAACCGGCCGCCCACCGGCCTCGACGGGCCGATGCCGCCCGCCCAGCCGTACGACGTCGTCGTCGACGGCCTGCTGCACCTGCAGGGCACCGCACCCGAGGCCGGCGCCTACCGCCTCGACTTCCGGACGCGGTGCGCCGTCGTCGACTCAGCCCCGGTGAGCACCGTGGTGCTCGACGGCCTGCCGGGACGCGACGCCGAGGTCGAGGTCTGGCTCCCGTACGCGGAGATCGTGCGCCTGGTCGCGCTCCGGGCCGACGGCATGGTGCGCGCGCCGTCGGGCACGCAGGGCGCGGCGCGCTGGGTGCACCACGGCAGCTCGATCAGCCACGGCGGCAACGCCGACTCGCCCACCGGCACGTGGCCCGTGGTCGCGGCGCGTCAGGCGGGGCTCGACCTGGTGAACCTCGGGTACTCGGGCAACGCGGTGCTCGACCCGTTCGTGGCCCGGGCCATCCGTGACCTCCCGGCGGACCTCATCTCCCTCAAGCTCGGCATCAACGTGGTCAACCACGACTGCCTGCGGCGGCGCACCTTCGGGCCCGCCGTCGAGGGTTTCCTCGACACGATCCGCGAGGGCCACCCGACCACGCCCGTGGTTCTCGTCTCGCCGATCCTGTGCCCGATGGTCGAGGACCGCCCCGGGCCCACCGAGATCGACCCGGAGACTGCCGACTCCGCGCAGCCGGTGTTCCGCACCCTCGGCACGCCCGAGGAGCTTGAGCGCGACAAGCTGAGCCTCGGCGTGGTGCGCGAGGTGCTCGCCGCCGTCGTCGAGCGGCGCCGCGCCGCGGGCGACGCCCACCTGACCTACCTCGATGGCCGCGAGCTCTACGGCGAGGCGGACTGGACGGCGCTGCCGATGCCCGACCTGCTGCACCCCGAGGCCCGTGGGCAGCGACTCATGGGCGAGCGGTTCGCCGCTGCGCTCCCGCGACTGGTCGTCAGGACCAGTTGAACGTGAGCAGCACGGTGCTGGTGGTGGGCTCGAAGAAGAGCAGGATCGAGCCGGCGCCGGTGCGCCGGTAGTGGTAGCCGGGGACCGCGGCCACGAGCTCGAAGCGCTCGCCGTCGGGGCCGATCGGCCAGGCCGCGCCGTCGTCGCCCGCGTCCTCGTCGATCTCGACGGGGAAGTCCACGGCCTCGACCCAGTTCTCGCGCGCCGACGCGGTGCCGCCCAGCTGCTCGATCACCGGGAGGTCCTGGTGCGTGTGCGGCTCGCGCAGCGGCACCATGCAGAGCGTCCCGTGCTCGGTGTGGTGGGCCTTCGCCTGCGCGAACGACTCGCGCTCGGCCGCGTAGTGCTCCTCGAGCTCGGTCCAGGCCTCGTGCAGGCGGCGCGCCTGGTGGAACTCGCGCACCGCCTCGCGCGGAGGCGGGTTCTGCATGTCGGGGAACGCCTGCACGCGCGGGTCGGCGGCGAGGCGAGCGTGGCGGAAGTACTCGGGTGCGGCGAGGAAGCGGTAGCGGTCGCCCTCGACGGCGAAGCCGAGCCAGTTCTCGCGCACGAGGTCCGTCCAGTGCTCGTCGGCGTCCTCGCCCACGTGGCCGTCGACCGGCTCGACCGGGCTGAGCACGTGCACGCGGCCGGTCCACTCGGGGTTCACGAGCGCCAGGTCGATCGTGACGAGCGGGTCGAGATAGCGGGCGAGACCCGCCTGGTCGGGCACGAAGACGTCGTCGGGCGACGGGAAGAGGGTGAGCCCCTCGACGGCTCCGCGGATGTCGGTGCGCACGTGCTCCCCCTGCTGGTCGTGGCTGCCGCCGCGAACGTAGCGGCGCGGGCGCGGCGCGCCCAGGGGTGATCCGAGGGGCGGACGACGGCGCCGCGCGGTGTCCGGGCGCGTGGGTACCGTGGGCCCATGGTGCTGATCGGTGCGCACGTCCGTGACGACGACCCGGTGGCCGCGGCGGCCGCGGTGGGCGCCGAGGCGGTGCAGATCTTCCTCGCGAACCCGCAGGGCTGGAAGAAGCCCGTCCCTCGCGAGGACGCGGACGCCGTCGTCGGCTCCGGGCTGGGCGTGTACGCGCACGCGCCGTACCTGGTGAACGTCGCCTCGACCAACAACAAGATCCGCATCCCGAGCCGCAAGATGATCGCCGAGCACGCGTCCGCTGCGGCGGCGCTGGGCGGCAAGGGGCTGATCGTGCACGGCGGCCACGTGGGCGACGGCGACGACATCGCCGTGGGCTTCGACAACTGGCGCAAGACGTTCGAGCGCGCGACCTTCCCGGTGCCCGTGCTGGTCGAGAACACCGCGGGCGGCGAGAACGCGTGCGCGCGCACGCTCGACGGGATCGCGATGCTGTGGGACGTGATCGGTGAGTACGACGTCGGCTTCTGCCTCGACACGTGTCACGCGTGGGCCGCGGGGGAGGACCTCGAGACGATCGTCGAGCGGGTTCGCGCGATCACCGGGCGGATCGACCTGGTGCACGCCAACAGCTCGCGCGACGAGGCAGGGTCGAGCCGCGATCGGCACGCGAGCTTCGCCACGGGCACCATCCCGCCCGAGCTCATCGCGCACGTGGTCCGCGAGGCGGGCTGCGACGCGGTGGTCGAGACCCCGGCCGAGCGTCAGTCGGAGGACATCGCCTTCCTGCGGGCGGCCCTCGCAGGTTGACCTCCCCCGCACGGCGGGGCGGCAGGTCAGGGACGCTCGATCCGGGTGAGGGCGAGCTTCGCGCCCCCCGGAGCGCGGACGACGGCGAGCCAGTGGCCGGGTGCGGCCTCGGTGGGGGCGAGCAGCACCTCGCCGCCGAGCCCGCGTGCGCGCACCAGCGCGTCATCGAGGTCGTCGGTCTCGACGTAGGGGACGACGTCGCCCGCGGCCAGCACCCTGCGGACCGGCGCGAAGCCGTGCACGAGGTCCGGGAAGCCGCCCGTGAGCCTGCCGTCCGTGAACGAGGTGTAGCCGTTCGCCCGCTCGGCGATCTCCCAGCCCAGCAGCTCGCGGAAGAACCTCGACGTGGTTCCGGGGTCCGTCGAGGCGATGTCGAGGTGGCCGATCGGCCGGGGCGACGTGCGCCCTGACGCGCTCGGGGTGCCGCCGGCTGCGAGGAACGGGAGGACGTGGCGGAGGTAGCGGTCGCGGAGCGTCGCGAGGGTCTCGTCGCCCGGGGTGTCCCAGATCTGCCGGTTGAAGATCTCGACCTCGACGTCGCCGGTGTACCCGGCCTGCGCCACCCAGCGGGTGATCGTCGCGACGTCGACGTAGCCGTCGCCCACGTGCCCGCGGGACAGCAGCGGGTCGGCCGCGAGCGGCAGCACCCAGTCGCACACCTGGTAGCCGGCGATCCGCCCCTCCGCGCCCGCGCGCGCGATCTGGCGCTCGAGGTCCGGGTCCCACCACACGTGGTACGTGTCGATGACGACGCCCACCGTCTCGGCCGGGAACGGCGCTGCGAGGTCGAGCGCCTGGCCGAGCGTCGAGATCACCGCGCGGTCGGCCGCGAAGATCGGGTGCAGCGGCTCGAGCACGAGCCGCACGTCGTGCTCGGCCGCGAACGGCGCGAGCTCGCCCAGCCGGTCGGCCACGCGCTGCCGCGTTGCGACGACGTCCCGTGCCGGGTCGCGCAGGCCCTCGGCGCCCGACGGCGCACCCGGGTACGGGAGGGCCGGCCCGCCCGGCGCGCTCGCGGCGGGCAGGCCGCCGACCACGAGCACCAGCTCGCGCGTGCCGAGCGTCGCGGCCTCGACGATCGCGGCCCGGTTGTCCTCGAGCGCGGCCGCGACCCCCGCGGCGTCGTCGGCCGTGAGGAAGCCGCCGCGGCACAGCGACGAGACACGCAGGCCGGCCTCGCGCACGATCCGCGCGGACTCGTCGAGCCCGGCCTCGTGCACGCGGTCGCGCCACAGGCCGATCGCCGGGATGCCGGCGCGCACGGCACCCTCGACCGCCTCGCGCAGCGTCCACGCCTTGGTGGTCGCGGTGTTGAGCGACAGCCGCGCGAGGTCCGACGGCGACGGCGCCGCGGGGTCGGGCGTGCAGGCGGTCACAGCGAGATCTCGGGGACCTCGAGCCGGCGGCCCTCGGCCGAGGAGCGCAGGCCGAGCTCCGCGAGCTGGACCCCGCGCGCGGCCGACAGCAGCCCGTAGCGGTGCTCGCGCCCCGCGACGACGTCGCGCACGTAGTCCTCCCACTGGAGCTTGAAGCCGTTGTCGAGGTCGGCGTTGGCGGGGACCTCGAGCCACTGGTCGCGGAACGACTCGGTGACCGGCAGATCAGGGTTCCACACGGGCTTGGGCGTGTGGGCGCGCTGCTGCGCGACGCACGTGTTGAGCCCTGCGACGGCCGAGCCGTGCGTGCCGTCCACCTGGAACTCGACCAGCTCGTCGCGGTACACCCGCACCGCCCAGGAGGAGTTGATCTGCGCGACCACCGGGTCGCCGTCGGGCGTCTCGATCTCGAAGATCCCGTACGCGGCGTCGTCGGCGGTCGCGCGGTACTCGCGGCCCTGCTCGTCCCACCGCGTCGGGATGTGGGTCGCGACCTGCGCGTTGACGGTGCGGACGGTGCCCAGGACCCCCTCGAGCACGTAGTTCCAGTGGCAGAACATGTCGACGGTGATGCCGCCGCCGTCCTCGGACCGGTAGTTCCACGAGGGGCGCTGGGCGGGCTGCACGTCGCCCTCGAACACCCAGTAGCCGAACTCGCCGCGCAGCGACAGGATCCGGCCGAAGAAGCCCTCGTCGACGAGTCGCCGCAGCTTGACCAGGCCCGGCAGGTAGAGCTTGTCGTGCACCACGCCCGCGGTGATGCCGGCGTCGCGCGCGATGCGGGCGAGCTCGACGGCCTCGGTCAGCGTCTCGGCCGTCGGCTTCTCGGTGTAGACGTGCTTGCCGGCCTTCATCGCGGCCGTGAGCGCGGCGGCGCGTCGCGAGGTGACCTGCGCGTCGAAGTAGACGTCGATCGACGGGTCGGTCAGCACCGACTCCGCGTCCGTGGTCCAGTGCTCGACGCCGTGCCGCTCGGCGATCTCCCGCACCGCGGCCTCGCGACGGCCGACGAGCACTGGCTCGACCTGCACGCGCGTGCCGTCCTCGAGCTCGACGCCGCCCGCGTCGCGGATGGGCAGGATCGAGCGGACGAGGTGCTGGCGGTACCCCATGCGTCCGGTGATGCCGTTCATCGCGATGCGGAGGACCTGGGGCGCCATGCGGACTCCTGAAGTAGTGGGGAAGCGCTTTCCGCGAGCGTACGGAGGCCCGACGTCGCCGTCAAGGACGCGTGCGCGCGGTGAGGGCCGCCTCGCCGCACGCGAACGAGTCGCACCGACGAGCGGCGCGTCGGACGCCACCGGTCCGGCAGGCGCTCAGACCGTCGCGCGCGCGCCCACCTCCGCGAGGAGCTGCGCGACGTCGGCGCGCAGGCGCGTGCGGAAGCCGTCGTGCTCGCGCAGCGGCTCGGCGAAGACCTCGTGCACGTCGAGCATGCGGTCCACGAGCGAGGCCTCGGGGCCGTCGGCGGCGCGACGCAGCCGGTCGGCGAGCGGGTCGTCGAGCGGCAGCGCGTCACCGCGGGCGTCCTGGCCACGCGCCACGAACACCATCCAGGCCGCCGTCGCGAGCGTCGCGGCCTCGGGGACCGCGCCCGCCGCGAGCCTGTCCGCGACCGTGCCGAGCAGGCGGATCGGCAGCTTCTGCGACCCGTCGCCGGCCACCTGGAGCGTCGTGTAGCCGGTGGCGGGGTTGGCGAAACGCTCGATCACCGAGTCGCGGTAGACCGCGAGGTCGAGGCCCGGCGGCGGCGTGAGGGTGGGCGCCACCTCGTCGTCCATGAGGCGGCGCACCACCGCCTCGATCGCCGGGTCGGTGACCGCCTGGTCGATCATCCGATGACCGCGCAACGCCCCGAGGTACGCGACCGTCGAGTGCGCGCCGTTGAGCATGCGCAGCTTCGCCCGCTCCCACGGCGCGACGTCGGCGGTCAGCGTCGCGCCCGCGCGCTCCCACGCCGGCCGCGGCCCCGCGAAGTCGTCCTCGATCACCCACTGGGAGAACGGCTCGGCCACCACGAGCGCGTCGTCGCGCAGCCCGAGCAGCGCCTGGGCCTCGGCACGGTGCGCGTCGGTCGTGGCGGGCGTGATGCGGTCGACCATCGTCACGGGGAACCGCACGCTCTGCTCGACCCAGGCGCGCAGCGCGTCGGCCCTCGTGCCCACGGCCTCGAGCACGTCGTCGAGCAGGGCAGCCACCACCCGGCCGTTGTCGACCATGTTGTCGCAGCAGACGACGGTCAGCGGGGCACCGTGGGCGCGCCGACGCCGGAACAGCCCGCGTGCGAGGGCGCCGACGGGCGTCCGCGCGGGCGCGTCCTCGGGACGGTCGCCGTCGAGCTCGCGCCACAGGGTCGCGACGTCGGCCGAGAGGTCGTCGTCACCCAGGTCTGGCCTGCCCGACGACGTGCGCCGGTACCCCTTCTCGGAGACCGTCGAGCTGACCACGTGCGTGGTCGGTGCCGCGATCGCCTCGAGCACGTCCACGTCCACGCGCAGGAACGCCGCGCCGCGCATCGACCCGATCACGCGCAGCGACGTGGCGTCACGCCCCTTGGTCAGCACGCCGTACAGGCCGTCCTGCGGGCGCAGCTGCTCGGCGACGCGCGGGCTGCGCTGGGTCACGCCGAGGATCCCCCAGCGCGTCTCGCCCGTCGCGCCCGCGGCGTCCTCGGTGAAGACGGCCTGGTGCGCGCGGTGGAACGCCCCGACGCCCAGGTGGACGATGCCGACCTGGGTCTCGCGCGGGTCGACCGCCGGACCGCGTACCTCCGCGCCCCGCTGGTCGAGGGTCTGCAGGGACAGGCGAGGCACGGACATCGGCTTCCTTCGGTCGGACGGCGGCTTCGGCCGGGGGTGGGTCGGGTCAGGTGGGGGCGGGACCGGTCGAGTCGCGCACCACGAGCGAGACCGGCATCGTCTGCGTGCGCGGCACCTCGTCGTCCTCGTCGAGGCCGACGGCGGCGGCCGGTGGTTCGGGCACCAGGTGCTCGGGGTCGAGCAGCAGGTCCACGGCCGTGCGTCCCAGGAGGCGCAGCGGCACCGAGACCGTCGTCAGCGTGGGGCTCACGTGGGTGGCGCCCGGGATGTCGTCGAAGCCCACCACCGAGACGTCGTCGGGCACGCGCGTGCCCCGTGCCCGGAGGCGGTCGAGGATGCCCAGGGCGATGAGGTCGTTGTGGGCGATCACCGCGGTCGCACCGCTCGCGGAGACGAGATCGGCGGCGGCCACACCGCCCGCGAAGATCGTGGGGAAGTGGCCCAGCTGGACCAGCTCGACGTCGGGCAGCGCGTGCGCGGCGGCCTCGAGGCCGCGACGCCGCTCGCGGTCGGACCACGAGCCCCACTGGCCGCCGGCGTAGGCGATGCGGCGGTGGCCCAGCGCGTGCAGGTGGGTCACGGCCTGGCGCACACCGTCGTCGTTGTCGATGATCACCGAGCGCAGGTGCTCGGACTCGCGGTTGACGAGCACGATCTCCGGGGTCTCGAGCAGTGCGGCGAGCGCCTGGTCGGACATGCGGGCCGAGCACAGCACGATCCCGCTCACCTGCGCGGTCATCTGGTGGAGGATCTCGTTCTCGAGCCTCGGGTCCTCGTCCGAGTCCGCGACCACCACCGAGATCCCGGCCGAGCGGGCACGGTGCTGCACCCCCTTGGCGATGCCCGCGAAGAACGGGTTCTGCATGTCCGGGACCACGAGCCCGATCGTGCGGCCGGCGACCGGCTCGGCCGACGCCGTCGTCGGCGAGTAGCCGAGCTCGACCGCTGCCCGCTCGACCCGCCGGCGCCGCTCGGGGCTCACGCGGGCGGGTTGGGCGAGGGCCCGCGACGCGGTCGCGGGGGAGACGCCGGCGGCGCGTGCGACGTCGCGCAGGGTGACCATGGCTGGCCTCTCACGTTGCTGAGACGGGGGATCGCATTGCACCACGTCTCATCGTGATTCATCAAGGGGGTCGGGTGGGGGTTGTCGTGATGTGGAACGCGCTTGCCACGAGCGCGCCCGGACGCGACCATGTGCGGAGACGTGCGTTTCATCTGTTTCACACGGAGGTACATCGATGAGTGAGCCGGCGAGCAGCGACGGTCGCCCCTGGACGCTGCACCCCGACCGGGCGCTCCCGGCGGATCCGGAAACCCGCGAGATCGCCCGCGCGGTGTACGGCGCGACCCGCGACCTGCCGGTGGTCTCGATGCACGGTCACGTCGACGTCGGGATGCTCGCCGCCGATGCTCCCTTCCCCGACCCGGCGCAGCTGTTCGTCGTGCCCGACCACTACCTCGTCCGCATGCTCGTGTCCCAGGGCGTGCCGCACGGCGCGCTCGGGGTCCCGCGCCGTGACGGCGGGCCGGTCGAGACCGACCCGCGCGAGGTGTGGCGCACGTTCTGCGCGCACTGGAAGCTGTTCCGCGGCACACCGACGCGCTACTGGCTCGAGCACGTGTTCGTCGCCGAGCTCGGGCTGACCGTGCAGCCGTCGGCCGAGACCGCCGACCAGCTGTTCGACGAGATCTCGGCCCGCCTCGCGACCGACGAGTACCGGCCGCTCGCGCTGTTCGAGCGCTTCGGCCTCGAGATCCTCGCGACCACCGACGCCGCCACGGACACGCTCGAGCACCATGCCGCGCTCGCCGCGCGCGGCTGGGGCGAGCGCGTGGTCCCGACGTTCCGGCCGGACGCGCTGCTGCACGTGGACCGCGACGGCTGGGTGGACGACGTCGCGCTGCTGGCCGAGCGCGCCGATGTCGCGACGGATACGTACGACGGCTTCGTCGCGGCGCTCGAGGCCCGACGGCGCACGTTCGTGGCGGCGGGCGCGCGGGCCACCGACCACGGGCACCTGAGCGCGGACACCACGCCGCTCGGGCGGGACGAGGCCGCGCGGATCTACGCCGCGGCGCTGCGTGGCGAGGCGTCGACGGATGAGGCGCGCGCGTTCAGCGGGCACATGCTCTTCGAGATGGCGCGCATGTCCACCCAGGACGGTCTGACGATGCAGCTGCACCCGGGTGTGCTGCGCAACCACAGCGCCGACGTGTTCGCCCAGCGCGGCCCGGACGTCGGCTACGACATCCCCGTGGCGACCGAGTACACGCGCTCGCTGCGGCCGCTGCTCGAGGCGTTCGGCCACCACCCCGACCTGCGGTTCATCGTGTTCACCGTCGACGAGACGATCTTCTCCCGTGAGCTCGCGCCGCTCGCGGGAGTCTACCCGGCGATGAAGCTCGGTGCGCCGTGGTGGTTCCTCGACACGCCCGACGGCATGCGGCGCTTCCGCGAGGCGGTGACGGACACCGCGGGCTTCTACAACACGACGGGGTTCGTCGACGACACGCGCGCGTACTTCTCGATCCCGGCGCGGCACGACCTCTCGCGCCGCATCGACGCGGGCCACCTCGCGCGACTGGTCGCCGAGCACCGCCTCACGCTCGACGAGGCCGTCGAGACCGCCGTCGACCTCGCCTACGAGCTCCCCAAGGCGGCCTACCCCGCCCCCCGCTGACGGGCCACCCCGCAGGCCCGGCAGGGCCCGGGCAGGGCCCAGCGGGGCCCAAACGTTCGAAAGCGAACATGTGCACATGTTGGGACGTACTGAACGCCCATCTTCGCGCAGAGGTTCGCGTCTGCGGCGGCGTTGGTCGCAGCCGGCCGTCGAGCGAAGCCGGGCGTCGCCCAGATGCGAACTCACGTGCGCAGTGGGCCGTACTGGACGAGCCCATCTGCGCACACGTACGCATTCGAACGTTTGGGCCGGGGACGGGGCGGGGACGGGTCAGGTGACGGTGCCGAGCTGCCAGGGGATGAACTCGTCCTGACCCAGGTCGAGCTCCTCGCTCACGGTCTGCTCGCCCGACGCCACGGCGAGGATCTTCGTGAGGATCTCCTCGCCCACCTGCTCGAGCGTCGCCTCCCCGTCGACGATGCGGCCCGCGTTGAGGTCCATGTCCTCCGCCATGCGCAGGTACATCGGCGTGTTGGTCGCGACCTTGATCACCGGGGTCGGCTTGCCGCCCAGCACCGAGCCCCGACCCGTGGTGAAGACGACGACGTTCGCTCCGCCCGCGATGAGCCCGGTCACCGACACCGGGTCGTAGCCCGGCGTGTCCATGAACCCGAAGCCCGGCGTGTCGATGGGCTCGGCGTAGTGGTAGACCGCCGAGAGCTCGGCTGCGCCGCCCTTCGCGACGGCACCCAGCGACTTCTCGAGGATCGTCGTGAGGCCGCCGGCCTTGTTGCCCGGCGACGGGTTGTTGTCGAGGGTGCCCTGCCCCTCCTCGGCGTAGCGCCGCCACCACGTGATCCGGTCGAGGAGCCGCTGCCCCACCTCGGGGCTCACGGCCCGCCGGGTGAGCAGGTGCTCGGCGCCATACACCTCGGGCGTCTCGGCGAGCACGGACCGCGCGCCGTAGGCGACCAGCGCGTCCGACGCATGCCCCAGGGCCGGGTTGGCGGTGATGCCCGAGTACCCGTCCGACCCGCCGCAGTTGAGACCGAGCACCAGCTCGCTCACGTCGCACTCCTCGCGGCGGCGCGCATCGATCGCAGGCAGCATCCGCTCGATCGCCTCGACGCCCGCGCGCACCGTGCGCCGGATCCCACCCGACTCCTGCACGGTGAGCTGCTCGAGCAGCGTGTCGGCCGGCAGCTCGAGCCCGTCCAGCACCTGGTCCACCTGGATCATCTCGCAGCCCAGGCCCAGCACCAGCAGGCCCGCGACGTTCGGGTGGGTCGCGTAGCCGCGCAGCGTGCGCAGCAGCATCTGCCCGCCCTCGCTCGTGGGTACCAGGCCGCAGCCGCTCGTGTGCGTGAGCGCGACGACGCCGTCGACGTGCGGGTAGGCGTCGAGCACGGGCCCGCGGAACTGGTCGGCGATGAGCTTGGCCGAGCTCGCCGAGCAGTTCACCGACGTCAGGATCGCGACGTAGTTGCGCGTGCCCACCCGGCCGTCCGCCCTGCGGTAGCCGCGGAACGTGGGCCGCGGCCCCTCGGGCGCGGGCGGGCGCACGCGCGCCGTGCCGAACTCGTAGTCGTGCGCGACGTCGTCCATGCCCAGGTTGTGCGTGTGCACGTGGTCGCCCGCGGCGATCGGCACCGTCGCGCGCCCGATCACCTGGCCGTACTTGCGCACGGGCTGCCCGACGGCGACCGGGCGGACGGCGAGCTTGTGGCCGCGCGGCACGCTCTGGGTCACCTCGAGCGTCGCCGCGCCGTCCGTGTGCAGCACCGTCCCGGACTGCAGGTCGCGCGTCGCGACCGCGACGTCGTCGTCCGCGCGCAGCCGCAGCGTGCACTCGGCGAGCGCCATGCCAGTCCCCGCGGAGCCCGTACCCGGCGTGCCCCTCCGCGCGACGCTCATCCCCGCACCTCCCCGTCGTCCAGCATGCCCTCGACCGCCGACGCCACGCGCCCGTCCTCCCAGCGGCCGTCGGCGATCACCCAGGTGAGGGCGCGTCGCTCGGGGTGACCTCGTCGCACCACGAGCGGCCGGTCCCACGCGAGCGCCGAGCCGATGCCCGGGTACCCCGCGGCCCGCACGAACCACGGGTCCTTGGCGGTGCGCGCATCCCCCGGCACGACGGCGATCGTGAAGTCATCCCCGGAGCGCGCCGTCGCGGACCACGCGAGCCAGGCCGCGCCGTCGGCCGGCACGCTGCCGTGCACGGCTTCCTCGCCGCGGCCCACCGGTGTGCGCACGTCGACGTCGTCGCAGTCCGCGAGGCGCCAGAACGCCCCGCCGTAGCCGCCTGCCTCGCGGCCGTTCGACCCCGGGCTGCCCAGCGGCACGTCTGGGCAGTCTGGCACGTCGTCGGGCACGGTGAGCGTGAAGGTGAGGTCGAGTCGCCACGCCCCGTCGTCGAGCACGGACCACGCGAGCTCGCGCTCCTCGCGCAGCAGCTCCTCGCCGCCCGACCCGAGCCATGCGAGCCGGTGCCGCACGGTGCCGGGCGTGCGGGTGGTCCAGGTGCGGTGCTCGATGCGCCCGTGGTCGCGGCGCCACGTGTACCCGCCGTCGCGCAGGTAGGTGCGCCCACCCCACAGGTTGTGCCCCGCGACGTCCTGCACCCCGATGCCGAGGCCGAGGTGCCAGGTGTGGTCGGCGGGGGACGCGGCGGTCACGACCGTCCCCCGGCACGTGGTGACCGGGTGCAGGTGCGGTCGGGGGCTGTCGAAGGCGGGACTGCCCGTGCCGTCGACGTAGCGCGCCACCTCGGTGCTGCCCAGCTGGACGCGCAGCAGGGTCCCGTGCTCGCCGCGCTCGGGTCGGGGGTCCCACGGCGGGGTCTTCACCGGGGGATCGGGGACGGCGCGGTCGCGCGGGGCGACTGTCGCGGTGCTCGGGTCTGCCGCCCTCGACGCGGACGTGGTGGCCCACGGCGCACCGAGCTCGGCGAACGTCCGGCCCTCGCGGACCGCGCGCCGGCACCACTCCTCGACACCGCGCAGCACCAGGTGGGTCCCGGCGTCGTCGGTCACGCGGTCCACGTGGGCTGGATCCACGGGCCGCGGGTCCGGTGCGGTGCGCACTGCGTCGAGCACGCGTGTGAAGGCCCCGGCCTCCCGCAGGGGACTGAGCAGCGGGGTGCCCGCCGCGCGGTGGCGGAGCAGGTCCTCGAGCAGGTCGGTGCGATCGGCCGCGAGCCGCTCCGTCCCGGCGTCGGTGACCACCTCGACGGCGTCCGCGTAGTAGTCGAGCACCAGGTGGCCGCGCGTGCCGCGCACCGTCACGGTGGGCAGCTCGTGGGTCGCGGCGCACAGGGTGAGGGCGGCCGTGACGGGCACGCCGTCGGCGGTCCGCACGCGCACCACGGACGTGTCGTCGGCCTCGATGTCGTTGACGCGGTACTGGTCGAGCTCGACCGACGCGACGTCGTCCGTGGTCCGCGCCCCCGCGATGCGCAGGGCAGTCGCGACCGCGTGCGCGAGCGGGTTGGTGACGACGCCGTCGACCACCGCGCGGCCGCCGAGCGTGCGGCGCCCGGCCCATGCCGAGCGCGTCCAGTAGCCGACCGGGCGCACCCAGGTGCCGAGCGCCTCGACGGCCGTGACCTCGCCCAGCCGACCCGAGGCGAGCACCTCGGCGATCCGGTCGAGGGCGCCCGAGCCGAACGTCTGGAAGCCCACCTGGACGGTTCCGGCGGAGGCGGCCTCGACGGCGAGCAGCTGGTCGAGCTCGGTCAGGGACGCCGTCGGCGGCTTCTCGAGCAGCACGTCGCAGCCGGCGCGCAGCGCCTCGACCGCGAGGTCGTGGTGGGTGTGGATGGGGGTGCTGAGCACGACGACCGACGGCGGGCGGGTCGCGAGCAGGGCGGCGAGGTCGCCGTGGTGCGGTACCTCCGCGAGGCGCGCGAGGGCCGCGGCGACGTCGGGCACCGCGCCGTGGGTGCCCAGGTCGCGCTCGAGCCAGGCCAGGTCGGCCTCGTCGAGGGAGCGCGGGTCGACGACGGCGGCGAGGCGCGCACGCCCCTGAGCCTCGAGGCGCAGCGCGTTGCGCAGGTGCGTGCGGCCGTGCCCGTGCACGCCGACGACGGCGATCGTGGGTGGGGTCGACGCGACCGGCGTCCCGCCCGGTAGGGGCTGCGCCGCGACGTCGTCCGCGGGTCCTGTGCTGCTCACGGTGCTCCGCTCCCTCGAGGTGCTCCGGGGCGCCGATGTGGTTGACATCACTTCTCGGCGCCTGGTACCAAAGTTGTATCAGAAGATGGATAGCGCTTTCCACCTTCGCGCCGCAGGGATCTCGGTCCTCGGGAACGGCGACGAGGGTCGCGCCGGCCGGACTCTGGCGGCACGGCAGCCACCACCGATCAAGGGCGATCACGAGGAGCACCGGATGTCCTTCAGCAGGCACGTCGCGGCAGGACGCGCGACACCACCCCGACCCTCCGGGGGGCGGTGACCGTGGCCGCCCTCGGCGAGCTCGCGTCCCTGCGCAGGAGCAAGGGCGTCAAGGCGACCCCTGCTCCCGTCGAGCGGGGTGACAACAAGGCGGCCCTGTTCTTCATGGCGCCGTGGTTCATCGGCCTCTTCCTCATCACGGCCGGCCCGCTCATCGCCTCGCTCTACCTGTCGTTCACCGACTACAGCCTGCTGCAGCCGCCCAACTGGATCGGCTTCGAGAACTACGAGCGGATGCTCGGGGACACGCGGCTGCACAACTCGCTGCGCGTGACGTTCACCTACGTCTTCGTCTCGGTCCCGCTGCAGCTCGCCGCGGCGCTCGGGCTCGCGCTCCTGCTCGACCGCGGGCTGCGAGGGCTCGCCATCTACCGCTCGGTCTACTACCTGCCGTCGCTGCTCGGCGGCAGCGTCGCGATCGCGATCCTGTGGCGGCAGATCTTCGGCACCGACGGCCTCATCAACCAGGTGCTCGGGTTCTTCGGCATCCAGGGTCAGGGCTGGGTCTCGCACCCGGACTACGCCCTCGGGACGCTCGTGATCCTCAACGTGTGGACCTTCGGCTCCCCGATGATCATCTTCCTCGCGGGCCTGCGGCAGATCCCGGACATGTACTACGAGGCGGCGTCGATCGACGGTGCGGGCAAGCTGCGGCAGTTCGTGAGCATCACGGTGCCGCTGCTCACGCCGATCATCTTCTTCAACCTGGTGCTGCAGGTGATCGGCGCGTTCCAGTCGTTCACCCAGGCGTTCGTCGTCAGCGGCGGCACCGGCGGGCCGGTCGACTCGACGATGTTCTACACGCTGTACCTCTACAAGGAGGGCTTCGAGAACTTCCGGATGGGGTACGCCTCGGGCATGGCCTGGCTGCTCCTGGCGATCGTCGCGGCGATGACCGCGGTCAACTTCCTGCTCTCCAAGTACTGGGTCTTCTACAATGACTGAGCGCACCGAGGGCACGAGCCCCTCCTCCGCAGGCCGCGACGGCTCCGTCGCAGGCGTCGACCAGCGCCCCGCACCGGCACCGTCCGCCGTCGCCGCGCTCCAGGACCCGGCGGCCCCGGCCGTCCCCGTCCCGCCGGCCGCGGACGACACGGGCGGTCGCGGCACGCGCCGTGCGGCCGGCCGGTCGCCGTGGGCGAGCCGGGCCCGCAGCCTGGTCAAGCACGGCATGCTCATCGCCGTCGGCTTCGTGATGCTGTACCCGCTGCTCTGGATGCTCGCGAGCTCGTTCAAGCCGAATGCGCTGATCTTCCGCGACCCCGCGCTCATCCCGAGCGAGATCGACCTGTCGAACTACACCGTGGGCTGGGACGCGCTGCTGCACCCGTTCAGCCACTACCTGATGAACTCGTTCATCATCGTGGCCGGTGCGGTGCTCGGGAACCTGATCTCGTGCTCGATGGCGGCGTACGCGTTCGCGCGGCTCAACTTCCGCGGTCGCAAGCTGTGGTTCGCGATCATGCTGATGTCGATCATGCTGCCGATCCACGTGGTGATCGTGCCGCAGTACATCCTGTTCTCCCAGCTGGACTGGATCAACACCTACCTCCCGCTCGTGGTGCCCAAGCTGCTGGCCACGGACGCGTTCTTCGTGTTCCTGATGGTCCAGTTCTTCCGCGGGATCCCGCGCGAGCTCGACGAGGCCGCGCACATCGACGGCGCGGGCCACGCGCGGATCTTCTTCCGCATCATGCTGCCGCTCGCGACGCCCGCGCTGGCGACGACGGCGATCTTCACGTTCATCTGGACGTGGAACGACTTCTTCAGCCAGCTGATCTTCCTGACCAACCCGGACATGTACACGGTCCCGGTCGCGCTGCGTACGTTCGTCGACTCGACGGGTGCGAGCTCGTGGGGCTCGCTCTTCGCGATGTCGATCGTGTCGCTCGTCCCGATCTTCCTCGTCTTCCTCTTCGGCCAGAAGTACCTGGTCAAGGGCATCGCCACCACCGGCATCAAGTGAGGTCCGGGGGCCGACGACGTCGGCGGCCCCCGGGTCTCGCGGAAGGGAAAGGACCGACGTCATCCCCGGGAAGCGCCCACCGACGAGCGCACCCGTCCGCACGACCGACCGGCCGCACCACCGGCCAGGTCGGCGCACCACCCCGCAGGCTGCCGGCCCGCGGGTCACCGCCCCGTCGACCCACCATCGAGGAGCACGATGACTCACCGCACCCGTACCCACTCCCGGCCCGCACGCGGCACGCTGCGCGTGGTCGCGCTCGGCGCCGCAGCAGTCATGGCGCTGACCGCCTGCGCGCAGGATCCCGTGGACAACACGCCCGAGGCCGAGCAGCCCGCCGAGGGCGAGGAGGGCGAGGCCACCATCAAGTTCTCGTGGTGGGGCTCGGACACCCGCCACGAGCTCACCCAGGAGGTGCTCGACAACTTCATGGAGGAGCACCCGGACATCACCGTGGTGCCCGACTTCACCGACTGGGGCGGCTACTGGGACAAGCTCGCGACCACCGTCGCGGGCGGCGACGCCCCCGACGTGATCACGCAGGAGGAGCGCTACCTGCGTGACTACGCCACCCGCGGGGTCCTCGCCGACCTCAGCGAGTTCGGCGACACCCTCGACCTGAGCAACATCGACGAGTCGATCCTCGCCTCGGGCCAGATGGAGGGTGGCCAGTACGGCGTGCCCACCGGCATCAACGCGTACGCGATCGTCGCCGACCCGCAGGTGTTCGCCGACGCGGGCGTCGAGATGCCCGACGACTCCACGTGGACCTGGGACGACTACGTCGAGATCGCCGCGGAGATCTCGGCGAACACGCCCGACGGCGTCTACGGCGCGCAGGACTACGGCTTCAACGAGCCGGGCTTCGCGATCTTCGCGCGGCAGCGCGGTGAGGCCCTCTACAACGAGGACGGCTCGCTCGGCTTCAGCCCCGAGACGCTCGCCGAGTGGTGGGAGATCTCGCTGCGTCTCCAGGAGACCGGGGGCACGCCGTCGGCGGCCGAGACGGTCGAGATCGACGCGGGTGGGCCCGAGCAGTCGCTCGTGGGCCTCAACCAGGGCGCGATGTCGTTCTTCTGGACCAACCAGCTGGGTGCGATCACCAATGCGGCGGGCCGCGACCTCGTGCTGCTCCGCCACCCGGGCGAGTCCGAGCACGAGCGCACCGGCATGTACTTCAAGCCCGCGATGTTCTACTCGATCTCCGCGACGAGCGAGTACCCCGAGGCGGCCGCGACGCTCGTGGACTACCTGCTCAACGACCCGGCCGCGGCCGAGCTGCTGCTGTCCGACCGCGGCCTGCCGGCCAACACCGAGGTCCGCGCCGAGGTGCAGGACCAGTTCGCCGAGGTCGACCAGTACTCGGCCGAGTTCCTGACGGACCTCGAGGACGAGATCGTCGACGGGCTCCCCGTGCCGCCGGTCGGTGCGGGTGAGGTCGCCGAGATCACGCGGCGCATCAACGCCGAGGTCCTGTTCGGGCGCCTGAGCCCGATGGACGCGGCCGAGCAGTTCATCGCCGAGGTCGAGACGGCGACGCAGGGCTGAGCGCGGCTCCGCGGGGCCGGTCACGGGACGACCGGCCCCGCGGGACCGCCGCACGGCACGGCAGCATGTGGACCACGGTCGCGGGTCGACGACGACCCGCGCGGACGAAGGAGCGCGCGTGGCGCACACGACGGGCGGAACCGGCGGCACGGACCTGAGGCGGTACGCCGTCGTCGGGACGGGCCACCGCGCCCAGATGTACATCGAGGCACTGCTCGGGCCGCACGCCGACGTCGGTGAGATCGCCGCCTGGTGCGAGCCCAACCCGGCGCGGGCCGCGTACTACGACGAGCTGGTGGCGGCGGCCCGGCCGGGTGCCGACGCCCCCGCGCGCTACGAGCCCGACCAGCTCGAGAAGATGATCGACGTCGAGGGTGTGCAGACCGTGGTGGTCACGAGCCCCGACCACACGCACGCCGACGTCGTGGCGCGTGCCATGGCGGCGGGGGCCGACGTCGTGCTCGAGAAGCCCATGACGACCGATCTCGCGGGTACGCGGCGCATCGTCGACGCGGCCGAGCGCACCGGGCGCTCGATCGTGCTGACCTTCAACTACCGGTACTCGCCGCGCAACAGCGCCCTCAAGGAGGTGATCGCGTCGGGTGAGATCGGCGAGGTCACGTCGGTGCACTTCGAGTGGGTGCTGGACACGATGCACGGCGCCGACTACTTCCGGCGCTGGCACCGACGCAAGGACCTGTCGGGCGGCCTCCTGGTGCACAAGGCGAGCCACCACTTCGACCTCGTGAACTGGTGGCTCGCGGACCTCCCCTCACGGGTGTACGCGAGCGGCGCGCTGCGGTTCTACGGAGCCGCGAACGCACGCCGTCGTGGCCTCATCCGCAGGCCGGCGCGCGGCACGGGCCGCACGGGCAGGCCGGACCCGTTCTCGCTCGACCTGCGCGACGACCCGCGGCTCGAGCGGCTCTACCTCCAGGCCGAGGAGCACGACGGGTACCTGCGCGACCGCGACGTGTTCACGAGCGGCATCACGATCGAGGACAACCTCGCGGTGGTCGTCGACTACGCGCGCGGCGCGACCCTGACCTACTCGCTCAACGCGCACAGCCCCTGGGAGGGCTACCGCGTGAGCGTCAACGGCACCGGGGGGCGGGCCGAGCTCGAGGTGGTCGAGCGGGGCGCCGTCGTGCTCGGCAAGGACGGTCGCCCGGTGCTCGACCCGAGCCTGGTCGAGGCCGACGACGACGACGCGGTGCGGCCGCGCGGGCAGCGGCTCGTGGTGCAGCAGCACTGGGGCGCCGCGCGCGAGGTCGAGATCCCCGAGGGCTCGGGCGCCCACGGCGGCGGCGACGACAGGATGCTCGCGGACGTGTTCCGCGGCCCGGGCCACGACCCGCTCGGCCGAGCGGCGGGCCTGCTCGACGGCGTCCGGTCCGTGGTCGTCGGGATCGCGGGCAACACCTCGCTCGAGACGGGCCTCCCGGTCCGCACCGCCGACCTCCGCCTGGGGCTCGCCTGACCGCTCCGCATCGACGAGATCGCACTTCTGCGCCGAGATCGCACTGCTGGACGTGCGATCTCGGCGCGGGAGTGCGATCTCAGCGGTGGGGGGTGGGGGGTCAGGTGTGCGGGCCCGGGGTGGACTCGCGGAGCACGACGCTGCCCTCGACGTGGACCAGGCGGGGCTCGTCGGCCGGGCGGGCGAGCGCGAGCTCGGTCGCGGCGATGCCGACGTCGACGAGCGGGATCCGGACGGTCGTGAGGGCAGGGGTGACGTCGCGCAGGGTCGTGATGTCGTCGAAGCCCGCGACGCCGACGTCGTGCGGGACGCTCCGTGCGAGGTCGCGTGCCGCCGCGATCGCGCCGACGGCCATGACGTCGTTGACGGCGAACACCACCTCGACGTCGGGGCCGTCCTTGAGCAGACGCGTCATGCCCTCGTAGCCGCCGTCACGCGTGAACCCGCAGGTCACGAACGCGTCCGGGGCCGCGGGGCAGCCGAGCTCGGCGAGCGCCTCGGCGAAGCCCTCGCGCCGGTCGCGGGCCGTCAGGTGGTCCACGGGACCGGCCAGCACGCCGAACCGCCGGTACCCGCGGCCGTGCAGCGCCCGCGCGAGCGCGGCCGAGCCGCTGCGGTTCGCGATCACCACGGTGTCGACGTCCAGCAGGGGCTGGCCGATCACCGCGACGGACCCGCCCGAGCGCTCGAAGTCCTCGAGGGCCGCGCGCATCTCGGCGTTGAGCGCGTCGTCGTCGCGCCGACCGCCCGCGACGATCACGGCCCGGGCCCGCTGACGGCGGAGCAGCTCGACGAACGCGGGCTCGCGCGACGGGTCGTGCTGGGTGCTCGCGAGCGTGACCACGAGCGACGCACGCTCGGCCGCGAGGGTCACACCCGACGCGATCGACGAGAAGTAGGGGTCGGCGATGTCGTGCACGATGAGCCCGAGCGACGTCGTCCGGCCGCGGGCCATCGCCTGGGCGTTGGCGTCGGGGGAGTAGCGCAGGCGCTCGGCGGCCTCGAGCACGCGGTCGCGCAGGTCGGCCCGCACCGTGCGGGTCGCGCTGCCGTTGATCGCACGCGACGCCGTCGCGAGCGACACGCCCGCCTCGCGGGCGACCTGGCTCAGGGTGACGGGACCTCGTGCGGGCACGGCGCCAGGGTAGGGCCTCAGCCCTCGCCCAGGCCGAGGAACGTGCGGAGCGTCGAGACGAACGCCTCGGGCTGCTCGGAGTGCACCCAGTGGCCTGCGCCCTTGATGGTGACGAGCGTGGTGCGCGGGAAGAGGCCCCGCATCACCGGGTCGTGCTCGTCACGGATGTAGTCCGAGCGGTCGCCGGCGACCCACAGCACCGGGTGGTCGAACGTCGCGTCGCCGACGTCGGGGAAGTCGCCGATCTGCGCGAGGTCGCGGCGCAGCAGCGCGAGGTTCGCCTGCCAGCGGAACGCGTCGCCGTCGGCCCGGAGGTTCTGCAGCAGAAAGCCCCGTACGCGCGCGTCGTCGACCCGCTCGGCGAGCTGCTCGTCAGCGTCGGAGCGGCGCGCGATGCTCTCGAGGTCGAGGGCCGCGAGGCTGTCGAGCAGGTACGCGAACTCGCCCGTCGAGCCGCCCGCGGCCGGCGCGATGTCGGCCACGACGAGGCGGTCGACGAGGTCGGGATGGCGCAGCGCGAGCACCATCGCGACCTTCCCGCCCATCGAGTGCCCGACGACGTGCACGGGGCGCTCGGCCGCGACCCCCTCGCGCAGCTCGGCCGCGACCAGGTCGGCGACGCGGGTGTAGTCGAAGCGCTCGGTCCAGCCCGAGCGGCCGTGGTCCGGCAGGTCGACGAGCAGCGAACGGGCCTGCGGGGTGAGGGCCTTCGCGATCTGGGTGAAGTTGCGCCCCTGCCCGAACAGGCCGTGCAGGAAAACGACGGTCGGGACGGCGTCGTCGTCGCCGACCGTGGTCGTGTGCAGGGTCACGGGCGCGTCGCTCACGGTCACCCAGCCTAGGCGCGGCTCGCTGCGCCCACCTGCGCGTCCCCGCCCCCCCCCGGGCGCTGGTGCCTACGCTGGGCACCGTGGCGGAGCGGACGACGGCGGAGCAGACGACGCGAGCGGCGGGCTCGCCGATCGAGGCGGTCGATCGCGCGCTGCTCGTGCTCGAGGCGCTCGCACCGGCCGGTCCGCGCGGCATGGGTCTCGCCGAGCTCGCCTCGAGGCTCGACCTGCACAAGACGACGCTGCACCGCGTGCTCGCGGCGCTGCGCCACCGCGGCTTCGTCGCGCAGGACCCGACGACGGGCGCGTACCTGCTGGGAGGCGCCGCGACCCGGCTCGCCGACGACTTCCTCGGCGAGGAGAACCTTCCGGTCCTGCTGCACCCGGCCCTGGTCGCGCTGTGCGCGGTGGCCGGTGAGCTCGTGCACCTGGGCGTGCTGAGCGGCGGCCACGTCGTCTACCTCGACAAGGTCGAGCCCGAGCGGTCGGTGCGTGTGTGGTCGGCGATCGGTCGACGCAGCCCGGCGGTCACGACGGCGCTCGGGCGGGCCCTGCTCGCGTACCGCGGCACGGACCGCGCGATGCTCGCGGGCTACGTGGGCGCCGTCGGGGACCGGCCCGTCGACGGCGAGCACGTGTGGTCGGTGCTCGAGCACGCGCGCGCCACGGGCTACGCGACGGAGGACGAGGAGAACGAGGGCGGCATCAGCTGCGTCGCCGTCCCCCTGCTCCGGTCGGGCTCGGCGATCGCGGCGGTGAGCGTCACGGCGCCCGCCGAGCGCATGACGCCCGAACGCCGCGACGAGCTGCACGCGGTGATGCGCCGGGTGCTGCCCCCGCTGCTGCCGGACGGCCTCACCCTGCCCGGCTGAACCGGCGCGACCCGGGGTCGCCTTGTCGCTCGTGCGGGTGACCCGCGGCGACGTGGGCGATCCGTCCGGTTATGGTCGGTGGACGGAGCGGGAGGAGCCCGGTGTGCCCTACACCCTGACCTCACCCACGGCCCTGGTGGTCGATGCCGCGTGCCGCGTGCGCGCGGTCGAGCTGCTGGGCACGCTCGGTCGCGTGTTCCGGCTCGACGACGCCGAGGCCACGGTGCTGGGTCTGCACGCGCTCGACGACGACGCGCGTGCCGTCGAGCGCGCGTGGGAGGTCGCGACGGAGGTCGACGCCGCCACGCCGTCGACGGTGGACACCCTGCTGAGCGCCGCCCCGGGCGCCCTCCCGCGGGCCTCGACCCTGGCTCGCACCGGCCTGGGCGGCGTGCGCGACGTCGTGCGACTCGTCGTGCGGGAGGCCGCGGCGTGGCCGACGGCGCCGCTGCGGGACGTCCCCGGGGTGGGGCCCGTGCCCGGGGGCGGGCGGACCGCCCGCGCGGTGGTGCAGCGTCACTCGCCCACGACCGTACCCCCCGGGGTGCAGGCCGGCTTGGGGATCGTCGACGAGGCCGTCGCCGCGTTCGAGGAGGCGATGGTCGAGCAGGTGGTCGCCCCCGCCGTCGTCGCGCTGCGTGACCACGTGAGCCAGGCCCTCGA
>NZ_JAACYI010000010.1 GCF_009996735.1 Cellulomonas sp. APG4 | reverse complement strand
CCCCGGCGCCCCGGACCAGGCCCGTCACGCGGGCTCGCGCGGCCGCTCCCCCCGAGCCCGAGCCCACCGAGGCGCGGCCCGTGCGCCTCGCGCGCCTGCTGTCGGCGCGTGCCCTCGTGCTGGCGATCGTCCTGCTCGTCGCCTTCAGCGTCGTCTTCCCGACGGTGCGCGCGTACCTCGGGCAGCGCGCCGAGCTCGAGGCCCTCGCGGCCGAGGTCGAGCAGGCGCAGCGCACCGAGGAGGACCTCGCCGCGGAGCTCGCGCGCTGGGACGACGACGCCTACGTCGCGGCCCAGGCGCGCGAACGCCTCTCGTACGTGCTGCCGGGGGAGACGCCTTACCGCGTGATCGACCCCGAGACCGTCGTCGAGGAGCCCGTGGTGGACCCCGCGACCGAGGGGGACGTCGTCGGGCCCGCGCTGCCTGCGGGCGGCTCGGTGGACCCCTGGTACGCGACCGTGTGGCGGTCCGTCGAGGCGGTCGGCGAGGCCGACGTGCCCGTCGCGGCCGAGGGCGCGCAGCCGTGAGCGAGGTCGCACCCGAGGACCTCGCGACGCTCGAGGCACAGCTCGGACGGCCGCCACGGGGCGTCGTCGGCATCGCGGCGAGGTGCGTGTGCGGCCGGCCCACCGTGGTGCGCACGGCACCGCGCCTTCCCGACGGCACCCCCTTCCCGACGACCTTCTACCTCACGCACCCGGTCGCCGTGGCCGCGGTCTCGACGCTCGAGGCGACCGGTGTGATGCGCGAGATGTCGCAGCGGCTGCTCGAGGACCCCGAGCTCGCCGCGCGTCACCGTGCGGCGCACGAGGACTACCTCGCCCGACGTGCCGAGCTGGGCGAGGTGCCCGAGATCGAGGGCGTGTCCGCGGGCGGCATGCCCACCCGCGTCAAGTGCCTGCACGTGCTCGTCGGTCACGCCCTCGCGGCGGGCCGGGGCGTGAACCCGCTGGGCGACGAGGCCCTGGAGCTGATCGCGGACCGCTGGCGGCCCGAGGTGTGCCGCTGCTGAGCGGTCGACCGGGGCGTGCGGGACGCGGTTCGGCCCGGGGGCCCGGTGATGGCAGGCTTGCGCGCATGACGCGTGTGGCTGCCATCGACTGCGGGACCAACTCGATCCGGCTCCTCGTCGCCGACGTCGACCCGGGCGCGGGGACACTCGTCGACCTCGACCGGCGCATGGAGGTCGTTCGGCTCGGGCAGGGCGTGGACCGGACCGGCCGCATCGCGCCCGAGGCCCTCGAGCGCACCCTCGACGCGACGCGCCGGTACGCGCAGGTGTGCGACGAGCTCGGGGTCGAGACGCGGCACGTGCGCTTCGTGGCGACCTCGGCGTCGCGCGACGCCGAGAACCGCCAGGACTTCGTCGACGGCGTGCGGGACGCGATCGGTGTCGAGCCCGAGGTGGTCGACGGCCAGGAAGAGGCCGCGCTGTCGTTCCGCGGCGCCACGGGGGTGCTCGCGGGCAAGCACCCGGGTCCGTTCCTCGTCGTGGACCTGGGCGGAGGGTCCACCGAGCTGGTCCTCGGCACGACGTCGGTCGTGGCCTCGGCCTCGATGGATGTGGGCTGCGTGCGGCTCACCGAGCGCCACCTGCACTCCGACCCGCCGACCGCGACGGAGATCGCCGCTGCCAGCGCCGACGTGAACGCCGCGCTCGACCGCGCGGGCCGCGAGGTCCCGTTCGGTCGCACGGCGACCCTCGTCGGCCTCGCGGGGTCGGTCACGACCGTGACGGCGCACGCCCTCGACCTCGATGCGTACGAGCCGAGCCGGATCGACGGTGCGGTGCTGCGCACGGACGTCGTCCTCGCCTCGTGCCAGGCGCTCCTGCGGATGAGCCGCGCGCGTCGCGAGCGCGAGCCGTACATGCACCCGGGCCGGGTCGACGTGATCGGCGCGGGTGCCCTCGTGTGGTCCGACGTCGTCTCGCGCGTGCGGGCAGAGGTGGGGCGCACGGGCGGCCGCCTGGCCACCGTCGTCACCTCGGAGCACGACATCCTCGACGGCATCGCCTGGAGCGTCGCCGACCGCGCCTGACGCCACCAGCGTCCGGCGCCGTCCGCCGAACGAGGTCACGAGGCGACGTCGGTGTTTCGGTCTGGCCGGTACTGCGGTAAGCGGAGTAGTGTGTGGCGCACGGGACCGCGCAGGGGGCAGGCCCGTACCGCCGGCCGGGGCCACGTGGGGGCCCGGCCCTGGACCGAGGAGGCGCCGTGGACACCACGCAGCTGCTCAAGGGGGTGCTGGACGTCGCGGTGCTCGCGGTCGTCGAGCGGGAGGACGGCTACGGGTACGACGTCGTGCGCAGGCTCCGTGCCGCGGGGCTGGAGGAGGTGGGCGAGGCGTCGGTCTACGGGACGCTGCGTCGGCTCTACGCCTCGGGCGCGTTGGCCAGCTACGTCGTGCCGTCCGACGAGGGGCCGCACCGCAAGTACTACGGCATCAACGCCCAGGGGCGCGCGATGCTCGAGGCGCAGCGCAAGGACTGGCACGAGTTCGCGACCGCGATGACCGCACTGCTCGAGACCGAGGGAGTCGACCGATGACCACCGCCGTCCTGCTCGACCACGTGAGCGCCTACGCCGCGGCTGTGCGCTCCCACCTCGCAGACCTGTCACCCGAGCAGGTCGACGACCTGACCGACGGCCTCGAGGCTGATCTCGCCGAGGCCCTCGAGGACCCCACGGGCGCGGTCGCGACCGGTGAGATCCCGATCGGACGGGTCGGTGCCGTCCAGGGGTCGGGCGCCCTCATCGACCTCACGCGACGCTTCGGCCCGGCCGCCGACTACGCGGCCGAGCTCCGGGCCGCGGCCGCGCTCGTCCCGGCGCCGACGGCCGCGAGCGGTGCGCGGCAGCTGGGACGCTCGCTCGTGGGACTTGGCGAGCGGACGGCGGCCCGGGCGCGTGCCGTGGCGTCGCGGCCCGGCGTCGCGGCGCTGGCAGGTTTCACGCTCGCCCTGCGGCCCGTGTGGTGGCTGGTCCGGGGCTGGGTGTGGTTCGTCTTCGTCATCTGGCTGCTCCGGGGCTTCCTGGGCTTCACCATGAGCCAGGGGCTGCTCCCGACCACGGCCGGCGCGTGGCTGCTGCTGGCACTCACGACGACGGTCTCGGTGCAGTGGGGCCGTGGACGCCTCGTCCGTCCCACGGTGCTGCACTGGGCGGCGACGGGCGGCAACGTGCTCGCGGTGGTGCTCGCGCTCCCGCTCGCGGTCGCGGCCTGGGGTCTGGTGAGCGACCGGATCGATGTGTCGCCCAGGGTCAGCTACGTCGAGGTGCCGGTGTACGAGCAGGCGCCCCCGCAGGACGGCGTCTGGGTGGACGGCATGCAGGTGAGCAACCTGTTCGTCTACGACGCCGACGGCGGCCCGCTCACGGGTGTCCAGGTGTTCGACGACCGCGGGCGTGAGGTCCGCACCATCGGCGACGACCCGTGGGCCACCTGGGCGCTCCCGGGCGTCGCCGAGCCCTGGCGCTTCCTGCCCGCGCAGGACGACGCGGGCCGCGACCGCTGGAACGTCCACCCGCTGCTCGGCGCGCCGGCAGGGGAGTGGGAGGAGGGCGGCTCGGAGCCCACCCTGCTCACGGGCGCCACGGCGTCGACCCCGCCCGTGCCGTTCGCCAAGGCGCCGTCGGTGACGGGCGACCAGGCCGGTGACGGGGTGGAGGGGAGCGGCGGCGCCGCGACCACCGTGCTGAGTGGTGGCGAGGTGGGCGCGCCCTGAGGGAGAAGCCTTCCGCAGGCGGGCCGTCGCCCCTGCCGACGTCGGAGGGGCGGGGGCGGCATGATCGGGGCCATGGATCCCGTGCTCCTCCCGCACCCGCGCACGCGGAAGCCCTTCGCGAGCCCGGTACCCCCGGGGGCGGGTTGGCCGGGCGACGGCGCGGCGTCGTCCACCGAGGTCGCACGCACGGAAGGCGACGTGGTGCGGCTCGCGACGTCGTGCGGCGACCTCGTCGCGCTCGACGCGACCTCGTCGGTGTGCTCGGCGTGCCCGCGGCTCGTCCGCTGGCGTGAGGACGTCGCGGTGACCAAGCGTCGGGCGTTCCGGGAGGAGCCGTACTGGGGCCGACCCGCGAGCGGGTTCGGCGACCCGGCCGCGACGCTCATGATCGCGGGGTTGGCGCCGGCTGCGCACGGCGCCAACCGCACCGGTCGACTGTTCACGGGTGACCGGTCGGGGGACTGGATCTTCGCAGCCCTGCACCGCGCGGGAGTCGCGAACCAGCCGCACAGCGTGGACGCGGCCGACGGCCTGCGCCTGACCGGCGTGCGCATGTCCGCCGCCGTGCGCTGCGCGCCTCCCGACAACAAGCCGACCCCGGCCGAGCGGGACGCGTGCGAGCCCTGGTTGCGGCGCGAGCTCGAGCTCACGGCGGGTACGGTGCGCGCCGTCCTCGCGCTGGGTGCCTTCGGTTGGGGTGCGGTGCTGACGGTCGCCCGCCACCTGGGGTGGTCCGTCCCGCGCCCCGCCCCGCGCTTCGGGCACGGCGCGGTCGCGTCGCTGACCCGGCCCGACGGCGTCGTCGTGCACCTCGTGGGCAGCTACCACGTCTCGCAGCAGAACACCCAGACCGGTCGCCTCACCGAGCAGATGCTCGACGAGGCCCTCGCTCACGCCCTGGCCCTCTCGAGCCCCTGAGGCCCGTCGCGGGCGCCCGGCCTCCGAGAGTCATCCCATGTGTGTGTGGTAGAGGTCACGTCCACGGGATGGGCAGACTGCTTGTGAAGAGTTTCACAGGTGCCTACCGTTGAAACATGACCCTCGAGAGCACACCCGCCACGCCCGATGCCGGGACCAAGGCCCCGCGCCCGCGCAAGGTGCCCCGCATCGTCGTCCTCGGCGGCGGTTACGTGGGCTTCTACGCGGCCCTGCGTCTGCGCCGCCGGCTCGGTCGGCGGGACGCGGCGATCGTCGTCGTGGACCCTCGCTCGTACATGACCTACCAGCCGTTCCTGCCCGAGGCGGCGGCCGGCTCGCTCGAGCCGCGCCACGTCGTCGTCTCCCACCGGCGAGAGCTGCGCGGGGTCGACGTGCTGACCGGCCGCGTGACCGGGGTCACGCACGCCGAGCGCAAGGTGCGCATCGCTCCGGTCGAGGGCGAGCAGTACGAGATCACCTACGACCACCTGGTCGTCGCCCTCGGCTCGGTCGCGCGCACCCTTCCCATCCCCGGCCTCGCGGAGCAGGCGATGGGCTTCAAGCAGGTCGAGGAGGCCATCGCGCTGCGCAACCACGTGCTGACCAAGCTCGACGTCGCGGCGTCGACCTGGGACAAGGCTCTGCGCCGCCGCATGCTCACGTTCACCTTCGTGGGCGGAGGCTTCGCCGGGATCGAGGCGATCGCCGAGGTCGAGGACATGGCCCGCAACGCGCTGAGGTACTACGACGGCATCGACGCCGAGGACCTGCGCTTCGTCATGATCGAGGGCAGCGACCGCATCCTCCCCGAGCTGGGCGAGGAGATGGGCGGCTACACGCTCGAGCAGCTGCGGCGGCGCAACATCGAGGTGTACCTGTCGACCTTCCTGAGCTCGTGCGTCGACGGCCACGTCGTGACCTCGACGGGGGTCGAGTTCGACTCCGACACGATCGTCTGGACCGCGGGCGTCAAGGCCAACCCCGTGCTGGGCAGCACCGATCTGCCGCTCGACCCGCAGGGCCGGGTGCGTGCCCTGCCCACCCTGCAGGTCGCGCACGAGGACGGCACCGTGGTCGACGGCGCGTGGACCGCGGGTGACTGCGCGGCGGTCCCCGACCTCGCGAACCCGGGCCGCATGTGCTCGCCGAGCGCGCAGCACGCCGTCCGGCAGGCGCGACACCTCGGCGACAACCTCGCCAAGCACCTGCGTTCGGCCGCCGTGAGCGACTACGAGCACAAGCACGTCGGGACGGTCGCGTCCCTCGGCCTCTACAAGGGCGTGGCCCAGGTGTACGGGGTCAAGCTGCGCGGCTTCCCGGCCTGGTTCATGCACCGGACGTACCACATGGCGCAGATGCCGACCTTCAACCGCAAGGTGCGCATCGTCCTGGACTGGACCCTCGCGCTGCTCTTCCGCCGCGAGCTCGTCGCGCTCGGGCGGCTGCACGACCCCCGGGCCGACTTCCGCGACGCGTCGGCCCCGCGCCCCAAGGGTGCGACGCAGCCCGCGGACAAGGGGGCCAAGGCGGCTGGGGGAGCGCGCACGCCCGTCGGCTCGTGAGGTGAGGTGACGCCGTCGGTCCCGAGGGGCCGACGGCGTCGTCGTGCCGGCGGGCGTCGTCGTGGCTGCTGGCAGGATGTGGCGCGCCCCCGTAGCCCAACTGGCAGAGGCAGCCGGCTTAAACCCGGCCCAGTGCGGGTTCGAGCCCCGCCGGGGGCACCCGGAGCGCCGACGCGTCCTCGGCACCTACGCTGCGCCAACGTTTGCGACTACGGAATGCCGAACACTACGTTGGAGAGCGACACGAGGACGGCGCCCTCCTTCCGCACGACGCCGTGATCAGTGAGGAACCGACCCATGGTCCGCAGGCCCCTCTCCCGCCGTGCGGCAGGGCTGTGGGGTGTGGTGTGTCTCGGGGCCGTCGCCCTGACCGCGTGCAGCGGCCCGGGTGTCGCGGACGCGTCGGACACCGACGACAGACCCGTGGTCCTGACCACGTTCACGGTCCTCGCAGACATCGCGCAGAACGTGGCGGGTGACCACCTGCGGGTCGAGTCCCTCACCAAGGTCGGCGCCGAGATCCACGGCTACGAGCCGACGCCCGGGGACGTCGCCGCTGCGTCGGACGCGGACCTGATCCTCGACAACGGCCTGAACCTCGAGTCGTGGTTCGAGCAGTTCGTCGAGCAGGTCGACGTGCCTCATGTCGTGGTCTCCGAGGGGGTCGAGCCGATCGACATCACCGAGGACGCGTACGCGGGGAAGCCGAACCCGCACGCGTGGATGAGCCCCGCCAACGTGCAGATCTACGTGGACACCATGGTCGAGGCGTTCGGCGATCTCGATCCCGAGCACGCTGCCGACTTCGAGGCGAACGGCGACGCGTACAACGCCGAGCTCCAGGCCGTGCAGGACGAGCTGGTCGACGCGTTGTCGACACTGCCCGAGGGCCAGCGTGCGCTGGTGACGTGCGAGGGCGCGTTCTCGTACCTGGCCCGGGACGCGGGCCTCACGGAGCGGTACCTCTGGCCGGTCAACGCCGAGCAGCAGGCCACCCCGCAGCAGATCGCGGGCGCCATCGAGTTCGTCGACGACAACGACGTCCCGGCCGTGTTCTGCGAGTCCACCGTCTCGGACGCCCCGATGCGGCAGGTCGTCGAGGCCACCGGTGCCGAGTTCGGCGGCACCCTCTACGTCGACTCCCTCTCGGAGGCCGACGGTCCTGTGCCCACCTACCTCGACCTCATCCGGTACGCCGCCCAGACCATCGTCACCGGGCTCACCCGCGGTCCGTCGTGACCGCCGCGATCGACGTCCGCGGCGTCACCGTCCGCTACGGCGAGGTCGTCGCCCTCGACGACGTGTCGCTGACGGTCCGGGCCGGGCGGGTGACCGGGCTGATCGGCATGAACGGGTCGGGCAAGTCGACCTTGTTCAAGACGGTCATGGGCCTGGTGCGTCCCGACCGCGGGAGCGTGCTGTTCGAGGGCTCCGATCCCGCTCGCGCCCGCAAGCAGGCCCGCGTGGGGTACGTGCCGCAGAGCGAGGACGTCGACTGGACGTTCCCCGTCTCCGTTCGTGACGTCGTCATGATGGGCCGCTACGGACACCAAGGACCCACCCGCCGGGCGCGACGGGTCGACCACGCCGCGGTCGACGAGGCGCTCGAACGCGTGGGGCTGACCGACTGCGCCGACCGGCAGATCGGCCGGCTCTCCGGCGGCCAGAGGAAGCGCGCCTTCGTCGCGCGCGGCATCGCCCAGGACGCGAGCACCATGCTGCTGGACGAGCCCTTCGCCGGCGTCGACAAGCGCTCCGAGGCGACCCTCGTGCGCCTGCTGCGTGAGCTCGCCGACGACGGGCGCACCATCCTCGTGTCCACGCACGACCTGCACGCGCTCCCGCAGCTGGCGGACGAGGTCGTGCTGCTGCTGCGCAGGGTGCTCTTCCACGGATCCGTCGCGGCGTCGCTGCGTCCGGAGAACCTCGCGCGTGCCTTCGGGCTCGACGTCCTCGATCAGGGTGACCACCCCGGATGAGCCCCGTCGACCTCCTTCTCGAGCCTCTCCAGTACGAGTTCATGGTCAGGGCCCTGGTCGCCACGGTCGTCGCCGCGATCGTCTGCGCCCTGCTGTCGTGCTGGCTCGTGCTCGTGGGCTGGTCGCTCATGGGCGACGCGGTCTCCCACGCCGTCCTGCCCGGAGTGGTCCTCGCCTACGTCGTCGGCGCCCCGTTCGCCGTCGGCGCGCTCGTGTTCGGCTTCCTCGCGGTCGCTCTCATCGGCGCGATCCGTGGCACCAGCCGGATCAAGGAGGATGCGGCGATCGGCATCGTGTTCACCACCCTGTTCGCGCTCGGGCTGGTCCTGATCTCGGTGACCCCGAGCCAGACGGACCTGAACCACATCATCTTCGGCAACATCCTCGGCGTCTCCACCGCCGACCTCACCCAGATCGGCATCCTCGCCGCGGTCGCCTTCGTGGTCCTCGTGCTCAAGCGCCGCGACCTCACGCTCTACGCCTTCGACCCCGCCCACGCCCACGCCCTCGGGCTCAGCCCTCGCGTCCTCGGTGCCCTGCTGCTCGGGCTGCTCGCCCTCACGGCGGTCGTCGCGCTCCAGGTGGTCGGCGTGATCCTCGTCGTCGCGATGCTCATCATCCCCGGGGCCACCGCCTACCTGCTCACCGATCGGTTCGGTCGGATGCTCGTCATCGCGCCGGTCGTCTCGGCGGTGTCCTCGGTGGTGGGGATCTACCTCAGCTACTGGATGGATGCCGCCTCCGGCGGCCTCGTCGTCGTCGTCCAGGGCGTCGTGTTCGCCCTCGTGCACCTGTTCAGCCCTCGTCACGGTGTCGTCGGCAGCCGCCTCGCAGCCCGCCGTCGCCGCCGGCTCTCCGCCGCACGCTGAACACCGCCGTCATCGCCGGGCGCGGCGACCACGCGTGCCGCTGACCCGCCTGGCGCCGGGCCTCACGTGCCGGAGAGGGACACGTAGAGCGCATCAGTCGCCGGCGTGCCCAGGTCCAGGGAGGCCTCCGCCTCCTCGACGCGCACGTTCAGCGTCCCCGAGTACGGCGAGCCCTCACCGACCACCAACGTCGCACCGACCACGATCCCGTGGCCCTCGAAGAGCTGGAGCAGCGCGGGATCGGCGTCGGAGATGCGTTCGACCACGACCAGCGTGCCGGCGCCGACCTCCGTCAGCTGCCGGGCGTCGGGGATGCTCACCGACCCGTCCGCCGAGGGGATCGGATCGCCGTGCGGGTCCCGGGTCGGGAACCCCAGCAGCTCGTCGATCCGGTCGATCATGAAGTCCGACACCGCGTGCTCGAGGCTCTCGGCCTCGTCGTGCACCTGGTCCCACGAGTAGCCGAGCTCGCGGACCAGGAACGACTCGATCAGTCGGTGCCGCCGCACCATCGCCAGCGCGAAGCCGCGACCGGCCTCGGTCAGTCCGACGGCGCCATAGGGCTCGTGGTCCACGAGTCCCTGGCTCGCCATCTTGCGGACGGCATCGGACACCGACGAGATCTTCAACCCCGTGCGTTGCGCGATCAGGGTGGGCGTCACCGGCTGCGTGGACCACTCCGTCAGGCCCCAGATCGCCTTCAGGTAGTTCTGGGTGCTCGCCGACAGCTCGGACACGGACATGAGGTGATGCTAGTGGCGAAGTCTTGACTACGGCCGGGCGGAGCTGCCCGGCCCGGTGCGGGTCCTGGACCGACGACGTCCCGGCCGCGCGGTGCGGGTGGGAGGGCTCCCATTCCTTCAGGAGTTGACCGGTCCAGGACGTGGGGTGCGTGGGATCGATCCCACGCGTGCGTCGAAAGTTTTTCGATCTCGCCGAAACGTTGTCAGGTGGTTTGGGCGGTGCCTACTGTGACGTCGACCGCGGGTCTGGGCACGATCGCAAGGGAGCGACACGCATGAGACGACCACGCATCGCCGAAACTATCGCGACGGGCCTGCTGGTGGCAGCGGCCGGGCTCGTCGCGCCGTCGGCCGCAGCGGACGAGCACGACGTCGAGGTGCTCACGAGCGACTTCGAGGACGGCGCGACCGCGCCGTGGACCGGCCGGGGGGAGGCCGCGGTCGAGGTGGTCGAGGGTGGCCACGACAGCGACCACGCGCTGGCCGTCACGGGCCGCACCGCCGACTGGCACGGCGCCCAGACGTCGATCCTCGGGGTCGTCGAACCGGGGGCGACCTACGCCGTCTCGGGCTGGGTGCGCCTCGCCGACGAGGGCGAGACGACGCTCAAGCTCACCGTCGCCGAGACGCCGGAGGCGTACACCCAGGTCGGTGACGCCGTGGCGGTGACCGGTGCCGACTGGGTGGAGCTCACGGGCACCTACACGGTGCGCGCCGACCTGAGCGGCGCGACCCTGTACGTCGAGGCTGCCGACCCGACCGCGAGCTTCCTGCTCGACGACGTGCGCGTCGTCGGCCCCGCCCCGGGCGGCGCTGACGCCGTCGCGCCGGGCGGCGCGGCCGACCCGACCGCCTCCCAGGTCACCACGGCCCGCGGCACGGGCGACGTCGCGGCGCTGACCTTCGACGACGGCCCCAACCCGGGCGAGACGGATGCGCTGCTCGACTTCCTCGCGGACAACGGGCTCACCGCGACGTTCTGCGTGATCGGCCAGAACGTCCAGGCCGACGGCGGCGCGGAGCTTCTGCGCCGGATGGTCGACGAGGGCCACACCCTGTGCAACCACACGACCAGCTACGCCGACATGGGCAGCTGGAGCCCGGACCAGGTGCGCGCGGACCTCACCGAGAACCTGCGGATCATCCGCGAGGCGCTCGGCGACCCGAGCGCACCGGTGCCCTACTTCCGAGCACCCAACGGCAGCTGGGGCCAGACGGCCGAGGTCGCCGTCGAGCTCGGCATGCAGCCCCTGGGCCTCGGCAACCTGATCTTCGACTGGGACGGCAACGACCTGTCCGAGGCGACACTCACCGAGAACCTGCGCGGGGCGATCACCCCGGGCGCCGTGGTGCTCGTGCACGACGGCGGCGGTGACCGTACGAACTCGATCGCGGCGGTCGAGACGGTGGTCTCCGAGCGCCTGGCCGAGGGCTGGACCTTCACGCTGCCGGCCGAGCGCGGCCCGGCCACGGGGGGCGACGCGACCGTGATCGCCTCGCTCGACTTCGACGGCGAGTCGATCGAGCCGTGGACCACGAGCGGCAGCCCCACGCTCGCCTACGTCGACGCCGACGGTGGCAAGGCCCTGAGCATCACGCGGGCCGCGGACTACGAGGGGATCCAGTCCCCGCTCGGCCTCCTGGAGAGCGACACGGTCTACTCCTTCTCGATGCGCGCGCGGCTGCCCGAGGGGACCGCGGGCGACGCCGACGTGCGCTTCGTGGTCAAGCCCTCGTACGGCTGGGTGGGCAACGCGACCGTGACGGGCGACGGCTGGACCGAGGTCACGGGCGACTTCACGCTGCCGGGTGACGCCGTGGCCGCCGAGAGCCAGGTCTACATCGGCACGGAGGACCTCGACGCGCCCTACGAGGTGCTGATCGACGACCTGCTCATCACCACCCCGTCGGGCGGCGGGAGCGGCGAGGTCGTCGACCTGACGTTCGACTTCGAGGACGGCCTCCAGGGCTGGGCGCCGCGCGGGGACGCCGACGGCGACCCGACGGTCGCGGTCACCACCGCCGAGGCCCACGGCGGCGCGCAGGCCGCGCTGGTCAGCGACCGCACCTCGCAGGGCGACGGCATCGCGTACGACGTGACCGAGGTCTTCGAGACGGGCGTGACGTACGACATCAGCGCGTGGGTCAAGATGGCCGCGGGTGAGGAGACCGACGACATCTGGCTCAGCGTCCAGCGCACCACGGACGGCGCCGACAGCTTCGACACCGTCGGGCAGTTCTCGGGGATCACGAGCGGGGAGTGGCACCAGGTCACGGCCAGCTACACGATGGCCTCGGCCGACACGGCCCGCCTCTACCTCGAGACGAGCTACAACACCGGCGGCGCCGGGTCGTTCCTCGTCGACGACGTCACGATCCGCTCGCAGGACCCGCGCGAGATCGAGGACATCACCCCGATCAAGGACACCGTGGACTTCCCCCTGGGCGTCGCGATCGACAACCGCGAGACCCTCGGGGCGCCGGCAGAGCTCACGCTGCGGCACTTCGAGCAGATCACGGCCGAGAACCACATGAAGGTCGAGGCCTGGTACGACGAGGACCGCACCTTCCGCCTGCACCCCGAGGCCGAGGCCCTCATGGACTTCGCGGCCGCGAACGATCTGCGGGTGTACGGCCACGTGCTGCTGTGGCACAGCCAGACGCCGGAGTGGTTCTTCCAGGACGAGGCCGGTGCGCCGCTGACCACGAGCGAGGAGGACAAGCAGTTCCTGCGCGACCGTCTGCGCACCCACATCGCGAACGTCGGCGACGCCCTGTCCGCCTGGGGCGAGTTCGGCGGCGACAACCCGCTCGTCGCGTGGGACGTGGTCAACGAGGTGATCTCGGACTCCGCGGAGTTCGAGGACGGCCTGCGCCGCAGCGAGTGGTATCGGATCCTGGGCGAGGAGTTCATCGACCTCGCGTTCCAGTACGCGGACGAGACCTTCAACGGCGACCTCGCCGCCGAGGGCTCCGACCGTCCGGTCGCGCTGTTCATCAACGACTACAACACCGAGCAGAGCGGCAAGCAGAACCGCTACCGGGCCCTGGTGGAGCGCATGCTCGACCGCGGCGTGCCGCTCGACGGCGTGGGGCACCAGTTCCACGTGAGCCTGTCGATGCCGGTCTCGGCGCTCGAGGCCGCGATCGAGCGGTTCGCGGACCTTCCGGTGACGCAGGCCGTGACCGAGCTCGACGTCACGGTGGGTACCCCTGTCACCCAGGCGAACCTGGTGGAGCAGGGCTACTACTACCGCGACGCCTTCCGGGTGTTCCGGGAGCACGCCGACTCGCTCTACTCGGCGACCATCTGGGGTCTGACCGACAATCGGAGCTGGCGCTCCGAGCAGGCCCCGCTCGTCTTCGACGCCCAGCTGCAGGCCAAGCCTGCCTACCACGGCGCCGTCGACGGGGAGGTCCCGCCGCGGGTGCTGAGCGAGCTCGTCTTCGGCGGTGACGTGGCGCTCGACGACACCGCGGTCGCGTCGCCCGAGTGGGCCCGGCTCCCGCTGCACCAGGTCGAGGAGGTCGCCGACTTCCAGCTTCGCTGGACCGCCGACCACCTCACGGCGTACGTCGCCGTGACCGACGCCGACGACGAGGCCACGGACGGCCTCACCTTCCAGGTGGGGGACCAGACGTACGCCTTCGCCCGGGACGGGTCGGGTGACGTCGAGGGCGTGGTGACGGAGACCGACGCGGGCTGGACCGCCGTGGTCCACGTGCCGCTGGCCGACGTCGCGCAGGGCGACACGGTGCAGTTCGACCTGCGGGTCACCGACGGGGACGTCACGACGGGCTGGGCCTCGGCCGACGCCCTGGGTGGCCTCACGCTGGTCGAGCCGCTCTCGTTCGTCGAGGTCGCCGAGGCGCCGAGCGCCCCGACGGTCGACGGCGAGGTCGACGAGCAGTGGGAGCTCGCCGAGGTCCTGACGACCGACACGCAGATCGAGGGGACGGGCGGTGCGACGGCCGAGGTGCGCACGCTGTGGAGCGAGGACGGCTCCACGCTGTACGTGCTGGCCGACGTGACCGACGCCCAGCTGGACGCGACGGGCAGCGACCCGTGGGTCCAGGACTCGGTCGAGCTGTTCGTGGACGCGGGCAACGTCAAGAACGGGCCGTACCGGTACGACGACACCCAGATCCGGATCAGCTACGAGAACGTCGTCTCGTTCGGCACCGGTGACGAGGCGTACCAGCAGAACCGGCTCGAGAGCGCGACGGCGGTCACCGAGACCGGCTACCGCGTCGAGGCGGCCATCAGCCTGCTCGAGTACGGCGGCCCGGGCACGTTCCACGGGTTCGACGTGCAGGTCAACGACGGCACCGACGGTGCGCGCACCTCGGTGCGGACCTGGGCGGACCCGACCGGTCTGAGCTACCAGAGCACCGCCCGCTGGGGAGTTGCCCAGCTGGTCGAGGCCGACGAGCCCGAGCCCGTCATCGACCCGAAGGTCGAGCTCGACCGGTGGCTCGTGCCCGCCGGGACGTCGGTGGGGGTCACGCTGAGCGGGTACGCCCCGGGGAGCGACGTCGAGATCCGTCTCGACAAGCCCGGTGCGCACAAGCCCGGTGCCCACAAGCCCGGCGGCAAGGGCAAGCCCGGCAAGGACCGGTCGGTGCTCCTCACCACGGTCACGGTGGGCGCCGACGGCACGGCGACGGCCACGGTGACGGTGCCGCGGAAGACCTCGCTCGGGATCTACGAGATCGAGGCCCGCAGCGGCGACCTGAGTGACGCGGACAGGCTGCTCGCGCTGCCTCCGCTGCCGCCCAAGCCGCCGTGGTGGCCGTTCCCGTGGTTCTGGTGAGCGCATGACTCGGCGGGGATGAGGGGATGAGGCGACGAGGGCGACGTCCGCAGGGGCGTCGCCCTCGTCGTGCCCGACGGCGGCGGGTCCGGCTCGTGGCGGAACCGGGACGAGTGCCCGTGCGTTGCCTAGGATGACGTCAAGGCCAGCGACATCGATCCACCCGGGACCGGGCGGTCGCCGCGACCAGGAGGCACAGTGAGCAACCCCGTCTTCAGCAACAACGACGTGTTCGGCGAGCCCCGCCGACGCGGCGGTGCGGCCGTCCAGCCGCGCCCGTACGAGGCAGCGGGAGCGGGCGCCGCAGGCCAGGGCGCCGCGACGGGCCCGTCGCTCGAGCAGATGTACACGGCCCCGTCGGCGACCACGCGCGACACGGGCCGCATGACCTATGACGACGTCATCATGAAGACCGGCGGCCTGCTGGCCGTCGTCGTCGTTGTGGGCGCCCTGACCTGGCTGTTCGCGCCGGGCCTGTTCTTCGTCGGCGCGATCGTCGGCCTCGTGCTGGGCCTCGTCAACGCCTTCAAGCGCGAGCCGAGCCCCGCGCTCATCACGGCCTACGCCGTGGCCCAGGGCGTGTTCCTCGGCGGCATCAGCGCGTTCTTCGAGGCGCAGTGGCCCGGCGTCGTCATGCAGGCCGTGCTCGCCACGGGCGCGACCTTCGTCGCGTGCCTCGTGCTCTTCCGCTCGGGCAAGGTGCGCGTGACGCCCAAGTTCACGCGCTGGCTGCTCGTCGCGATGGGTGGCTACCTCGTCTTCTCGCTCGTGAACCTCGGCCTCATGTGGTTCGGCGGCATGGAGGGCTTCGGTCTGCGCAGCGAGGTGGAGATCCTGGGAATCCCGCTCGGCGTCCTCGTCGGGATCTTCGCCGTCGGTCTCGCGGCCGCGATGCTCATCCTCGACTTCGACTCGATCAAGCGCGGCGTCGAGCAGGGCGCGCCGGCCCGCTACGCCTGGACCGCCGCGTTCGGCCTGCTGGTCACGATCGTCTGGATGTACCTCGAGTTCCTGCGCCTCCTGGCGATCCTGCGCGGCGACTGAGCTCGACCCGGAGCACGGAGCGACGCCGGCCCCGACGGCCGCGAGACGACCGATCTCGCGGGCGCCGGGGTCGGCCCGCGTCCGTGCTGCGATGATGCTCCTGCCCGACCGAGACCTGGGGGTCAGATGAAGTACGCCGAGCACATCTCCGACCTGGTCGGCGGCACGCCGCTGGTCCGGCTCGGGACGGTCACCGAGGGGCTCGCGGCGACCGTGCTCGCCAAGGTCGAGTACCTCAACCCCGGCGGCTCGGTGAAGGACCGCATCGCGCTCAAGATGATCGAGGCCGCCGAGGCCTCGGGTGAGCTGCGCCCCGGCGGCACGATCGTCGAGCCCACGAGCGGCAACACGGGCGTCGGCCTCGCGCTGGTCGCCCAGCGCAAGGGGTACCGCTGCGTGTTCGTGTGCCCGGACAAGGTCTCCCAGGACAAGCGCGACGTGCTCACGGCCTACGGCGCCGAGGTGGTCGTGACGCCCACGGCCGTTCCACCCGACCACCCCGACTCGTACTACTCGGTCTCGGACCGGCTCGTCACCGAGATCGAGGGTGCCTGGAAGCCGAACCAGTACTTCAACGTCAACGGACCGGCCTCGCACTACGAGAGCACCGGCCCAGAGATCTGGACCGACACCGACGGCCGCGTCACGCACCTCGTCGCGGGCGTGGGCACGGGCGGCACGATCACGGGCACCGGTCGCTACCTCAAGGACGTCAGCGCCGACCGGCCGGCCGAGCAGGGCGGTCGCGTGCGCGTGGTCGGCGCGGACCCTGCCGGCTCGGTCTACTCGGGTGGCGACGGGCGTCCGTACCTCGTCGAGGGTGTGGGCGAGGACTTCTGGCCGGGGGCCTACGACCCGTCGGTGCCCGACGAGGTGATCGCGGTCACGGACGCCGAGTCGTTCGAGATGACGCGCCGCCTCGCGCGTGAGGAGGGCCTGCTCGTCGGCGGCTCGTGCGGCATGGCCGTGGTGGCCGCGCTCCGCCTGGCCCGGCGCCTCGAGGAGGAGGACCCGGACGCCGCGAAGGCCGCCGTGATCGTGGTGCTGCTGCCCGACGGCGGCCGTGGCTACCTCTCGAAGATCTTCTCCGACGAGTGGATGGCCGAGCGCGGCTTCCTCGCGACCGGCGAGGGTCCCACGGTGGGCGACGTGCTCGCCGCCCGGGGCACTGACCCGGCGGCCCTCCCGCACGTCCGGAAGGACGCGACGGTGGCCGACGCGGCACGTGCGCTGCGGGCCTCGGGCGTGCGTCGCATCCCCGTCGTGGGCGGGCCGCCGCCCGTCAAGGGCGGTGAGGTCGCCGGTTCGGTCGACGCCGAGCTGCTGCTGTCCCTCGTGACGGACGAGCCCGCGGCGTGGCACGAGCCGGTCGCCGAGCACATGCTCGACCCGATGGCCGTCGTCGGCGCCCTGCAGTCCGTCGCGGACGTCCAGGAGCAGCTCGAGTGGAACGACGTCGTGCTCGTGCTGTCCGAGGGTGACCCGGTGGGCCTGCTCACGCCCCAGGACGTGCTCGACCACCTCGCCTGAACCACCGGACGCCGTCCGCACGACCCGAGGAGTGCCCCCGTGCCCCTGTTCGACCTGCCCGTCGACGAGCTGCGCCGCTACCGTCCCGAGCCCACCGAGCCCGCGGACCTCGACGCGTTCTGGACCGAGACCCTCGCCGACGCGCGCAGTCATGCGCTGGGCCTCGAGCTCGCGCCCTACGACGGCCCGCTGCGCACCGTCGAGGTGCACGACGTCACGTTCCGCGGTTTCGGGGGCCACCCCGTGCGGGCGTGGTACGCGCGGCCGGCGGGCGCGCGCGAGGACCTGCCGGTCGTGGTCGAGTACATCGGCTACGGCGGCGGGCGCGGGCTCCCGCACGAGCGTCTCGCGTGGGCCAGCGCTGGCTATGCGCACCTGGTCATGGACACGCGCGGGCAGGGCAGCACCTGGGGCGCGGGCGGCCACACGGCCGACCCTGTCGGCACGGGGCCTGCGCTCCCGGGAGTGATGACGCGCGGGATCGAGCGTCCGCACGACCACTACTACCGGCGGCTGTTCACCGACGCCGTGCGGGCCGTCGACGCGGCACGGGAGCTGCCCGGGGCCGACCCCGAGCGCGTCGCGGTGGCCGGGATCAGCCAGGGCGGCGGCGTGACGCTCGCCGTCGCGGGCCTGGTTCCCGGGCTGGTCGCCGCCATGCCCGACGTCCCGTTCCTGTGCCACGTGCGCCGCGCGGTGCAGATCACGGGCAACGACCCGTACGGCGAGCTGGTGCGCTACCTGGGCATCCACCGCGGTGCCGTCGACACCGTGCTCGGCACGTTCGACTACCTCGACGGCATGCACCTGGGCCGCCGCGCGACGGCGCCCGCGATGTTCTCGGTCGCGCTCATGGACCCGGTGTGCCCGCCGTCGACGGTCTTCGCGGCCTACCACCACTACGGCACCCTCGCCCCCGGTGGCCGTCCCGCGACCGAGATGGTCGAGTACCCGTTCAACCAGCACGAGGGCGGCGCCGCGCACCAGTGGCTGCGGCAGGCGGAGTGGCTCGCCTCGTTGCTCTGACCCGGCCGACGGCGTCGGCCCCGGCTACGACGGCGCCTCGGACGCCGCGCCGCGGGCTCGCTCGGTGCGGTGCCGCACCGCGTCGGGCACGATGGGGGACGGTCGCGGCCGACGAGGTCGCGCCCCGCGACCCGGCCACCGCCTCGGTCGCGCCACGTACTGCCGAGGAGCTCCTCCATGACCGACCACCTGCCCCCGCTGCCGTCCGCCTCCGGGTCCTTCGGGGACAAGCCGGTCCTCACGTTCCCCGACACCCCGGCGCCGGGCGACCTCGGCGTGCACGTGATCTCGCGCGGCGACGGCGAGGTCGTCGAGTCGGGTGATGACATCGAGGTCGACTACTACGGCCAGGTGTGGGGCGGCCGCATGTTCGACAACTCCTACGACCGGGGCTCGTCGATCTCGTTCCCGATCGGCGTGGGCGCCGTGATCGGCGGCTGGGACGAGGGTCTCGTGGGCCAGCAGGTGGGCTCGCGCGTGCTCTTGTCGATCCCGCCGCACCTGGGCTACGGCGAGCGCGGCATGCCCCAGGCGGGCATCGGCGGCACCGACACCCTCGTGTTCGTCGTCGACATCAGGGGCACCAGCCGCCGCTGACGCACACCCCGGGGCTGGTGGGACCGCGACTCACGCGCGCGGACCCACCAGCCCCGTCTCGTAGGCGAGGACGACGGCCTGCACGCGGTCACGCACCCCGAGCTTGGCGAGGATGCGGCCCACGTGGGTCTTGACGGTCGCCTCCGAGAGGAAGAGCCGCTCGGCGACCTCGGCGTTCGACATGCCCTCCGCGACGGCCCGCAGCACCTCGAGCTCGCGCGGCGTGAGGTGCGACAGGCGCGGGTCGCCCACCTGTGCGCCGTCCGCGCCGTCCGCAGGGCCGTCGGGCAGCCGCCCCGCGAAGAGCTCGAGCATGCGTCGCGTGATGCGCGGGGAGACGACGGCGTCCCCCGAGGCGACGGTGCGGATCGCCGCGACCAGGTCGGCCGGGCGCGTGTCCTTGAGCAGGAAGCCGCTCGCACCGGCCCGCAGGGCGGCGAACGCGTACTCGTCGAGGTCGAAGGTCGTGAGGATGAGCACCTTGGTGTCGGGACGCTCGGTCACGACGCGCTCGGTCGCCTCGATCCCGTTGACGCCGGGCATGCGCACGTCCATGAGCACGACGTCGGGCTCGAGCGCGCGCACCTGGTCGAGCGCCGAGCGGCCGTCGCTCGCCTCGCCCACCACCTCCAGGTCCTCCTCGGCCTCGAGCACGAGCCTGAAGCCCATGCGCAGCAGCGCCTGGTCGTCGACCAGCAGCACCCGCGTCATCCGTCCTCCTCCGTGGTCCCGGGCCAGGGCAGCTCGGCCCGTACCCGCCATCCCGTCTCCCAGGGTCCCGCGTCGACGCGCCCGCCGTGCAGCTCGACGCGCTCGCGCATCCCGATCAGCCCCTGTCCCGCGCCGCCCGCGTCGGTCACCGGGAGCTGCGGGCCGCGGTCGGTGACCTCGACCACGAGCAACCCGTCCGCACGGCGCAGCACGAGGTCGACCCGCGAGGTGCCGGGGGCGTGCCGCAGGGCGTTGGTGAGCGCCTCCGAGACGATCCGCTTGACCGCGAGGCACAGGCCAGGGTCGACCTTCCCCGCGTCGAGGAGCGTGAGCCCCGTGACCCGGATCGGCAGGCCGGCGGTGCGGAAGCGCTCGACGACCCCGCCCAGGTCCGCGTCGAGCTCGGCGTCGTCGGCGGCGCCGCTGCCGGGTTCGAGCACGCCCAGGACGCGCCGCATGTCCGCGAGGGCCGCGCGGCCGGTGGTGCCGAGCTCGTCGATCGCCACGCGCGCGCTCTCGGGCGCCCTGCCCACCGACGCGGCGGCGCCGTCCGCGAGGGCGATCATCACCGAGATCGAGTGCGCGACGACGTCGTGCATCTCGCGCGCGATGCGCGTGCGCTCGGCGGCCCGGGCCAGCGCGGCCTGCCGGTCCCGGTCGCGCGCGAGCTCCTCGGTGCGCGCGACGAGCTCCGTCACGTGCAGGCGCCGGTTGCGCACGCTCATGCCGATCGCGATCCCCAGCAGCATCAGGGCGAGCAGCAGCGAGACGGTGGTGGCACGAGCCGCCGTCGGGCTCAGCACGCTCTCGGAGCCGCCGTCGGTCAAGGTCATCTGCGCGAGCTCGCGCTCCCAGAACCAGAGCACCGTCATGAAGGTGCCCATGCTCAGACCGGCGGCCGCCCACGCGACGGGCGGCCGGTGCTCGGCCGCGACCGCGTAGAGGGCGAACGCGAGCCCCAGGTCCGCGCCGCCGGTCGAGCCGACGAGCACCAGGCTGACCACGCCGAGCACGGTCATCGTGGCCGTGACCCACAGGGGCCGCGAGCGGCGCCACCACAGCGCGACGGTCCCGACCAGCGGGACCACCACCCCCACGACCACGAGCCGGGCCCGCGGGTCCACGCCGTCGGGCGTCTCGTGCCCGGGCGCGAGCGTGAACCAGACGCTCGCGAGGAAGAGGACGATGATCAGCACGTCCATCGCCCGGGGACGCCGGGCGAAGAAGCGCCGCACAGGGCCGAGCCGTCGCGCCGAGATCTCGGTGAGGGGCTGGTGCGCCACCGCGTCCTGGGTCACGCCTCGTCCTCCGACCAGGGCAGGACGGCGTGCACGCGCCAGCCGGTCGCGGTGGGACCGGCCTCGACCGTCCCCCCGTAGACGGCGGCGCGCTCGGCCATGCCGATGAGCCCCTGGCCCGCGCCCGGCGGACGCACGGGCAGCGCTGCGGGGCCCTCGTCGCGCACGTCCACCTCGACCGCGTCCGGGGTGCGCGTGAGGGCGATCTCGACCAGGCCCGTGCCGGGGGCGTGCCGCAGCGCGTTCGTGAGGGCCTCGCTCACGATCCGGTAGACGGTCAGCTGGAGGCCCGCGTCGTCGGGCAGGTCGAGGTGCAGCCCCGTGGTGCGCACGTCGAGCCCCGCGGTGCGGAAGCGTTCGACGAGCGTCGGCAGGTCGGTGCTGCCCGGCTGGGGCTCGAAGCGTGCGTCGGGCTCGTGCAGCACGCCGAGCACGCGGCGCATGTCGGCGAGGGCCGAGCGGCCGGTCTCCGAGACCTCGCCGAGCACGTGCCGGGTGCGGTCGGGCCGGGTGGCCAGGGCGGCACCAGCGCCGTCGGCGAGCGCGATCATCACGGCGAGGTTGTGCGCGACGACGTCGTGCATCTCGCGCGCGATCCGGGTGCGCTCGGCCGTCCGCGCGAGCTGCGCCTGCTGGTCGCGGTCACGCGCGAGCGCGTTGGTGCGCTCGACGATCTCGCTCACGTGCAGGCGCCGGTGTCGCACGCTCGTGCCGATCGCGAGGGCGATGAGCGAGGTGAAGAAGATGCCGGTGTCGCTGCTCGTGGCGAGGCCCGCCGCCACGCCCACCACGGTGGTGGCGGCGAACGTGAGCCAGGTGGTGCGTGGCGGTCGGCTCGCGGCGACGGCGTAGACCCCGAACGCGACGCCCATCTCGAGCGTGGTCCCGACCCACGCCATCGCCGCGACGTCGATCAGGCTCAGGGCGGCGGTCACCAGCACCGGCGCGCGTCGGCGCCAGTTGAGCGCGACGGTGCCGAGCGCCACGAGGACGATCCCGAGGCCGAGCCGGCGCACGGGCGGTGGGTCACCCGTGACGAGCGGTGCCGCGACCACCACGAGCGTGCCGATCAGCGCCGGGAGCCCGTAGACCGCCATGATCAGTGCGTCCATCGCGCGCGGGCGCCGGACGAAGAAGCGTCGCACAGGCCCGAGCCGGCGCACCGTGAGCTCGGTCGCGGGGCCGGCGTGCGGCGCCGCTGCTCCGGCGGTTGTCGTGCTCACGGGGTCATCGTCCCAGGCGGGTGAGGGCGGTCACGGGCTGCGGTGGTCCCGCACAGCGCCGCGGCGCCGGACCGCTCGGGTCCGGCGCCGCGGGCGTACGCGTGCTCAGGCGGCCCTCCTCCGCAGGAGCACGGCGGCCGTCGCGAGGAGCACGACGACCCAGGCCAGCATCACGCCGTAGCCCTGCCACGGGGTGAGCTGAGGTCCGGAGGTCATCGACGCGGCCATCTCGAGGCCCGCGTCGTCCATCATGAGCTTGCTGCCCGCGGTCCCGGGAAGGAACGGGCTCACGTTCTGGAAGAACGCGTGCGGGATGCTCTGGAACACGGTCTCGACCACGAGCAGCAGGCCGAGCACGGTCGCGAGAGCGGCCGCGGTGTGCCTCAGGATCGCACCGACGGCGAGCGAGAAGACCGTGATGGTGGCGAGGTAGAGCACCCCGCCGCCGAGCACGCGCAACGTCTCGCCGTCGGACAGGTCGAAGGTCATCCCCAGGCCGTCGAGGTAGGGCAGCGTGACGAGTGCCGAGAGCGCGATCGCGACGGTGGCGACCACGGCTCCCACGACGGCCGCGACGAGGGCCTTGGCCCACAGCGCGGGCAGGCGCTTCGGCACCGCGGTCAGGGTCGAGCGGATCATCCCCGTGGAGTACTCGCCCGTGATGACGAGCACCCCGAGCACGGCGAGCGCGAGCTGGCCGAAGTAGTAGCCGAAGACGATCATCGGTGCGGCGCTCGCGGGGATGCCCTGCGCGCTGGGGTCGTCCACCGCGGTGCTGAGCGAGGCCATGAGGAACGCGAGGCCCACCATCACCAGGACGGTGATGGACGAGGTCCACACGGTCGAGCGCAGCGACCGGAACTTGATCCACTCGGCCGTGAGCACGCGGCCGAACGTGGGGCCGCTGCCGGTGGTGCGGGGCCGCGAGGTCACGGCGGGGGAGTCGACGGTGGTCGTGGTCATCGCAGGGCACTCTCCGTGCTGGGCGCGTCGGCGCCGGTGGTCGTGACGGTCGGGTTCCCCGCACCGGCGAGGTGCCCGACGGGTGAGGCCGAGTGGTACTCGACCTCCTCGGCGGTGAGCTGCATGTAGGCGTCCTCGAGCGAGCTCGCGACAGGAGTGAGCTCGTGCAGCGCGAGACCTGCGGCGGCGGCGGTGTCGCCCACCTGGGCCGCGGTGCGGCCGACGACCTCGAGCAGGCCCTGCTCGGTCGAGGCGACCTGGGCGCCCTCGGCCCGCAGCAGCCGCTCGAGCGCGTCGGGCTGGGGCGTGCGCACGCGCACCACACCACCCTCGGCGCGGCCGATGATGTCGCTCACGGGGGCATCCGCGATCACGCGGCCACGCCCGACGACGATGATGTGGTCGGCCGTGAGGGCCATCTCGCTCATGAGGTGCGAGGACAGGAACACGGTGCGGCCCTCGCTCGCGAGGTAGCGGACCAGGTTGCGCACCCACTTGACGCCCTCGGGGTCGAGGCCGTTGACCGGCTCGTCGAGGATGAGCGTCTGCGGGTCGCCGAGCAGCGCGGCGGCGATGCCCAGACGCTGGCCCATGCCGAGCGAGAACCCGCCCACGCGCTTGCCCGCGACGCTGTCGAGGCCCGTGAGGCCGATGACCTCCTGGACGCGTGCCTTGCCGATCCCGTGCGTCGCGGCCTGCGCGAGCAGGTGGTTGTACGCGGTGCGCCCGGTGTGGACCGCCTTGGCGTCGAGCAGCGTGCCGACCTCGCGCAGCGGGGCGCGGTGCTCGGCGTAGCGCTTGCCGTTGACGGTCACCGTGCCGGCGGTGGGCAGGTCGAGCCCCACGACCATGCGCATGGTGGTGGACTTGCCGGCGCCGTTGGGCCCCAGGAAGCCGGTGACCTTGCCCGGGTGGACCGTGAAGGTCACGTCGTCGACCGCCGTCTTGCGGCCGTACCGCTTGGTCAGGCTTCTCGCCTCGATCATCTCTGCTCTCCTCGTCTCGGACACCACGACGCTACGGACGTGCGCGCGCGCCGGGGACGCCTGCAGGACGGAGATCGAGGGGTCGTCCGGGTCGTCCGCGAGGATGACCCCGTCATCCCCGGAGCGGAGCGGCGGTGGGTGCCGACACGGCGAACGCCGCCGCACGGGGGTCCGTGCGACGGCGCTCGTGGGTGGTGCCTCAGCCCGGGACTGGGCAGGCCACGCCGGTCGAGTGGACCGGGCAGTAGCCGTTCGGCACCTTGTGCAGGTACTGCTGGTGGTACTCCTCGGCGTAGTAGAAGCGCCCGGCGCCACCGTCACCGTCGACCGGCCTGATCTCGGTGGTGATGTCGCCATAGCCGTGGCGGCGCAGCTCGGGTGCGTAGGCCTCGCGGGTCGCCCGCGCGAGCTCGAGCTGCTCGTCGGTCGTCGTGAACACGGCCGAGCGGTACTGGGTGCCCACGTCGTTGCCCTGGCGGAACCCCTGCGTCGGGTCGTGCAGCGCCCAGAACGTGCGCAGCAGCTCACCCGTGTCGAGCACCGCCGGGTCGTACGCGACGAGCACGGTCTCGGTATGTCCCGTGAGGCCGGTGCACGTCTCCTCGTACGTGGGGAACGGCGTGAAGCCGCCCTGGTAGCCCGCGGCCGTGGTGACGACGCCGGGCAGGCGCCACATCTCCTTCTCGGCGCCCCAGAAGCAGCCGAGCGCGAGGTGGATCACCTGGGTGCCCTCGGGCCACGGCCCGGCCAGCGGCGTGCCCAGGACGGCGTGGCGCTCGGGCACGGGGTAGGCGTAGCCGTCGCGCCCCCGCAGGGCGCGCTCGGGGCTGACCATGGTGGTGCGGAGCGAGGGAAGGAACACGTCGGTCCTCTCCGGCGCGCGGTGGTCGCGCACCTGTCGCCCAGCACAACGACGACGACGCCCCGGGGTGTTCCCGCAGCACGGCCGCGCCGCGTGCCCGCGTGCGCCGCCCCCGAAGCCCTAGCCTGGTGCCCGTGACGACTCCCGCAGAGCACCACGACTGGACCGAGGCAGGGTTCGCGACCCGTGCCATCCACGCGGGGCAGGAGGCCGACCCCACGACGGGGGCCGTGGTCCCGCCCATCTACCAGGTCTCGACCTACAAGCAGGACGGCGTCGGCGGGCTGCGCGGCGGGTACGAGTACTCGCGCTCGGCGAACCCCACGCGCACCGCGCTCGAGGACGCGCTCGCGAGCGTCGAGGGCGGCGCGCGCGGCTTCGCGTTCGCGTCGGGGCTCGCGGCCGAGGACACGCTGCTGCGTGCGGCGCTGCGGCCCGGGGACCACATGGTGATCCCCGACGACGCCTACGGCGGCTCGTACCGTCTGATCGCGCGCGTCCTCGGCCCGTGGGGCGTCGAGCACAGCGCGGTGGACCTGCGTGACCTCGACGCGGTCACCGCCGCTGTCGAGCCCGGCCGGACCAAGGTCGTCTGGGTCGAGACCCCCACCAACCCGCTGCTCGGGGTGAGCGACATCGCGGCGATCGCGGCGATCGCCCGCGCGGCCGGTGCCGTGCTCGTGGTCGACAACACGTTCGCGACCCCCTACCTCCAGCAGCCTCTGGCGCTCGGCGCGGACGCCGTCGTGCACTCGACCACCAAGTACGTGGGGGGCCACAGCGACGTCGTCGGCGGGGCGGTGGTGGTGGCCGACGGTGCGCAGCTGCCGGTCGGTCTCGAGGGGCCCACCGGCGGCACGGCGCTGGCCGACGCGGTCGCGTTCCACCAGAACGCGTCGGGCGCCGTCGCGGGACCGTTCGACGCGTGGCTGACCCTGCGCGGCCTGCGGACGCTCGCGGTGCGGATGGACCGGCACTGCGCGAACGCGCTCGCGGTCGCGCGGTTCCTGGCCGAGCACCCCGCGGTGACCGAGGTCATCTACCCGGGGCTCGAGTCGCACCCCGACCACGAGCTCGCGCAGCGACAGATGCGTGGCTCGGGCGGCATGGTCGCGTTCCGCACGGGCAGCCGCGAGAAGGCGCTCGAGGTGTGCGCGCGTGCCAAGGTCTTCACGCTCGCCGAGTCGCTCGGCGGGGTCGAGTCGCTCATCGAGCACCCGGCCCAGATGACGCACGCCTCGGTCGCGGGCTCGGCCCTGGAGGTCCCGGACGACCTGGTGCGCCTCTCGGTGGGCATCGAGGACGTCGCGGACCTCGTCGCGGACCTCGGGCAGGCCCTGGCATGAGCGACGAGTCCCGTCGCCGGCCGCGGGGCCGGCGGCCGAGCGCGCCCCCGGACCTCACGGGCCAGGCCCGGACGACGGCGACCGTGACGCCCGAGGCGGGCGCCTCGGCGCGCCCCGTCGCCGACGGCGTTCCGCGCTCGGTGCAGCTCGCGGCCGCCTGGTCGTGGCGGCTGCTCGTGATCGGGCTCGCCGTCGCGGCCGTGGTGCTGGGCATGGCCTTCGGCAAGGTCATCTGGGTGCCCGTGGTGGTCGCCCTGCTGCTGACCGTGCTGCTCACGCCCGTGGTCGACGCCCTCGTGCGGCTGCGCCTGCCGCGCGGGCTCGCGGCGGCCCTGACGGTCGTCGCGCTCATCGCGTTCGTCGGTGGCCTGCTCACCCTCGCGGGCCGCCAGATCGTCCAGGGCGTCGGCGAGCTCTGGACCCAGGCGTCCGAGGGCATCGACGCCCTCCTCGTGTACCTCGCGGACGGTCCGCTGGGCCTCGACGCCGACCAGCTCGCGGGCTACGTCGAGCAGGCGCGCGACCAGCTCAGCAGCAGCAGCGGCGCCATCGCCTCGGGGGCGCTCTCGGTCACGACCACGGTGGGCCAGGTGCTCGCGGGCGCGATCATCGCGCTCTTCTGCCTGCTGTTCTTCCTCAAGGACGGACCGGTCATCTGGGCCTGGCTGCTGCGCCTGCTGCCCCAGCCCGCCCGGCTCCCCTCGTACGAGGCCTCGCGCCGCGGGGTCCTGACGCTCGGCTCGTACGCGCGGGCCCAGATCCTCGTCGCCTTCGTCGACGCGGTCGGCATCGGCATCGGGGCGGCGATCCTCGGGCTGCCCCTGGTCATCCCGCTGACGGTCCTCGTGTTCCTCGCGTCGTTCATCCCGTTCGTCGGGGCGATCGCGACGGGTGCGATCGCGGTGCTCGTCGCCCTCGTCGACCAGGGGCCGGGGACGGCCCTGGTCATGCTGCTCATCGTGCTCGGCGTGCAGCAGCTCGAGGGCAACGTGCTCCAGCCCCTCCTGCTGGGCCACGCCGTGTCGCTGCACCCGGTCGCGGTGCTGCTCGCCGTCACCGCAGGCTCCCTGGCCGCCGGGATCGTGGGTGCGCTGCTCGCGGTGCCCCTCGCCGCGACCCTCAACACCGTGATCCTCTACCTGCACGGCCGCGACAAGTTCCCACAGCTCGGTCAGGACCCTGACGGCCTCGCGAGGCGGTTCCGGCAGCTCGAGGGCACGCGGGACGGCGCATGAGGGTGGGGCCTGCCGACGTCGCCGCGGCCGCCGCGCTGCTCGACGGCGTCGCGACCCGCACGCCGGTCGAGGAGAGCCGAGCGGTGTCGGCGCTCGCGGGCGGGCCCGTGCTGCTCAAGTGCGAGAACCTGCAGCGCGCGGGGTCGTTCAAGATCCGCGGTGCGTACACGCGGATGGCGCGGCTCTCGGCCGAGGAGAAGGCGCGCGGCGTGGTCGCGGCGAGCGCGGGCAACCACGCGCAGGGCGTCGCCCTCGCCGCCCGCATGCTGGGCGTGCACGCGACCGTCTTCATGCCGCAGGGTGCCGCCCTGCCCAAGGTCGCGGCGACCGAGGAGTACGGCGCCGAGGTGGTGCTCGAGGGCTCGTCGGTGGACGACTGCCTCGCGAGCGCACGGGCGCACGCGGAGCGCACCGGGGCCGTGCTGATCCACCCGTTCGACCACCCGGACGTCGTCGCCGGCCAGGGCACGGTGGGCCGCGAGATCCTCGAGCAGGTGCCCGACGTCCGCACCGTCATCGTGCCGGTGGGCGGCGGGGGTCTGGCGGCGGGCGTCGTCGCCGCCCTCGCGGACCGCCCCGACGTGGACGTCGTCGGGGTGCAGGCGGCCGGGGCCGCGGCCTACCCGACCTCGCTCGCGGCCGGTCACCCGATTCCGGCTGCGCGGCTGCGGACGATGGCCGACGGCATCGCGGTGGGACGCCCGGGCGACGTGCCGTTCGGGATCCTGCACGAGCGCCACGTGCCGGTGCGCACGGTCTCCGAGGAGCACCTCTCGCGTGCGCTGCTGCTCCTGGCCGAGCGCGCCAAGCTGCTCGTCGAGCCCTCGGGGGCCGCAGGCGTCGCGGCGCTCCTCGCGGGTGGGCCGCCGGTGCGCACCCCCGCCGTCGTGATCCTCTCGGGCGGCAACATCGATCCGATCGTGCTGCTGCGCGTGGTGCGGCACGGGCTCGCCTCGGCCGGGCGCTACCTGCAGATGCGCGTGCGCATCGACGACGAGCCCGGGGCCCTCGCGGCGCTCCTCGGCGAGCTCGCCGCGACCGGCGGCAACGTGATGCACGTGGGTCACGTGCGCACGGGGGTCGACCTCGCGATCGACGAGGTCGAGATCGGCGTGCAGGTCGAGACCCGTGGTCCGCGTCACTGCACCGCCGTGCTCGAGCACCTGCGCGCGGCCGGCTACCGCGTGACCGAGGGCTGAGCCCCCGGGCACGACGAAGGCCCCGCACCGGGTGGTGCAGGGCCTTCGGGGTGTGCCGGGCTCAGCCCTGGAAGGGCTTGGCCGCGCGGATCTCCACGCTGATCTCGTTGCCGTTGGGCGCGGTGTACGACGTCGTGTCGCCGACCGAGCGGCCGACGATCGCCTCGCCGAGCGGGGAGCGCTCGCTGTAGACGTCGAGGTCGGACGTGCCGGCGACCTCACGCGAGCCGACGAGGAAGGTCATCTCGTCGCCTGCGACCGTCGCGGTCACGACCATGCCGGGCTCGACGACGCCGTCGTCCGCAGGGGCCTCGCCCACCACGGCCTTGCGCAGCAGCTGGGTGAGCTGGGCGATGCGGGCCTCGATCTTGGCCTGCTCCTCGCGCGCCGCGTGGTAGCCGCCGTTCTCCTTGAGGTCGCCCTCCGAGCGGGCGGCCTCGATCTTCTCGGCGATCTCACGCCGGCCGGTCGTGGTGAGCTCTGCGAGCTCAGCACTGAGTCGGTCGTGCGCCTCCTGGGTCAGCCAGGTGCCGGCAGTCGTCTCGGTCACGGTCGCTCCTTCCGAGCTCCTCGTCGGTGGCGTGGGCCATCGTCGTGCGGGTGCGCCGGGCCGAGGTGAACCCGGTGCGAGGTGGGGCGGTTGCCCCGAGGGGTGCACGCCAGGGGGAGGGCCCTCCGATGCGTCGTCGCGCTCGGTGGGAAAGCCTCGGGCCGTCTCCTCGCGCTGTCGTCGAGCCGGTGGGGCTGCAGGGCCCACGCGTGGTCGCGCCGTGGGCACCCAGCACCGCTGGCGTGCAAAACGACGAGTGTAGCAAGGTCACCGCACGGATGGCCCGCAGCGGCGCTCCGTCCGCCCCGTCAGCCCTCGTCGACGATCCAGCAGTACTTGACGACGCCTGTGACCGCGGGCTCCGAGACGCGCACCGTGGTCGCCTGCCGCACCGTGCGCTCGCCCGTCGCCGGCACGTCGACCTCGAGGACGCCCACCTGGGCGTAGGAGTGGCTGAGCGCCTCGAGCGTGCAGCGCGCCGGGGCGTGCACGTCGGTGCGGCTCACCTCGTAGACCACCTCGACCTCGCCGTCGCGCAGCGTGAAGCCGACGTCCGTCCAGGTCACGGGCGTGGCGGCGGCCCCGAGGCCGAGCCACACGGCGCCCGCGAGACCGACGGCGCCGAGGGCGCCCAGGGCGACCTTGCGACGTCGGGGTGAGAGCGCGCGCTGCGGGCCGTACCGCCCCGGAGGCGGAGCGACGGGCGGGGCGGCGGACATGTCGTCTCCTGCGGCTACGGTGGACGTCGGTCGGGGCTCGGACGAGCGCTCCGACCATTGTCCCCCGCGCCGCGGGGTGGTGGGCATGTGGTGGACGCGCCGCCCGGCGGCGCGGACGACGGAGGAGAGACGTGGGCGACTCAGGCGCGCCGCTGCGGCGCGAGGGGCTTCGGCTGATGGCGGTGCACGCGCACCCGGACGACGAGTCGAGCAAGGGCGCGGCGACCACGGCGCGCTACGCGGCCGAGGGCGTCGACGTACTGGTGGTGACCTGCACGGGCGGTGAGCGGGGCAGCATCCTCAACCCGCGCTACCCGCACGCGCCGGACACCCCCGAGGAGATGGCGCAGGTGCGTCGCGAGGAGATGGCAGCGGCGGCCGCCGCCCTCGGCGTGCGTCAGCACTGGCTCGGGTTCGTGGACTCGGGCCTGCCCGAGGGGGACCCGCTGCCGCCGCTGCCCGAGGGCTGCTTCGCACTCGTGCCGCTCGAGGAGGCAGCAGCGCCGCTGGTGCGCCTCGTGCGCGAGTTCCGACCGCACGTGATCACGACGTACGACCCGACGGGCGGCTACCCGCACCCCGACCACATCATGTGCCACAAGGTCGCGGCCGAGGCGTTCGCTGCGGCGGGTGACGCCGACCGCTACCGCGGGCAGGGTGAGCCGTGGCAGCCGCTCAAGCTCTACTACAACCACGACTTCTCGTTGAACCGCATCCGCACGGTCCACGAGGCCGTCGTGGCGGCGGGCCTCGAGTCGCCCTTCGGCGACTGGATCGAGTCCCGCGCCATGCGCGAGGTCCCGGAGCGCGAGGTCACCACGCGCATCCACTGCGCCGACCACTTCGCGGCCCGGGACGCCGCGCTCGTCGCGCACGCGACGCAGATCGACCCCGAGGGGTTCTTCTTCGCGGTGCCGCGTGACCTCGAGGCCGACGTCTGGCCGGTCGAGGAGTACGAGCTCGCGCACTCGCACGTGCCCACCCACCTGCCCGAGGACGACCTCTTCGCGGGCATCCACCCCGAGGACGAGCGGTGACTGCCGTGCCGGCGCTGGCCGCCCTCGGCGTGCTCGCAGAGGTCGAGGACGAGCTGCGGCCCGGGCTCGAGCCGCTCGACGTGAGCCCGGGGCTGCTGGGCTTTCTCGTGGTCTTCGCGATGGTGCTCGCGTGCATCCCGCTCTTCCGCTCGATGTCCGGCAAGCTGCGCGGTGTCGACCACCGTGCGCCGGACCGCGACGACGACGGTGAGGAGAGGGCTGAGGGCGGCACCGACTCCCAGCGCGCGCCCGGACCGCGCGACGGCGGCCCGGGTGACGGCGGCGTCGGCGACGAGGACGCGGGGCGCGGTCGCTGATGCGGGTCGCCGCGGTCGGCCTCGGCTCGGGCGACGATCCGCGGGTCGCCCGCGAGCACGCCGTCGGGTCGGTGCGCCGGGCCGCCGACGAGGGCGCGCAGCTCGTGGTGCTGCCCGAGTACGCGGCCCGCTTCGACCCCCGGGGGGTCGGGGTCGAGCACGCCGAGCCGCTCGACGGCCCGTTCGTCTCCGCGTTGCGGGCGGTCGCGACGCAGACGCGGACCACGGTGCTCGCCGGCACCGTGGTGCCCGCCGGTGACCTCGCCGCGAACCTGGTGGTGGCCGTCGGGGCGGACGGCGCCCTGCTCGGCACCTACGCGAAGGTGCACCTCTACGACGCGTTCGGGCAGCGCGAGTCGGACCGGCTCGTCGCGGGCGACCCGGCGGCCGCGCCGCTCGTCGTCGACCTCGACGGACTCCGGGTGGGGGTGATGACCTGCTACGACCTGCGGTTTCCCGAGTCCGCCCGTCGGCTGGTCGACGCCGGCGCGACCGTGCTCGCCGTGCCGGCCGCATGGGCGGCCGGTCCGCACAAGGCGGACCAGTGGGAGACGTTGCTGCGCGCGCGTGCGATCGAGAGCTGCGCGTACGTGCTCGGCGCAGCGCAGCAGGGCCCTGGTGTGGCCGGGGACAGCCTCGTGGTGGACCCGCTCGGTGTCGTGCTGGCTCGAGGGTCGGGTGGGGCCGCGATCGCATCCGTCGAGCCCGCGGAGGTCGCGGCCGTCCGCGAGCGCAACCCGTCGCTCGTGAACCGCCGCTACGCGGTCGTCCCCCGGGGCTGAGCGACCCTTCTCGGTGGAGCGCGCCGTCCGCGGACGTGGGTGCCCCTTGACATGGGATGTCTCGGGACGCGTAGGGTCGTGGTGACAAGCCCCCGGGGGGCGCTGACGCGCTGAGATTGTGGTCGGACCGCAAGGTCGAGCCACTGACCCGTGGAACCTGATCCGGTTCACACCGGCGTAGGGAGCTGGGCGAGGCACCGCGGTGCTGCCGGTCGCGACCGGTCGCACCGGGTTCCGGTCGTCGACCGGGTGCCGTGCTGTCCGGGGGTCCGAGCACCCTCGAGAGGCGGACCCATGACGAGCACGACACCACGAGAGGCGGCGCCCCCCGCGGGCACCGCGGCGGACGGCACGGCGTCGACCTGCCCCGCACCTGCCGTGCACCCCGCGGCCAGGCAGCCCGGTGCCCCCGACCACGTACGGATGGGCGTGGGCGCGCGCTTCACGCTCCACCCGGCCGCCGACGAGTTCGTCCCCGTGATCCTCGGCGCGCTCGCGGCGGCTCGCGCGGCGGCGCCCGACGTCGAGGTGCGGACCGACGACGTCTCGTCGTTGCTGCGCGGGCCCGAGCAGCAGATCGCCGAGTTCCTGCGCGCCGCCATCACGGCGGCCGCGGCGGCGACGCCGTCGGGCCATGTGGTCGCGACCCTCGCGTTCTCGCGCGGCTGCCCGGGCGAGGTGGGCTGCGACCTGCCCGCGGGTGAGCTCGTCGAGGTCGCCCCGGTCGACCTCGACCCCACGGGCGTGGCGGCCGCGGCCCACTGGGCGCTCTACCCGCTCGGCACCACCGACGCGATGGGCCCCATCGCCGAGGCGATCGGGCTCGCGCAGAAGGCCGGCACCTGGGGAGGCCCCGAGAACTTCGCCACCAGGCTGGACGGCGACCTGTCGCAGGTGCTCGGCACGCTCGTCGACACCTGGACCGTCGTCGGGCGGCGCGTCGCGCACGTCGCGGCGCACGCGACCGTCAGCGTGGGCAGCCCCACGGCCGCGGAGCGTGCGCGATGAGGCGCGCGTCGTGGGCGCTGCGCGACATCGTCGTGCTCGCCGTGCTCGCGGTGGTGTTCGGCTTCCTCTACTGGGTGCTCGTCCAGGCGTGGGGCGGGCTCCAGGTGCTCATGGGCCCGCTCGGCGACCTCGCGCAGAACGCCCTCATGGGCGGCTGGATCGTCGTGGCGCCGCTCGCGGTCTTCATCGTCCGACGGCCCGGTGCGGGGATCGTCGCCGAGATCGCCGCCGCGTTCGTCGAGTTCGCCTTCCTCGGGTCCCCGGCGGGGCCCATGCTGCTCATCGCGGGCCTCGTCCAGGGCGGTGGTGCCGAGCTCGCGTTCGCCGTGACGCGCTATCGCCGCTACGGCTGGCCCACCTTCCTCCTCTCCGGCGTGGGCGCGGTGACCGCGAACTTCGTGTGGGCCGGCACGCTGTACGACTGGTGGCACCAGGACCTGCTCGTGCTGCGCATCGTGCTGCAGCTCGTGAGCGGGCTCGTGCTCACCGGGGTGCTCGCCAAGGTGCTCGCCGGCGCGTTGATGCGCACGGGCGTGCTCGACGACCTCGCGCCCGGCCGTGCGCTCGCGGAGGCGGAGAGCGCTGACGCGCCGGGCGGCCCGCCGCCCGCGGCGTCCTCCTCGGGGGACGTCCTGACCCCGGGCGTCCGTGGGACCGAGGAACCTCGTGCCCGAGGCTGAGGTCACGGCGAGCGGCCTCGGCGTCCACTTCCCGCGACGCCCCGCCCCCACGCTGCTCGATGTGGGTCTCGAGCTCGAGGAGGGTGAGCACGTGCTCTGCTCGGGCGCCTCGGGCGGGGGCAAGTCGACCCTGCTGAACACCCTGAGCGGGGTGGTGCCGCAGAGCGTGCACGCCCGGGTGACCGGGCAGGTGCGCGTGCGGGGTCACGACCCGCGCACGGAGCCCGTGGCGCGACTCGCCCTCGAGGTCGGGCGCCTCGGCCAGGACCCGGCGTCGAACACGTGCCTGCCGGTCGTGCTCGACGAGGTCGCCCTCCCGCTCGAGAACCGCGGGGTGCCCGCCGCGGAGATCGGGCCGCGGGTGCGGCGTGCGCTCGCGGACGTGGACGCCGAGCACCTCGCGCACCGGCGCGTGTCGACCCTCAGCGGCGGCGAGCAGCAGCGCGTCGCGCTCGCGGCCGTGCTCGTCGCGGACCCGGCCGTGCTGCTGCTCGACGAGCCCACCTCGATGCTGGACCCGGTGGCCGCGGCGCGCGTGCTGCGGCTGCTCGGCCGGCACGGTCGCGGACGGACCACGCTGCTGGTGGGGCACGGGCTCGACGCCGGGCTCGCGGCGGCGGGGTGGTCACCCGACCGCGTGCTCGAGCTCGACGGGAGCGGCGGTCTGCGGACGGCGCTGCCCGGACGCACCGCGCCGCCCGTGCGCACCCGGCGCGGTTCCGGCCCGGTGGCGCTGCGGCTCCGAGGCGCGTCGTTCTCCCAGCACGGGCGCACCGTCGTCTCGGGGGTCGACCTCGACCTGCGCGCAGGTGAGGTGACGGTGCTGCTGGGCCCCAACGGGAGCGGGAAGTCCTCGCTCCTCCTCGGCCTGTCGGGCCTGCTGCGCGGCTCGACGCCCGAGGGGGCCGGAGACGTCGCGATGGTGTTCCAGCGGCCGGAGCACCAGCTGCTGCGCAGGTCCGTGGTCGCCGAGGTGGGCGGGCGCACGGACCTGCTCGACCGCACCGACCTCGCCGAGCACGCGCACGCCGACCCGTTCCGGCTGTCCGGAGGTCAGCAGCGTCGGCTGTCCGTCGCAGCGATGGTCGCGCTCGGCCGCCGCGTGCTCGCGCTCGACGAGCCGACGGCCGGGCTCGACGCCGTGCAGGTGGTCCGGCTCGTCGAGCTGCTGGACGGGCTCGCGGCCGAGGGCACCGCCGTCGTGATGGCGACCCACGACCTCACGCTCGCGGCAGCGGTCGCGGACCGCGTGGTGGTGCTCTCGCAGGGGCGTGTCGTGGCCGACGGCGGCGTGGACCTGCTCGACCCGGACCTGCTGGCCCAGGTCGGCCTGCGCGAGCCTGCGGCGCCGTCGGCGGCGGTGACCTCATGAGCGCGCCGACGACCACCGGCGTCGTCGGCGTGCCCGACGGTCGCCCGCCCGGTGCCGTCCCGTGGCTCGCGCGCACCGAGCCCGCGGTGCTGCTCGCCGTGGTCGTCGCCGTGCCGCTGGTGCTCGTGCGCACCTACGCCGTCGTGCCCCTGCTCGTGCTGTGGTGCCTCGCGGTGCTCGCCGTGCTGACCCTCACGGGGCTCGGGCCGCGGCGGCTCCTCCTCGCCCAGCTCCCGTTCGTCTCGTTCGGTGCGAGCCTCGTGCTCGTCAACGCCGTGACCAGGGACGGCGCGGTCGTCGCGTCCCTCGGGCCGCTCGCGGTGACCGACACGGGTCTCGCGATGGGGGCGGCCCTCGCGGTGCGCACGCTGCTCGTCGGCACGTGCGCCGTCGCCTTCCTCGCGGTGGTCGACCCGGGGCGGCTCCTGACCTCGCTCCACCTGGTGGCCAGGCTGCCCGTGCGCGTCACGTGCGCCGCGCTCGCGGCCCACCGCATGCTCGACGACCTGCCTGCCGAGTGGATGACGATCCGACGCGCGCACGCCGTACGCCGACCGGCACGAGCCGACGGCTCGCGCGAGCCGGCGCGGGACGTGCGCAGCCTCGCGACCGCCACGTTCGCCCTCCTCGCGACGAGCATCCGACGGGCCGAGCGGGTCGCGGTCGCGCTCGAGAGCCGCGCCCTCGGGGCACTTCCGCGCGGTGCGCGCACGGTGTGGCGACGTCCTGGGCCGGAGGGGGAGGTCGGTCGTCCGGGCCGGCACGACGTCGTCCTGGTCGCGGTGTGCGCGACCGCGCTCGTCCTCGCGCTCGCGACGGGTTCCGGCGGATGACCCTGCGACTGCCCTCGGGCGGGCAGGCCGCGCGGTCAGGCGTGTGCCGCGAGCACCACTGCGACGTAGTGGCAGACGAAGCCCACGACGGTGAACACGTGGAAGATCTCGTGGAACCCGAACCAGCGCGGGCTCGGGTTGGGGCGCTTGGTGCCGTAGACGACGGCGCCGAGCGTGTACGCGAGACCCCCGGCGGCCACGAGCCAGACGATCCCCGGCCCGCCCGAGCGCCAGAAGTCGGGCAGGAACCAGACCGCGACCCAGCCGAGGGCGATGTAGATCGGGACGTAGAGCCACCGGGGTGCGCCGAGCCAGAAGACGCGTGCGAGGAGCCCCGCGAGCGCGCCGGTCCACACGACCACGAGCAGGTTGCGGTGCACCGGCCACGGCAGCAGCAGCATCGCGAGCGGTGTGTACGTCCCCGCGATGATCAGGAAGATGTTCGTGTGGTCGAGCCGGCGCAGCACCCCGGCCACGCGGGGTGACCAGGTGCCGCGGTGGTAGACGGCGCTGGTGCCGAACAGGAGGATCGCGGAGACGCCGAACACGGCCGTCGAGACCTTGGCCGTGGTCCCCGGCGAGGTCGCGACGAGGACCACCGAGGCCACGACCACGAGGGGCGCCATGCCGGCGTGGATCCACCCGCGCAGGCGAGGCTTGACGGCCTCACCGAGCTGCTCGACCACGTCGCTCCTCGTCGTCACCAGTACGTACCTACGGATGCGTAGGTTACACCTGCGTAGGGACCACCCGGGCGTGTGCGGGACGCGTGCACGTCACGTGTGAGACGACAGGTCCGCTCACCGGGCGCGGTCGCCGCGCTGTAGCGTGATCCCCGCTCAGCCGGTCCCACCCGCCCGTCCCACCTGCGAGGAAGCTGCATGCGTCTGCCGCACCCGCTCTACGGGTTGTACGAGCGTCGGCTCGCCGCGTCGCTCCCGGCCGGGGCCGTGCCGCGCCACATCGGGGTGATCCTCGACGGCAACCGTCGCTGGGCGCGCAGCCTGGGGGCCGACGCCTCGACCGGGCACCAGCGCGGAGCCGACAAGATCGCGGACCTGCTGGGCTGGAGCGAGGAGGTCGGCGTCGAGGTCGTCACGCTGTGGATGCTCTCGACCGACAACCTCAGCCGCGACCCCGAGGAGCTCGACGAGCTCGTCAGGATCATCTGCGACGCCGTCGCGCGGCTGGCCGCGACCGGACGCTGGCGCCTGCAGGTGATGGGGGCGCTCGAGCTGCTCCCCGCGGCCGCCGCGGAGGACCTGCGCGAGGCCGAGCGACGCACCGCGGGCGTCCAGGGGATGCACGTCAACGTCGCCGTGGGTTACGGCGGGCGCCAGGAGATCGCCGACGCGGTGCGCTCGCTGCTCCGCGCGCACGCCGAGGCGGGCACGCTCGCCGAGCTTCCCGACACCTTCGACGTCGACCACATCGCGGAGCACCTCTACACCAAGGGACAGCCGGACCCGGACCTCGTGATCCGCACGTCGGGCGAGCAGCGTCTGGGGGGGTTCCTGCTGTGGCAGAGCGCGCACAGCGAGTTCTACTTCTGCGAGGCCTACTGGCCCGACTTCCGCCGGGTCGACTTCCTGCGCGCGCTGCGCTCGTACGCGGCCCGGGAGCGACGCCTCGGCCGTTGACGTGCGGCGTCCACCACCCCGGTGAACATCCCGTGACGTGGCGTGTCGCTTGACGCCGCCGTCGCCGGCCGCGCGTACGGTCCGAAGTGACGGACGACACACGTCGTCCACGGGAGGCCAGCCCATGGAGCATCCGCTCCGGGAGGAGGGCCGGTCCCCGGCCCCACGGCCGGTCGACCGCCCCCACCCCGTCGCCGAGGTCCGGCAGCGCGCCGGCACGAGGCGGCCCGAGCGGCGCTGAGGCGCCCGAGGAGCCACCGTGGTCATGACGTCCGACACCACCACGCGCACCCAGCCCGACCCGAGCGGTGGCTCCCCGCGCACGTACGTGCTCGACACCTCGGTGCTGCTGTCCGACCCGCGCGCGATCCTCCGCTTCGCCGAGCACCACGTGGTGCTGCCCGTCGTGGTGATCACCGAGCTCGAGGCCAAGCGCCACCACGCCGAGCTCGGCTACTTCGCGCGCTCGGCCCTGCGGATGCTGGACGACCTGCGCGTGCAGCACGGCCGCCTCGACACGGCTGTGCCGGTGGGCGACGCCGGTGGCACGCTGCGGGTCGAGCTCAACCACGTCGACCCGCAGGTGCTGCCCGCCGGGTTCCGGCTCGGGGACAACGACACCCGGATCCTCGCGGTCGCGAAGAACCTCGCCGACGAGGGCCACACCGTCACGCTCGTCTCGAAGGACCTGCCGATGCGCGTCAAGGCGTCGGCGGTGGGCCTCGCCGCCGAGGAGTACCGGGCCGAGCTCGCGGTGGACTCGGGCTGGACCGGCATGACCGAGCTCCAGCTCGCCGAGGAGCGCATGGCCCAGCTGTGGGACCAGGGGAGCCTCGAGCTCGCCGACCTCGACCTCGCCGGGCAGGACCCGGGCCCGGCCCTGTGCCACACCGGCGTGGTCGTGACGTCGCCGCGCGGGTCGGCGCTCGCGCGGATCACCGCCGACAAGCAGCTGCGGGTGGTGCGTGGCGACCAGGACGTCTTCGGCGTGCACGGCCGCAGCGCCGAGCAGCGCATCGCGATCGACCTGCTGCTCGACGAGGAGGTGGGTATCGTCTCCCTCGGCGGCCGCGCCGGCACGGGGAAGTCCGCGCTCGCGCTGTGCGCCGGGCTCGAAGCGGTGCTCGAGCGCCGCCAGCACCGCAAGGTGATGGTGTTCCGCCCGCTGTACGCCGTCGGCGGCCAGGACCTGGGCTACCTGCCCGGGTCCGAGAACGAGAAGATGAACCCCTGGGCGCAGGCCGTCTTCGACACGCTCGGCGCGCTCGTCTCGACCGAGGTGGTCGAGGAGGTCATCGACCGCGGCATGCTCGAGGTGCTGCCCCTGACCCACATCCGCGGACGGTCCCTCCACGACGCGTTCGTGATCGTCGACGAGGCCCAGTCGCTCGAGCGCAACGTGCTGCTCACCGTGCTCTCGCGCATCGGTCAGAGCTCGCGCGTGGTCCTGACCCACGACGTCGCGCAGCGGGACAACCTGCGCGTGGGCCGGCACGACGGCGTCGCGGCAGTGATCGAGGCCCTCAAGGGCCACCCGCTGTTCGCCCACGTCACGCTCACGCGCTCGGAGCGCTCACCGGTCGCGGCGCTCGTCACCGAGATGCTCGAGGGCATCGAGCAGTAGGCGTGGGCGGCTGCGTCGGGGCCGGAGCGCGCCGGTCCCGACGCAGCGCCGTCCGACCTCTCAGGCCTGGGGTGGCCGCGTCATGGCGAGCACGTCGAGGGCCGTGTCGAGCTGCTCCTCGGTGACCTCGCCGCGCTCGACGAAGCCGAGGTCGAGCACGGCCTGGCGCACCGTCACGCCGTGCGCGACGGCGTGCTTGGCGACCTTGGCCGCGGCCTCGTAGCCGATCACGCGGTTGAGCGGCGTGACGATCGACGGCGAGGACTCCGCGAGGGCCCGGGCGCGGTCGACGTTGGCCGTGATGCCCGCGACGGTGCGGTCCGCCAGCACGCGCGAGGCGTTGGACAGCAGACGGATCGACTCGAGCACGCCCTGGGCGATCACCGGGATCTGCACGTTGAGCTCGAACGACCCGCTCGCGCCGGCCCACGCGACCGTCGCGTCGTTGCCGACGACGCGAGCCGCGACCATGAGCACCGCCTCCGGGACCACCGGGTTGACCTTGCCGGGCATGATCGACGAGCCGGGCTGGAGGTCGGGGATCGCGATCTCGCCGAGCCCGGTGTTGGGGCCCGAGCCCATCCAGCGCAGGTCGTTGCAGATCTTGGTCAGGCTCACCGCGATCGTCCGGAGCATCCCCGAGAGCTCGACCAGCCCGTCGCGCGCCGACTGCGCCTCGAAGTGGTCGCGGGCCTCCGTCACGGGCAGACCCGTGTCCTGCGCGAGCAGCTCGATGACCCGCTGGGAGAAGCCTGCGGGCGTGTTGATCCCCGTGCCCACGGCCGTGCCGCCGAGGGGGACCTCGGCCGTGCGCGGGAGCGCCGCGCGCAGACGCTCGACGCCGTACCGGATGGCGGCCGCATAGCCGCCGAACTCCTGCCCGAGGGTCACGGGCGTCGCATCCATGAGGTGCGTGCGGCCGGACTTGACCACCTCGGCGTACTCGGCCGACTTCGCCTCGAGGGCACCCGCGAGGTGCTCGAGCGCGGGCACCAGGTCCCGGACCACCCCGGCGGTCGCGGCGACGTGCACCGACGTGGGGAACACGTCGTTGGACGACTGCGAGGCGTTGACGTGGTCGTTCGGGTGGACGTCGCGGCCCAGCCGGCGGGTCGCGAGCGTCGCCAGCACCTCGTTGGTGTTCATGTTCGACGAGGTGCCCGAACCGGTCTGGAAGACGTCGACGGGGAAGTGCTCGTCGTGCGCACCTGAGACGACCTCGTCGGCCGCCGCCGCGATCGCGTCCGCGAGGTCCTGCTCGAGCACGCCCAGCTCGGCGTTGGCGCGCGCCGCGGCCTTCTTGATGCGGGCGAGGGCCTCGATGTGGCCGCGCTCGAGACGCGTCCCGGAGATCGGGAAGTTCTCGACGGCACGCTGCGTCTGCGCCCGGTACAGCGCATCCGCGGGGACGAGGACGTCCCCCATCGTGTCGTGCTCGATCCGGAACCTCTCGGGGGCGTGCTGGCTGCGCGCGACGTCGTCGTTCATGACGTCCATCCTGCCAGGCCGGCGACGGTCGGCCGGAAGGGTGGGACCGAGGTCAGACGTCGATCGCACCCGCGTGCTCGACGAGTCGCGCACGACCCTCGGCGAGGGCGTACTCGACGCCCACGACGGCGCAGCGGCCCTCGGCGACGGCCGCCGCGAGCCCGGCCGAGTAGCTCTGCAGCATGCGGACCGTGTGGCGCACGTGCTCGCGGCCCAGCACCTCGGGGGTGAGCGCCAGCGGAGCGGAGGCGCCGCCCGCCCCCGGCGCGGCGTCGTCGTCCGTGGGCAGGTGGACGATGCTCGGGATCACCCGGTCGACGACCGCGCGCACGAACCCGCTCGGCAGGGTGCCCGTCGCCAGCGCGTTCGCGGCGGCACCGACGGCGCCGCACGAGTCGTGCCCGAGCACCACCACGAGCGGTGCGCCCAGCACCTCGACGCCGAACTCGATCGAGCCGAGCACCGTGGTGTCGACCACGTGCCCCGCCGTGCGGACGACGAACAGGTCACCCAGGCCGCGGTCGAACACGATCTCGGCCGCGACGCGTGAGTCGGAGCAGCCGAACACCACCGCGAAGGGGTTCTGCGCGACCGACAGCTGGGTGCGGTCCTCGACGCCCTGGGCGGGGTGCTCCATCTCGCCGCGCACGAACCTGTCGTTGCCGGCGACGAGTGCGGACCAGGCCTGGGCGGGGGTCATCCGGTGCGGCATGGGGCCATCGTGGCAGGTCGGCGGCGCGGCCGCCCGGCCGTCCCGGGGACCGGGCGCCGGGCCGGGGTCGTGCGGGGCCTCGGCGTTCCGGTGGCGGCCCGTCGGGGCCCGGTGTACCCATGACCCAGGGACGTCCGGCCGCACGGCCGGCAGGCCCGACGACCACGGGGGGTCCGGTGCGACGACGCAGATGGGCGGCAGCCACCACCGCGGGCGCGCTCGGGCTGGCTCTCGGTCTGACGGCGTGCGGCTCGTCGTCCGAGGTGCCCGTGCTCACCTGGTACACGAACCCCGACGCGGGCGGCCAGGAGCGCATCGCCGGCCAGTGCACCGAGGCCGCCGACGGCGCCTACCGGATCGAGATCTCGGTGCTCCCGCGTGAGGCGAGCGCCCAGCGCGAGCAGCTCGCCCGCAGGCTCGCGGCCCGGGACGCGTCGATCGACCTGATGAGCCTCGACCCCCCCTTCATCCCCGAGCTCGCCGAGCCCGGCTTCCTGGCCGACGTGCCCGACGACGTCGCCGAGCGCGTGAGCGAAGGGGTCGTCGAGGGTGCGCTCGCGGGGGCCACGTGGAAGGACGAGCTCGTCACCATCCCGTTCTGGGCCAACACGCAGCTGCTCTGGTACCGCACGTCCGTGGTCGAGGAGGCAGGCCTCGACCCCGAGCAGCCGTTCACCTGGGACCAGCTCATCGAGGTCGCCGCCGAGCAGGACAAGCTCCTCGCGGTCCAGGGGACGAAGGCCGAGTCGCTCACCGTCTGGATCAACGCGCTCATCACCTCCGCGGGCGGCGACATCATCGTCGACCCCGAGGCCGAGGCGTCCGAGGTCGAGCTCGGCCTCGACACCGAGGAGGGGCGTGAGGCCGCGCGGATCATCGCCGAGATCGGTGACCGGGGCCTGGGCGGTGCCGGGCTGCCGACGGCCGACGAGAACGCGTCCTTCGCGCTCTTCCAGGGGGACGACGGCTCGTTCATGGTCAACTGGCCGTTCGTGTGGCCCGCGATGCTCGCGGCCGTCGAGGCCGGGACGCTCGACCAGGAGGTCATCGACGACATCGGCTGGGCGCTGTACCCGCAGGTCACCGAGGGCACCGACGCCCGGCCGCCGTACGGCGGCATCAACCTCGGGGTCGGGGCGTTCTCGGAGCACACGGACCTCGCGTTCGAGGCCGCCGAGTGCATCGTCGACCCGGTCCACCAGGCCGAGTACTTCGCCTCCGACGGGAACCCGCCGTCGTCGACCGAGGCCTACGAGGACGAGGCCGTGCAGGAGGCCTTCCCCATGGCCGACCTCATCCGCGCCTCGCTCGAGCAGGCGGCCCCGCGTCCGCAGACGCCCTACTACAACGAGGTCTCCGCCGGGCTGCAGGAGACGTGGCACCCGCCGTCGGCCGTGGACCCGCAGACGACGCCGGCCCGCTCCGCCGAGCTCATCACCGCCGTGCTGCGAGGGGAGCGACTGCTGTGAGTGCCGACGTGGCCCCCGCGCAGGGGAGCGAGACCGTCCGTGCCGGGGCCGAGCAGGAACGGCGCAACCGCAAGGCGCGCAGCGACCGTACGCGAGCGGAGGCGCGCCTCGGCTGGTACCTGGCCGGCCCGGCGTTCGTCGTGATGCTCGCGGTCACGGCCTACCCGATCCTCCAGGCGGTCTACGAGTCGCTCTTCCGCTTCCGGCTCACCGCCCCCGGCGAGCGTGAGTTCGTGGGGTTCGGCAACTACGCGGTGGTGCTGTCCGACGGCGTCTTCTGGAGCGCGATGTGGGTGACCACCCTCATCATGATCGTCACCGTGCTCGTCGAGCTGGTGCTCGGGTTCGCCCTCGCGCTCGTCATGCACCGCGCCGTCACCCAGCTGCGGGGGTTGCTGCGCACCGCGATCCTCGTGCCCTACGGGATCATCACCGTGGTCTCGGCGTTCGCGTGGTTCTACGCGTTCGACATCAGCTCGGGCTTCATCAACTCGTGGTTCGACTGGGTGCCCGGCATCGACGAGAACCTCAACTGGTTCGCGGGCCAGGGCACGAGCCTCTTCGTGATCATGGCGTCGGAGATCTGGAAGACCACGCCGTTCATCTCGCTGCTGCTGCTGGCCGGTCTCGCGCAGGTGCCGGGTGAGCTCGAGGAGGCGGCCAAGGTCGACGGCGCCACGTGGTGGCAGGTGCTGCGCCGCGTGATCATCCCCAACATGAAGGCCGCGATCATGGTCGCGGTGCTCTTCCGGGCGCTCGACGCGTTCCGCATCTTCGACAACGTGTTCGTGATGACCAACGGGGCCAACGGCACCGAGGTGCTCTCGCTGCTCGCCTACCGGCAGGCCATCACCCGCCTGGAGATCGGCATGGGGTCGGCCATCTCGGTGCTGCTGTTCCTGTGCGTGCTGGGCATCTGCTTCATCGCGATCAAGCTCTTCAAGGTGGACCTTGCCGGGGCGAGGGGGGAGAAGTGATGGGCGCGCTGAGCGGTCGGCAGAAGGTCGGGTGGGGCGTCATCACCGTGCTCGTGCTGGTGTACGCGCTGTTCCCCGTGGCGTCGGTCTTCGCGACGAGCTTCAAGCTCCCGAGCGAGCTCACCTCGGGCAGGTTCCTGCCCAGCAGCTGGACCACCACCAACTACGAGCAGATCCTCGTGGGCGGGGCGCAGGACCTGTTCCTCTCGGCCCTGCGGAACTCGATCGGCATCTCGCTGATCGCGACCGCGATCGCCGTCGTGCTCGCGACCCTCGCCGCGTACGCGATCGCCCGCCTCGACTTCCCGGGCAAGCGGCTGATCCTCACCGCGGCGCTCGGCGTCTCGATCTTCCCGGTGATCTCGATCGTCACGCCGCTGTTCAACCTGTGGCGCAGCATCGGCCTGTACGACACGTGGGCGGGCCTGATCATCCCGTACCTGTCGCTCACGCTGCCCATCTCGATCTGGACGCTCGCGGCGTTCTTCCGGCAGATCCCCTGGGAGCTCGAGCAGGCCGCGCAGGTGGACGGAGCCACGAGCTGGCAGGCGTTCCGCAAGGCGATCGTGCCGCTCGCGGCGCCCGGGGTCTTCACCACCGCCCTCATCGCGTTCTTCATCGCGTGGAACGACTTCGTCTACGGCATCTCGCTGACGTCGACCGAGGCCGCACGGCCGGTGCCCGCGGCCCTGGCGTTCTTCACCGGGGCGTCCCAGTTCGAGGAGCCCACGGGCTCGATCTCGGCCGCGGCCGTCGTCGTCACGGTGCCCGTCGTGGTGCTCGTGCTGCTCTTCCAGCGTCAGATCGTGTCCGGCCTCACCCAGGGCGCCGTCAAGGGCTGAGCGCCCACCACCGAGGAGAGAGACCCATGGCCTCCATCGTCCTGCGCGACATCGTCAAGGAGTACGGCGACGGCTTCAAGGCCGTCAAAGGGGTGAGCCTCGACATCGCCGACGGCGAGTTCGTGATCCTGGTGGGTCCGTCCGGCTGCGGGAAGTCGACGCTGCTGCGGATGATCGTCGGGCTCGAGGACATCACCGACGGCGACCTCCAGATCGGTGGCGAGCGCGTCAACGACAAGGCGCCGCGCGACCGCCACCTCGCGATGGTGTTCCAGAACTACGCGCTGTACCCGCACCTCACGGTCTACGAGAACATCGCGTTCCCCCTGCGGCTGACCAAGGGGCAGTACAGCGACGAGGAGATCGACCGCAAGGTCAACCTCGCGGCGGACACGCTCGAGCTGCGCGAGCACCTCGACCGCAAGCCCGCCAACCTCTCGGGCGGGCAGCGGCAGCGCGTCGCGATGGGCCGGGCGATCGTGCGCGAGGCCGAGGCCTTCCTGTTCGACGAGCCGTTGTCGAACCTCGACGCCAAGCTGCGCGGGCAGATGCGCACCGAGATCGCGCGCATGCAGCGCAAGCTCGGCACCACGACCGTCTACGTGACGCACGACCAGACCGAGGCCATGACCCTCGGCGACAGGGTCGCGGTGCTCAAGAAGGGTGAGCTCCAGCAGGTCGCGAGCCCGCGCGGGCTCTACGAGCAGCCGGTGAACCTCTTCGTGGCGGGCTTCATCGGCTCGCCGCCCATGAACTTCCTGCCGGGCCAGGTCGAGGGCGACAGCCTGCGGCTGCCCTTCGTGGACGTCCCGCTCGACGCGACGCTGCGCGAGCGGATCGGGGAGCGGTCGCTCGTCATCGTGGGGATCCGGCCGGACCACTTCGGCGACGTCGCGCTGCTGCGCGACGGGCAGGACGCTGGCGTGCGGTTCTCGGCCGACGTCGACGTCACCGAGTGGCTCGGCTCCGAGCTCTACGCCTACGTGCCGTTCGACACCCACCCCGACGTCGCCGCGAAGCTCGAGGAGCTCGACCGCGACCTCGACGGCGAGGGGATGCGGACCCAGCTGGTCGTCGCGCTGAGCTCGGAGAGCCGTGTGCGCGACGGGGACACGGCCGATCTCTGGTTCGACCCGGCCCGCATGCTCGTCTTCGACCCTGAGACCGGCGAGAACCTCACGCGCGACGACGACCTGGCCCGCACGATCGACGAGGAGAACGAGGAGGACCGCAAGGCCGCGCTCGAGCGTGCGCAGGCCCGCGAGCGCCGCGAGCACGACCAGGGCCGCGACGAGGCCCGCGCGTCCTGACCGCGCCGTCGTCGTGCCTGGTGGCTACGCGTCGACCTCCGACGAGGTGGGGGGGTTCGCGCCCGCGCGGCTCACGGTGATCGCTGCGATCCTCGCGCACCTCGTGAGCACCCGCTGCCACACCTCGGGCTCGGCCGCGTGCAGGGCCGCGCGCGCGTCGGAGCCGAGCAGGTGGGCGCTCCACAGCCCGTCGACCAGGCCGCCCATGAAGGAGTCGCCCGCCCCCACCGTGTCGGCCACGTCGACCTCGGGTGCCGCGACGTCGACCTCGTGGCCCGTGGCGAGCACCGCCGTCGCCCCGTCGCCGCCGCGGGTCACCACCACGGCCGCCGGACCCGATGTCGCCCAGCGCCGGGCCACGTCGAGCGGGTGCTCGTCCGGCTCGAGCCACGCGAGGTCCTCGTCGCTGACCTTGACCACGTCGGCGAGCGCGACCAGACGTTCGACCACGGGGCGCGTGCGCTCGGGTGGTGGCATGAGCGAGGGCCGCAGGTTCGGGTCGTACGTGATCGTGGCCGACGCGCGTCGAGCCTCGAGCACGTCGGCGACGTCCGGACCGCCGGGCTCGAGCACGGCTGCGATCGACCCCGTGTGGACGACCAGCGGCGGCTGCGGAGGCGACGTCCAGCGGTCCGGCACGTGCCACGACAGGTCGAACTCGTAGGTCGCGACACCGTCCACCCCCACGTGGGCGGTCGCCACCGACGTCCGGGGCGCGCTCGCGCTCCCCGGGACGATCGTGACGCCCGAGGCCTCGAGGTGCTCCGTCAGCAGCGCGCCGTGCGGGTCCTCGCCGAACCACGTCAGCAGGTCGACGCCCCGTCCGAGGCGGGCGAGACCCAGCGCGACGTTGGCGGGGCTCCCGCCCGGGTGCTCCGCGACGTCGCCGTCCGCGCGGTGCACCACGTCGATCAGCGCCTCCCCGATCACGAGGGCACGGCGCTCGGAGGCGTCGACGGCGACCTCGGGTGAGTCCTCGACCGCGGGCGTGAGCTCTCCCTGGCGCGGCTCTGTCTCCACGAGGCCCGACGGTGCGGCGTGCTCGCCGGCCGGGGGTGGTGCGGCCGGGTCGGTCGTCGGCTCGGTCATCGGGGCTCCTCGTCGTCGGGGGCGTCCTGCTCGTCGTCGGCGGTGCTCGCGGGGCTGCCGTCACCGGGTCCCGGCGCCGTGCCCCGTGCGGCGTCGAGCCGGGCGCGAGCGCCGTCCAGCCACTGCTGGCACCGTGTCGCGAGCGCCTCGCCACGCTCCCACAGTGCGAGGGAGCCCTCGAGGGTCTCGCCTCCCGCCTCGAGCCGGGCGACCACCCGCACGAGCTCGTCGCGCGCGTCCTCGTAGCTGAGCGCCGCGACGTCGTCGGGCAGGGAGGCCGCGTCGTCGTGCGTGGCGGTGCTGGTCGCGCCGGCGGGGGTGCTCGGGGCGCGGTCGGACGGGCTCTGGCTGCGGGGCACGGGACCAGTAAACCGTGCCCCGCCGTCACGCGTCGGGCGCGGGAGCACCCGGCCCCTCGCCGTCGACCGCGGTGGCGGCGACCTCGCCGTGCGCGACCCGGAGCCGCAGCGCGTCACCGGGCGCGACGTCCGCAGGGCTGCGCACCACCGCGCCGTCGGCCGCGCGCTGCACGACGGCGTACCCGCGCTCGAGCGTCGCGGCGGGGGAGAGGGCGCGCACCTGTGCCGCGAGCCGTGCGACCTCGGCCGTCCCGGCGCGGACGTCGTCGGTGAGGGCTCGCGCGGCGGCGACGCGCAGCCTCGTCACGTGCTCGGCATGGACGTCGAGGAGCGTGTGCGGCCGCGCGAGTGCGGGCCGCGAGCGCAGACCGTCGAGGCCGTCCTGCTCACGCCGCAGGGCGTGGGTGACCGACGAACGGATGCGCGCGCGGGCCGCACGCACCGCGGCACGCTCCTCGCCCACGTCGGGCACCACGCGCTTGGCCGCGTCGGTGGGGGTCGAAGCGCGGTGGTCGGCGACGAGGTCCACGAGCGGGGTGTCCGTCTCGTGGCCGATGGCGCTCACCACGGGGGTGCGGCACGCGGCGACCGCGCGCACGAGCGCCTCGTTGCTGAAGGGCAGCAGGTCCTCGACCGAGCCGCCACCGCGGGCGAGGACGATGACCTCGACCCGGGGGTCGCGGTCGAGCTCGGCGAGTGCGGCCCGCACCTCGGCGACGGCCCCGGTCCCCTGAACCGCCACCTCGCGGATCTCGAACTCGACCTGGGGCCAGCGGGCACGGGCGTTGACCACGACGTCGTGCTCGGCCTTCGAGCGCCGGCCGCACACCAGGCCGACCACGGCGGGCAGGAAGGGTAGGGGGCGCTTGCGGTCGGCGTCGAACAGGCCCTCGGCCGCGAGGATGCGCTTGAGGTGCTCGATCCGCGCGAGCAGCTCCCCGACGCCGACGGCGCGGATCGCGTCGGCCTGCATCTGGAGCGTGCCGCGCTTGGCCCAGAACGTCGGCGTGACGTGCACCACGACGTGCGAGCCCTCGGTCACCGGTGAGTCGGCCGCCTCGAGCACGCGCACGTGCGTGCTCACGGGGAGCGAGACGTCCGCGTCCGTGTCGCGCAGGGTCAGGAAGGCGAGCGTCGTGCCCGGGCGCACGTTGAGCTGGACCACCTGGCCCTCGACCCACACCCCGGGCATGCGGTGGACGTACTCGGCGATGCGGGCCGAGAGGTGGCGCACGGGCCAGGGGTTCGCCGGCGTCGTCTCGAGCGCGCGTGCGGCCAGCGGCTCGGTACGACCCGGGGTGCTCACGCGCCCACCCTGCCACCGCTCGGCGACACCGTGCGCACCGGGCCGGGTTGCGCTCTCAGCGCACGCCCGCCCGCGAACGGGAGACCGCGCGAGGTCGCCCGTAGACTGACACGGTGACTGCTCCTGCCGAGAACCCGACCCGCCGCGTGCTCCTCGCGGCCCCCCGCGGGTACTGCGCCGGGGTCGACCGTGCGGTGATCGCCGTCGAGAAGGCGCTCGAGCACTACGGCCCACCGGTGTACGTCCGCAAGGAGATCGTCCACAACAAGTTCGTGGTCGAGACCCTCTCCGAGCGCGGTGCCGTCTTCGTCGAGGAGACCGACGAGGTGCCCGAGGGGGCACGCGTCGTGTTCTCGGCGCACGGGGTCTCCCCGGCGGTGCACGCGGCGGCCGCCGCGCGGTCGCTCCAGACGATCGACGCGACGTGCCCCCTGGTGACCAAGGTGCACAAGGAGGCGGTGCGCTTCGCGAGCGACGACTTCGACATCCTCCTCATCGGGCACGACGGCCACGAGGAGGTCGAGGGCACCGCAGGTGAGGCACCCGAGCACATCCAGGTGGTCAACTCGCCCGACGCGGTGGACGACGTGACGGTGCGCGACCCGGAGAAGGTGGTCTGGCTCTCGCAGACCACGCTCTCGGTGGACGAGACGATGGAGACCGTGCGGCGCCTGCGGGAGCGTTTCCCGAGCCTCCAGGACCCGCCGAGCGACGACATCTGCTACGCGACCCAGAACCGTCAGGTCGCGGTCAAGAAGCTCGCGCCCGAGTGCGACGTGGTGGTGGTCGTGGGGTCGGCGAACTCGTCCAACTCGGTGCGGCTCGTCGAGGTCGCACTCGACGCGGGCGCGCGGACGTCGTACCGGATCGACCGCGCGGCCGAGCTCGACCCCGCGTGGTTCGAGGGCGCGTCGACGGTCGGGGTGACCTCGGGCGCCTCGGTTCCCGAGATCCTCGTCCGCGACGTGCTCGAGTCGCTCGCGTCGATGGGCTTCGCGGACGTCGAGGAGGTGCGCACGGCGACCGAGGACCTGATGTTCTCGCTGCCGCGTGAGCTCCGCGCCGATCTCAAGGCCGCGGGCAAGGCGCCCGCCCGGCCCGAGCGTGGCGCCCGCCGTTCGCTCGAGGTGACCCCGCGCTGACCGACGGGCGCACGCGCCGTCACGTCAGCTGCGGCTGAGCACGACCTTGAGCGCCTGCGTCTGCGCGGCACGGCCGAACGTGTCGTAGGCGTCCAGCACGTCGTCGAGCGCGAACCTGTGGCTCGCGAAGCGCTCGGGCGACAGGCGCCCCTGGGCGACCAGCTTGAGCAGCATCGACGTCGTGGTCGCGCTGACGAGTCCCGTGGTGATCGCGACGTCCTTGATCCAGAGGTCCTGGAGGGCGAGCTCGACCGGACGACCGTGCACGCCGACGTTCGCGACCGTCCCGCCCGGCCGCACCAGCTCGGTCGCGAGCGTGAAGGTCTCGGGGAGCCCGACCGCCTCGATCGCGGTGTCCACGCCCAACCCGTCGGTGAGGGCGAGCACGCGGCGGACGACGTCGTCGCCGCCGGCCACGCCGTCGGTGGCCCCGAACTCGAGGGCCTGGCCCACCCGGTGCTCGTCGAGGTCGACCGCGATCACGCGCGACGCGCCGTAGAGGCCCGCCGTCATGATCGCGGCGAGACCGACCGGGCCCGCCCCGACCACGGCGACGACGTCGCCCGGGGCGACACGACCGTTGCGGACGCCGATCTCGAAGCCCGTGGGCAGGATGTCGCTGAGCATCACGGCGGCCTCGTCGGTGACACCGTCGGGAACGAGGTGGAGCGAGCCCTCGGCGTGCGGCACCCGGACCAGCTCCGCCTGCGTTCCGTCGACGAGGTGCCCGAGGATCCAACCGATGCCCGGCGCGCCCTCGTCGTCGAGGCAGTGGGCGGGGAGCTGCTCGTGGCAGTACGCGCACGAGCCGCACGAGCTGATGCACGAGATGATCACACGGTCGCCCACGGCGATCCGCGTCACGGCCGCCCCGACCTCGACGACGGTGCCGACCCCCTCGTGGCCGAGGACGCGCCCGGGTGTGACCGCTGGTACGTCGCCCTTGAGGATGTGCAGGTCCGTGCCGCAGATGGTGGTGGTGTCGACGCGCACGATGGCGTCGGACGGGGCCCGGACGGTGGGGTCCGGTACGTCGTCCCAGCTCTTGTGGCCGGGCCCGTGGTAGACGAGTGCCTTCATCTCCAGCCTCCCTCGAGGGTGAGCCGGCGCCGAGGCGTCGCCGCGTCCGCAGTGCGCAGGGCCCTGGGCGACCAGGGTGCGGTGGGCTGCTCGCGGTGGCGGGACAGCGTCGTCGTTGACCTTGTCCACGCTACGCCGATGGGCGCAGGCCTGCGGGCGTTCGTGTCATGGGCCTACCGGTCCCTGGCCGAGCACGTGGGGTGGTGGTGCATCTCAGCGAGGTTCGACCGTCACCAGCTCCGGTGCCTGGAGCTGTCGCGCGGCCCGGTCCACCTGCGGCGGGGTCTCGAGCTCGGTGTCGGTGACCCGCAGCTCCGTCAGGCGTCGCGCGCTCACGAGCACGCGCGACTCGAGTGTGCTCACCGACTCGTTGTACGCGCGCACCGCGCCGTCGAGCTGCCTGCCCAGGCGGCTGACGTGACCGCCGAGGGTCGCGAGCCTGCCGTGCAGCTCGCGGCCCAGGTCCAGCACCTGCTGGGCGTTGGCCTCCAGCGCCTCCTGCCGCCACCCGTGCGCGACCGTGCGGAGCAGGGCGACGAGCGTCATGGGCGTGGCGAGCACCACGTTGCGCTCCATGGCGTACTCGTAGAGCGTCGGGTCGGTGTCGAGGGCGGCGTGCAGGAAGGGCTCGGCGGGGACGAACATCACCACGAACTCGGGGCTGGGCGCGAACTGCGCCCAGTACTGCTTCGCCGCGAGCTCGTCGACGTGCGTGCGCAGGTGGCGCGCGTGCGCCCGCAGCCGCTCGCGACGCACGGACTCGTCGCTCGCCTCCACGGCCTCGAGGTAGCCGAGGAAGGCGACCTTGGCGTCCACGACCACCTGCTTGCCCCCGCTCAGCCGCACGACCATGTCCGGCCGCTGCTGCCCGTCGTCGGTACGCACGCTCGCCTGCTCGACGAAGTCGACGTGCTCGAGCATCCCGGCGCTCTCGACCACCCGGCGCAGCTGGAGCTCGCCCCAGCGGCCGCGCACGTGCGACGAGCGGAGCGCGCTGACGAGGCGCCCGGTCTCGTCGCGCAGCGCCTGCGAGGTCTCGCGCATCGCACGCACCTGCTCCAGGAGCGCGGCGCCCGCCGCGGCGCGGGCCTGCTCGGACGTGCCGAGACCGGCCCGGACCTCGTCGAGCACACGTGCGATCGGCTCGACGAGCGAGCGGACCGCCTCCTCTCGCTGCGCCAGCTCGTGGGCCTGGGTCTGGTGGCTCGCCGCGAGCCTCTGGTCGGCGAGGGCGAGGAACTGCTCGTTGTTGCTCGCGAGCGCCTCGGCCGCGAGCGCGCGGAACTGCTCCGTCAGGCGCCGGTGGTCGGCGTCGAGCGCGGTGAGACGCTCCGCCGCGAGACGGCGTTCGGCCGTGAGCTCGGCCCTGGCCGCGAGCGCCTCGGACTCCAGCGCGGCGGTGCGCGACCGCCCCCGCGCAGCCGCGGCGGCGGCCCCGAGGGCCAGGCCGAGCAGAAGGGTGAGAAGCACCGTCACGACGTCCATGGCCCGACCTTTGCACCCGCCTCCGACACCGGGGCCCTCGTCCTCGTGGGCGACGCGCGCGGCCGAGGTTCCGTCGCGCGACGGAGCCCGCGCGTCCTCGGTGCTGCCTAGGGTGGTGCTCGATGAACACGACCTCCGCCCCGGTCCTCGAGGTTCGCGGGCTCACCAAGGCCTTCGACCGCAAGGTCGCCGTCGCCGGCATCGACCTCAGCGTGCCTGCCGGTTCCTTCTACGGCCTCGTCGGGCCCAACGGAGCGGGCAAGACGACCACGCTCTCGATGGCCACCGGCCTGCTGCGTCCGGACCACGGTCAGGTGCTCGTCCAGGGCGTCGACCTGTGGGCCGACCCGACGCGCGTCAAGGGCATGCTCGGTGTGCTTCCCGACGGCGTCCGGCTCTTCGACCGGCTGACGGGCCTCCAGCTCCTCACCTACGCGGGCCTGCTCCAGGGCCTGGAGCGCGCGACGGTCGAGCGTCGCGCGCACGAGCTGCTCGCCGCGCTCGATCTGGCGGGCGACGCGCACGGGCTGGTCGTGGACTACTCGGCGGGCATGACCAAGAAGATCGCCCTCGCGTGCGCGCTCGTGCACGCCCCGCGCCTGCTCGTGCTCGACGAGCCGTTCGAGTCGGTGGACCCCGTGTCCGCCGCCAACATCCGCGAGATCCTCGCGGGCTACGTCCGCACGGGTGGCACGGTGATCGTGTCGTCGCACGTGATGGACCTGGTCCAGCGCATGTGCGACCACGTCGCGGTCATCGCCGCAGGGCACGTGCTCGCGGCCGGCACGGTCGATGAGGTGCGTGCGGGCCAGAGCCTCGAGGACCGTTTCGTCGACCTCGTCGGAGGCCGGACGACCGGGGAGGGGCTCGCGTGGTTGCACACCTCGTCCGACTGAAGCTGACGCTGCTCGGCAACGGGCTGCGGCGCAGCGCCTGGCAGGTCGTCGGGCTCGTGTTCGCCCTCCTGTACGCGCTGGGTGCCGTGCTCGGTTGCCTCGCCGGGCTCGTGGCCCTGAGCTTCGCGGGGGCTCCGCTGCGCTCCGACGTGCTGGTCGTCGCGGGCGCGCTCCTCGTGCTGGGCTGGTGGGTCGTCCCCCTGCTCGCGTTCGGGGCCGACGCGAGCCTCGACCCCGACCGCTTCGCGCTCTTCCCCGTGCCGCGCCGCGACCTGCTGCTGGGTCTCGCGGTCGCGACGCTCGTCGGCGTCCCGGGGGCGGCGACGACCGTGCTGGCCGCAGGCAGCGCGGCCTCGTGGTGGAGCAGCCCGCTCGCCCTCGTCGTCGGGCTCGTCGGTGCCGTGCTGGGACTCGCGACGTGCGTCCTGGGCTCGCGCGCCCTCACGACGTCCCTCTCCCACCTGGTGGGCGGACGGCGGTTCCGCGAGCTCATGGCGGTGCTCGTCCTCGTGCCCGTCTTCCTGCTCGGGCCCCTCCTCAACGCCGTCGGCGAGGGCCTCCAGGGTGCGGCCGACGTGATCCCGGACGCGGCCGGCGCCCTGGGCTGGACGCCTCTCGGAGCGCCGTGGGCCCTCGCGGGTGACGTCGCTGCGGGCCGCTGGGGCGCGGCAGGGGCCCGGCTGGTCATCTCGGCGGCCACGGTGGCGCTGCTCGCGCTGGTCTGGCACCGCGCCCTCGGCGCGGCGCTCGAGCGACCGCGGCGCGTCTCGTCCTCGCGTGTGCGCACGCGAGGGGCGGGCGCGTTCGGCGTGCTGCCGCCCACGCCCACCGGCGCGATCGCCGCACGGGCGGTCACGTACTGGGTCCGCGACCCGAGGTACGCGGCTGCCGTCGTGATCGTCCCGCTGCTGCCGGTCCTCGCGTGGTTCGCGGGCGGTGAGCGCGGCGGGGGCCTCATGCTCGCCGTCGGACCCGTGACCGCCTACCTGCTGGGCTGGGCGATCTCGGCCGACATCGCGTACGACAGCACCGCGTTCTGGACGCACGTCGCCGCGCCCGTGCGTGGTCTCCAGGACCGTGCGGGGCGCGTCGTCGCCGCCGTCGTCGTCGGCGTGCCTGCGACCCTCGTCATGACCATCGCCTCCCTGGCCCTCGCCGGCCGCTGGGACACGGCGTTGCCCGTCGTCGCCCTCGGGCTGGGTGTCCTCATGACGTCCCTCGGGGTCTCGAGCGTCGCCTCCGCCCAGGTCGTCTACCCCGTGCCGAAGCCGGGGGACAACCCGTTCTCGTCCCCCCAGGGCGGCAGCAGCGCCGCGATGGTCGTCCAGCTCGTGGGCTCCCTCGTGCTCGGGGTGCTCCTGCTCCCGGGAGTCGGCCTGACCATCGCCGCGGTCGTCACGGGGAACCCCGCTCTCGCGGTCGCCGCCGTCGCCGTCTCTCTCGGCCTCGGGGCCGTGCTCCTGGTGGTCGGTGTGCGCGTGGGCGCGGCGGCCTACGACAGGCGTGCGCCCGACCTGCTCGCCAAGCTCGTCGCGATGCGCTGAGCCGAGGCCCGTAGACTCGTCGCCCGTGGCTCTCACCATCGGCATCGTCGGCCTGCCCAACGTCGGCAAGTCCACCCTGTTCAACGCCCTGACCCGCAACCAGGTGCTCGCCGCGAACTACCCGTTCGCGACCATCGAGCCGAACGTCGGCGTGGTCCCTCTGCCCGACCCCCGGCTCGAGACGCTCGCGGAGATCTTCGGCAGCGAGCGCATCGTGCCGGCGACCGTCTCGTTCGTGGACATCGCGGGCATCGTGCGTGGCGCGAGCGAGGGGGAGGGGCTCGGCAACAAGTTCCTCGCGAACATCCGCGAGGCGGACGCGATCTGCCAGGTGGTGCGCACCTTCTCCGACGACGACGTCGTGCACGTCGAGGGCCGCATCCACCCGGCCGACGACATCGAGACGGTCAACACCGAGCTCGTCCTCGCCGACCTCCAGACCGTCGAGCGCGCCCTGCCGCGGCTCGAGAAGGAGGTCCGCGGCAAGAAGACGGACCAGGCCGTCCTGACCGCCGCCCAGCGCGCCCACGAGGTGCTCGCCGAGGGCAGCACGTTGTTCGCCGCACGTGAGCGGCTCGAGAAGGCGGGCGTGGACCCGGCCGCGCTACGCGAGCTCCAGCTGCTCACCACCAAGCCCTTCATCTACGTCTTCAACACCGACGACGCGGGGCTCGCGGACGAGTCGACCAGGGCCGAGCTGCGCGCGATGGTCGCGCCGGCCGACTGCGTGTTCCTCGACGCCAAGCTCGAGTCGGAGCTCGTCGAGCTCGATGCCGAGGACGCCGCGGAGATGCTCGCGGCCTCGGGGCAGGAGGAGGCGGGCCTCGACCAGCTCGCGCGCGTCGGCTTCCACACGCTCGGCCTGCAGACCTACCTGACGGCGGGTCCCAAGGAGGCCCGGGCATGGACCATCCGCAAGGGCTGGACGGCGCCCCAGGCGGCCGGCGTGATCCACACGGACTTCGAGCGCGGCTTCATCAAGGCCGAGGTCATCTCGTTCGACGACCTCGTGGAGGCGGGGTCGATCGCCGCGGCGCGTTCGGCAGGCAAGGCCCGCGTCGAGGGCAAGGACTACGTCATGGCCGACGGCGACGTGGTCGAGTTCCGCTTCAACGTGTAGTCGAGCGGGGTGGGTGGTCGAGGCACGCGAGGCTCGCGGCCTACGATCGCGTCATGTCGACGCCCACCTCGTCCGAGCTCCGTGACCTGCAGCGTCCCCTCAAGGAGCGCTACCGCGAGGACCCGGAGGCCGCGCGGATCCCGGCACGCGCCGTCGCTCGGGTGAGCACGGACGGGATCAGCGCCGACGTCGACGGCTGGGCGGGCACGACGACCGCTGGCCTGCACCCGGCGGCCGGCGGTGACGGGTCGCTCGCGTGCTCGGCGGACCTGCTGCTCGACGCGGTCGCGGCGTGCGCCGGCGTGACGTTGCGCAGCGTGGCGATCGCGATGGGTGTCGAGCTCCGTGCCGCCACGGTCGAGGTGGAGGGCCACTGGGACGCCCGGGGGACGCTGGCGGTGGACCGGTCGGTCCCGGTCGGTCTCACCGATGTCGAGATCACCTTTCATCTCGAGACCGACGCGGACCAGGCGACGCAGGACAAGCTCGTCCAGCTCGCCGAGCGGTACTGCGTCGTCGCACAGACGCTCGCGTCCCCTCCGCGGCTCTCCGTGCGTCGGCAGGCTCCCGACGCCACGGACTGATCGGTCGGACGACGTCGTCGGGTCCCGCTCCGACGTGTGACGGGCAACGGCCGGGGCGTCAGAGGAGGCGGGCCAGCCGTGCCTTGGCCCGGTTCTGGCGCACGATCCAGACGACGTCGGGGTCGGTGGAGCCCGAGAGTGCGAGGAACGCCGGGAGGCCGCGTTCCGGGTCAGCGGCCACGGCCACACTCCAGCAGTAGCCCAAGGCCTGCCGCAGCACGCGCACGTCGGGCCGGCGACGGTCCTCACGCGGCAGGGCGGCGAGGGACGTCGTGACCCTCGCACACGTGTCGAGAGCGGCCGCGGCCGTGTCCGGGGCCCGGAGCAGCCGCGGCTCGCAGATCCCGGCGACCGCGGCCCGCTGGACCAGCGGGTCGGCGTCAGCGGCCCAGGTCGAGCACAGCCGCAGCAGTCGCGCCGGGTCGGCGTCGCCGAGGCGCTGGAGCGCCATCGCGACCGCCTCCCGCACCCGCCAGCGGGAGTCCCGGGCGTGCCCGTGGAGGAGGCGCTCGACGTCGTCTCCCGCGCCCTCGCCCAGCAGCCGGCCCAGGCCGACGACGCCGCAGAAGACGAGGTACTCGTCCCCGGTGGACACCAGTGCGTCGAGGGTGCGTGCGTCGGCCTCCTCTCCGACCGCGCGCGCCAGCTCGATGTTGCCGCGGGGTCCCGGGAGGCCCGACTGCGTCGTCAGGTACGTCGGCCACGTGTCGACCGGGAGCCTCGCAAGGGTGTCGCGGTAGTCGTCGACCCGGCTCACCGGCGTGCGCCCGGGGCCGGTAGGCGCCGCTTGCGGACCATGGCTCCTCCTCGTCAGGGCGGGTGGCTCCCGGGCGTCGCTCCCACGGTCTGCGACGCGAGCAGCACTCTCCAGGGGCGTACGTCCCGTCTTCTGGTGCGTGCACGGCGCCGGCTCGGAAGCGGGCAGCGGCCCGATGCGTCGTGCCGAACGTTCGCCCGGGGGCCGGGAACCGTGTCAGTCCGGGCGACCCGGACACACGCGAGCCAGATCGTGTGTGTCCGGCAGGTTACGGATGTGACTGGCGCCACAGGCCCTCAGAGCGGTTTCGTCTCAGCAGACAACATCCGGAGCGACGACCTGCTAGTGCCCGGCCGTCAGCCCTTCAACGGATGATCTCGGAGGTCGCTCGCTGCCCCACGCGCGGAATCCGTTGCCGCTGCTGCGGTTCTCGATTGCACGGGGGTGAGGGGTGGGCAAACCGAATCTCACGAGATGAGACGTACCGGCCAGTATCGAATAGGTAACGATCAGAACGGGCCCCCCGAGGGCATCCCAAATGCCGGAATCTTCGGCTGTACGCTCGCCGAATCCATGGTGGAGCTCCCACCACGGGTGTGCTCGGACGGGCCCCAGGCCCGGCCCGGTCCCCGTGGAGCCGGGGGCGCGCCACATCCTTGTCAGGAGGAACAGTGAAGATCAGGCGAATCGGTGCCGCGGGCGCCATCGTCGCGACGGGCGCGCTCGTGCTGAGCGCGTGCTCCACCCCGGGTGGGAGCGAGATCGTCGAGGACACCTCTGTCAGCGTCGGCTGGAACCAGTCGTTCTACTCGCAGAACAACCTCACGGACACCGGCAACGCGACGGCCAACGCGAACATCATCTACTTGACCAACGCCCAGTTCAACTACTACGACGGCGAGCTCAACATCGCCAAGAACGAGGACTTCGGCACCTACGAGGTGACCTCCGAGGACCCGTTCACCGTCGAGTACACGGTCAACGAGGGTGTCACCTGGTCGGACGGCGCGCCCGTCGACGCCTACGACGTGTTCCTCTACTGGGCCGCCCAGAACGACCGCTGGGACAACGTCGAGCCCGAGTACGACGAAGAGTTCAACATCATCAACCAGGACGAGATCGACGCGGGCGTCTACTTCAGCTCGTCCTCGCCCGCCGCCAACCTGATCTCGGGCATGCCGGAGATCAGCAACGACGGCCGCACCGTGACCTTCGTCTACGACGAGCCGCGCTCCGACTGGGAGGTCTCGATCCAGCCCTCGCCCGTCGCCGCGCACGCCATCGCCGGCATCGCGCTCGACGTCGAGGACGCCGAGGAGGCCAAGCAGCGCGTCTACGACGCCTTCGCCAACGACGTGACCGAGGACCTCTCGGCCATCGCGAAGACCTGGAACACCGGCTTCGACTTCACCTCGCTGCCCGACGACGAGCGCATGTACCTCTCGTCCGGCGCGTACGTCATGACCGAGTTCGTCGAGGGCCAGTACCTCACGGTCACCGCGCGCGACGACTACGAGTGGGGCCCCAAGCCCAAGGTCGAGGCCATCACCGTCCGCTACAACGAGGACCCGCTGGCCTCGGCCACCGCGCTCCAGAACGGTGAGGTCGACCTGATCTCGCCGCAGGCGTCGGTCGACCTGGTCGCGACCCTCGAGGGCATGGACGGCGTGTCCTACCAGGGCACCGCCGAGGGCACCTACGAGCACGTGGACGTCGTGTTCAACAACGGTGGCCCGTTCGACCCGGCCACCTACGGCGGCGACGAGGAGACCGCGCGCCTCGTGCGCCAGGCCTTCCTGCTCTCGGTCCCGCGTGACGAGATCCTCGAGAAGCTGATCCTCCCGATCGACCCCGAGGCCGTGCTGCGTGACTCGCACAACCTCGTCCCCTCGGCTCCGAACTACGACGAGGTCGTCTCCAACAACGGCTCCGAGTTCTACAGCCACGACGACGAGGCCAACCGCCAGAAGGCGATCGAGCTGCTGGCCGAGGCCGGCGTCGAGACCCCGATCGACGTGCGCTTCCTGTACGGCGAGGGCAACGTCCGCCGCGAGAACCAGTTCGAGCTCATCTCGAACTCGGCCTCGCAGGTCGGCTTCAACCTGGTGGACGAGGGCGACGTCGCGTGGGGTGGCCGCCTCGCGCAGCCCACGACCTACGACGCGTCCCTCTTCGGCTGGCAGTCGACGAGCACCTTCGCGCTCAACGGCCAGGCGAACTTCATCACGGGTGGCGTCAACAACTTCGGCGGGTACTCGTCGGAGAGCATGGACGCCTTCTGGGACGAGCTGTCGACCAACACCGACCCGGAGCGTGAGACCGAGCTCCTGATCGACATCGAGAGCGAGCTCAACGAGGCCGGCTTCTCGGTCCCGATCTTCCAGCACCCCGGCGTGATGGCCTGGCGCGACGTGCTCGAGGGCACCTCGACCATCGCCCTGTCGCCGACCATCTTCTGGAACTACTGGGAGTGGGAGATCAGCGCCGAGGACAGCATCGAGACCGAGTGATCTCGCGTCCACGACGCTGACACGCACGACAGGTGGGGCGCCGCGGTCCAGCCGCGGCGCCCCACCGCCGTCCCGGGCACGTCCGGGACGGCGGTCGCGGACCCGACCCGCGACCAGCACCACCCAGGCCCGCACCCGGGCCGCCTCGTGCGCCCGCCACCGCGGCGCGTACGAACCCCTCCGCAGGTCCGCGTAGACTCACGCCGACCATGACCCACGTCCAGCGAGGTCCAGCACCCCATGGCAACCTCAGTGTCGAGCCGCGCCGGGAGTGACGAGCAGGCGGTCTCCGCCGCCCCCGTCAGCCCCACCGGCCCCCGCGCGCGGCTCCGCTCGAGCGGACCGATGCTCGCCTTCATCGGCAGGCGCATCCTCTCGTCAGCGATCGTCCTCCTCGGGGCGACCTTCATCGTCTACATGCTCCTGGCGATCGCCCTCGACCCGCTCGAGGACCTCTACACGAGCTCGGCGCCCAACAAGGAGCAGCTGATCCAGCAGCGCATCGACGCGCTCGACCTGGACACGCCCGCCCCGCTGCGGTACCTGAGCTGGCTCGGTGGCGCGGCCCAGTGCATCCCGGCCGCCGTCGGCATCGGCACGTGCGACCTCGGGACGAGCTGGGTCACCAACCAGCCCGTCACCGCGATGCTCAGCACCGCGATCCCGTCGACGCTCACGCTGATCACGATGTCGACCTTCACGGCGATCGCGCTGGGCATCACGGTCGGTATCGCGAGCGCGCTGCGCCAGTACACCGGGTTCGACTACGGCGTGACGTTCATGTCGTTCGTCCTGTACTCGCTGCCGTCGTTCTGGGTCGCGGTGCTGCTCAAGCTGTGGGGCGCGATCGGCTTCAACGACTTCCTCGCCGATCCACGGATCTCACCACCCGCGATCGCGGGGCTCGCCCTGCTGGGCGGCCTCATCTGGCAGGCGATCGTGGGCGGTGCAGCTCAGCGACGCGCCGTCGTGTTCGGCGTGTCCGCCCTCGCGACCGCCGCGATGCTCTTCTTCATCTCGGCGAGCGGCTGGCTGCTCGACCCGAGCCTCGGCATCGTCGTCATCACGGTGCTCGGCGTCGCGATCGCCTTCGGCGTCACCGCCGTCGCCGCGGGCCTGCGCAACCGCAGGGCGCTGTACTCGGCGCTCACCGCCGTCGCGCTCGGCGCGGCGCTGTACTACCCGCTCCAGTACCTCTTCTACTACGCGGCCAGTGGGCCGATGATGATCGGGCTCGGTCTGGTCGCGATCGCGTCGGGCGTGCTGATCGGCTGGCTCTGGGGCGGCCCCGACCGCGGGCAGTCGATGCGTGCGGCGGCGATCACGGCCCTCTTCGTCGCGGCGTTGACCTTCGTCGACCGCCTCATGGGCGTGTGGCAGGTCTACTCGAGCTCGAGCCGTATCGCGGGCCGGCCGATCGCGACCATCGGCTCGCAGACGCCCGGGCTCTCGGGCGACTTCTGGGTCGAGACGATGGACACGTACACCCACCTGATCCTGCCGACGATCGCGCTGATCCTGATCTCGTTCGCCTCGTACACGCGGTACTCGCGGGCGAGCCTGCTCGAGGTGATGAACCAGGACTACATCCGCACGGCGCGGGCCAAGGGCCTGCCCGAGCGGATCGTCACGGTGCGCCACGCGTTCCGCAACGCGCTCATCCCGCTCGCCACGATCGTCCCGCTCGACATCGCCAACCTGTTCGGCGGCGCGATCATCACCGAGCGGATCTTCGCGTGGAGCGGCATGGGGACACTGTTCCTGCGCGGCCTCAACGACAAGGACGCCGACCCGGTGATGGGGTACTTCATCGTGGTGGGCACGGCGCTCGTCGTCGCGAACATCCTCGTCGACTTCATCTACGCCGCTCTCGACCCCAGGATCCGGGTGAACGCATGACCACGCCGACGCCGAAGGTCCCCGAGCACGGCGGGACCGTCACCGAGGAGAACGTCGAGAACGCGATCGAGCTCAAGGAGGTCGAGGGCCTCTCGCAGGGCCGCATCGTCTTCCGGCGCTTCATCCGTCACCGCGGAGCCATGACGGCGGCCGTCGTGCTGGTGGGCATCGTGCTCCTCGCCACCACGTCGATCGGCTGGGGGCCCATCCCCGGCTGGTGGGACTACACCTACCGGCAGCAGCTCCCCATCGCGCAGGCCGGCGGGGCCCCGACCATGGGCTTCGACGGTGGCTTCACGATCGGCGAGCACCCGTTCGGCCAGGACAACATCGGCAAGGACGTCTTCGCGCTCGTGATGCGCGGGACGCAGCAGTCGCTGCTCGTCATGACGATCATCGGGCTCGTGGCGAGCGCGATCGGCATCGTCATGGGCGCGATCGCGGGCTACTTCCGGGGACGCATCGACAACCTGCTGATGCGCTTCACGGACATGGTCATCACGCTGCCCATCATCATGATCGGCGCGATCCTCGGTGTGCTGGTGGGTGGGGCGAACCCGATCACCCTCGCGCTGGCCCTGAGCCTCGTCACGTGGACGTCGATGGCCCGGCTGGTGCGCGGCGAGTTCCTGTCGCTGCGTGAGCGCGAGTTCGTCGACGCGGCCCGCGTGGCCGGCGCGAGCAGCACGCGCATCATGTTCAAGCACATGCTGCCCAACGCGGTGGGCGTGATCATCGTCAACACGACGCTGCTCATGGCCTCGGCGATCCTGCTCGAGACCGCGCTCAGCTACCTCGGCTTCGGCATCACGGCCCCGGACGTGTCGCTCGGCAACCTCATCAACGAGTACCAGACGGCGTTCGCCACGCGGCCCTGGCTGTTCTGGTGGCCCGGTCTGTTCATCGTGACGATCGCGCTGTGCGTGAACTTCATCGGCGACGGCCTGCGCGACGCCTTCGACCCGCGGCAGCGGCGCATCCCGAGCCAGCGCAAGATGGCGAAGGGCTGACGGTGCCCGTCAGCAACCCGGCGCGAGCGAGCTTCGCGGCGCGCGTCGTCCGGCCGGGCGGGTCAGACCTGCGCCGCCAGCACGGCGACCGCAGCGAGCGCGGCCACGGCGAGGGCCTCGAGCAGGTGCCAGCGCACCTGGGGGCGGTCGTGCTCGAGCCGGGGGTCGTCCAGGTAGCCGGCGTCCCGCAGGGCCTCCCAGCGACGGCGCACGTGCGCGGCGGCCTGGCCCGACGCCGACGTGATGAGGTCGCCCGGACGGGCGCCTCCCACGTAGGTGGACTCGGGCAGGTGCTCGAGGTCGGCCGGGCTCGCGCCGAGGGTCTGCATGCGGCTCGGGGCGGGAGCCGCCCAGGCCGCGTAGGTCCCGTACGCGGTCTCGAGCGTCAGCGCGTACTTGGTGTCGATGCGCACGATGGCGGTCCAGGGCAGGTGCACGGTGCGCAGCACGTTGCGCAGCTCGACCCCGCCGTCGCTCACGAGCACCGCGGGCCGGCCGAGCACGGCCCACACGACGAGAGCCGGCAGCGCGAGTGCCGGGCCGTAGCGCAGCGCGTCGACAGGCTCCTGCACGAGGGTCACCACCCACGCCACGGCGCAGAGCACCGCGACCGCCCACGTGAGCACGCGTCCGCTGCGGGCCCGGAACTCGATCGTCGTGCCGTCACCTGGCCGCACGCCGTCCGGCGCGCCGTCGTCGCTGCTCACGCCCCCATCCTCCCAGACCTCCGCGGTCGGCTCCTGAGCCCCGCGAGCCCCGTGCCCGCCGCCCCGTGCGGCGTGCACCGTGACGAAAGGACACGGTCCCACCGTGGTTGCTGACGCCCCTGCCGTGGACGAGAAGGCCCCGATCCTCGAGGTCGAGGGCCTCGGTGTGGAGTTCTACGTCGAGGGGGAGTGGTTCCCCGCCGCGATCGACCTGAGCTACGAGGTGCGCCCGGGCGAGGTGCTCGCCATCGTCGGCGAGTCCGGCTCCGGCAAGACGCAGTCCTCGATGTCGCTCATCGGCCTTCTGCCGCGCAACGGGCGGGCCAGCGGCTCGGCGAAGCTCGGGGGCCGCGAGCTCATCGGTCTGAGCCACAAGCAGCTGTCGCGCGTGCGCGGCAACGACGTGGCGGTGATCTTCCAGGAGCCCATGACGGCGCTGAACCCCGTCTACACCGTCGGGTTCCAGATCGTCGAGACGCTCCGCACGCACTTCGACATCGGCCCCAAGGCCGCGCGCGCCCGCGCGATCGAGCTGCTCACGCTCGTGGACATCCCGCAGCCCGAGAAGTCGGTCGACAAGTACCCGCACCAGCTCTCGGGCGGCCAGCGGCAGCGCGCGATGATCGCGCAGGCGCTCGCGTGCGACCCCAAGCTGCTCATCGCGGACGAGCCGACGACGGCCCTCGACGTCACGGTGCAGGCCGAGATCCTCAAGCTCATGCGCGACCTGCGCAGCCGCATCGACTCGGGGATCATCCTCATCACCCACGACATGGGTGTGGTCGCCGACCTCGCCGACCGCGTGATCGTGATGAAGAACGGCCGGATCGTCGAGAGCGGGACGGCCGACCAGATCTACAACCGACCGCAGCACGCGTACACGCGGCAGCTGCTCGACGCCGTGCCCCACCTGGGCAAGTCGGGTGAGGAGGACGAGGGCACGTCGTCGACGACGGCGACGCCCGCGGCCGCCGACGAGGCGGCCCGCGCCGGCGCGACCGAGGGCGAGCCGGCGGCCATGGACGCGCGCGGGCTCGTGATCGAGTACCCCGGCCGCGGTCGTGTTCCCGCCTTCCGCGCGGTCGACGAGATCGACCTGCAGATCGGACGGGGCGAGGTCGTGGGTCTCGTCGGTGAGTCCGGCTCGGGCAAGACGACCGTGGGCCGAGCGGTCGTCGGGCTGCTGCCCGTCGCGGGCGGCTCGCTCACCATCGACGGCCAGGAGATGGGCGGGATCGGCGTCAAGGAGCTGCGCGAGCTGCGCAAGCACGTGTCGATCGTCTTCCAGGACCCGGGCTCGTCGCTCAACCCGCGCCTGCCGATCGGTGAGTCGATCGGTGAGCCGCTCAAGCTCCAGAAGATCGCCAAGGGTGCCGAGCTCGACCGTCGTGTCGAGACGCTGCTCGATCAGGTGCACCTCGCGCGCAGCATGCGCAACCGGTACCCGCACGAGCTCTCGGGCGGTCAGCGTCAGCGTGTCGGCATCGCCCGCGCGCTCGCGCTCAACCCGAAGCTGCTCGTGGCCGACGAGCCCACGTCGGCCCTCGACGTCTCGGTCCAGGCCAAGGTGCTCGAGCTCTTCCAGGAGCTCCAGCGCGAGCACGGGTTCGCGTGCCTGTTCATCAGCCACGACCTCGCCGTGGTCGAGCTGCTCTCGAGCCGCATCGCGGTGATGCACAAGGGCAAGCTCGTCGAGCAGGGACCGCGGGACCAGATCCTGCGCGACCCGCAGCACTCCTACACCCGCCGCCTCCTCTCGGCCGTCCCGGTGCCGGACCCCGCCGAGCAGAAGATCCGCCGCGAGGAGCGCGACCGGCTTCTCGAGGAGGAGCTCGTGCGCTCAGGCGTGCACGTGCCGCGTACCGACCGGTCGGGTGTCGAGAGGACCGAGGGCCAGATGCAGGCCGAGGTCGACGCACGGCGGGCGGGCCGGCAGGGCAGCACCTCCGGATTCTGATCCGCGGGGCCCGTCGGCAGCGGGCGTGGGACGTGGCGGTCCGACGAGGGCCGCTGCGTGTAAAATCGGGCGGCGCGCGTGTGATGCCGCCGTGCGCCGCCCGGCTCGAGCCTCGGCCGAGCTCTCCCACCTCCTGAGATGAGTCCCCGCATGCCTGTGCGCTCCGACCTGCGCAACGTCGCGATCGTCGCCCACGTCGACCACGGCAAGACCACCCTCGTCGACGCCATGCTCTGGCAGGCCGGCTCGTTCGGCGCGCACGCCCACGTCGACGAGCGCGCGATGGACTCGGGGGACCTCGAGCGCGAGAAGGGCATCACGATCCTCGCCAAGAACACGGCGGTCCGGTACGCGGGTCCGGCGGCCGCCGCCGCGGGGCACGCGGACGGCATCACGATCAACGTGATCGACACCCCGGGTCACGCCGACTTCGGCGGTGAGGTCGAGCGCGGTCTGTCCATGGTGGACGGCGTCGTGCTGCTCGTCGACGCGAGCGAGGGGCCCCTCCCGCAGACCCGGTTCGTGCTGCGCAAGGCCCTCGCGGCCAAGCTCCCGGTGATCCTCGTGGTCAACAAGGTCGACCGTCCCGACTCGCGCATCGAGGAGGTCGTGCACGAGGCGACCGACCTGCTGCTGGGACTCGCGAGCGACCTGCACGAGGACGTGCCGGACCTCGACCTCGACGCGATCCTCGACGTCCCCGTGGTCTACGCGGCCGCCAAGGCGGGACGCGCCTCCCTGAACCAGCCCGCCGACGGCGGTCTGCCGGACTCGGAGAACCTCGAGCCGCTGTTCGCCACGATCCTCGAGAAGATCCCCGCCCCCACGTATGACGAGGGCGCGCCGCTCCAGGCCCACGTGACCAACCTCGACGCGTCGCCGTTCCTCGGCCGCCTCGCGCTGCTCCGGGTGTTCAACGGGACCCTGCGCAAGGGGCAGCAGGTCGCCTGGGCCCGTCAGGACGGGACCCTCCAGAACGTCAAGATCACCGAGCTGCTCGAGACCAAGGCGCTCGAGCGCGTCCCGACCGACTCCGCCGGCCCGGGGGACATCGTCGCCGTCGCAGGCATCGCCGACATCACGATCGGCGAGACGCTCACCGACCCGGACGACCCGCGCCCCCTGCCGCTCATCACCGTCGACGACCCGGCGATCTCGATGACCATCGGCATCAACACCTCCCCCCTCGCGGGCAAGGGAGGCAAGGGTCACAAGGTCACGGCGCGCCAGGTCAAGGACCGCCTCGACGCCGAGCTCATCGGCAACGTCTCGCTGCGCGTGCTCCCGACCGAGCGTCCCGACGCCTGGGAGGTCCAGGGCCGTGGTGAGCTGGCCCTCGCGATCCTCGTCGAGCAGATGCGCCGCGAGGGCTTCGAGCTGACCGTGGGCAAGCCGCAGGTCGTCACGAAGACGATCGACGGCAAGGTGCACGAGCCGATGGAGCACATGACCATCGACGTGCCCGAGGAGTACCTCGGCGCGGTGACCCAGCTCCTCGCGCAGCGCAAGGGCCGCATGGAGACCATGAGCAACCACGGCACCGGCTGGGTGCGCATGGAGTTCGTGGTGCCCGCGCGCGGTCTCATCGGCTTCCGGACGCAGTTCCTCACCGAGACGCGCGGCACCGGCATCGCGTCGTCGATCTCGCACGGCTACGAGCCGTGGGCCGGCGCGATCGAGACGCGGAACACCGGGTCGCTCGTCGCCGACCGCGCGGGCAAGGTCACGCCGTTCGCGATGATCAACCTGCAGGAGCGCGGCTCGTTCTTCGTCGAGCCCACGCACGAGGTGTACGAGGGCCAGGTCGTCGGCGAGAACTCGCGCAACGAGGACATGGACGTGAACATCACCAAGGAGAAGAAGCTCACGAACATGCGGTCCTCGACGGCCGACTCGTTCGAGAACCTCGTGCCGCCGCGCAAGCTCACGCTCGAGGAGTCGCTCGAGTTCGCGCGCGAGGACGAGTGCGTCGAGGTGACCCCCGAGATCGTGCGGATCCGCAAGGTCGTGCTCGACCAGACCGAGCGCGCCCGTCTGACGGCACGCGCCAAGCGGGGCTGAGGGCCGCGGTCGGCGTCGCGCCGACGGTGTGCGTCGCCGCGCGGACGACGGCGCGCTCTGCCAGTCTTGGGGTTCATGGCGACCCCCACGCGTGTCGAGCCCGCCCTGCCCGCGTACGGCCGCGGTCGCGGTGGCGTCGAACGTCGGGTCTTCTGGCCCGCGCTCGTCGTCATCGTGGTCGTGTCGGCCCTTGCGATCGCCTTCCCCGCGGCCGCCGAGAGCACGATCGGTGCCATCCAGGAGAACGTGATCGGGGCGTTCGGCTGGTACTACGTGCTGATCGTCGCGGGGTTCGTCGCGTTCTCCCTGTGGGTGGGCCTCGGCCGCTGGGGCGACGTCATGCTCGGGGACGACGACGACACCCCGGAGTTCAGCCTGGGCGCGTGGTTCTCGATGCTGTTCGCGGCGGGCATGGGCATCGGCCTCGTCTTCTGGGGCGTCGCCGAGCCCCTGTCGCACTTCGCCAACCCCAAGCCGGGCGTGGTCGGTGCGCCCGAGCGCATCGCCGAGACCGCGATGGCGCAGACGTACCTGCACTGGGGCGTGCACGCGTGGGCGATCTACGTCGTCGTCGGCCTCGGGCTCGCCTACGCGATCCACCGCAAGAAGCGACCGGTCTCGATCCGCTGGGCGCTCGAACCGCTGCTGGGGGACAGGGTCAAGGGCCGCACCGGCGACGTCATCGACGTCACGGCGGTGGTGGGCACCATCTTCGGCGTCGCGACGTCCCTCGGGCTCGGCGTCCTCCAGATCGGCGCGGGCCTCGAGCACATCGGCGTCGCCGACCAGAGCACGACCGTGCAGGTCGTGCTCATCGTGGTGATCACCGCGCTCGCGACGGCATCGGTCGTGTCGGGCCTCGACAAGGGGCTCAAGTGGTTGTCGAACATCAACGTCGCGACGGCGGGCGTGCTGCTCGTCGTGCTGCTGCTGCTCGGCCCTACGTTGTTCCTGCTGCGTGACTTCGTCCAGTCGTTGGGCGTGTACCTCGCGAACGTCATCCCCATGACCTTCAACGTGAGCGCGTGGGCCGGCGCCGAGGGGGAGGCGTGGCAGGCCGCCTGGACCACCTTCTACTGGGGCTGGTGGATCTCGTGGGCGCCCTTCGTCGGGGTGTTCATCGCCCGGATCTCGAGGGGCCGCACGGTCCGTGAGTTCGTGGCCGGCGTCCTCCTCGTCCCGACGCTCATCACGTTCCTCTGGTTCTCCGTGCTCGGCGGGAGCGCGATCTACCGCGAGCTCTTCGGCGACGGCGGCCTGATCGCCGCCGACGGCTCGGTGGTACCCGAGAACGCGCTGTTCGACCTGGTGGGCGACCTTCCCTGGGGTGGCCTGATCTCGGTGGTCGTGATCTGCCTGGTCGCGCTGTTCTTCATCACCTCCTCGGACTCTGGCTCGCTCGTGGTCGCGATGCTCTCGAGCGGTGGCAACCCGCACCCGAGCACGCCGGTCCGGGTGACGTGGGCCGTCCTCGAGGGGCTTCTCGCGATCGCCCTGCTGGTCGCGGGCGGGCTCCTGGCGCTGCAGACCGCGGCCATCCTCATCGCGCTGCCCTTCAGCGTGGTGATGATCGGTATCGCCGTCGCGACCACGCGTGCGTTGCACGGCGAGCACCAGCGCTACCTGCGCGCCCAGCGGCGCGAGCTGCGCGACCGGCTCGCTGCCCACGTCGCCGAGCGGCTCGGTGCGGCCGAGGAGACCGGGGCCACCGCAGGCCCGGACGCCACGAGGGCGCCCGCACCCCGCCCACGGCTCCGGCGCCCGGGCGCCGGGCGAGGCGGGCCCGCGTGAGCGGTCGGGGCCTGCTCGCGGTCCACGCGCATCCCGACGACGAGACCCTGAGCACGGGCGCGCTGCTCGCGACGTGGGCTGCGGCCGGCCTGCCGGTGACGGTCGTGACGTGCACGCGCGGCGAGCGTGGTGAGGTCATCCCGGCCGGGCTCGCGCACCTCGAGGGCTCGCCCGAGCTCGCGGCGCACCGCGTGTCGGAGCTGCGCGACGCCCTGGCCTCGCTCGGCGTGGGCGACCACGTGCTCCTCGACGAGGTGGAGGACGCCGCGGGCGCCGAGGGCGCCCGGTTCGCCGACTCGGGCATGGCCTGGGTCGCAGACGGTCGCGCGGGCGCCGCTGCCGACCTCCCGCCCGACGCGTTCGTCGCGGTGCCCGTCGACGATGCTGCGCACCGGCTGCTGTCGGTGCTGCGTGACCGGCGGCCCGCGGTGGTCGTGGGCTACGAGCCGGACGGCGGGTACGGCCACCCCGACCACGTGCACGCCCACCGCGTGCTGATGCGTGCCGTCGAGCTGCTCGAGCCGGACGAGCGTCCCCTCGTGCTCTGGGCCGCGGTCGACGAGCGGGTGTGGCGACGGGCGGTCGCCGATCTCGGCCCTGTGCCGACCGGGACCGTGCGGATCGACCCGACCGGCGGTGCGCCGTCGGCCGTGGTCGTGTCCGGGCAGGTGGACGTCCGGATCGACGTCGTCCCGGTGCTCGACCGCGTGCTCGGGGCGCTCGCGGCGCACGCGACCCAGGTGCGCCTGCTCGACGAGGTCGAGCACGGCCCCGCGGCGCTCGGGGCGTTCGCGCTGAGCAACGACGTGGTCCAGCCGCTCCTCCCGCAGGAGGCCTACCGGGTCGTCTCGGGTGGGGTGTGGGACGGCTGGCCCGACGGCGTGGTGGCGCGGGTACCCTGACGCGCGTGCAGCCGATCCGCCCGCGTGACGTGGCCAGGCACCTCGGCCTGCTCGCGCTCGGCGTCCTGGTGTCGCTGGTGGGCACCGGCGTGCACCGGGCGTCGCCGCCGTGGGGACTCGTGCTCGCGCTGCTGGTCGTGGTCGCCGCCGGTGTGCTGGCGCGCGCGTGGGTCGGCTGGACCGGCCTGCTCACGGTCGGCCTCGCCGTGGTCACGACCGTCGCCGTGCTCGCCAGCCGCGGTCCCGGCGGGGACGTGCTGGTGGCCCTCGACGCGCTCGGGGTCGTCTGGTACTGCGGCGGTGCCGCCGTCGGGGTCGCCGCGGTGCTGCCACGGCGCTGGTTCCTTGACACCGCGGTCGGGGCCACGGGGCCCGGTGCGGCGGCCCCGTAGAATCGCGCGCGGTGCCGGGCACACGCGGTACGGGACACAGGGGGACGAGCAGCGCATGACGACGAGCGGCGCATGACGGAGAGCACGGGATGACCGAGGGACGCCCGCTGGACGACACGGCACGTGCGAACGAGCCCACGGCGCCGGAGCCGGACGACACCACGTCGAACGGCACGGCGGCCGGACGAGAGCCCGCGCCGGAGCCGGCCGCACCCGCGGAGGTGCCGCAGACCGCTGCCGAGCCCGCCGAGGAGCCGGAGCCTGCACAGGCGCCCGGGTCCACGTCAGAGCCGGAGCAGCCGGCGACCCCTGCGTCCGCTGCAGAACCTGAGCCCGCGGGGGAGCCTGAGCTCGCCGAAGAGCCCGGGCCTGCCGAAGGTCCCGACCCCACTGAAGGGTCCGCACCTGCCGAAGAGCCGGCGCCCGCCGGGGAGCCCGCGTCCGCGCCCGAGGTGACGACGGGAGCTGTGACGGAGCCCGCGGGGGAGCCGGAGCACGTGGGAGCGCCGGAGCCGACGCCGGCGCCGGAGCGGGAGCCGACGCCCGAGGGGGCGTCGGAGGACGTCGCCCCCACCACGGTCCCGTCGTCCGACGACGTGCGCGAGCCGGGTCCGGCCACGTCTTCGGAGGAGCCGCTCACCGCCGCGGCACCCCAAGGCCCCGGCGACGTCAGCTCGTCGGGCGACGACGCGACCGTCGTGCTCCCGCCCGTCCCGTCACCGGCGGAGGCGCCCCGCCGTACCTCGGCCCTCGGCCGTCACGAGGAGCCCTCTACGGAGCCGGCCGCGACCGACCCGACGGAGGCCGAGGCCTCCGCGCCGAGCGAGCCCACGCACACCCACTCGCCGATCGACGTCTTCCCGGACGACGAGCGCTCCCGTCGCTGGCCGCGCGTGCTCGGTATCGCCGCGGCCGTCGTCGTCGTGCTCGGAGGGCTCTACGTCGGTGCGCTGTGGCTGTGGTCGGACCGCGTGCCCCCGGGGACCACCGTCGCGGGCGTCGAGGTGGGCGGCCTCACCGCCGACCAGGCGGTCTCCCTGCTCGACGAGCAGCTCGCGGCCGCGGAGACCGAGCCGGTGCCCGTCTCCGCGGGCGACAAGCGCACGACCCTGGACCCGGTCGTCGCGGGCCTCACGGCCGACCACCGCGCGACCGTCGAGGGGGTCACGGGCTTCGGCCTCGAGCCCGCGCGGCTGTGGCGTCAGGTGTTCGGGGGGGACGCCGTGCCGCCGGTCACCGAGGTGGACGAGGCGGCACTGGACGCAGCCCTGACCGAGGTCGCCGAGGGACTCGAGAGCCCGCCGGTCGACGGCACGGTCGTCTTCGTGGACGGTGCTCCGCAGAGCACGGCGTCCGAGACGGGTACCGGGGTGGACGTCGAGGCCGCGGAGCGGCTGCTGGTGGACGAGTGGCTCACCGCTCCCCGCCCCGTGGAGCTCCCGACCGAGGTCCTCGAGCCGGCGATCGACGACGCCGAGGTGGAGCGCGCGCTCGCCGAGCTCGCGCGGCCGCTCGTCGACGCACCCGTGACGGTCACCGTCGGCGAGAGTCGTGCCGAGCTCCCCGCCGAGGTGCTCGCGGCGCACGCGAGCCTCGTTCCTGAGGGCGAGGCGCTCGTGCTCGAGCTCGACGGCGAGGCGCTCGTCGAGGAGGTCGTCGCACGGATACCCGACCTGCTCAGCGAGCCGACCGACGCGCGGTTCGAGTTCGTCGACGGCGCCCCCGTGATCCAGCCGGGGGTGCCGGGCACCACGCTCGACCCCGAGGCGGTCGCGACGGCGCTCGCCGCGGTCGCGACCTCGGGGGCCGACCGCACGGCCGCGCTCGAGCTGGTCGAGACCGACCCGGCCGAGTCGACCGCCGCGCTCGAGGCCCTCGGGGTGGTCGAGGTGGTCTCGGAGTTCTCGACCCCGCTCACGAGCGAACCGCGTCGCACGAAGAACATCATCAACGGCGCGTCGAAGGTCAACGGGACCCTGGTCCGCCCCGACGAGGAGTTCAGCCTCACCGAGGCGCTCGGGCCGGTGGACGGCGTCAACGGGTTCGTCCAGGCGGGCGCGATCGTCAACGGCGAGCACACCGACGCGTGGGGCGGTGGTCTGTCGCAGCTGTCGACGACCACCTACAACGCGGCCTACTTCGCGGGGTTCGAGGACGTCGAGCACCACCCTCACTCGGAGTGGTTCGCGCGTTACCCGGAGGGCCGCGAGGCGACGATCTTCACGGGCACCCTGGACATGCGCTTCCGCAACACGACGCCGTACGGGGCGTTGCTCCAGGCGTACGTCACGGGTGGTCGCCTGCACGTCCGCGTGTGGAGCACGCCGCACTTCGAGGTCGAGAGCTCGACGAGCGGCCGGTCGAACGTGGTGTCGCCCACGACCGTCTACTCGAGCTCACCCACGTGCGCGCCGCAGTCCGCCGGGAACCCCGGGTTCACGGTCACGGTCACGCGCGTGGTCAGGCTCGAGGGCGAGGAGGTCGACCGCGAGTCCTGGACGGTGCGGTACCGACCTCAGAACCGGGTCGTGTGCGGTGAGCCGCCGTCGGCCGACGACGACGAGGACGAGGACGAGTGATCCTCGGCTGAGGTCACCCTCGGCGTGGTCCCCGTCGCGGGGGAGCGGGCGGGACGAGCTTGCCGAGGCCGATCTCGTGCGCGGGGACCCGCACGTCGCCCCGGCGCGTGCGCACCTCGACGCCGTCCTCGTCGCGCGCGATCAGCTCGCCGAGCACGTCGCTCCAGCCGTCGTCGACGCGTCTGCGGACCACGACACGCGCACCGACGGGCCACGTGGTCCACGGGGCGGGGTGGGCCCGGCCCGCGGGCGGGGTCTCACCCGGACCATCCGTCGCGTGTCGTCCCACGTGGGGGATACTAGGGGCGCGCCGACAGGTGCGCTCTCGACCGCTGTGGAGGACCGCTCGTGACCTACGTCATCGCCCAGCCCTGTGTGGACGTCAAGGACAAGGCGTGCATCGAGGAGTGTCCGGTCGACTGCATCTACGAGGGCAAGCGATCGCTCTACATCCACCCGGACGAGTGCGTCGACTGCGGTGCGTGCGAGCCCGTCTGCCCCGTCGAGGCGATCTACTACGAGGACGACGTCCCGGAGCAGTGGAGCGAGTACTACAAGGCGAACGTCGAGTTCTTCGACGCGATCGGCTCGCCGGGCGGCGCGGCCAAGCTCGGTGAGATCGACCACGACCACCCGATCGTCGCCGCCCTCCCGCCGCAGCAGACCGAGGCCTGAGCGGGTCGGGCATGGGCCTGCACGGCGACGCGCTGCCCGACTTCCCCTGGGACGGCCTGCGCCCGTATGCGGACACCGCGCGCGCCCACCCCGACGGCTTGGTCGACCTGTCGGTCGGCACGCCGGTCGACCCCACACCGCCGGTGGTGCGCGAGGCGCTGTGCGCAGCGGCCGACGCACCCGGCTATCCGACCACCCACGGCACGGCGGAGCTGCGCGAGGCCGTCGCGGCCTGGTTCGCGCGGCGGCGCGGCGTACCCGGCCTCGACCCGGCCGCGGTGCTGCCGACCGTCGGGTCCAAGGAGCTCGTCGCCCTGCTGCCCTCATGGCTCGGGCTGGGCGCGGGCGACGTCGTCGTGCACCCCGAGGCCGCCTACCCGACGTACGACGTGGGTGCGAGGCTCGCGGGCGCGGACCCGCTGCCGGCCGACGACGTCGCCGTGTGGGCCGGTCGCGACGACGTGCGCCTGGTCTGGCTGAACTCGCCCTCCAACCCCACCGGCCAGGTGCTCGACGTCGACGCGATGCGCGCCGTGGTCGAGGCCGCCCGGCGGATCGGCGCCGTGGTCGCGAGCGACGAGTGCTATGCGCTGCTCGCGTGGGACGAGCCGTACGCGAGCGAGGGGGTGCCGAGCGTGCTCGACCCGCGCGTGTGCGGGGGGCGGCACGACGACCTGCTCGTGGTCCACTCGCTCTCGAAGCAGTCCAACCTCGCGGGCTACCGGGCGGCGTTCGCCGCGGGCGACGAGCGGCTCGTACGACGCCTGCTCGAGGTGCGCAAGCACGCCGGGATGATGGTGCCCGCTCCCGTCCAGGCGGCGATGGTCGCGGCGCTGGGGGATGACGACCACGTGGCCGAGCAGCTCGGGCGCTACCGGCGACGGCGTGCGCGGCTGCGGACGGCGCTCGAGAGCGCAGGGTTCGAGGTCGACGGCTCGCCCGCGGGCCTGTACCTGTGGGTCCGCGCCCCAGGGGCGGGCCAGGACTGCTGGCGGACGGTCGAGGACCTCGCGGGCCTCGGGATCCTCGTCGCGCCGGGCTCCTTCTACGGTCCGGCGGCGGCCCGGCACGTGCGGGTCGCCCTCACGGCTCCCGACGACGCCGTCGAACGCGCCGCCGCCCGTCTCACCGGGGCGTGACGAGGATCACGCGACGTGGGGAACGATTCCTCCCACCTCTCGGTGCCGGAAGAGCCCGGCTTGGCCTAGTCTTGGCACGCACGTGACGCCCGCGAGGCCTGCCGACGTCGTCGGGCCTGTGACGGGAATCACCTGGACCAGGGGACGTTCGACCCTGGCCGATTGGGACCGCGCACCGTGGCGCAGGTACGGTCGACCGGGCGGACGAGCCCGGAGCACGGACGGACGTCGACACGATCGCGTCCCGAGGAGGAGACCCCATGGCTGAGGCCCCGAAGACCCCGGTCGAGCTGCGCGCCGACGACCGCACGCTCGAGCTGCCGCGGGTCTCCGCGACCGCGGGGAACGACGGGATCGTCGTCTCCTCGTTGCTCAAGGAGACGGGGCTGGTGACCGTCGACCCCGGCTTCATGAACACCGCGTCGTGCGAGTCCGAGATCACCTACATCGACGGTGACGCGGGCGTGCTGCAGTACCGCGGCTACCCGATCGAGCAGCTCGCCGAGCACTCGTCGTTCCTCGAGGTCGCCTACCTGCTCACGCATGGTGAGCTGCCGAGCGCGGACGAGCTGTCGGCCTTCGTCGAGCGCGTCGAGCGCCACACCCACCTCCACGACAACTTCAAGGCGCTGATCGGCGCGTTCCCCACGAACGCCCACCCGATGGCGGTGCTGTCGAGCGCGGTCTCCGCGCTGCCCGGCTACTACCCCGAGAGCGTGGACCCGTTCGACCCCGCGACGGTCGAGCTCGCGACCGTGCTGCTGCTGGCGAAGGTCCCCACGATCGCCGCCTACGCGCACCGGCGCGCCCTGGGCCAGGAGATGATCGGCCCCGAGAAGGGCCGCGGCTACGTGGCCGACTTCCTGCGGATGGCGTTCCAGCCCAACGGCGAGTCGTGGGACCCGGAGCCCGCGATGGTGCGCGCGCTCGACGTGCTCCTGCTGCTGCACGCCGACCACGAGCAGAACTGCTCGACGTCGACGGTGCGGATCGTGGGCTCGAGCCACGCCAACCTCTACGCGTCCGTGTCGGCGGGCATCAACGCACTGTCCGGGCCGCTGCACGGCGGCGCGAACGAGGCCGTGCTGCGCATGCTCACGCAGATCCAGGAGAACGGCGGCGACGCCACCGAGTTCATGCGCAAGGTCAAGAACAAGGAGGACGGCGTCCGTCTCATGGGCTTCGGCCACCGGGTCTACAAGAACTACGACCCGCGGGCCGCGATCGTGAAGAAGGCCGCGGACGACGTGCTCTCGAGCCTCGGCAAGCGGGACGAGATGCTGGACATCGCGATGCGCCTCGAGGAGATCGCGCTGAGCGACGACTACTTCATCGAGCGCAAGCTCTACCCGAACGTCGACTTCTACACCGGTCTGCTCTACAAGGCCATGGGCTTCCCGACGCAGATGTTCACGCCGCTGTTCGCGGTCGGGCGCATGCCCGGCTGGATCGCGCAGTGGCGCGAGATGATGGCCGACCCGGCGACCAAGATCGGTCGCCCGCGGCAGATCTACACGGGCCCGACGACGCGCGACTACGTCCCGGCCGACCAGCGCTGAGCCGCAGGACCACCTCGACGACGGCGTGCGACCGGTGCGGTCGCACGCCGTCGTCGTTCCAGGGGGCGCGTCTCAGTCGTGGAGGGTGAGCTCGACGACCCCGCTCGCGAGGGGGTCGGTCTCGTCCGGCGCCCACGTCCCTGTCGTGCGGTCCCACACCTGGTCCTCGTGCCGCACACGCACCACGTCGTGCGTCCACGCGACGGCGACCGCCCACTGCGCGGCGGCCCATCCCGCCCTCGAGGGCTCGCCCGCGGCTGACAGGTCGATCCTCACCAGCCCGCCCTCGACCACTGCGACGAGTCCCAGGTCGCGCTCGAGCCGAGCCGCGAGTGCCGCCGGGTCACCGACGCCGTCGGCCTCGGGGAGCGTGCACGTGAGGGCCGCGGGGGACCAGCCGGTGAGCGCCGAGGCCCAGGCCCGCGACCGCGCCTCGTGCTGGGCGTACGCGTCGGGGAACGCCGAGCGCTGCACGGTCTGCGCGGCCTCGGTCACGGCCATCTCCTCGTACCCGTCCACCTGCGCGAGCGCGTCGTAGAACGCGTTCGTCGAGTAGACCGGGTCCATGATCTCCTCGACGCTGCCCCAGCCCTGGGACGGACGCTGCTGGAAGATCCCGACCGAGTCGCGGTCGCCGTAGTCGATGTTGCGCAGCTTCGACTCCTGCAGGCCCGTCGCGATCGCGATCGTCGCCGCTCGCGCGGGCATGCCCCGGCGCACCGACGTCCCCGCCAGGAGTGCCGCCGTCTCGGCCTGGTCGGGTGCGAGGTACCACTCGGTGCCGTCCGCGACCGCGGCACAGCGCTCGACGCGCGGCTCGCCGTCGTTCGCGCGCAGCAGGGCCGCGACGCCGGCGGCCCCGCCGACCACCACGAGGGCGAGCGTCAGCGTGCCCGTCACGGCCCGCGCGGCCGCTCGACGCCGACGTGCCCCGCGCCGAGCCGTCATGAGTTCGCGTGCAGGTCCGGGTTGAGGTCGACGCCCACGCCCTGGCGCCGCAGCACCTCGACCGCCCCCGACGTCGAGCCGCGGCGGAGGAGCAGGCCGGGCAGCCCTGACAGCTCGGCGGCCTTGACGACGTCGCGGCCCGCGAGAGGGGTGCCCGCGAGCGCGTCGCCGACCACCGCGACCTTGGCGCCCGCGGTCACGTACAGCCCGGCCTCGACCACGCAGTCGTCGCCCAGCGGGAAACCGAGACCCGCGTTCGCGCCGAGGAGTGACCGGCGCCCCACCGAGATCGTGACGCGCCCGCCGCCCGAGAGGGTGCCCATGATCGAGGCGCCGCCGCCGACGTCGCTCCCGTCGCCGATGACCACGCCCGCCGAGACCCGCCCCTCGATCATCGAGGCGCCGAGGGTGCCCGCGTTGAAGTTCACGAAGCCCTCGTGCATGACCGTGGTGCCCTCGGCGAGGTGCGCGCCCAGGCGCACGCGGTCGCCGTCGGCGATCCGGACGCCGGCCGGGAGCACGTAGTCGACCATGCGCGGGAACTTGTCGACGCCGTGGACGGTGGGGAAGCGCCCGTGGGCCGCGCGCAGCCGCAGCCGCGTCGTCTCGAATCCCGCGACCGCGCACGGACCGTGGTCCGTCCACACGACGTTGGGCAGCACGCCGAAGAGTCCGTCGAGAGAGAGGCCGTGCGGTGCGACGAGGCGATGGGACAGCAGGTGCAGCCGCAGGTACGCGTCGGCGGTCGAGGTCGGCGGCGTGTCGAGGTCGATCTCGGTGCGCACGACCACCGTCCGGACGGAGCGCGCGTCGTCGGACCCCACGAGCGCCCTCAGGGCGGGCTCGGCGGGGTCGGCGTCGGGGGCCGGACCCAGCGCGGGTGCGGGGTACCAGACGTCGAGGGTGGTGCCCGGGCCCTCGTCGCCGGTGGTCACGGTGGCCAGGCCGGTGCCCCAGGCGGTGCGCGAAGTCATGGGACCAAGCCTAGGGGCCGCCTGCCGCACGGGACGGGCGTCCTGAACCGCGAGACGCCGACGACGGCGTGCGGGCTAGGGTCGGCGCCATGGCCGAGCGACCCCACCTGGACCTCGAGGGCGACCTCGTCACCCTCGCACGCGCGCTGTGCGACACGCCGTCGGTGAGCGGCGACGAGGCAGCGCTCGCGGACGCCGTCGAGCACGCCCTGCGCGCCTACCCGCACCTCGAGGTGCTCCGCGACGGTGACGCCGTCGTCGCCCGCACGCACCTGGGGCGCGCCGAGCGCGTCGTGATCGCGGGTCACCTGGACACGGTGCCGGTCGCCGACAACCTGCCGACGCGGCTGCGCCCCGGTGCGGACGGCGGACCCGACGAGATCTGGGGGCGTGGCACGGTCGACATGAAGGGAGGCGTCGCGGTCCAGCTCGCGCTCGCGGCGCGGGTCACGGCCCCCACGCGCGACGTCACCTGGGTGTTCTACGACCAGGAGGAGGTCGAGGCCGAGCGCAACGGCCTGGGCCGCCTCGTGCGCACCCGGCCGGAGTGGGTGCGCGCCGACTTCGCCGTGCTGTGCGAGCCCACGCGGGCCGGGATCGAGGGCGGCTGCAACGGGACGCTGCGGGCCGAGGTGCGCACGTCCGGGGTCGCGGCGCACTCGGGGCGGGCATGGCTCGGGGTCAACGCGATCCACGCCGCGGCTCCCGTGCTCGAGCGGCTCGCGCGCTACGAGCCCCGCACGGTCGACGTCGACGGTCTGACCTACCGCGAGGGTCTCAACGCCGTCGGCATCCGTGGTGGGATCGCCGGGAACGTCATCCCGGACGAGTGCGTGGTGACCGTGAACTACCGGTTCGCCCCCGAGCTCACCCCCGAGCAGGCCGAGGCCCACGTGCGCGAGGTGTTCGCCGGTCACGACGTGCGCATCACGGACCTCGCGCCCGGGGCCCGCCCGGGCCTGGACCACCCGGCCGCGGCCGCGTTCGCCGCGGCGGTCGGGGGCGCGGGTGGGCCTGCTCCCGTCGCCAAGGAGGGGTGGACCGACGTCGCGCGGTTCTCGGCCCTCGGGGTGCCCGCGGTCAACTACGGCCCGGGCGACCCGAGCCTCGCGCACGCGGACGACGAACGGTGCCCCGTGGACCAGGTGGCGGCGTGCTTCGCCGGGCTCGAGGCGTGGTTGACCTCCTAGGCTCGCCCCATGAGTGACGAGCGAGAGACCTCCGTGCCCGCAGGCGGCGCGACCGAGCGGGCGGGCTCGGACCCGAACGGCTACCGGCGAGGGCCCGTGCTGCTGCGCCGCACGCAGGTGCCCACGACCACGAGCGACCAGCGCCTGCTCGCCAAGGACGGCACGGCGGACTGGCTGCACGCCGACCCGTGGCGGGTCATGCGCATCCAGAGCGAGTTCGTCGAGGGCTTCGGCGCGCTGGCCGAGGTCGGCCCGGCCGTGAGCGTGTTCGGCTCGGCCCGCACGAAGCCGGGCACGCCCGGCTACCGGCTGGGCGAGCAGGTGGGACGCGGTCTCGTGGAGCAGGGCTACGCGGTGATCACGGGCGGCGGCCCGGGGATCATGGAGGCGGCGAACAAGGGTGCCAACGAGGCGGGCGGGCTCTCCGTCGGCCTGGGCATCGAGCTGCCGTTCGAGCAGGGTATGAACCAGTGGGTCGACCTGGGCGTCAACTTCCGCTACTTCTTCGCGCGCAAGACGTGCTTCGTGAAGTACTCGCAGGGTTTCGTGGTGCTGCCGGGCGGGTTCGGGACCTTCGACGAGCTGTTCGAGTCGCTGACGCTGGTGCAGACCCACAAGGTCACCGAGTTCCCGATCGTCCTGGTGGGCAGCGACTACTGGCGCGGCCTGCTCGACTGGCTCGCGGGCCCGGTGGTCGACGCGGGGACCATCAGCGCACGTGACCTCGACCTCGTCGAGGTCGTCGACGACCCGGCCGAGGCCGTGCGCCTCGTGTGCGAGCGCGACGCCGAGCTGCGCGCCGAGGAGGAGGCCGCCGTCGCGGCCAACGCCGCGGCCGAGCAGGAGGCCGAGCGCGCCTCGCGACGGCGGTGATCCCGCCCGCGGGGGTGCCGCTGCGGCTGCGCGGGCGGACGGTCGCGCACGGGCGTCCGGCTGTCATGGCCGTGGTCAACCGGACGACCGACTCGTTCTGGTCGGGTGCCCGGGCGGCCGACGACGACGCCGCGCTCGCGGCCGTGGCGCGCGCGGTCGCCGAGGGTGCGGACCTCGTGGACATCGGCGGGGTGCGGGCCGGTCGCGGCCCCGCGGTCGAGGTGGACGAGGAGATCGACCGGGTCGTGCCGCTCGTGCGCGCCGTGCGCGCGGAGTTCGCCGACCTCCCGCTGAGCGTCGACACGTGGCGTGCCGAGGTCGCCGAGGAGGTCGCCCGCGCCGGGGCGGACCTGCTCAACGACACCTGGGCGGGGCACGACCCCCGGCTGGTCGAGGTCGCCGCGCGCCACGGACTGGGCGTCGTGTGCTCGCACACCGGCGGCCTGGGCCCACGCACCGACCCGCTGCGTCCCGAGTACCTGCCCCCCGCCGAGGGCGACCCTCGCGACGGCGTCCTGCACGACGTGCTCGCGACCGTCGGGGCCGCGGCCCGTCGCGCCGTCGACCTGGGCATCGACCCGGGCTCGGTGCTCGTGGACCCCACGCACGACTTCGGCAAGAGCACCTGGCACTCCCTGCACCTCACGCGGCGCACCGAGGCGCTCGTCGGCCTCGGGTTCCCCGTGCTCATGGCCCTGAGCCGCAAGGACTTCGTGGGCGAGTCGCTCGACCTGCCCGTCGACGAGCGGCTCGAGGGCACGCTCGCCGCCACCGCCGTCGCGGCGTGGCAGGGTGCGTCGGTGTTCCGGGCGCACGACGTGCGTGCCACGCGCCGCGTCGTCGAGATGGTCGCCGTCGTGCGCGGTGACCTGCCGCCCGCACGCGCGGTGCGAGGGCTCGTGTGACGTCCCCGGCCCGCTGGCCCTGGTGGGTGCAGGTGCTCGCGGTCCACGCGCTGGCGCGCCTGTTCTCGGCCGTGGTGCTGGTGGTCGTGGCCCGGAGCCAGGCGGCCACACCGTGGACCCCCGCAGGCCCCGGGTACCTCGAGTACACGGGCCTCATGTGGGACGCCAGCTGGTACCGGCAGGTGGCGGAGGTCGGGTACCCGTCGGACCTGCCGACCGGGGCGGACGGCGCGGTGGTGCAGAACGCGTGGGCGTTCCTGCCGCTCTTCCCGCTGCTGGTCCGGGCGATCATGGCGGCGACAGGTGCGCCCTGGGCGGTCGCGGGGCCGCTGACGGCGACCGTCCTGGGCGCGCTCGCGATGCTCGTGCTGCACCGTCTCGTCGTGGTCGCGACGGAGCGCGCAGGCCGGCCCCCGCGCGACGCCCGACGGCTCGCGCTCGCGACCGTCGGCCTGGTCACGACGTCGGCCGCCGCCCCTGTGCTCCAGGTGGCCTACAGCGAGTCGCTCGCGCTGCTGCTGCTCGCCGCCGTGCTGCTGTGCCTCGTGCGTGAGCGCTACCTCGCCGCCTCCGGGCTCGTGCTGCTGCTCGGACTGACCCGCCCGGTCGCGCTCGCGGTCGGCGCGGCCGTGCTCGCGCACCTCGTGGCACGCCTGCGCACACGTGCGGTCGACGCGCGTGCGTGGTCCGTGGCCGCCCCCGTGCTCGGTCTCGGCGCGGTGACGGCGGTGTCCGGTGTGCTCTGGCTGGCGGTCGCGGCCGCCGCCACCGGTGTCCCCGACGCCTACACGCGCACCCAGGCGGCCTGGCGGGGGACCGGGCAGGTGGTGCCGGTGCGTCCGTGGCTCGACGTCGCGCAGTGGCTGCTCGGCAGCTGGGGTCTCCCCGTCCTCGCCCTCCTCGTGGCCCTGGCGGTCGCCGCGGTGCTCTCGTCTCCGGTGCGACGGCTCGGCCCCGAGCTGCAGGGCTGGGCCGCGGGGTACCTCGCCTACCTGCTCGCCGTCGTCGAGCCGGGGACGAGCCTGGTGCGCTTCGGGCTGCTCGCGTTCCCGCTCGCGGCCGGCCTCGCGGCGTGGGCGCTGACGAGCCCGCGGTGGCCCGCTGCGAGGCTCGGCGCGCTGCTGGTGATCGGGCTGGTCACCCAGGTGGTCTGGGTCGCACAGCTCTGGCGACTGGTACCGCCGTCCGGGTGGCCGCCGTGAGACCGCAGGTCCGCCGGGTGAACTAGACTGATCTCGGACATCCGCTCACCTCTGCCCGGACGGCCGCAGGCCTGTGCCTGCGTCCCCCGGCCGAGAGAGCGGTTCGCGACGGACGTGGGAGGAACCCCCCGATGGCTGCGATGAAGCCGAGGACCGGTGACGGACCGCTCGAGGTCACCAAGGAGGGCCGCGGGATCGTCATGCGCGTGCCGCTCGAGGGCGGAGGGCGTCTGGTCGTCGAGCTCAACGCGACCGAGGCGAGCGAGCTCGGCGAGGCCCTGACCTCGGTCGTCAGCTGACGCCGCCGTGCCCGGGGGCAACCCACGCGGACGTGCGCTGACCGGGCGCACGAGCAGCACGGCACGGGGCCGTTCGCGCGCACAGGCGCGGCGACCCGCCCGCGACGGCCGTCCGACCGAGACGTCGGACGCGCCGTTCCTGGCCGTGCCGCCGACGAGCTTCTCCGTGGTGCGCGGCAGCGTCGCGGCCACGGCCCTGCTCGAGGACGACGGCGTGGACGCGCTCGCGGTCGCGCTGGCCCCCGCGGGTGAGGGGGACGACGGCGCGCAGCCGCGCGCCGGCGCCACCGACGCCGCGGTCCGGTACGGGATCGACCTCCCCGACCTCGCCGACCGGCACGACGCGACGGGTGCGGCGGGCGAGGTCCGCACGGTCCACCTGCCGCGCGCGCTCGCGGGCGGCGGCGCGCTGCCCTGGGCTGGGCTGCCGTCGCGGCTGCTGCTGGTGGGCATCGGCTCGGGCGGTCCCGAGGACCTGCGGCGCAGCGGCGCCGCGCTCGCACGAGCCACGCAGGGGCTGCGACGCGTGGTGACCACCGTGGGCTCGGATGCGGGGCCGGACGGTGTGCGGGCGCTGGTCGAGGGCTTCGTGCTCGGCGCCTACCGCCACCCGAGCCGCGCGACGGCTCCCTCCCCGCCCGCCCCACCGGCCGAGGTGGTGCTGCTGGGCCGCCATGCCGAGGCGGCCGTGACCGCCGCGGTCACGGCCGCGCACGCCACGTGCACGGCGCGGGCGCTCACCGTCGAGCCGTCCGACACCAAGACACCCGCGTGGCTCGCCGACCGAGCGGTCGCGCTCGCCCGCGCTGCTGGGCTCGAGACCGAGGTGCTCGACGAGGACGCGCTGCGTGCCGGGGGCTTCGGGGGCGTCCTCGCCGTCGGCGGCGGCTCGGCGAGCCCCCCACGGCTCGTGACGGTGCGATACACCCCGGCGGAGACCTCGCGGACCGCACGGCACGTCGTCGTCGTGGGCAAGGGCATCACCTACGACACGGGCGGCATCTCGATCAAGCCGCGCGAGTCGATGGTCGCGATGAAGACCGACATGGCGGGCGCCGCGGTCGCTCTCGCGACGGTGCTCGGGGCCGCCGCGGCCGGAGTGCGGCACCGCGTCACCGCCGTGCTCCCGCTCGCGGAGAACGCGGTCGGTGCCTCGGCCTACCGCCCGGGTGACGTGCTGCGCCTGTACGACGGCACGACCGTCGAGATCGGCAACACCGACGCCGAGGGGCGGATCGTCCTGGCGGACGCGCTGGCGTACGCCGACGCCCGGCTGGAGCCCGACGTGCTGGTCGACGTCGCGACGCTCACGGGCGCCGCGACCCTCGGGCTCGGCCGCCAGCACGGCGCGCTCTACACGAGCGACGACAGGCTCGCCCGTGGGCTCGAGGCCGCCGGGCTCGAGGCAGGCGAGCGCCTGTGGCGCATGCCGCTGGTGCCCGAGTACGCCGAGGCCATCCGGTCGCAGGTGGCCGACGTACGACAGGTGCCCGTCGACGGCTGGACGGGGGGTGGCTCGATCACCGCGGCCCTGTTCCTGCAGCGCTTCGCCGGTGCCCGGCGGTGGGCCCACCTCGACATCGCGGGGCCCGCACGAGCGACCGCGGCAGCGCACGAGGTTCCCGAGGGGGCCACCGGCTTCGGCGTGCGTGTGCTGATGCGCTGGCTGGGTCAGCTGCGCTGAACCCGGCCGGTACCGCGCGGTAGTCGGCCGGCGGCACGGGCCGCGGGAGACGGTCAGCGCCGAGCGGCGAGCAGCAGGCCGTCGCCCGTGGGGAGCATCGCCGGGACCAGACGCTCGTCGTCGCGCAGGCCCCGGATGACCTCGCGCACCGTCGTCGTCGTCTCGTCGCGGCGCGCCGGGTCCGGCAGCCGGTCGTGGTGCAGCGCGTGCGCGACGGCGAGCACACCGCCCGGGCGCAGCAGGCGAACGGCCTGCTCGACGTGCTGCGGGAGCTCGAGCGGGTCGCCGTCGGCGAGCACCAGGTCGTAGCCACCGTCGGTGAGGCGGGGAAGCACGTCGAGCGCCCTGCCCGTGATCGCACGCACGCGTGTGGGCCGCACGCCGTCGTCGGCGAAGGCGGTGCGGGCCGCGCGCTGGTGCTCGGCCTCGGTGTCGATCGTGGTCAGCACGCCGTCGGGCGCCATGCCGCGCAGCAGCCACAGGCCCGAGACCCCCGCACCCGTCCCGATCTCCACCACGGCCGCGGCACGCAGGGCGGCGGCCGTGGTGCGCAGCGCAGCGCCGGTCCCCGGGGAGACCGGCGGGCACCCCAGCTGCGCGGCGCGGTCGGTGGCCCGCAGCACGACGTCGTCGAGGGTCAGGAAGTCCTCGCTGTAGGCCCAGCTCGCGGACTTGTCGGTGGAGATGATGGCTCCTCGTCAGGCGTGGTGCGGTGCGTCCCACGGGGCCGGGTGCGGTGCGCCCCGGCGGTGCGTGTGCGGTGGACCGATGCTAGCGCGGCCCCCGCGGAACACAGCGGCCGCGACGTACGTTCCTCGGTGGGGAAGAATGGTCACCGACACCCCGGTGGCCGTCACCGGACAGGAGGACGACGTGACCGACGCGCCCTACCAGCCGCCTGGCTGGGAGCAGATCGTCACCGAGCACTCCGCGCGCGTGTACCGCCTCGCCTACCGCCTGACGGGCAACCGCTACGACGCCGAGGACCTCACGCAGGAGACCTTCGTCCGCGTCTTCCGCTCGCTGTCGACGTACACCCCCGGGACCTTCGAGGGCTGGCTGCACCGCATCACGACGAACCTCTTCCTCGACATGGTGCGTCGCCGCAACCGCATCCGCATGGACGCCCTCGGCGACAACGCCGAGCAGATCCCGGGGCGCGAGGGCCCGGGCAGCCCTGAGCGCGGCTTCGAGCACGCGAACCTGGACCACGACGTCCAGCGGGCCCTCGACGCCCTCTCGCCCGAGTTCCGTGCCGCCGTCGTGCTGTGCGACATCGAGGGCCTGTCCTACGAGGAGATCGCCGTCACGCTCGGCATCAAGCTCGGGACGGTGCGCTCACGCATCCACCGCGCGCGCGCCCAGCTGCGCGACGCGCTCGCCCACCGCGCTCCCGGTGAGAGCGCAGGTGAGGGCGTCACGGAGCCGGTCACCCACGCGGACGCGTCGGTGGGTGCCCGGTGACCCACCTCGGCACGCAGGTCAGCGCCCTCGCCGACGGCCAGCTGTCCCCCGCGGCCGCCGAACGGGCGCTCGCCCACGTCGCCGTCTGCCCCGAGTGCGAGGCCGAGCTCCGCGCGGCCCGCGCCGCCCACCGCGCCCTCAGGGCGGCGATGGACGTGCCCGCCGCGGACCCTGACCTCACGGCGCGGCTCCTCGCGATCGGTTGCCCGCCGCCCGGCGGCGCGGCGCGCCCGGCCGCCGAACCGTTCTCGCTCGACGGCTCCGTCCCGCTCCCGGGCACGCGCGAGCGCGTCCCTGCCGACTGCCTCGACGGGACGCTCGGACGGGGGCGCTCGGTGTCGTCGCGGGCGCTCGTCCTCACGGGCGCCGGCCTGGGCGTGGTGGTCGCAGCCCTCGTCTCGCTCGGCGACGAGCCGCTCGTCGTCCCTTCGGGGCACCCCGCCCAGGCGATGTCGGTGCTGGGCGCCGTTCCCACGGCGGCGCCGGCGGGCACCACGGCCGAGCTGGGCGACGACGAGCTGCCGCTCGACGACGACGACGGCGACGCGCTCCTCGCGTGGATGTCCGACGAGGGCTGGGCGTGCCCGACCGACCTGCCCGACGGTCTCGAGGTGACGGCGCTGCGGCTGCACGCCGACGGTGCTCTCGAGATCGACCTCGTGGGCGAGGACGCGACGCTCGTCGTCACCGAGAGGCGTGGCCGTCTCCACGCCCCCGGGCTCGAGGGCGCGACTCCGGTCGAGCTGGGCGGCCGGACCGTCCACGTGCTCTCGAGCGCCCCGTGGCACGGCGTGTGGCAGTCGGGTGACACCGTGGTCGGCGTGGTCGCGCAGGGTGAGGCCGACGCGGTCGAGGAGCTCGTCGCGGCCTATCCTGACGACCCCTACGACGACGGCCTGCCTGCCCGCCTCTCGCGCGGATGGGCCGAGCTGGCAGGAAGCTGGAGCCCGTGAGCGACTCGAACCCCTTCGCCCCGCCGTCGGTGCCACGCGCCCCCGAGCCCGTGCGGTCGCCCGACGGCGACCAGGACGGTGCCAGGGCCGCACGGCCCACGCACGAGGGTCCCGGGGCCACGTCGTCGGCGCACGAGCGCGGGCCAGGGGGCGGTTCCGAGCCGGGCGACGGGGCCGCGCAGGCCGGTGCTGCGCCCGTGGGCGGGCCGTACGCGCCCCCGCCCGCCGCCGGTGGTGCGCACGCGCCCGCGTGGGGGGCGGCTGCGGGTGGAGCGGCGTCGGCCTCGCCGACGCCTGCGGCCGAGGCGGGTGCCGCTCCACCACCCGAGGGCGCGGTCGACAGCTGGGGTCGGCCGGTGCCCGGACGTCCGTTGCGTGCCGGCATGAGCAAGGCGTGGATCGCGCCGCTCGTCGTGCTCTCCCTCGTCGCGGGCGCCGTCGGAGGCTGGGGCGTCGAGGAGCTGCTCGACGGGCGACGCCCGACGAGTGCCGACCTGCCCGCCTCGGCCGGCGGGACGTCGGGCTCGGGCGAGCCCCTCGAGGGCGTCTCGGCGATCGCCGCCGAGGTGCTTCCCTCGGTCGTGTCGATCGAGGTGCGCGGCGCCGACGGGCAGGGCACCGGCTCGGGCTTCGTGCTGCGCGAGGACGGCTACATCCTCACCAACAACCACGTGGTCTCGATGGCCGCCGACGGTGCCGCGGACGTCGCGGTGCTGTTCTCCGACGGCACCGAGGAGCCCGCAGAGCTGGTCGGTCGCACCGTGGACTACGACCTCGCGGTGCTCAAGGTCGACCGCGACGGGCTCCGGCCGCTCCCGCTCGCCGACTCCGACGCGGTCGTCGTGGGCGACACGGTGGTGGCCGTGGGCGCGCCCCTCGGCCTCCAGGGCACCGTGACGACGGGGATCGTCAGCGCCCTCAACCGTCCCGTCGCCGCCGGGGACGCGGAGCAGACGGCCTTCATCAACGCGATCCAGACCGACGCCGCGATCAACCCCGGCAACTCCGGTGGCCCGCTCGTCGACCTGTCCGGTGAGGTCGTCGGCATCAACTCGGCGATCGCCCAGCCGCCCGGGTACTCGCAGGCTGGCGGCAGCATCGGTCTCGGCTTCGCGATCCCGGCGAACCAGGCCCGCCGCACCGCCGAGGAGCTCATCGAGACCGGGACCGCGACGTACCCGGTGATCGGCGTGCTGCTCGACCAGCGCTACACCGGCGAGGGCGTGCAGGTCTCGACCGAGGCGCAGGAGGGAACGCCGGCCGTCACGCCGGGCGGACCCGCCGCGCAGGCGGGCATCGAGCCGGGCGACGTGATCACGGCGATCGACGGGCGTCCCGTCACCGAGGCCGACGAGCTCATCGTCGCGATCCGGGCCAAGGCCCCGGGGGACGCCGTCGTGCTCACGGTGCGCCGCGGCGACGCCGACCCGCGCGACGTGCGCGTCGTGCTCGACGAGCTCCCGAGCCAGTGACGCGGGCCGGCCGCGGGGCACCGGGCCGCGGATAGTCTGGACACGTGTTCGGGATCAACGGCGCCGAGGTGCTCGTGCTCCTGCTCGTCGCCCTCGTGGTGGTCGGGCCCGAGCGCCTGCCCGCGTACGCCGAGCAGCTCGGCGCCTGGACCCGCCGTCTGCGTGAGCTCGTCGGCACGGCGAAGCAGCGCGTGTCGGCCGAGCTGGGCGAGGACTCCGACGTCGACTGGGCGTCGCTCGACCCGCGACGGTACGACCCGCGCCGGATCGTGCGCGAGGCGCTCCTCGAGGAGGTCACGGCACCTCCGGTGACGGGCCGCAGCTACACCACGCGCTCGGCTGCTGCGGCCACGGGCGCGGCTGGGGCGGGCACGGCCGCTGCCGCGGCGGCGGCCTCGGGCGACGCGCGCGGCGCGGGGGTCGGGGCCCCGTTCGACGACGAGGCGACCTGAGGCCACGCGCGCCACGCGGGAACCGGTCGGCGGAGGACGTCGTCGGGCGCCGTCGTCGGGGAGGCCGCCACGGTCGCGGTCGAGCCCACCCCCTCGGGCCTGCCAGAATGCTCGTCATGTCGCCTGCGACCGCGAACCACGGACGTCCCCGCATCCTCTCGGGGATGCAGCCCACCTCCGACTCCCTGCACCTGGGGAACTACCTGGGGGCCCTGACGAGCTGGGTCGCGCTGCAGGACGACTACGACGCCCTGTACACGGTGGTCGACCTGCACGCCCTCACGGTGGCGCCCGAGCCGGCAGCGCTGCGCGAGCGCACGCGTCGCACGGCGGCCCAGTACCTCGCGGCCGGGGTCGACCCGGAGCGCTCGCTGCTCTTCGTCCAGAGCCACGTGCCCGAGCACACCGAGCTGGCGTGGGTGCTCGCGTGCCACACCGGTTTCGGTGAGGCGTCGCGCATGACCCAGTTCAAGGACAAGTCGGCCAAGCTGGGTGCGGAGGGCACGACGGTCGGTCTGTTCACGTACCCGGTGCTGATGGCGGCGGACATCCTGCTCTACGACGCCGCGTTGGTGCCCGTGGGCGAGGACCAGCGTCAGCACCTCGAGATCACGCGGGACCTCGCGCAGCGGCTCAACGCGCGGTTCGGCGACATGGTCGTGGTGCCGAAGGCGCACATCGTGCGCGAGACCGCGAAGATCTACGACCTGCAGGAGCCCACGGCGAAGATGAGCAAGAGCTCGTCGTCGCCCAACGGCCTCATCGAGCTGCTGGACGACCCGAAGGTGGTCGCCAAGCGCATCCGCTCGGCGGTGACCGACGCCGGGTCCGAGATCCGGTTCGACCCCGAGCACAAGCCGGGCGTCTCGAACCTGCTGAGCATCTACTCGGCCCTGAGCGGACGCACGATCGCCGAGCTCGAGCGGGACTACGAGGGCAAGGGCTACGGCCATCTCAAGGTCGACCTCGCCGACGTCGTGCTCGAGGTGCTGACCCCGTTCCAGGAGCGCGTGCGTGGCTACCTGGACGACCCGACGACGCTCGACGACGTGCTCGCCGACGGCGCCGAGCGTGCGCGTGAGATCGCCTCGGCCACGCTCGCGCGGGTGTACGACCGGATCGGCTTGCTGCCGCCGCGCGCGCGGGCGGGACTGCTGCGGTGAGGCTGCCGGAGCGGGTGGGCGACCAGGTGCGGATCGGGGTGGCCCTCCAGGTGCCCGCACCCTGGGGCCCGACGCTCCAGCAGGCCCGCGCCGGATTCGGGGACCCGCTCGCGCAGGACATCCCCCCGCACGTGACGCTGCTCGGCCCCACCGTGGTCGAGCCCGCGGAGCTCGAGGCCGTCGGCGACCACCTCACGGCGGTCGGCAGGTCGCACGGGCCGTTCACGCTGCACCTGCGGGGGACGGGCACGTTCCGCCCGGTCTCGGCCGTGGTGTTCGTCCAGGTGGTGCAGGGCATCGCCGAGTGCGAGCTGCTCGAGCGCGCCGTGCGCTCCGGGCCGCTCGCGCAGGACGTGCGGTTCAACTACCACCCGCACGTGACCGTCGCGCACGACGTGCCCGACGAGGACCTCGACCGCGCGTTCGACGAGCTCGCCGACTTCGAGGCCCAGTTCCTGGTCGACAGCATCCAGGTCTTCGAGCACGGCGACGACGGCGTGTGGCGCCCCGTGCGGAGCTTCCCGCTCACCGCCTCCTGACCGCCTGTCCTGGCGGCCTGCTCGGTGCCGGTGTGGAGCGTTCCCGGCCCATGTGGAGCCTTCCCGGCCCATGTGGAGCGTTCGCGGCCCATGTGGAGCCTTCCCGGCCCGTGTGGAGCGTTCCCGGCCTATGTGGAGCGTTCCCGGCCGCTTCACCGGCGTGTCGCACCCGACAACGCTCCACACCAAGCGCCACGGGCGCTCCGGAGCAGGTCTCCACAGCACGCGACAGGCGGATGCGGTCCACAGCGGCTCACGTGATCGCCACCGGCCGGAGCCGCGCGCACGGATCCTGACGCCATGATGCGTCCCTCGTCAGCGCTCATCGTGCGTGCCCGCGAGGCCGCCGCTCGCGGGGTCTCCGAGGGCGCGTGGCGCGGACCGGGGATGGTCGCCGTGCGGCGCGGCGTCCGTGTGGACTCCCTGACGGACCCGCTCAACCCGGACGTGCGCATCGCAGCCGTGGCGGGAGACCTGCCGGAGCACGCGGTGGTCGGTGGATGGGGCGCCGCACGGTTGCTCGAGGCGCGGGACGCCACGGACGACCTCGAGGTGTTCGACGGGCGTCGACGATGGGACGACGGGCAGCTCGTCCGGCAGGACTTCGCCCACGGTCAGGCGCGGGTGCTCGTCGTCGCGGCGCGCGAGAGCAGGCTGACTCTCAGGCCCGACGTGCGCGTGCTCCGCAGCGAGGCCCGGGCGCACGAACGCGTCGAGGTGGACGGGATCCGGATCACGTCCCCGGTGCGCACGGCGCTGGATCTCGCCCGCTTGCTCCCGTTGACGACCGCCGTGATCGGCCTCGACCGTCTGATCCACGTCGGTGCGGTCACGCCTGTCGAGGTGGCCGACGCGCTCGACGCATGGCCCCGAGCGCGTGGCGCGTTCGCCGCGCGTCGTGCGCTCTCGATGGTCGACGGCGCCGCCGAGTCACCGCAGGAGTCGCTGCTGCGGCTTGCCTGGGTGCAGGCAGGCCTGCCGCGCCCACGGGCGAACGCCGTCGTGCTCGATGGCGTCGGGAGGTTCGTCGCGCGGGTGGACCTGTTCGACGAGCAGGCCGGTGTGGTGGGGGAGTACGACGGCGCCTACCACGCGAGTGCCGAGCGACGAGCGCAGGACGCGGAGCGGCAGGAATGGCTCGAGGACCTGGGCCTCACGGTTGTCCGGGCGACCGCTGTCGATCTTCGCGACGGTGCCGCCGTGGCGCGGTGGCAGGGACGGCTGCGTGCGGGCTACCGACGTGCCCGGTCCCGACGTCCCGAGGAGCGACGCTGGACGACCCCACGAACGTGACGCCCGTTCCGCCGGCGCGGCGTGTGGAGCGTTCTCGGGCCGACACGCGGCGAGAAGGGTCAGCTTCGCTCCACACCGGCTGGGAATGCTCCACACGAGCTCGGAACGCTCCACGCGGGTCCGGAACGCTCCAGGCGGGTCCGGAACGCTCCGCACGTGCCCGGAGCGCTGCGCGTGGGCGGGGGAGAGGGTGGTCGGGTCAGAACGCGCGGGTGATCATCGCGCGCTTGACCTCCTGGATCGCCTTGGTGACCTCGATGCCGCGCGGGCACGCCTCGGTGCAGTTGAAGACCGTGCGGCAGCGCCACACGCCCTCCTTGTCGTTGAGGATCTCGAGGCGCTGGGCCCCGCCCTCGTCGCGGCTGTCGAAGATGAACCGGTGCGCGTTGACGATCGCGGCGGGGCCGAAGTACTGGCCGTCGGTCCAGAACACCGGGCACGACGACGTGCAGGCGGCGCACAGGATGCACTTCGTCGTGTCGTCGTAGCGCTCGCGCTGCTCGGGGGACTGGATCCGCTCGGCCGACGGCGCGTTCCCGCCCGTGATGAGGAACGGCATGATCTCCCGGTAGGACGCGAAGAACGGCTCCATGTCCACGACCAGGTCCTTGATCACGGGCAGGCCCTTGATCGGTTCGATCGTGATCGGCTTGCTCGGGTCGAGGTCCTTGAGGAGCGTCTTGCAGGCGAGCCGGTTGCGACCGTTGATGCGCATCGCATCCGAGCCGCAGATCCCGTGCGCGCACGAGCGACGGAAGGTCAGCGAGCCGTCGACCTCCCACTTGACCTTGTGCATCGCGTCGAGCACGCGGTCCGTACCGTACGCCGTGACCGTGAACTCCTCCCAGTACGCCTCGGGCTCGTCGGCGTCCGGGTCGAAGCGGCGGATCCGCAGGGTCACGTCGAAGCTGGGCACGGCGCCCGCGCCGCCGCTCGCGTCAGCGGCCTGCGGCTCGCGCTCGTCGGTGCCTCCGGGCGTGCCCTCGGCCGAGCCCGTCTCGGGTGCGATCTCGTTCGTCTGCGCCATCAGTACTTGCGCTCCATGGGCTCGTAGCGGGTCATGGTCACCGGCTTGGTGCCGAGCTCGATCGTCGTCGAGCCGTCCGCACCCCGGCGCGCGTACGCCAGGGTGTGCTGGAGGAACCTCTCGTCGTCGCGCGTCGGGAAGTCCTCACGGAAGTGCCCGCCCCGCGACTCCTCGCGCGCGAGAGCGCCCTCGACCACGACCTCGGCGAGGTCGAGCAGGAACCCGAGCTCGACCGCCTCGAGCAGGTCGGTGTTGAAGCGCCGGCCCTTGTCCTGGACGCTCACGGCCGCGTAGCGCTTCTTGAGCTCGGCGATGTCGGCGCGCGCCTGCTCGAGCGAGGTCGCGGTGCGGAACACCTGCGCGTTCGCGTCCATCGTCTCCTGCAGCGCGCGCCGTACGTCGGCCACGCGCTCGCCCGCCGCGCGATCGCGCATCCGCTCGATCTCGCCGACGACGTACGCCTCGGGCTCCTCCGGCAGGTCGACCCACTCGGCCGTGGTCGCGTAGGCCGCCGCCGCGATGCCCGCACGCTTGCCGAAGACGTTGATGTCGAGCAGCGAGTTGGTGCCGAGGCGGTTGGCGCCGTGCACCGACACGCAGGCGACCTCGCCCGCCGCGAAGAGCCCGCCGACGACGTCCGTCGCGTTGCGCAGCACCTCGGCGTCGATCGTGGTGGGCACCCCACCCATCGCGTAGTGCGCGGTGGGGTACACGGGCACGGGCTCCGTGTAGGGCTCCACACCCAGGTAGGTGCGCGCGAACTCGGTGATGTCCGGCAGCTTCGCGTCGATGTGCGCCGGCTCGAGGTGCGTGAGGTCGAGCAGCACGTAGTCCTTGTCGGGACCGCAGCCGCGGCCCTCGCGCACCTCGTTGGCCATGGCCCGCGCGACCATGTCGCGTGGAGCGAGGTCCTTGATCGTGGGCGCGTACCGCTCCATGAAGCGCTCGCCCTCGCTGTTGCGCAGGATCCCGCCCTCGCCGCGGGCGGCCTCGGACAGCAGGATCCCCAGGCCGGCGAGACCTGTCGGGTGGAACTGGAAGAACTCCATGTCCTCGAGCGGGATGCCGCGGCGCAGCGCGAGGGCCATCCCGTCACCGGTGAGGGTGTGCGCGTTCGACGTCGTCTTGAAGATCTTGCCTGCACCGCCGGTCGCGAAGACGACCGACTTGGCGCGGAACACGTGGATCTCGCCGGTCGCGAGCTCGTACGCCACGACCCCGCTCACCTTGACCTCCTCACCTGCGGGCACGTCGCCGCCGGCGAGGTCGTGGGTGAGCAGCACGTCGAGCACGTAGAACTCGTTGAAGAACGCGACGTCCTGCTTGACGCACTGCTGGTACAGGGTCTGCAGGATCATGTGGCCCGTGCGGTCGGCCGCGTAGCACGAGCGGCGTACGGCGGCCTCGCCGTGGTTGCGCGTGTGGCCACCGAACCGGCGCTGGTCGATCCGCCCCTCGGGGGTGCGGTTGAAGGGCAGGCCCATGCGCTCGAGGTCGAGGACCGCGTCGATGGCCTCCTTGGCCATGACCTCGGCGGCGTCCTGGTCGACCAGGTAGTCACCGCCCTTGACGGTGTCGAACGTGTGCCACTCCCAGTTGTCCTCCTCGACGTTGGCGAGGGCCGCGCACATGCCGCCCTGCGCCGCGCCGGTGTGCGACCGCGTCGGGTAGAGCTTGCTGATCACCGCGGTGCGGGCCCGCGTCGAGGACTCGAGCGCGGCACGCATGCCTGCGCCACCCGCGCCGACGATGACGACGTCGTACTGGTGGGTCTGCATCAGGTCTTCGTTCCTTGTCGTCGTGCGGCGTGGGGTGGTCAGGCCTCGCAGAACGAGGGCAGCAGGTCGGCGGGGGAACCCGCGGGGCACGGGTCGAAGGTGAAGATCACCAGGGTGCCGAGCACCACGACCACGACGAAGGAGAGGTACAGCGCGGACTTGAGCACCACGCGCGTGCCGGTGCGCTCGGCGTAGTCGTTGATGATCGTCCGCACGCCGTTGGTCCCGTGGATCATCGCGAGCCACAGCATCAGCAGGTCCCAGACCTGCCACAGCGGCGAGGCCCACTTGCCCGCGACGAAGCCGAAGTCGATGGCGTTGATGCCCTCGCCGTCGATGAGGTTCATGAACAGGTGGCCGAAGATCAGCACGAGCAGGACGACGCCCGAGGCGCGCATGAACACCCAGCCGTACAGCTCGTAGTTCGTGCGCGTGGTGCGGCGTGAGCGCGGGCTGCGCGGAGCCGCGACCGCGGGGGCCTGCGTGGCGAGCTGGGACATCAGTGCCCACCTCCGAAGACGTTCATGAGGTGGCGCGGGAGGAACCCGGCCATGGTCACGACGAAGAGGCCGATGACGACCCACAGCATCACGCGCTGGTAGCGCGGGCCCTGGGACCAGAAGTCGACGAGCATCACGCGGACGCCGTTGAACGCGTGGAACACGATCGCCGCGACGAGCCCCGCCTCACCGATGCCCATGATCGGGTTCTTGTACGTGCCGATGACGGCGTTGTACGCCTCCGGGGAGACCCGCACGAGGGACGTGTCGAGCACGTGGACCAGGAGGAAGAAGAAGATGAGGAAGCCGGTCACCCGGTGGGCGACCCACGACCACATCCCCTCGCGGCCGCGGTAGAGCGTGCCGGCCGGTGCCTTGGACACTTGGTGATCCTCCCGCCACGTCGACGACGACCGCCGTCGACCTCCGGCGGGTCGTCCCGGGCTCAGGCTCCGGGGACCGGCCGCGTCGCACGGTCTGTCTCACTGTACGGTCCGACTCTAGCCGCGGCCCCGGCCGTGATCGGGTCCGCGCAAGGGTCCTGGGTCCCCGTGACCGGCCCTTTGTGACCAACGCCACAGGCCCGCCACGAGCATCGGGAGGGGCTGGCAGGATCGCGGCATGAGCCGTTCCGCGCCGCCCCGACCGATCCCCGGTTTCCGTGCCGTGGTGCCGGCCGGAGGTGCCGGCACCCGTCTGTGGCCCCTCTCGCGCGCGGGTGCACCCAAGTTCCTGCACGACCTCACGGGCACGGGCCGCAGCCTGCTCCAGGCGACCGTCGACCGGCTCACCCCGCTCGCGGGGCCCGACGGCGTGCTCGTGGTCACCGGTGAGCCGCACGTCGCGGCGGTGCGTGCCCAGCTGCCCGGGGTCGCGCCCGCGGCCCTGCTCGCCGAGCCGTCGCCGCGCGACTCGATGGCGGCGATCGGCCTCGCCGCGGCCGTGCTCGCCGAGCGCGAGGGCGACGTCGTGCTCGGGTCCTTCGCGGCCGACCACGTGATCTCGGGGGACGGCTTCGCCGGCGCGGTGCGCGAGGCCGTCGAGGCCGCGCGCGCGGGAGACGTCGTCACGGTCGGGATCCGGGCGACCGGCCCCTCGACGGCCTTCGGGTACGTACGGGCGGGTGCGCCCCTCGGCCGTGCGGGCGCGCCGTCGGCGCACCGGTGCGCGGGATTCACGGAGAAGCCCGACGCGCGCACGGCCGCCGAGTACCTCGCGACGGGCGAGTACCGCTGGAACGCCGGCATGTTCGTGGTCCGCACGGACGTGCTGCTCGGCCACCTGGCGCGGCTGCAGCCGACGCTGCACGACGGTCTGCGTGAGGTCGCCGCCGCATGGGACGGGCCGCACCGCGGCGAGGTGCTCGCGCGCGTCTGGCCGGGCCTGACGCGGATCGCGATCGACCACGCGATCGCCGAGCCCGTCGCGGCGTCGGGCGGTGTCGCCGTGGTGCCGGGGGACTTCGCGTGGGACGACGTGGGTGACTTCGACGCGCTCGCGCGCCTGCTCGAGCCGGGGGACGACGGGGTGCGCGTGCTCGGCGCCGGGGCCGCCGTGCTCGCGCGGGAGTCCGACGGGGCGCTCGCCGTGCCCGGGGAGCGGACGGTGGCGCTGCTCGGCGTCCCGGACGTCGTGGTGGTCGACACACCCGACGCCCTGCTCGTGACGACGCGCGCCCGCGCGCAGCAGGTCAAGGAGGTCGTCGACGCGCTGCGTTCGCGGGGGCGGGACGACCTGCTCTGACGTGCCGACCCGGTCCTGGGCGCTCGCGCGTGCCAAGGCCGGGCGTCGGACAGGCTGCGCCTGCCGGGGTGCACGGCCGCAACTAGGCTCGGCCCGTGCCCGATCCCCTCGCGACCCCTGAACGGATCAACCAGCTGGTCGAGGAGCTCGTCCCTGAGCTCGTCGAGCTGCGCCGCGACCTGCACGCCCACCCCGAGGTGGGACGCACCGAGCGGCGCACCACCGACCTCGTGGCGGAGCGGCTGCGCGCCGCCGGCCTGAGCCCTCACCCGCTGCCGGGCACGGGGCTGGTGTGCGACCTCGGTCCCGGACCCGTCGAGACCGGACGCCGGCGGATCGCGCTGCGGGCCGACCTGGACGCGCTGCCCGTCGCCGACTCGTGCGGCGAGCCGTGGCAGGCGACGTCGGGCAAGGCCCACGCGTGCGGGCACGACGTCCACACCGCCGTCGTGCTGGGTGCGGGACTGGTGCTCGCGCGCCTGGCCGACGACGGCGCGCTGCGCACGGGCGTGCGGCTCGTGTTCCAGGCGGCCGAGGAGCTCCAGCCCGGGGGCGCCCTCGACGCCTTGGACGCGGGGGCCATGGACGGGGTCGCGCAGGTCTACGCGGTGCACTGCGACCCCAAGCTCGACGTCGGTCACGTCGGCACGCGCATCGGCCCCATCACGTCGGCCTCGGACGCGGTCACGGTCGCGGTCACCTCGCAGGGCGGCCACACCTCGCGCCCCCACCTGACCGGCGACGTCGTCTTCGCGCTCGGCCAGGTCATCACGCAGGTGCCGGCGGTGCTCGGTCGCCGCCTCGACCCGCGGGCCGGGGTCAACCTGACCTGGGGGCAGGTCCAGGCGGGCTCGGCGCACAACGCGATCCCCGCGACCGGCGCCGTGCGCGGCACGCTGCGCTGCCTCGAGGCCCGCGCGTGGGAAGAGGCTGCCAAGGTGCTGCGCGAGGCGGTCGAGCACGCGGTCGCCCCCTACCGGGTCGAGGTGGACGTCCAGCACCACCGCGGCGTCCCTCCCGTCGAGAACGACGCCGTCGCGACGCGCCTGCTCGACGCGGCCGCGCGCGACGTGCTGGGCGGCGACGCGGTCGCCCTGACGGAGCAGTCGCTGGGCGGCGAGGACTTCGCGTGGCTGCTCACCCGTGCGCCGGGGGCGATGGCGCGGCTCGGCACGCGGCGGCCGGGGGGTCGCACGTACGACCTCCATCAGGGTGACTTCCGCGTCGACGAGCGCGCGATCGGCGTGGGGGCCCGGGTCCTGGCGCGGACGGCGGTGCTCGCGGGCAGCGCCGACCGGGAGGGGCACGCCGCCCCCGCCTGACCACGCGTGGACGCTTCTCACCCGTGACCTCGGTCCCGATGACGTCGCGGGGGCCCGGGCATGATTCCGGTTGCGTAACAACCGCTCGTGACGTACCCGCGGGTAACACCGACGACACCGCACGGGGATTACTGTGCGGGTACACCGAGCCGACCACCGGCGACGTACCCCGAGCCGGCACCCGGCGCACGACTCAACAGGAGTGACGACGTGAACAGAGTGACTCGAGCAGCGGCTCTCGCCGCGGCGACCGCGCTGGCCCTGGCCGCGTGTGCTGCGGCCCCCGACGAGGAGTCGGAGGAATCGCCCGAGGCCGGTGGCGAGTCCACCGGTGAGATGGTCGACTACACCGCCTGCATGATCTCGGACGAGGGCGGCTGGGACGACGCGTCGTTCAACGAGTCGGGCTTCGAGGGTCTGCAGCGTGCCGGCGACGAGCTGGGCATCGAGACCAAGGACGCCGAGTCGACCGACCCGGGCCAGTACGCGAGCAACGTCGACGCGATGGTCCAGGAGGGCTGCGACCTCATCATCGGCGTCGGCTTCGCGCTCGAGGACGCCATCGAGGCGGGTGCCCAGGCGAACCCCGACATCAACTTCGCGCTCATCGACTCCGCGTTCAGCGACACCGAGTTCAACCCGGTGACGTACGACAACGCCAAGCCGCTCCTGTTCAACACGCAGGAGGCCGCGTACCTCGCCGGCTACATGGCCGCAGGTGTCTCCGAGACGGGCACCGTCGCGACCTACGGCGGTCAGCCGTTCCCGTCGGTCACCATCTTCATGGACGGCTTCGCCGACGGCGTGGCGCGCTACAACGAGGACAACGGCACGAACGTCCAGGTGCTGGGCTGGGACAAGGAGGCCCAGAACGGCTCGATGATCGGCAACTTCTCCGACACCGAGGCCGGCCGCACCACCACCGAGCAGTTCATCGCCTCGGGTGCGGACGTCATCCTTCCCGTCGCGGGCCCCGTCGGTGCCGGCACGCTCAACGCCGCGTCGCAGGCCGAGGGCGTCAAGGTGATCTGGGTCGACTCCGACGGCTACCTCCAGCCGGCCAACGAGGAGAACAAGGACCTGATCCTCACGTCGGTCATGAAGCTGATCGGCAACGCCGTCTTCGACACGATCGAGAACGCCGTCAACGGCGAGTTCGACGCGACGCCGTACGTCGGCACGCTCGAGAACGGTGGCGTGGACCTCGCCCCGCTGCACGACTTCGAGGGCCAGGTGGACGAGGAGCTCGTCGCCGCCGTCGACGACCTCAAGCAGCAGATCATCTCCGGTGAGCTCGTGGTCGAGTCCCCCTCGGCCACGCCCACCGAGTGATCGCAGGTCGCAGGACCTCGGTCCGATGACCGCCCCGGTGGCCCGGGTGCGTGCTCCACGCACCCGGGCCACCGGCCTGCACGACCCCCGACGGCCGGGCCGCCGCCGGGCCGCACCGCACGTGGAGGCGACGACGCCGTGAAGCTGGAACTGAGAGGGATCACCAAGCGGTTCGGTCCGCTGGTGGCCAACGACCACATCGACCTCACCTTCGAGCAGGGCGAGATCCACGCCCTCCTGGGTGAGAACGGTGCGGGCAAGTCGACCCTCATGAACGTCCTGTACGGGCTCTACGACCCGGACGGCGGCGAGATCCTCGTCGACGACGCCCCCGTGCGCTTCGAGGGGCCGGGCGACGCGATGGCGGCCGGCATCGGCATGGTGCACCAGCACTTCATGCTCATCCCGGTCTTCACGGTGGCCGAGAACGTCGTGCTCGGCCACGAGCCCACCAAGGGCGGCGCGGGGATCATCGACCTCGCCGAGGCCCGGCGCCTGGTGCGCGAGATCTCGGACCGGTTCGGCTTCGACGTGGACCCGGACGCGCTCGTCGAGGACCTCCCGGTGGGCGTGCAGCAGCGCGTCGAGATCATCAAGGCCCTGTCGCGCGACGCCAAGGTGCTCATCCTCGACGAGCCCACGGCCGTGCTGACGCCGCAGGAGACCGACGAGCTCATCGGCATCATGCGCCAGCTGCGCGCCGCGGGGACCTCGATCGTCTTCATCACCCACAAGCTCCGCGAGGTCAAGGCCGTCGCGGACAAGATCACCGTCATCCGGCGCGGCAAGGTGGTCGGCACCGCGAGCCCGAAGGACTCCGAGGCCGAGCTCGCCTCGCTCATGGTGGGGCGCTCGGTGGTGCTGGGCGTCGACAAGGCGCCCGCCCGCCCGGCCGACGTGGGCCTCGCGGTCCGGGGCCTGACGGTGATCGACGAGCGCGGCGCGCGCGTGGTCGACGACATCAGCTTCGAGGTGCACCGCGGCGAGATCGTGGCGCTCGCGGGCGTCCAGGGCAACGGTCAGTCCGAGCTCGCCGAGACCCTGCTGGGCCTCATGCCCGCGACCGGCGGCTCGATCACCCTCGACGGCGCCGAGCTGCTGGGCCGCTCGGTCGACGACGTGCTGCGTGCGGGTGTCGGCTTCGTGCCCGAGGACCGCAGCACCGACGGCCTGATCTCGACCTTCTCGATCGCGGAGAACCTCATCCTCGACCTGCACGACCAGGCGCCCTACGCGCGTGCCGGCTCGCTGAGCCCGTCCAGGGTCGCGGCGAACGCCGAGCAGCGCGTGGGCGAGTTCGACATCCGCCTGACCTCGGTGCAGGACCCGATCAGCACGCTCTCGGGCGGCAACCAGCAGAAGGTCGTCCTCGCGCGCGAGATGTCGCGGCCGCTGCGCCTCCTCGTCGCGTCACAGCCCACGCGCGGCCTCGACGTGGGATCGATCGAGTTCGTGCACAAGCGGATCGTCGCCGAGCGCGACAAGGGCACCCCGGTGCTCATCGTGTCCACCGAGCTCGACGAGGTGCTCGCGCTCGCCGACCGGATCGCCGTGATGTACCGCGGCCGCATCATCGGCGTGGTCCCGGGCGGCACCGACCGCGACGTGCTCGGGCTCATGATGGCCGGCGTCCCCGCGGAGACCGCGCACAAGGACGCCGCCGCGCACCACACCACGCTCGGTGCGGCAGACCTGGAGGAGCAGCAGTGAGCAGCACCGGAACCGTCGTCACGCCGCCGGCCGAGCCCTCGCGGGCTCCCGAGGACGAGCGACCCAGCTACCTCCAGCAGGTGCTCGACTCCTCCTGGATGATCATCCTGTCCGCGATCGTCATCGCGCTCGTCGCGTCGTCGGTGCTCATCGCCGCCGCGAACGCGGAGGTCCAGGAGGCCGCGACCTACCTGTTCGCGCGCCCCGGGGACTTCTTCGGCGCGGCATGGGACGCGATCTACTCGGCCTACTCGGCGCTGTTCCGCGGCGCGATCTTCGACTACCAGGCCGACGGGCTGCGCAGGATCCGCCCGATCACCGAGACGATGCTCGCGTCGACGCCGCTGATCCTCGCGGGCCTCGGCCTCGCCATCGGCTTCCGCTCGGGCCTGTTCAACATCGGTGCGCAGGGCCAGGTGCTCATGGGCGGGGCCGCCGCGACCTGGATCGCGATCACGTTCCAGGCGCCGGTCGTCGTGCACGTGGTGCTGGCGTGCCTCGCCGCCGTCGTGGTCGGTGGGCTCTGGGCCGGCATCGCCGGCTTCCTCAAGGCCAGGACCGGCGCGAACGAGGTGATCGTCACGATCATGCTCAACTCGATCGCCGTCTTCCTCGTCTCCTACCTGCTCACCACGAGCGTCCTCGCCGGTGGCGGCTCACGGCCCATCTCGCCGCCGGTGGGCCCCAACGCGCAGCTCCCGTTGGTGCTCGGTCCGCCGTTCCGCCTGCACTGGGGCTTCATCGTCGCGCTCCTCGCCGCGGTGGGCGTGTGGTGGCTGCTCGAGCGCTCGGTGCTCGGCTTCCGCTTCCGCGCGGTGGGCGCCAACCAGGAGGCCGCGCGCACCGCGGGCATCCGCGTCAACCTCATGTTCGTCCTGGTCATGATCACGGCCGGGGCCCTCGCGGGCCTCGGTGGTGCGACCCAGATCCTGGGGACCGACAAGACGCTCCAGGCCAGCAGTGCGGGCTCGATCGGGTTCGACGCGATCACCGTGGCGCTGCTGGGCCGCTCGACGCCGCTCGGCACCGTGCTGGCCGCGCTGCTCTTCGGGGCGCTGCGCGCCGGGTCACCGCTCATGCAGACCTCGGCGAACACCCCGATCGACATCGTGCTGGTCATCCAGGCGTCGATCGTCCTCCTCATCGCGGCACCGCCGCTCGTGAGGTCGCTGTCCCTCGTCCACGGCATCGCGAAGTGGACCGGCCGGTCCGGCAAGGAGGCCCGCGCATGAGCACCCAGACCACGACCCTGGACGCCCCGGGCGCCCAGCTCGTCCAGCAGCGGATCGCCTGGCGCACGCCGGTCATCTACCTCGTCGTGGGCGCGCTCGCCTTCGTCTTCTTCGGGCTGCTCACCTCGGCCGACGAGGTCACCCGGTTCACCGTCTCCACGAGCCGCGACTTCGTCACCATCAGCCCGTTCGCCGTCCCCTCCAAGCTCGTCGGTCTGGTGCTCTCGGTCGCGGCCCTCGGCCTCGCGGGGTGGGCCACCTACCTGACGCGCGAGCGGCGCAAGGTGCCCACCTGGGTGCCGATCACGTTCGGCGGCCTCGTCCTGCTCGCCTTCCTCGTGTGGGTGATGGCAGGCAACGGCAACGCGCTGCCGCTGACCCTGCTGCTCACCGGAGCACTCGTGCTCTCGGCGCCGCTCGTGTTCGGCGCACTCGCCGGTCTGCTGTGCGAGCGCTCGGGCATCATCAACATCGCGATCGAGGGGCAGCTGCTCGCGGGCGCGTTCCTCGCCGTCGTCGTGGCCAGCATCACCGGCAACCCGTACGCGGGGCTCGTCGCGGCGCCGGTCGCGGGGGCGCTCGTGGGCGGCGTCCTGGTCATGTTCGCGGTGCGCTACTGGGTGGACCAGATCATCGTCGGCGTCGTGCTCAACGTGCTCGTCATCGGCGTGACGAACTACCTGTTCTCGACGGTGCTGACGCAGAACCCGCAGGCCCTCAACAACCCGCCGCGCCTGCCCACGTTGCCCATCCCGGTGCTGTCGCAGATCCCGGTGATCGGGCCGGTCCTCTTCAACCACTCGCTCGTCATCTACCTCATGTACGCGGCGGTGGCCGTGCTCCAGGTCATGGTGTTCCGCAGCCGGTGGGGCCTGCGCATGCGGTCCGTCGGCGAGCACCCGAAGGCGGCCGACACGGTGGGTATCAAGGTCAACCTCACGCGCGTGAAGAACACCGTGCTGGGTGGCGCCGTCGCCGGCCTGGGCGGCGCGGCCCTCGTGGCGGCTGGTCTGGCCTTCACCAAGGAGCTCACGTCGGGCAAGGGCTACATCGCCCTCGCCGCGATGATCCTCGGGCGGTGGAGCCCGAAGGGCGCCCTCGCGGCCGCCCTGCTGTTCGGCTTCGCCGACTCGCTGCGGCAGGTGCTCGGGAACCTGGGCTCGCCCGTGCCGAGCCAGTTCCTGTCGATGCTGCCCTACCTCGCGACGATCTTCGCCGTCGCGGGCCTCGTCGGCCGGGTGCGTCCGCCCGCCGCCGAGGGCAAGCCCTACGTCAAGTGAGCAGGTCATGACCACACCCGAGATCGACTGGGACGCCCTGCGTGCGGCCGCGCGCGACGTGATGCGCACGGCGTACGCCCCGTACTCGAACTTCCCCGTCGGCGCCGCGGCCCTCGTGGACGACGGCCGCGTGGTCGTCGGTTCGAACGTCGAGAACGCGTCGTACGGCGTGGGCCTCTGCGCCGAGTGCTCCCTCGTGGGCGCGCTGCACACCTCGGGCGGTGGTCGTCTGGTCGCGTTCGCGTGCGTCGACCGGCACGGCAACGCCCTGATGCCGTGCGGGCGGTGCCGTCAGCTGCTCTGGGAGCACGGCGGCGCGCCGCTGCTCGTGGACACCGTGAGTGGCATCAAGCCGATGACCGAGGTGCTGCCCGACGCCTTCGGACCCGACGACCTGGTGGAGCGCGCATGAGCACGCACGAGGCGCACGACGCCGTCGACGTCATCCGGACCAAGCGGGACGGTGGTCGGCTGAGCGACGCCCAGGTGGACTGGGTGGTCGACGCCTACACCCGCGGCGTGGTCGCCGACGAGCAGATGTCGGCGCTCGCGATGGCGATCCTCCTCAACGGGATGGACCGGGCGGAGATCTCGCGCTGGACCGCGGCCATGATCGCGTCCGGTGAGCGGATGGACTTCTCGTCGCTGTCCCGCCCCACCGCGGACAAGCACTCGACGGGCGGCGTGGGTGACAAGATCACCCTCCCGCTCGCGCCGCTGGTCGCCGCGTGCGGCGTGGCCGTGCCCCAGCTCTCGGGACGCGGCCTCGGCCACACGGGTGGGACCCTCGACAAGCTCGAGGCGATCCCTGGCTGGCGCGCCGCGCTGAGCAACGACGAGATGATGCGGCAGCTCGAGGACGTCGGGGCCGTGATCTGCCAGGCGGGCTCGGGCCTCGCCCCCGCCGATCGCAAGCTCTACGCGCTGCGTGACGTCACCGGGACGGTCGAGGCCATCCCGCTCATCGCGAGCTCGATCATGAGCAAGAAGATCGCCGAGGGCACGGGTGCCCTCGTGCTGGACGTCAAGGTGGGCTCGGGTGCCTTCATGAAGGACGCCGAGCGCGCGGGTGAGCTCGCACGCACCATGGTGGCGCTCGGCACCGACGCGGGTGTCCACACCGTCGCGCTCCTCACGGACATGTCGACCCCGCTCGGCCTCACGGCGGGCAACGCGCTCGAGGTGCGCGAGTCCGTCGAGGTGCTCGCGGGCGGCGGCCCGCAGGACGTCGTGGACCTCACCCTCGCGCTCGCACGCGAGATGCTCGCGGGTGCCGGCAGGGGAGACGTCGACCCGGCCGACGCGCTGCGGGACGGACGCGCCATGGACGCGTGGCGGCGCATGATCGCCGCCCAGGGAGGGGACCCGGACGCGCCCCTGCCTGTCGCGCGCGAGACCGAGCACGTGCTCGCCCCGGCCGACGGCGTGCTCCTCGAGCTCGACGCGCTCGCCGTCGGGGTCGCCGCCTGGCGCCTCGGCGCCGGCCGTGCCCGCAAGGAGGACCCGGTGCAGGCCGGTGCAGGCGTCGAGCTGCACGCCAAGCCGGGGACCGTGGTGCGCGCCGGGGAGCCGCTCATGACGCTGCACACCGACACGCCCGAGCGCTTCGCGCGGGCGCGCGAGGCTCTCGCCGACGCCGTCGCGATCGCCCCCGAGGGTTCGCGCCCGGCCGACCGTCCGCTCGTCATCGACAGGGTCGCCGCCGGCTGAGACACTCACGGGCATGGCTCAGGGGGCGGGCAGCGCGCACCGTGCGTCGCTGCAGCTGACGACGGTCCTGCGCCGGCTCGGCCACGGCCCCGGCGTCGCGGACCCGCCGGCCGTGCGCGCCGCGGCCGAGCCCGAGCCGCACGTGGTGCGTGCCACGGCCGCACGTGCGCTGACCCTGCTGCCGACGGGCGCCCGCGACCGCGTCGAAGCGCTGACGGAGGCCTCAGCCGCGGCGGGTGACACCCGCGGCTCCGAGGTGCTCGCGCGCACGCTCGCGGCGACGTGGTCGCTCACGGCGGTCGCCGAGCTCGCCGGCCGCTGGGCGGGGCTCGACGGCCCGACCCGCCGCGCGGTGCACGACCCGGTGGCCGCTCTCGCGCACCACGGGCGTCAGAGCGACGGGACGACGTGCGGCCCGGCGGTCCTGACGATGCTCGCGGCCGCGGGCGACCCCGCGCTCGCGCTCTGGCTCGCCACGGGTGAGCTCGTGCGCAGCGGTCGGCCTCCCGAGCTCGCCGGCGCCCCGCAGGCACGGCTCGACACCCTGCGCGAGGCGCCGCCCGCGCGACGTTTCGCGCCCGTCCAGCGCGTGCTGCACCGTCGCAGCTGCGCACGGTCGCTGCTCGGCCTCACGTGGCCCGGGGCGCTCGGCACGCCGCCGTGGGGGGCGGCGCGCGAGGCCAGGTTCGCCGGGGTCGCCTTCACGCACGTCGCGGTCGCCGACACGGACGTCGTCCACCTGCGGGCCGTGCTGGACGCGGTGGTGGCCGCGGTCGACCGCGGGGTCCCGGTGCCGCTCTACAGCGGCGGCGACCTGCGAGACGGTCCGTGGGGCGCGGTGCCCCGGCACGTCGTGCTCGTGGTGGGTCGCGACGGCGACACCCTCGTGGTCTGGGAGCCCTCGGCGGGACGCGTGCTCAGGGTCCGCCGCGCGGCGCTCGAGCGCCCCACCGTGCCGTCGCCCGCCCTCGGCCGCTGGCGGCACGTGACGTGGGCGGTCCTGCCCGTCCTGTGATCCCCGGGAACGGTCCCGGTGGCCTCCACCCTCGGCTGGCGGCGCCTCCCCGACGGCGACACGATGGGGCCGGGCCCGTGGGACGCAGGCACGGGCGCCGTGAGGAGAGAGGAGCGACCATGAGCACCACACCGGGTGACGACACGTGGGCCGACGCAGGGCTCGTGCCGCCGGACAGCAGCGAGGTGCAGGACCCGAGCCGCTCGACCGTGCCCGTCGAGGCGGAGCACCAGCCCGCCGCCCCTCGTCCCGACCTGCGCGACGAGGCCGCGGAGCCGGACGTCGTCGAGCAGGCGCAGACCCTGCCGGAGGACGAGACCGACGACTACCCCTCGGGCGAGTGAGCCCCGGGGGCCCCGGGCCGCTAGCGTGTGCGCCATGAGTCGTGCGCTGCCGTTGAGCCCCGAGACGATCGCCGACCTGCCGAAGGTCGTGCTGCACGACCACCTGGACGGCGGGCTGCGGCCGGCGACGATCGTCGAGCTCGCCGCCGAGGTGGGCCACGAGCTGCCCAGCACCGACGCGGACGAGCTCGGCCGCTGGTTCGTCGAGGCCGCGAGCTCGGGCTCGCTCGAGCGCTACCTCGAGACGTTCGACCACACGATCGCGGTGATGCAGACCGCCGATCACCTGCGTCGCGTCGCCCGCGAGTCCGTCGTGGACCTCGCGGCCGACGGCGTCGTGTACGCCGAGCAGCGCTATGCGCCCGAGCAGCACCAGCAGCGCGGGCTCGAGCTGCAGGAGGTCGTCGACGCGGTCCAGGCGGGGCTCGACGAGGGTGTCGCCGAGGCCGCCGCGCAGGGCCGCTCCATCCGTGTCGGTCAGCTCGTGACCGCGATGCGGCACGCCGATCGTGGTCACGAGATCGCCCGCCTCGCGCTCGCGAACCGTGACCGCGGCGTGCTCGGCTTCGACATCGCCGGTGCTGAGGCAGGTTTCCCGCCGTCACGTCACCACCGGGCGTTCGCGACGCTCCGCCGCGCGAGCTTCCCGGTGACCGTGCACGCCGGCGAGGCCGCGGGGGTCGAGTCGATCGAGGAGGCCCTCCACGTGGGCGGCGCGCTGCGTCTCGGTCACGGCGTGCGCATCGTGGAGGACATCACGTTCGGCGAGCCCACCGAGGCGGATCCGGACGGCCTCGAGCACGCGCGCCTGGGCGTGGTCGCCCACTGGGTCCGCGACCAGCAGGTGCCGCTCGAGGTCTGCCCGTCGTCGAACGTCCAGACGGGTGCGGCCGAGTCCGTCGCGCGGCACCCGATCTCGCTGCTCGCACGCCTCGGCTTCGCGGTCACCGTCAACACCGACAACCGGCTGATGTCCGGCACGTCGATGACCACGGAGATGACGCGCCTGGTCGAGGAGGCGGGGTGGACCCTCGCGGACCTGCGCGAGGCCACGGTCACCGCGGCACGTGCCGCGTTCCTGCACCACGACGAGCGCGAGGTCCTCGTCGCCGAGCAGGTCCTGCCAGGCTGGACGGCACCCGGCTCGGGTCGCCACCGCGCCTGAGCCCGGCGCCATGGCCTACCTGGACCACCCCGGTCCGGTCGCGCTCGCCCACCGCGGCTTCTCGGCCGAGCACCCCGAGAACTCGATGGCCGCGTTCGAGGCGGCCGTACGCCTCGGCTTCACCTACGTCGAGACGGACGTCCACGGCACGGCCGACGGTGTCGCCGTCGCCTTCCACGACACGACGCTCGACCGCGTGACGGACGCGCGCGGCGCCGTGGCCGAGCTGCCGTGGTCGCGGGTCCGCACGGCCCGCATCGCGGGTACCGAGCCCGTGCCACGGCTCGACGAGCTCCTCGACGCGTGGCCCGACCTGCGCGTCAACATCGACGTGAAGGCCGCGTCGGCCGTCCGGCCCACGATCGAGGTGGTCGAGCGCACGCGCGCGCACGACCGCGTGTGCATCGCGTCCTTCTCGGACGCACGGCGCCGCGCCGTCGTCGGTGCGCTCTCCCGTCCCGTGGCGACCTCGGCGGGCAACCGGGTGACAGCGACGTTCCTCGCGCTCGCGCGGACGGGCGTGACACCCGGGGTGCGTCGCGCCCTGCGGGACGTGGCGTGCCTGCAGGTGCCAGAGAGCGCCGGGCGGGTACGCGTCGTCTCGGAGCGCACCGTCGAGGCCGCGCACCGCGCGGGCGTGCAGGTGCACGTGTGGACGGTCAACGAGGCCGCGGACATGCGCCGCCTGCTCGACCTCGGGGTCGACGGGCTCGTGAGCGACCGCGCCGACGTGCTCCGTGAGGTGCTCCGCGAGCGCGGGCAGTGGCCTTCCGAGTCCGCCTAGAGGCCGAGGGCGCCCGCGACGTCGGCGCGCACCGCGTCGAGGCGCTCGCGGGCAGCGCGCCGCGCGGCCCCCACCCGATCGCCGTCGTCGGCGGAGGCCGGCACGTCCACGACCACCTCGAGGTAGCACTTGACCTTGGGCTCGGTCCCGCTCGGGCGCACGACGACGCGCGTGTCGTCCTCGGCGAGCAGGAGCAGGCCGTCCGTCGGTGGCAGCCCGTCGGGCTCGTCGAGGTTCCCGACGGACAGGTCCCGGACCTCGACGACGTGTGACCCGGCGAGCGTCTGCGGGGGCGAGGTCCGCACCCGGTCCATCGTGGCCGGGATCTGGCCGAGGTCGGTGAACCGTGCCGAGAGCTGGTCCGTCAGGTGCAGCCCGTGCTCGAGCGCGAGGTCGTCGAGCAGGTCGACCAGCGTGCGGCCCTCGGCCTTGACGCGTGCCGCGAGCCCCGCGAGCAGCAGGGCGGCGCTCAGACCGTCCTTGTCACGGACCGTCGCCGGGTCGACGCAGTAGCCGAGGGCCTCCTCGTACCCGAAGACGAGACCCTCGACGCGCGAGATCCACTTGAACCCGGTGAGTGTCGCGCGGTGGCGGAGCCCGTGCGCTGCGGCGATCCGCCCCAGCAGGCGCGACGAGACGATCGAGCTCGCGAGCACGCCGTCGGGCCGTGCCTGCGCGACGCGTCGGGCGACGTCCTCGCCCAGCAGGGCGCCCACCTCGTCACCGTGGAGCATGCGCCAGCCGCCCGCGGCGGCCGACCCCTCGCCCCGGTACGAGGCCGAGCGCGGGTCGCGCACCGCGACGGCGCAGCGGTCGGCATCCGGGTCGTTCGCGAGCACCAGGTCCGCGTCGACCTCCTCCGCGAGCGCGAGCGCCAGGTCGATCGCGCCCGGCTCCTCGGGGTTCGGGAAGGCGACGGTGGGGAATCGCGGGTCGGGCAGGGCCTGCTCGGCGACGAAGTGCAGGTCGGTGAAGCCCGCACCGCGCAGCACGAGCTCGGCGACGTGACCACCCACGCCGTGCAGCGGCGTCACGACCACACGCAGGTCGCGCGGTGCGCCGGGCTCCGCGAGCGCGCCGACCGCGGTGAGGTAGGCGTCGAGGACCTCCTCGCCGAGCACGGTCCAGCCGCCCTCGGAGCGGGGGACGGACGCGACGGACTCGACGGCGGCGATGCGCTCGGCGATCTCGGCGTCGTACGGCGGCACGATCTGCGCGCCCTGACCGCCGTCGGTCACCACGCGGCCGCCGAGGTAGACCTTGTAGCCGTTGTCCTGCGGCGGGTTGTGGCTCGCGGTGACCATCACGCCCGCGTCCGCACCCAGGTGACGCACCGCGAACGCGAGCACCGGGGTGGGCAGGGGAGAGGGGAGCAGGAGGGCGTGGCCGCCCGCCGCGGTGACGACCGCCGCGGTGTCGGCCGCGAACACGTCGGAGTTGAAGCGGGCGTCGTAGCCGATCACGACGCGCGGGCCCTCGACGTCGATCCCGCCGTCCGCGCGGACGGCGCTCAGCGCGTCCCGCAGGTAGTGCACGAGTCCGGCGGCCGCGCGGATCACCACGGCCCGGTTCATGCGGTGCGGACCTCCGCCCAGCGCGCCGCGCAGGCCGGCGGTGCCGAACTCGAGCGGGCCCGAGAACCGGTCCGCGAGCTCGTCCTGCGCCGCACGGGCGAGGCCCTCGTCGTCGTCCTCGGCCGTCGCGAGCAGCATGCGAAGATGCTCGGCGGTCTGCGGGTCGGGGTCGTCGTCGGCCCACGCGCGGACCTGGGCCGCCAGGGTCGGGTCGAGCGCCATCAGATCCGCCCCACGATCTCGGCGAGCAGCCGGCTGATCCGGCCCGCGGCCGCCTGCCCGGCCTCGATGACCTCGGCGTGCGACAGCGCCTCGTCGCCCACGCCCGCGGCGAGGTTCGTGACCAGCGAGATGCCGAGCACCTCGAGCCCCACGTGGCGGGCCGCGATCGCCTCGAGGGTCGTCGACATGCCGACGAGGTCGGCGCCCATGCGGCCCGCCATCGCGACCTCCGCCGGCGTCTCGTAGTGGGGCCCGGGGAACTGCGCGTAGACGCCCTCGGCGAGGGTCGGGTCGACCTCGTGCGCGATCGCGCGCAGCCGCGCCGCGTACAGGTCCGTGAGGTCGACGAACGTCGCGCCCTCGAGCGGTGAGGTGGCGGTCAGGTTGAGGTGGTCCCGGATCAGGACGGGCGTGCCCGGTGCCCAGCTCGGGTCGAGCCCGCCGCACCCGTTGGTCAGCACGATCGCGCGTGCTCCCGCCGCCGCTGCGGTCCGCACGCCGTGGACGACGCGTCGCACGCCACGCCCCTCGTACAGGTGCGTGCGCGAGCCGAGCACGAGCGCGTGACGCTCGCCGTCGTGCAGGCGGACCGAGCGCATGGTCCCGACGTGACCCTCGACCGCGGGCGCGCTGAACCCGGGGATCTCGTGGCTCGGCACCTCGGCGACCGTCTCGCCCAGGAGCTCGGCCGCACCGCCCCAGCCCGAGCCGAGCACGAGCGCGAGGTCGTGCCGTGCGACACCCGTCCGCGCGGCGATCGCCTCGGCCGCCGCGCGGGCGACCTCGAGCGGGTCGGTGGTGGGGTCGTCCAGGTCAGGGGCGTGCGTGGTCATGGGGCGAGGTTAACCGGGCGCGCACCCCGACGCAGGTACGTTGGGCCCGACGGGCGCCGCCGCCGTCGTGCTTGGCACAATGTCCAGGTGACCTCCACGACCCCCGGCCTCGCCGAACCCGCGCCCGAGCCCACCCCGCGCCCCCGCTCGGGCGGCCCGCACGTCGTCGTCGTCGGCGGAGGGCCGGGCGGGTACGAGGCCGCGCTCGTCGCCCGGAGGTCGGGCGCGCGCGTCTCGCTGGTCGAGCGCAGCGGCGTCGGTGGCGCAGCGGTGCTCACCGACGTGGTTCCGTCCAAGACCCTCATCGCGACGGCCGAGTGGATGACGATCGCGGACCGCGCCCCCGAGCTCGGGATCCGGACGGCGGGGCTGCCGACCGACGGCCCCGCGCGCGGGCACCAGGTGCTGCTGGACGAGGTCAACGCGCGTGTCCGGCGCCTCGCCGAGGCCCAGTCCCAGGACATCCGCACGCGGCTCGAGAACGAGGGCGTCGACGTGATCGAGGGCACGGGCCGGCTCGACGGGCCCGAGCGCGTGGTTGTCGCCGCGGACGAGCGCGAGCGGACCCTCGACGCCGACGTCGTCCTCGTGGCGACGGGCGCGACGCCGCGCGTGCTACCCGAGGCGCAGCCCGACGGCGAGCGGATCCTCACGTGGACGCAGCTCTACCACCTCGACCGGCTGCCCGAGCGGCTCGTCGTCGTGGGCTCGGGGGTCACAGGGGCCGAGTTCGCCGGGGCGTACCGCTCGCTCGGGTCGGACGTCGTGCTCGTCTCCTCGCGGGAGCGCGTGCTCCCCGGAGAGGACGCCGACGCGGCGCAGGTGATCGAGGACGTCTTCACCGACCGGGGGATGACGGTGCTCAGCAGGTCGCGCGCGGCCTCGGCGCGGCGCACGGCCGACGGCGTGGCCGTGACCCTGTCCGACGGGCGCGTGGTCGAGGGGTCGCACTGCCTCATGGCCGTGGGCTCGGTGCCCAGCACCGCCGGGATCGGCCTCGAGGAGGCCGGCGTGCACCTGGGCCCCGGGGGTCACGTCGAGGTGGACCGGGTGTCACGCACGAGCGCCCGCGGCGTGTACGCGGCGGGCGACTGCACGGGGGTGCTGCCGCTGGCCTCGGTCGCGGCGATGCAGGGCCGGATCGCGATGGCGCACGCGCTCGGCGACGCGGTGCAGCCGCTCGACCTGAGCGAGGTCGCAGCCAACATCTTCACGGCCCCGGAGATCGCGACAGTGGGGCGCTCGCAGCGCGCGCTCGACGAGGCCGGTGTGCGTTACGTCACGAGCACTCTCGCCCTCGCCCGCAACCCGCGGGCCAAGATGCTCGGGATGAAGGACGGCTTCGTGAAGCTGTTCGCGCACGCGGCGACGGGCACGGTGCTCGGCGGCGTCGTGGTCGCCCCCCGTGCGGGCGAGCTGATCTTCCCGCTCACCATCGCCGTGAGCCACCGCCTCACGTCCGACGACGTCGCGCGCTCCTTCACGGTCTACCCGTCGCTCTCGGGCTCGATCGCGGAGGTCGCGCGCGTGCTGCACGCGCGCGAGCCCTGACGCCGGGTCACGGGCCCCGGGGCCCTGGCCGTGCGGCCCCGGGCGTCGGCCCGCGTGCGTGGTGCCGGGATCAGCCGGGCAGCCGAGCGCGAAGCGTGGGCCAGGCGGCCGCGAAGGCGGGCAGCAGGGGCAGGCCTGGCACGCGGCTCGCGGCGACCCATGCGATCTCGAGGCTCTCAGGATCGGTGGGCCGCGGGTGCTGGGGGCCGGTCGCGTGCGCGACCACCGTCGTGTAGGACCACGGTCCGTGGTCGAGCACGTGCGTCGACCGGACCTCGAGAGCCTCGGGATCGATCCCCGCCTCCTCGGCCGCCTCGCGCAGCGCGCCGTCGACGGCGCTCTCACCCGGGGCGAGCGCACCACCGGGGATGCCCCACGTGCCGCCGTGGTCGCTCCACTCGGCACGGTGCTGCAGGACGACCTCGGGCTCGTCGTCCGTGTCGCCCGTGCGCACGGTGCGCGTGAGCAGCAGGCCGGCTGCTCCGTGGAGCCCCCAGTGCCGGGTGCCGCACGTGCACTCGAGCCAGCCGTCGCCCGGCTGCCGGTGGATGCCGGCCCCGCCCGTCACGACCTGCCCGTCACGAGCGCACCCTCAGCCCACGATCTCGCAGATCGCCGTGCCCGCGCTCACGCTCGCGCCGACGCCCGCGGTGAGCCCGCGCACCGTGCCCGCACGGTGGGCGACGAGCGGCTGCTCCATCTTCATCGCCTCGAGGACCACCACGAGGTCACCCTCGGCCACCTGCGCGCCGTCGTCGACCGCGACCTTGACGATGGTGCCCTGCATGGGGGAGGCGAGCGTGGTGCCGTTCGACCCGCCGGAGCGCGCCTGCGTCGTGCGGCGCGGCCGCGCCTGCCGCGCGGGGCCGCGGCCGCGGGCTCCCAGCCCGCCCAGGCCGGCCGGGAGCACGACCTCGATGCGCTTGCCGCCCACCTCGACGACGACGCGCTCGGTCTCGGGCTCTGCCGGGACGTCGTCCGCCTCGGTCGTGGACGGTCCGCCGAGGGTGCCGAGCCTCTCGGCGAAGCCCGTCTCGATCCAGCGCGTGTGCACGCTGAACGGGGTCAGGGGATCCGCCGGCACGAACTCGGGTGCCTCGAGGACGGCGCGGTGGAAGGGCACGACCGTCGGGATGCCGACGACCTCGAGCTCCCGCAGCGCGCGCCGTGCGCGCTCGACCGCCTGGGTACGGGTCGCGCCCGTGACGACGAGCTTGGCGATCATCGAGTCGAAGGCACCCGACACGGTGTCACCCTCGACGACGCCCGAGTCGACGCGCACACCCGGGCCGCTGGGCAGCACCAGGCGGGTGATGCGGCCGGGAGCCGGGAGGAAGCCCGCGGCAGGGTCCTCGCCGTTGATCCGGAACTCGATCGAGTGCCCGCGCGTCGGGACGTCGTCGTAGCCCAGGGGCTCGCCCGCGGCGATCCGTAGCTGCTCGCGCACCAGGTCGATCCCCGTGACCTCCTCGGTGACGGGGTGCTCGACCTGCAGGCGCGTGTTGACCTCGAGGAAGGAGACGGTGCCGTCCGCCGCGACCAGGAACTCGCACGTGCCCGCCCCCACGTACCCCGCCTCGCGCAGGATCGCGATCGAGGACTCCCGCAGCAGCTGCTCCTGCGCGGGCGTCAGGAACGGTGCGGGCGCCTCCTCCACGAGCTTCTGGTGGCGACGCTGGAGCGAGCAGTCGCGCGTGGAGACCACGACCACGCCACCGTGGGCGTCGGCCAGGCACTGGGTCTCCACGTGGCGTGGGGCGTCGAGGTAGCGCTCGACGAAGCACTCGCCGCGGCCGAAGGCTGCGGTCGCCTCGCGCACCGCGGAGTCGTACATCTCGCGGATCTCGTCGTGGCTGCGTGCCACCTTGAGCCCGCGCCCACCGCCGCCGAAGGCAGCCTTGATCGCGACCGGGAGGCCGTGCTCGGCGGCGAACCGCTCGACCTCGGTGGCGTCGGCCACGGGATCGGCCGTGCCCGCGACCAGGGGGGCACCCGCGCGCTGCGCGATGTGCCGCGCGCTGACCTTGTCGCCGAGCGACTCGATCGCCGAGGGCGGCGGCCCCACCCACGTGAGGCCCTCGTCGATGACGGCCTGCGCGAAGCGGGCGTCCTCCGCGAGGAACCCGTAGCCGGGGTGCACCGCGTCCGCCCCGCTGCGACGTGCGACGTCGAGCAGCTTGCCGATGTCCAGGTACGTGTCGGCCGCGCGCGCGCCGGCGAGGGCGAACGCCTCGTCGGCCAGGCGCACGTGCAGCGACTCGCGGTCCGGGTCGGCGTAGACGGCGACGCTCGCGATCTGCGCGTCGGCGCACGCGCGGGCGATGCGGACGGCGATCTCACCACGGTTGGCGATGAGGACCTTGCGGATCTCGGGCACGGCTCACCGTAACGTCCGGCGGCGCGGATCGATCCTCGGCGGCGGCTTGCCGCTCTACCTTTGGTGGAATCGGCAAAGGCCCCGGCGGGGGCTTTGTGCCGGACCACCATCGCACCCGGTCACGAGGCTCGGGCCCGGCCCGTGCGGGCCGGGGACTGTGGCGGCCCGACAGGCTCGCTCAGTGCGCGGTGGAGGAGGCCCACAGGTCGGGCACCGTCAGGTCCACCTCGGCGAGCAGGTCGCGCAGCAGCGGCAGGCTCAGCCCGACGACGCCGTGGTGGTCGCCCTCGATGCGGGTCACGAAGGGTCCGCCGAGGCCGTCGACGGTGAAGGCCCCCGCGACCGCGAGCGGTTCGCCGGTCGCGACGTACGCCTCGACCTCGGCGTCGCTGAGGTCGGCGAAGTGCACCACGGTCGACGAGGTCGCGCCCACCTGGGGGACCGGGCGGCCCGGGCGCAGGTCGACCAGCCAGTGACCCGTGTGGAGCACACCCGCGCGCCCGCGCATGCGGTGCCAGCGCCGCACGGCCTCGGCGGGCTCGTGCGGCTTGCCGAGCACCTCGCCGTCCAGCTCGAGCAGCGAGTCGCAGCCCAGGACGAGCGTGTCACCCGGTGCGAGCCCCTCGGCGACCTCCTGCGCCTTGGCCGCGGCCAGCACGAGGACGGCCTGTGCGGGGGCAGGGGTCCCGTCGGCAGCGGCCGCCGCGGCGAGCACGGCGTCCTCGTCGACGCCCGAGACGCGCACCGACGGCTCGATGCCCGCGGCTCGCAGGGTCGCGAGGCGGGCGGGGGACGCGGAGGCGAGGACGAGGGAGGCCACCGCCGCAGGGTAGCGGCGGTGGCCTCCGGGTGCCCCTGCGGACGGTCGGTCAGGCGCGTGCCGGCGCGCGGTCGGCGTTCTCGCCCGCGGCGGGCTCGGTCGTCGCCGCGTCCGCGGGCCGCGTCGGCTCGACGTCGTCCGCGAACGGGTCCGCGGCGTCGGTCGCGTCGTAGACCGCGCGGTCGAGGATGCCCGCACGGCGCGCGACGATCGTCGGCACCAGCGTCTGCCCCGCGACGTTGACCGCGGTGCGGCCCATGTCGAGGATCGGGTCGATCGCGAGCAGCAGGCCCACGCCCTCGAGCGGCAGGCCCAGCGTGGACAGGGTGAGCGTGAGCATCACGAGCGCGCCGGTGAGGCCGGCGGTCGCGGCCGAGCCGACGACCGAGACGAATGCGATGAGCAGGTAGTCCCACACCGAGAGCTGCACCCCGAACACCTGCGCGACGAAGATCGCCGCGAGCGCGGGGTAGATCGCGGCGCAGCCGTCCATCTTGGTGGTGGCGCCGAAGGGCACCGCGAAGGACGCGTACTCGCGCGGGACGCCCAGGTTGCGCACGGTCACGCGCTCGGTCACCGGCAGGGTCCCGAACGAGGAGCGTGACACGAACGCGAGCTGGATCGCGGGCCAGGCGCCGGCGTACCAGCGCAGCGGTGAGAGCCCGTGGGCCCGGAGCAGCAGCGGGTACAGCGCGAAGAGCACGAGCGCGAGCCCCACGTAGACGGCCACCGTGAAGGTCCCGAGCGGGGCGAGGAGCTCCCAGCCGTACGTCGCGACGGCGTTGCCGAGCAGGCCGAGCGTGCCGAGCGGGGCGAGCCGGATGACCCACCACAGGACCTTCTGGACGATCGCGAGGAGCGACCGGTTGAACGCGAGGAAGGGCTCGGCCGCGTCGCCGACCTTGAGCGCCGCGATGCCCACCGCGAGCGCGATGACCACGAGCTGCAGGGCGTTGAAGCTCAAGGAGGTCGAGGCGCCCGTGACCACGCCCTCGTCGGTCTGGAGGTTCGTCCCCGCGCTCAGGCCCAGGAAGTTCACCGGCAGCAGCCCGGTGAGGAAGTCGAGCCACGAGCCCGTGCGGGACGGAGCCGTGCCGTTGTCGGGCGTGAGGGTCGTGCTCAGGCCGGGCCGGAAGACGAGGCCCAGGACGATGCCGATGGTGACCGACGCGAGCGCAGTGACGGCGAACCACAGCAGCGTGCGACCCGCGAGCCGCGCGGCGTCGGTGACCTGCCGCAGGTTGGTGACCGACGCGATGATCGCGGTCACGATGAGGGGCGGCACGAGGGCCTTGAGCAGCGTGACGAATGTGCTGCCCAGGGTCGCGAGCGTGACGGTGAGACCGTTGGGGCTCTCGTCGGGCCCTTCGCCGATCGCGAGGGCGAGCAGGCCCAGGCCGATGCCGAGGACGAGTGCGGCGAGGATCTGGGTGCCGAAGGACGGCAGGCGGAGACGTGGCGTGGTCGCCATGGGGGTACCTCTCAGGAGTCAGGACGTGGGCGCGTACGCGCCGGCGTCGGCCTCAGCGGGCCGACGCGGCGCTCGAGGCGCCACGACATGACGAGCTGGCCTGACGTCGCAGGTCGACGTGCAGGCGCTCGGAGAGGTTCCAGGGGTTGGTCATGGCCGCACCACCGTACGGGTCATGGGATGTCACGTCGACGCGGCGGGCCGTGACGTCGGTCACGGGCCCGCCGCGTCGAGGTCTCAGGCGAGCGCGTCGGTCAGGACGTCGAGACCCACGGAACCGAGCCGCAGGGCGCGGGCGTGGAACTGCGCGAGGTCGGGCTGGTCGCCGCGCGCACGCGCGGCCGCCAGGGCCGTGTCACGCGCCTGCTCCCACAGCCGCTGGCCGACCTTGTACGACGGCGCCTGGCCCGGCCAGCCGAGGTACCGCGACAGCTCGAAGCGCAGGAAGCCCTCGTCCATGTTGACGTTGGCCCGCAGGAACTCCCACGCCTTGTCGGCGTCCCAGGTGCCGCCACCCCAGCGCTCGGGACAGGGCAGGCCGAGGTGCACGCCGAGGTCGAGCACGACGCGCGCGGCCCGCATGCGCTGGCCGTCGAGCATGCCGAGCCGGTCGCCCGGGTCGTCGAGGAAGCCCAGGTCGGCCATCAGACGCTCGGCGTAGAGCGCCCAGCCCTCGCCGTGGCCACTGACCCAGCACGCCAGGCGGCGCCAGCTGTTGAGCGTCGCGCGCTCGTGCACCGCCTGCGCGATCTGCAGGTGATGGCCGGGGACGCCCTCGTGGTAGACGGTCGTCTTCTCGCGCCACGTCGTGAAGGTCTCGACGCCCGGCGGGACCGACCACCACATGCGTCCCGGACGCGAGAAGTCGTCCGAGGGGCCGGTGTAGTAGATGCCGCCGTTCTGCGTGGGCGCGATCCGGCACTCGAGCCGGAGCAGCGGCTCGGCGATCTCGAAGTGCGTGCCGTCGAGGGCGGCGATCGCGGCGTCCGACGTCTCCTGCATCCAGGCGCGCAGCGCCTCGGTGCCGCGCAGCACGCGGGTCTCGTCGGCGTCGAGCACCGCGATCGCCTGGGCGACGCTCGCGCCGGGCCCCGCGATCTGGGCCGCCACGGCCTCCTGCTCGGCGATGACGCGGTCGAGCTCGGCCAGGCCCCACGCGTAGGTCTCGTCGAGGTCCACGGCAGCGCCGAGGAAGTACCTCGACCAGCGCGCGTACCGCTCGCGCCCGACGGCGTCCTGCGCGGGAGCCTGTGCGAGCAGCTCCTCGCGCAGGAAGGTCGCGAGGTCGGCGTACGCGCCGCGTGCGGCGGCGGCGCCCTCCTCGAGCTGCTTGCGGATCGCGGCGCACGCGGCCGAGCCGTCGAGCGCGGCCTCGGCCTCGGGTCCCGTCACGAGCCGCTCGAAGAACGAGCCGGGCGCCGCGAGCTCCTCGGCCTGGGCGGCGCACTCGAGCACCTGGCGCTGCGCGGCGACCCGCCCGCGCGACGCCGCGAGCCGGAGCGACTCCACGACGCCGGCCACGGCCGTCGGGAGCGCGGTGAGGCGCAGCGCGACGTTCTCCCAGTGCTCGGGCGTCGAGGTGGGCATCAGGTCGAACACGTCGCGCAGGTACTGCACGGGGGACGCGATGTTGTTGAGCATGCCCAGCAGCTCGTCGGCCTCGTGGAGCTCGAGCTCGAGCCCGATGCGCTCGCGCATGGCCGCGAGGGTGACGTGGTCGACCTCGTCCACGGGCTCGGCCGCGGCGAGCTCCTCGAGCACCGCGCGGGCTGCGGCGGCCCGAGCCGCCCAGCCTCCCGGGGAGAGGTCGGTCATCCGGTGGTCGTAGCCCGTCAGGCCCATCTCGGTGGCCGAGAGCGGGTCGAGGTCCGCGACGGTCCGGACGTAGCGCTCGGCGATCTCGTCGATCGCGCTGGGGGTGCGGCTGCGGCCCGTCGTCGGGCCGGAGGTCGTGTCGGTCATGGCAGGCAGACTATGCGCCCGCGTCAGGTGCAGGGGGCGTCGGGACGGTGCCGGTCAGCGTCGGGGACCCTCGCGCAGGACGGCGGCGACCTGGTCCAGGAGCTGGTCCACCTCGCGCTGGTCGTAGCCGTGGTCGAGCGTCATGCGGAACAGGACGCGCTCGACCATCTGCGCGGTCATCTCGGGGGCTACGCCCTGGCCCAGGAGCTCGAGCGCGACGGCCGCGTGCTCGAGGAACGCGTCGACCTCGTGGACGTCGTAGCCCAGGCCCCGGGAGATGAGCGTGAGCCCGCTCGGTGCGACCTGGCGCCCGTGCGGCGCCTGCGCGGGCGCCTCCCGCACGAACGGCCAGCCGTCGAGCACCGGAGGGCGCTCCCCCGCGAGGCCGGGGGCGTGCTGCTCCCAGCGGCGCAGCGTCGCCTCCACCTGGTCCAGGAAGTCGTCGACGTCGGCCTGGGCGTAGCCCACGTCACCGACGGTGCGGAAGCGTGCGCGCCGCACCTCGTCGGCCGTCACGTCGCCCACGCGCGCCCGGCCCGGCACCCAGCCGTTGTCGGGATCCCGCGTGGGGTCGTACACGTCGTCGACGAGGGGCCCGGGCGCGACGGCGGGCGGGCGGTACGGCGCCGTCCCCGGCTCGGGCGCGGGCAGCACCGTCGGGTCGAGGGTTCCGGACGCCTGTGGTGCGAGGGGGACCATGACCGGAGGGTAGGACAAATACGGACACAACGGGAGGGGGTGTCGCCGTCGCCACCCGATCGAGGGCTCAGCCGCGCGGGTGCAGGCTCCAGCGCCACGCGTCGGGGCCCGGGGCCGGCACGCGGGCCGCGGGGTGGAGCGCGCCGCGCCAGCGTCGCCCGGCGCGCGGGCCCGGCTCGTCCGAGCGGTCCGCGCCCGGAGGGTGGGAGCCGCGTGCCGCGAGTCCGGCCACCAGGGCGGCGAGCTCGACCTCGTCGGGCTCTCCGCGCACGACCCGTACGTCGGGGGTCACAGCGGGATGTTCCCGTGCTTCTTGGCGGGCAGCGCCGCGCGCTTGGTGCGCAGCGCCCGCAGCGCGCGCACCACCTCGAGCCGCGTCTCGGACGGGGCGATCACGGCGTCGACGTAGCCGCGGTCGGCCGCCTCGTAGGGGTTGACCAGCGCCTCGGTGTACTCGTCGGTGAGCCGTGCGCGCTCGGCCTCGACGTCGCCGCCGGCCTCGGCCACCTTCGCGAGCGCGCCGCGCTGGAGGATGTTGACGGCCCCGCCGGCGCCCATGACGGCCACCTGGGCGGTGGGCCACGCGAGGTTGACGTCGGCCCCGAGCTGCTTGGAGCCCATGACGATGTACGCACCGCCGTAGGCCTTGCGGGTGATGATCGTGACGAGCGGGACGGTCGCCTCGGCGTAGGCGTAGATGAGCTTCGCGCCGCGCCGGATGATGCCGTTCCACTCCTGGTCCGTCCCCGGCAGGAAGCCCGGCACGTCGACGAACGTCAGCACCGGCAGGTTGAACGCGTCGCACGTCCGCACGAACCGCGCCGCCTTCTCGGCCGCGGCGATGTCGAGGGTGCCGGCCATCTGCAGGGGCTGGTTGGCGACGACGCCCACCGGTCGCCCCTCGACGTGGGCGAACCCGACGAGCACGTTCCGCGCGTAGAGGGGCTGCACCTCGAGCAGCTCGCCGTGGTCGACGACGTGCTCGACCACCGTGCGCATGTCGTAGGGCTGGGAGTCGGAGTCCGGTACGAGGGCGTCGAGCTCGAGGTCGACCTCCGTGACCTCGAGCTCGGCGCCGTCGACGTCGTCCTCCCACACGGGCGGGTCGCTCAGGTTGTTCGACGGCAGGTACCCGAGCAGGGCCTTGACGTAGTCGATCGCGTCGTCCTCGTCGGCGCCCAGGTAGTGCGCGACGCCTGACCGGGTGTTGTGGGTCTGGCCGCCGCCCAGCTCCTCGAAGCCCACGTCCTCGCCGGTCACGGCCCGGATCACGTCGGGGCCCGTGATGAACATGTTCGAGGTGCCGTCGGCCATCACCACGAAGTCGGTGAGGGCGGGGGAGTAGACGGCTCCGCCCGCGCTCGGGCCGAGGATGAGCGAGATCTGCGGGATCACGCCCGAGGCCGCGACGTTGCGCCGGAAGATCTCGGCGAACTGGGTCAGCGCCGCCACGCCCTCCTGGATGCGTGCCCCACCGCCGTCGAGGATCCCGATGAGCGGCACCCCCGTGCGCAGTGCGAGGTCCATGACTTTGGTGATCTTCTGCCCGTGGGCCTCGCCCAGGGAGCCGCCGAAGGTCGTGAAGTCCTGGCTGTACACCGCGACCTGACGGCCGTCGACGGTGCCGTGGCCCGTGACCACCCCGTCGCCCGGGACGCGACGCTTGTCGAGCCCGAACGCCGTCGAGCGGTGGCGGACGAAGGCGTCGAGCTCGACGAAGCTGCCCTCGTCGAGCAGCGTCTCGATGCGCTCGCGCGCGGTCTTCTTGCCGCGTGCGTGCTGCTTGGTGCGTGCGGCGGCCTCGGCCTCGTCCACCGCCTCGCTGCGGCGGCGGGCGAGGTCGGCGAGCTTGGCGGCGGTCGTGTCGGTCGTCACGGCTCCGAGAGTAGTTGTCGCCTCCCGACATCCCGGATGCGGGTTCCGACCGTGTCGCGTGCGGCGGATGTGCGGATCTGCACAAACGCCCGCCGACCCGTGGGCCTGCGGCCCGCGGCTACCGTGGGGCGCGTGACGGATCCAGCCGACCGACGGCCCCTCGACGCCGCGCGGGTGCGTGCGCAGCTCGGCGCCGTGCCGGGCGTCGGGCGGGTCGAGGTGGTCGCGACGACGCCGTCGACCTCGGCCGACCTGGTCGCGGCGCTCGGCCGCGAGCCCGGGAAGTGGCCCGACCGGTCGGTGCTGGTGACCGACCACCAGAGCGCCGGGCGGGGCCGGGCCGGGCGCGCGTGGCAGACGCCGGCGGGCGTCGCCCTGACCGCGTCGTGGGTGCTGCGGCCCGCCGTGCCCGTCGAGTGCCTCGGGTGGGTCCCCCTGCTCGGCGGCCTCGCCGTCGTGCGTGCGCTCGCCGACGTCGGCGTGCGGGCGACGGTCAAGTGGCCCAACGACGTGCTCGTCGACCATCCCGGGCGCGTCGAGCTCGCGGGCTGGGGGGTGCGGCGCAAGGTCGCGGGCGTCCTCGCGGACCTCGTGCCCACGTCCGCCGGACCTGCCGTGGTGCTCGGCATCGGCGTCAACGTGCACCAGGCGGCGGCCGAGCTCCCCGTCGAGAGCGCGACGTCCTTGCGGGGGGTCGGGGTGGAGGTGGACAGGGCCGTGCTGCTCGCGGGACTCACGGGGCACCTGGTCGACCTGGACACCCGGTGGCGCGCCGCGTCGGGGGACGCCGAGGCGAGCGGGCTCGCGCGAGCGTGCGCCACGTCGAGCGCGACCCTGGGGGCGCGCGTCGAGGTCGAGCTGCCGGGCGGGGGCACGCTGCGCGGCGTCGCCTCCGGCCTGGGACCCGACGGCGCGCTCGTGGTCACCGAGGCGTCGGGACGCACCCGGACCGTGCTCGCGGGCGACGTGCGCCTGCGCCTCGAGGGAACCCGCACGGCGTGAACTAGCCTGACCGGGTGGGTGAGGGAACGGCGGACGAGGGCGGCCACGCCTCGACGCTCGCCGACCTCGAGGACCGTCTGCTCGGTGGCCCGCGTGAGCTCAGCCTCGTCGAGCTCGCGGAGCGCGCGGGGGGCGACGTCGAGGAGGTCAGGCTCTACTGGCACGCCCTGGGCCTGCCGACGCGCGGGGACGACGAGCCCGCGTACACCGCGACGGACGCGGACGTGCTGCACGAGCTGCTCGGGGCCGCCCACCGGTTCCACCTCTCCGCGCGCACCGCGGTCTCGCTGGTGCGCTCGGTGGGCCACACGACCGACCGACTGGTGCTGTGGCAGGTCGAGGCGCTCGTCGAGCAGGTCGCGGAGCGGTACGGGCTCGACGACGTGAGCGCGCGCCTGACCGTGCTCGACCGGCTCGCGGAGCTCAGCCCGGTGCTCGAGCGGCAGCTGGTGCACGCATGGCGGCGGCAGCTCGCGGCCATCGCGCGGCGCTTCGCCGACGAGCTCGCCGACGCTCGGGACCCGGGGTCCGGGGGTGACGAGCTCCCGCTCGCCCGTGCGGTCGGCTTCGCCGACGTGGTCGGTTTCACGAGGCGTACCGCGGACCTGGGGCCCCACGAGCTCGCAGACTTCGTGCAGGGCTTCGAGGCGCGGGCGCGCGACGTGGTGACGGCCGCGGGCGGGCGGGTGGTGAAGACCATCGGCGACGCGGTGCTGTTCGTCGCGGACGACGTCGCCCGGGGATCCGCGGTCGCCCTGGGGCTCGCCGCGACGTTCGGGACGCACGCCGCGACGCCCGTGCGCGTCAGCCTCGTGTGGGGACGCGTGCTGTCGCGCTTCGGCGACGTCTTCGGTCCGTCGGTCAACCTCGCGGCCCGGCTCACGGACGTCGCCGAGCCCGGCACCGTGCTGGTCGACTCGTCGACCGCCGCGCTCCTTCCGACGCGCCTGGCGACCGCGGACACGGGCGACGTCTCACCGGGTCCGGTGGTCGAGCGCGTGCTCCCCGGCCTGGGCCCCGTGCGGACAGTGACGCTCAGCCCTCGAGCGGGAGACCCGGAGGTGCCTGGGCGGCCTCGGGCAGGCTGATCGGCTCGACGAGCTCGGGCCCGTCGGTGCCGACGCGGTTGACCGCCGTCGACACGGGCGTCGCGACGAGTCGCGGCGCGGGCCCGTGCAGCAGCCCGACGGCGTCCGTGGCCTGGTCGCGGGCCGGGTCGAGCCACGCGTCCCAGCGATCGGCGGGGAGCACGACGGGACGGCGGTCGTGGATCGCGGCCAGCTCGGGGTGGTCGGGCGGTGCCGCGCCCGTCACGACGGTCGTGCTCACGAGCCAGCGGTCCGGGTCGTCGTCGGCCCTCGTCGGGTCCCGCCAGAACTCGTAGAGACCCGCGAACGCGAGCGGGCCGCCGTCGGGGTCGTGGATCCAGAACGGCTGCTTGGGCGCGCGGGCCCCGCCGTCGGGGGCCGGCTGCCACTCGAAGTAGCCCTCGGCCGGCACCAGGCAGCGTCGCGCCGTGAGGGCGCGCCGGAACGCCGGCTTGTCGGCGAGCGACTCGGCGCGTGCGTTGATCATGCGCGCGCCGATGCGCGGGTCCTTGGCCCACGAGGGCACGAGCCCCCAGCGTGCGAGCCGCAGGGCCCGCGCCGCGGGCGCGCCGCGGGGAGCGTCGCGCGGCACGCGCTCGACCACGAGGCGCACCGCGTCCGTCGGCGCGACGTTCCACGACGGCGGGAGCAGGGCGGCGTCCCCGGCGACCTCCTCGACCGCGAAGTGGTCGGCCAGGTCCTGGGCCTCCCGGAACGAGGCGTAGCGTCCGCACACAGGACCAGCATGCCCCTGGCCGCCGACATCGGCGGCTCCGCCGGCCCCGCCCGCCGGGAATGCCCGTGAGCCTCGAATCGTTACGATGCTTCGGTGCAGGTCACAGGCCCGCCGCACCGTCCGACCGACCGTCCCGAAGCCCGAGAGCGCACCACATGACCTCCGCACCACCGCCCGCCCCCACGCACCACGGTCGTGCCCACGCGGCACCCACGGCGGGCTTCGTCGTGCTCATCGGGATGCTCACCCTGCTGCCCGCCGTGACGACGGACATGTACCTGCCCTCGCTCCCCGAGGTCGCGAGCGACCTGCGCGCGGACGAGGCCGGCGCGCAGCTGACCATCACGGGCATGCTCATCGGCGGTGCGCTGGGCCAGCTCGTGGTGGGTCCCTTCTCCGACCGGGTCGGCCGTCGTCGCCCCGTGCTCATCGGCGTGGGTCTGCACGCCCTGCTGTCGCTGCTGTGCGTCGTCGCGGCGACCATCGAGCAGCTCGTCGCGCTCCGGATCGCGCAGGGGGCCGCGAGCGCGGGGGCCACCGTCGTGGCGATGGCGGTCATCCGGGACCGCTACGCGGGCTCGGAGGCCGCGCGCCTGATGTCGCGGCTCATGCTCGTGATCGCGGTCGCGCCGCTGCTCGCGCCCACCGTCGGCGGCGTGATCGCGGACGCCTGGGGCTGGCGCGCGGTGTTCGTCGCCCTCGCGCTCTTCGCCGTGGTGATGTGGCTGGTCGTGGCGCGGTTCCTGCCCGAGACGCTGCCTGTCGGGCGTCGCAGCACCCACGGGCTGGGCACGTCGCTGCGCGGCTACGTGGGCCTGCTGCGCGACGGCCGGTTCGTCGCGCTCGCGGTGATCCCGGGGCTCGGCATGTCGGTGATCATGAGCTACGTCGCCGGCAGCCCGTTCGTCCTCCAGCAGGGCTACGGGCTCAGCCCCCAGCAGTTCGCGCTCGTCTTCGCGATCGGCGGCACGTCGCTCGTCGTCGGCTCCCAGACGAACGCGGCGCTCGTGCGACGCGTCGGCCCGTTGCGGCTGCTCCGCGTCGGGCTGCCCGCGGCCGCGGTCGCGACGGCCGCGCTCGTGGTGGTCGCCGTCGGCCGGGTGGGCGGGATCGTCGCCTTCGTCGCGGCGGTGTGGCTCGCGTTCACCCTGCTCGGCTTCGTCATGTCGAACGCCTCGGCGCTGGCCCTCACGAGGCACGGTGAGCGCGCCGGCACGGCGGCCGCGGTCATCGGCTTCCTCCAGGCGGGCCTCGCGGGTCTGGTGAGCCCGCTCGTCGGCCTCGTGGGCGGCGACGCCCGCGCGATGACGGGCGTGATGCTCGCGAGCCTGCTCACCGCGCTCGCGGTGCTGACGTTCGGGGTCCGGGCGTACCGCCCGGGGGCGTGGCTCGACCAGGGCGTCGACGAGCCCGCCGTGGCAGCCGCGCACTGAGCCGGTCGCGCGACCTAGCCTGGCCCGATGGCCACGCCCTCCTCGTCCCCTGAACCGCGCTGGCGGGCCGTGGCGCGGGGCGCCGGCCTCGTCGACGCGGACGGCGGCCTGCGCCGCACCGTCTTCGCGGAGATGTCCGACCTCGCGGGTCGCACCGGTGCGCTGAACCTCGGTCAGGGGTTCCCCGACGTCGACGGCCCCGCGCACGTCGCCCGCGCGGCCGAGCGAGCGATCCGCGAGGGTCGCAACCAGTACGCGCCAGGCTCGGGAGCACCCGAGCTGCGTCGTGCCGTCGCGGCTCACGCCCGACGCCACTACGGGCTCGAGGTCGACCCCGCGGACGAGGTGCTCGTGACGACCGGCGCGACCGAGGCGATCGCCGCGGCGATCCTCGCCCTGGTGGGCCCGGACGACGAGGTCGTCGTGCTCGAGCCCTACTACGACTCCTACGCGGGTGCGGTCGCGATGGCGGGTGCGCGCCTGGTGCCGGTGGGCCTGCGCCCCGGTCCCGAGGGGTTCCGTCTCGACGGCCCGGCGCTCGAGCGGGCCGTCACGTCGCGCACCCGCATGATCCTGCTCAACAGCCCGCACAACCCCACCGGGGCGGTCCTCGACGAGGACGAGCTCGTGGTCGTGGCGGACGTCGCGAGGGCCCACGACCTGCTTGTCGTGACCGACGAGGTCTACGAGCACCTGACGTTCGACGGCGTCCGGCACGTGCCGGTCGCGACCCTGCCCGGCATGGCCGAGCGCACGCTGCGCATCTCGTCGGCGGGCAAGTCGCTGTCGTTCACGGGCTGGAAGGTCGGCTGGCTCACGGGGCCGGCTGACCTGGTGGCGGCCGTGCGCACGGTCCAGCAGTACCTCACCTACACCTCGGGGGCGCCCTTCCAACCCGCGGTGGCCGAGGCGCTCGCGGACGAGGACGGGCGTGTCGCGCGTCATCTCGCCGAGCTCGCGGACGGGCTCGCGCGGCGCCGCGACCTGCTCTGCGCGGGGCTCGAGCGGCTGGGGCTGGGAGTCGTCGTCCCGCGCGGCACGTACTTCGTGGTGACCGACGCGGCACCGCTCGGCCTGCACGACGGCGTCGCGCTGTGCCGGCGGATGCCCGAGGAGCTGGGCGTGGCCGCGGTCCCGGTCGCGGCCTTCTGCGCGGACGGCTCGCCCACGGCTCGTGCGCTGCGCAGCCACGTGCGGCTGACCTTCGTCAAGCGCGCCGAGGTGCTCGAGGAGGCGCTCGTCCGCCTCGAGGGGCTCGCGGGGCTTGCCGGTGAGGCGGGTCCGACGGACGGTCGCGTGATCAACTGACGGCTGACCAGCCGTGACGCGAGCGACTGTCCCCAGGTTTGTCCACGATGTGTGGATTGTCCGATCTTGGTGTACGGCAGCGTCGCGCGGCGCGTGTCAGCGGGGAGGCTCGACGAGGGCGGCGAGCCGCCGGGCGTCGAACGGTGCGTGCACCTTGGCGTCGTTGTCGAAGTACACGAGCACGTCGAGGCCGTCGGCGGCCCACGCCCGCACGCGCCCGGCCCAGGCCTCGAGCGCGTCGTCGTCGTACCCGCTCACGTACAGCTCCTCGGCGCCGTGCAGGCGCACGTAGACGAGGTCGGTCGTGACGTCGAACAGCTGCGGGAACCGCCCCGCGGTGTCGGCCACCACCAGGCCGAGGTCCAGCGCCCGCAGCTGCGTGACCACCTCGGGCGCCGCGAAGCTGGGGTGTCGCACCTCGAGCACGTGCCGCAGGCGACGCTCGGCGCCGGCCTCGGTCCACGCCCGGCCGTCGAGCCGCGCGTCGTGCCCCCGGGCGATCTCGGCGGCGGCGCTGGTCGAGCGCGGCAGCAGCTCGGCGAACCGCGCGAGCACCTCGGCGTCGTACGCGAGCGTGGGCGGCAGCTGCCACAGCACGGGACCCAGCTTGGGCCCGAGCGCGAGCACGCCCGAGGCGAAGAAGTTGGCGAGCGCCTGCTCGACCCCGCGCAGGCGCAGCATGTGCGTGAGGTAGCGCCCGCCCTTGACCGAGAACAGCACGTCGTCGGGCGTCTCGGCGGCCCAGCGCCGGTAGCTCTCGGGCCGCTGGAGGGCGTAGAACGAGCCGTTGACCTCGATCGTGCTGAGCTGCTCGGTCGCGTAGGCGAGCTCGGCGCGCTGGGGGAGGCCGCGCGGGTAGAACGTGCCGCGCCACGGTGCGTACCGCCAGCCCGAGATGCCCACACGCACGTGGCCCGTGCCCGACGGCGAGGGGTGCGTGGCCATGGTGAGCACGCTAGGAGGGTCGCGCGGCCGGCGCGCGCCGGGCTGCTCGGGCTACTCCCCGGTCTGCCCGTCGACCGCCTCGCGCAGCAGGTCCGCGTGCCCGTTGTGCCGCGCGTACTCCTCGACCATGTGGCACAGGATCCAGCGCAGGCTCGGCACGCGTCCGTCGGAGGTCGTGCCACGCGCGGGCTGGTCGAGCCCGCCCCCGGCGAGGGCCTCGGCGGTCGCGGTGCGCGACCGTTCCACCGCGTCGCGCCACAGCCGGTGCAGCTCGACCGGCGGGTCCTGCGCGGCCGAGTGCCAGTCCCAGTCCTCGTCCGCGGCCCAGTCCACGGTGTCCCACGGCGGCGCGGACGGGGCGCCGCGCAGCCGACGCACGAACCAGTGGTCCTCGACGTACGCGAGGTGCTTGAGCATGCCGCCGAGCGTCATCGTCGACGCGGCCGTGGTGGCCGCGAGCCCGGCGGCGTCGAGGCCGTCCACCTTCCACGCGAGCGTCGCGCGCTGGAACTCGAGGAAGCCGAGCAGCGTCCCGGCCTCGTCCGCGGCGAGCGGTGGCTCGGGGCGCCCCTGGGGGTCGACGACGACGGAGTCCTGCGGCTGGTCACCCATGCGGGGACGGTAAGCGCGGCGGCGCGTGTGCGGCTACGTGATTCCGACGGAGTCGCTGCGCCGCTCGATGAGCGTGACGTCGCGCCACACGCCGTCGAGCCGGCCCACGCGTGCACGCGTGCCGACCACGCGGAAGCCGTGCCGCGCGTGCAGCGCGAGGCTCGCGACGTTCTCGGGGAAGACGCCGGCCTGCAGCGTCCAGACCCCCGCGTCCTCGGTCGAGGTGATGAGGTGTCGCAGCAGGGCCGAGCCGACGCCGCGCCCGCGTGCGGCGCGGGCCACGTACACGCTGTGCTCGAGCACGCCCGCGTACACGCACCTGCTGCTCACGGGCGAGCACGCGACCCAGCCCAGCAGGGCGCCGTCGACCGTCGCGACCCACCGGTGCTCGTCGCTGTGGCCCGCATCCCACGTCTCCCACGTGGGGACGGTGGTCTCGAACGTCGCCGAGCGGTCCTCGAGGCCCTCGGCGAAGACGGCGGCCACGGCCGGCCAGTCGTGCGACGTCATCGCGCGCACGACGACCTCGCTCGGTCGCTCGACGGCAGGTGTCGCCGGGTGGTCGCTCGTCACGACGGCATCGTGCCACGCGCACGGACGGTGGGTGCGCCTGCGCCCCGCCCGGTCCGCCCGGCCCGCCCACCCGGGCTACGGTCGTCGGGTGGTGCGAGGGGTGCGGGGCGGCGTCCGGGGAGCGGAGCGCCTCGACCGGCTCGAGGAGGCCGCCACCGGTCGACTGCTCCTGGGCACGGTCGACGCGGGGCTGCTCGCCGTGCGCAGCGCACGCCGGGTGGTCGAGGTGCGGGTCACGGGTCTCGCGGCCGAGATGACCTACTACGCGCTCATCTCGCTGCTCCCGCTGCTCACGGCCACGGGCGCCGCGCTGGGGTTCCTCGAGCGCTTCGTGGGTGCCGAGCGGGTGCAGCGGGTCGAGGACGGCCTGGTCCAGGGCCTCGGCCGGGTGTTCGACCCCGAGGTGACCCGCGACGTCCTCGCGCCGCTCGTGCGGGGCCTGCTCGAGCAGGAGCGCACGGGCGTCGCCGTCGGCTCCGTGCTCGTCGCGCTCTGGCTCGCGAGCCGCATGTTCCGCGCGGCGATCCGCGCCCTCGACGACGCCTACTCGGTCCCCGAGCGGCGCTCCCTCGTGCTCCAGGTGGTGCTCGGTCTCGGGTTCGCGCTGGGGGCCGTCGTCACCCTCGTCGTGGTGCTCGCGATGGTCGTGGTCGGCCCCCTGCTGGGCGGGGGTGCCGCGCTCGCCGAGCGATGGGGCACCGGTGAGGCCTATCTCGCCGCGTGGTCGGTGGGGCGCTGGGCGCTGGTGGGCGGGGTGAGCACCGCGTTCCTCACGCTGCTCTACCGCTACGGCCCGGCCCTCGACCACACGTGGCGGCGCTGCCTGCCCGGCGCGCTGCTCGGCACGGTCGGGCTCGTGCTCGTCGCGTGGGCCTTCGCGACCTACCTCGACGTGGTCGGGTCGTCGGGCCCCGACGTCGCCCAGGCGACCGCCGCCGTGCGGGCCGCGGCCCAGGCGGTCGGGGCCGTGCTCGCCGGCGTGCTGTGGCTCTGGCTGTCCAGCATCGTGATCCTGGCAGGTGGTGTGGTCAACGCCGAGCTCGAGCGGCTGCCCGGACGTCCCGCACCGGCAGGTGCCGGAGGTCACTACGGTGGTGCCGAGCACCCATCCGCAGGAGGAGACGCGTGAGCGACGCAGCCATCGAGGCGCCCATCGACCCGACGACGACGAGCGCGTGGGCCGCGCTCGGACGCCACCGCGAGGCCCTCGAGCCCGACCTCCGCGGCTGGTTCGCGGCCGACCCGGCGCGCGCGGAGCGCCTCACCCGCACGGTGGGCGACCTGCACGTCGACCTGTCGAAGAACCTCGTCACCGACGAGACGCTCGAGCTGCTGACCCGCCTGGCCGAGGAGGTCGGGCTGCGCGGTCGCATCGAGGCCATGCTCCGCGGCGACCGGATCAACGTCACGGAGGACCGTGCGGTGCTGCACACCGCGCTCCGGCGGCCACCGGGTGCGCAGCCGCGGCTCGTGGTCGACGGGCAGGACGTCGACGCCGACGTCCAGACCGAGCTCGACAAGGTCTTCGCGTTCGCCGACAAGGTGCGGTCGGGTGAGTGGACGGGCATCACCGGCGAGCGCATCCGCACCGTGGTGAACATCGGGATCGGGGGCTCCGACCTCGGCCCGGTCATGGCGTACGAGGCGCTGCAGCCGTACGCGAGCCGCGACGTCGCGCTGCGCTTCGTGTCCAACATCGACCCGACCGACGTCGCCGAGACCCTCGCGGACCTCGACCCGCGCACCACGCTCTTCGTCGTCGCGTCGAAGACCTTTGGCACGCTCGAGACGCTCACCAACGCACGGCTCGCGCGCACCTGGCTCTGGGAGGGACTCGACGCCGGTGGGGCGATCGACGCGGGCGACGAGGCCGCACGCGGGCAGGCGGTGGCGCGGCACTTCGTCGCGGTCTCGACGGCGCTCGACAAGGTCGCGGCGTTCGGCATCGACCCGGCGAACGCGTTCGGCTTCTGGGACTGGGTGGGCGGCCGCTACTCGCTCGACTCGGCGATCGGCACCTCGCTCGCCGTCGCGATCGGCCCCGACGCGTTCCGCGAGCTTCTCGCGGGCTTCCACGCGGTCGACGAGCACCTGCGCACGGCGCCGCTCGAGCGCAACGTGCCCGTGCTCATGGGCCTGCTCAACGTCTGGTACGTCAACTTCCTCGACGCCCACACGCACGCCGTCCTGCCCTACGCCCAGCACCTGCACCGGTTCCCGGCCTACCTGCAGCAGCTCACCATGGAGTCCAACGGCAAGTCCGTGCGCTGGGACGGCTCCGCGGTGACCACGCAGACCGGCGAGGTGTTCTGGGGCGAGCCCGGCACCAACGGCCAGCACGCGTTCTACCAGCTCATCCACCAGGGCACGCGCCTCGTCCCGGCGGACCTCCTCGCGTTCGCGACCCCGGCGCACCCGCTGCGCGACGGCGAGACCGACGTGCACGAGCTCTTCCTCGCCAACTTCTTCGCCCAGTCCAAGGCGCTCGCGTTCGGCAAGACGGCCGACGAGGTGCGCGCCGAGGGGACGCCCGAGCACATCGTGCCCGCACGCGTGTTCAGCGGGAACCGCCCGACGACGTCGATCCTCGCGCCCGCCCTGACCCCGGCCGTGCTCGGGCAGCTCATCGCGCTGTACGAGCACATCACCTTCGTCCAGGGCGTGGTGTGGGGCATCGACTCGTTCGACCAGTGGGGCGTCGAGCTCGGCAAGGTCCTCGCGACCGAGGTCGCGCCCGCGGTCGCGGGTGACACCGCTGCGCTCGAGGCGCAGGACCCGTCGACCCGCGCGCTGATCACGTACTACCTGGCGCACCGGGAGCGGTGATGGACAGGTCCGGGCGGGCGCGTGTGGACGCCTGGACCTGGGCCGTCCGGCTGTTCAAGACCCGTTCGGCGGCGGCCGTGGCGTGCCGCGCAGGCCATGTCAGGGTCAACGGCGAGCGTGCCAAGCCCGCGACACCCGTGGGCGTGGGCGACGAGGTTCGCGTGCGGGGCGTCGGTCCCGAGCGCGTGGTGGTGGTGCGCGGCGTGCTGGTCAAGCGTGTGTCGGCCGCGCTCGCGGCCGAGGCGTTCGAGGACCTCACCCCGCCCCCGCCCCCGCCGGCCGAGCGGCCGGCCGTGGTCGCCCAGCGGGACCGCGGGGCAGGGCGGCCGACCAAGCGCGAACGGCGCGAGATCGACCGGCTGCGCGGGAGGGCCTGAGGGCTCCGCCCCCCGGCTCAGGCGACCCCGGCGAGCAGCTGCTCCAGGAGCGGGCCGGCCGTGGTCGAGCCGTAGTCGCCGTCCTCGACGAAGACGGCGAACGCGAGGTCGCCCCGGGCGGCGATCATCCACGCGTGGTTGTGGGCGTCGTCGCCCGCGCCGGTCTGGGCGGTGCCCGTCTTGGCGAGCACGTCGCCGTCGTCGGCGAGGAACGTCGCGCCGCCGTCGGTCACGACCGCGCGCATGAGCTCGCGCAGCTGCGTCGCCTCGTCGGGCGTGAGCACCGCGGCCGGTGCCACGGGCTCGGGCGGCTCGGCGCCGACGAGCCACGGGGTCACCGTGGTACCCGCAGCCACCGATGCGGCGACGGTGGCCATCGCGAGCGGCGACGCCTGCACGCGGCCCTGGCCGATCATCGAGGCCGCGTGGTCGGTGCCCGTCGAGTCGGTGGGCACCGACCCGAGGAACACGGGGTAGCCGAGCGTCGCGCCCACCTCACCGGCCCCGATCCCGAGCGAGGCCGCCGCGTCGGCGAGGGCCTCGGGTGGTGCGTCGCCGCGCGCTCCGATGAAGGCCGTGTTGCACGAGTGCGCGACGGCCGTCCGCAGGTCGATCGCGCCCGTCGCGGCGTCCGGGTACCCCGGGAAGTTCTCGAACGTGCGGCCGTCCACCTCGATCGAGGTGGGGCACTCGACAGGGGAGTCCGGTGTGAGGCCCGCGCGCAGCAGCGCGAGCGAGCTCACGACCTTGAACACCGAGCCAGGCGCGAACGTGCCCACGGTCGCCGTCGCGAGGCCTTCGCTGCCCGGGCCGTCAGCCACGGCCCGCACCGCCCCGGTGGTGGTGTCGACGACCACGATCGCCGCCGCCGGCGTGACGTCCGCGAGCACCGCCTCGGCTGCGGTCTGCACGGCCGGGTCGAGCGTGGTCCGCAGCGGCTCGCCGGCCTCCGGCTCGCGCTCGAAGAGCAGCCGGGTGCCGCTCCCGTCGGGCTGCGCGGCCGTGATCGTGAGCCCGGGCGTGCCGCGCAGCTGGTCGTCGTACTGCCGCTGGAGGCCGGACAGCCCGGCGAGGTCGCCCGCGACGACCTCACCCTGCGAGGCCTCGACGATCTCCGCCGTGGCCGGGCCCGCGGTGCCGAGCACGGCGCGCGCGAACGTGCGGCTCGGGGCGAGGGGGAGCTCGTCGTCGACCGCGCGCACGCCCTCGATCTCGAGCGCCTCGGCGACGTCGTACCCCGGGTCGCCGACGCGCACGACCATGGCCTCGACGAAGGCCTTCTCGCCCGCCGCGGCGACGCGCTCGGCGTAGGCGTCGGCGTCGAGCCCGAGCTGCTCGGCGAGCGCGCGGGCGGCCCTGGTCGCGCCGTCGGCGTCGACCCACGTCTTGTCGACGCCCAGCCGCTGCACCGGTCGGGGCTCGACGATCGCGACGTCGCCCGCGCCCAGCACCGGGGCCCGCTCGGCCCGGGTGCGGGTCGACGTCAGGACCTCGCCCTCGCTCAGGTCGGGTGCGACGACGGCGGGGGACCACGCGACCTGCCAGCTCGGCTCGTCGTCCGTTTCGACGAGCGTGAGCCGCGCCGTCGTCGTGTACGTCCAGTCGACGGGGCTGTCGTCGAGGTCCCACGTGTGCGCGAGGGTCGCGGTCGCGGTACGCGGCGTCGCGTCGTCGTCCTGGACGACCTCGGTGACCTCGACCGCGGGGCGCAGGCCGAGCGGTTCGACGGCCGCCGTGAGCTCGGCGGTCGCGCGGCCCGGGTCGTCGAGCGGCACGTCGCTCAGGTCGCCCGAGGAGAGGCCCGCGGCGAGCGCCCGCGCGGCGTCGTCGGGCGCGGGATCGGGTGCCGAGCACGCCGTGAGCGTCGCGACTCCCAGCGCCAGGACGACGGTGGCGGCCGCGAGGTGACGTCCGGTGCGCGGACGCGGGTGGTGGAGCACGGTCACGGAACCCCCTGCACGTCGGACCGGATCTGGCCCAGGCTAGCCCGACGCGCGCCCTGCCCGGGGCCGGGTTAGCGTCCGTGCGATGGGACGTCGTGAGGCCGGGGCCGTGGTGGTGACGGGCGCCTCGAGCGGGATCGGGCGGGCGACCGCCGTGCGGCTCGCGCGCCCCGGGGCGAGGCTCGTGCTCGCAGCGCGCGGGGAGAGCGGTCTGCGCGACGTCGAGCGGGTGTGCGCCGACCGCGGCGCGCACGTGCTCGTGGTGCCGACCGACGTCACGGACGCCGCGTCCGTCGCGCGACTCGTCGACGCGGCCGTGGCGCGGTTCGGCGGGATCGACGTGTTCGTCGGGGCGGCCGCCGTGTGGAGCTACGGCCGATTCGAGCAGACGCCGCCCGACGTGGTGCGCCAGGTGATCGAGACGACGCTGCTCGGCCAGCTCACGTGTGCGCGCGCGGTGCTGCCCGCCCTGCGGGCACGCCGCGGCACGCTCGTGCTCGTCGCGTCGATGTACGGCCGGCTCGCGTCACCGCTCGTGTCGCCCTACGTCGCCGCCAAGTGGGGGCTCGTCGGGTTCGCCGAGGCGCTGCGTCAGGAGCTGCACGGCTCGGGGGTCGACGTCGTCACCGTCCTGCCGGCCGCGGTCGACACCCCGATCTACCGGCACGCGGCCAACTACACGGGCCGGCCCCTGCGGCCGCTCCCGCTCATGGTGGGCCCGGGGCGCGTCGCCCGCGCGGTCGAGCGGAGCCTGCGGCGGCCGCGGCGGCAGGTGCTCGTCGGTCGCGCGCACCGCGTGGGTGTGCTGCTCCACGACCTCGCCCCGGGCGTGTACGAGCGCCTCGCGAGGGCCGCCGTGCCGCGGCTCGTGCTGCGCGACGGTGACGTGCCTGCGCACGACGGGACCGTGCACCG